>NZ_FPKW01000002.1 GCF_900114875.1 Chryseobacterium limigenitum
TAAATCTTTCCAATAACCACAAACAATTTGCTTATAATAATGCTTAAACGTTTTGTGAGCGCCCAAATGAAAGCCAATCATAATGGTAATGATTTCAGAATCCGACATTACCGATTTTCTGTTTCTTCTCTTTTTGTGATCTCCGAGTGTTTGAAGTTTCATTTGCTTGATTTGGGAGTCAAATTCTTTACAAAAATCGTCAACTTGTACAAAAATATTTGTAATTTGGTCTTTCAAAATCATAAGCAATAGTTCGTTTAAATATTTGAATGTCAGAAACTTAAATATACGAATTATTGCTTTTTATTGCAAATTTTTATTCTGTTTCTTATCCCGAGCTCAGGTTAAATTAATAATCTCATGGACGAAACTCAAATAAGAAAAATCCTTGTTGGAAAGTACTAAAACCGATCTAGGAAAAGTTAAAGATCAACTCGAGATAATAGAAACAGAACAGGAGGTAGTTCAAGAACTGTAAAAAATGTGGCCCTTTTCAAATGGCCTCGAGATTAATCCGTAAATTAACGTTTTAAACAATAATAATGGCTAAAGAAAATAAGCAATCGCCACTACAGGCAAAGATGCCAACCCAGGGCTGGAGGCAATTCCTTACAGCTAGAACCAGAATGCTTGCGGCCTACGACATCGCTAAAGACCAAGAGAGTAATAGACAGGTAAAGACTAGGCATGGCCTAGTTTCCGAATCCCAATTCAGAAAGTGGCTTAGCGAATTCCTTCCCAAGCGATACGGCGTCACCTCGGGGTTCATCATTTCTCCCGGGATATCGAATTCTGAACAGATGGTACATTACGACGTAATCATATACGATCAACTGCTACTGCCATTCCCGGAACAACGACAGGTGCAGTTACACCAGTAGCTATGGCTGCGACACCCACTTCGATAGCAGCACCAGCAGCAGCTCCTATAGCATCAGCACCTATAACAGCAGCAATATTTAGCAAAGCTTTTAAGAATCCCCCAATTTTTGATGCTCATCCTGACGGAAAATAGATTGTACGCCAATAAAATAATCATTTGGAAATAATTGTCGTTTTTTAAGACCAAATAGGATTTTTAAAGATATTGAACCCTACATATCTTCATTATTAGTAAATATTAATATTGTTATTTTGTTTTATATTTTGTTATATATTTTCCAGAAAGTAATAGTATAAATATTCCCCAACTTTCCGTACAAACTTTCAATCGTTCTACCCACCCGGAAACTATTTCCATATTAATTGCTAATCGATAGTCTTCTTCATCGCCTTTAGGTTCAGGGAAGATATAATCCCTGATACTGAACATCGCTTTAAAATACTCTTGCTCTTCTTCACTATCTATGTAAGTATCTTCATCAAATGGGAACATATTTGTCCAATCGAATAAAGAATCTAATACCGTTTGAAAAGATTGCTGTAGCTCTAAACCAACCTTATTCAAATGTTGTTGCAGAGTATTTTTATCAGATTCTGAAAGTTCAATTTCATCAAATAACCTCAAGTCATAGAAATGGTCAACCAAGAAAAGTAGTTTTCCATATGCTTCGCCTGCTTTATTAATTTTATTAAATTCAGGATATAATTGCGCCCAACTATCTACATTTAGTTTTGTACGAATATCTTCTTCTACAGTTTTTGTAATTGCATTAATAACAGATAATTCTTCAAATGTTTTATCTTTTAGCATATAAAGTCTTACCTCATTCCAATGATTGTTTAGGGTTTTATTCTGAACTGTTTGAATGAAATAAAAGTTTGAAAAACCTATTTGTAACATCAAATACTTTAGGCTTGTGTATTCCGGATTATCAATGGCTTTATTAAGAATATTATAAGCTTCTTTAAATCCCATTAATGACCAAAACGGACTTTGACCATCAATTATTACGATTGGCTTATCGGCTGTAGTTTTATTATTGACATATTTTATTGTAAAGTAATTAGCTTTAGAGGCTTGTTTAAACTCCTTTATTATTCTATTTTCAAAATCAGACTTTAATTTTAGTACTCGATTGAATGAACGTTCTCCTTTATTGTTGTCGTTCAAAAAATCTTTCCAAATGACAGCTGCAGTAAGTAATGAATTTACTTCCACTTTAGAATCATGTTTAGTATTAATGTTTCCTAAAACATTTTTATATTGAGTATTATATTCAGCAAGTTTATCTATTGCATCATAAAGATTAGTTTGCGATAATCGCTCAATATTTTCATCGTAAATATGCCCTTCTTCAGTTTTTAATTGAATTTTTGAGTAAAGTGTTTTTGCGGATTGTTGAAGAAAAATTTCTACGCTTCCTTTGAAATCAGAAAGACTCTTAAAATAACGCTCGTATTTTGACTGTAACTTTTTGTTTAGTTGCTCTCTTTGATTGTCGGATGTCGAATCTTTCTTTTTCCCGCCATATATTCCTAAAGAATCAGTTATCAATTTTGGTTCTTTAACGTTTTCAGACATTTTAAAAAAGGCATTATGCATAACAGGAACTACAGGTGTATATGTTTTACTGCCTGCAAAGAGTTTTGCAAATGAACTATTAAACTCGTTTATCTTTTGTTTAATTAGATTTTCCCATTGATTGAGTTGAACTAAATATTCTTTCCAATCGGCTGGTCTATCTTCATAATCGTAAAGGTTGGTCATAGAAGCGTTAATATTTACCCATTCTTCCAAAGGCATATTTTCAATTGGCATTGTTTTATGGGTTGAATCATAATCGACTGCTAAGGTTTGCAGACGATGACCATATCCTTGAGAATTGAATTTCTTCTTCTCTGGCAAAGCTGTTCTTATAATGTCTAAAATATTAATAACAAAATCATTGCTTGACCTTAATTCTGTATTTTTTAGAATATCAATAATGAAATGAATAGTTATTTCTTCTCCATTAAAATCGAAATGTACAATATCAAATTCTTCCTTTATTTTCTTTACAAAATGTTCTACATACTTCTTTCTAATAGTATCCAATTCAGTCGAATAAGAATACATACCTAACATTAATTTAGATAAGCTTTTACTGTCCATTATTTTAAAAGCTTTTTCAAACTTTTCTTCTTCATAAATTTCTACAGTTTGTTTATCATTTGGAATATTTTTTAGCCAAAACAAAGACTCTCCGAAAGATTTCCATTCAAGTATTGTAGAAGGTAGTTTACTTGGAAAAGTAAGTTTATTTAATACTTCCGTTGCTAAATTGAAAATGGTTTCTTTCGGAGTTAAATTTTCATTTATTTGGTCTATCTTTTTTCTATGTTCATCATCTACATTAAACACATCAAGCAATCCATTCTTATCATAGTCAACACCGAACTTAAAGTCAACGAAGAAATACCAAGCTCCACCATAAAGTGCTCTGCATTCATCCAAAACTTTTTGATTATTATGCACATATTGTTTTGTGCCAAGCCATATAAGAGCTTTTACAGATGATGCGTATGTAGTCCAGTTTTCTACAAAAATATCTTCATTTAATTTTTGAATGAATTTGTCTGATTTTAAAATATCAAGATTGAATAGCTGTAATAGAAAAAGATACAAATCTTCTTCGGCTAATAATGCTATTGCTTTGTAAGCGTAGTCTTCTTTATGATTAATAAATTCATCAAATAAGATTTCCGTCAACTTTTGCGAGCGTACTATATGCAACCCTTGAATGTATTTTCGGTCAGAAGATTTTTTAATCAGATATTCATTTTCTAATTTTTCAATTATAAATTGATAGTCAATATTTGAACTCAATTTTGAAACATCAATCTTCGAACCTAAAGAATCGGCAAGACTTACAATTTTTAAGAACTCAATTTGTTGACTGGCATTTTGATTATTTTCCCGATGTATTTGTAAAATCTGTTGCTTTAATTTATTGAATAAGGAATCTCCTTGTGTAATGGAATAAACAAATTCTAATAATGGAGAATCATCACCTAACTGAATCCAAGCTTGCTCAAAATCGGTAAAATGGTTTATTTGGTTTCTTTCATTTAGTTTTAAGTAAATGATTTCTGCTTCTTCTTTGGTAAGTGACAAGTCTATTTCTTTGTATTCAAACTCAATACCTATGGCAGAAGCTCTGTACCAATCTTCATTCCTTACTGCAACAAGAAACTTGATATGCTTTAGATGTGAAGATTCTTTAATTATTTTAACCCATTCAGTAGTATTGGGTGTAACGTTTATAACAAAAACTGTGGGGATATCTAACTTTCTGCTTATAGATGCAATCGCTTGAATTGACTGTTGAGTAATTATAGGGTCTTCCTGAATATTAAGTTCAAAAGAAAGCCAATGATTGATATATTTATGCACATAACTATATAACAAAACTGTTTTCCCTTGCCCAGATGCACCTTTAATCATTACAGCATTATTTGCCTGTAGCTCTTCGTTAATTTTCTCTAAATGCTTTTCTCTATTAACATCAAGACCCAATAAAATATGTTCATACCTTGTTAATGTCGCATTGTAGAATTCTTTCTCTAACTGCTGACGATTTACATCGTCCGTTGAAATTTTATGTAATGGTTTTAGAACCAAGCCATATTGATTGTGAATAGCAATCCTCTCACTTAGATATTTAGCAAAGTACTGAACTTTGTTATAGAAATCTTTTTTTGTAATTGGCTGTTGTTTTTCTGCAATAAACTGTAGCCAATACAATAAATATCCGATGGTTGGTATAGGGTCAATCTCTGTAAAGTTATCCTTCATTAATTGCTCAACTTCGTCTGCAATTAACTCTTCGTTAATTTCTGAAAATTGTGTTTTGTTCTTAACTATTTTCCAATCATCTGAAGTTATTTTATACTTCTTTAAATTAGATTTTTCTTTTTCACTAATGCTATTCTTATGTCCATTCCAATTTTTAAGGTCTTCACTTATTTTTCCATAAGACACAAGTATGGGGGTTGCGTCACAGTAGTTATCCAAGAATCTTTTAATGAATGAAGTTTTACTGTCTGAAAGAATGTCAGACAACGTGATAGGCTTTCCTAAATTTTTTAGCTGTATTGCATATAGAAGTTGACCATTCTTGTCTAACACATCCAAATCCTCTTCTCCTTCTAATCTGTATATAAAATCATCTGACAAGGTGGATAAGATATAATGTAATGAATACAGGAATTGAGTTCTATAACCCTTTAATGCTGAAATGGCTGACATAAGTGTTTTGATCTAATTTAAATGATAAATTTCAAAAATACTAACTAAGTAACTATTAATATTACGGATTACCGTAAAATTAAATAATCTAATGCAAAGTTATTTTATTTGAAATTGAAGAGATTACTAGTTTTTTACTAGAAATATGATTTATTATTCTTGTTTTTATCTAGTAATATTAGACTTTTAAGTAATTCCTTATGATTTAATCTGATTTTTTCTTTTATCTCTTTACTGAGAGAGGTTTTAAAAGTAAGTGGCATTGAAAGTTATTAGTAATGCTAATATACATAAATATATCTTTAAGGAGCTTTAATGACAGCATATGATAAAATCATAACTATTCATTCTCTGAGCTAGTCAATGTTTCTTAACCATTGATCTATTATAAATATAATAAACAGTATAACAAAATGCTTAAAGAATAATTTGATACTTTAAGCATTTTGTTATTCAGTATTCTCGTTAAAGCATTTCCATTAATTTTACATTTTTTGATCAAAATTTTTACCATCAAGCATATTTTTATAACGAAAAAGATTTAATTTTTCCCGTTTCTTTTTAATTTTTATATTGTTAATTCCCAGTTTTACGAGCTTGCTTAATATATGATTAATTTCGCTTTCTGAGACTTTTAAAACTACCTTTATCATCATATATGAATTACTTAAAAGTCTTATATTATAGATTATCCTTTGCTGCTAGATACCGCTTTTATAAAAGAAAGCCACCAACCATACACTGTCCATCCAAAGAATACATTAACTAATAAAACGATTAGAAATTTAAACTTCAGTACAGGAAGACGAAGTAAAGCTATCATCGAAGGAATGAAATATATGAACAAAATTATTTTTAGAAATAATGCTCCTCCTTCTTCTTGTTGTGTAGTTACGGTCAAAATTTGTATCATGCTTATTTATTAGAAAGCGTGGAACTAATATCAATCCGTACATAGGTGCCGCGAAGTACCCGATAACCAGAAAGACTTAGCCCACGCCGTATAAGCATGGGCGTAAGTCTATCATTTTTGGTTATCATTTTAAAGTTCGCGGCTTTATGTACCAAAACGATAGCTTACGCTTGACGTTATTTTAATTTATAAACAAATATATAAAATCAAAATTAAAAGTTATCTAATAAAAATAACCGTCGTTTATTCTTAAAGAATAAAAAATGTATTGTAAATAAAGCATCTTTAGGGCTGCTTTTTATTATAATTATACAGTTCGCAAACGGAAAGTTAAATTAATACGTTCTTCCATTGGAATACTAGACTTAGCAATTCTGTGTTCCCAGTGCTCTTGTAAATCACCTTTCATAATTAATAATGATCCATGAGGAAGAGGAAGACTATATTTGCTCTGATGATGATCTACTTTTCTAAAGTCAAAATTTCTTGTTTGTCCCAGGCTTATTGAAGCAATAATCGGTCGTTTCCCATATTTGCTTTCTTTATCCCGATGCCAGGCAACGGAATCATTGTGGTCTCTGTAGAGATTCAACAAAACACCATTGAATTGATAACCAAATTCTTTTTCAACTCTTTCTTTTAGAAATATGAGTTCGGGTGTCCATAGATTAGTATCTGATGTCTTGTCTGCAGATTCGAAAGTTTTCTTATCGCTGTACCATGCAGTGAGTCGAGGAGTCAATACAGTTTTATCATACATTTTCTGGGTACGTTGCTTCCATGGAACTGTAGATAGCAAATGCTTTTTTAGTTGGTCGGCTTCTTTTGGAGCTAGAAAATGTTCTCTATATTCCAAAAGGTTTTTTGGAAACTCATAAAGGTCTTCTGAATTAAATAAACTGAGTTGGCTCACTGTAGTATTTACTTTAAAATATTTAATACTTAATATCTCGTTTAGATGGGATTTTATGGTAGTTTTTAATTTTTGTTCAAATAGGAAAACTTATTTTCAAAAAGATTCATACTGATAATTTTATGGTGAACGATATCATAAATAAGTTCTACCGAAAAATTTGAAACTTCGTACAAAATATATTTTGATTGGGAAGTGGTTCTTTCGCTGATTAAACGTCCGTGAGCAAGAGTGAAATCATACTGCGCCTGACGGTCTGGTAAGTTCTGAAAATCGTAGTAAGAGATGATCATTAAATAATGTAAGTTTTTTTCTAATTGTTTTTTGAAATCTTTTCATCAAGACCTTGAATATCTTTTCTGATTTCCAGAAACATTTCTTTTAAATTATAATTTTCAAAGTTATCAGGTTCAAAATCTTCGGGAAAAATTCCTGATGCGTATTGCCAGACTTCTACAACTTCTCCCAGAGGAATATCATAAGATTTATAAAAAGAGTTGTCAGCGGCAACAGTTATTGATTTCTTATTTCTGGAAATAAATCTTTTATAAGAAATACCATCGTTCAAAGTCACAAAAACATAACTTTTATTCAGTTTTAGATCATCAATATTTTCAATATATTTTCCGATAATATAAGAACCATCTTTAAATGGTGGCATAGAATCTCCTTGGGCAGGAAAAGCTCTAAACTTTCCACCAGTCAGAAATGGAAGCGTAATTCTTTGTAAATTTTCAATATATTCTGGGTCACTATACCCCGATAGATAGCCCATAGATGCTTTTTGAGGCACAATTTCAATGCTGTTATTGCCTAATTGATCTACTACCACTGGCAAAACAATCCTATTATCCGGAAGTTTTAAGATATCTTCTAGCGGATATTTTCTGATATCCACAGTAAGAAGCAGATCAATACTCAAATTGAAATATTTTGAAATTCTGATAAGCAGCTCATAGGGAGGTTCAGAACGTCCATCCTCATATTTCGAATAACGCACTCTGCTCATTAAAATTTTATCAGCAAGTTCATGTTGTGATAATTTTTTTTGAGTCCTTAAAAACCTGATGTTTTCTGAAAAAATTGACATTGATACAAATTGTATCTGCAAATATACAAAAAATGATACAAATAGTATCTAGCTTTGTGACATGAATCGTGCGATTGTACATATGGATCTGGATACATTTTTTGTATCCTGCGAGAGACGTAATAATACCCAACTTGACGGAATTCCCTTAATTATTGGAGGTGGAGACCGTGGGGTGGTTGCATCGTGTTCTTATGAAGCACGTAAGTTCGGAGTACGCTCAGCCATGCCAATTCGAATGGCACTCAGATTATGCCCAGACGCTAAAGTCATTCGGGGAGATCATGAATTGTATTCTAATTTATCTCATACTGTTACTGAAATTATTCAAGAAAAAGTTCCTGTGATGGAAAAAGCGAGCATAGATGAATTTTACTTGGATCTTTCCGGAATGGATCAATTTTTCGGTTGCTATCAATGGACTCAGGAAATTGCAGCAGCAGTAAAAAAAGAAGCTGGACTTCCAATAAGTTTTGCCTTATCTACCAACAAAACCGTCTCAAAAATCGGAACCGGGGAATCAAAACCTGTGGGAAGTCTGGAAATTAAGGAAATGGAAGTGCAGTCATTTTTAAATCCTTTATCCATTAAGAAGATTCCGATGGTTGGCGATAAGACCTTTCAACTGTTGTCAAGGATTGGGATCCGTACTATTCATACTTTGGCTGAAATGCCGGTACTCGTGCTTCAGCAGATGATTGGAGTAAATGGGAAAGAATTATGGAAAAAAGCCAATGGTATTGATGAAAACCCTGTTGTTCCATATTCGGAAAGAAAGTCGATTTCAACGGAAAGAACATTTACAAATGATACGATGGATATTATCGAGCTCAAAAGGCTTATATCGGGAATGGCAGAAAAGTTGGCTTATCAATTAAGACAGGAAAAATGGCTGACTTCAACCGTGGTCGTAAAGATTCGTTATGCCAATTTCGATACAGAAACCAAACAGTATAAAGTAGCTTACACTTCCGCTGATCATACGCTTTCGAGAGTAGCACTGGAACTTTTTAATCAGGTTTATACAAGAAGAATGAGACTGAGATTAGTTGGATTACGATTTACCGGGCTGGTGCATGGTAATCATCAAATGAATCTATTTGAAGATACAGAAGAGCAGATGAGCTTGTATCAGACAATGGATTACTTAAAGAACCGGTTTGGTGCTGATGCAGTCGGTAGGGCATCCGGTTTTGATTTTGGAAAATAACGTATAAAACCTTCTATTATGTTTCTGAATTGTCATTCTTTTCATAGCCTTCGTTACGGCACTTTATCTGTAGAAGAGTTGGTACGGCAGGCACATTCTTTAGGTATTAAGGAATTAGTATTGACAGATATCAATACCATTACTGCGATTTATGATTTCAAGAAGGAATGTGAAAAAGTAGGAATTAAACCTATTGCCGGAATTGAAATCAGAAAAGAAAACAGACTGCTTTACGTTGCTATTGCAAAAGAGTTCTCCGGAATTGGTGAAGTCAATATAGTGTTGACAGATTACAATTGTAATGGTGAGGAACTTTCTGAGGTTGCCCCTATATTTAAAAACGTGTTTGTAGTATATCCGATTGATAACATTCCTTCAAAGTTGAAAGACAATGAGTTTATTGGAATTCTGGAAGAAGAACTGAATCTTTTGATCCGTCCTGAATTTAAAATGCTGATTCCGAAAATGATGGTTTTTCATCCTGTTACTTTCAGTACTAAAAAAGAATATAATCTTCATAGGATCTTAAGGGCTATTGACAACAATACCTTGCTATCGAAACTTTCTGAACAAGATGTTTGCAGGAAATCAGAGTATTTTAAATCTAGAGATTCGATTATCAAGGCTTTTCAAAGGTATCCTGAAATCATAAAGAATACCGAAAAATTGTTGGAAACCTGTAGTTTTGAATTTGATTTTGAAAAAGTTAAGAATAAGCAATACTATACTAAGTCCAAAGAATCTGATGTTAAGCTTTTGAGAAGGTTGGCATATTTGGGATTGGAGAAACGTTATGGAAAGGACAATGAAACCGCAAAAATAAGGGTAGAGAAAGAACTAAAAGTAATTGACGAACTTAACTTCTGTTCTTATTTTCTGATCACGTGGGATATTGTACGATACAGCAACAGAATGGGATTCATGCATGTTGGTCGTGGAAGCGGAGCCAACTCCATTGTCAGTTACTGCATAGGAATTACTGATATATGTCCTTTGGAACTTGATCTATATTTTGAAAGATTCCTAAACCTTAACAGAAAAAGCCCTCCGGATTTTGATATTGACTGGAGCTGGCAGAACAGAGATGCGATTCTGGAATATATCTTTAACAGGTACGGAAAAGATCATGTTGCTTTCTGCGGAACCAATGTGGAGTTTAAATACAAATCAAGATTTAGAGAAGTAGGGAAAGTTTTTGGGCTGCCTAAAGATGAGCTAGATGAACTGACTAAAAAAACTATGGAAATTCATGAGACGAATTCGGTTGTTCAAACAATCCATACATACGTTAAGTTAATGGAAAAATTTCCAAATCAACGAAGCATGCACGCTTGCGGAATTTTAATTTCTGATGAGCCTATTACTCAGTATTCCGCACTTGAAATGCCGCCAAAAGGATTTCCGATTGTTCAGTTCGATATGAATGTAGCGGAAGACATTAAATTGGAAAAGTTTGATATCTTGTCCCAAAGAGGACTTGGAACGATAAAGGATACCGTAGATCTTATAAAAAAAACAAGAGGAATTGATGTTGATATTCGAGATACAAGAATTTCCAAAGATGAAGAAAAAGCCAATGAATATTTGGCAATAGGAAGAACAATTGGTTGTTTTTACATTGAATCTCCTGCCATGCGTGGACTTTTAAGAAGATTAAAATGTGACAATTACAGAATTCTCGTTGCGGCTTCCTCTATTATCAGACCGGGTGTAGCACAGAGCGGTATGATGCGTGAATATATCTTCAGGCATAATCATCCAGATCAGTTCGAATATTTTCATTCTGTTTTTGAAGAAAATTTAAAAGAAACGTATGGAATTATGGTGTATCAGGAAGATGTCATCAAAATTGCACAGTATTTCGGCGGGCTTACTCATGCTGATGGCGATATTCTCCGCAGAGCAATGAGTGGAAAAGAGCGATCCATTGAAAAACTGAATGAAGTAAAAGTCAATTTTTTTAATTCCTGTAAAAATCAAGGGCATTCGGAAGCGCTTACTGCTGAAGCTTTTCGCCAGATTGAATCTTTTGCAGGATATTCTTTCTGTAAAGCACACTCAGCTTCTTACGCAGTAGAAAGTTACCAGAGTTTATATCTGAAAGTATATTATCCATTGGAATTCATGGTTTCGGTGATTAATAATCAGGGCGGATTTTACCGTACAGAAGTTTATATTCATGAAGCAAAAATGTCTGGAGGAAATGTTCAGGTTCCCTGTGTCAATTCAAGTGAGTTCCAAACGGCGTTAAAAGGAAAGGACATCTATTTAGGATTAATGCTTCTGGAAGGACTGGAGACTAAGATTGCCCACGAGATTGTTGAAGAGCGGGAAAAGAATGGAAATTATCAATCTTTACAAGACTTTGTCAAACGCATTCAGATTGGTATTGAAACGATCCAGACCTTAATTTTTATCGGCGCATTTCGTTTTACGGGTAAACCTAAAAACGAATTGCTCGTAGAGGCTAGAGTATTATTAGTGAATTTTAAACCAGAGAATCGAGGCTTACTACTAATTGAAGAACCTGTCGAAGAGTTTAAGCTTCCGGAGCTCAAAAGAGAAAATTTTGAGGATGCTTTCGATGAAATTGAATTGCTAGGTTTTCCGGTTTCATGCAGTCCTTTTGATTTGTTGCAGACCAAATGCAGAGGTTCTGTATTTGTAAAAGATTTATTAAAGTTTCATAAACGACAAGTAAAGATGCTAGCTTATCTGATTGCCAGAAAACACGTCCCAACCAGAAAAGGAGAAATGTATTTCGGAACCTGGATCGATGTGAACGGAGATTATTTTGATACAGCTCATTTTCCGGATAGTTTGAAACAATATGATTTTCAGGGAGGTGGATGTTATTTACTTTTGGGAACTGTAGAAGTAGATTATCATTTTCCAACGATTACCATTCATAAGATGGCAAAGATGCCCATGATTCCTGATCCTCGTTATTCCTATGATAAAGAAAAACAATATGATATCCACCAGCAGATTAAAGAAGATGTGAGTATGACCAATAGAAAACCTTATCCAAAAGAAAATGAAATTGGATTACCTAGATACAATTCTATCTTTTAGTAATAACATTTTGTTCAATCATTATATACTTTATATATAAAGTATATACAAAATGTGTAAAGTATTTACTGAGTACTTACTAAGTATTTACTAAAATCCATTCATTTAAATGTTTTTCGGAAAAAATACAAGTTTTTTGTGAAAATTTCATAAGTTTGTGAAAATAAAAAAATCTGTTAGTATTAGGCCACCGACAGATTTTAACTTTTTCGTTTAAACAAGAATATGGAAAAAAGAGATTTCTTTAGTCCCTTATATCTTATTTTATTATAGCAAATATAAAAAATATTGCTGATATAAAAAAATATCTGCATAAAATTCCATCATTAAATTTGCTAGGAATCAAAGTATTGATATAGAGAGATAAATAGCATTCTTTCCATTATTTAAAAAAGAAACAATTTTTAACTTTTTATATTAATATTATGCAAAAAAACATTCACGAACTACATTTACAGCTTGAAACGTATATCAAAGAGAATATATATTCAAGCAGTATGATAGAACGCTTATCAATCGAGTATAATAGGCTTCTCGCATACATGAAACAAAATTCAACTGAAATTTACACACCCGAAGTTGGAAAAGTCTATCTAAAGCACAGAGATACAATAATCAGTAAACGGAAATGTCATCATTATGATGAACGTTATATTACATTGTTAAACGGAATGCTTCAGGAACGTTGGATATTAAGAATTTCCCGAACAAAGTATGATGCGCCATTTCCAGGGCACATAGGTCCTTATTTTACAGAGTTTTTAGAGAAACACGTCATTGAGAAAAAATTAAAAACGGATACAAGAAATAATTATTATCGATGTCTTTACAAATTTTGTGAGCGAATGCACTACGAAAATGTATCATCACTGAAAGATCTTACTGCTGAAAAACTTCTTGATTTTATGTCATCGGTAAGAAATTGCAAAGATCACAGTGCAACAATATTAAGGGCTGCACTAAAAAAACTTTATGATGATGGAATTATTGATCGTCGAACGGCAAAGATTTTAGATCATCTAAAAATAAGAGTTAGAAATAAAATCCAGACATATTATACAGCGGATGAAATTTTACGGCTTGAACAGAATGTAAATAGAACAATATCAAAGGGAAAAAGAGATTATGCTATGATTTTATTGGCAACTAGATTGGGATTTAGATCTTCAGATATTAGATTTCTGAAATTTTCGAATATTGATTGGAAGAACAATATAATTCGTTTAGAACAATTCAAAACAAAAGTCCCTATTGAGCTGCCTTTACTGACTGATATTGGCGAAGCGATAATTGATTATATCAAAAATGGAAGACCTAAAATAAAATCAAAGTATATATTTCTAAGAGAACTTGGTCCATATACAACGATGACAAGTAATGCATTTTATAATAATATCCGTAATTATTTGAAAAAAGCCAATATTGATTATAGTACAAGGAAGCACGGCAGTCATGCACTACGACATAGCTTGGCAACTAACTTATTGAAGAATCGAGTTCCTATATCTATAATTTCAGATACATTGGGGCATACAAACACAGTGGTAACAATGGATTATTTACATATAAGTATAGAAAATTTACTGGAATGCTCCTTAGATGTACCCGTGGTTGATCATAATTTTTACTTACAAGCAAATTTTAAATAATGAAATTATGGATAAAAAGTTTATATACACCAGTAAATTAGCCCCTTATATTCAAGGGTTTTTAAAAGAGAGAGGGCTTAAAGGATATAATTCGTCGACACTTAAATGGATTTTATTAGAGATCGATAAATTTTGTAATGATTACAACATGAAAGACCATTTTATAAGAGAAGAGATTGTAGATAAATGGAAAAAAACAAGAACTAATGATAGTCCCCGATCTTTATATATGAAATACAATGCCTGGATTCAGTTAGGTAATTATATGCGTGATTTAGGTATAGACTGCTATGTGCCAATTCCCTATAGAAAAGGGGCGAAAAATACTTATATCCCATATATTTTTACTCACGAAGAGATTCAAACTATATTTTCACTGTCAAATTCTTTGCGAATCCATTATCAATATGGACAAACAATGATCTTTACTATGCCTGCGATACTTCGATTGCTTTATAGTGCAGGATTAAGAATTGGTGAAGCATTGGCAATTAAAAATAAAGATATTGATTTTGAAAAAAGAACGATAGTAATAAATGATTCAAAAAATAACACACAAAGACTTGCAGCAATAAACGATTCGTTATTACCAGTATTACTACAATACAAAGAATTTAGAGACAAAAATCCAATAGAAAAAATTCTTTTGCCTGAATCACCATTTTTTGTTACACAGAGGGGAAAGAGCTGTCTTGGAGAAAGTGTTAGGCGTTGGTTCTGTGATATTTTAAATACAGCAGGAATATCTTCAAAGTTGGGAGGGAATCCTCCGCGAATTCATGATCTTAGGCATACAGCTGCTGTTCATAGCCTTGCAAAGATGGTTCGTAATAACATAGATGTTTATTGTGCATTACCTATGATTTCGGTGTTTTTAGGTCATAACGATCCCAGGTCAACCAATAATTATGTTCGGCTTACAAACGAAATGTTTCCTGGAATAATACAGCTAGAACATCCGACATCTCTAATTTTTCCAAAAATCCCAAAAAGTGAATAGTTATGACGGATTTTGCTAAATACTTACAAAGTTTTTTCCATAAATATCTTCTTGGAAATTTTGGAGCTTCATCCAATACGATCAGAGCATATAAAAAAAGCTTTAGTTTGTTGGTATCATTTATGACTAAGGTAAAAAATATCCCTCCTCACAAACTTGAACTAAAACATTTAAATAAAGATTCAATATCTGAATTTTTGATGTGGCTTGAGACGGATTGCAATAATTCTATTTCAACAAGAAATAATCGTTACGGAGCCATTTGTTCTTTTTGTAAATATTTACAATATGAAGTACCAGACAGATTAGCTGAGTGGCAAAATATCCGATCAATTAAAAGTAAAAAAGGATTTTCAAAAGTAATGAATTATTTGTCTGTAGAAGGTATAAATTTATTACTTGAACAAGCGTCTATGGAAACTTTGGCTTCTCGTCGGGATTTAGCTATGTTAGCATTGTTATATGATAGCGGAATGCGAGTTCAGGAGCTTGTAGATCTAAGCCCATCATGTGTAAGGTTTGAATATCCTTATCATATAAGAGTAACAGGTAAAGGTAATAAGCAACGAGACATTCCTTTGCTAAAAGAACAAATTAATTTATTGGAACGATATGTCAAAGAGAATCATTTGCTTAGGCCTGAAAAACAATTTAGCCCTTTATTTTTTAATCGAGGAGGAGGAAAGCTTACTCCTGCAGGTATAACTTATATTTTAAAGAAATACGCAAAAAGTGCTAGAATAGTTAATAGCCATCTGATTCCTGAAATTATTAGTCCTCACGTGTTTAGGCATTCTAAAGCAATGCACCTTTTACAAGGTGGAGTGAATATTGTTTACATTCGAGATATTTTAGGACATGTAAGTGTACAAACAACGGAAAGATATGCAAGAGCTGATTCAAAACAAAAACGGGATGCTCTTGAAGCAGCTTACCAAGATGTAATCCCTGAAAAAGGAAAACTTGGTTCTTGGGAAGGAAATGATGATGAGATAGATTTTTTAACTAACTTGGGGATTTAATATTATTATGAGCGAAGATAAATATCTCTGAAAATATATTAAATTTATTTTCAATTCTCAAACTTAAAAAAGGTAGTCATAAGGTTTTTAAATATTTATCTACGAAAAAATAGAATAAACGAGCCTGCTTTTTTACAATCTTGCTTGTTTTCAAACTATAATAAAGTTAGTCTCGACCCATAAAACAAAATACGGCAACATAAGTTGCTGTATTTTATTTTTAAATATCTCGAACTTCCATTTTTTTTGGAAACTCAGTAAGAGAGCTGGCAATTTTCTTAGGCTCTTCATCAGAAAAATAAATATAAATTTGTCCTAAATTATCTGATTGATATCCCATTGCTATATATCCACCAACTAAAGTCCCTATGGATAATAAATTTGGATATAAAAAACATGTTTAATTTGGTAATAATGCTCCATACTATCTGTTCCATATTTTGTCGGAAAAAAACTTCCAAGTAAAAATTCATTATTTTCGAAATCAAATACATATTCTTTTTCTATAGGAATGAAACCTCCATTATACTTGAGCATATGTTCCTTATAGTCATGTGGTAATGAAGTTACCTATTAAAATTTCTACATTATGAGAATATGTTTGATTAGTTGAATCATATATTTTATTAAATTCTAACATATTATAAATGATATTTTTGAGCATCTTAAAAATGGTCATGCAGGACAAACAATTGAAAGATCATGGCACTATTAATTAAAAGATAATTTCACTATTTTATTCATTTAAAAGAAGGTGAAAAAATTAGTCTAAAACATTTATTTTGTTTGACTATTATACTAAAGATTAAATACTTATTTTTGGTAAAATTAAAACTAAATCATGTTAATAAGAAGTCAAGAATTTAAACCATTAAAAGAAATGAATCAATGGATAAAAATTAATTCTAAAATTATCCATCAAATATTAAATGTGCAGTGGATAGAGCTTGATAAAACTCATTTATTATATTTCATAAGTCTTTAGTTATGAATTTATTTAATGTGCCTAAAGTTGAGTATAATGAAAGAGGTATTGAGACAACTATAACTCTTTATGACGAAATTGATTACAAATATAATCAAGATCAAATTTTTGAGTTTAATGTTACGCTAAATATTTTTCTTACTGCTGCAAACGAATATCATATAACAATATTTTTCATGAGGTTAAATACTGAAGAAATATCTATCCTTGAAAAATTATCGTCTGTACCTCTATTAAATATTTCTTCCCCATACTTTACAAATAACGGATTGAGCCATATTAAAAAAATTGCAGTTGCTCAAAAGTTTGATCTACAATGGGAATGCATAGCTAATCCACTTGACCCGATAAATAATGTTAAACTATAAAGAAATATTTAATGATCTGAAAAGGAAAAGAGAAAAAATTCCTTTTCTAAAGTACTGCAATAGATTTATTAATTGAAAATACTGATATACTAAAACCATTTTAATATGAGAGAATTATTACACCTTCCGCATTTTAGTGAAGCAGGAAGAACTTCTTACCTTGATATGTATTTTTCTATACTAGATAGAGATGATGTAGATATTGATGGAATAAAAGATTTAATTGATTGGGAAATCGGAGAAATACGTTATAGATTTCATTTAGATGGATTACGAAGAGCTGTTATAGGTGAATTATTAGATCAATTAGGCAATATTTCGAACAGTGAATTGCTAAATGCATTTAATAATGACAATAATGAACATTATGAGCAGTTTTATCATCTGTTAAGATATATAAATCAAGAATGGACTCCTGAAATAAAATATAGTCACGAACATTATTAATTATGAAATTAAACTTAATTATTAACAACAATGAAAATTTTGAGATTCAATGGGACTTTCCTTTAATTCCTGAAATAGGGCATAAACTATATTTAATAGATTTTATAGGAGAAGAAGCATTTGAAAAAGGAAATTATAAAGATGATTATTTTGTTGTTACAGACATTATATGGATGAAAACTAAAAGTGATCCGAGCATAAATTTAATGTTAGAAGAACAATAATACAATTGTAATAAACTCTTATTAATTTTTACTTTTTACTTTATTCCTTTTGCTCAGGGAAATTTTATCGAAAGTTATAATGATAAGATCTTATTGTAAAATGTTTCTATTAAGTGTTCTTTATTATAACTTTTGATAAAATTTAACTTTTGATAACGGGAGTTATCAAAAGCTTTCGATAATTCCTGTGAAAGAACTTTGGATCCTTCACTTGAAAACAAGCCCGTTGTAGTACTTTCCAACAACGACGGTTGCGTTGTGTCTCGGAGTAAAGAAGCTAAAGATTTGGGAATTCCGATGGCTGCTCCTGCATTTAAGTATAAAGAGCTGTTCAGGAAATACGATGTAAAAAGTTTTTCAGCAAAATTTGAGCTATATAATTTTAAAAGCCAGCAAGTTATTGGGGTTGCAACCTCTTATGTTGATAAAACAGATTTTGAAGTGTATAGCATAGATGAGTTATTTTTAGATCTAACAAGCTTTAAATATATTAATCTCTATGACTATTGTTTGGAGATCAGAAATGACATTCATAAAAATGTAAATATTCCTGTAAGTATCGGGATTGCTCCCACAAAAACATTATGCAAGGTTGCGAATAGAATTGTAAAAGATTTTCCCGAGAAATTTAACGGAGTGTATAGTATGGATACTCCGGAAAAAATCGAAAAAGCCTTAAAATGGCTTAATATCGGAGATGTTTGGGGAATAGGAAGAAAACTTACCGCAAAAATGAACGACAGCGGAGTTTACAAAGCGTGGGATCTTCTTCAAAAACCCGAAATGTGGGTTCGAAAAGTAATGGGAATTCATGGCGTGAGAATGATCAACGAATTAAAAGGAATCCGTCAGCTTGAACTGGATTCTCCTTCTCCGAAAAAATCAATCGCCGTTACCAGAAGCTTCATGGAAATGCTGACAAAAAAAGAGGAGGTACGAGAACGTGTAGAAACTTTTGGAATGTATTGCTCTGAAAGGCTGAGAAAACAAAATACCTGCTGTAAAATGGTTACGGTTTTCGTTCAGACCAATCGTTTCAGAAAAGATTTGCCGGAATACAGAAATGGAATGACCAAAATTCTTCCGAATCCTACCAATTCTTCCATTATTATCGGCAGGGTTGTTAATGAACTTTTTGAGGCTGTTTTTAAAGAAGGTTTTCATTATAAAAAAGCCGGAGTTATCGTTAATGATTTTGTGCCTGAGGATCAAAGGTTGATTAATCTTTTTGAAGAAGATACTCAAAACCAGCACTTACCGGTCATGAAAGCGATGGATGCGATGAATAAAAAATACGGAAAAGATAAAGTTCGTTTGGGAAGTATGAGCGGAGAAAACACGTTCGGAAGGGCACAATTATCCCCGGAATACGAAGCTTTCTTAAAAAATAATACTTTAACGGAAGCGAATTTCCGTTTTCACTAAGAATTTGGTTTAATCTCGAAGGATGAGTCAAAAAATTCAGAACTTATAACTCATCATTCATAACTCAAGCATCACTTTTTTTCATATTTCCAGTTTCTGCCTTTGCCTTCTGAGATCCATTCCAATGCTTGTTGCATTCTTTTATTTTGTGTGGTCTCTGCTTTAGCTTCTGTGATCCACATGATATATTCTTTCCTGAATGAAGGTGAAGCTTTTTGAAAAATTTCCAATACTTTTTTATTTTCATTTAAAGCTTTTTGAAAGTAATCCGGAATCTCAATTTCGGTTTTAGATGGAGCCGCTTTTTTCATGGTAACGCCCATGTCTGTAAGATCCATTGCTTCTTTGATGGCTTTTTTAAGCTGAGGTTTTGGTGGAAGATCTTCAACTTTAGTAATTTTCCCTAAGCTGAACATTGAGCTTTTTTCAATATCCTGAGTGATCTCATGCATAGTTTTCATTTCCTTTTCAAGCCAAAACCCGAACGTACAATGTTGTTTAAAAGAAGCCATTGCGCACAAATTCTTTCCTTTATAAATGAAATGAGGGAAACTCCATTTCATAGTTTCCTCAGCATCAGGACAGAATTCATGAACCGTTTCACGGATATAATCTAAAATAGGTTTTGCGAAATCCTGAGATTTCTCAATGTATTCATCAATTTTTGGGCTGTGTTTTTCCATAATTTTTATTGAAATAATTGTACTGTTTCATTCACGAGAAATTTCACCTGATCAGGTCTTCCTCTGTCATTTTTAGGATTGTTGCTGTAGCTTCCCGTTCTTACGATCACCATATCATATTCCGGAACCATAATAATGTATTGACCTTGAAGGCCTAAGAAATAATAATGTTTAATAGGATTGTCGTTATTAATCCAAAGTCCCATTCCATAAATTTCTTTAGATTTCTGAGTCGGAGTTCTCATTAAATTAATGAAATCTAAATTTAATAATTGAACATCGTCAACCTTCCCGTCATCCAAAAATAACTGCCCCAATTTTGCATAATCTCTCGCGTTGGAATGAATACAGCAGTAGGTTTTTTCCATTCCGCTGTCGTCGACGCTCCATTCGGCATTTTGTTCCATTCCAAGCGGAATCCAGAATTTTTCGGATAAATAACTGGCTAAAGATTGATTAATAGCTTTTCTTACTGCAAAACCTAACAATTGTGTTGAACCACTTTGATATTCATATCGCTGTCCTGGTTCTTCTTTAAATTTTCTTGAAAAAACAGCTTTTTTGAGACTTCTTCCATAATAAGCTTTGGCATTTGGAAGAAAAGGATTGGCATAATCTTCATCCCAATCAAGTCCGGCTTCCATTTGAGCTAAGTTTTTTATAGTAACATTGTTTCCAAATTCTTTAGTTTTAAATTCATCATAAAAATCGGAGAATTGAGCATCAATATTATCAATTTTACCCTCTTCTAAAGCTTTCCCCAAAAGCATTACTGTCACTGCTTTAGCCATGGAAAAGGAATTGGTTTTTGAAAGCTGACTATAGCCGTCCCAATACTGTTCATGAAGAATTTTTCCATTTTTAATGACGATAAAGGCGGCAGTGTGAGATTGTTTTAGATCTTCAACGATATTTTTCGGTAACTCTTTTTTGTTGTATTCAGGATCTTCTTCCCAAAGTTTGGGTTCTTCTGTAGCAATGGTATTTCTCGGGAAGAGCTTTCCATCATCAATATTAGCACTCGTTTTTCCTTTCAGATACGTTTTGGAAATTCCGCTGAATAAGTAATCATATCCAAAAATATAGGCTGCAGCTACTGTAACGGCTGCTCCGCCTATGATATATTTTAGTGCTTTCATTGTGAGTTGGTCTTCAGCAAATTTAAAATAAAATTGATAAGAAATTAAAAAAGCCCTGAAAAAATCAAGGCTGTATTTAAAAAAAAGTAATAGGCTACTTATTGTATTCAGTAAGGAATGTGTGCGAGTTTGTAGGAAATAATGTGCTTGTATAAGTTGTAACCGTTTTTGTAGGGAAATTGTTATTATTATAAGTGTGCACTGATGTATTACTAGTTTGCCCGTTGGTTGGACCACTATAAATACTACTTACTTTTAAAAGATTGTTGCTGGCAACGTCTCCCTCAGGTGATAACAGAAGATTTATCTTTAAAAATCCTTTTATATTTTTAGTTGGATTATTTTGCCCGTCATACGTGTAGGTGTAGTTTCTTATATGTCCTTCATAGTTGGATGTTCCAGTAATAAGATTGCCATTATTGGAAATGTAAACGTCATACTGGGTAGATTTTATATCTGTATGTACTCCGGTTGCAGGATTGTAGGTAGACGATGTGTATTCATTGTATTTCACATGATTATCACTTAGATACTGGAAGTTTTTTGTATAAACCAATGTTCCTCCAGAATGTTTGTTGGTGATTTTTTCAGCAGTAACTCTTCCGTTGGTGTAAGTGAATTCTCTCGTGTAAACTATCGCAGTACCTTCAAAATCCTCAGTTTTTACGATATTGTCTCCACTGTAAGTATACACTGTTTTTTCGTTGGTGCCAACATCGTTTGATTCTACTAATTTTGTTCCGTCATATTTAAAAGTAACCACATAGGTCTGGTTATCCTGAGTAATTTCGGTAAATTTTGTTGGAAGGATGGTTGTTGGATCAACTGGTTGTGTTTCGTCAACAGTGTCATCGGACGAGCCACAACTTGCCAGGGCAAATATTGCCAAAGACGAAATAATTAATTTTTTCATAGTTATTATTTAGAGTGTTAAAAAGTTCGCTAAAATAATAAATTCTACCAGATAATTAACGAATGTGGTATAAAATAAAAAAAGCCCTGATTTCTCAAGGCTTTTGATCTATATTTTAGAAAGTAAATTTCTGAAATTTGTTTTCTCGTCGATAATTCGTCTCAGTTCTGAAACCGGAACTCTTTCCTGCTGCATGGTGTCTCTGTCTCTTATCGTTACTGTGTGGTCTGTCAAAGAATCGTGATCAATGGTGATACAATAAGGTGTTCCAACCGCATCTTGTCTTCTGTAACGTTTTCCGATCGCGTCTTTTTCTTCGTAGAATAAGTTGAAATCATATTTCAAATCATTGAAAATATTTTCTGCATATTCAGCTAAACCGTCTTTCTTCATTAATGGAAGAATTGCCGCTTTAATTGGTGCTAAAGCCGGAGGTAGAGATAAAACAGTTCTTTCTGAACCGTCTTCCAATACTTCGTCTCTTAAACAATGAGAGAAAATTGAAAGGAATAATCTGTCTAAACCTACAGAAGTTTCTACTACATAAGGAACGTAGTTTTCATTTCTTTCAGGATCGAAGAACTGAAGCTTTCTTCCGGAGAATTCTTCATGAGCTTTTAAATCAAAATCCGTTCTTGAGTGAATACCTTCCAATTCTTTGAAACCGAATGGAAAATTAAATTCAATATCAGCTGCAGCATTCGCATAATGAGCCAGTTTCTCATGATCGTGGAATCTGTAATTATCATTTCCTAAACCTAAAGCTAAGTGCCAGTTTAGACGTTTTTGCTTCCACTGTTCGTAGAATTCAAGTTCAGTTCCCGGAGCAACGAAGAATTGCATTTCCATTTGTTCGAATTCACGCATTCTGAAGATAAACTGTCTTGCAACAATTTCATTTCTGAATGCCTTACCGATTTGTGCAATCCCGAAAGGAAGTCTGTGACGTGAAGTTTTCTGTACATTCAAGAAATTAACGAAGATACCCTGAGCAGTTTCAGGTCTTAAATAAAGATCCATTGCGCTGTCTGCAGAAGCACCCAATTTAGTTCCGAACATTAGGTTGAATTGTCTTACTTCTGTCCAGTTTTTAGAACCGGTATCAGGATCAGCGATTTCCAATTCTTCAATTAAAGCTTTTACATCAGCAAGATCTTCATTTTCCAATGATTTTGCCAATCTTGAAAGAATAGCCTCTCTTTTTGCTCTGTATTCCAAGATTTTTGGATTAGTAGCTTCAAATTGTGCTTTATCGAAAGATTCACCAAATCTTTTCGCTGCTTTTTCGATTTCTTTGTTTTCTTTATCTTCAATTTTCAAACAGTAATCTTCCACCAAAACGTCTGCTCTGAAACGTTTTTTAGAATCTTTATTGTCAATCAATGGATCGTTGAAAGCGTCTACGTGGCCAGATGCCTTCCATGTTGTTGGGTGCATAAGGATCGCCGAATCAATACCCACAATATTTTCGTTAAGCTGTACCATTGCTTTCCACCAATATTGTTTGATATTATTTTTTAGTTCGGCTCCGTTCTGTCCATAATCATAAACAGCGGATAAACCGTCATAGATCTCACTTGAAGGGAAAATAAAACCATATTCTTTAGCGTGAGAAATCACTTTCTTGAAAACATCTTCTTGCTTTGCCATAATTTTTTTACGTCTGAAGCACAAAAATAATGTTTTTTATTGGGAAAATATTAATATCGGTAAGAACCTACATTGGATACGGACATTAAAAAGCATCCACCTAAACCGATCATCAATAAAATACCTGCAATAATCAATAATAATATTCTTATTGTTCTGTGTTTTTTAGGATCTGTAGCGGCTAAGGTAAGGGCACTAGTAATAATAGAGATGATTATCAGTGATTTGAAAAAATTAAAATAGTCTACCATAATTTTTTAGACTTTTCTGTTTCCACGAATGTAAAGAAATTTAACCGAGATCTTATCGAAAATATAAAGATTAAGATTTTCAGGAGCCGGGAATCTGCTTTCTCTACTCGCTATTTTTCATGAATCTGCGCGGCGGCGGAGCCGCCGCGCAGATTCATGAAAAATGAGCTCAAACATGCCGTTCAATCAGGGCTAAATCAGCCGAAAATCTCTACTTTTGTCCCATGTTAGAAATTCTTTATCGCGACGAACATCTTATTGCCATCAACAAACCCAGCGGATTATTGGTTCATAAATCTTTTTATGCAGGAGAAGCCGATACTTATGCTATTCAGGAATTAAGAAACCAGATTGGGCAAAAAGTTTATCCTGTGCATCGTTTAGACCGGAAAACTTCTGGTGTTTTGCTGTTCACTTTAGATAAAGAAACCTTGAGAACTATGAGTGATCAGTTTGCTACAAGACAGGTTGAAAAGAAATACATAGCCATTCTTCGGGGCTGGACAAAGGAAGAAGAAACGATAGACTATGACTTGATTAACGAAAATGAAGTCAAACAAAATGCCATTACCTATTATCGTCGTTTACAGACTTCGGAAATAGATTTGCCTTTTTTAAAACATCAGACTTCAAGATATTGTTTGGTAGAAGCAATCCCTGAAACGGGAAGATTTCATCAGTTGAGAAAGCATTTTAAACATATTTTACATCCGATTTTAGGCTGTCGCAAACACGGCTGCAATAAACAGAATAAGTTGTGGCTGGAAACATTTGAGATCACAAAAATGACGCTTCATGCCCATCAATTGATTTTTAATCATCCTATTTCTAACGAAAGAATTACAGTAAATGGCACTATAGATGATGAGTTCAAAAGAATAGGAGATATTCTGAATTTCGATTTGAGTTCATATTCGTAGTTTTTTCCATTTTTGTTACTCCAAAGTTTGTCATCCTGGAAGGATCTACGCATAGTATTAGAAAATCAGATGAAAAATTTGAGTCTAGATTCCTGCGGAATGACAAACTTTGCGGTTATTTTACGATGTTGAAATAAACGACTGGATCCTAGCCCCGATTGAAATGAAAATCCTTTTTTGTAAAAAAAGATTGTAATGGAAAGCGGGAAAAAGCTTCAAATAAAATCTGAAATTTTAATTTTAAAAAAGCAAAAGCAAATAAATTTGCTACGCGAAGCTTCAACATATAGCTTCATCAAATCAACTTGTTGATCAATACTTTGCTCACTTAATAATACGTTTGAATAATTAAATCTTTGCGTAAAGAAATTATCCCGCTGATTTTGCAGAAGATTGTGTTTTATAGATGATGCTTATAAAACATTTTTACATAAAATATCATACGTTAATCAACTATTAATTTTAAAATGAGTATTTTTGTAAAACTTTTTTTCAATGTACAAATCGCTTATTCGTCCGATCCTTTTCAAATTTGATCCTGAAGAAGTTCATCACTTTACTTTTTCAATGCTAAAGAATTTCGGATTTCTCACTAAATTATTTTTCCCTAAACCTATTGAAGACAAACGTCTGGAAAGAGAAGTTTTCGGATTGAAATTTAAAAATCCTGTAGGATTGGCGGCCGGTTTCGATAAAAATGCAGTGTTGTTTAACGAATTGGGAGATCTGGGTTTCGGATTTGTAGAAATTGGAACAGTAACGCCAAAAGCTCAAGCTGGAAATCCTAAAAAAAGATTATTTCGTCTGATAGAAGACGGTGGAATCATCAACAGAATGGGCTTCAATAACGACGGCCTAGAAGCAGCGATTGAAAAATTGAAAGGAAACAAAGGAAAAATAATCATCGGTGGAAACATCGGAAAAAATACAGATACAAGCCCGGAAAATTACACTCAGGATTATCTGGATTGTTTTGAAGGTCTTCATCCTCACGTAGATTATTTTGTACTGAATGTAAGCTGTCCGAATGTTGGAAGTCATGCAAAACTGGAAGATGTAGAATATTTACGAGAACTGATTACAGAAGTTAAAAAAATCAACCAGTCAAAATCTGTACAGAAGCCAATATTATTGAAAATTGCTCCGGATTTGAACAATCAGCAGCTTGATGAAATTATTGAACTGATTGCAGAAACAAAAATCGACGGAATTGTAGTTTCCAATACATCAGTAAACAGAGAAGGATTGAAAACTTCGGCTGAAGTGTTAGAACAAATAGGAAATGGCGGATTAAGCGGAAAACCTATTCGTGAGAGAAGCACAAAAATGATCAAATATCTTTCAGATAAAAGCAACAGAGCTTTCCCAATCATCGGAGTTGGTGGAATTCACTCCGCAAAAGATGCGATCGAAAAATTAAATGCAGGAGCGACTTTAATTCAATTATATACAGGATTTGTTTACGAAGGTCCGGAATTGATCAAGGAAATCAACAAAGAAATTTTAAAAAGAGCAAGCAGATTGCCGAGATAAATTAAAAGAGAGTTTTTAGACTCTCTTTTTTATTTTGACTTTCTAACAGATGCGTTTTTTATATCAACCGTAAAAGTGTAAGCTGATGTAGATTCCGTTTTGTTTATTGTAAAAGTTAATATTTTTCTGTCTTTGGATTTTGTTTCTTTGGTGTCATAGATATTTTCAAGACAGCTTTCTGTGAGAAATTCTTCGTAACTTTTATAATTCCAGTCTTTTGTGAAGTACAAAACTCTGTAACCTTTTTCGCCTTCACTTGCGCCACATCTTCCGCATGCATTGAAATTTGATGATTCTTCAAAATAAAGTAAAACACGATTCCCATTTTCTCCGGAAGCGTAAGAAATTAATTGATTTCCGCCATGTTTGTTAATAAAATCAAAGGTGTTGATCTTTTTATTATTAGGCAAAATGAGGTAATTATTATAACGGTAAATCATCGTATTACCGGTAAATAATTTCGCTGCCTGAGTTTTTTCATTCAAGTAAAAATTACCCAAAATAGGATTTTCTTTATCCTTTTGCTCAAAAATAATAGATTCTTTAGGTTGTAAATTTTCTGCGATTTCCGTAGTTTTTTCTACTTTTTGGGGAGAAGTAATTTGATCTCTGATACTTTTAGAATTCTGCTTTTGCTTGGCTCCAAAATTATACAAAGACAATTTTCCATAATCGTAAATGCCTGTTAACTGAATTTTCTTTTGATATTTATCGTAATAATACCATCCGTCCACAAAATATTGATACAAGCTGCAGTCCGCAATTCCTGCAAAATAAAGTTGCATTGTGACAGGAACTCCCGCAATTTCTCCTTTAAAAATCTGAGAGGAATCTGTAACTTTCTTTAATTCAACTTTCTGACAGAGAAATAATGTTATGCTTAAAGAAAATAAGAGCGTTAAAATTTTTTTCATGGTTTGGTTGTTATTAGTTTAAATTTTTCAGAGGAAGAAGTGTGAGATCGTGTAAATGATCAAACCTACGAGTCCGCCGACCAAAGTTCCGTTAACGCGAATAAACTGGAGGTCTTTTCCAACTTCTAATTCCAGTTTTTCACTTAATTCTTTCCCTTTCCAGTTGCCAACAGTTGAACTGATGAGGTTTCCGAATTGGTGGGTATTTTTAAGAATATATTTGTAAGCGGTGACACGAACCCAATGATCGATCTTATTTTGAAGATTTTCGTCAGTTTTAAGATTTTGTGAAAATTCATTCAGGTTTTTAGAAAGATAATTTTTTAATGAAGATCCATCATCCTGAAGTTCTTTCATCAACGTTTTTTTAATAGAAAACCAGATGTCATTAGAATATTCATCCAGCTTATCATTTTTAAGGAAGTTATTTTTGATGTCTTTAAATTCATCTTCCCATTTCGGATCTTCTTTTAAATCTGTAGAAAATTCATAAATCTTTTTTGTGATCAACGCTCTGATCTCATGTTCAGTATCTTCTTCCACTTCTTTGAAAAAGTCTGCAAGTCCGCTTGCAATCTTATCTGCAATTTTATTGTCAACAAAAGACGGAATAAAAGAATAACTTCCTTCTTTTACACGTTTCTGGATCATTTCATCATTTTCAATGATATAATCTTTGATCTGTTTTGAGAGGTTGGTAATAATTCTCTGATGATCATTTTTGTCTAAAAGATAATTGATTCCGTTTCCGATAATTTTATTCAGTTTAATATCATCTGTCATTTCAGAAACCTTTTTACTGATGAAACTGCTTACCGTAGAATCATCCAGCTTGTTGAGAATATCTAAAACAATATCGGAAAGGTTTTTAATTAAAACTTCCTGGTTTTTCTCCTTATTAAGCCATTCTCCTACAAAATTTGAAACTTTTAATTTTTGAATATAAGGACGTATATTTTGAGGTGATAAAAAATTTGAAACAACAAAACTTCCCAAATTATCCCCTAATTTTTCTTTGCTGTTTTCAATCAAATTAGTGTGTGGAATCGGTAAGCCAAGCGGATGACGGAATAAAGCGGTAACGGCAAACCAATCTGCCAGCGCACCAACCATTGCTGCCTCAGAAAAAGCACGGACATACCCGATCCAATGAGAATCATTTGATTTTTGGAGAATTGTGGTAATAATAAAGACAATGGCCATCAACACAAAGAGTCCTGTGGCAAATGCTTTATATTTTCTTAACTGTTTTCTTTTTGCTTCATCATTCATATTCTCAAATTTACTAAATTTGGTTGTGAAGTTTATATTTAATCTAACCATAAAGGTCACAAAAGAATTAAGCACTTAAGTTATTTGAAGTTAAAATTTTATTGCAAAGAAGAACACATTAGTTTTTGAGAATCTTTGATTTTCTTCTTATGTGAACTTATATTATTTTCAAAGTAGTAACTTATTGAGCTAAAGTGTTCTAAAGTGTTCTAAAGCGTTAAAAAGCTTTTGTGACTTTTGTGGTTTAATTTTTAAGCTTAATCTCAAAAAATATTTAAATTAATCCTATGGAAAATATAGAAGCAAAAAACAATCCATATTACTCAAGAACAGATACTACAAAACTTGATATTTCTAATGACGAATGGAAAAAGATCCTTGCTCCGGATTTATACGCCATCGCCAGAGAAGCCGCGACAGAAAGAGCTTTTACCGGAAAATATAATGAATTTGACGAAACCGGAGAATATTATTGTGCGGTTTGCGGAAATCATTTATTCCGTTCTACTTCGAAATTTTCAAGCAGCTGCGGATGGCCAAGTTTCTTTGAAGCAGATAAAGAAGGTGTATATTATAAAAAAGATACAGCATACGGAATGGAAAGAGTAGAGGTGCTTTGCAAGAGATGTGACTCGCATTTGGGGCACGTCTTTGATGATGGTCCAAAGCCTACCGGACTGCGTTATTGCATGAATTCCGTGAGCCTGGAATTTGTCCCGGATTCGCAAAAATGAGGTCTTTAATTCACGAAATCAGGACGTTAAAGTTTCTTAAATTGAGTTAAACTTCTTTCATTTTTAACTGCTTGGTAATTATGTTTTTATAAATTTGCCTACTAATTTGAATTTAACATAATATTGAATGAAAGGATTTTATAGCGTATTAGGTATTGTTTACATGGTTACGACTTCATTTTATCTGTCTCCAAAAGAAGCGGTAGTAAAGAATGAAATCAGAACAAAAATTGAAAGATTAAACGACACTAAAACTGAAAAAATCACTACAGTATCTTCATCAGAAGCATTGTACAAATCAATTACATTTGAAGCGGGGCACGAACTTAACGAAGAAGTTTTCTTTAAAGCTTTAACAGGTTTTGAGAATTTAAAGAAAGCTGGTTTGCTTAATCAGGATGCTCACTTATTAACGGTATGCGATTTTTCGATGTCTTCTAACACGAAAAGACTTTGGGTGATTGACACAGAAGAAAAGAAAGTATTATTCAACTCTCTTGTAGCTCACGGAAAGAATACAGGTGAAGAATTTGCCACCAACTTTTCAAATACCAACAGTTCGCTTCAAAGCAGCTTAGGATTTTATATCACAGATGCTACTTATAACGGAGACAACGGGTATTCTTTAAGATTATTGGGAATGGATAAAGGCTTTAATGACGCAGCTTACAAAAGAGCCATCGTAATGCACGGAGCTGATTATGTGAGCGAAGATTTTGCAGCAGTGCATAAAAGGATCGGAAGAAGTTGGGGATGCCCAGCTGTTCCAAGAGATCTGACGCAGCCGATCATTAATACAATAAAAGGAAGAAATTGCCTTTTCATTTATTATCCCGATCAGAATTATCTTTCAAAATCGGAATGGTTAAAAGCATAACTTTAAAATGATTGACGCTTCGGAATTTATTTTTGCAGTAAGATTAATGAATAATCCTGATGGAACATGTACGTTTGAAAATGGGAAAATTCCTGTTTTAAAACCTATGAATACAACCACTTTTTGGATAAGCAATAAAATTGAGGAATGGGAAAAGGCTGATCATCCGGCTCCAAGAAGGCAATATGTAGTGACTTTGAAAGGAAAGGTCAGATTTAAGGTAAGTGATGGTTCAACATTTCTTATTGAGCCCGGATTTATTCTTTTAGCTGAAGATGTTGAAGGTGAAGGGCATAGTTGGGAAATAGAAGAAGGAGAGAAATGGGAAAGACTATATATTCCAATTGCTGAAAATGCTGAAAGTTTTTTTATTCCAGATCCGAAGTAGAGGATTATTCCAGATTTAATTTTATCTGAATTAATAGTATTATGCAAAAAGCAGTCAAATTTTTGACTGCTTTTTTATTTTAACTAAAATAAGATTTTTCATTAAGATTTTCCAGTACGTTTGTCATTCTGACGAAGGAAGAATCTAAACCATTGTATTTAATCTGCGAGAGAATTTTACGAAGTAAACTTCTTAAAAACTAAAGTCGCATTATGTCCTCCAAAGCCAAAAGCATTACTTAAAGCAAATGTAATATCCTTTTCTTTAGCTTCACCGAAAATAATATTCACCTCTTTCGGGATATTCTCATCAATATTATGAAGATTGATCGTTGGTGGGATAATTCCGTTTTCAATTGCTTTTATAGAAAGAATAGCTTCTGCCGCTCCGGCTGCTCCTAACAAGTGCCCTGTCATCGATTTCGTAGCGCTGATGTCAAGGTTTTTACTTCCTTTGAATAATTTATTAATTCCTTTTAATTCAACCAAATCTCCCATCGGAGTAGAAGTTGCGTGAGGATTAAGATAGTCAATATCTTCTATATTCGCTTCAGCTTCATTAAGAGCTAATTGCATGGCTTTAATTGCTCCAACACCATCGGGATGAGGTGCTGTCATGTGATAAGCATCAGCTGTCATTGCTGCTCCTACTAATTCTGCGTAGATTTTTGCACCTCTTGCTTTAGCGTGCTCATATTCTTCAAGAATTAACGCTCCTGCACCTTCACCCATGACGAAACCATCTCTGTTGGCGTCATAAGGACGACTTGCTGTTGCAAAATCATCATTTCTGGTAGACATTGCTTTCATAATAGAGAAACCTCCTACAGAAGCCGGAGTAATAGCTGCTTCAGAACCACCACTTACAATAACTTTCGCTTTTCCTAATCTGATATAGTTGAAAGCATCCATTATCGCTGTATTTCCTGTAGCACAAGCTGAAATAGTGGTATAATTAATGCCCTGAAGACCAAATTTCATAGAAATCATTCCTGATGCCATATTGGCAATGAATTTCGGAACAAAAAACGGATTAAACCTTGGCGTTCCGTCACCTTTTGTGAATTCCATTACTTCACTTTCGAAAGTCCACATTCCGCCTTGTCCTGTTCCCCAGATTACGCCCGTATCAAACGGATCCATATTTTCTAGTTCAAGCCCTGAATCTTTAAGCGCTTCTGCACTAGAATACATGGCATATTGTGAAAATAAATCACTTCTTTTAATTTCCTGATGAGTTAAATGTGCTTTTGGATCAAAATTTTTAACCTCACAAGCAACATGTACTTTAAATTTTTCTGTATCGAAATGGGTAATTAAGTTGGCCCCACTGACACCATTAATACTGTTTTGCCAAAAATCTTCGACATTATTCCCCAAAGGTGTAACTGCACCTAGTCCTGTAATGACAACTCTTTTCATATTAGTTATTGATTTTAAATAGATTAGAGGTTCCTCTTGCAATTAAACGCGTCTTGTCTGCGTTCCATATTTCGCATTGTGCATTTACAAATTGCTTACCTCTTTTAATGATTTTCGTTTCGGCTACAATATTATCATTTTCTTTTGCTGTGGAGAAATAATCTATGACATTATTGATGGTTGTGATAAAAGAATTTTCGTTTAAGGAAAACATCGTGGCTCCGATGATGTCATCAACAATTGCTGCGGTGACCCCGCCATGAAGATTTCCTATCGGATTCAGCCACTCTGGTCTTACTTTATATTGAAACTCCAACTGTCCTTCCTCTACAGAAAGAACGATGGGGTTGAGCCATTTCATAAAAGGAGAAGGAGATTGTGTAAATTCCTTTCCGATGAATTGTTTTAATTGTTCTAATCTGTCCATTCTTTCAATTTTTATTTTTCTAAGATCATCGTAACGCCTTGTCCACGAGCAGCGCAGATGGAGATAAATCCTTTTCCGCTTCCTTTTTCATTGAGTAATTTTGCTAAAGTTCCAATGATTCTTCCGCCGGTTGCGGCAAAAGGGTGTGCTACTGCTAGACTTCCGCCTTTTACGTTTAATTTGTTTCTGTCGATTTTTCCTAATGCTTTTTCTAATCCGAATTTTTTAGCCAAGTCATCATTTCCCCAAATTTTTAATGTTGCTAAAACTTGTGCGGCAAAAGCCTCATGGATTTCATAATAATCAAAATCCTCCAAACTCATTCCTGCTTTTTTAAGCATTCTGTCTGTTGCAAAAACAGGAGCTAGCAATAGGTTTTGTTTATTTTCAACATATTCAATACCTGCAACTTCTGAAAAAGTGATATAGGCTAAAATGGGTAAATTATTGGCTTTTGCCCATTCTTCACTAGCCAACAAAACCGCAGATGCTCCATCGGTAAAAGGCGTTGAATTTCCGGCTGTTAAGGTTCCGTTTTGTTTGTCAAAAGCAGGTTTTAATGAAGCTAATTTCTCCAAACTCGTATCACGACGAAGATTATTATCCTTGTCTAAACCAAAAGCCGGAGTGATCATATCATTAAAAAATCCTTCATCATAAGCTTTTGCCATATTTTGATGGCTTTTAAAGGCTAATTCATCCTGATCTTCACGGGAAATCTGATAATATTTTGCGGTAATTTCTGTGTGACCGCCCATTACCAAACCTGTTTTGGGTTCCTGACCTTTGTAAGGGATTGGCATCCAGTCTTTGAGTTTTGGACTTAATAGTTGTTTTAATTTTCCGAAAGCAGATTTTTCTTTGTTGGCCTTTAATAAAGCTTTTCTTAATCTTGGTGAAGATTCAAAAGGAATATTGCTCATGGCTTCAACACCGCAGGCAATTCCGCTTTCGATCTGACCTAAAGCGATTTTGTTTGCGATGTATACTGTTGCTTCAATTCCTGTATCACAGGCTTGTTGAAGGTCACATGCAGGAGTTCCAGGATCAAGAGAAGTATTCATCACGGTTTCTCTGATGAGGTTGCTTTCAGAAATGTGTTTGATGGTCGCTCCTCCGGCAACTTCACCGAGAAGTTTTCCTTTTAGGCAGTAACGATTGATCAAACCATCCAGCGCGGGAAGCAGTAAATCCTGATTTCCTTTGTCTGCGTAAGCGGTATTCATTCTGGCAAAAGGGATTCTGCTGTATCCTACAATTGCTACTTTTTTTGTTTCCATATTGTGAAGTTTATGATGGAAGGTGTTTTAGTTCTTTATCAATCATTAATAATATTCTGTCTAAAGCGAGATTGAGGTATTTTTCGTCACCTGTTGTTTTGGAAAGTAATATCCCGCCTTCGACAAGCATAATAAATAACGATGCGAATTCATCAGCATTAATATTTTCATGAATTTCACCATTTTTCTGACCTTGAATAATGACTTCAGATATATTTTTTATCCAACCCTCAAAAGATTTTGTGACTTGTTTCTTCAATGTAGGAAATTTGTCGTCAGCTTCAGTTGCAGCGTTCATCAATGGGCAACCTCCGGTTTCGAAAACCATTTTCCAGTTTTTACGGTAAAAATTAACAAAAGCATTTAATTTATCAATAGTAGTAGAAAATTCGTCTCCAAGTGATCGGGACATACTTTTTCCTAATAAACCTGAGTTGTATTTGTAGACCTCAAGCGCAACTTCATCTTTATTCTCAAAGTTTCCATAAATGCTTCCTTTCGTTAATCCCGTTGCTTCGGTAATATCTGAAAGCGACGTAGAAGTATACCCTTTGGTGTTAAACAAAGACGCTGTTTTTTCGATAATAAATTGTTTTGTCTTTTCTGCTTTTGACATTTCTTTCAATGAAAATATTGCACAAAGATACAAAAATATACCGATTGGTATATTTTATTTTTGAAATTATAAATTCTGTGTTTAATCTACTGAATTAAACCATTAAAATTTTAAGTTTGGCTAAAGCCAATTTGCTGGCTCTGAAAGAAAAAACGGGCTAAAGCCCGTTCCTATTGATGTTGAATTTAAAATTTTCTACTTTTTATATAGAACTTAATACTCTTAAATTCTTAATGGTTCAAAAATTTAATTTTAAACTAAAGTAGCATTCAACGTAATTTCAAAATTAAAAGCTGCGCTTACAGGACAACCTTCTTCAGCAATTTTAGCATATTTTTGAAACTCTTCTTCTGAAAGTCCCGGAACTTTTGCTGTTAAAGTTAATTCAGATTTTGTAATTTTTCCGATGTTTGGATCTAAAGTGATTACTGATTTTGTAGTCAATTCTTCAGGAGTAAAACCAGCCTGAGAAAGTTCTGCACTTAGCTTCATCGTAAAGCATCCTGCGTGAGCAGCTGCCAACAATTCTTCCGGGTTTGTTCCCACTCCATCCGCAAAACGGCTGTTGAAAGAATATTGAGTTTCGTTCAACGTTGTGCTTTGAGTTGTTAAATGTCCTTTTCCTTCTTTAATGTTACCGTTCCAAACGGCAGTTGCGTTACGTTTCATAATGTTTTATTTAATGTTGTTTGTTTTTGATATTACAAATGTATGGCGGTTATTAGGTGTAATAAATACATAAAAAGGATTAAATATTGTACTTTTTTCCCGAAGTGTAATTTTTTTTGAAATTTACAGGTGTGTTTCCTATTTTATTCGTAAAAAGTCGGTTGAAATATGCCGGATCTTCATAGCCTAAGTCATATGCGATTTCTTTTACAGGTTTATCAGTATAAAATAATAGTCTTTTAGCTTCCAGTAAAATTCTGTTGATAATAAACTGATTGGGAGAATCCAGATGTAAGCTTTTAAATTTATGAGTTAATGTTTTCGGAGCGATGTGAAGTAAATCTGCATAATCAGCCACATTGTGCTTCTCTCTGAAATGGATCTCGAGATGTCTGCTGAAATCTCGGAAAACATCCAATTCATTGCTTGGAATTTTTACAGTATCGTTGTCCAGATTCTGTTTCTTCCATTTTCTGGTGGCGCGGATGATGATCTGTTTTAAATACGTTCTTATCATTTCTTCGCCGGAAGATTCTTTCCATTCAAGTTCTTCTTTGATATTTTGAAATAAATTTTTAATGATAATTGTTTCAGAATCATCAAGATCAACTTTGGGGATTTCAAAAATATTATGAAAAAGCAAGCCGTCACAGGCTACTTCTTTATCATGAATTTGGATGCAATAGAAATCTCGGTTGTAATAGAGAAGAGAAGCAGCTTCAGAATTTCCATTTTTAATATCTAAATATTGATAGGTAAGAAAAAATAGAGTAGGGGCTTGTGTTGTATAATGATTGAAATCTACAGTGAGTTCATAGCCTGCAGGAACAAAAAGTATTTTGATGTAGGGTTGAGACTTTATTTTGCTGATGGTTTCAAGGTTTTCATTGGAAAATATATTCAGGCCGAATTTCTTGTAATTATCTTCAAAAAGTAGAGTTTGTGACATGCTTTTAGTTTACCTTAAAGATACGAAAAAGCATGATTTCAAGATATTAAATTATTGAAATCATGCTTGTATATTTTAATTTGAATGAGTTTTGTTACTTCACTCATACTCTATAATTCTCAAACTCTCAAACCTAGAATGTAACATCCAATCCAACATAGAAATTAGCTTTCATAATTGGAGCGTAAACCATTCCGCCGTCAAAATAATTTCCGAACGGATTTTTGAAATCAACGATGGCATTTTTTTGGTAATAAGAGGTTAAATTCTCACCCCCAACATACGCTCTGATCTTTTTGTTGAAATTTCTTGAAATCTGAGCATTCAACACCGCATAAGATTCTGAATAGGCTGGTAATTGAAATTCTTCAGGATTGCTTGATGTATTGGGAAGTCTTTGTTTTCCGACCCAGTTTAAAGTGGTGTCAAAACTCCAGAATGCACCTTTGTTATTCTTGTTGGTTGCATACGCCAAATTCACGAAACCTCTGTGTTTTGCCATGAAAGGAATTTCTCTTCTTCCATCAAGATAATCCGCCTGAACATCATAATATTTATAGGCTAATCTCACATCGAAATTCTTGAAAGGCGTAAAATCCCACTGCGTCTGAAAAGAATTGGCGAAAGATTTATCTTCCAAATTATAGAAAGTCAATTGTTGAGGTGAACGGTCTAGATCTACCAAAACCTGGTTCTGGAAATCTGTTCTGAAGAAATCAGCAATGATCGAAGATTTTCTTCCAAATAACTTGAATTCCTGTTGTAAACTTACCCCGTAATTCCAAGCGATTTCAGGTTTTAAACCATAGATGCTTCCATTATTTTGTAAGATCTGGATAGTTCTGTTAGATGCAAAATATTGTTGATTTTCAGCAAAAACATTCGCAGTTCTGAAACCTCTGCCCGCAGAAAGTCTCAAAATAGTCTGTGGAGTGAAATCATATTTAAAATTCAATCTCGGCGTAAACTGAGTTCCTGCCAAATTATGGAAGTCGGCTCTGGCTCCGGCAACTAAAGTATATTTTAATCCGGTCAGGGTATATTCAGCAAAAATTCCGGGAACGATCTCGTTACGCTTAAAATTATCTGCTAGATATGTTTCGTCATAACCGTCATACATAAAGCTTGCACCCGCTTTATATTTGTGGTTGGTATTCCCTAAAATACTTTCAAAAATTAAATTAGAGTAATACGTCTGCTGTTTCCCGGAGTAATTTCTAAGGCCGAAAAAGCTGTCCTGCTGATGATAAACATATTGGTTCATCCAGCCTAAGCTTTGGTAAGGTTTTCCTCTGAAAACATATCCTGTTTTATTCCAAACCTGAAATCTTGAAATGTCAATTCCCACTCCGTAAGCGGTTTGTTTGTCCTGAGCCAATTGTTTGTTGAAATCAGTTTGTCCTGCCGTTCTTTCGTCTTTGATGAAATTAATTCCAAAATGCGAACCGAAACCTGACTTCTCTAAATCATTATAATTCAATAAATAAGCTGCATTGATCTGCGTTCCTTTTGGACGGTCAAGAAAGCCGTCATCATTCATATCGGTATTGCCGAAAGTTCCGTTTCCGTGAAGTAAAAATGTTTGAGACCATTTTTCATTAATGTTGGAAACGTTTGTAATATTGGCTTCGGCTCTTCCGTTAAAATCAGAAAAAAGATTTAATGAAGTTTCAGGTTCTTTAGCATTTTTTAGAAGTTCTGTATTGATCTGTCCTGTAATGCTTTCGTATCCGTTGGTAACGGTACTTCCTCCTTTGGTTAGTTGAATACTTTCGATCCATCTTCCGGGAATGAAACTTAATCCATATGCAGAAGCCAAGCCTCTAATTTCGGGTAATAATTCTTTCGTTAAACTCGTATATTTCTGATCTAAGCCTAACATTTTCAACTGTTTTGTTCCTGTAACCGCATTACTGAAAGAAACGTCGACCGTGGCATTGGTTTCAAAACTTTCGGATAAATTACAGCAAGCTGCTTTTAATAATTCTTTTTTATCAATATTAAAAACCAACCCAGCTTCTTTTTTGCTTAAAGAAGTTGCGGCTTTTCCGCCTGTTACAACAACGCCTTCAATGTGTTTTTCATGATTGTCATGACTTTCATGGTTTTCGTTTGAGGCATTTTGATCAGCGTGTTCTGAATGTTCAGATGTTGTGCCCTCTTCATAATGTACGTTAGGATTCTTTTCTCCTAAAGCGATTTCTCGGTCATACAGGCAACATGAGGGTAAGTTTTTATAAGTGTTGTCGCTAGATTTGTACTTTTCATTATCATGACCAACGTCTGCAATTTTCTTTAAAATTTTGTCAGCTGAGGTTTTTGATGGATCAAAATCTAATGTAACGGTCTGTTTTTCTGCATCCCAGTCCGCAGAATTGGCACCTGCATCTTTGGCTGCTTTTTCAATTCTTGCTTTACAAGATGCGCAGTTTCCTTTTACATAAAATTCATTCTCTTTTTTGTGATGATGATTGTGGACTTCTGCAGTTGATTGTTGAAGATCTCTTTCATAATGACAACATCCGGGAAGACTTTCATACGTCTCATTTGATGCCTTGAATTTTTCGTTGTCATGTCCCGCTCCGGCAACTTTTTTCAAAATTTCATCAGTTGAAATGTTGTTGTCAGTTTCTAAGGTTAAGGTTTGAGAATCAATAGAATATCGAGCTTCTTTTGCGCCTGCTTTTTTAGCGGTTGTTTCAATTCTTTCCTTACACATTTCACAGTTTCCTTTAACTTTAAACTGACTTTTAGAAAGATTCTGAGCAAAAATAATTTGGGTAAATAGCAAGAATGCACCAAGAATTACCTTGGAAATATATAATTTCATTTTGTTTAAAATTTAGATTAATTAAAAATCGGTTCATCATAAAATAATGAACTATTTGATAGATAATTAACCCAGCTTAGGCGGCTGCCAGATATCTTTTAAACGATCTGAAACATAAGGATCAGAATATTGAAACTGTAAATTTTTAGTACGATTAAAATTCAAAAAATCTAAAGGCAATAAATTTTTAGAAGAAGTGATTTCTAAAAATGGTGCGCAAGACACGCAAAAAGTGCAGCAGTCATCATTACAAGATGATTTGCTTTCTTTAGAATGATTATCTTTTGATGAAGTGTGGTGGTTTTTGCAGCAATCGTTTGATTTAGACTCTTTTTTGCAGCAAGTTTCCTGTGAAGCCTGAGCATAGAAATTATCCTTGGGAATCAAAAAAATCCCAAGGCAGAAAATGATTGTCAAAATCTGAACTAGCTTCACGAGTGCAAATTTACAAAAATTATGGCAAAGGATCTCCCACTTTTAATGAGCAGCTGTGAAAAGGCTCTCCATGAGGAGGATTCAATTTTGGTTTTTCACCAACCGCAAGAGCCTGTTGAGGCGCCGGAGTAGATTGGACTACATTGGCTGGTGTAGCTGGCGGCGCTGGTTTACTGTTTAAAGGCTGTCCAACAGGAATGTCACATCTATGCCCCGTTTCTCCGTGTGGAGGATTCATTCCTGGCGCTGTTTTAACCTGTTTCTTGTCCGGAACAACAAATTGCCCTGCCGGTAAAGTATTTGGATCGATCTGAACTGCATTTGGAACGTTATTAACAGGTGTATTTTGAGCTGTCGGTGCAGGTTTGCTATTCAAAGGCTGTCCGACAGGAATGTCGCATCTGTGACCGGGCTGTCCGTGGGCAGGATTGATTCCGGATGCTATGGCTGTTGCGTTTTGGCTGGAAATTCCGGACTGATCTAAAAGGGATGCTTGAGGTGAACTAGCAACTGCATTCGACTGAACGCTTGCCTCTTCTTCTATATATGTTGCTCTTTCGTCCTTTTTGCAGGAAATAGTAAGTATCGAGATAGCGATAAAGCCAAAAACTGTATTTTTCATAACCAATCGTATGAAACAAAATTAGCAAAACATTTTTAATTGTTTTGCTAATTTTATATTTATAATGTTATTTTGAAGTTAATCTTCTTTTTCATCGTATTGGTTCAGTATTTTTATAAATTCTTTTTTTGATATTCCATTTTTTTCTGCCGATAAAAAGAGCATAAAATTTATTATACCTCAAAGGTAATCTGAATATGATCTCTTCAATTAATGGGGCTAAAATAATAGAGGTAATTATTAGGTACCTTAATGTGTTCTGGTGATATACAGCACATCTGTGTTTACAGGAACAGCATTGCTACCCAAAAGAGCTGTTAATGATATGATAATTGCAGAGCATATTAAATCAATTAAAAAAGCATAACCATTTTGATAAAGTCCAGTTTTCTATTCTTAATATCTGTCGGGCTCTTAAAGAATCGATTATTTCGTGAATAAATTTTTTCATTGTGTGTTTATGAGTGGATAATTATTTTTTGTTTTCTTTTTCTTTCAGATCGTCTTTAAAATATGAACTGAAAACGCTTTGCATATTTGGAAATGACGGGTTCTGCCAATATTGAGTTTTGTAATTGCTATTATCTCTATCAAATCTTACATTTTGAATATCATCTTCATTACTAAACGAAATATCGGTAGGGTAAAAGTTTTTATAATCAACAACAACGCTGAAATCTTGCTCACTTTTATGCTTTATTTTTGTGAAATTTAGCTCGTTATACTCTAGAAAGTCCTTGAGCGTTTTTTTTGAGTCTTTTTCATAAGAAATATTTAATACATTTCTCATGTCAAAAATACGGAAGCCGAATAGAGCAAGCGGTTTCTTCTGGAGAAATTTATCTGTCATTTCCACTTCATCTTTGTAATCTCCTTTTAATTCTTTAGTGTCGGGATAATGTACATTGTATTTTTCTAAATTTCCAATATGTTTAATATCAGGAATTTCCATGTCGCTTTGAAAATCCCATGATGCCACCAGTTTTTCTTCTTCTTTGGGATCTATCAGTGTATAGACTCTATATTGTTCAATATTGGTGCTTTTTAGCTTTTTCGTTTTATTATCAAAAATGTATGTAACAACTCCGTCAGCGTAACAATTCAGTCTATTGTTGACCGTTACATAGGTGTTGAAGTTTCCTTTCATGTATAAGTATTTCGCGGGCTTTTTGCTGATAACAACCGCCTGGATTTCTTTTATCTGATCATTTATTTTTATGATAGCTTTATCAAAATCTGAATATGAAAGAGTGGTCACCGGAATATTGTTATAAACAATGTCATACTTTTCCTGTGGTGGATTTAAGGTTTGTTTATCTATTTTACCGTCAATATCAGACTGAGTCATAAGGTTTCCGTTTTTTCCGAAGACTGAAACTTTCGATAAAGGCTTGTTGTTTTTTTCTGAAATAAATGTGATTGACTGTGCATTGAATAGCTGTAGAGCAAGTAGAAAAAGAACCTGCAGTAATAGTAATTTTTTCATAACTGTATTTATATTTTTGAAAAAATTAGTCAGCTAAAATTTAAATTTGTTACAGTTTTGTGAAAAATTAATTAATATGATATTGAAATTTTAATTTACGAAAAAAAATATCTCCGCTTAAGCAGAGATATTTATAATATATATATGATTTTCAAATCATAATACCATGATCAATATAAAGTACTGGTTTTAATTCTTAACTAAAAGTCTGAATCCTTCTCCGTGAACGTTGATAATTTCCAATCCTTCGTCATCTTTTAATAATTTACGAAGTTTTGCGATGTAAACGTCCATACTTCTTGCGGTGAAGTAGTTTTCTTTTTTCCAGATCTTTCTTAATGCTAAGTCTCTTGGCATGAAGTCGTTTCTGTGGATACAGAGAAGTTTCAACAACTCATTTTCTTTTGGAGAAAGTTTGTATTCTTTATCGCCAACTCTCAATTGTCTCAACATAGAATCAAAGAAAATATTGCTGATCTTAAATTGCTCCTGCTCTTCATTTTCCAATGTCGAACTTCTTTGAAGAATTGCTTTGATTTTATATAAAAGTAATTCAGTATCAAACGGTTTCGTGATGTAGTCATCAGCTCCCAATTGATATCCTTTCAATATATCTTCTCTCATGTTTCTTGCTGTCAAGAAAATGATTGGTGTATTTTTATCGATTTTTTTTACGTCTTCGGCCAATGAAAATCCGTCTTTTTTAGGCATCATGACATCGAATATACAGATGTCGAATTCGTTTTCTGTAAATTCTTTTAATCCCTGTTCTCCATCTACAGCCAGCGTAACTTCAAAGTTATTAATCGTTAAATAATCCTTCAGCACTGCGCCGAAACTCTGATCGTCCTCTACTAATAATATTCTGTTGCTCATATTTTATATTTTATAATTTATAAATGATCGTTGATAAATGATCATTCAAGCAGATCGCTTATCAATAATCACTTATTATTTATTTTTTTTAACTCATTGGAAGCTTGATCGTAAATGTGCTTCCCGATTCTTTCTCAGAATCTACAATAACCTGTCCTTTATGCAGTTCTACAATTTTCTTAACGTAGGAAAGTCCCAAACCTTGTCCTTTCACATTATGAATATTTCCGGTTTCTTCTCTAAAAAATTTGTCGAAAATTTTCGTTTTATTCTGGGTTTCCATTCCCATTCCTTTATCGGAAATTTCAATGACGTAGAAATTACCTTCGTTTCTTGTTTTTACATGAATTTCAGGCGTTTCCGGAGAATATTTATTGGCATTGTCCAATAAATTCACCAGCATATTTGAAATATGAAATTCATCAATTTTAAAAATATATTTCTCTGCGTTGAACTCTTGCGTCAATGAACCGTTTCTTTGTTTTACAATTAGGTTAAATGATTCTGTAGTTCTTTTTATTAATTCTCTTACGTTGGCTTCTTTTAGGAATAGGTTTACTTCGTTTCTCTCCAGTTTAGACATGTTGAGAACATTTTCTACCTGTTTTTTCATCCTCAGATTTTCCTGTTTTATTAATTCTGAATAATATTTAACCTTATCAGGATTGGTGGCAATTTTATCATTCGCCAAAGAGTCTGTTGCTACCGAAATTGTTGCCAGAGGAGTCTTGAATTCATGCGACATATTGTTGATGAAGTCTGTTTTTACTTCCGCCAATTTTTTCTGCCTCATCATATAATTAATGGAAATAATATAAATTCCCAAAATCGTTAGTAACGAAAGGAAAGTTCCTAAAAGCATCGGCCAGTTGTTCATCGCCAAAGAATATTCTTTTTTAGGAAAAACTAAAGCCAAAGAGTATAAAGTACGTTCTTTATTGTCCGTAAAAAGAGGGTAGGTGTAAGGTGTATTGTCTTTTTTATCTTTATAATCTTTGTTGACTATGCTTGTAAGATTGTTGTTTTTATCCGTAATCCCGTACCCGAATTTTGCTGAAATTCCTCTTATTTTAAGTTCTTTTGAAATAATGGAATCAAGCACTTTATCATCAACTCTTTTGGTGATGGGTAGATTATTCCCGTAAATTTTTGCAAATTCTTTTATGGTATAATCTCCGTTTTCAATTTCATTATTGAGTTCTGAGGTAAGCTGTTGGGGTTTTGTGGTGTCTCTTTTTATTTTATAGGCCGCTTCATCGCTGTAAAGTGTTGTCCATTTTATAGAATCTCCACTTTGAGAGATTGGAAGCTGGTTTCTTTCAATAATATTTTTAGAATAAATAATCTGTCTTTGGGTACCGGAATCTTCAACCTGCTGAATAGTGGTTAAAGAAGGCTGTTTATTGTTGGCAAGAATATTATTTCGGAAGTTTTTATTATTCTCGTTCATGTATTTTTCTATCTCAATTTCGGTAACGCTTTTGGCGGTACTTTCTAAGGCAGTATATACTTTGCTCGAAAAGTCTTGCTCTAGGACATTATAATATCTTTTCAACCAATAAAATTGGAGCGTAACGAAGACGATCAGTGAGATCGTCATAAACACTGAAATTATTGGGATGAATTTATTATTCATTATTTTATTTTAAAAATTTTGGAATTATGAATGTTAAAATTAATTGTTTTAAGACTTCATAAACAAAAAACGAGCCAAAAAATTGTGTAATTTTTCTTAAAACTACGTTTTTTAACATTTTATTATAAATTTTTAAATACTTGCCATAGGAAAAGCCTTGTCAGAGAATAATATATTAAGTTTGTTAAAAATAATTACTTATGAAATCTAATATCATTTTTAACAAAGATTTTGATTCTAATACAGTTTATGTAATGAAAATTTTCGGTGCAGATGTGTCAAAAGTATGGGATTATTTTACAAAATCTGAATTATTGGATCAGTGGTGGGCTCCAAAACCATGGAAATGCGAAACAAAAGAGCAGGATTTTAAGGAAGGTGGAATTTGGCTGTACTCAATGGTTGGTCCGGAAGGAGAGAGGCATTATGCTCAGGCAAAATATGGCGAAATCATGGAGCATAGAAGTTTTGACGGAACTGATGCTTTCTGCGATGAAAATGGCAACATTAATCAAGATTTTGCACAATCAAAATGGCTTTTCGGTTTTACGGGTGTGGAAGAAGGTACAAAAGTGACTGTCAATATTCATTTTACGTCACCGGAAGCTATAAAGCAACAATTGGAAATGGGTTTTGAAGAAGGTTTCAAAATGGGTCTGAACCAGCTTGAGGAAATTCTAAAATAATTTGAACCCCAACCTTGATGGTTTAAAAAGTAAAAAGCTTGGAAAAAATTATCCAAGCTTTATTTTTATATCAATTCTTCATCCTGAAAATATTGAATAACCGCTTTTTTCATAAGCAATGATTGTTCATTGGGCTTTAATTCTGGCAGTCCTTCCAGTTTTTCAAAATGAGGCCATCCATCTTCGTAATGCGTGAATTTATAGTAACCAAAAGGCTCTAATAATCTGCAAACCGCAATATGAAGAATGTTTAATTTGTCGTCTTTCGTGTATTTTTGTTGGCCACTTCCAAGTTCCTGAAGACCAATCAGAAATAATATCGTCTCGATTGGCGGATTTTTTTCAGTCTCAAAGTTGTCCTCGAAAAATTGTTCTACTTTTTTCCAGTATTCAGCTTCGTTGATCATAATTTATAAATGATAGTTGATAAATGATAAAAGCTATGCTTTTAACATCTTTCGGTATGAAGAAATCACTTTTAAGATTTCTTCAGTTTTAATTTTTAAATCTAATAAAATTTCGTTTTGAACATAATTGAGTTCTTCTAGCATTTCAAGCCAAAATAATGTTTCGTCTGTTTCTTCTATGACGATGGATATTTTAGAAAATCTCTCTGCCTTTGATCTAGCTCTGCACATCGCCCTATAATTGGCTGCCATTGATGTAGACGAACGATATATTTGTTTTCTAATTACGGCAAAAGCTTCTTGATAAGGAAGTTTAGATAATTCCTGAATAATTGTAACAGCTAATTGCTTTGTTTTTGAAGCGAAAAGTTTGTTATAATCGACACTATCCATCATTTATCATTTATGAATTATCATTTATTTTGAGCAAGAACGCATACTCCAGTGCATCTTCTTTTAGTGATTCAAATCTTCCGCTTGCACCTCCGTGACCGGAACTCATATCGGTTTTGAATAATAAAAGATTGTTGTCTGTTTTTAACTCTCTTAATTTTGCAGTCCATTTCGCAGGCTCCCAATATTGAACCTGAGAATCATGCAGACCAGTTGTAATCAACATGTGAGGATATTCTTTCGCTTCTACATTATCGTAAGGCGAATATTCCTTCATGTATTGATAGTATTCTTTGTCGTTCGGATTACCCCATTCGTCATATTCTCCGGTCGTCAATGGAATCGTCTCATCCAACATGGTTGTCACCACATCCACAAAAGGAACCTGAGAAACAATTCCGTTGAACAGTTTAGGTTCATAATTGATAACGGCTCCAACCAATAATCCTCCGGCACTTCCACCCATCGCATATAAATGCTTGGATGAAGTATAATTTTCTTTAATTAAATACTTTCCGGCATCAATAAAATCGAAGAATGTATTTTTCTTAAACAGCATTTTTCCGTCTTCATACCATTCTCTTCCTAAATATTCTCCACCTCGGATGTGAGCGATCGCATAAATGAAACCTCTGTCTAAAATTGACAGTCTTACATTCGAGAAACTCGCGTCAACTGTGTGTCCATAACTTCCATAACCATATAAAAGTACCGGAGTGTCTGCCGATTTTTTCGTGTCTTTATGATAAACTAAAGAAATTGGAATTTTCGTTTCCCCATCTCTTGAATCTGCCCAAATTCTTTCGGAAATATAATTTTCAGCGAAAAATTTTCCTCCCAAAACTTCCTGTTGCTTCAATAATTTTGTGGTTTTGGTCTTCATGTCGTACTCATAGGTGGAGCCTGGCTGAGTTAATGAAGTGTAACCATAACGCAAAATTTCTGTATCGAATTCTAGATTGATCCCGATATAAGCTGTGTAAGTAGGATCAGAGAAAGGTAAATAATAAGATTCGTTCGTTTTCTCTTCAATGATTTTTATCTGTAAAAGACCTTCTTCTCTTTCTTCAAGAACAAGATAGTTTTTAAATATTTCAAAACCTTCCAATAAAACTTCTGCACGGTGTGGGATTACGTCTACCCAGTTTTCCATTCCGCAATTGTCGATTTTAGCCTTTACAATTTTAAAATTGATGGCGTCGTCGGCATTGGTGATAATGTAAAACTCATCTTCATAATGTTCTACAGAATATTCAAGATCGTCGATTCTTGGCTGAATGATTTTCCATTCTGCAAAAACATCATCAGCAGGAATAAAACGGTGTTCGTCTGAGATCGTACTTGAACTTGCTAAGAAAATATATTCTAATGATTTTGTCTTGAAAACATTCACATCAAAAGTATCATCCTCTTCATGGAAAATTAAAATATCTTCCGAAGGTTCTGTTCCTAATTTATGTCTGTAAACCTGAAATGCACGCAAACTGTCATCTTTTCTGATATAAAAAACATGTTCGTTATCATTCGCCCAAACAGCTTTACCTGTGGTGTTCTCTATTTTATCGGAAAGAATTTCTTCTGTTTCTAAATTCTTGAAATTGATATCGTAAATTCTTCTTCCAACATTGTCAGACGAAAAAGAAGTCAGTTTATTATTCGGACTTACCGCAACGCTTCCCACTTCGAAAAATGTTTCCCCTTCTGCGAGTACATTTACATCCAGAATGATTTCTTCTGTATTGTCTAAACTTTTATGTTTTCTGCAAAAAATAGGATATTCTTTTCCGTCTTCATAACGTACAATGTACCAATATTCGTTAAAGAAATAGGGTAGAGACTCATCGTCTTTTTTGTAGCGGGCTTTCATTTCTTCGAAAAGTTCTTCCTGAAGCTCTTCGGTATCTTTCATCATGAATTCTTGGTAAGCATTTTCTTGTTCAAGATATTTTATGACTTCGGGATTTTCTCTTTCATTGAGCCAGAAATAATTGTCAGTTCTTTTATCTCCGTGTATTTCTAGTGTTTTTTCTATTTTTTTTGCCTGTGGAGCTTCCATTCAATGTTAATTCTTGTTCAAATTTAGTTAAAAAAAAGCCATCTTTCCTTGAATTGAAAAGACGGCTGATTTATATTTTATATCAAGGGCTATTTGTGAAGAGCTTTGACGTACTTTTCAAGTGCCATTGTCATTGATGGCGTTTCTTTTGTAGGTGCCATTAAATCTACTCTTAATCCTGCTTCCTCGGCTGCTGCTAATGTTGTGTTACCGAAAACGCCAATATTAGTTTCGTCCTGTTTAAATTCAGGGAAATTTTGCTGTAAAGATTTAATTCCTTGCGGACTGAAGAAGATCAGCATGTCGTAATCTTTAATCGTAATATCAGTTAAATCACTACAGACAGTTCTGTACATGATCGCTCTTGTCCAATCTATGTTTGCCGTATCTAAAGTTTTAACGATATCAGGACTTAAAACATCTGAAGATGGCAATAGATACTTCTCAGTAGGAAATTTTTTGAAAAGAGGAGCAAGGTCAGAGAAGTTTTTCTCCCCAAAACTGATCTTTCTTTTTCTGTACACAATATGCTTTTGAAGATAGTTGGCAACTGCTTCCGACTGACAAATGTATCTCATCGTATCCGGTACGCTGAAACGCAATTCTTCTGCAAGTCTGAAATAGTGGTCAATCGCATTTTTGCTGGTGAAAATAATTCCAGTGTACTGCGTTAGATCTATTTTCTGTGTTCTAAGTTCTTTGTTGTCAACTCCTTCGACGTGGATAAAAGGACGGAAATCAATCTTTATTTTTTCCTTCTTCGCTATTTCCAAATATGGAGAAGACTCACTAGGCGCTGGTTGAGAAACCAATATAGACTTTATTCTCATCATTGACATTTATTAAAAAAATAATAGTTTCCAAAGCAACAATAAAGGTGCGATTTGGAGGGTGCAAATATACAAAAATTTATAATACCATTTTTCAGGTAAGACATTGTTCTTGTGAAATAAGTAGAAAAAAACCTTGAAAATGAATACAAAAGAAAAAAAGAACAAGTAGTATAAAAACATTTTATTTCTGTCAATAGGGAAATAGTAGTGGGTTACACATAAAATTATTAACAAAAACGACAAAACGAAATAAAATTTAGTAGAGGTAAAGTAAAAAACCAACCATTTTTTACCATCACCTATACTTTGATAGAAAATAAATCCTAAAGTCGTTTTTACGAAATAAAATAGGATAACTATAACTAAACTATACCCAAATTTGTTCAGTTGATACCCTAAAACACTCAGATCGGCTATGTATTTAGGTACAATAGGAATGTATTGTGAGATCAAAACTGCCAAAGTAAGAGCCGTCACACAGGATGTGATGATCCAGCTCGGAAGATTGTTGCTTGCATCAAAATATTTTTGAAGCAAAAAGTCTTTCAGGTTGGCGCCTCTTTCTATGATATTCATCATAAACAGGTATAAAAATATACAGCCCAACAATATAAAAATAACCCAATCGTTGTTCTCGGGTATCCTTACATGATTTATAAAATTTTGTGATAACGGCAAAGGAATGTTTTTTGCAAAATTATAGATTATTTTGTATAAAATAAAAAGGTTAAATAAACTATCTTTGCAAATTGAAATGAAAAAACTCGTCATCATCCCAACTTATAATGAAAAGGAAAATATAGAAAGTATAATTTCCGCGGTTTTTGCGTTGGAAGATGATTTTCATATTTTGGTGGTGGACGACTCGTCTCCGGACGGAACTTCCAACATTGTAAAGGATCTTCAGAAAAGATTTCCTCACACTTTACATTTGTCAATAAGACATGTGAAAGACGGTCTGGGGAAGGCTTATATTCATGGATTTAAGTGGGCTATTCAAAACAATTATGATTATATTTTTGAGATGGATGCCGATTTTTCCCATAATCCAAGTGATCTTCCTAAATTGTTTGAAGCTTGTTTAAATGCGGATATGGCGATCGGTTCACGATACTCAAAAGGAGTCAATGTGGTAAACTGGCCAATGGGAAGGGTTTTGCTTTCTTATTTCGCTTCAAAATATGTGAGATTTGTTTTAGGACTTCCGATTCATGATACAACAGCTGGTTTTGTCTGTTTTTCAAGAAAAGTTTTAGAAGAAATAGGATTGGATAACGTAAAGTTAAAAGGATACGGTTTTCAGATCGAAATGAAATTCAGAGCTTTTAAAAAAGGCTATAAAATTGTAGAAGTACCGATTATTTTTACAAACAGAATATTGGGAGAAAGCAAAATGAATGGCGGGATCATTCATGAAGCGGTTTTTGGTGTTTTAAATTTAAAATGGAAATCATTAATCAACAGATTATGAAAAAGCTGATCTTCATTTTCGTTTTGTCATGCATATTTTCATGCAGTGATTATGTAGATAAACCAAAGAATTTGGTGGATAAAGATACGATGGCTGAAATTCTTGCTGACCTGTCAATCAACGATCAGGCAACTTTCATGTATCAGAATAAAAATCTGGAGGCCGGAACAAGATATATCCTTAAGGCTCACAACATAAAATCAACAGATTTTGTTGAAAGTTTTAAATATTATGTTGTAAAAGACCAAATGAAAGGTATCGCAGACGAAGCTCAGAAAAAGCTGTTGGAAAAAGATCCAAAAGCGGATCAATATATAAAAGACAAATTAAAAAAGGATGGTAATGTGCCGTCTTTTGCAAGATAACAATGCAGAAACGTGTTCCATTAGGCGAAATATAACGGCCAATGGCGATGATTTAAAAGTATACGAATGAAATTTTTTAATATAGAAAAAACCTCTGAAGGTAAGGCAAGAGCAGGAGAGATCATGACCGATCACGGTAAGGTGCAAACGCCTATTTTTATGCCTGTAGGAACTGTTGCCAGTGTAAAAACAGTTCACCAAAGAGAATTAAAAGAAGACATTAAAGCTCAAATTATTCTGGGCAATACCTATCATTTATACCTTCGTCCCGGCATGGAAACGATGCAGAATGCGGGAGGTTTACATAAATTCATGAACTGGGATCTTCCAATTCTTACGGATTCGGGAGGTTTTCAGGTTTTTTCACTTTCTGGAAGCAGAAAAATGTCTGAAGAAGGGGTGAAATTCAAGTCTCACATCGATGGAAGTTATCATTTATTTACTCCGGAAAAATCTATGGAAATCCAAAGACAGATCGGGGCTGATATTTTTATGGCTTTTGATGAATGTGTTGCTTATCCAAGTGGATACAATCAGGTAAAGGCTTCCATGGAAATGACGCATCGTTGGTTAAAAAGATGTATCGATTGGAATGAACAAAATCCTGAATTATATGGTCATAAACAAAGATTTTTCCCGATTGTTCAAGGTTCTACTTATTCAGATTTAAGAAAAATTTCAGCAGAAGTAATTTCGGAAGCAGGCGCAGAAGGAAATGCGATCGGCGGACTTTCCGTTGGTGAGCCTGAAGATGAACTGTACAGAATTACCGATGAGGTTACCGATATTTTACCAAAAGACAAACCAAGATATTTAATGGGTGTTGGGACTCCATGGAATATTCTGGAATCCATTGGTTTAGGAATCGATATGATGGATTGTGTAATGCCTACAAGAAACGCCAGAAACGCAATGTTGTTCACTTGGCAAGGTGTTATGAACATGAAAAATGAAAAATGGAAGAACGATTTTTCGCCTTTGGATGAATTTGGGACGAGTTTTGTAGATAAAGAATATTCAAAAGCTTATGTGCGCCATTTGTTTGTTTCTAAAGAATATTTAGGGAAACAAATCGCATCAATTCATAACTTGGCATTTTATTTAGATTTGGTGAAAGTGGCGAGAGAACATATTGTTGCAGGAGATTTCTACCAATGGAAAAACTCTGTGGTGCCGATTCTTAGACAAAGACTTTAAAATATAGAGCATGCTTAAAATTATAGACCGATATATCATTAAAAAATACCTTGGGACTTTCAGTTTCATGTTGATATTGCTGTCTGTAGTGGTTTTGGTGATCGATGTTCAGCAGAAAATTCCGAGAATTGAAAATGCTAAACTTATAGATCCGAAATTAGATTTAACGTATTTTCTTATTCATTTCTATCCTTTCTGGATCATCAACTTGGTCATGACTTTTCTGTCCATTTTGGTGTTTATTTCTGTGATTTATTTCACGTCCAGAATGGCAAATAATACGGAAATTGTTGCCATTATCAGTAGTGGAGCAAGTTTTCACAGGTTTGCAAAACCATACTTAATTACGTCTCTGTTTATTGCTTCTTTGTCACTGGTAATCAATCATTTTGTGCTTCCTTGGGCAAATATTCAGAAAAATCAACTTGAAGCGTACACTTATAACGCAAGGAATAAAGAAAAAGTTTTGGGTACAGCTCCTGTTTCCGCACAATTGAGCAGAACGGAATATATTTTTGTTAATTCCTGGAATAAAGGAGAAAAAAGAGGCTCAGGCTTTGTCTTCCAAAAATTTAATAAGAATAGAAAGATGACCTATGAACTTAAAGCTTCCGATGTGCTTTGGGACAAGGTTAAAAAGCAATTTGTTTTAAGCAATTATTTCGAAAAAACAATCAATAAAGACGATACCGAAAAACTAGGAAACGGTCCTGAATTAATAAAAAGCTTCGGACACAATCCTGACGAACTTTTCCCGAATGAATTGTTGGGGCAAAATAAAACAACGCCCGAACTTCTGAAATTCATCCAAAGAGAAGCAGAAAAAGGAAATAGCAACCTGAATACTCACCTTAATGAGCTTCATCAGAGGACTTCCATGCCTGTTTCTATTGTCATTTTGACGTTTTTAGCGCTGTCTCTTTCTTCTCAAAAGAAAAGAGGAGGACTGGGGATTAACTTGGCGATAGGGATTTCCTTGGCCTTTTTGTTCGTGTTCTCATTCGAAGCCTTAAAGGTTGTTTCGGAAAATAAAAGTATGTCTCCGGCCTTGGCAATGTGGGTTCCTAATATCATCTTTTTCCCGATTGCACTGTATTTATATCTGAAAAGAGCGAATCAGTAAAGCAATTTTATTTCTTTGTGATAAAAAGATTTTAGGCCGTCATTTTCAAGATCGATCCATAATTCGCCTTTTTCATCGGCGTATTTTATAATGCCATTTTGTCGCTCTTCATTAATCTCAAAAACGGAGATCTCATCTTTTCGGAATAAATTTTCATTAAATTGTTCCAGTATTTCCTCTTCAGACGGAATGTTTTTTAATTTTTCAATTAAAAATGTGTGATAATTTAATGCAAATTCTTTTAGGTCAAATTGTATTCCAGTCTGGGTTAGGAGTGAACCGGCCTTCGAAATGTCATCAAATTCTTCCTGTAAAATATTAATGCCTGACCCGATAATATAATAATTGCTTTGGTTGATCTTTCTCTTCTCAATTAAGATGCCGACGATTTTTTTATTTTTAAGAATGATATCGTTCGGCCATTTTATTTTCACTATATTTTCAGTCAAATTGGCAAGGAAATCCCTGATGACAATTGCGGTATAATAATTGAACAAAAAATCAGAGAGTGTGGAGTTCTGAGTTTTTACCGCTAATGTATAAGCTAAATTTTTTTCAGCAGTTGAAATCCACGTATTTCCATACTGTCCGCGACCTTTTGTCTGGTTGAAAGTGTGAAGTGCAATAAAATCCGAATTATCGTAAAGTAAAAACTGAGATATTTCGTCATTAGTAGAAGGAGACTCTTTTTGATAGAATAGTTGACCCATTAAGAAAACTTTAAGACTTTAAAAGGCTAAAAGTAAGGCTAAAGTAAAAGAAAAACAATAAATTTGCAGATTATAGATATTTTAATGAATAAAACAGCAGAAAAGCAGGCACTAATAGATAAAATTGTTGAAGCCATCCAGGACGTTAAGGGTGAAGATATCATGATTTTCGATCTTTCTAAGATTGAGAACTCTGTAGCGGAAACTTTTATAATTTGTAGCGGAAACTCAAACACTCAGGTATCTGCATTAGCAGGAAGTGTTGAGAAAAAGGTGAGAAACGATCTTCAGGATAGACCTTGGCATGTGGAAGGTACCGAAAACTCTATGTGGGTTTTGGTAGATTACGTTACCGTAGTGGTGCACATTTTCCAGAAAGAAACTCGTGAATATTATGACATTGAGGAACTTTGGGGAGATGCCGCAATCACAAAAATTGAATATGAATATTAAATTTTAAAAAGTATAAATGAACAATAAAGGATTTAACTGGTTTTTTCCGATTGCGATCATAGCTCTTTTGTTATTCTTCGGCTCCAATTTTTTAGGAGGCGATAGTGCAAAATCTATTGATGAAGATGGTTTCTTCAGAGAATTGCAGACGGGGAAGGTTCAGAACATTATTATATACAAAGACACCGAAAAGGCTGATGTTTTCTTAACTAAAGCTGCAAAAGCGGCAATGGTAAGTAAAGAAGCCAAAGACAACAATCCGTTATCAGGGTTTGATATGGCTCCAAAAGCAGATTATTCTGTGAAGTATGGAGACCTTCAGCTTTTCCTTCAAAAATTTGATCAGGTAAAAGCAACAAATCCGGCGATTAAAACAACTAAAGATTATGGTGCGGGCAAAAACCCGTTCATGGATATCTTGTTTTCAGCGTTGATCTGGATCGCAATTTTAGGGTTATTCTATTTCCTTCTTTTCAGAAAGATGGGAGGTGGCGGAGGTCCTGGCGGACAAATCTTCTCTATCGGTAAGTCTAAAGCTAAACTTTTCGACGAAAAAGAAAGAATTCAGGTAACATTTAAAGATGTTGCAGGTTTGGAAGGAGCAAAAGAAGAAGTACAGGAAGTTGTTGATTTCTTGAAAAACTCTGAAAAATACACGAAATTAGGAGGTAAAATTCCTAAAGGAGTTCTATTGGTAGGGCCTCCGGGAACTGGTAAGACGTTATTGGCTAAAGCCGTTGCAGGTGAAGCTAAAGTTCCGTTCTTCTCACTTTCAGGTTCAGATTTTGTTGAAATGTTTGTAGGTGTAGGTGCTTCAAGAGTTAGAGATTTATTTGCGCAGGCAAAAGCAAAATCTCCGGCGATCATCTTTATTGATGAGATTGATGCTATCGGACGTGCAAGAGGTAAAAACAATTTCTCAGGCGGAAACGACGAAAGAGAAAATACATTAAACCAACTTCTTACAGAAATGGACGGATTTGGAACAGACGTTAACGTAATCGTTATGGCTGCAACCAACAGAGCTGATATCTTAGATAAAGCCTTGATGAGAGCAGGACGTTTTGACCGTTCTATTTATGTAGACCTTCCGGAATTACACGAAAGAAGAGAGATTTTTGATGTTCATTTGCTTAAAATTAAGCTTGATGATACGGTTGACAGAGATTTCTTGGCAAAACAAACTCCTGGATTCAGTGGGGCGGATATTGCTAACGTTTGTAACGAAGCAGCATTAATTGCAGCTAGAAACAGTCATACATCAGTTACAAAACAGGATTTCCTTGATGCTGTAGACAGAATCATCGGAGGTCTTGAAAAGAAAAACATGGCCATCAAACCTTCGGAAAAGAAGAGAGTTGCTTATCATGAAGCGGGTCACGCTACAATCTCTTGGTTGGTAGAACACGCCGCTCCATTGTTGAAAGTAACAATTGTACCGAGAGGGCGTTCTTTAGGAGCAGCTTGGTATCTTCCGGAAGAAAGACAGTTGACGACTACTGAACAGATGTTGGACGAGTTATGTGCAACGTTAGGAGGTAGAGCTGCAGAGCAGGTTATTTTCAACAATATTTCAACAGGTGCATTATCTGATTTGGAAAGTGTAACGAAAAGAGCTCAGGCTATGGTTACCGTTTACGGACTAAGCCCAAATATTGGTAACATTTCTTACTATGATAGTTCGGGGCAGTCTGAATATAATTTCGGAAAACCGTATTCTGAGGAAACAGCTAATAAAATTGATGTTGAGATTAAATCAATTATTGAAAATCAATATCAAAGAGCGGTTCAGATTCTTACTGAAAATAAAGATAAGCTTGATGCTTTGGCGAATAAGCTTCTAGAAAAAGAAGTAATATTCCGTGAAGACCTTGAGGATATTTTCGGGAAAAGAGCCTGGGATCCTGAGTTAACAGAAAGACCTGTTACAAGCACGATCGCAGCTGCAGCAAAAGAATCGAGTGAGGAAATCATTATCAAAGAGAAAGAAGAAGAAAGAGAAATTCAGGCTCCAGAAAGCCCGACTCAACTTTAAAATACTTCAAAAAACATATTACAAAAACCTGACAACACAAAATTGTCAGGTTTTTTCATATTTAAGGCTACATTTTTAGAATCTATTGTAATTAATTTTCTATTTTTGTATAAAGTTGACTAAAAATAAATTAAGTTGAGTTTATTCAAGAGAATTGTAAGCAAACTTACCAACCAACCTGAGGAAGAAGACAAACAGAGTTTGGAGAAACTAGGGGATTCGCTTAAAAATGCGGATCTCGACTATAAGTTTGCGCAATTGTTTACGCATTCCGGAGGATTTTTCAATTACTGTGCAGATGAAGCGGAAGCTCTACAGACTTTAAATCAAATCATAAAAATAGAAGGTATCAACAACATGTTTTGTTGGGATAAGGAACTTCAGAATTTTCTGAATGTTGTAAAAGCTCCTTATACTTCAGATTTTGAGCATTCTAATGATGCAGCTTTCATTACCTGTGAGTACCTTATTGCTTACGATGGCAGAATCATGCTCTCTCACAATAACATCCTGCATTACCATTCTTCAAGACTGCCAAATAAAATTATTATTATGGCAAACGTATCTCAGATCGTAAATAATCTTAATGATGCGATGGGGAAAATTAAAAGGAATGGAAATATTAAAAATCTTACTTCCATCAGCGGAAATCAGTCAAAATTAGATACTTCTTCTAATGCCAATACAAAACTGTTTTTATTGCTGCTTGAAGATTAGCATCAACTTCTAAAATTTACATCTTGGACAAAAATCTTATTCAAAGAACGCTCTCGGGAATTGTTTATGTTGCAGTTATTATTCTTTGTACGACTCCGTTGGGAGCGCAACTGATCAACAGTATTTCTCCGGATCTTGTTAAACAGCAATATTTATATTACGGTTTGATCACTTTTCTAATGATTGTAGGATCGTGGGAATGTGTGAAGATCATGAAATTTGGAAATGGATATGAAAAATGGGTAGTATTTCCTGTCATTTTGGTTATTTTTTACATGTTTTCTAAAAGATATTTCTACCACGACTTTTATTTTAATTTCAGACTGAGTGAAATATTAGCTCTTGCCCTTATTTTAATAGCTGTTATTACTTTATTTAAATATGCTAACGAATTGTACTTCGATAGCGGAAAACTAATTTTTACGGTCATTTACGTGGCTCTTCCGTTTAGTTTTGCATTAGGTTTACCAAAGTTCTCGACTTACGACAATACATTCTCTCTGGAAGTTCTTTTCTTGTTTGTTCTGATATGGAGCAGCGATACTTTTGCGTACTTAACAGGGAAATTCTTCGGAAAACATAAAATGGCTCCCAAAATCTCTCCTAAAAAAACTTGGGAAGGATATATTGGCGGAGTCGTATTAACTTTAGTTTTATCATATTTTGTAGAACATTATCAACCGGAACTTCGCGGAAACTGGATGGTTGTTGGGTTTTTAGTGGCTGCATTTGCACCATTAGGAGACTTGGTAGAAAGCCAACTGAAAAGAAATTTCGCTGTAAAAGACAGCGGAAACATCATTCCGGGGCATGGTGGTGTATTAGACAGGCTGGATAGTTTTTTAATTTGCGCGCCTGTCGTATATTTGTACTTTATTTTAGAAAAATTTATTTAATCTCATGAAATTACATAAGGAGTCAAAAGGGACGATCACTGTAGCAACGATACTATTTATTATCATTAGTGTGTTGGCTATTTATTTTCTTAAAATGTGGTCGCTACTGATCATTATGCCATTATTGCTTGTTTACAGTTTGGTATTTTGGTTCTTTAGAGTTCCGGAACGTGATATTTTGGAGCACAGAGAAAACGTTATTGCTCCGGTTGACGGAAAAGTAGTAATGATCAAAGAAGTTGAAGAAACTGAATTTATCAAAGGAAAAGCTATTCAGGTTTCTATCTTTATGTCACCTTTAAACGTACATATCTGTAGATATCCGGTTTCAGGAAAAGTAATTTATAAGAAATATCACCCGGGAAAATATCTTGTTGCCTGGCACGAGAAATCTTCTACGGAAAACGAAAGAACAACCGTTGCCGTTGAAAGTATGACGAATCATAAAGTGGTTTTCAGACAAATTGCAGGATATGTTGCAAGAAGAATCGTTTTCTATTGTAATGAAGGAGATCAGGCAAAAGCGGGGAATGAGTTCGGTTTTATCAAATTCGGTTCAAGAATGGATGTTTTCTTGCCTTTAGATACAGAAATTATCTGCAAGATCGGAGATATCACAAAAGGAGGATTGGATGTGATTGCAAGAATGAAGGAAAATTAAAATATAATTTTATATAAAAGTCAAAGGGGAAATCTTAAAGGTTTCCCCTTTTTTTGTTGTTGGACTTAAAATAATTCCTCATAACTATATTTGGTACTGAGTTTTACTACGCGTGAGTAAGATTGAGTACTTTTATTCAGATATACATTCATTGGTTTGATTAATTTTGGGGTACAAGACACAAACAATTCATAAATTCAATTTATTGCTTGAATTGAAGGGTGTTATGTTTTTGAATGATTTATTTTAAGATAAAAAAATTACATTGTTTTTATTTTCGGCATAATATTTTTCTATTAATGAATCTTTAAAATATATTATATTTGTAAATATTTATGAATTTTTTATACAAGGATGGGGTTGTATGGAATTCAGATCTTATTAAAAAAAACACTTAAATCATATTTTTATTCACAGCGATTTTGCAGAGCAGATTTTAATTTGTTTTGTTTTTTGTTGTATTTGGAAGGATATTAATATTTGTTCTAATGCTTTTTGAAAAGTACAAATAGCTACTTAAACAGTATTTAAAACACATAAAAAATAAGATGATGATTTATAAATTTTTCTTTAACATGATTAATGATGAGGCGGAAAAAATGGATGATGATTTTGAAAGTAATTATCTGAATCTTATTAATAGATATTTGCTTTTTTTATTTTTTCTATTTCTGTTTTATTCTGTTTTTATTATTATTTTTTTTGGTGACGCAATTATTTCTACGTTTCTTACTGTTACTACTTTTTTTTGGCTTTTGTTGATATTAGTAAAAGGGAAAACGAAGCGGTTTCGAAATATGCTGAAATTCAGTATTATTTTTGTTTTCGTTTTACTGACCTTCATTGTGAGTTTTTTTCATATCTATACCTCAAAAAATGCGGGGGTGGAATATTTTTATTTCTCTCTGTTGTTTGCAATACCCTTTTATTTACACTATAAAAAAGATAAGGCAACTATATTTTTTCTTGCTTTTATAATTAGTATTAATTTTATTGTCAGTCTTTATTTTGATTTTGATTTTTTGCCGAGAAGCAGGTTTTTTGAAATAGAAGATTACAAAACGGTGAAGCTTCTGAATATTTTATTTTCTGTTGCTTCTTTTCTTATGGATATTGTTTTTATTGCACAAAAAGATGAATTGATAAATGGTTTAATTAAGAATACTAAAATTAAAGATTCAACTATCGAGGATCTTGTAAAAACCAATACAGAATTGATGAAACATCAAATGTTGATCAATCATCTTAGTGAGGAAAATATTCAGGAAATATTCAGTTTGGCTGAAAATAATTCTCCGATGTTTTTTGAAAAATTTCAAATCTTTTTCCCCAATTTTATTCCGGATATATTGAAAATTAATTCTAATCTAATTCATTCAGAACTATATTTTTGTGCATTAATGAAGCTTGATTTTGATACAAAAAAAATTGCTCAATGTACAAACAACAGCATCAGAGCTGTGGAAAGTAAAAAATACAGGATTAGAAAAAAGCTAAATATTGCTTCGGAGATAAATATTAACAGCTTTCTTCTTAAAATATAAGTCGGGCTTCTGATTTTTAATACTCATGCGTAGTATTGCGAGGTAAGAAAGGCTGTAGTTTGTGATGATGTGAATACTTTTACGTTTAAATTTAGTATTCTATGAATCTTGAAAACATTCACATTGGCAGCCTGATCCAATATAAGGTTGAAGAACTCAATATTTCTATTGAAAGGATTACTGTGTTTTTAGACTGTGACGAAAAATGGGTAGGGGAAATTTATCGGCAAAAAGAAATTGATACAGATGTTTTATTGATGTGGTGTAAGCTTTTAAGGTTTGATTTTTTTAGAATTTTTACCGGACATCTTATACTTTATTCTCCTCCTTCAAAGGTTGGCAAAATGTTGAAAAAGAAAGAGAGTGCGCTCATATTTAGAAAAAATATCTACACGGAGGAGGTTAAAAAATTTATAATCGAAAAGGTAAGAACGGAACAAATGACTTTAAATGATGTTGTTTCCAGATATAAAATTCCTAAAACAACCTTGTCCAAATGGTTGAAAAAAGTATAAAATGTGCCCTGACTACAAACAGATCTATCTAGATATTCTGCAAGAAAAATATCCTGATAAACTAAAAATTCAAGTAATAAAAAATCAATTGAATTTTCTACATTCAGCTATAGATGTTATAAAAATTGACAGGCTTATTTTCGGAGAAGCTTCAAGTGCTGTTGAATTTAAAAATCAAAGACTTCGATCGTATGATGAGGAATCTATCCTGGAGATTTTGAAATATCAGCATGAAAATAAAATGACCAACACTCAGATTTCGAATCATTTTAAAATAAGCAGAAATACGATTGCGAGATGGAAAACCATTTACAAATTTTGATTTAATGCTTGAATTTATATGATGAAATCAACAGCTATTGAATTTTTTATAATATAATCTTGTTATGTAAAATATATTTTAGTCTGTAATTAAAATATGTTTTTTTCTTTTAAATATAACCTCCTGTTTTTAGAGTTATTTTAAATAATAACGTAATAACTCAACTTTTATAACCTGTTTTTAAATAATGTAAAATATTGACGTTCTGTGAGTTTTACTACGCATGAGTAGTATTGTGTATCTGGATTTTGTAATGTAAGTGTTTGCTAATGATAATTTTGCTGCAATTAATTGGTTTGGGTTAAAAATTTTAATCAATTAAGAAAATAAACATTTATAATTAAAAAAAATGATGAAGACAAAATCTACAACATTCAAAATCGGATTCCTGCTTATTGCATTGTTTCTGAATTTTGGAAAATTCTATTCACAAACCAATAATGGTGGAGTAGGTATTAATACTTCTTCTCCGAATTCAAATTCTGTTTTGGATGTAGTTTCGGGAAATAATAACAAGGGAATACTTATTCCGAGATTGACTGAGACGCAAAGAAATGCTATCGCAATCAACAAACCAAAAGATGACGGTTTAACGATTTACAATACAACGGAAGATTGTTTCAATTATTGGAGTTTTATTGATGATGAATGGAAAAGTGTTTGCGGTCAACTTGGAAAGTCTGTTTTCACCGTTGACTGTTCTGCTTCAAAAGCGATGGGAGCTTATGTGAAGGGTAAAGAACTTACAAACTCTAACTATCTGAGTATTTCTGTCAATGTAACTAAAGTTGGAAATTATACTATTTCCGGAACAACAACAAACGGATATAATTTCTATGGAACGGGTGTTTTTCTAAATACGGGAACTCAGACGGTTCAGGTTTTAGGGCAGGGAACTCCGCAAAATATCCAAACGGATACTGTAGATCTTACTGCAAACGGAATTGATGTTACTTGTACGCCGCCAATTTCTATTACGGTTTTGAGCCCTTCAGGGGTTTATACGATGAGTTGCGGAAGTGCAACAGTGAATGGAGTCTACAAAGTAGGAACGGCTCTTACGGCTTCAAATACAATTACTTTACCAGTGAATGTTTCTGCGTTGGGAAGTTATACAGTTACTACAAATACGGTTGATGGAATTTCCTTCAGTGCTTCTGGTACTTTTACAGCTACCGGAAATCAGAATATTACATTGAGCGGAACAGGAACGCCGACTTCTACAAGTGTAAAAACACTTACTATTACTTCTGATAGCCAGGGTGGAGTTTCAACAACTTGTAGCGTGAATGTTATCGTGGTAATTCCGAAGAAAACAGTATTGCACATTGGTTATGAAACAGCTTATGGATATAGTGCTTATACAGGGCCTTCAAGAAGTTTAATGGATTCTCCTACTAATTTTGGAACAACAGCTTCTAGTATTGTGAAATATGAAGGGTTTAACCATATTTCTTTAGGAAATTCGCCATCATCGGCTGCTCTTCAGACTGCCCTTAATAATAAACCGGATATTGTCATCATTGGATATAACTATACTCCAAATACTACTGATGCAGGATATATTGCAAGCTATTTAAATAAGAAAGGTGTTGTAATTGCTTTAACAGATGATACAGGTTCTGCACAGAATTTATTAAGAGGAATATACTCAGATCCTACAATTTCGGCTTCTTATGGAGGTGGCGCAGGTTCGGTTTATGCATTGTCAAATAACGATGACCCTATTTTAAATGGTCCTTTTGGAGATGTAAGAGGCAAAAACTGGGGCGAAGACGCTTCTACAACAGTAAATGTTGCTGGATTAACAAGTGGATTTGTTCCATATAGCTATGCGCAACCAATTAATAGTGCAACTGCAAGAACGGGTATTTCAGGTCTTAGAAACAGTAGCTTAAATTTTATCTGGTTTGGAGATGGCGGGTTTTTAAGTAATGAAAATGCAAATGGAAGCCAATATCCAAGTATTACTATTGAGCCTTTTGTTGCTCCAGGTTCGGGAGGTTATTTCCCTGTTCAAAAATCTACTTACGGAAGTGCGGGAAATGGATATGCAGCAGGAAGTATGCAGGTTCAGAATTCAATTTTATTCGCAAATATGATTGCTTGGGCAATTAAGCAAGCAGAATTTAGCGGAATTAATACACAATAATATAATAATTCATTTTATGGAAAGCTCGGGTGCGACGAAGTCGCGCCCGAGCCTTTTATTTAATATAAGTTTTAACTTCCTGAATCAAACTCAAAATCAATTCTACAGGTAGATCCTTTTCCATCTCAATCAAAAGGATTTTAAACTTCTTTCTGCCTTCCTGAATCAATTCTGGATGTTCAATTCTGTCACCATGATAAAAGCTTACATAATGCTTCTTATGCTTTTTGCTGTAATATAAATAGCACAGCATTTTCTTTTTATATTTAAAAAATGGAAGCCCGAAACTCAAGGGTTCAGTAATATTTTCTTTATCGGATTCTAATATCTTTTGCCTTAAAAAAAGAAGAGTACTTCTTTCAGGCTCTTTAATTCTGTAGAAGTACTCTTGTATCGGGTTCATTTTAAATAAAAATTTAAAAAGATTTAATCAAAATTCTGAAGCTCAACAAGTTTGTTATAAACTCCTCTTTTTGCAATAAGTTCGTGGTGGGTTCCCTGTTCTACGATATCGCCTTTTTCCATTACAACGATCCAGTCTGCTTTTTGGATGGTTGAAAGTCTGTGTGCGATAACTAAGGATGTTCTGTTTTCCATCATTTTTTCAAGGGCATCCTGTACAAATTTTTCAGATTCAGTATCCAAAGCTGAAGTTGCTTCATCCAGAATCATAATTGGAGGATTTTTAAGAACCGCTCTCGCGATAGAAACCCTTTGTTTTTGACCTCCGGAAAGTTTGCCTCCATCATCTCCGATATTGGTATCATAACCATTAGGAAGCTGAGTGATGAAGATGTCTGCATTAGCAATCTTAGCAGCATTAATTACTTCTTCTTTCGTGGCATCAGGCTTACCCATCAAAATGTTATTGTAAACCGTATCATTAAATAATACCGATTCCTGAGTTACCATTCCTAAAAGTTCTCTGAATTCTTTTAATTTTAAATGTTTGATATTCACTCCGTCAATTAAAATTTCGCCTTCAGAAACATCATAGAATCTTGCTAGTAAGTTGGCAATGGTTGTTTTTCCGCTACCACTTTGTCCTACAAGAGCTACAGTTTTACCCTTTGGAATTGTAATTGAGAAATTTTTAAGAATTACATTGTCTTTATCATAGTAAAATCCAATGTTGTTAAATTCGATGTTATTATTTAGTGTTGAAATTGAAACAGGATTTGCAACTTCATCAATTTTTACGTCTGCATCCAGGATTTCCAATACTCTCATCAAAGAAGCTTCTCCTTTCTGAATGTTAGAAATTGAGCTTGATAAACTTTTCGCAGGAGGTAATATCTGGAAGAACATTCCTAAAAATACCAAGAAATCGGCAGGTGAAATGCTTTGTTCAACAATAATCTGCTTTCCTCCGTACCAAGCGATGATCAAAAATGTAATTGATCCCAGAAATTCGCTCATTGGAGATGCCAATTCTTTCTTTCTACCCAGACTTATCGAGCTGGAAAGCCATCTGTTCATGGATTGCATAAATCTGTTATCCATTATTTTATCAGCATTAAAAATCTTGATCACTTTTGATGATTTCAGAGTTTCATCTACGATAGAAAATAATGTTCCCAATTCATGCTGAGCTTCGTGAGAATCTTTTTTAAGACTTTTCCCGATCAAAGCGATCATGGTTCCCATTACAGGTAAAACCAATAATGAAAATAGGGTCATTTGAGGGCTTAAAATGAATAAAGTAACCAATGTACTGATCAGCATAAACGGAGCATTAATAAGCTCAACTAAACTTCCTAAAATGTTACCTTCAACTTCCCCTACATCATTCGACATACGGGACATCATATCTCCCTTTCGGCTATCCGTAAAAAATGAAACAGGTAAAGACAATATTTTGCGATACATAGCACCGCGAAGGTCTTTTGTGACCCCTACACGATAATTAATCAATAAAAATGAACCTAAATATCGGAATACATTTCTCAATAAAAATGTAAAAGCTGTAATAATACACAACCCTGCAAGTACTTTCAACGAGCCATAATCTGTAACCAAGCTTTGTACATAATAGTTGGAATAATTCTTTATATAAGAGAAGAAATCAAGAAATTCTCCTGAGTAAACAGGTGGTGATTTGTATTCCTCTGGCTTTATGGTTCCGAAAAGCATTCCTAAAACCGGTAAAATAGTTCCTAAGGATGCAATCTGGAATAAAGAATACATTAGATTAAAAAATAAACTTCCGTAAATGTATTTTTGGTGCGGCCTCGCGAACTTTAGTATTTTTTTATATTCGTTCATTCAATGAAAAATTGGATAGCAAAATTAATTAAAATATAATGATAAGACGTTCTAAATCCTATTTTACTTTAATTAATATGTCCCAATAGAATCTTTTTTGTTACAACGTGATTTTGTTAAAATCTATATTTAAAAAAAAGAGTGCTACTTTTATAGGGTAACGCTCTTTTATTCTTTATTAAAATTTCACCTTATCATTATACTTCGGAGCGAAGTTCTTAGGACTCAATTTTTCCAGTGTCTTCCCGAAATTATTGATAATCTGACTCATATTATCAAAATCAACTATGTTTACATCGTCATTCACTTGGTGATAATGTTTAATTTTAGTCATATCAGCTGTAGAAATTGAGTGAGCAATAATTTTCTTTTTCACAAAGTTGACATTATCTGATCTGTAAAATAACTGTTCAGAAGCATAAGGATCGGCGTTGATTTTTAATCCGTTCACTGCACTTTTATTGAAAAGCTCATCAAGATCAGAAAATTCATCACCCGTCATGAAAACTGCATTTTTCCCGAATTGAGATTCTGTAGCTACCATTTCAAAATTGAAAAGAGCATATAAATTATTGTAAATTTTATCTAAATTTTTATCATCAGCAATTGCTGTAGAACCCAGCATTCCTTTTTCTTCACCATTAAATGCCATGAAAACCATTGAGAATTCAGGTTTTTTATTTTTAAAATAGTCTGAGATTCCGACTAAGGTTGTGATTCCGCTTGCGTCGTCATCCACTCCGTTATAGATATTATCGCCACTTTTATTGTTCATTCCGATGTGATCGAAATGTCCTGAGAAACCTAGATATTTATCAGTTTTTCCTTTTTGAACACCACAAACATTATAAACAGTTTTCCCTTTATAAGTAAATGGCACCAAATAAGAATTTCCTGTACAATATTCTAAATTATTTTCTTTGAAAAGCTTTGCAATATAGTTTGCTGCATTATCATTTTCAGGAGTTCCGATTTCACGGCCTTTCATTTCGTCTGATGCCAACGTTGAAATTACAGTATTTATTCTTTCCTTAGAAACTTCCTGTGCGAAAGTAAATGCTGAGAAAAGGGATAGAGTAAGGTAAGCTAGTTTTTTCATGAATAGATAAATTTTAATAATCTGTCGCAATTTAAAATAAAATGTTGCAATAAGCTGTATAAATTTTGTTTCCCACTGATCTGTGGGAGAAAAGAAAAAATTAGAAATCAAAAACAAAAAAACAGCTCCTAAAAAGAAGCTGTTCTACTCAAAAAATCGTTGTTTAGGTTATCGAAGTCTGTCTACAGATTTCACGAGCCTCTCATCTTTACGGATGTAAATGTTTGCAATAAGCAGACAGATAATCGCTATCAAAGGAAAAATCGGCTCAATACCCTTCTCAGGAAGTTGAATTCCTCCGGGTAAGCTTAGTATCCAGTACGCCAATACACCAATCAACAAAACGTTTATAATGATGCTGATATGATTCAGCAAAATTTGTCTTTTTCTGTTTTTAAAGCTGAATACACTTAGTAATCCAACCAAAACAAGTACCACACTACCAATATTTATCACAGGAATGGTACCGAAAACGGCAACATCTTGTCCTGTAACGAACAGAAACACAGCAGCTAAAACTGCCAGAAAAACCCATATAGTCTGTATTCTTTGTAGCATTGAATATTTAATTCTAGGCAAAAGTAGTATAAATTTTGCACAATTCAAAAATAAGTGTAGATTTGCATTATACAATGTACTTGAAAACAATAGTCACCGGACTTACTTTTCTTACTCACAATTAATTACATTTTTACATTAAATATGTTTAACATAGAAACGTTAAGGTCAAAATCCGTAACGGAACTGACTAAAATCTTAAAGGATTTGGGCGTTAAAGTTGCAAGAAACAGCAATGAGAATGATAAAATCTTTGCAGTTCTTGATTTTCAGGCTTCTAACCCTAAAGTTGCAAAAGATTATTTCAACGCCACAGAAAGCAGTATGAATACTGAAGAAAATCCGCCAGAGAAAGAAGCGAAAGCTCCTGTAAAAAAGGCTGCTCCGAAAAGGACGCCAAAACCAAAGCCTGAGGCAAAAGCTCCGGTAGAAACAAAACCAAAAGAAGAAGAAAAAGCTGTTGAAAAAGAAATTGTTTCCGAAGAAGTAAAACCTCAAGCTCCAAAAGCTGAAACTGCAAATGATGATGATGCGGCAGCGAAGGCAGAAGCAGCAAGGAAAAAAAGAAAAAGGCTTCCTACAAATACAAGCAATGTAGAAAACCCTGTTCAGGAAAAAACGCAAGCTCCTAAAAATACAGAACCTCAGGAATCTGCTCCTGTTGCAGAAGAAAAGCCTGGCAACGCCCAAAGACAACCGCAGGGCAGACCTCAAAAAGGACAAAACCATCCACAGAACAGTGGAAACCAACATAAAAACCAAAACCCGAACCAAGGTCAGAGTTCAAATCAAAATCCTAATCATGGACAGGCTCAAAATCCTAACCAAGGGCAAAATCAAAACCAAAATTCGAATCAGAATCAGAACCCTAATCAAAATCAAAACAGGCATTCTGACAGAAACGAAGACCATCATGAACAACACAGAAAAGAGTTCAATTTTGATGGAATGGTAAGTATTGAAGGGGTTTTAGAAATATTACCGGATAACTACGGATTTTTACGTTCTTCAGATTTCAGTTATATTTCTTCTCCGGATGATGTATATGTTTCAACAGCACAGATCAGAAATTTCGGGTTGAAAACTGGTGATACGGTAAGAGGTATCGTAAGACTTCCAAAAGAAGGTGAAAAATACTTTTCTTTATTAAAACCAGTAGAAGTTAACGGCCGTGATCTTGCATTTATAAAAGATCGTGTTGCTTTTGAATATTTAACTCCACTTTTCCCTGAAGAGAAATTTAACCTGGCAGGAGATAATTCAACGCTTTCTACAAGAATTGTTGATTTATTCGCGCCAATCGGGAAAGGGCAGAGAGCAATGATCGTTGCACAGCCGAAAACCGGTAAAACGATGTTGTTGAAAGATATTGCTAATTCTATTGCATCCAATCACCCGGAAGTATATATGATGGTTCTTTTGATCGACGAACGTCCTGAAGAAGTTACCGATATGGAAAGAAGTGTAAATGCAGAAGTTATTGCATCTACATTTGATGAAGCGGCAGATAAGCACGTAAAAGTGGCCAACCTTGTTTTAGCGAAAGCTCAGAGAATGGTTGAATGCGGACACGATGTTGTGATTTTATTAGACTCAATTACAAGATTAGCAAGAGCTTACAATACGGTAACGCCTGCATCCGGTAAGGTTCTTTCAGGAGGTGTTGATGCAAATGCTCTTCACAAGCCGAAAAGATTCTTCGGTGCGGCTAGAAAGATTGAAGGCGGTGGATCTTTAACGATTATTGCAACAGCACTTATTGATACAGGTTCTAAAATGGATGAAGTTATTTTTGAAGAATTCAAAGGTACCGGAAACATGGAGCTTCAATTAGACAGAAAAATTGCAAACAGAAGAATTTATCCAGCTATTGATCTTATTTCTTCAAGTACAAGAAGAGACGATTTATTGCTAGATGAGGTTACTTCGCAGAGAATGTGGATCTTCAGAAAATATCTTTCTGAAATGAATCCTATTGAAGCAATGGAATTTGTAAATAAAAACATCAGAGGAACTTTAAATAATGAAGAGTTCTTGATGTCCATGAATAAATAATTTAATTTAATATTGTTAAATGAGAAGCACAGGTTTTATATCTGTGCTTTTTGTTTTGATTTTTTCTAAACTTAAATTTTTTAATTAAAAGTATTATAGAATCTACTATATCAATGTTAAAGATTTATTAAAATAATCCCCAATTTTTGATAATCGGTCATTTATTGGCTAACTTTGAATTATAACATTAAAAATAAAATTATGTCATTTGAATTACCAAAATTAGGATATGCTTACGATGCATTAGAGCCAACTATTGATGCAAGAACTATGGAGATTCACCATACAAAGCATCACCAAGCATATATCGACAATTTAAATAAAGCAATTGAAGGTACAGAATTAGCTGGAAAAACGATCGAAGAGATCTGCCAGACTGGAACTGACAAGCCTGCAGTAAGAAATAACGGTGGAGGTCACTTCAACCACTCTTTATTCTGGGAAATTTTAACTCCAGGGGGAAGCAATGAGCCTGTAGGAAACGTAAAAGCGGCTATCGAGACTTACGGTGGTCTTGAAAAATTCAAAACAGATTTTTCTGAGGCTGCTAAAACTAGATTTGGTTCTGGATGGGCTTGGTTAGTTAAAAATGCTGACGGTTCTGTTTCTGTTTCTTCTACTCCAAACCAAGATAACCCGTTAATGCCTGTTGCGGACATTAAAGGAACTCCTGTTTTAGGATTAGACGTTTGGGAGCATGCTTATTATTTAAATTACCAAAACAGAAGACCTGATTATGTTTCAGCGTTTTTCTCTGTTGTAAACTGGGATAAAGTTGAGGAATTATTCAACAAATAATCTTCAGACAATATAAAAATTAAAGGTTCAGAATTTTCTGAACCTTTTTTATTGTCATATAGCATCACTTCCGGAAAGTCCGTTCATGCGTAATCCGTATTTCCAGTTTACATATGCAAAAACCTGATACAGCTTATATTCGAATTTTAGGCCATAATTTTCTTTCGGATCATAATCTATGGAAGATTCAATAACATTTCGGTATCGTCCGGATGTATAATATGAGTTCCATTCGCTTACCAGAAATGTATTTTTAGTTTTTAAATAAGATTCTGAATATTGGCTCATCGGTTTTGCAATGGCGCTCAGAAAATAATCAAATTGGGTGTCTATTACGGTAATATCCCATTCGCCATCATCATTCTTCTCAGGTTTCATTTCTGATTTTTCCGGATCACTTTTAGGGCTGGTTTGTGATGAACAACTAAAAGGAATAAATATGATAAATAATATTAAAATTAAATTTTTCATGCTCATAAAGTTACACAAAAAAAGCACCCGAATCGAGTGCTTTATATTTTAAGGTTCTTTTTGAAGAATGACAAATGCCGGAAAGTGGTCACTGTAACCTCCCGTAAATTGATCCCCATTCCAGGATCTGAAAGGATAGCCTTTATAATTTCCTTCTTTATTAACTAAATATGCCGGAGCATAAATTTCAGCTTTAAAAACAGAATATTCTTTCGTTACCTGATCGGAAATCAAATTCTTAGAAACAATAATCTGATCAAACAAGTTTGGCGCATCCTGATAAGCCAAAGAAGCAACTCCTTTTTTATACAATGGATACATCAAATTAAGATAAGGATTTGCATCGCTTAAATCTTTAGGACTCGCCTGAGCTTTTAAATGATTTTTTAAACTTGAACTCACAGGGTCATCGTTAAAATCTCCCATGGCAAAAAGTTTCGTTGATGGATCTGCTGTTCTTATACTGTCCATTTGCTGTTTCAGTAAAGCTGCAGCTGCATTTCTTTTTGGTAAAGAAATCGCTTCACCACCTCTTCTTGAAGGCCAGTGATTCATAAAGAATGCCACTTTTTCATTATCAAGGAAACCTGTAACTACCAAAATATCTCTTGTGTATTCTCTTCTTCCGTCGTCACCGTAAACTTTCAGTTCTTTTTTTAGAGAATTTGTTACCGTAAATCTTCTTTTTTGATAGATCAAAGCAACATCAATTCCTCTGTAGTCATAAGAGTTGTAATGGATAATTCCGTAATCGAATTTTGCCAAAGCCGGTTGCTTAATTAAGTCCTGGATAACCTGTCTGTTTTCAACCTCAATTAAACCAACAACTGCGGGAGCTGTTTTCGTGTATTGTGAACCAAGTTCGGAGATTACTTTAGCTTCATTAGCCAATTTTGCGTTGTAAATTTTAGTATTGTAATTTTTACCGCTGCTGGGTGTAAACTCTTCAGAACCACTTTGATATCTTACTACTTTTTTACCTTTTAAAGAACTGTCGCTCCAGTTTCCGTCATATTTTTCGGCCTCTAAAAATTTAATGGAATCCAAAGGAATACTTCTGTGAAAAGCCGGATTTTTTATGTCTTTCGTGCCGTCTATATAATCTGCGGAACGTATCGTGTCCCAAAGGTTTTCTACATTTAAAAAACCTACTGCGGCAACTTTTCTTAATTTACCTTGCTGTTGTGCGAAAGTCATTACCGTACAAATCACGGCAATGAAACTTAAAAATTTTCTCATTTAATATTAAAATTAATTAATCGACAAATTTACTTTTTTTTAACTCTTTCAGTTTTAATTATTTGTAAATTTATAATAATTTAATGAAGAGCTACCTGCTTTTATCTTAAAAGCTTGCAATGTTAAGAAAAAATAATGTTAAAAAAGTTGTTAATTATAAATTTTGACTAAATTTGTGCCCCCAAGTTTTAACCTATTGATAATTAAGGTAAAAAGTATTTAAAAAAAAATAATATACTCATGATTAAAAAACTATCATTAGTCTCTTTATTTACTTTACTTCCTGCTTCATTTTATTTTGCGCAGACTACTGTATTTGCGTATCTTAAAGATGCTGATGGGAAGCCCGTTGAAAGGGCAGAAGTAGATCTTAAAGGGAGCGACAATGATGTAACGGCCGATAAAATTGGATATTTCCAGTTTGTTGATTTGCAGCCGGGGCATTACCAGATTATGATTGCGAAACCGAATTACGAAACAAAAGTAATGGAGTTTGATGTAATCAGTGACGAGAAAAGAAAGGATCTAGGAGCAATTACTCTTTATCCTACCCTTACAAATGCAGATCAGGGATTGGCAATCATAGACAGCGATGATGATGACGATAGCAGTAACAGCCAGGCTTCTACAGTAGGTTTGCTACAGTCTTCTCAGGATGTCTTCAGCAGAATCGCGGCATTTGATTTAGGATTTTACTGGTTCCGTCCAAGAGGAATTGACGGAAGATCAGGAGAATCCATGTTAAATGGTGTTTCTATGGTTAAATCTGATAACGGTAATGTTGACTTTGGAAACTGGGGTGGTCTTAACGAGATCACAAGATACCCTGAAATTTCAGCAAATCATTCACCATCAGAATATGCATTCGGTGGAAACAGCTCGGTTATTTATAAAAATACGAAGGCTAGTGAGTATAGAAAAGGATTCCAGTTTACTCAATCTTTAACGAACAGAAATTACAGAAACAGAACATCTCTTAGATATACCTCAGGAATGAGCAAAAAAGGATGGGCGTTTACGGTAATGGGAGCCAGAAGATGGGCAGAAGAAGGAATTCAGGAAGGAACTTTCTATGATGCTTACGGCGCGTACGTTGGTATTGAGAAAAAATTCAGTGATAAGCACACTATAACATTTAATGCTATCGGTGCGCCTTACAGAAGATCTACAGCGAGTCCGAGTACTCAGGAGGTTTATGATTACAGAGGTGTACATTATAATTCTTATTGGGGATATCAGGATGGCGAGCAAAGAAGTGAGAGAGTAAGAAAAGGTTTTCAGCCTTTATTCCAGCTTCAGGATTTCTGGAAAATCAATAAAAAATCAAGTCTTTGGACGTCTGTTTCTTATCAGTTTGGTAAAGATAAAGGATCTCGTTTAGATTGGCAGAATGTACAAAATCCATCACCAACTTATTACAGAAACCTACCAAGTTATTATGATTCTTTAGATCCTAATGCTTCTGTTTTAGGTCCAAACGGAGTTACAACGACGTCTCAGGATGCGTATCAGACTTCATTGGCAGGATGGCAGTCTGGAGATCCGAATGTTACTCAGTTAAACTGGGACAGACTTTACAGAAGAAATATGCAGCAGCCTGTTGACAATTATTACGGTCAAACAGGAAAGAGAGCTTTGTATTATCTTGTAAATGACGTAAGCGATGATAAAATATGGAATGCCGCAACGCATTTTATTCACAATTTTAATGATACGACTAAATTCTTATTAAACGTATCTTATCAAAACTACCGTTCTGAGCAATACAGAGAAGTAAATGATCTTCTAGGTGCTGATTTTGTGCTGAACAAAGACCCGTTTGCGGCAACAAACCAACCGGGGAAATCTGGTTTATATAATGAAGGAGAACAAAATGTAACGAAAAAAGTAGGTGATAGAATGACTTACGACTACATTTTCAGAAGACAGGAAGTAAAAGTAAATCCGGGTTTGAAATTCTCTACAGGAAAGTTTGATGTATTTGTTTCTGCGATGGCAGGATATTCTACTTCAAGCAGAGAAGGATTATTCAACCATTATTTATATAAAGATTCTAAAGGAAAAGGAGCAGATTACAACTTCTGGACTTATGGAATGAAAGGACAGGCTGTCTATAAAGTGAATGGTAGAAACTTCATTGTATACAACGGAGCATATTATTCTCAGGCGCCATTCTTGGAAGATTTATTCATTAACCCTAGGGTAAACGGATCTACAGCTCCTAATGTTAAGAATATGGTTGTTAACGCTAACGACCTTAGTTATGTGATCTCTACACCTTTCTTGAAAATGAGATTAACAGGTTTCTTAGTAGACACAAACAACGAAACTACAGTACAAAGATTCTTTGCTGATGGTATCCCTTTGGAAAGTGTAGATGCAGATGGTAACCAAACCAACGTGCAGAGTGCTTTTGTAACTCAGGTGATGACTGATGTTAAGAAAAGAAATATGGGAGTAGAATTAGGATTTGATGTTAAAGTTATTCCTACTTTATCTTTACAGGGATTAGCTAGTTATGGGCAGTACACTTATAAAAATGATCCGATGACTTACTTTGCTTCAGATGCGGCAGGTATTTTCGCCAACGGGCTTTCTTACACAAGTGTAGGTAAATCTTATATTAAAAACTATCGTCAGGGAGGAACTCCTCAGCAGGCGTTCTCACTAGGTTTTCGTTATAACAACCCTAAATATTGGTGGGTAGGTGCTAACTGGAATTATTTTGACGATAATTATCTTGATCCATCTTCATTGGTGAGAACAGAATCGTTTACTCAAAACAGTACTTCTTCTACACCGTTTTACGGTTTAACAGAATCTGATCTTAGAAGAGTTTTAGAACCAAATAAATTACCATCTTCATTCTTCTTCAATGCTAATGCAGGGAAATCTTGGGTGATCGGTAAATATTATGTTCTGATTTCTGCATCTGTTAATAATATTTTAGATAATAAAAGATACATTACAGGAGGTTTCGAACAAACAAGAAATGCTAAGTATCCTACTTTTTCTCAGGATCTTGACAGAGAATTTTCATTGTTTGCTCCGAAATATTGGTATACTCAGGGAAGATCATATTTTGTGAATTTACAGTTTAGATTTTAAGAAAAATACGAATAACTACTTTAAAAATTATTAAAATGAACATAAAGAAATATTTTAATTTAGTAACAGGAGTTGCATTTGCAGCAATTTCTATTACGTCTTGTGTGCAAAAAGATGAGTGGGATACGCCACCAATCAAATGTGAGAATAAATTTGCTGCGACCACTATGACAATGGCGGCTTTCAAAGCACAGGCACCGACTACAGGATATATTTTAATTAATACTGACCAAATCTTTGACGGTTATGTAGTTTCTTCTGATGAAAACGGAAATTTCTACAAAACAATTTCATTCCAGGATAAACCTGAAAATCCTACAGTAGGTCTTCAAATTGAGGTTGACAGAGCGAGTAACTATGCAGATTTTCCTGTAGGAGCGCACATCAGAATCAATGCTAAAGGTCTTAGACTAGGAACAGACAGAGGAGCGGTAAAACTTGGTTCAGTAGATCCAAGTTTTGATATCGGAAGAATTCCAGGATCTTTAGTTAGCAGATACGTTTCAGGAGTTTGTACAGGAAATGGTCTTGATATCGCAGCAATGAAGCCTTTGGATTTAGCAACTCTTAAAATTGCTCAGGACGAAAAATATATCAACATGTTGGTAAAAGTTCCGAATGTACAGTTTGCTGCAGGAGAAATAGGTAAAAAATATCTAAATTATGTAGCAGGAGCAGGAGTTGATACAGATAGAAATATCGTGGATCAAGCGGGAAATGCTACAATTATCAGAAACTCTGGTTTTGCTAGTTTCGGTTCTACTTTGGTACCTGAAGGAAAAGGTGATCTTACTTTCGTTGTAAGCCGTTACAATACTTCTTGGCAAATGCTTATAAGAAGTACTAAAGATGTAAACTTTGGAGGAAAAAGATTCTTCTTCGAAGGTTTCGATGGTGTTCTTTCAGACAACTGGGATGCCGTAAGCGTTACAGGAGCTCAGATCTGGAATATCCAACAGTTTGGAAATCCTAAGCCTTGTGTTGTAATGAATGGTTTTGCTAGTGTTAATAATGCTAATGAAGACTGGTTGATTTCTAAACCTATTTCATTACTAGGATTTACTTCTGCTTCATTATCTTTTGAAACGGATGTAAGATATGCAGGAAGCCCTATTGAAGTTTTTGTAACAGATAACTACAGTGGCAATCCTACTACAACTACTTGGACACCTTTATCAGCGATTTTAGATCCTAATAATACGGCATTCAATACTTGGACGTATTCTGGTGATATCAGCTTAAATGCTTTTGCAAACAAAAATGTTCGTATTGCATTTAAATATACTTCTACAACAACAGCTGCTGCAACTTGGGAGCTTGATAACGTAAGAGTAGTTGGTAACTAATAAAACATATAAATATTAAATATAAAAAAACCGCCAAAAGGCGGTTTTTTTATTTATTGAATTGATAGATTTCCCATGCAACTCCATCTTCTATTTTCCAAGATAAATGCCCACTTTCTATAAACTTGTATAGTTCTAATTCTAAACATTTATCACTTAAGCTTTCATTTTGATACTTAGAATTTGTGATAATGAATTGTTTAATAGCCCATAATGTAAAAGTAATATCATTTATATAATAATTGTATTCACAAATGATATCACCTTTCTCTAATCGGCAACCAGCACCATGAAATCTGTATTTATAATTATCAATTTCACTTTCTCTTTGAAAATAGAAATTTATTCCTGATGTAATTCTTTGGTCATGAGATAATTGATATTCTGATCGAATTAAATCCTCAAAAGTTTTGATAAATACTATATAATCTAAAAGTATATTTTCTATCATAAAATAAAACAAAAAAACCACTGCAAAAAACAGTGGTCTATTATTTAAATTAAATTTTCTCTTTTAAAAAGAAACTTCATTCACTTCTTTTCCTCGTTGGAAGTTCATTGTTTTCTGACTTCCTTTATAAGCAATATTAACCAGGTTAATCTGCTTTGGAAAAGCGCTTAAAAGTATTGTATTTTTAATTTTTAAGGTACTTATGTCTGAAACTCCGCTGGTTTCAAAATATACCCAAACTGTTTCTCCGCTTACTTGGCTACCTGTGAAGGTAATTGTCTTTGGAGAACCATTAACGTACACGTCAAAGTTATTATTTACATATTTCTTTACTTCCGCTTCAAATCCTGCTGTGTTGGGATTTATTTTTATGGCATCCGAAATATGGTTCGTATTCATCTTTGTGGTAAACTTCAACGTCTTGCTTCCATCAATATAATCAACTTTAGTCATTGAAGAGAAAAAGTCTACATTCATGAAACTCATTAACACAAAAAATGTTAATATTCCTGATATATATAAAAGTTTTTTCATTCTAATTAATAGATTTACAATCATGCTTGTAGTTTATAGTTCACAAATAATATGCCAATTAAAAATTCACGTTCACAGAATACTTGTCATAAAACGCTTTGATGTGTGCAACCGCTTCATCAGCCGTGTCTACCACTCTGTAAAGATCAAGATCATCTTTTGCGATCATTTTTTCTTTTAACAAAGTTTCTTTAAACCAGTCAAGTAATCCACTCCAAAATTCAGAACCTACCAAAACGATTGGGAATTTCCCTATTTTGTTGGTTTGAATTAACGTCATTGCTTCCGTAAGCTCGTCCAAGGTACCGAATCCTCCCGGCATTACGACGAAACCTTGAGAATATTTTACAAACATTACTTTTCTTACGAAGAAGTAATCAAAATTCATGGAGTAGGACTTGTTGATGTAAGGATTAAAATGCTGTTCAAAAGGCAGATCAATATTTAAACCGATCGATTTTCCTTTAGCATTGAAAGCACCTTTATTTCCTGCCTCCATAATTCCGGGGCCTCCTCCTGTGATAATTCCGAAACCGATTTTTGTGATTTTCTCAGCAATTTCTACGGCCATTTCGTAATATTTACTTTCCGGCTTTAGTCTTGCAGAGCCAAAAATAGATACACACGGGCCAATTTTAGCCAGTTTTTCATAGCCGTCCACAAATTCTGCCATCACCTTGAAAACCATCCAGCTGTCCTTGGTAATGATCTCGTCCCAGGCTTTTTGCTTTAAACTGTTGTGAAGTTTTGTTTCGTTAATATTAAGTTCAGGATTTACTAAACTTTCATCCCTTGTGCCATCAAGTTCCATCATGAAGATTATTTAAAATGTTTTTCGGCTTCTATTACAGATTCTGGTCTTCCTACATCTATCAGGATGCTGTCGTGTACAAAACCGTGTATTTTTTCGGTCTGCATCAGATCCAGATATTCTTCCATAACAGAAAATTTGCCTGTTCTTTTTATTTTGTTAAAAATGATAGGGTTGATACAATGCACCCCGCTAAAAGCCAAAGCCTTGAATCCTTTATTGAACTCTGCCAGCCTTTGCTCGCCGGTTTGTACATTGAGCCAGCCTCTTAAAACCAATTCATCGTTGAAAAGCAGTTTTCTTGAACTTTCCCTATCCGAAACGGCTAAAGTAGCAAAATCTTTTATCTTTTTGTGGTATTTAACCATATCTGTGATATTGATGTTGGTTAAAATATCAGCATTCATGATCAAAAAATCTTCCCCATGATCAAGGAATCTTCTAGCAAAAATCAAACCACCTCCGGTTTCCAAGAGTTCATTGGCTTCATCCGAAACTTCAATATTGCAATTGAAATTATTGTTTTTCTTTAAAAATTCAACTATTTGATCTCCAAAGTGATGAATGTTAATGACAAAATCATTAATCCCGAAACTTTTTAAATAGTTAATATTTCTTTCTAAAAGCGGAATGCCATTCACCTTAGCCAAAGCTTTTGGATGATGATCTGTAAAAGGTTTCAGACGGGTGCCTTTTCCTGCTGCAAAAATTAAAGCTTTCATTATTTATAATTGATAAGTGATGAATGATAATTGATAAAAAATAAGCGGTTTAAATTAATCATTTATGAATTCAGATGGTGCTGTTCGTCATGGTGAAGGCTGATCTCAACTTTCTCGCCATATTTTTCTTCAATAAACTGAGCAATTTTTATCGCTGAATATACTGATCTGTGCTGTCCGCCTGTACATCCGAAATTGATCTGCAGATTTTCAAAGCCTCTTGACAGATAATTATCGATGTTGATGGAAACGATGCTTTTTATTAATTCTAAAAATTTAGGCATTTCGGTTTTTGTTTCAAGATATTCCTGAACACCGATGTCGTTTCCTGTCTGAATTTTATATTCTTCAACTCTTCCGGGATTTAAAATTCCTCTGCAGTCGAAAGTGAAACCTCCTCCGTTTCCTGATTCGTCTTTAGGAATTCCTCCTTTTTTGTATGAAAAACTGTGGATGTCTATGTGTAGCATTTTTTTATGGTATTATTGATTATTGATAAATGATCATTGATTTCGGAAATCGCTTATTAATGATCACTTATCATTTATTTTTTTATATTTTCAGTCTCTTTTGTCATTCCTGAGGAATCTAAGCTTAGTTTTTTGTTTAAATAGATCCTTCGACTCCGCTCAGGATGACATCGCTAATACTAACTGCCAATATGCAGTGTCAGCCTGAGCGGAGTCGAAGGCTTTATATTTTTAAAATTTCTTCAATTTTCAATCTTGCTTTCTCCAAACTCAACTGTTGTATCACTTTTTCAAGCTCGGGATAATCTTTCATGTTTTCCCAGGTTTGAGCAAATTCTGTAATATTTTCAATTCCTTTTTCAATGCTTGCAATGAAATGTTGTTTCCTCTGAATCAATCCTCTGAATCCGTAAGCTCCTAAAACCTGTAAGAATCTCATTAGCTGAATTGGCTTAACCGAGTTTTTTAGTTGAATCTGAGTTTCCTTATTTTCAAATTGCTGAATGTAGAATTCGAGCATTTCATTTTTTAAATCTTCAGGGAAATTGGCTTTAGCCTGAAACAGAAAGGAAATAACATCGTACATCAGCGGTCCTTGCATCGCAGATTGATAATCGATAAATGAAACATTATTATTTTCATTCACCATCAAATTTCTCGCCTGAAAATCACGGATCATCAATCCTTTCGGTTCAAGATTTTCGATGAGGTTGGCGATCTTTTTAAATTCTTTCAGTAGGGTAGACTTGTGATATTCCAGCTCCAGAACATCGGCCACGAAATTTTTAAAGTAATATAAATCGTGGATTACGGGAAGTTCATCATAGCTTTCATATTCAAAAGTTTTATTGAAATCTATTTTCTCCTGTGTCTGAATTTGAAGCTGAAAAAGTTTTTCCAACGTCTGTTTTACCAAAGATTTTACATTCTCGGATAAGCCTTCTTTTGAAATGATTTCAGAAAGTGTATTCGCGCCCAAAAACTCCTGAATATATATTTTACGGTCATCAGAAATGACAAAAATAGTAGGAGTATTAAGGTTTAAATCAGAAAATATCTTTGAGAAATAAAAAAAACTTTCATTCTCAGGAAGATTTTCATTGTAAGTGATAATGTACTTTTTGTTATCGGATGTTGCCACGAAATTTACCCTCGCAGAACCGCTTTGGGCTAATGTGATGAACTCATAAGATTTTTCACCGATATAGTTTTCAAAAAATCGTTTTGCGTTTTCGGAAGTCATAATATGGAAACAAATATACTAATTATCAGTTGATTTTTTATCTTTGCGTCATGCTAAAGGATTTTAAACCAGTTTTAAGCATTTTATTGCGTTTCATAATCATCTATCTGGTGCTGCTTTTTGGGTATCAGTTTTATCTGAATGGTTTTAAAGGATTGGGGTTGGACACCTTTTCGAAAATAATTGCCGATCAGGTGATGTTTGTTCAGAATTCCATGAGTTATCCTACAAAATTATATGATGATATTGCAGGTGAATCGGTTTGGTTTCATGTGAAAACGGGTTATGCGACAAAAATGGTGGAGGGATGCAATGCTGTTTCTGTAATGATTCTGTTTGTATCTTTTGTTTTTGCTTTTTATAAAGGTGTAAAGACATTTGTTTTTGTGCTGATTGGTCTTTTACTGCTTCATGTTATGAATGTACTGAGGATTGCAGGTTTGAATATTGTATTTACGGATCATAAAGAATATGGGAAAATTGCACATGATTATGCTTTTCCGGCTGTGATTTACGGAACTGTGGTTCTGCTTTGGCTTGTCTGGATTAAATTCTTTGCTTTAAAAAATGAAAATTCTTAGTTGGTTTCTAGTAATAACAGGTGTTTTGGGACTTATAGGTGTGAGAGCGCTTGAAGACACGATCTTCTATGATCCTTTTCTTAACTATTTTCATGAAGCCAATAAAAATATTCCTTTTCCTGATTTTGAGTGGGGAAGGTTAATTGTCGGACACCTTTTCAGATTTATTTTAAACTTATTTTTCTCGTGTGTGATCATTCATTTTATATTTAAAAATAAAGAATGGACGATTCAGGGAGCTTTCCTGATCACAATTATTTTCTTAATTACGTTCCCGATTTATCTGTATTGCATTTCTGACAGGTTTGAAATCGGTTATCTGTTTTCTTTTTATATGAGAAGGTTTGTAATTCAGCCTTTGATTTTGCTGTTGATTATTCCGTTGTTTTATTATAGAAAGCAAATGGGGGAAAGAAATTAAATAAATTTCTAAACACAAATTCCCATTAATCTTCTTCACGAATAACACAAATTTTCTCATCAATAGGAACGGGCTTTTGTCCGTTTAAAACATAACAATCTAATCAATTGGCTTTATCCAAAACTTAAAAATGTTTTACCTAAATCGAAATTATTGTACGGTGTGTTTGATTTCTCTGGTTACATTTTCTGCCGTCCATTCAACTCTTTTTACAAACTCTCTTTCGCGGACAGGACAGTCTGCGATCTGACAAACCGGACATGAAACAGTTCTGCAGTCATCCATGTGAAAATTAAATTCTACGGTACGTTTTGTATTTTTAGCTAAAAGAATAATCACGTTTTCCATTTCTTTATGGGCATCGCGAAGGGTGTAATACCAAGGAAGTGTGATATGAGCATCGATATGCAGGGAAGCTCCGAATTGCTGGATCTTCATGTTGTGTATATCAATCCATTCTGTTTTTCTGTTATTTTCAAGAACTGCAACGATCTGATTTAATAAGTCAGGATCTTGTTCATCCATAATTCCGCTTAAGGATTTACGGACAATCTTGTACCCTACAAAAATGATGTAAGCTCCAAAAAGTAAGGCGACAGCAGAATCTATCCAATAAATTTTGGTGAAATAAACAATCACTAAACTTATTACAACACCCAACGTTGTAATTGTATCAGATTGAAGATGCTTCCCTGAGGAAATAAGAACCAGAGAATTTTCTCTTTCTCCTTTTTTAATGGAAATATATCCCAGGCAATAGTTAACGATTGCAGTTGCGGCAATGATCCAGATTCCCCAGTCAAGTTTGTTTAATATTTTACCTGTAATTAAACTATTTGCGCCTTCATAGATGATCATGATGCCCGCAATGGCGATTAAAGCACCTTCTATTCCTGATGTTACGAATTCTACTTTTCCGTGGCCGTAAGGGTGGTCTTCGTCTTTCGGTTTCGCGGCAAGATGTAAAGAGTAAAGCCCCATAAATGCACTGATGACATTGACGATACTTTCCATCGCATCAGAAAACACAGCATCGGAATTTGTAAGTTTCCATGCAACGAGCTTCCCGATGAATAAGATAACTCCAAAAACAGCGATCCATTTTTGAAAGCCTATTTTATCTTTATTGATATTCTTCTGAACGTTCATAAGTTTGATAAAAAAAAGAATCTCAATTTTGAGACTCTTTTTTATTTTGTTAGTTTATACTAAGTTGTTTGCTACCAGGTATTCTGCGATCTGTACTGCGTTGGTTGCAGCTCCTTTTCGCAGATTGTCTGCTACGATCCAGAGATTCAGTGTTTTGGGCTGGGAGAGGTCTCGTCTGATTCTTCCGACAAAAACTTCGTCTTTCCCTTCTGAATATAAAGGCATTGGATATTCGTTGTTTTTAACGTTGTCCATTACAATTACTCCCGGCGTTTCAGCTAAGATTTTTCTTACTTCATCAAGTTCAAATTCGTTTTCAAATTCGATATTTACACTTTCAGAATGTCCTCCCTGAACCGGAACTCTTACTGCAGTTGCCGTTAAATTAAATGTATCATCACCTAAAATCTTTTTAGGCTCTTTCATTAATTTAATTTCTTCTTTTGTATAATCATCATCAGAAAAAACGTCACAATGTGGAAGTGCGTTTTTGAAGATTTGATAAGGATATACTTTTGCAACAGAGTCGTCTCCGTTTATTTCTCCGTTTAATTGATCTACAGCAGCTTTACCAGTTCCTGTTACAGACTGATAAGTAGAAACAATTACTCTTTTTAAATCATATCTTTTGTTTAATGGACCTAAAACCATCACCAACTGAATCGTAGAACAGTTTGGATTTGCAATGATCTTATCTTCCTTCGTCAATACATTAGCATTGATTTCCGGAACCACTAATTTTTTATCAGGATCCATTCTCCAAGCTGAAGAATTATCGATCACTGTAATGCCTGCTTCAGCAAATTTCGGTGCATATTCAAGCGATGTTGAACCTCCTGCAGAGAAAATTGCGATATCAGGTTTGGCAGCTATAGCGTCGTCGATGCTTACGATAGTGTAATCTACCTGTTTATACTTCACCTGTTTACCAATAGATCTTTCCGAAGCTACCGGAATTAATTCTGTTACAGGGAAATTTCTCTCTTCGAGAACTTTAAGCATCACTTGTCCAACCATTCCTGTTGAACCTACTACAGCTACTTTCATTGTTTGATTAAAAAATTTAAATTAATATATAATTAAGCTCCAAAGACTCTTGTCCATGGAAACGCGAATGCAAATAGACCAACTGCAATTAATCCCATAATTACAATTTTCAAAGAAATAGTATCGCTAGATTTTACTTTCTTGTTGATAATTGTCATTAAGACTGCTGCAATCAGCATAGAGAATGGATGTTCTACAAATGTTTGTCTGCTATATGCATCTTTCATTAATGTTCCAGCATCTAAAGCAGCTTTGAAACCTGGTGAGAATATGAATAACAAACATATTCCAACTAAGAACTGCACGTGGAAAAAAATCATTGTGAAGAGCGTGGTCTTCTTTAGAAATTTATTCACTTTTCCACTGTATCCGAACATTGTAGTTAAAAGGGCAATAACAAATAATGTTATTAAAACTAACTCTAAATACCCAAATCCTTTATGAGCACTAAGAAAAATCTTGTAAAAATCCATAATCCTATTTTTTCTTTTTTTCTAGAAGCAAATATAGCAAAAATCCCGGCGATAAGCCGGGATTGATATTTATAAAATCTAATGTTTTTATATTATTAGAAGTTGAATGATAATGTTGCAGCCCATGTTCTCCCGAATCCGAATAATACACGGTTTGATGGATCAATACCTTTGTATAATGTACTCAAATATGCGTCATACTGTTGTTGAGCTGTTGCATTTGCGTTATTTTTAAAATCTCCTACTCCTTTAGTGAAATTATTTGTAGAAGCATCAGAAATATAAGTAGTATCAAACAAGTTATAAACGTTTGCTCCCACTGTGAAGTATTGAGCAGCATCTTTTAGTCTGATTTTGTAAGAAATTCCTAAATCAAATAAATTGAAATCAGGAAGCTTCATTACTCCTTTTTCCTGTGCTGCTTCATTAGAGAACGTTGCAATATCAATTGAAGAATATAATTTTCCAACATATCTCCAAGTTCCAAAAATACTAAGATCTTTTACTGGTTTTACAGTAGCTCCTAATGATGCTGTCATTTGCGGGATACTGTTGTTGCTCGTTCCTCCAACTTTTACTTTATCTAAATAAAGAGTTGTAGATGTAGAAGAACCGGATAAAGTAAGCGGATTATTGTTGTCGTCAAACGCTGCTCCTGTAGCATTACCCTTGTAATAATAATCTCCCCAAGAGAACATACCTTGAAGTTCTAAGAAGTTTGTAACTTTATAAGTTGCATCAAATTCTACTCCTTGGTGAATTTCAGTAATACCACTGATCTCAGCATATCCTGTAGTTGTAGTATTGTCTGGTAATGTAAAAGTTTGGTTAGTTCTTCTTAGCCATCTGTCTCCCCAAGAAGTTCTGTATACATTAACGTTAGCACTAAAGTTTGAAGATCTGAAACCATAGCCAATTTCTGCAGAGAAGATTTTCTCATTAGTTAAAGTTGGATTAACTACTTGGAAGTTACTAGGATAAACAGAGTTGAAGAAAGGTTGTTTGCTGTAATAACCAATGTTTGCAAAAACGTTATGATTTTCATTGATGTTATAGTTAGCGCCCCCTTTAATGTTATATCCAAAAAGGTTTTTGAATCCTGTTTTAGTATTAACTGTTTGTCCTTGTTGTTTTGTTACTCCATCCTGAACGAAATTATCTATTCTTTGATATCCTTGATTTGAAACTGACCCCTGTAAGAATGCAGACAAATTATTTTTAGAATATTCAACTTGACCAAAACCACTGTACCAGATTACTTCTCCATCGTTGCTGTATCCTATTTGCTCATTTAAAGGAGCTGTTTTTCCTCCAAATGGGTTCCAAGAAAGTTGCTTGTAGTCATAAGTTTTTGAAACATTGTAAGGAACTACGTTTTTATTTGCGATTTCTTGATAAGAATTTGCATTATATAGATCAGAAACTACTTGATAGTGATATCCATAGTAGTATCTGTCATCTGTACCGATTGAGATATTCCAGTTATCATTGATTTTATGTTGGAAGTTTGCCAAGATACCATACCAGTTATGTGAATTGATACTCGCTCTTCTTACAATACCGTCTCTAACTGTTGATTTTTTTCCTGTTACAGGATCAGTGACTTGATATGGAGTTCCAGCATTTAATCCGTTGTTCAGAGCGAAAATTTGGTCATAGTTATATGTCCCATCTGCTCTTCTGTACGAGTTAATATTTGTTGTTGTTGGGTTTCCACTGCTATTGAATTTTCCAGTCCAATAACTTCCTAAATCGCCTGTTCCACCACCTCTACCATTAGACATATATAGTACTGTACTTAATTTAGATTTTTCACTAATATTAAAGTCCCAGTTAAGCATCATTACAGGTTTTGCGTAGTAGTTTGACCTGTTAGCTAAAGAAACGCTTTTTCCTTCTGAATTAGTATAGTATCCCCAATCAGAGTTATATGTTCTGTCTGGAGTATTATCATGATCAGGGTTGTATTTGATATAATCTCCAATTGTTGGAGAGAAAGTTCTTTGATCGTGCCACTGAGGTGCAGATGTTAAAGTAAACTGGAAGTTATGTTTTTTATTTGGCTCCCATCCTAATGCAAAGTAATAAGCATAAGATTCATAATCAGTATTTTGAATGTAAGTACCTCCTGCCTGTCTGCTCATTAAAATAGATGAAGACCATCCATCGTTAGATTTACCTGTATTGTATGCAAATGATGTTTTAAAATAGTCGTCATTACCAACTCCTAATCTTATTACACCTCCTTTTTTCATGTCTGCAGACTTGGTTAAGAAGTTCATAGTACCCCCAACAGAAGCAATAGCTAATTTAGAAGATCCTAAACCTCTTTGTACCTGTAGTGTACTTGTAACGTCAGACAATCCAGTCCAGTTTGAGAAATAAACAGTACCTCCCTCCATATCATTTACAGGCATACCGTTTACCATTACTGCAATGTTCCTAGATTCGAAACCACGCATAGTAATCTGAGAGTCTCCGAAACCACCACCACCTTTTGTAGCATATACGGAAGGTGTTGTATTTAGTAATTCAACAAGCTCTTGATTTCCTTGTCTTTCAAGGATTTGTGCAGCTTTAATTGTAGAAACCGCTACTGGTGTTTTTCTATCTTTAGCGATATCAGTAACACCTCTTAGGATTACCTCCTCAATATCTTTAGACCTGGTTGTACTTACAGTGTCTTTAGTTTCTTGAGCGTAATAAACACTAGCTGTAGACAATGTAATAGCTACAGTCAGTATCGATTTGTTGATTAATTTCATAATCGTGAGTAATAGTTAGATTTAATTTTCTGCAAAATTGGGGAAATAAATTTTAACTAATATTAACTGTATGTTAATTTTTACTCAATCTTAATAAGTTGTAATATGTTGATTGTTAGAAATTTAAACTAAAATCGACTTTTCGTATGAAAAAAATCATATTATTGAATTTTTAACAAATAGGGGTTGTTTTTATTAAAAATACAACGCTATTTCACCGCTTTGAGACTCAAATCCATATTCTCTGCCGAATGAGTTAGGGCTCCTGCAGAGATATAAGTCACTCCTGTGGATGCGATTTCTTTTAACATTTCACGGGTGATTCCTCCTGATGCTTCGGATTCGCAAGAGCCGTTAATCATTTTTACAGCCAGCTTCATGGTTTTTACATCCATGTTATCAAGCATGATTCTGTCGACTTTTGCTTTGATGGCTTCCTCAACTTCTTCAAGGTTTCTGGTTTCGACTTCTATTTTTAGTTTTTTCTTGTTCTTTTTGATATAATCTTTGGCCATTTTCACAGCATTGGTGATACTTCCGTTGTAATCAATGTGGTTGTCTTTCAACATGATCATATCGTAAAGACCGTATCTGTGATTGGTTCCACCGCCGATTGCAACTGCCCATTTCTCGCAAACTCTGAAATTAGGAGTTGTTTTTCTGGTATCTAAAAGTTTAGTTTTTGTGCCTACTAATCGGGAATCCCAGTCATTGGTGAGGGTTGCGATTCCGCTCATTCTCTGCATGCAGTTTAAGACAAGTCTTTCTGTGGAAAGTATAGATCTTGCGCTTCCGGTAACAATTAGAGCTACATCTCCAACTTTTGCGGGAGTTCCGTCTTTAATGAAGACTTCAACTTTTAAGTTTTTATCAAAAGTTTTAAAAATAATTTCTGCCAATTCTACACCTGCCAAAATACAGTTTTGCTTAACTAAAAGTTTCGCACTTTGTTCCAGTTCTTTCGGAATGGTAGAAAGGGTAGAGTGGTCTCCATCCTGAATGTCTTCTTCTAAGGCGTTTTTTATGAATTGTTTTAAAACTTTATCTGTAACGTAGTTTGGTCTTTTCATTTTGTATGCTTTTTAAGCTAAATCTTTATTGTAAAATGCTCCTTTATTCTCGGTCATTTCCATAGATTGGGTGATGATGAGGTGGGCAACGGTTGTTAAATTTCTCAGTTCAGACAATTGTGGCGAAAGAATAGAGTAGTGGTAGATCTCGTCAACGGCGGCAGCAATTTCCTGATGTTTTTGTAGCGCCATAGTTAAACGTCTGTTGCTTCTTACGATTCCGACAAGGTCGCTCATCATTTCCTGAAGTTGTTTTCTTAGATATGAAACAATTACCATTTCGTCCATGATTTTCATGCCCTCTTCATTCCACTCCGGAACAGCTTTTAGATCATCAAAGTTGAAATTATTTTGATTAAGTAATGCCATTGTTTTCATCGCAGCATTATGCCCGAAAACTAAACCTTCAAGTAAGGAATTGGAAGCGAGTCTGTTGGCTCCGTGTAATCCTGAGTTTGTGCATTCTCCTACTGCGAAGAGGTTTTTGATGGATGATTGTCCGTCTTTATCAACTTCAATTCCACCCATCAAATAATGACAAGCCGGAACTACAGGAATTAATTGAGTGAAAGGATCGATGGCTTCTTCTCTACATTTTTTATAAATATTAGGAAAATGTTCCAAAAACTTTTCGTGATCCATATCGCGACAGTCTAAGCCAACATATTCGTCGCCGGAAACTTTCATCTCATTGTCAATGGCTCTTGCTACAATATCTCTTGAGGCTAATTCTTCTCGCTCATCATATTTGTGCATGAATTTTTCACCTCTTTTTGTTCTTAATTTTGCTCCATCACCACGGACAGCTTCAGAAATTAAAAATAACATTCCATCAATTTTGCTATACAAGGCTGTTGGATGAAACTGATAGTATTGCATATTTGAAACCTGACCTTTCGCGCGGGCTACAAAAGCAATTCCGTCTCCTGTTGCAATTTTTGGGTTGGTGGTGTTTTTGTAAACATGTCCGGCTCCTCCGGTTGCAACCAAAGTGATTTTGGAAGTGATTTTTTTTATCGTTTTAGATTTTTCATCTAAAATGTAGGCTCCATAGCAATGGATGTCTCCCTGGTTTAATTCTTTCCCCGGAACATGGTGCTGGGTAATGATATCGATTACATAATGATGATCCAAGATCTCAATATTGGGGCTTTTATTAGCCGTTTCCAAAAGGGCTCTTTCGATCTCGAAACCGGTGATGTCTTTATGATGAACAATTCTGTTTTCGGTATGACCGCCTTCTCTTCCTAAAGCAAATTCTCCATTTTTCTTGTCGAAATTGGCGCCCCATTCTACGATCTCGTTGAATCTTGCAGGGGCTTCTCTTACGACCATTTCTACAACATCGCGTTTGTTTTCACCGTCTCCGGCACGCATGGTGTCCTCGATATGCTTTTCAAAATTATCATTTTTAGAATCTGTAACTACCGCTAAACCGCCTTGTGCGTATTTGGTGTTGCTTTCGTCTTCATCAGATTTCGTAACAATGATTATTTTGGCATCGGGAAGTTGTTCTGAAACTTTTATGGCATAAGAAAGTCCCGAAATACCGGAACCAATTACTAATACATCCGCTTTTATCATATGCTTGCTTTAAGTACAATCGTCTAAATAATTAAATAAATTTAAACAATTTTTCGTTTGGTTTTCTTACTTTTTTCATGTGTTGGAAATGATCTTCCTCGGAACGGTAACCTAATGCCAGAGTGACGGTCACTTTTTCTGTTTTGGGATCGATGTTTAGAATTTCTTCAATCAGATCCTGGCGGAAGCCTTCCATAGGACACGTGTCAACATTTTCTATAGCCGCAGCGTACATTAAGTTGGCCAAAACTATATAAGATTGTTTTTCTGCCCAATTGAAAATTTCATCGTTGTTTTTTTGAGTAATATGTTGATTGATACTGTTTTTGAAGAGATCGAGGTTCGCTAAAGGGACATCTCTTACTTCAGAAATATGATTGAAATAACCTTGAATATAGCTTTCTCCAATTGTCTTTTTTGAAATAATGACAATAAGATGAGAGCATGTAGATATTTGTGATGGATTATAAAATGCGGGAATTAATTTTTGCTTCATTTCTTCACTTTCCACCACTGTAATTTTATAGGGTTGAAGGCCAAGCGAACTTGCTGACAGCTTTCCTGACTCAAGAATGTTGTGAAGGGTTTCCTGAGGAATGATTTCGTTGTTGAATTTCTTTACAGAATATCTTCTGCTTAAAGCTTCCAAATAATTCATATGACAAATTTAGGAATTGGATGTGAATAAAATAAGCTTAAAACGAAATATCTCTTATTAAATTATGCAAAAAAGAATCACTCCAAAAAAAATGAAGTGATTCTATTATTATTTGAAATCGATATTGTATTAATCTCTATTCTTAACCAATACCCAGCCTGAGTATTTGAAAGGAGTGTTTTTCTTGTCATTTTCATTCCATGTTACAGAGTACCAGTAGCTTCCTGTAGGGACTTTTCTTCCGGCTATGGTTCCGTCCCATCTGTATCTTGTAGATTTGTCACCTTGGTGGATCTTGGCTCCGTATCTGTCGAATACATTAAAGACAAGGTTTTTCTTATTCGCTAATGCAGAATAGTCAATGGCATCGTTTATTCCGTCTCCGTTTGGAGTGATTACGTTGATAATATTAGGAACAACGATCGTGATGTCGATAGGTTCGCAATCGTAAGCATCTTTTACATATACTTTATTGTCACCTCTCGGTACATTTTTAAAGATATTAGAATCCTGCCAGTTAATATTATCCATTGAATATTGATAAGCCGGAGTTCCTCCCATCACATTGATTGTAATTGTAGTGGCTGAAATATCAACATTGGTAATAACAGGCTGTTCTGAAGGGGAAATTGTTACATTTTGAGTGGCGATACAGTCTCCGGTTTTCAATTTCACCCAATAGGTTCCAACTCCTACATTGCTGATAGATTGAGTTGTAGCTCCTGTACTCCATTGGTAAGAACTAAATCCGGGCCCTGCATCCAGTGTGGTTTTGTCTTCCATGCATATTGTTTTATCCTTCAAAACAGTTGAGTAAACCGGAGCAATTACGATTAATGTTACTTTTGCTATCGCATAACATCCGTTTCCGTTTATTACTTTAATATAAACTACGCCATTTGGAGCTATATATGCAGCTGCCGCTGTGGCGCTAATTTCATTTGTACTGTTTTGTGCATCAGCTAAAGATGGATAATATTTTTTTGTAATTCCTCCCTGTGTTGTTACGGAGGCATTCGTAAGATTAAATAAACCTGTTGAAGGATTTGTTTCAATGAAACAAGCTCTTAATGTTGCATCGTTTACTGTTACAACGGCGAAATGATTCAATGTAATTTTTGCATTAGAAAAGCAGCCTTGAGGAGTTGTTACTTTTACATATATAAAACCCGGAGCAGAAGAATAGGTAGTTGGATTTAGAATCTCGTTGGTTCCTGCGTTTAGATCTGCTAATGTAGGGTAGAATTTTTTTGTTACTCCGGCAACCGTTGTTACAGCAGCCGTTGTAAGGTCAAATATTGCTACTCCAGCATTATTGTTGTTACATCCGGTTAATGTTGTATCAACTGCTGCGAAAGGGGTTGGGTTTAATTGAATAATACCGTCTCCGTTATCACATAATGTTGATGATGGATCTTTAACAACTACGGTTATTGTTGTGTTTCCTGAATACGAAAAGTTGGTTGGGTTTGTAATGGGTACTCCGCCAGGGCCAAAATAAGTGATGATGTAATTGGCGGGGTTTGCTACAAATTGGGTATTGTATGATGTTAAATCTATGGTTCCTGTTCCTGTTGCAGGGTTCACGCATACAAAAGGGGTAATCGTGTTTGTTAAAATTGGAACTTTATCGATAAAAATTTTTGCATTTTTAATCGAATGTCTGGCACTTGCCCCTCCTGTTGCTGCTGAAAATCCAAAATATCCGGTTGTCATGCCTATTGCCCCTCCTGATGGCGCAAACGATTGATCAGTAATTAATACTCCGTCGATTCTGATTTTGATAAGCCAGTTTGCGGGATTTGCGGGATCTGTTTCTCCGTTTACTTCAACATGCTTGTAAGTTGGCCCTACAAAAGGCTGGGTTGTGATAAGATCAGGAGAATGGAAAGTACTTCCAGGTGTGTTATTATATTCGATATTGAAATTTCCTGCTGGTAAATTATTGGTACCGTATAAAACATGTACTTTGCTCATTTGGCCTTCTGTAGAGTTGTTGAAAATGTCAAAACCTACCATCAGTCCGTTGGCATTTGCAGGGATTCCAAGACCTCCCCCCGATACAAATCCTGCTGGAGGATTCGCAAGGTACCAGAATGTAAATCCGTCTCCTCTTCCGAATGCTGCTGTTCCGTTTCCATCGATTCTAAAATCGAATTCCACTTTCCATTTATCACAATATTTCAAATTGATAGGAGCGGCAAGTTTTATTGCGCCATAGAGGCCACCTTGATCTGCGGTGAGTTGTACAAAATCACCGCCAGCGATGTTCGCGCTTGAGACCAAGTCCCATCCTGTAGTTACTATAGGATTTCCTGTAAGCTGATAGGTCTGAGAAAACATTTTTCCAGACAAGCATAGTAAAATGATGTAAAAATAAGTAAGTAAAGTTTTTTTCATTTGAAGCGAGTTGGTTGGGTTGTTAATGTTGTAAATATATTAAATTTCTATTATTTAATATTCTAAAAATGTTAATTATGTAATTAATTTTGATAAAATTATAATGAAAATTGATTTATATAGTTAAAAATGTAATTGTGGTTAAAAATATAAACAATAAAGTCCTAAAATTGAGAGTAGTCTGAGAGCTAGATATATAGTTTATAAAAAAAACTCACTCCAAAATCGGAGTGAGCTTTCAGAATATTATTCTCTATTTTTTACAAGTACCCAGCCAGAATATTTTGTTTGAGTATTGTTTTTGTCATTTTCATTCCAAGAGATAGTGTACCAGTAGGTAGCTGTAATTATTTTCTTGCCGAAAGCAGTGCCGTCCCATCTGTAATTTTTGATTTTATCAGCTTGGAAAAGTTTGTTTCCATATCTGTCGAATATCGTAAAAACTAGGTTTTTCTTGTAGGCAAGTGCAGAGTAGTCAATAAAATCATTAATGTTATCACCGTTTGGAGTAATTGCATTGATTAAATTAGGAACCGTGATCTGTACTTGGATGGGTTCGCAATTGTAGAAATCTTTAACGTAAACTTTTACTTCTCCTCTTGCGAGATTTTCGAAATAATTAGAGTCCTGCCAATTGATTCCGTCCAGAGAGTATTTGTATGGTGGAGTTCCTCCGATTACATTTACCGTGATTGTATTGTTATTAATATCAATACTTGAGATTACAGGCTGTACAGAAGGGTTTACTTTTACAATTTGAGTTGTGATACAGCCTCCTGTTTTTAATTTTACCCAATAAATTCCTACAGGAACATTAGTGATGGTCTGAGTCGTAGCTCCTGTGCTCCATTCGTATCCGTCAAAACCGGCACCTGCATCTAGAGTAGTTTTGGCATCTATACATATAATCTTGTCTTTTAACACTGATGATGTAACCGGAGTTAAAACAACAAGATTTATTTTCGCAAAACTGAAACAGCCGTTTGCGGTAGTGGTAACTTTTACATATACCGTTGTGTTAGCTGAAATGTATGTGGTAGGATTTACAATTTCGTTGGTTCCTGCTGTTGCGTCTGCTAATGTTAGATAGTATTTTTTTGTAGTACCGCCAAGCGTTGTAATATTTGCTGTTGTTAAATTAAATACCGCTGTTGTTGGTGCACTTTCAATAAAACATGAGCGTAAAGTAGCATCATTTACAACAACCAGAGGATGGAAATTCAAGGTTATTTGTGCTGAGCCGGTACATCCTTGTGGAGTTGTTACTTTTACAAAAACAGTTCCTGCTCCGGAGGTGTAAGCTGTCGGATTGGTGATCTCATTGATTCCTGCGTTAAGGTCTGCCATTGTTTTGTAGTACTTTTTGGTAACTCCGAGAACACCTGTTACATTCGCTGTTGTAAGATTGAATGTTGCAGATCCTATATTGTTATTGTTACATTCTGTAAGTGTCGCACTATTTGCGCTGAATGGCGAAAGTGATAACTGTATCTTAGCGTCAGCATTATCGCACAATATTCCTGCGCTATCTTTTATAACAACTGTTATTGTTGTATTGGCATTATATTGATAAGCTGTTGGGTTAGCAATTGGAGTTGAACTTCCTAATACATAATAAGTAAAAGTGTAGTTACCTGGAGTGCTAACGAATTGATTATTGTACGAAGTTAAATTCACTGTTGCTGATCCTGTTGCCGGATTAGGGCAAAAAGACTGAGTAACGGTAGGTTGTAAAATTGGAACTTTATCAGTGTATATTTTTACATTTTTAATAGAATGTCTTGCACTTGCAGCTCCTGTAGAAGCTGAGAAGCCAAAGTACCCTTGTGTCATAGTGGTTGCACCTCCAGAAGGTGCAAAAGATTGACTTAAGATTTGTGTATTATCTATTTTTATGGTGATAATCCAATTGCTGAGGTTTGTGGGATCAACTTGTCCTACTACCTCTACGTGTTTAAAATTTGCACCTACAAAAGGAAGTGTAGAGTTAAGATCAGGAGAATGAAATGAGCTTCCGGCGGTATTGTTAAATTCGATATTGCCACTACTTACATTATTTGTACCATACAGAAGGTGAACTTTACTCATGCCACTATCAGTAGTATTGTTGTAGATGTCAAATCCTACCATTAGCCCTATTGCGTTATTCGGAATTCCAAGACCTCCACCTACTGTGTAGGAAGCCGGTGGATTAGCCAGATACCAGAAGGCTATTCCATCTCCCCGGGCATATGTTCCGTTCCCGTCAATTCTAAAATCAAATTCTACTCTCCACTTATCACAATATTTCAAATTTATAGGAGCGTTGAGTTTAATGCCCCCTACTTGACTGATTTGATCTGTAGTAAGTTGTATAAAGTCTGTATTAACCATTGCAGAGGGAACGATATCCCATCCTGTTGTATTTACGGGATTTCCTGTGAGCTGATACGTTTGAGCAAAAGTTTTTCCAAAAAAACAGGAAAAAACAATAGTGGAATAAGCGAGTAGTTTTTTTATCATTTAGTAACGCAGTTTAAATTAGATGCGTAAAGATATTAAATCCTAATCAATAAATATATATTTGCTGTTAATTTTACCGAAAATAATGATTATTTTGTAAAGAAATGTAGTTTGAATGGAGAAATAATTAATAGTGTTAACTTAAATTTAGATTTATTAAAATTACATTAAAAAAGAGAGTTGTTTTCGAGAGACTCAAAATAGGCGTCAATCTCCAAGTTGGCTGAAGCAGCGGCTGCAACAGCTAATTTATCACATAATTCGTTTTCAAAATGTCCTGCATGCCCTTTTATCCAGTGCATTTTAGGTTTGTGGGTATTGTAAAGTTCAATAAATTTTTTCCAGAGATCCGGATTTTTTACATTTTTCCATCCTCTTTTTATCCATCCAGCGATCCAGTTTTGGTTGATGGCGTCGGATACGTATTTGCTGTCTGTAAAAACATGGATGTCGTTGTCCGGAGATTTTAATTTTTCCAACGCTGTGATTACAGCCAGAAGTTCCATTCTGTTGTTGGTTGTTTTACGAAAGCCTTTTGAAAATGTTTTCTGATAATTTTTTTCAGGAACGCGCATGACAATTCCGTATCCTCCTTTTCCGGGATTTCCGCTGCAGGCGCCGTCTGTGTATATTTCGATTCTCAAATTTGGAATGTGTAGAAATTAAATACTATTAAACTTTAAACTTAATTTTTTAGATTAAAAAGGAAAATCATCTTCATCATCAAAGTCATTCATTGATGTTGTATTGCTTTTTACACTGAATGCTGAATCTAGATTAATAGTGTTTTTTATTTTATCAGATTTGATTAAACTATTATAATCATTATAGCCATAAAATGTATCTAAATTTTCAAATTTCGCAATATTTTTGAAAAAAGAAAGCCTCATACTATTTGTGGTGCCATTTCTGTTTTTTGCAATAATAATTTCAGCTTGATTTTCTGTTGTGGTTTCCTGTCCTTCATCATCATTATCCCAAATAGAAATTTTATAATGTTCAGGAACATATATAAGAAACACTAAATCAGCAGTTTCTTCAATTTCTGTATAGTGATAGAAATCTAATAATTTTGGTCTTTTATTTGGTCTTTGATTTATATTGGTGTCGTTAATATTTGAACCACAAATAATTGTTATATTTAATTCTTTAGAGATTGATTTCAGTTCTCGAATTGTTTGGTCAATTGGAAAACTATTGTCACCACTATATAATAAATTATGTAACATTTCTATATTGTCAATAACAAAGATTTGTGAATTACTTTGTTGAATGGAATTTGCAATCTTTGCTCTGAATATTTCTATGGTTAAATTACCAAATTTTTCTTCGAAACGGATTGGACAATCATTTAAATAAGCTTCTTTAGTAAAAATCTTATGTAGCTCATCATCATTAAAATTTTTAGTTAAAAATTTTTTAAGAGGAATTTCAGTAATATTTGACAAAAAACGATTAAATAATAAATCATTGTTAGATTGAAAATTAAAATACGTTGAAGGAATTTTATTATCAATACTTATTTTCTTTATTAATGAAGTCAGAAATGATATTGTATCACCTGAAGTTCCTCCAATTACAACTAATGCAGGAGTATCTAATCCGTAAATTATTTTATCAATTTCAAAAAAACCTGTTGGTATCATAAAAATAAATTTTAAAAAGGAAAATCATCTTCATCATCAAAGTCGTTCATCGAAGAACCTGAAAGTTTAGAACTATCCGGCAAATCGAATGCTGCGCCCGGTTGAATCGTTGTTTTAATTTTATCAAAACCGCTTGGTTCAGGCGTTCCAAAATCAGAAGGAAAACCTCCGCCGGTTGCATGTTCAATATCTCCAAATTTCGCAAAATGTTTTAAGAAAGATAATCTAACGTCTGCTGTAGCACCATTTCTGTGCTTTGCAATGATAAGCTCGGCTTGATTTTCAGTTGTCGTTTCCTGTCCTTCTTCATCATTGTCCCAAACGGTAATTTTATAATATTCCGGTCTGAAGATAAATGACACGATATCCGCATCCTGCTCAATCGCTCCGGATTCCCTTAGATCTGAAAGCTGAGGTCTTTTTCCGGGGCGGGTTTCCACACTTCTTGAAAGCTGTGAAAGGGCAATTACTGGAACGTTCAATTCTTTTGCAATTGCTTTTAATGAACGTGAGATCATGGAGATTTCCTGTTCACGGTTTCCACCGCCTTTTCCGCCACCGCCGGCCGTCATCAGCTGGAGATAATCGACCATGATAAGTTTTACATCATGCTGCATAACCAGTCTTCGGCATTTTGCACGGAAATCGAATATCGAAAGGGAAGGAGTTTCATCAATAAAAAGCGGAGCATTTTCCAGCTCGGAAACGTTGGAGAAAAGTCTTTGCCATTCTTCATCATCCAGAGTTCCTTTTCTTAGTTTTTCAGATGAAATTCTTGTTTCGGAGGCGATCATTCTGGTGATCAACTGTACAGATGCCATCTCCAGGGAGAAAAGTACCATCGGAATTTTATGTCCTACAGCGATATTTCTCGCCATCGAAAGAAGAAATGCTGTTTTTCCCATCGCGGGACGGGCAGCAATAATGATAAGGTCGGAATTTTGCCAACCTCCTGTTTCTTTATCGATATCTCTGAATCCTGAAGGTACTCCGGAGATTCCTTCTTTGTCTTTTAGAGATTTAATGGTTTCAATTGCCTGTTTTACTAATGAGTTTGCGGTGTCGAAACCTTTTTTGATGGTTCCGTTGGTGATCTCAAAGAATGACTGTTCTGCTTTATCTAAAAGTTCAAAAACGTCGGTAGATTCTTTGTATGAAGAATCGATCACGTTGGCAGAAACATTAATTAAACTTCTTAAAATATATTTTTCAAGAATAACACGAACGTGATACTCAATATGCGCAGATGAGCTGACTCCCATCGTAAGTTCTACAATATAATGATCTCCACCCGCCAAAAGAAGCTTTTCTTCTTTTTTCAGTTCCTGAATAATCGTCATAAGATCTACAGGATGGTTTCCCTCATATAATTTTAAAATGGTCGTGAAAATTACCTGATGTCTGGGATCGTAAAATACTTCAGGGGTAAGAAGGTCGATAGAATGATCCAGCCCTTTTTTATCAATTAAAAAAGTACCGATAACCAATCTTTCAAAATCTACTGCATTAGGAGGCATTTTTCCATCTGCAATTGACAGCTCTTTCGCGAAGTTTCCGTGGGTAAGAGATGATAATGTTTCTTTCTGCGCCATTGTGCAAAGATAGGTTATTTCGAAAATAATCTGAAAATAGTAACTAACATTTTCATGCAGATCTGTTTTAAAATGCCATCAATAAAAGGCAGGCTGTGTTAATAAAAAAATCACCCCAAAATTGAGGTGATTTTTAAATATATAAGAATTAAATTATTCTCTGTTTTTTACAAGTACCCATCCGCTGTATTTTGTCTGAGTATTGTTTTTATCATTTTCGTTCCAAGAGATACTGTACCAGTAAGTTCCTGTAAGAATTTTCTTACCGCTTGCTGTACCGTCCCATTTGTAGTCTCTGGTTTTATCGGCTGTGTAAAGCTTGTTTCCGTATCTGTCGTACACGATAAACTGCAGGTTTTTCTTATAAGATAATGCAGAATAATCTATATAATCATTTTTGTTATCTCCGTTTGGCGTGATCGCATTAAGAAGATTAGGAACAGTTACCTGTACATCGATAGGGTTACAGTCGTAGAAATCTTTTACATATACTTTTACTTCTCCTCTTGGAAGATCTGAAAATACATTAGAATCCTGCCAGGTAATACCATCTAAAGAGTATTTGTAAGGCGTAGTTCCACCGTTTACGTTTACTGTGATTGTATTGTTTGTGATATCAATGCTTGAGATAACAGGCTGTTGAGTGGCATATACATGTACTAATTGTAAAGTGTAACATTTTCCTGTTTTCAGTTTTACCCAGTATTCACCAACTCCTACATTTGAAATTGATTGTGTAGTTGCTCCTGTGCTCCATTCGTATCCGTCAAATCCAGCGCCTGCGTCTAATGTTGTTTTATCTTCAAGACAGATTGTTTTATCTTTAAGAACAGTTGATTTTACAGGAGGTAAAACTTTAAGATTGATTTTGGCAATTGAATAACATCCATCCGCACTGTAAACTCTTACATATACAGAACCTGTTGTGCTAATGTAAATGGAAGGATTTCCTATTTCGTTCGTTCCGCTTGTTGCGTTAGCTAATGTTTGGTAGAATTTCTTAGGTGGATTTGTAAGCGAAGAAACCGTTGCAGTTGTTAAATTGAATACTGCTGTTGTAATGGCTGTTTCAATATAACAAGATTCAAGACTTGCTTCGGTTACTATCACTAAAGGATAGAATTTTAATGTGATCTCCGCAGTATCAGAACATCCGTCTGTTGTTGTTACTTTTACATATACCTTTTTCTCTGCTGAAGTATAGTTTGTAGGGTTTGTAATTTCATTAGTTCCGGCATTCAGATCATTCATCGTCGGGTAATATTTTTTTGTAACGTTACCTGAATAAACATCTGCTGTTGTTAAATTAAATAATCCCGTACCTATATTGTTATTGTTACATGCATATATTGTGGCGTCCCGAGCGGTAATATTTCCCTGGACAAACTTGAAGGTTCCTGTTTGGAAACATCCATTAATGGGGTTTGTGGGGTTTGCGGGGTCTGTGTATTTTATTCTGTAATAATATATTATTCCTGCATTTACTGTAATTGGAGCTGTAATTGGGTTACTGCCTGTTACAGCATCATTACCTGTAGTATGATACGTAATCGTAAAGTTTTGATTACCGTTTAAAATAGCATTAGTTAAAGTACTAAAGTCAAATGTTGTAGGCAGCGCACATCTCAAGATTTCGCGTGGAGCATCTGGTGTTGGGCCGGCTACACCTGGAGGTATAAAGGGGTTTGGCGTTAATGCTGGGTCTGTAAATGCGGAAGTTAGAGTAGCGGTTCCTCCCCATGTTAATGAGAATCCGTCTGTACTGCCATCCCAGTTATCTACTACGAGATAGTAAGTTTCGCCTGCAACTACATTCATAAAACCACTCAATCTGCCTGTTACAGTAGGATGTGTGATTGTTAGGCTTAATCCCGTAGGACCATCTGTGCCATCATAGTTACATCTGATGGGAGGGCTTAATGCACCGCAAGTCTGATTTGGGCCGTATACTCCAAAATCATAATCCGTTGCATAAACGTTTGGTGTAATCATGAAGGTTAGAGTTCCTGAAGTTGCGATAGTGAATGTGTACCAAACTGAGTGGTTTTCATCAGAGGCAAGACATCCCATAAGATCTTCCGTAACATCGCCGTGACCTAAAGACGTATAGGACAGGTCAGAATTTCCGCATACGGGTATGGCTGTAATACAATCCGACTGTGAAAAATATAATTGCGAAAAAAATAAGATTAAAAGAAGTAGGTATTTTTTCATTTTTAACTGACTTTTTATGAAACAAAAATAACGAAAATATTAACAAAATATGAATACAATATTCATGAATTAAAAAAAACCGCTTGAAAAAGCGGTTTTTTTTAATATATTCTTAATTATTCTCTGTTTTTAACCATTACCCATCCTGTGTATTTGAAAGGAGTACTTTTTTTATCATTCTCATTCCACGTTACAGAGTACCAGTAATTTCCTGTAGGAACTTTTTTACCACCATTAGTAGTACCGTCCCATTTATAACCATTAGTCTTGTCAGCCTGGAAGATCTTAGTTCCATACCTGTCAAAAATGTTGAATATAAGATTTTGTTTATTTGCTAATGCAGAATAATCAATCACATCATTTACGCCATCTCCGTTTGGAGTGATCACGTTGATAAGGTTTGGAACAACAATTTCAACATGAATAGGCTCACAGTCGTATGAATCTTTTACATATACCGTGTTGTTACCTCTAGGTACATTGGCGAAAATATTAGAATCCTGCCAGTTGATGTTGTCCATTGAATATTTATACGGAGCAGTTCCACCCACAACATACACTGTAACATTATTAGTTGAAATATCAACAGTAGAGATTACGGGTTGCTCAGAAGGGTAAATTTTCACCGTTTGAATTGCTGTACAGTCTCCTGTTTTCAATTTCACCCAATACGTTCCAACTCCTGCATTGCTGATAGATTGAGTCGTAGCTCCTGTGCTCCATTCATATGCATTGAATCCAGGGCCTGCATCTAATGTAGTCTTGTCTTCCATACAGATGATCTTGTCTTGTAACACCGTAGAATAAACCGGAGGAATTACAATTAGAGTCACTTTAGCTATAGCGTAACAGTTGTTTCCGTTTGTTACTTTAATGTAAATTACACCATTTGGAGCAGTATATGCAGCTGCCGCTGTGGCGCTAATTTCATTGGTACCGTTTATTGCATCTGTTAAAGATGGGTAATATTTTTTAGTTATACCTCCCTGTGTTGTAACCGAAGCATTAGTAAGATTAAATAAACCTGTTGAAGGGTTAGTTTCAATAAAACAAGCTCTCAATGTTGCGTCATTTACAACTACAACCGGGAAGAAGTTCAATGTGATCGTAGCGGTATCGGCACAACCCTGAGGAGTTGTTACTTTTACATAAACTACGCCTGTTGAAGATACGTAGTTCGCAGGGTTTGTAATCTCATTGGTTCCTGCATTAAGATCAGCCATTGTAGGGTAGTACTTCTGGGTAGCAGTAGGATCATTCAATACGGCTAAAGCTGTAGAGGTAAGATCGTATGTTGCGATACCTGCATTGTTGTTGTTACAAGCATTCATTGTAACATCATTAGCAGTAATATTTCCGAGTTTAAATTTAAACGTACCTATCTGCCTGCACGAGTTGATCGGGTTAGTAGGGTTTGTAGGATCCGTATAATGGATACTGTAATAGTACGTCGTTGTTGTATTAACCGTAATTGGTGTTAAAATTGGGTTCGCTCCGGATAATGCATCATTTTGAGATGTATGATAACTTACCGTAAAATTTGGATTGTTATTGATGATACCCGCTGATAAAGTACTGAAATCAAAAACTGCAGGACTTGTACAAACAATTACCTCATTTGGGTTTGCAGGGTTTGCATTAGGCGTTCCCGGCGCTATAAATGGGTTTGGCGTAAGAGCAGGATCATTAAATGGAGAAGCCAAAGTAGCTGTTCCGCCCCAAGTTAATGAAAACCCGTTGGTATTAGCTGAATAGTTATTGACTAAAAGATAATACGTCTGACCCGGTAAAACATCCATATATTTTACCCACGCGTCTCCGTTACCGGATGTTCCGGCGCCATCATATAAATCTGTTGAAGTCATATTAAGACCTGTAGCCCCGCTTGTGTAGGGTGTCGAGCATCTAATAGTGTTTCCTTTAGTAGCACAATTAACATTTGGTCCCCAAACGTAAAAGTCATAATCTGTTGCTGCTGTTGTTAAAGGGGTAATTACAAAAGTTAGCGTTCCTGCTGTGGCAATTGTAAATTTATACCAAACAGAGTATTTTTCTACATAAATACCACAGTTTCCGTCCGGAAGCTCTTGTGTTCCGAATCCGGAAGGTGTGTAGGAAAACCCTGAGTTTCCACAAACAGCTAAAGCTGTAGCACAATCTTCTTGTGCATAAAATATCTGACATAAAGGTATCAGAAAAATGAGTAGAAGTTTTTTCATAAAGGGGAAGTTTTATAAGGCAAATATAAAAAATTATTAACGTTGAATTGAAGTTTTTATCATTTATTTAATAAATTGAGAGAAAAGGCTTTAATATTGCATTTTCCTTAGCTTGGGATTAGTACTTCCTACAAGAAGCGCTACAAGCACGGTCATTGTACCGCCAAACACCACGGAACGCACTACTCCGAGTAATTTTGCCATAACTCCACTTTCAAACTGTCCCATTTCATTGCTCGACATGATGAAAATAGAATTTACACTTAAAACACGTCCTCTGATGTGGTCTGGCGTTTTTAACTGAACAATCGTTCCTCTGATCACGACTGAAATTCCGTCAAGCATCCCGCTTAATACCAAAAACATAAAAGAAAGCCAATATATATGTGATAATCCGAAACCGATGATACATAATCCAAATCCTGTAACTACAGCAAGCAAAACCTTTCCTTGATTCTTCCTTAACGGAATAATTGATAGAATTGTTATAATACACATTGAACCAATATCGGAAGCGGCATTTAATAATCCGAAACCTTCGGCGCCAACTTTCAGAATATCGGTCGCAAATACCGGGATCATAGCCACTGCACCTCCGAAAAGAACGGCAAACATATCAAGGCATAAAGCGCCTAATATTTCTTTCGTTTTAAATATATAAGAAATTCCCTCGCGCATACTTTCAACAACGTTTACATCCTCTTTTTTATGTTCAGAATATTGTTTTTTTAATTGCCAGAAAAATACTGAAGCGAAAATTATTAATGAAATGATAACAACCAACGTCCATTTTACTCCAAAATAGCCAATAAGAAATCCTCCGACTGCGTGCCCGCAAACAGATGATATAAGGAAAGTTGCCTGATTTAGAGTGATGGCATTTGGTAGATTGTCTTTTTTAACGATTTTCGGAATCATAGAGGGCACAATAGGTCCGATAAAAGCTCTCGCAATCCCCGTAAAGAAAATAACAACGTAGATAAAATAGGTGATCTGATGTCCTGTGAAATGCATCTGTACATTCAGGAAAGCCGGAATCAGCAATAATCCTATCAGAAAAACATAAGCGTAATTACAAATCAGTAAAAGCCTCTTTTTTTCATTCATATCAATAACATGACCAGCATATAAAGCACAGCTTACGGCCGGAATTACTTCCGAAAGACCGATCAAGCCGATCGAAAACGGATCTTTTGTTAATTGATACACCCACCATCCCAATAAAGTAGCGAGCATTCTAAAAGCTAAAACAATAAAAAATCTCCCGGTAAGAAGATTTCTGAATTCAACATTTTGCAATGTTTTTAGCGGGGTAAACGAAATCATTCACAAAAATAGCCCTAAATATTCATTTAGGGCTAGTGATATTATGATTTTTTAAATGATAAATCAAATAGAAGCTGAAAGATAAAATCTATTTTAGTCAGCTCTTGAAGAACTTAAAACCAATGCCGCAACACCTGCTGCACCAATCACAACAGCTCCTGCAGTAATTCTCGCTTTTCTGCTGTCTCTTACTGAAGCTACATTAGATTTTGGAATGATAACTTCTGCGCTGTCTTTTTTTCCGGCTGTACCAATAAGGTTGTCACCATCTACGTTACGGAACAACATTTTTTGATTTTTAGAACCGTCTTTCATTTTAACCACATACATTTTTCCTGCTTCAAGGTTAGAATAATTATTCTTAGAAATGTCTTCTGAGTATTTTGTAGTTGCACAAGAAGAAATTACAAATAAAGACGTTAACAAAGATGATTTTAAAAGTACAGATGCTTTCATTCTAATTTTTTAGTTTTCCAAATTTATAATTTTTTTCGAATATATGTTTCCGGAATCAAAAAAATGTGTTTAAAATTTATAGATTTCTAATAAATCTGCTATTTTTCTGTCATTTGCCAGTCTTGGAGTTTTGTTTTGACCGCCCAATTTCCCCTGAGATTTTGCATATTCATGAAAAGCATTCTTTTTTAATCTGCTGATATGAAGTTTCTGGAGAATATTTCCCGAGATCAAATCATCATAATAAGTGTTGCGTTTTCTTAGCTGCTCGTCAAGTTCATTTTTAAATAAATCTAAATTTTCCGGCTCTTTTTCAAATTCTATGAACCATTCATGATAGGGAAGCCCTTCTGCAGGATTCACCTGTGGAGCAAGATGGAATTCTGTGATCTGAGCAGGATATTTTTCTACGGTTGCTTTCATGGCTTCTTCCACTTCAAAGGCAATCACGTGTTCTCCGAAAGCTGAGGTAAAATGTTTCGTTCTTCCGCTCACCAAAATTCTGTGCGGATTTTTATCAATAAATCTTACAACATCACCAATTGAATACGCCCACAAACCTGAATTTGTCGTTAAAATTAAAGCATAATCTTTATTAAGCTCAACTTCTTTTAAGGTTAATCTTTTCATGTCACGCTGAGCGGAGTCGAAGCGTCCGTATTCTTCCAGAGGAATAAATTCGTAGAAAATCCCATGATTGGTTAAAAGCAACAGTCCTTCTTTCGTATAATCGTCCTGAAATGCAAAAAATCCTTCCGAAGCCGGAAATGTTTGAATAATATCAACTTTTCCACCCAATAATTCTTCCATTTTATCGCGGTACGGCTCATAATTGACTCCGCCGGTAACGATAAGTTGAAGATTTGGAAAAAGCTGTTTGATCTTTTTACCGTTTCTTTCAATTAATTTTTCAAAATACATGATCAGCCAAGGCGGTATTCCCGAGATCAGAGTCATGTTTTCTTTCTCTGTTTCCTCAACAATTTTATCGACTTTAGTTTCCCAATCTTCAATCATATTGGTTTCTAAACTCGGTAAGCGGTTTTTTTGAAGATAATTTGGAATGTGATGAGCCACAATCCCTGAAAGTCTACCTGTTTTTATACCGAAAACCTCTTCCAATTCAGGGCTTCCCTGTAGAAAGATCATTTTTCCTTTTACAAAATCGGCGTTGTTTTTCTGAGAAATATAATGGAATAATGCGCTTTGAGCTCCGGCAATTTGAAATGGCATTCCTTCTTTTGAGATAGGAATATATTTCGAGCCGGAAGTTGTTCCGGAGGTTTTTGCAAAATATTCCGGAGTTTCTGTCCATAAAATATTGGACTGACCTTTTTTTACTCTTTCGATATATGGTTTAAGGTCTTCATAATCGGCAACAGAAACTCTTTCCTGAAATTCTTTAATAGAATTGATGTTTTCAAAATCATGCTCTCTTCCAAACAGCGTTTTCTTTGCTGTTTCTATTAAAGATAAAAGCAAATCTTCTTGGTTTTTTTCTGCATTTTTCTTGAATTCTTCAGCCTTTCGGACGTGTTTTTTTGCCCAAGACAGTGCTATATTTTTCTTTAGGAAGTTTAACATGGTTCAAATTTATAAATAACTAAATAATCTGATGCTATTTTAATGAAATATGAAATAAAAAAAACCGATGAATGAGTATCATCGGTTCTTCGAAATTTGATTATGAAAATAACAACTATAAGTTGAGTTTATTTGCTTGCTTTATACCTTTTGTCTGGCGTACCGTCTTTTTTCAGATGTTGGTTCTCTTTATATCTCTTGTCAGGAGTTCCGTCTTTTTTCATTTTAACACCTGTTATTGACGCTGTTGCAGGCTTTGCCATTTTTGTGTCTGCTGCTTTTGCAGCTTTTGTATCTGCCGTTTTAGCAGTTTTTGTTACCTGATGAGTGGCTTTGGTAGCTGTTGCGGGAGCAGTTTGCTGAGCAGTGGCAAATCCTAGTCCCAATACTATTGACATTGCTGTGATTAATTTTTTCATAATAATTGTATTATTTGTTTTTCTTGAGTCAAAGTTATACAAAAATCAGGCTGAGAAACTCACTTTTAGAAACTTAACTAAAGTTTATTACAGCTTAAAAAAATATTAAAAGTATTTGGGGTAGACACAAATTCCACAAACACTTTCACAAATAACCACAGAAAATATTGTTTCAAAAGACACCCGTTGCTGAGTGAAACGCCCTTGCGAACCCTTGCGTTAAAAAAATTCTATTCAATTAATTTTCTTCAATAAAACAATTATAAAAACAAAACCTACTTCCGTTTCCGAAAGCAGGTCCTAACATATGTATGAAAAGTTGGTTTAACGAGTACAGTTGGCTGTCCAGGTTTTACCATCCTTGATGTATAGGATTTTCAAGTCGTTATTATCAATTCTGATATAAGATGTGCCATTTGATCCTACCATTACTAGAGTATGATCACCTTCCTGATTAAATTCAATCCCGTTAAGATCAGGAATACTGTTTGAAAATGCGAAATTATACTTTGTACCACTCGCAATTTTCGTTACAAATACACTTCCGCTATTAGTGTTAATGTCTGTTCCTCCATCCTTATAAGATATGGTTCCTTTGTACGTTCCGGCGAAGAAGTCATTATTTGTAGGATCATCATCTCTACTGCAAGATGAGAATGACATTGCCGTGACAAGTACCAACATAAAGATACCTAAAATTTTAATTGCTTTTTTCATAATATTATTTCTTTAAGAGTTTTGTAAGGTAAATTTGCCAAATTCTATGTCGAGTGGAAATAATAGAATTAATTTAACTTTTAATTAGAATTTTTAGTAAAAAATTAAGATTTAATGATTTTTAGCTTATTTATTTTAAATTTTGAACAATCCGCATTTTTTTATTGTCGAAAAAAATATCCTTATATTTGTTTTGTCTTAAACGGTTTCGGAAAACTCCCGAAATCGCTTTTGTCGTTTTACACCATTACTATTTATGCAGTTAAAAACTATCAACGAAAAGTTTCTTCCGGATCTGTTGAAAAAGGAATTTGGAAAAGAAATTTTTACTCAACTGGAAAATACTCAACACATTTCTGTAAGAGGAAGTGCAGGTTCTTCAGCTTCTATTTTTGTTGCTGAGCTTTTCTTAACGCAAAAGCATACAATCCTTTATGTGCTTGATGATAAGGAAGATGCTTTGTACGTCAATACAGAATTGGAAGATCTTTTGGGCAAAGAAAAGGTTTTGTACTTCCCTGCAACCCACCTTGAGCCTTATCAGGTTGAAAAAACGCAGAATGCCAATTTGGTTTTAAGAACTGAAGTTTTAAATAAAATAAATTCAGGCAAATCCCCGAAAGTAATAGTTGCCTATTCCGGAGCTTTATCGGAAAAGGTTTTAAAGAAAGAAGATTTTAAAGCAATTTCTCATCAGATTAAAGTGGGCGACCAGCTTGATTTTGATTTTGTGGATGAATTGCTTACCCACTACAATTTCCAGCAGACTGATTTTGTGTCCGAACCGGGAGAATTTTCCGTGAGAGGGGGAATTGTAGACGTATTTTCTTATTCTTATGAAAAACCTTATCGTGTAACTTTCTTCGGAAATGAAGTTGAGAGCATAAAAACTTTTGATATTGAAACCCAGCTTTCCATTGAGAAAGTAAAGGAGCTTCAATTGGTCTCCAATATGAACTTTTCAGTGTCAGGAACCAGAGTCTCTTTGCTTCAGTTGTTGCCAAAAGAGAGTTTTGTAGTTTCTAAAAATGGTGTTGTAGGACTTCAGAGGATTAAATCATTTTACGAAAAGTCTTTAGAAAAATTCGAAACTTTAAGTAAAGATATTGCTCACAGAGCGCCGCAGGAATTATTTATTTCTGATCAGGAATTTTTGTTTGATTATAAAAAATTTAAAACAATTGATTTCAGCAGTGTTTCCATTGAAGGTTTAAAAGATATTGTTGAGGTTAAAATTGAACAGACTTCACAACCTACTTTTCATAAAAACTTTGAATTATTAATTGAAGATTTAGAAGATAAGCAAGGTGAAGGCTTTGAAACATGGATCTCTTTTTCCACGGATAAACAAAAAGAAAGACTCGAATCTATTTTTGAAGAGCTCGAACATCAAGTTCCTTTTAAAAGTTTTAAATCTGAACTTCATGAAGGTTTTGTAGATAATGACCATAAACTTTTGGTCTACACAGATCATCAGATATTTGACCGGTATCAAAGGTATAAAGCGAAAAACAACTTCGCAAAATCTGAACAGCTTACCTTAAAAGACCTGATGTCTCTGAAAATCGGAGATTACATCGCTCACATTGACCATGGAATCGGTAAATTCATGGGATTGGTTAAAGTGAATAATGATGGTAAAATTCAGGAATGTTTTAAACTGACCTATAAAAACGGTGACTTATTATATGTAAGTATTCATTCGCTTCACAAGATCTCAAAATTTAACGGTCCGGATGGAAAAGAAGTTGTTCTAAGCAAGTTGGGATCGCCAGCCTGGAAATCATTAAAACAGAAAACAAAAGCCAAAGTAAAACAAATTGCTTTTGACCTTATCAGATTATATGCCGAGAGAAAAACGGCAAAAGGTTTTGCTTTTACACCGGATTCTTATCTACAAAATGAGCTGGAAGCAAGTTTTATTTATGAAGACACACCGGATCAGGAAAAAGCAACCATTGATGTAAAAAAAGATATGGAAGCCGATACGGTAATGGACAGACTTGTCTGCGGAGACGTAGGTTTTGGTAAAACGGAAGTGGCTGTGCGTGCTGCTTTCAAAGCGGCGACTGATGGGAAGCAGGTTGCTATTTTGGTTCCGACCACGATTCTGGCTTTTCAGCATTATAGAAGTTTTAAAGAAAGATTAAAAGATTTTCCGGTAAATGTAGACTATGTGAACCGTTTCAGAACCGCCAAACAGAAATCTGAAACATTAGCTGCTTTAAAAAACGGAAAAGTAGATATTATCATTGGAACACACCAGCTGGCAAGTGCAAGTGTTAAGTTCAAAGATTTAGGTTTATTAATTATTGATGAAGAACATAAATTCGGAGTTTCGGTAAAAGATAAATTAAAGACTTTAAAAAGTAATGTTGATACGTTGACATTAACGGCAACGCCAATTCCCAGGACATTGCAGTTTTCATTGATGGCGGCGCGGGATTTATCTGTAATTAAAACGCCACCGCCAAACAGACAGCCTGTTGATACACAACTTGTTGGGTTTAATGAAGAAATAATTCGTGATGCAGTTTCTTACGAACTGCAAAGAGACGGACAGGTTTATTTTATTAATAACAGGATTGAAAACCTAAAAGATATTGCAGGACTGATCCAAAGACTGGTTCCTGATGCAAGAGTAATAACGGGTCACGGGCAAATGGAAGGCAAACAGCTCGAGAAGAACGTTCTGGACTTCATGGAAGGTAAATATGACGTTCTGGTTTCCACAACCATTGTAGAAAGTGGAGTAGACGTTCCGAATGCGAACACTATTTTTATTAATGATGCTCAGCGATTCGGGATGGCAGATCTTCACCAGATGAGAGGTAGGGTAGGACGAAGCAACAGAAAAGCGTTTTGTTACTTGATCACTCCGCCATATGATATGATGACTGCAGATGCAAGAAAACGTCTGGAAGCGATTGAGCAGTTTTCCGACCTTGGAAGTGGTTTCCAGATTGCAATGAAAGATTTGGAAATTCGTGGTGCCGGAGATTTATTAGGAGCCGAGCAGAGTGGATTTATCAATGAAATGGGTTTTGAGACCTATCAAAAGTTAATGCAGGAAGCTCTTGAAGAACTTAAAGACGATAAAGATTTTGAAGATTTATTTGATAATGAGGAAGATCGAAATAAACTCTTTAAATCTGTAAAAGATGTCAACATTGATACCGATCTGGAATTAATGCTTCCAGACTTTTATATATCTAATACTGAAGAGCGATTGTTACTTTATCAGAAGCTTGCTGAAATAGGTAATGAGGCAGATCTTCAAAAATTTGAGTTGGAATTGATCGACCGTTTTGGAAGTTTGCCCAATGAAGCAATTAATTTATTAAAGAGCGTTGCTCTAAAATGGCTTGCCTCAGACATCGGTTTTGAAAAGATTGTCATGAAAAACGGAGTGTTTTTAGGATACTTTCCGGGAAATCCTCAAGACAAATTTTACCAAACAAGTAAGTTTAAAAATATAATTAGTTACCTAACCTCAAATCCTGCGGAAGCCCAATTGAAGGAGAAAGTAAGCAAAGAAGGAAATCACCTTATGATGAGAAAAGATAAGGTAATAAATGTCGATGAGGTGAATTATCTATTAAGATCGATTTTGAAAAATGAAAATTAATTCAATTTAAAGGGAAAAATATATTGTCTCAAATTGATCGAATCTGAGACAAAACGTTATATTTCAACAAATTCGGCGTTTTCAATATCGAAAATGAATAGAATTTGTTGAAATATTTATTTTATAGATGATTTTCGTCATGTATTTTCAAAATGAACAAAAATTTTTAATAAAATAATATTAACGTAACGTAAGTTTTTTTATTCCTGATTCTTAGAAAATTACAAATATAAATTCGATATTTTTCACCATTTGCAGAAAAGTTTTTAAGATTGATGCACTTTAAAAATTAATTCAAGCACATTATTTCTACTAATATAAAAATGCCACAGAAGGATACCTGATGGTGAATATATGTATGTGATAAAATCACTCTTTGTTGATAAAAATCAGTATTTAAATATCCTTTAGGTGAATTATTGTCTCAAATAAATATAATAAAATTGGATTTAATTCAACATGACAGGAAATAATTCTACTTTTTATAGATTTAAAATATCTTGTAAATTGCTTATTTCTATTGATTTACGAAATGTATATGGACTATTTAAGCGATTTTTTTTCTTTATCTTTGCAGACCTTATTATGAAAAAAATTATGTATTTATGCGTGGTTGGGCTGCTATCGGTCTGCACTCACGCACAGGTGGGTGTTGGGATTAGTACTCCCCAAACTACTCTCGATGTCAACGGGAAAACCACCTTAAGAAAAGAACTTAGAGTCGGCGGTACTTCAACCCAGGTCGGAAATGCCGGGTTAAATGGCCAGGTTTTGGTTTCCCAGGGAGATGGGATCTCTCCTCAGTGGAAATCATTGAACAATGTCTCCTTTATGGAGGAAGGACAGTACAAATTAACCAATTCGTATTTGTCATCGGATCAAGCAGGTATTACTATTCTTTCTAACGGAGTCTTGGGCGACAGTGTTTACAAAAACAGTGTTGGTGATGATATCAATGATTCCAGTAAAGGGAAATGGGTGACAATTGCCGGCCTTGAGAATAACTTTACTATTAAAAACGGGCTCAACAGACTTACGTATCAATTCCAGACCGGGGTTGAAATGAAATCCTCAGCATCAGATGCATCTCAGAATGTAAGCTTTACCTGCGGTATTTTCAGAAACAGTAAGCTTGTAGCTGTACGTCCGGACAAGATTTCTTCAACAAATAATTCTGAGAAAAACGGTATCCAGGATTATATTTTCACATTGAATTATACGGAACCAGACGTTCCGGTAGGTGTACACAAGGTTGAGGTTGCATGCAGGAAAATTAATGTATCCAACTCAAATGCTCAGTTTGCTATTGGGCGTACTGTAGCAAGCAACAGTAATCTTTCTAATGCATTCACTTTAGAATCTGCATTTAAAATAGATCTTATCGAATTTATAACCTACAAAGTAAACTAATCAATGAAAAATATATTATTTGTCCTATTTTCTACAATAGGGTTGTCTCTTTCTGCTCAGGTGGGAGTAGCTACTCCTACGCCGAAAGCGATGCTGGATGTTAACGGAAATATTAACCTTAGAGGAAAATTAGTGGTTCTGAATGCTGCAGACAGCAAACTTTCAGAAGGAAGAGATGATCAGCTTTTGGTTTCACAAGGTGCAGGACTTGCACCTACATGGAAGTCTCTTCGTATTCCTGATTATGAAACCAATAAATTTTATTTAATTTATAATAACTCTTTTTCAGACAGAGTGGGTGCAACCTTCACTTCTTCAGAAGAACCTACGATTGCATCAAGATCTGCTTCTTTCACGAAGGACAGTAACTTTAGTAGTTTAAGCCAGTTCAAAAAGATTCCGGGATTATCTCAGACGTTTAATGTATACAGCACGGAAAGTAAAACTTATTTTCAGTTTGAAACAGTAATTCAGGCCAACTTTACAGTTGTAGGAACTACAGATACATCAATTGATTACGCATGCGGAATTTTTGTTGATGATAAATTAATAAATCTAAGACAAGGAAATCTGAAAGCAGTTAATTCAACTAATCCTTTCCTTACCCATAACCAGATCGGTCTTGCTCAAAACCTGGCAAAAGGAGCGCACTCAGTGAGTGTAGCTTGCTCAAGATTAAAATCTTATAACGTACCTGCAGGAATAACATTAGGGGTAGGTACCAATGTTTCTGATAATATTGATTCTTACATCTCTCAATCATCATTTAAAGTAGATGTTTATGAGGTTCCACAGGTATTTAATGCGATAACAAACTAAATCATGAAAAAACTATTATTAATACACTTTTCTTTTCTCGCAATATTTTCCAATGCTCAAGTTGGCATAAACACGCCGGCGCCAGTTAATACACTGGATATAAATGGTGATCTGAATGTGAGAAAAGAAATAAGAATCGGAGCTTCATCTGCTACAAAAGGAACTGCGGGAGCTAAAGGAACTATATTTCATAATAATGCAAGCTTAAACGTGAATGACTGGAAAAATATAAAAGTAGCCGACGGAATGGGCAGTATGTCTCTTTTTTCTATGAGCAGCGTTTTTGATAAAATTGGAGTACAATTTTCAGGAAACAACGGGGCTATAAGTCCTTATCCGGAAAATATGAATATTACAGGAGACTGGACGGTGTTAACAGGAACCATAAGCACTTTTTCTGTTACCAATGCAACCAATAAAGTCACATTTACATTCCAGACTACTGCTCAAAAGACGGTTAATGCGAATACTGCTAATGCTAATGCATCGATGAGTTTTGGCTGCGGAATTTTTGTTGATGATAAACTGAAAGCAGTAAGAACAGATGTACTTTTAGGAGCAGATGGTACCAACAAAATCTTTAACCTTAATGCAACGCTTACCAATATTGAAATAAAAAATGGTTACACCGTAAAAGTTGCCTGCACAAAAAGAAACTTAAATGGTGGAACGATAGGAATTGGAAGAGCTGTTAACACGGGATTTTTAAATTCAGATATGTCGCAATCAGTATTAACTACATCAGTATTGCAACCATTTTAATTTTTGATAATAAATAGTAATTGTAAATCTAAAGGCGCAAGTTTTTAGATTTTTTTTTGTTTTAAACATTAACTTTTATGAATATGTGATTTTTTAGTCCATTATTTTAGGAAAATAAATTATATTTGGCCTCATTAAAATCATTAACCATGAGTAAAAACTTTCTATTTAAAGCTCTTCTGGGGCTTGCATTCGGATTTCTGGTGTCTTGTGACAACACAACAGATGATCCCATCAATCAAAATAAAACAACCAACACAAACAATAACGGGGGAACTCCAACGATTACGGGGCCAAGAATTTTAAGTAAGATTATTAGCGGTGGTAACACGCAACAGGAATTTATTACAACTGCCGGAGTTCTGGAAAAAGGTATATTTACGGATGCAAGCACTCCTAATTCTTTCTTTACCGGTACACCAACATATACAGGAACAAAAATTTCTAAAGTGAAGTTTGCAGGTACTGCAAGTAACAGTGCAGGTTATGAGTTTAATATTACTTATGACGTGAATGGAAGAATTTCCGCAACAACATCTACTATTCTAACGGGATCTACGATTGTTGGAAATAGTGATTATTTCTACACTTATGATTCTGCTGGAAAAATCACAAAGATCCTGGAGAAGAAAAAGATAGGAACGATGACACCTACTTATACTCATTTTACGGAAAATACATTAACATATTCTGGTGATAACATCACAAAAGTAGTTTCTGTAATGGGAGTAATGGACAGTAGTGGAAATCCGCAGGCGGGTTCTTCATTGGCAACTACGTTCAATTTTACCAATTATGATGCGAAGATCAATCCTTATACAACGCTTCCTAAAACATTTTTCTTGATGTATAGTTTGATCCATCCTGCTAATTTCTATTATTTATCTTCAAATAACGTTGGAAATATGAATTTTGCATATCCGGCACCCGCACCAGCAATTTCTATTAATTTAACGTATCAGTATGATACTCAGAATTATCCTGTTTCAGATCAGACTCAGTCTGCCAGTTATGTTTATAAAGCATTATAATAACGGTCTAAATTATTAGTTTTATTATAATGTGAGCAGATATATACTTTTTATTCAAAAAAAAATTATATTTTTGGGAAAATAAATAATCCCCCTTAAGGAATGAAACGACTTTTCTATTTTGTTTTACTATTGGCAGGTTTTTCTGCAATACATTCTTGTAAAGATATGTTGGATGAAAATGGAGATCCATTAGTAGATATAAATAACAATAGCGGCTTAATAGGCCCTAGAGCATTGTACCGAGAAATTACAGATGCCGATACAATTGCCGAATATCATTATAACGGATTGCTTTTATCAAAAGTAATTACAGACAGTGCATCTATTACAGATGTAATGTTCAGTGGTGATAAGGTAAGTACTATCAATTTCCGTGGTTTCCTTGATATGGACGGAGATGGAGACTTGGAGAAGGACAGTATCGCTTTTTCTCAATTGTTTACATATGGTAATACGGGAAGATTAGAGTCTATCTCAGAAAACCGTTCGATCTTCAGAAGAGCGGCGCCGATTCCTCCTGCAACTTTAGGAGTAAAATCTCTTTTCAAAAAAACGAAAAGTATTTTTAATTTAAAATATAACGGATCTACAGCTAAGCTTGATTCTATCATTATGAAAAATGGTGATGATGTTTCAGGAACTCCGTTTGCTTACACAAAATATACAAAAGTAGGTTACGAATATGTAGGCGATAATATCTCTAAAGCTGTAAAATATTATGGGGCGATGATAGGAACGACAGGAACAGTATTTGGAACACCAACTCAAAAATTGGGTTATGCCTATTCAAACTATGATACTCAGATAAGCGCTTATACGCTGTTGCCTACTGCTTACAAAATATCTGCACTTATATCAACAGATTATAAGGATATCAGAAGTTTAATGCTTTCGCCGAACAATCCTAAAAGAATATCGGTAACAGATCTTTCGTTGCCAATTCCTGCTCCGGATGTATTCTCTACAGACTATACTTATGATGCGCAGACTTATGTTAAAAAAGGATTTGGGATCAATTTTATTTATAAACCTTTATAAGAAATAATTTTTTTAATAATATTTAAACTCAATTCTTCACCGGATTGAGTTTTTTATTTTTTATCTCTTAATTTTGCAAAAAATTTCTCAATGAAATATTTAATCGTAGGTCTTGGAAATAAAGGCCCTGAATATGAAAATACACGTCACAATATAGGATTTAAAGTAGCCGAAAAAATAGCCGAAACATTGGAGGCTTCATTCAAAACTACCAACTTCGGATGGCTGGCTGAAGGCAAATATAAAGGCAGAAAAGTATTGGTTTTAAAGCCGGATACTTATATGAACCTTTCCGGAAACGCCGTAAAATTTTGGATGCAGAAAGAAAATATTCCTTTAGAAAATGTAATGATCGTCACAGATGATCTTGTGCTGCCTTTCGGGACATTAAGAATGAAGATGAAAGGCTCAGACGCAGGTCATAACGGGCTTAAAAACATTAATGAGGTTCTGCAGACACAAAATTACGCAAGACTTCGTTTTGGAATCTCTGCTGAGTTTTCAGAAGGGAGACAGGTAGATTACGTTCTCGGAACATGGAATGAAGAAGAAGCCGAAAAACTTCCCGAAAGAATAGAAAAATTCTCTAAAGCTTGCCTTTCATTTGTTTTTGCCGGAATTAATAATACAATGTCTGCTTTTAACGGAAAATGATTTTCTAATTAAAGCCTGAAAATAATAAAAGACCACCGAAATATCGATGGTCTTTTTCAAAATATAATCTAAAAATTAACTAACTATATAATAGTGAATTAAGTCTCCTATAACCAAGTTACAACTCCGGTTTCAACATCATAGTTGGCTCCAACTATTTTGATTTTACCTTCTTGTTCAAGTCTTGCAAGGGTTGAACTTTGCTTACGGATATCTTCAATTGCGCTTTTTACGTTCTGCTGATTCAATCTTTCCAAAAGTGCGCTGTTTTTTGATGAACGATCTTCACCTTCTTCGATAATTTCATTGATGATCGGATCGAAATGATTGATTAAATGATTTAAGTTATCCATTCCTAATCCTTCAATTTGTGCTGCATCAAGACCGCCTTTTAAAGCGCCACATTTTGTGTGTCCTAAAACTACAACAAGCTTAGAACCTGCTACGTTACAGCCAAATTCCATTGAACCTAAAATGTCCTGATTCACAAAATTACCCGCAATTCTAATACTGAAAACATCTCCCAGTCCCTGATCGAAGATAAGTTCCGCAGAAGTACGGCTGTCGATACAGCTTAAAACAACTGCAAAAGGCCATTGCCCTTCACGCGTAGCATTTACCTGCTCCAAAAGATCTCTGTTGGCCTTCAGATTGTTTACAAATCTTTGGTTTCCTTCTTTTAGAAAATTTAATGCTTTTTCAGGAGTAATGGTTGACTGAGTTTCGGATGTATGTGCTTTCATATGATATGTTTATTTGAATTTTATTTTAAAGTTAAAAAAATATTTGTTGATAAATGAGCTTACATTGCTCTTCTATGTGTAATTAAGATGTGAGAATCTTCATTGGTTTCATAATCTTTGTAAGAAGTTTTAAAGCCTAAAAGTTCTACATTGATGTCTTCTTCTTTCGCCCTGATATTCGCGAAATCCTGAATCATTTCCAGTACATCTGTCGCGATATATGAAGTTCCTCGGGCATCGATGATCACTGTAGAATTAGGTTTAATATTTCTTAAAGTCTTTTTAATAGCTGCTTTATTTAAAAATGAAACTTCCTCAGCCAATTTGATGTTAATTCCGTCTGCATCGTTCAGTTTTTCTCTGCTCAGATAGTAAGCTCTCTTCATATTTCCTTGTAAAATATAGAAAACTGAGATTGCTAAACCAATTCCGACACCTTTTAATAGATCGGTCGCAACAACAGCCACAACAGTCGCCACAAAAGGGATAAACTGGAACTTTCCTAAATGCCAGAAATGCTTAAATGTTGCCGGTTTTGCAAGTTTATAGCCAACTAAAAGTAATACCGCAGCCAATGTAGCCAGTGGAATTAAATTTAAAATCATCGGAATCGAAAGTACACAAATTAATAACAGAACTCCATGAATGATCGCTGAAAGTTTTGATGTTGCACCCGCATTTGCATTCGCAGAACTTCTTACTACAACCGAAGTCATCGGAAGCCCGCCAATGAATGAACTTATCAGGTTTCCGATTCCCTGAGCTTTCAATTCAAGGTTGGTATCTGTAATTCTTCTTTGTTGGTCTAATCTGTCGGACGCTTCGATACAAAGTAACGTTTCAATAGAAGCTACAATAGCGATCGTTGCTCCTACGATCCATACTTTTGGATTGGTAAATCCGTTGAGGTCAGGCGTTACGATCAAATTTTTAAAATCATCAAAAGACTGTGGGATTGGTAAGACAACCAAATGTTGAGGGGCAATCGCCAATGAACTTCCTGTCATTTTGAAAAATTCGTTCAGTAAAATACCTGCAACTACGGCAACCAAAGCTCCCGGAAGCATTTTCATTCTTTTCAACGCTGGAATTTTATCCCAGGCCAAAAGAATTCCGATAGAAACTAATGTTACAACAATAGCTCCCAGATGAATAGCTCCGAAAAGTTCTGTAAAGTAGCCGAAGTTGAGTCCGTTATCAAAAATAGATTCATGACCTTCATAATCTTTATCAAATCCCAATGCATGCGGAATTTGTTTTAAGATAATGATAATCCCGATTGCGGCAAGCATTCCTTCAATTACATTATTGGGGAAGTAATTTGAAATACTTCCTGCTCTTATAAATCCTAAGATCAACTGAATAAGTCCTGCAATCATTCCTGCGCAAAGAAAAAGTTCAAATGCGCCCAGATCTGTAATTGCCGTTAATACAATGGCCGTAAGACCTGCAGCAGGGCCGGAAACCGAAATATTCGAGTTACTCATCGTTCCTACTACTAAACCACCTACAACACCTGCGATAATGCCGGATAAGGGTGGAGCTCCTGATGCTAATGCAATTCCTAAACATAACGGAAGTGCAACTAAAAATACAACGAGTCCTGAAGGGAAATTCTCCTTAATTCCTCCTATTAATGATGTGTTTTTCATGATATGAAAATGCTGTGATATGACCGGTCGGCTGTGAATGACCAGTCATAAAGATTGGAAATTTAATTTTTAAAGCACGTGTCTATTCGATATCAAAAATTGATATGAATACTATTAAAAAATCTGGCTATACTTAAAAATTAAGCTTCCGGAGGCGGAGAAAATATGGTGAGTAACGGTGATAGATGAAAGTCGTCATCTACCAGTACAAAAGATCTGCCTGAAAGATCAGGCTCAAAAAACTTTACGTAATCGAATACATTTAAAGTCTTTGGAAGTGTTTTTTCGTAAACAGTAAAAGTTGTCGGGTGAGAATGGGGCTCTTCTTCATTGATGATAATATTGGTTCTCTGTAATTCCCAACCGAAAACTGCAGCAATGCTCGGCAGCGCTGTAAAGTTCAGGAAAAACGTTAAAACAATAATACTCCAGAATTTCATCCCTAAAATTTTAAAAAGTTTATTTAACTTTTCTTTTTACTCATTACCCAGTCAGAACTTGTAAGGTTGTAGATTTTTTGGATGTCCTTTAAGGTTTTTTCAAAGTCGATCTCCAAATCAATGATCTTACCTGTTCTAAGGTCGAAAACCCAGCCGTGAACCACAGGATACTCTTCTAAGATGTATCTTTCCTGTACACAGGCCATTTTGATCACGTTGATGCACTGCTCCTGAACGTTTAGTTCTACGAGTCTGTCATAACGTTTGCCCTCATCTGCAATAGAATCAAGCTCAGCTTGGTGCAGTCTGTAAACATCACGAATATTTCTCAGCCAAGGATTCAATAATCCTAAATCCTGAGGAGTCATTGCTGCTTTTACACCACCGCAGTTGTAATGCCCGCAAACGATAATGTGTTTTACTTTTAAATGTTCTACAGCGTATTGAATGACTGCTGTTGAGCTCATGTCTAAAGTATTCACCACATTGGCAATGTTTCTCGTTACAAAAACTTCGCCCGGCTGCGTTCCCATTAATTCTTCTGCCGTTACTCTGCTGTCTGAACATCCAATATACAGGAAGTCCGGATTCTGAGTTTTGGCTAGTTCTTCGAAGAACGTTGGGTCATTGGCAACTTTTGATTCTACCCATTTTTTATTGTTCTCGAAAATAACTTCGTACGATTGAGACATAAATTAAAATTTTAAAAAGGATTAATTATTTATTTCGTTTAAATTATTTTCAGATTCAATAGATTAAATCAATAATCATGCAAAAATATAATTTTTGTTTTAATAGCAATTAGTTTTAACAAAGTTTAATATTAAAATATGCTTAAAATCATATGAAAACTTCGGAATGAGCAGGTTTCACAGTTTTTTCTGTTAATATATTATGTTTTTGATAATTTAAACAGACAAAATTTAGATATAAAAATACAAACAATTAAGAATAAAATGAAATTTTAAAATTAATATATTCTTAATTGTTCCAAAAAAACCGCCTCAAGACTGAGGCGGTTGAAAAAAATCATAATATCAATTATTATTCTTTAATAATTTTCACAATAGTTTCGGAGTTATTGATTCTTACTAAATAAGCTCCTTGTGTAAGAGAAGACAAATCGGTCTGTTCATTCTCAAACTTACCTGATTTTACAAGCTGTCCGGACATGTTATAGATCTGATAATAATAATCTTTAGCTTTATCATTTCCTTTGATGTACAGAATGCTTTTCACAGGATTCGGGAAGAACTCAAGTTTGTTTTGCGCTACTTTTTCCTCGATGATAGATTTTGGTAAAACTGTTTTAGCTTCTCCAGATGTAGCATTTGTTACCTGCAATCTTGGAATTGGACCTAATTCATTACCGTTTTCATCATATTTTACTTTCACACAACGACAGCTTTGACCAAAATACGGGTCAGCATTACTGCTAAATGCAGTAAGATAATTTCCATTGTTCTGAATTTCTACTCTTAAAGCTCTTCCTGTATAATTTGAGTTAAGACCTCCTAACCAAAAACCACCATACGTGTAATCAATGATATTGAAATCCGGAGCAGCAGGAGAAGCTTCTATTGTATTTCTACTACCTCTGACCCCAGAATTTACAAAACTTCCTATATTATATGCAGGGTTGGCGAATGTGTAACCAATTGCTGCAGAACTATACGGCGTTCTGTTGATTCTTGTTCCTCCATAATTATTAGGAATACTGATTCCTGTTGTTGGTTTATAAAATGGAGATGCACCGACACTTGTGTTGGCTACACCTGTTAAGTCAGGTATTCTCCATCCTTCCGGACAAGGGTCAAAAGGTGATTTTTTTCCTCCTCTTCCCCATCTTTCCGGAGCTAAATTGGGCTCGTTGGCCAACCAGTCTGCACCATTCGTATGATTAATATCTGTTGCTTTGGTAGTCATTGTTGGAACCATGAAGATCATTGGATTTTTCACGGAATACGATAAAACTTTGCTGATCTTATCTGAAGTTTTATCGGTAGCCAACACACTAGACTGAACAGAATAGTCAGGATATTTTTTAAGATATGCATCTGAATAATACGTTGCAGAAGCTAGGGTAGTGTAGGTCACCGTACCATTCGCCTGCGCTGTTCCTAAATAAACAGGAGCTGAATTTCTATTTGCGTTCACAAAAACCGGCAACGGATCCTTTCTTCCCCATTGGAAATGTAATCCGGCTGTTGAAGTAGTTTTATTGGCTTCATCAATAGCTTGATTGGCTCCCAAATCTCTATCCATTATTTCAGTCTTTATTACTTCACCTGGTTTAATGTAATTGATATAATTAACAGCTGCTTGATTAGGCAATTCTGTCGTATAAACCACAGAGGTGATCGGGGTATTTGTTACCCAAATATGCCAGCTCCAGTAAATTGGATTTGTAATACTTCCGTTGTGCAAAGTAACTACAGCGTTACCAGACTGGTTAGGAGCGATCTTAACAGTGATATTTGTATTTGAAATCGCTGATAATGAACCCGGAGCAGTATTTGAAAGTGAAATATTGCTGATCAAACTCGTGTTGGTAGACCACAATACATTAGCTTTCAGATTATTGAAATTTGCTGCATTTAAAATATCAGGATTATTCAACAATTTACTCTGTGCAGAGAATGCTTTACTGATTGGGATCTGAATAGTAGATTCAACCGTATTTTTAACGATAGAATAGGAGTTTGGATTATTTAATCCTTCTGCGTATTCAACATCATCATTAAAGAATTCGGTTGGGAAATCATATTGATTTACAACGTATAAAGGATCTTTGATACATCTACATCCGTTCGCTCCCGATGTTGCGCCACCTCCTGCAGGATAATATTGATATCTTCCTGTGATTGCCGGTAAAGAAGAATCCGGTGTGTCCGGCTGATCTCTGTCCGGAATCATACGGAAACTTCTGGCCGAAACGGAAGGGGTAGTGTCAAACCATTTTGCCATTGTTGCAGTCCATAAATACGTTTCATGCTGATCTGAATATTGGCCTTCATGATATCCTCTTACAAGAACTCCGGTTCCAGGGAAGATTCCCATGTTGTTTCCTCCTACATTGCTTAGATCTACCCCAACATTATTGTAAATCTTAAAGCCTTTCATATAGCTTGGAGTGTTGTTGTCATTAGGTTTAATGATGTGATATTTGTTGGCTTCAAAAACATTTTTACCGATGTTGTTTTTAATTCCGAATGGGCTGAAATCCACTCTCAAATCATCAATATAACTTGTATTTCCTAAGTTTGCAACAAGCATTGAAGGTATTCTCCATCCATTTGGACATGGGTCAAATGATGACTTGTCTCTATAAGGGTTTGCGTTATTGTCATCGTTGTAATTGCTTACGGAATTAAGCATTCCTCTTGAATTATCAGACCATAAATTTAGTTCAGATAATTTATCTGTAGTAAGTGATGATGAGTTTCCGAACCAGTTTACCTGTAAATTAGCATTATTATTGTAAAGTGCCTGACCAGAATTATCATCCTTGTTTACATAAATTAAGCTTAAAGGATTTTTAACAGACAAACGAATATTGTTTGATACAGTTGCATTCGACAACAATACTGTTTTGATTAAATTATCAATTTTTGTCGCTCCATTAGCCATATTTCTGGATTGCTTATGTCTCACTCTTCCGACAGATCCTGAAGCTTCATAGAAATCATTTCCTTTGTAAGCTAAAGGCGGAATAGGGTCTTTTCTTCCCCATTGATACAGTAAACCTCCATTTTTATTAAATTCGGTTCCGGTAATTGTGTTGCTTAAAGCTCCTAAGTTTCTGTCCATCCATCCCCAATCTGAACTTGGAATTGGTTCTATGGTTCCGTCACTTTTTTGTCTTTTAACGCCATCAAAACTTTTGTAAGTTGATCCGTTTCTAGGATTATCAGTCACCCAAACGTGCCAAGACCAGAAAACTTCTCCATTTACTTTGTAAGCAATTACGGCATTTCCTTCTTTAGTTTTGTTGATAGGAACTTTGATTTTGGCATCTTCGCCTGAACCTACAATTTCTAAACTGTAGTTGGTTCCTGATTTTATCAAACCTTGAATATCTTCCCAATAAACATCTGCAGTTATGGTACCTGTAGGAATCGGGCTTCCTCCCATGCGAGAATCGGAATTCCACATTTTGTAAGCTTTTTTCACAGGAATATATAATCCGTCACTGTCCTGATTAGGCTCGAAAATATAACTGTTAGGTGCTTTTGCCCAATCTAATGCATTGTTGTCCGGAAGCGCTCCCGCATTGATGGCGAAACATTGCGTAGAACATTCGGAAGCATCATTATTATATGAATTTGTATTTCCAAAAACGCCTGTATACTTGATGAATTTTGAAATTTCTCTTTCAATATCCTGTAATGATCTTTTGGTCTGATAAGAAGTTGAAACATCATTTCTCAAGGCACCAACACCATACAATGTTAATTCTGTAGTGTTAGATATTGACAGGTTTTCAGATCCGGGGCCTCGTCTTGCAACATTATTCGTGTATCCAAAGTAAGGAGCTCCGTAATTACTTGTGCTGTTTGGTGTTAGGTCAATAAATGTACCGTCACTTTTATAAGCTCTTAAACCTGTTGCAATACTTGAAACAATAACCACAGGTTCCTGATCCGGGATAAATTCAGATAAATTTTTATAAATTCTGTTATACAAATTAAAATATCTGCTTTCTAAATAAGCCGGATTTTTAAAATTATGATATCCGGGACCGTCAGCATCTCCCGGCCACTGACTGAATTTCATGTAAAATCCATTAGCCGAAAACTTCCCTGCAAACATGTATACGGGATCATCATAACTGTACAGATAAGGAATCGGGTGTCCCGCCGCTTCATTGTAAATAAATTCCGGAGTTGTTCCTAACGTATTAGTAATTGCTCCTGTATTTACCAGTTTTACAGCTTTTACACCATTGGCTTCCGTTATAACATCTGATGGATTGGTCGGGGCAAAAACTACATCGTCTTTTTTATTATTCATTAAGACGTTGCTGAGTTTATTCCAAGAATACGCAGATGTTACTCTGTCTTTTACACCCGTTACTTTTCCGTTGGCATCTGTGATAAGGGTACCATCTTTTTTAGGTGTTAAAAGCATGGTATACTCATTTTCATCCAGATCGCAATTTACGGCGGCATAATCTGCGGCTTTGTAGTGAGTTACGGCTTTGTTCCATGCTACAGTTGTGAAATTGCTTGCCGAATCTGAACTTAACTCAACTTTTAAATTGTAAGTCGGGTTTGCGGATGCGGGTAATTCAAAAGTAGCTTTCAGCGTTTCATTATACTGATTGTAGGAGTATAATGTTTTACACCAGCCGGTAATCCATTCTCCCTGAGCATTCTGATACTTAATGGATAGCAGGATGTTGCTGTTTGTGAATGGTTTGTTGAGCATTCCGCTCATTACAACCAGTCCTTTTTCATTCACATTCTGTGAAATGACGATCAGAGGATCCAGATCAAAAGTACTCGGTGGAGTAGCTGTTTTGATTTTGGAGCCAATGGGTTTCTCATTTGGCTTGGGGACAGGTACTGTCCTCGAATAAGCATGAGAAGATGCAATACAGAGTACTGCAGCAAAAATCTTGAGTGTCGATTTTTTTTTCATACGTGTTAAAATTAAAGTGTTTTTTTTTGAAATATTAAGTTATTTAAGAATCATATAAATTTGAGATAGAACTCCAGGTGTTAATGTTAAATATTTCATTCCCAACTTAGGAAATGAAGAAAAAGATTCTGTAATAATGAATTTACTGTTTCTTGTGTTAAACCAACTTAGTATTTTAAATTATTTTTCTGATAAGGAGTTTTAGTTTTTTATTAATTTTTTTTTTGACTAGATTTGTACGGAGTAATATAAAGCACTAATTTTTAGTGCAAATATATTTTTTAAAGAAACACAAACAAATAAGTCAAAAAAACATGACCACTAATAATATGAATGATGATTCAATAATTTGCCCTGTACAAAAACTTTTAAAGTTTCTTTCCGGAAAATTAAAACCTGAAATATTTCGGCTGTCTATTAAATCACCTTTACGTTTTAATCATCTTCTGCGTCAAATAGAAGGTTCCAATAAACAATCATTAGCAATAGCGTTAAAAGAATTTGAAGAAATGAATATATTAGAAAAGATTGTGATTAAAAGAAAACCTTTACATATCGAATACCATCTCACAGAAAAGGGGAAATCACTTGTTCCTGTTTTTGAACAGCTGGAGGGTGTTATGATGAATAAGAATTTTTAGAATACTTGATTCATAAAAGTCAACAAAAAAATAACTTCCCGCAATAGAGAAGTAAATTTTTATTAAAAAAGTAATATAGATTTATAAATCTATATGATTATTTATACTTTATTGTTGATGTAACCTACTGTAGATTTTCTAGTTGAGTAAATTTTTCCGGGATTCCCAAGCACTACGGAATCAGCAGGAACATCAAAATTAACGTAGGCATTTGGAGCGATCAGAACATTCCTTCCGACTGTTATCCCACCTACAATTACAGCATTTGTACCAATCCAGACTTCGTCTCCAATGGTAGGAAAACCTACGAATCTTCCGCGGTTTTGCTGTCCGATAGTTACCCCCTGCGCGATGTTGCAGTTCTTGCCGATTTTAGCTTTAGGGTTTATGACCAGACTTCCCCAGTGTCCTATATAAAATCCTTCTCCAATTTCAGTTTCAGGATAGATCTGATAGCCGTATTTTATTTGATAGTGTCTTAAAACTATCCTCCAGAAGATTCCAAGAATAGCATTTTCTTTATGTTTTTGAGCTTTTCGTAAGATATAAATAAAGTGCAGATTGGGGTTGATGCATTTCGTTAAGATCTCAAATGTTGAAAGCCATTTTCCACTTTCGCGGTAAAAATCTTTTTGTATGATGGAATAATTCGGCATAGTTTAATATTTATACTTCATCAATTATTTCTTGAAGCTTTTGTACAGATTTTTCCAAAACGAAAGGCAGATCTGTGTTATTTATTTGTTTTTTGTATTCCTCGGCAAGATCTTTATCGATAAGGAATTTTTTCATCCCATCATAAATTCCGTCTTCAGAATTTGGAGTTATAGTTCCTAATTTTCCGTCCTGCAGCAGATCTTTAATTCCCGAAATATCTGTCGCAGAAATCGGTTTATTAAGAATAAGCGCTTCTGCAATAATGGTGGGAAATCCTTCGTGGCGAGAAGACATGATATAAAAATCTGCCTTTTTCAAATAAGGATAAGGATTACTTTTAAAACCTAACATTTTTGCCGTTTTCTGCAGACCTAATTGATCAAGCAAAGCCTGAATATTATGCAGATCATATCCGTCACCAATAATCAGAAGCTGATGTTTAAAGCCTTCATCAAGCAGTCTTTTATGAACTTGCAATAGTCTGTCATAGCCTTTTTGAGGATAAACAGTTCCGACGCTTACAAAAGTAGGGATATTATTGTCAAAAGGGTAATCATCAACAAAAGCATTTGCTTTTTTTAGTGTATCTTCTTTGTCAATCGGGTTGAAAATTTTTATAACAGATTGTTTTTCCGCTTCGTTTTGGGCAAGTTTGTGCATTTCTTCTTCCAATTTGTTGGAAATGACCAATATTTTGTCAAACTTGAAAAATTCTCTTATAATGTCTGTGGTATATTCTTTTAGATTAAAAATATCATTCTGAACCCAGATTATTTTTTTTGAATCTTTCTGCGGACTTGATAAAATTTCCCTGTAATATCCGTGGATAGCAGCCAGCTCAATATCATACTGTTTATTTTTCAGAACAAATTTATAAAGCAGGGAAGGAAACCATAGAAACATCTTTTGATAAAGAACACGAAAAGCTTTTACAGGAATTTCATGAGGTCTGTTGGTTGTAATCATTTCTCCTTTCAACAAGTAAAAAACATTGACCCAAGAAGGCACTTCCTTAATATAAATGCCCGAATATAAGTTGATTAATAAATCTACTTCATACTTATCTGCGGGAATGTTTTTTAGAAAAGTTACTAAAACTTTTTCTGCTCCGCCATGACGCAGAGAACCGATTCTAATTAATATTTTTTTCTTCAAAACAATAGAATATTATTTATTTAGATTTCTTTTAAGTTTTAGCAATAGACCAAATTGTCTTGTTTTAAGAAGTAAAAATAAGACTTTTCGGTAATAGCTTGAATATAAAAAATGGTTGGAATCCAAAGATGAACTTATCTTATGCAGCGATTTATGCGCCTCTTCCCTGTTTAGTTTTTTACCAATAATTCCTTGATCTATACTGGCTTCGGCGATGTCCCAGTCAACCCTGTAAAGATATTTTTTTACTTCTTTCTCTTTTTGCTTTTGAAAAGAAATAAAATCTTTTATGGCAGAATGTAATATAAAAAGAGTGTTGAAAGAATGCTGTACTCTGCTTAAAGAGTTTTCGGTATATTCATAGTGATAAAGCGCTGCGTCAATAATCTTTATGGCTTTAATTTGTTTTATATATTCCAGAAAAAACATCAAATCTTCACCGTAGCTGATTTCTTTATTAAAAAGAATTTTGTTTTTTATTATAATCTCCCTGTCAAAGAATTTTACATAAGGGGCGCCATAATATAATAAGTTATTTTTAACAAATAATTCTGAAAAGTCTGTCTGTAACGGATAAGTTTTATAATACAGTTCCCTGGGTTTTCCTCGTATAAGATTCTGAAGAAGTAAAGTCTCAGAGGACTCATAATTATCAATAAACACCTGAAGGTAGTTTTTTTCAACCCAATCATCAGAATCAATAAAACAAATGTTTTTTCCTTTAGCATAAGAAACTCCAATATTTCGGGTATCACTTACACCGCTGTTCTTAACTTTATCAATAACTTTAACTCTTGCATCTTTTTCGGTGAAAGAATTCATTATTTCCAGAGAATGATCCGCAGACCCGTCATTTATTAAAAGCAATTCAAACTCGGTATAAGTCTGTTCTAAGATAGAGTCAATACATTTATGCAAACTGGCTGCAGCATTGTATACCGGAACGATAACGGATATGTAAATGCTGTCGTCTAAAGTACTTCTTTCCATTGCTCTATTATTTTTTCTTTCTTCCATTTGCCTGATTCTTCGAAAGATGATTTCATAAGCTTACTTAATGTTTCATCATTACTGATAAGGGTTTCCAGCTTTTCAGCAAACATCTTCGTATTGTGTAAAGGTATTAAAAATCCATTCTTTTCATTGATAATATCTGAAGGGCCGAATTCACAATCATAGGCAACAATAACATTACTGCAAAACATTGCTTCAAGTAACGCTAGCCCAAATGCTTCACTGAGAGAAGTGAAGGCAAATATTTTTGATTTTCTTAATAAATCTGATATTTCGGCTGGCTTTTTTATTCCTAATAATAAAACAGAGTCTTCTAAATGATGTTCTTTAATGTAATCAGCAATAATACTTGTTTCAGGGCCATCACCGATGATTTGTAATTTCCAGTCGGGTGGTTTTATGGTGTCTTTAAATATCTTAACAAGTTCAAAAACATTCTTGGTTTTATCCAGTCGCCCAACGACACTTATAATATTCTCTTTTTCATTATTTGGAACAAAATGTTGTTCTTCAAAAATACTGTCGGCAATATTTGGGATAAAAAAAGTTTTGTTCAAAGACTCATAATATTTTACGGAAGGTTTATTAATACAAACGATGCCTTTCAGTTTTTTGTAGTTGTTTCTCAGTAATTTATCATAGATGAACCCGCCGACACGAAAGGAAGAATGTTCCCAGGCGATATTTTTTTGGCTAACCTTTTTATTCAAAGAAAGCATTGAAGAAAGTTTATACCAACAGGTTATGATGGTGTCGTACTGGTGATGGTTTTTTTTAACCCAATCATTCATAACCTGATACGAGCCTAAATCATATAAATAAGCATGGATATTGTATGCTTTGGGAATCCAGCTATATTTTTTTTTAATTTTAGTTCCCAATTGGGCATATTTATTTGCAAAAGAGTCAACATAATGCTTTTTTACGTTGGGATGCATGGGATAAAAATCTTCATGAGGAGCCATCAAAAAAAGAACTTCTACATGGTGTCCTTTTTCGGCCAGTTCCCAGGTGAGATTACACAGAACCTTGGCAACACCTCCCGGTTTGAGATTTTGATAGTATATAAATAATTTTTTTTTCATTGTGTTTTTTATTTTATTCTCCTTGCTTTTTTATACTTATGGGGAATATTTTCTTTTAAATATTGATCAAGTTTTTTCTTATCTGTCTCCAGTTCCCTTGGATAGCTGGGATTGTTCTTTAATACAATATCACCATAATCTTCTACAGTACAAAGGAATTGTGCGGGATTTCCTATAAAAACAGTATTGTCCGGCATAGACTGGGATAAAACGGAGTTCGCGCCCAAAATACAGTTGTTGCCAACTTGTACATCCTGCATAATGACAGAATTTAAACCAAGCATACAGTTGTTACCGATTTTTATTCTCCCAACGATTCTTGCATCTTCATATCCCGGGATTTTTTTTAAAAGATTGGCCGTACCACCATGGTTTACAAACCTTACTCCGCCGGCAATGCTCACATCATTACCAATTTCAATAAGATAGGGCTCTGTACCGAAATAAATTTTATCGGGCATATTAAAATTCTTGCCAACTTTCATTCCCTGGTATTTCGCTGCTTCTAAACTTGCTTTATTTAAAAGATTATGATAAATGGAATGTATTTTTAAGAGGATTCTAAATATTAAATTCATCATTATTCTAAATTGTTTTTTACTTTTGCAAAGAAAAAAAATTTAAATGATAAAAATTTCCAAAATTGAATATTATTTACCAAAAGATATTCTTACCAACCAAGATTTGGAAAAAGAGTTCCCCGAATGGAGTTCAGACAGAATTAAGGAGAAAGTTGGAATTACACAACGACATATTTCTTCTGAAAATGAAACTGTTCTGGAACTGGCCATACAATCTTCAGAAAAAATATTTAAAACCTACGACAGAAATAAAATAGATTTTATACTATTTTGTACCCAAAGTCCGGATTATTTTTTACCAACTACAGCGTGTATTTTACAAGACAAACTTGGTTTGAGAAAGAATATCGGTGCAATGGATTTTAATTTGGGATGTTCCGGTTTTGTATACGGATTGGCGTTTGCAAAAGGATTAATTTCTGCAGGTATTGCCAAAAGTATTTTGCTAATTACTTCTGAGACTTACACCAAGCACATCAACCCAAAAGATAAGGCCAACAGAAGTATTTTTGGTGACGCCTCTGCCTCCGCAGTTATTGAGAAATCTGAAAGCCCGGAGGATTATAAGTTCTGTCTTGGTACAGATGGAAGCGGTGCCGAAAACCTTATCGTAAAAAAAGGAGCATTCAAAAAAGATTTTGAACTCAATCCTAACAACGAATTTGACCCGGAAAATCTTTATATGAACGGCCCCGAAATTTTTAATTTTACTATTGAAAATATTCCCGGATTGGTAAAAGAAACGTTGGAGGTAAACAATAAAACAATGGATGATATTGATTATTTTGTTTTCCATCAGGCTAATTCTTTTATGCTTAATTACTTAAGAAAGAAAACAAAGATCCCGGCAGAAAAGTTTTATATTGATATGGAGAAAACAGGAAACACGGTCTCCGCAACAATTCCAATTGCCTTAAAAAATATGATGGATAAAGGGACGCTAAAAGAAGGAGATAAGGTATTGCTGGCTGGTTTTGGAGTAGGGTACTCTTGGGGTGCTACGATAATAGAAATTTAATAATTAATCATAAAATCAAAAATATTATGAAAACATCAGTTTTTTTAGAAAAATTACAAGAGGAATTAGAAGAGGACGAAACGCTTACTGTTGAAACTAATTTGAAAGGATTAGAAAGCTATGATTCTATCAGTTTATTGACAATAATTGCTTTCGTTGACGAAAATTTCAATAAAAAAATTGACACAAAGCAATTTAAAGATATTGAAACAATTTCAGATTTAATGAATATTATAGGAAAAGAAAATTTTGAAGATTAATGAATCCTTTTTCCTTACAAAATAAAACAATCCTTATTACAGGGGCTTCTTCCGGCATTGGAAGAAGCTGTTCTGTAGAGTGCAGTAAAAGCGGAGCCAACCTTATTCTTATTGCAAGAAATGAGGAAGAGCTAAAAAAAACAGTGTCATTGCTAGACCCGGATTCGAAAGCTGAGGTTATTATTGCAGACATCGTCAATGCTGAAAATCTTGAAGAATTAATTGCCGAGAAAGTTTCAATTTTAGGTAAAATATCAGGATTTATTCATTGCGCAGGAATTGAAAAAACACTGCCTTTGAAAAAGCATAATTCAACACTTTACAATGATATTTTTGCTGTAAATGTCATTGCCGGATTTGAATTAGCTAAAATTTTATCTCTAAAAAAATACAAAAGCGAAGTTGCCAGCTTTGTTTTTATTTCTTCTGTTGCAGGTTTGGTGGGCGAAATAGGGAAAACAGCCTATTCTGCCAGTAAAGGTGCTGTAATTTCAGGGGCAAGATCTATTGCAATGGAGCTTTCAAGAAGCAATATCCGTGTTAACAGCATTAGCCCTGCAATGGTAAATACCCCAATTCTGAACAAAATGTTTGAAGATGTTGGCGAAGAATCGTCACAGGAAATCTTAAAAAAGCATCCGCTTGGTATCGGAGAACCGGAAGATGTAGCAAATGCATGTGTTTTTCTGCTTTCAGATGCCGCAAAATGGATTACAGGCTCAAATTTGGTTGTCGATGGGGGGTACTCAGCTCATTAACTATTTTTTGTGAACTTCTTTAATAATCTCTTCCACATCATTAAAGATTTTCTGATTATCAAACTGTTTTTCAATGTCTTTCAGGTTTTCCTGAATGCTTTGAACCAGCTCTTTATTCGTTAAAAATTCTTTCATTCCATCGAATAAACTTTCCTGAGAATATTCGGTAAGATAACCCGTAGATTTATGCTCTATCATTTCTGGAATGCCTCCAACTGCTGTTGCCAAAATGGGCTTTTGAAGGATTAAAGTTTCAGCAATAATTAATGGCCAGCCTTCACTCTCGGAGGGCATAATATAAAAATCGGCATTCTTTACATAAGGGTAGGGGTTCATTTGTGTTCCGAGAAGCAAGAATGAATCCTGAACACCTAATTCTTGTATTCTTTTTTGGAGAAGACTGTAATCTTCACCGTCACCAACTACTACAATTTTATGAACCAATCCGCTCTCCAGAAGTTTTTTATGAGTCTCCAGAAGAGTTCTGTACCCTTTTCTGTAGTGTAATCTTCCTACTGAAACAAAAGTTGGGATCTTCTTATCAAAATTAGGATCAAAAGCCTTTGCTTTTACCTTCAATTCTTCAATGGGGATGGCATTTAAGATAACTTTACCGGGAGGAAGCTGTAAATCTGGGTAGTTCTTATCTAAAACATCTTTACACTGCTGTGATCCATAAATGATGTAATCAAACTGCTTCATGTTATTGAAAATTTCCTCACGAAAAGGTGCAAAGCCTTCTTGTGATAAATCAGAATGCAGCCACGCAATTTTTTTTGAATTTTTATTGCTTGAATTTAAAACTGATGAATAAGCAGCATAGGTAGGGGCAATTTCTACATCATACTTTTCGTTTAAAATGGCATCAGCTATTTTCGGGCTTTTTTCTGCCTGTTTTAGTTTTAATCTTCTCTTGGCCAGCTGAATTTTTTGAATCACAGAATTTTTAGAAAAATCTTCTTTTCCTTCTGTTATAAATGTTTTTCTGATATGTGTCGGGAACTCATTCCTTAATTCACCCTGATTCATGTTTAAGCATATCGTCATCTCAAACTTGTTTTTGTCAAGATTGTTAAGCATGCTTAAAATTACCTTTTCCACCCCTCCCATTTCCATGGAACGGTGTCTGAAAAGCACTTTTATTTTTTTATTCATCATCATTTAACCAAAGACTTGTTGTAAAAATACTCTTAGTTTTACCTTTATTCTGTATGTAATAGAGTTCTGATATTTTAATAAACTATAAATTTCGGTAGAACTGGTATATTCTTTGGGAATAGGCTTACCGTTTATCGTTTTCAGGTTTCTGCGTTTCATGGCATTGAAAATTACTTTCGCAAAATATTCACGGGACGCAGGCCTGTTGTCATTCTGAGAAATTCCTCCGGAATGTGTTCTGTAAAAGTAGTTTGCTTCATCAATAAACTGAACTTTACCTTTTTCGTACATCTTTAGATACAGATCCTGATCCTCTGCAATCTTCATTACAGTATTCATTTTCTCGGTCTGGTTATAGATATCCTTTCTGAAATTTACAAAATGAACGATTCGCACAGGGCAGTTAAAAAAATACGGATCATTATTCGGAACCTGTTTTGCTAGTTTAGGGACTTCTATCGGTTCAAGATTCTCATCACATTTCATGTATTTTGAATAGGTGAGAACTACCTCTTTATCTTTTTTGAAAATATGGATACTCGAAAGCAGGGCAGTAGGAACAACAGCATCATCAGGATCTACAAATCCGCAGATATCACCGTCCGCCAACTCAATTAGCTTACTTTTTGTGATGCCGACACCGCTGTTTTCTTCATTTTGATATATTTTGAAGCGATCATCATTACCTATTATTTTTTTTATGACTTCTAAAGAATCGTCAGTAGAAGCGTCGTCAAGAATAATAACTTCCCAATTATCATACGTTTGTGCAATAATTGAGTTATAGCATTTCTTGAAGAACTTTCCATTATTATAATTGGCTATTAGTATAGAAAACTTCATCCGAGATGTATGTGTTTTATAATTAATAAATTTTTCACAAAGATAAAAATTAAAAATTACAGAAAAATCTTTATTTTTGTTGCTTAAACTTTAACACAGTGAGTGAAATACTAAGAGTTCTCAAAACATTTGTAGCTTATCTTAAAAGACCGGATCTTTACCCGGAACTAGGAAGGAAAATCGTTAAAAACACCGTAAACAGAGGTAATGCCTTTAAAGGTAAAGATAAAACCAATTCATGGGCTGCGTCTAAATCTATCTCTCAGCAGGAAGTTATTTCCCAGCTTTTTGGCTTCGAGATGAGTGCTTTCAAAACAGATTTTCAGGAAGTTTTAAGAAATTCTGAGCAGAAAGAGAAAGATTGTCCTATTAAAATGGGAGGTGCAGGCGCACTTGAACTAATCTATTATTCATGTGAATTTACAAAAGCGCAGCATGTTATCGAAACAGGTGTTGCTTATGGCTGGTCTTCATTAGCCGCCTTGTTGTCACTTGAAAAAAGGAACGGAACTCTGTACAGCTCTGATATGCCTTATCTGGCACAGGATGGAGATCAGTACGTTGGATGCGTTGTTCCTGAAGATCTTAAAAAGAACTGGAAATTATTCCGTTTTGCAGATAAAGAATCTTTGCCGAAAATCTTCGCAGAAACAGCTTCTTTTGATATTCTTCATTATGACTCGGACAAGAGCTATAACGGGAGAATGTGGGCTTATGACGAGATGTATGTACGTCTTAGAAAAGGAGGAGTATTTATAAGTGATGATATTGGTGATAATTCTGCGTATCAGGATTTCTGCGAAAAAAATAACATCGATACCAAAGTTGTAGAATTCGAAGGGAAATATGTAGGAGTTTTTATTAAGTAATATTCATTTTACGTTAAAAATATTCTATGCTTTTTAACTCTATTGCCTTTTTAATTTTTCTACCTATAGTTTTTATTTTATACTGGCGTGTATTCAATAAAAATTATAAATACCAGAATATGCTTTTGCTGGCGGCCAGCTTTTATTTTTATGGCTGCTGGGATTGGCGATTTCTGTTTCTTCTGATATTTTCTATCGGACTGGATTATTTTTCGGGAATTCAAATTGAAAACAGTAAAACAAAAAAAATGGCAACTTTCTGGTTGACATTAAGTATTGCGATCAATCTAGGTTTTCTGGGCTTTTTTAAATACTACAATTTCTTCATAGAAAACTTTGCCGAACTGTTAAGTTCATTTGGATTTGGTGTAAACATGTGGGTGTTGAAAGTTATTTTACCGGTTGGTATTTCATTTTATACTTTCCATGGTCTGTCTTATGTGATAGATGTTTACAAAAAACGAATTCCGGCAGAGAGAAACTATGTAGATTATGCCGTATTTGTAAGCTATTTTCCTTTGTTGGTAGCCGGACCTATTGAAAGAGCAACGCACCTTCTTCCTCAAATTCAGAGAAAACGATCTTTTGATTACGAGAAAGCAAAAGATGGAATGGCTCAGATCCTTTGGGGATTTTTCAAGAAAATGGTCATTGCAGATAACTGCGCGCCGATTGTTAACGAAATATTTAGTCATTACCATACGGAAAGTGCGAGCAACTTGGTTTTAGGAGCAGTACTTTTCGCTTTCCAGATTTATGGAGATTTTTCAGGATATTCTGATATTGCATTAGGGACCTCTAGATTATTTGGACTGGAATTGCTTAAAAACTTTTCGTTTCCCTATTTTTCAAGAGATATTGCCGAGTTCTGGAGAAGATGGCATATTTCGCTTTCTTCGTGGTTCAGGGATTATCTTTATATTCCTTTGGGCGGAAGTAAGGGCGGATTGTGGATGAAAATCAGGAATACGTTTATTATTTTCCTGGTCAGTGGTTTCTGGCATGGAGCCAATTGGACATTTATTATCTGGGGCGGGTTGAATGCTTTATTTTTCCTTCCTTTATTAATAGCTGAAAAAAACAGACATCATCTGGAAGTCGTGGCAATGGGAAAAATTATTCCGTCTTTCAGGGAGGTTTTCAGTATTTTAATGACCTTTACGCTTACATGTTTTGCGTGGATTTTCTTCCGTTCAGAAAGCGTTTCCGATGCCATTGGATATATTAGGGGAATATTTAGTGAAAGTCTTTTTACATTTCCTACACAGTTTAGACTGGTCTTGTCAGGGCTTATTGTATTTATGCTGGTGATAGAATGGTGGAACAGGACACATGATTACGGACTGAAAATTCAGAACCGAAAGCCATGGCTACAGAGCATTATTTACGTCATAGTAGCCTATTTGATATTGAATTTCGCCAATTTCGGCAGTAATGAATTTATTTATTTTCAGTTTTAAAAATGAAAAAATTTCTTTCAAGATTAGTTTTATTTATAGTCGTAATGTTTATTATCGGCTTAATAAAACTTGCTCTGAGCCCTAATTCGAATTATTCATACGCGTTTTTAAATGCAAAACTGGAGTTTCTTGAAAAACATCCGGAATATAATATGTATTTCATCGGAAGTTCTAAAATAAATGATCAGATAGACTGTAAAATTATCGATCAAAATATAAAAGGAGTAAAGTCGTATAATTTAGGAGCTAATGCAGGTTTTGATCTCGAAAATTTTCAGACTTTAGATTTTATCTTAAATAATAAGAATTTCAAACCTAAATATATCATCGTTGAATTGCAGGATAAAATAAAGGTTACCAAAACCAATATTAAGACAGAAAGAAGTTTCGGATCTTTCAATTACGAAAACACAGCTTTTGCGGTAAAATATCATAAAGAGAATAAAGATTATAAGCAAATCGGTCTTTCGCTGGTTTCTTTTGCTTTAAATGTTTTTCATATTAATAAATATTTTGACGAGAGAACTGTTCGTGAGGCAAAGAATAATTTTGTTGATAAAAATCAGGGATTTTCTCCGCTAGAATTTAGTAGTACGAAAAGAACAGAGGAGCAGAAACTGAAAAGTGTAATTAACGACAGGCTTGAACGTTATCATGCTGATCATAATAAATACACGCCAAATAAAGCTTTAGTTAATAAAATAAATGAACTTTATGAAAAGTGTAAGAAAAAAAACATACAATTGATTCTTTTTATTCCGGGGCCAGCAGAACCGGATGCTAAAAAACTGATAGCCTATCAAAATGCATTTCAGGTTCCTGTTGTAAGCATTGTAGATCCTGATGTATATCCCGAATTTTATCAATATGAAAACAGGTGGGATTATGGGCATCTTAACGGAAAAGGATCAAAAATTCTATCTGAAAAAGCAGCTCCGTTATTGGAGAAAGTTTTAGATAAAAAACAGTAGATATTGCATTTAATTAAAGCATAAACAGAGGGTTGTAAGTAAATTATATAAATTGTATTTTGCAATTCTCAAATGAAACCTATGATGAAAACGTTTACACAATTAAAGAAAAATGTAAGTAAAAAACCGGAAGGGCTGAAAAAAATAAAGGTGGCGTTGTTGGGAGATACGGCAACTCAGTTTTTAAATGTAGCCTTGAAAGGTTCTGCTATTGATGAAGGCTTTGATTTAGAGGTTTTTGAGGCAGATTTTGGACAGATTTCCCGTCAGATTTTAGATCCTACATCAGAGTATTACGAGTTTAATGCTGATTACACGATCATCTTCGAATCTTCACATAAGTTGCTGACGCAATATTATAAATCTTATCATTCTCAGCTGAATTTTGCTCAGGATAAGATCAATTATATAGAAGAATTATACAGTACAATTCAAAATAGGACGAAGAGTAAAGTTGTTTATTGCAATTTTGCAGGTATTGATAATCAAATTTTTGGAAATTTTGCGAACAAAGTAGAATCATCTTTTGTTTTCCAACAAAATAAACTGAATTATTTATTATCAGAATTAGCGGTTAAAAAGAATAATCTTTTCATCGCAGATTTACTTTCCATTCAAAATAAATGGGGCAGAAATTTTATGTTTTCTCCCAATATTTATGTGAATACAGAAATGGTATTGTCTTTAGATGTACTGCCGATTGTGGCGCACCACATCGTGAGTATTTTATCTTCTGTAGAAGGTAAATTTAAGAAATGTCTGATCCTGGATCTCGATAATACAACATGGGGAGGGATTATTGGTGATGACGGTCTTGAGAAAATCCAGATCGGAAGTTTAGGAATCGGAAAAGCATTTACAGAACTTCAATATTGGGCTAAAGCTTTACAGAAGAGAGGTATCATCATAGCGGTTTGCAGTAAAAATGATGAGGATAAGGCAAAAGAACCTTTTGAAAAACATCCCGATATGGTTCTTACATTAGATGATATTGCTGTATTTGTAGCCAATTGGGATAATAAAGCAGACAATATCAGAAAAATTCAGAGTATATTGAATATTGGATTTGATTCTATGGTTTTCCTGGATGACAATCCTTTTGAAAGAAATATTGTAAGAGAAAACCTTCCTGATGTTTGCGTTCCGGAATTACCGGAAGATCCTGCAGAATATTTGGAATATTTATATAGTTTAAATCTTTTTGAAACCGCAAGCTTTTCTGAAAATGATGCCGAAAGAACAAAACAATATCAGGTTGAAGCCGAAAGAGCAATTGCTTTAGACAGTTTTACCAACGTAGAAGATTTTCTTAAAAGTATGAATATGAAGTCTGATGTTCAGGCATTCAATAACTTTTCAAAACCAAGGGTTTCTCAATTAACGCAGCGTTCTAATCAGTTCAATTTAAGAACGGTAAGATATACAGAGCAGGAAGTTGAAAACCTTATGAATTCGGAGAATCATCATACTATTTCTTTTACTTTGGTAGATAAATACGGTGATAACGGATTGATTTGCGTGATTGTTTTAGAAAAAAAGGATACGGAAACTCTTTTCATTGAAACATGGCTGATGAGCTGTAGAGTTTTAAAGAGAGGAATGGAAGAGTTTACATTAAATACTATTGTTGACACAGCAAAAAAGAATGGTTTTAAATATGTTGTGGGAGAATACCTTCCAACAGCAAAAAACCAAATGGTAAAAGATCATTACCAAAGGTTAGGGTTTATAGAAAATGAGGGGAAATGGGTATTGGATATTGATAGCTATGAACAAAAAGAAGTTTTTATAAGCACTACATAATAAATATGGAAATTGAACAATTAATCGAAAACATCGCGACTAAAAATGCTATTCATGGCAAGAAGCTGCAAAAGAATTTTTCTTTTTTGAAGGAAGAAGAAAATTATATTAATGATTATAATGTTTTTATAAATAAGTATAAAGATATTCTTGAAAAGAACAGTCTTACATTTGATGATTCAATCAACTACTATCTTAAAATGATCGGGGATTTTAATGAAGAAATGCTGGATTTTATGAGAACCGGGAAATACAGAAATACTTCATTTGATGCTGTAAACAAGGCAATGTATAATAATCCGGATGTAATGGTTTCCCATATGCACGGATTGTTGCTTTCTCAGTTTTTGTGGAAGCATCATTATGATGTGTATCAGTATTTTAAAAATGGAATTCAAAAATATTTGCCTGTACAATCTTATCTTGAAATAGGAGCGGGACATGGTTTATATTTTGAGGCAGCGATGGGAAAAATTGGTGACGATTGTACTTTTGAAGCTCTTGATATTAGCGAAACTTCACTTGAACTAACAAAAAGTTTAATCAAAAGTGATCAAGTTATCTATCATCTAAAAAATGTATTCGATTATACTGATGAGGATGAAAAGAAAGATTTCATAACAATGGGAGAGGTTCTGGAACATGTAGAAGATCCTTTGGCATTATTAACGAAGATAAAAAGCTTAATAAAGCCCGAAGGAACTATATTTATTACAACGCCTACCAATGCACCTTCAATAGACCATATTTATCTGTTTAACAATGTTCAGGAAATCAGAGATCTAATTATTGAGGCCGGATTGGAAATTGTGGATGAAAGGTATTTTGTAAGCGAAGACATAGACTTAGAAAAAGCAGAAAAAAGAAAGATTGCAACCATGTATGCCTCTTTTTTAAAAATAAAAAAATAATTAAACATTATGAATAAAGAAGAAATTTTATCAAAATTATCAGAAATTTTCCGTGAAGAATTGGATAACGAAGACATTACCTTAACAGAAAATACTACAGCAAATGACGTGGAAGAATGGGATTCACTTTCTCATATTCAACTTATTGTGGCGGTAGAAAAGGCTTTTAAAGTCCGTTTTACTTCTTCAGAAATTCAAAGCTGGAACACGGTGGGTGAAATGGCAAATTCTATTGCTTCAAAATTGTAATGAAATTTCATCACGTAGGAGTTGCCTGTAAGGATATACAGGCAGAACTCCAAAGTATAAGGCAACTTCACAAAATCATAGAAGAAACTCCTGTTGTTTTTGATCCTAATCAGCAGGCAGAATTATGTATGATTACGGTAGAAGATGGTTTGAATATCGAGCTTGTTGCGGGAAAGCCGGTAGAAAATCTTTTGAAAAAAAGAATTTCATACTATCATATCTGCTATGAGGTGGATGATATTGATAAAACAATAGAAGATCTTACCGAAAAAGGAGGAATGCTAATTTCTCCACCCAAAGAAGCGATACTTTTCAATAACAGAAAAGTAGCTTTTTTAATGCTTTCTTATGGAATTGTAGAACTTTTAAATAGCAACTGATAATGCAGTTTACATCCTTTGTATTTATTCTTTTTTTTCCGGTTGTTTTTGCCATATACTGGTGGGTTTTAGGAAAAAATCTTAAGGCTCAGAATATCTTTTTATTATTGGCCAGCTATGTGTTTTATGCAAGCTGGGACTGGAGGTTTCTTATACTTTTGGTGGTAAGCTCAGCAATATGCTATTATTTAGGGCTGAAAATTTCTGAAGCTGAAGATCTGAAACGAAAAAAACTTTGGGTAAATTTAGGACTGCTGTTTTCTGTAGGAACATTATTTTATTTTAAATATTTTAATTTCTTTATTGAGTCTTTTGCCGATTTGTTTGGAATTAAAAATGATCTGACCTTAAAAATAATTTTACCGCTGGGAATTAGTTTTTATACCTTCAGGATGATAAGCTATATTCTTGATATTAAGAATAATAAGTTGAAAGCTGAAACAGATGCATTAATTTTTTTCAACTACATTTCCTTTTTCCCAAGTATGACTTCCGGTCCTATCGACAAAGGAGGGCTACTACTTCCACAGTTGAAGAAAGAAAGAGTTTTTACAATAGAAAGTGGCTCTGATGCTGCAAGACAGATCCTTTTGGGAGCATTCAAAAAATTGGTTGTTTCTAATAGTATTTCACCCATTACTCAGAATATATTCCAAAATTACGAAAATCTTTCGGGGAGTACGATAGCTTTTGGGGCGGTACTTTTTCTATTCCAGATGTATGCGGATTTTTCAGGATATTCGGATATGGCTATTGGTATCGCAAAACTTTTAGGTTTTAAAACCACTAAAAACTTTGCTTTCCCTCTTTTTGCTCAGAATATTGCAGATTATTGGAGGAAATGGCATATTTCATTGACTTCTTGGTTAACAGAATATGTCTTTACACCTTTGGTAATACAGTTTAGAGATTATGATAAAAAAGGGTTAATGCTTGCCGTTTTTCTGAATTTTGTGATCGTAGGTTTCTGGCACGGAGCAAACTGGACATTTATTGTGTACGGAGCGTTGCAAGGGCTGTATTATGTTCCGTTAGTGGTTAACAATCAGATTAATAAAAAGAAAAAATTATCTAAGACAATTCCTACATTTAAAGAATTTGGGAATATTGTTTATACAATGATTTTGGTTTGTTTTGCTTTGATTCTGTTTGTGGCTCCTAGTTTAAAAGATGCTTTCGGGATGTATGGAAGAATTTTCAGTCTTTCACTTTTCTCAATTCCGCAGTTTATTAAAATTAAAATTTTAGGGTTAATCGGAGTTATCATTTTAATTGACTGGATTAATAAAGAGCAGGAACACGGCTTGGAAATCAGCAGATTTAAACCAATGGTAAGAAGGAGCTTTTATGTTTTTCTTATTTTTCTGATTATGTATTACGGCGTGTTTGGTAACGGAAGTTTCATCTATGAACAGTTCTAATGAAAAAGTTTTTATTTAAAATATCATTTTATATTATTGGAGTTATTGGTGTTTTGCTGTTCTTAGGAACTTATGCAGATGGTAATACGGATGATAATTACAGACATTATACGGGGCCTAACCCTTCCGATATGATTTTGGGAGATTCCCGAGGCGGGCAGGCTGTTATTCCCTATGTTTTGGATGAAAAATTTAGAGGGAGAAAGTTTAATAATTTTGCACTGAATATTGGTGATTCTCCTTACGGGCAAGTATATCTTGAGGCTGTAAAGAAAAGAATTAACCCGGATACCAAAGATGGAATTTTCATTTTAACGGTTGATCCCTGGTGTTTGTCGGTAGACAAAAGTTTAATAAACTCGAAAGAAGATCCGGATAGAAATTCTCCTTTGGCTGATATGCATTTTTATGATATGAGCCCAAACTATGAATACCTTTTAAAGCATTTTTCAAAAAGCTGGTTTAATATTTACAGGGATAGACAGGAAATGGGAAGATCGAAGACTTTTTTGCATGAAAATGGGTGGATGGAAGTAAATGTTAATATACATCCTGACAGCATCAGAGCCAGAGAAGTTAAAAAGATTGAAGGATATACTGATATGCTTAAAAAGCAGCAAATCTCACAATACAGAATAAATGGTTTTGAAGATATGATTAAGTATCTTAAAGAAAAAGGAACGGTTTATATTGTAAGAATTCCGGCGTTCAAAGGCATGATGGAGCTTGAAAACAGATATTCTCCGGGATTCAGCAGTAAAATACAGGCTATAGCTCAAAAAAATGGAGTTAAGTTTTTTGACTTATCCTCAAAACCAGAGAATTATATTTATACGGATGGAAACCATATGTATAAAGAATCCGGGAAGGTCTTCACTGCTCAGATTGCTGATTCTATCATAGCAAATCCAAAAATGAAATAATTCTAAAACAATCCTTTTCTAAAATTAATATTGAATAATCCCGAACGAATACTGGGATAATCCGTAATAAGATATTTTCCTATCATTCCCCATTTCTTAAAACGTGGAGCAACAGCAATTTCAAAACTGCGATGCATCCTTTTTATATGAATTTTGGCGTCTTTGGGGATGGTTTCTTCATTTTGAGACCATTTATTTATTTCTCTCCAAAGTAAAACCCTTGTTGTGGCAGGATTTATCTGTCCGGAATTTACTTTAGTGATTCTATTATCTTCATGCACGCCTCTCATCGCTACAGCCTTGTCTATAATGCCTGTATGCAAATTGAGATAGTAAGATAGTCTTAATAGAAATTCTGTATCCTGATGAAGCTTTAAATGGGTTTTAAAGAAAGCGCTCATTTTATCTAACGATTCTCTCCGTAAGGTAAGAGCATCTAGGGTAAACTGCCCAAAAGCTCCTCGCATATGAATCTGCCCTGGAAATACATCTTTCGGGTGATGCTTCTTATAGACAGTCGTAAGCCGATCTCCGAATAACTTATAATACTGTTTTTTTGATTTTTCAGAATAATAATGAACCCCGATAGCACCGTATACACCTTCTACATCGGGATTTTTGAAAAGCTCTTTTTCGGCATCAAATCTATTGGGAAGATAGTAATCATCGGCATCTAGGAATGCTATAATATCTCCGGAAGCTTTCTCTAATCCCAGATTTCGGGTTGCTCCGGCTCCATGATTTTCTTTGTCGGGATGTTGATAGAGTTTTACCCGGTTATATTTTTCAGCTAATTCCGTACAGATTTGTAGTGCATTGTCTGGCGATTTATCTTCTATTAGAATCACTTCAAATACTTCTTCAAACTGCAATGCAGACTCTACAGCCTGAGAAACATATTTTTCGGCATTATAAACGGGAATAATTACTGATATTTTCATATAAATAATAGCAATTTAAATTAGGGCAGACCTAAAATTAATATTATATAATCCTGATCTGATACTTGGGTAGTCCGTAATAAGATATTTCGCAATCAATCCCCATTTTTTGAAAGTTGGGGCAATGGCGATCTCAAAGCTGCGAAGCATTCTGTTGATATGAATTTTAACATCTTCGGGTATCGTCTCTTCGTTTTTTGCCCAATTATTCAGTTCTCTCCAAAGTAAAACCCTTGTTGTGGCAGGATTTATTTTTCCGGAATCTACCTTTGTAATCCTGTTGTCTTCATGTAGTCCTCTTAGCGCTAAAGCTTTATCATTAATACCTGTGTAAAGTTGAAGGTAGTAAGCTAATCTTATTACAAATTCTGAATCCTGATGAAGCCGAAGAGAGGTTTCGAACATTTTGCTCATTTTGGAAAGAGCCGATTTTCTAATTGTTAAAGCATCGAGATGAATTAAACCAAAAGTCCCGCGTAAATTGATCAAACCTAAATAAACATCTTCAGGATTTGTTTTTTTATAGACAGTATCTAGTTTATCTTTATAAATAGGGTAGAATTGTTCTCTTGCTTTTTCTGAATAATACTGTACTCCATTGGCTCCATAAACACCATCTACGTCCGGGTTTTTGAAAAGCTCTTTTTCAGCATCAAATCTATTGGGCAAATAATAATCATCAGCATCTAAAAATGCGATAAAATCACCGGTTACTTTTTCTAATCCCAGATTTCTGGACGCTCCTGCGCCGTGGTTTCCTTTGTCCGGATGTTGATACAGTTTAATTTGATCATATTTTTCAGCTAATTCCTGGCAAATCTGCAAAGCATTATCCGGAGATTTATCTTCAATTAAAATAATCTCATATACCTCTTTGAACTGAAGGGCAGACTCTACAGCTTGTGAGATGTATTTTTCAGCATTATAAACGGGAATGATTACAGAAATTTTCATTTTTTTATCAAATTATGCTTTTAACTTTAGTTTTAAATATTCGGTTATTTTTCTTTCTACAAAATAGTAAAAAAATGCTGCTACAGCAATTACAATAGCCAATTTCAATACAAGATAAGGCAAATTAAGATAACCTTGTACTTTGAATTTTCTGAAAAGTATTTCTACAAAAGGATGAGACAGATATAGAGAATAAGAAATGTCTCCTAAAAAGATTAAAAACCGATTTCCTTTTATATGAAAGGTAAAATCAAATAGTAAAAATGACAATACAAACATAGAAACGATTAATAATACCAATAAGTGATTTGTTATAACTATAATTTTAAATAAATGCAGTATAAAAAACGTAATTCCAACAATTGAAATTACTGTTGCCCATTTTTTAGGAACTGTAACTTTCGCCAGTAAAAGAGCGAATAAAATGCCTGCTATAAAGAATAAATTAGAATAATTGGTAACCATCTGCATATAAGCACTGCCAAAATCAAATAGAAGCCCTAATATATAAGTGATGATGAAAAAGACTACTATAAAAAAATACCTATACCTTTTAAATACCAATGAAATACCGAATATAAGGTAAAAAAACATTTCATAATTCAAAGACCAGCCTAAATACAGAACCGGCGGAGTATCTTTCTCGGGAAGGAACAGCATCGAATGATAAAACCTTGAAAAAGTTTCTCCCTGAAAGTATAAAAAGAAACTTCCTCCAAGAATCATCCATGCAAAAGTTAATAGATAATAAAGTGGCACAATTCTGATTAATCTTCTTTTATAAAATATTGAGATCTCTTTTGAAATACCTTTGCTGAAATCCAATTTCCGGGTTGTAAATGCCATTATAAAACCGCTGATTACAAAGAAAATAGGAACTCCGATATTTCCCTTTCCGAATAAAATATCACCAAATTGTATAGTCTCAAAATTTATATAGCCCCGAAAGTGGAAACAGCAAACTAATAATGCCGAAATTCCTCTTAATATCTGTAGGTTATTTAGTTTCATAATATTTTAATAACTAATGATTGTTCTTTTGATGATTGATATATTTAAAAAGTAAAAAATGACAGAATTATTTTTACGATTAATTATGTTTCTATTTATTATTCCGAATTATCAGAAAACTTATATTTAATTAAATAGTTTTTAACTAAATGATTGATATAAAGCGTACTATTGGGTAGTAACTGCCTCCATTTTATCTGTTGAGATAGGTAAAGCGATATTGTGTTTTTAATATTTGCGGGTTTTTAATAACTTCTAAAAAGATACAAAAATATTTATTTAGTCCTGTTTTTAATGATAAGTCAAACGATTTATAGGTCAGATAAATTTTCCTTTTACCTTCCGGAAGTATTGAATTTGAATCTGCCCAATTATAGAGTGAAGTCCATAAAAGAAGCTGTCTTTGATTATATTCTCTGGAATACCTTACAATTTTCGTTATCCTGTTATTGTCATGAACACCTCTTACGGCAATCGCTTTATCTATAATTCCGGATTTTAGATAGCAGTGATAAGCTAATTTCGTGATAAAATCGGAGTCCTGATGTACACGAAGATTTTCGTTGAAGCGAAGATCATTCTTTATTAATGCTGATTTTCTTATCGTAAGAGCATTCAAATGAAAGAATGTTCCGAAAACCTTAGTTGTTAAACCTAATAGACCTCTGAAAACCTCTTCTCCCTCTGCAGGAAAATTAACGGTGGTCAAAGAAATATTTTTGAACTTATCCTGAAATGCCTGTTTGCCTTTCTCAGTTAAATATTCCACACCAATAGCACCGAAAACACCTTCAATTTTGGTATGTTTAAAAATTTCTTTTTCTGCCTCAAAACGGTTGGGAAGGTAATAATCATCAGCATCAAGAAAAGATATGAATTCACAGTTTGCTTTTTCAAGTCCTAAATTCCTTGTTGCTCCGGCTCCGTGATTTCCTTTGTCGGGATGTTGATATAATTTGATTTTTGAGTTTTTCACAACCAATTTCTGACAAATTTCCAATGAATTGTCGGTCGATTTATCTTCAACTAATACAATTTCTTGTACTTCATCAAATTGTAGTGCAGAATCTACAGCCTTCTCCAAAAATTCTGACGCATTGTAAACGGGAATAATAACTGATATCTGCATTACGGTTAAATTGGGGTAATAATTAAGTTGTCATTGATAATTAATTCTGGCTCTACGCTGTAGAATTCTTTTTTTAATTCTCTACTATATACTTTGTAATTATTATCTAGAAAGAATTTTATTAAATCTTGAGGAGTGTAAGTCCCTTCTTCTTCAATTGCTAATGGGCAAAACTCCATGAAAAATATTGGTCTGTTTTGCAGGAAAATATCTTTGTTGCCTAATACTACAACAGCTTCATAGCCTTCAACATCTAATTTAACGACATCAAACTTCGTGTCAGCAATCATTTTCTTTAAAGGCTCAACCTGAACATTAATTATTTTATTTCCGGGATTTTTAGACTCAATAAATGAACTCATACCAGCATGACCTGCTACATAATTAAAAGAATGTACAGCAGAATCTTTGCCTATTGCAGTATTAAAAAGTTTTACATTTTGATATTTATTTTCTTTAATACTATCGCTAAATTCTTTATAAACATCTGGAATTGGCTCAAAAGCATAAATCTGCTTGCAATAAGGTGCAAGTAATAAACTATGTTGACCGATATTGGCTCCGATATCTAATAATACTTTGTCTTTAGAAAGGGTGTTTCTTATATCATCAATAATTTCCTGTTCATAAATTCCATTTTTAAAAATATAAAAATCGACATACCCGAATTTTTTATTTAAAAATATTTTAGTCTTTTTATTATTATAATTAATTATAAAAAGTTTCCTATTATCCAGAAAAGAAATATTTTGTTTTCTCTTGATAAAATTGATTATACCTTCTTGAAAAAAAATGCTAGTAAAACTTTTTTTTAATGATTTATACATATTATTTTTTTTATAGTTGTTTTTTTTAATCTGTTGAAAATATTTTTGTCCAGAGTTCTGTTTTATAAATTCTATTTTAGAATATATTGATTTTTTTGCTGTATATGGTGTTTAGTTTTTCACTAAAGACAAAAGGATCGTGATTTTCTTTAATTCTTTCCAAAGAATTTTTTGATTTTTCCAACAGTTGCTGAGGATTTGTAAAAATATCTTCTAAAATATTCTCAAGCTGTAGTTTCAATGTTCTTTTAAGCTCATCTCGTTGCTCATTTGTGAAATAAAGCGCTTGTTTTAAACGGTTTTGAGGTAAATGAATAAGCCATCCACAGTTTTCATTATTAATTTCCGGCAAAGCACGTATATCTGTCGTAACGACGGGAACTCCTGCTGCCTGCATTTCCAAAACGGAAAATCCATAAGTGTCCGACCAAGTTGGTAGCAAACCTACATGGGATTCTTTAATGAGATCTAAAACTTTTTCATTAGGAATGTTCTCGAAAATATCGATCCATTCTTCTTTTTTCAACATTTCTTTAGTTTCCTGAGCTTCTTTTTCGGTCACCTTAGTTACGTAATGATCGGTTTTAAACGAGGAAACAATCGTAAGTTTGAAATTATATTTTTGTCTTAATTTTTTTAAAACTTCAATCATTTCGACACCGCCTTTCAAGTGAAATTGTGTTCCGACAAAAATGAAATTAAAGACCCCAATATTTTTGTAAACTTCCTCCGAATCTCTTGGAATAACCTCCTGAGACGGATGAATAACCGAAAGTTTATTTTTAATTACTTCCTGAAATTGAGGATAATTTTTTAATAACTCTAGCTGAATATTTGCAGAAGCCTGCGAAATTGAGATAATTCCTAAACAGTTTTTTCTGGAAATCTGTTTAAGGGCATTTTCTGTTTTTGTATTATGAATATGTTGAGGTTCAGTTTTTTGATGATCGTTTTTAGTTTCAGTAAATCTTGGAACTAACGTTTCAAAAGACGTAACCCATTTTTGAGAAGAATAATTAATATCATTATAAAGATGCAGAATATCGATCTTCGGTTTTTGATAAAAAAAATATTTTCCTTCGATATTGCTTTTTTTTCTAAATAATATTTTCTTTACAGTAGACAAAGAATGAAAAAGATTGTTATTCTTTCTCAAAAATATATACTCAAATCCGGAAACTTTATTTAAAATGTTTCTTCTGATCGGATAATCATTTTGTGTCAGACCTATTTTCATAGTTACTGTAAGTAATTTTTATTATTCTCAAACCAAAGTGCCAGAATCAGCAAGCTCCAGTGTTGCATCTGCTTGTTAAGTTTCTTTTGTACCTCATTGAAATCTAAAAACTTAAATATATAACTATTCTTATTTTCAAGAAGTTCTCGGCTTAGATCCTGCAGTTCGGTTTCCTTGAACCATTCTTTCACAGAGGCTCCAAAACCGTTTTTCTTACGTTTTGCAATCTCTTCTGTCCAGGCTTGAGAATAAGCTTTTCTCAATATAATTTTATCTTCGGTGGAGTTTACTTTGTATTGCCACGGAAGCTGAATACAAAACTCCGCAAAATCAATATCCAAAAACGGAATTCTTACTTCAATAGAGTTGTACATCGAAGTTCTGTCACCTTTCAAGAGCATATTTCCGGGGACATATTTTTCAAGATCTATTCGCATCAGATCATTGTAGTCTTCATTTTTAGGTGTAAAACTAAAATCCTGCCCAGGAACTTCATCACTGATGCCTAATTTTTTAATTTCGAAAACTGTAAAATGATTTCGAACTTTATTCTGATGATAATCTAATGTGTCACTATATTCTGCTCTATGACGTCTTTCCGATCCAATCTCCTTAAACTTACCTGCCATAAGAATCATTTTTGAAAGATAATCAGGATAAAACCCTTTTTGAGACAGGTTTATGTTATATCTGTAAAAACTGTATCCTCCAAAAAGCTCATCCCCAACATCTCCGGAAAGAATCACTTTAAGATCTTTCGCAGCTTCTTTAAAAATAAGATGGGTTGGAAGCAAAGAAGTGTCCATCAGAGGTTCATCCATATAAGAATAGACTTCCTGCAGGGTTTCAGAAATTTTCTGTTTTTTATCTAAAATAATATGATGGTCGGTTTTATATTTATCTGCTATAGATTGGGCATAGGGCATTTCGTTTAAATCACCACTTTCATAGCCATAAACCAACGTTTTAATGTTTTCTTTATACTTTGATGCAACAGCAACGATTGTGCTGGAATCCAGCCCTCCTGAAAGAAAAGAACCTACAGGAACATCGGCAACCAACTGTTTTTTTATAGCATTATCAAAAAGATATTTGAATTTTTCAATACTGTCGTCCAAACTCAGTTTTGAAGTTTCAGTCGGGATCGTCCAATATGGTTTTGTTTCTATTTTTCCATCTTTAAGTTCCAGTGTATGAGCCGGTTTAAGGTTGAAAATGTTTTTATAAATAGTTTTATGAGGATGAATGTAGCCGTTTTTCAGATAATAAGCGATCTGTGCTTTATCAATCTCTGGTTTTATCAATCCTGAAGCCAAAATTGCTTTAATTTCAGATGCAAAAATGAATTCGCCGTTTTCACCAATAGCGTAATAAAACGGTTTTTCTCCGAAACGGTCTCTTGCACAAAACAATTCCTGCCTTTCTTCATCCCAAATGGCAAAAGCAAACATTCCGGGAAGATCATGGATCAGGTTTTTTTGTTTTTTCTGATACATTGCAAGAATAACTTCCGTATCTGAACCTCCACGATAAGGATAATCTGAATACTGATCTTTTATATTCTGATAGCCATAAATTTCACCATTCAGAACAATACATTCTTTTTTTGTGCTGGAAAACATAGGCTGTTTACCATTTTCAGAAAGATCGATAATTGAAAGTCTTCTATGACCTAATGCAGCATTTGCATAAAATTCAAAATGAGAAGAATCCGGACCGCGATACGCCATGGCATCCGTCATTTTTTTTATCGTGTTCTGATAATTTTCTGCATTTTTGGTGATTATTCCGGCTATTCCACACATATGTAATTTGTTAAGGGAAGTTTTGTTTTTTATTTGTGTTTTATGAAATATAAAAATTGAAGATTAATTAATCTATAAATACCTTTTTAAAAGTATCCATTACGGGATGAGGTAAAAACTTTTCATACAGTTCTTTCGCAGATAACTTCAGATCTGAATCTAAAATAATATCCTTCAATTCTTTTGCGTTGTGATAATAATAGGCTTTATTTTTCAAATGCATATTATGAGCTTTCTCGGGAGAATCTGCAAAAGTGATGACGGGTTTTCCTTTAATCGCAAATTCAGCAACGGTGATTCCAAACGTTTCACCTCTTTCACGGGCATGAAGAAGGGCATCACAAGTGTTGATGAATTTAAGTTTCATCATAATATCCGAACTTGGAGGAAGAAATATGATATTGGTAAGAGCAGATTTCCACCACTTTTTCTTCACAAAAGTATCCACTCCCATGAAAATGAAATAAACATCTTTATATTTTGAAGCAATCTTTTCTGCTGTTTGCTGCGCAAAAGCAATATTAAAACTTTGTCCGCCACCATAATATCCAAAAACTTTGGCGTTTTTGGGAATGTTAAGTTCAGCTCTTAAATCGTCATGGGTTTCGGCTCCGAAATTGACCATATGAGGAACGAAAGGAGATTTTGAACCTGTCATTTCTTCACTTAACCATTCTGAAACATAGGCGTATACATCTCCGTGAGGTTCGAGGTATTTAAAAACACTGTGAATAACGGTTTTGCATTCTTTTGTTTCTACACCGTCTATAAAACCATTTTTGATGGCATAAAAAAGATCAATATTATTGTTTTTGATAATGGTGTCAACTTCTTTAAAATCTGAATAATCAATTACCTGAAAGCGCTTCTCGAATTTTTCAATTCCTAACGGATGATTTGTGGGTAAAGTTTTATTGTAAACAATGACAGACTCATTTCCCAGATATCTTTCATTGAAGTCTGCGTAATCATATAATGCGATGGAAGTCCCTCTGTAATTGAGTTCGTTCTCATGAAAAAGGATTTTCATTACGTTGCTTATTTAAATTTATTTTTCAATTTACTCAATATTTTGCGAAGAAGACTTTTCTTCGGATATTTAGTAAAATCATTGTGTTTAAAAAGACCTTCGCCCTGTGCTATTTTAAAATCCTGTTTTACCCACCAAGAGGCAATATTTCTTTCAAGAGAAACAGATTCTCCGGAAAAGGGAAGGATTTTTTCAAGCAAATAACTTTTTTTAACAAGATAAGGATTGTTTGTCCAATTGGCCCATCGGGAAGTGGTTACGAAGTATTCTCCCTGCTTTTGTATTTTATCGGGAAACTCTACAGCCGGGTCTAGCCAATGGAGAGATTCAAGCAGGTGAGGAGAGGTACATTCGTGCCAATCATCATAATAATCAAGCTCTTTCCCTTTATTTCTAATTGATATTAAAGGATATCCTGGGCTTTTTCTGCTTCTGTAACGTACAACATCAAATCCTTTACTGATAAGATCTAATCCGCCTTTAAGATGAGAAAATACAAAGCTTTTTTCTTCAATAAGTTCCCAATCATGTTCCAGGAAAAGGATGTTTTCGGTAGAAGCATTTTCAGCCAGCATTTTCATGCCTTTTCCAATCCCGATATTGTCTTTTAAGCCAATATATTTGACTTTATATTTTTCTGCGGTTTTTTTATCTTCTTCACTTACTTCCTGAAAGAGAATGACAATATCATCCACCATCTCTAAAAGTCCATACTTTTTGTATGACTTTAAAGTGTTTTTAAGAGTACTCCCACTTTTCCAGGAAAGAATACAGATACTTATAGGCAGCTTTTCCATTTTAGTTATGATTTAAAGATTTAAAAATGGATGTTTACCGGTCATAGCTGTTTTTCGATAGGCTTCAATTTCACTAAATTTCGTTGAAAAGTATTTATACTGTTCCATGTAAAATTTATATTCACTGCGATTTCTTTGTGCCCCTACTTTTAAAATAGAGGTCAGAAAGGCCTTTTTTTCTCTCTTGATGTTATAATCAAAATTGGGATTCATATATCTCGTTTCCCTCTGCATTTGCATAGAAAGCCTTTGTCTGGCTAAGATTTCAGCAGGCGTTTTCTGTTGCTCTTTTTCGAAAGATTGCACTTTTGCGTCGTGTACGACCTTACTTTTCGGACAAACAATTATTTTGAATCCGAAATAAGTAACCCTGTTGATGTAGTCATAATCTTCAGCACCATGAAAGAAATACGGATTAAATCCTCCAACTTTCTCAATGATGTTTCTGGGAATAAACCAATGTGCCGCATTCACGAATTTTATTTCATAAAAAGGCTTAATACTGCCAAAAAATATATCAGAAACCAATCTGTTATTTTTAGCGTCCTGTGCAATATAGTTTTCAAAATGGAGGTCAAATCTCTTTTCGCTTCCGTCCATATGCATCGGACTTAAAATACCTATTTGATCCTTGTTAGGATAGCTGTTGTAAACCTCGAGTAGCTGTTCTACACTATCAGGAAAAACCCATGCATCCTGATTCATGAGATAAACAAAATCGGCACCTTCTTTATAGGCTTTCTCTATTCCTACATTATTAGCTCTTCCAAAACCTGAATTTTCCGCAGATTGTATGAAATCTACTTCGGGAAAAGTAGTTTTTATATATTCCTGAGTGCCGTCTGTGGAACCATTATCAATTACAATACATTTCACTGGAAGATTAGAATGTCTCAAACTTGTAAAACATCTCTCCGCCCATTTCATAGCGTTGTAAGTAACTATTATAAAATAAACTTTAGTCATGTGTTTTTAGATATATTTTTCTGTAAGAATCTTTATATAATCTTCAGCGGTTGTTTTTGAGAAAAAATTATTAATATTTTCATCAAAAGTTACCTTATAAAAATCTCCTTCGTTCACTTCTTCAAAAGTTGCTTTTTTATCCATTTTTAGCTGAATTGCATTAATAATTTCACTAAGATTATAATAATATGGATAAGCAAAATTAATTGTTTTATTCTTTATCTGAGCGCAATTTAAATCTAAAAATGATGCGATGTCATCAATATCTATTAATAATCTTCGGGCTTTAGTGTGTAATGCAAATTTATTGCTGTTTGAGATCTGAGCTTTCAGATAATTGAAAAGAGTGTTTGGGTTTCCTCCTTTTCCAACGATATTTCCGATTCTCAGAATGAGATAATTCTCAGAATTTTCCCGGATATAATCTTCAATTTCCTTTTTATGCAGAACGTAATGACTGTTTTGTTTTGACTGATCGTTGATGCTTAACGTAGAGAAATAGATAAGTTTGCTGTCGCGATTATTTTCTAAAGTATTTCTTAAAAGAGAGAATTCTCTTTCAAATTCAGAGCTTCTGGTTTCGAGGGAGTTTGAAACGCCGGAAGCAAAGAACAGCATGTCCTCTGAATCTATATTTTTTAATGAGCTTGCGATAAGTCCGTTTCCTATAATCATTCGTGTTATTTTTAAGACTTTAGTTTTTTATTAATATCAGAAGCATATTTTAGGTAATGATAATATTTTTTTGCGATTACAATATGATCTTTAAAATTAATTCTATTTAGAGGATAAAATTTTAATGTAAAAAGGATATTTTTTTTATTAATAAGATAATATTCAAAATATTTATACAAAAAGCCTAAAAAATTATTTTTTTCGGTTTCGGAATCATTTTTTTTATTAAAATTAAATTTTAAGTTTTGCCTGATTTTTATATTCGTGTCAAACCATTCTTTCGTTGGATTTCCTTTTGAAAAATGCTCGATCAGAATATCATCAACAATATAATTTTGGAATTTTTTCGAACATCTTAGGCTAAAATCTAAGTCATATCCGTGAAAACCAGATAAATCCTCATTGAATTTAATCTCTGAATAATCCTTTTTTTTAATTGCCATAAAAACACCATCAACGGCAAATACTTCAGTCATATTTTTGAGTGTTGTATTTAGGCGAACAGATTGGGTATTTTCTTTGTTGCCTTGTAAAATATTTATAACATTATACTTTTCTGCAACTGTCCAGCTGGCAGGTGCTGCGGGAACATATGAAGAACCTGCTAATCCTATAACTCCAACATTTTCTTTGTTGAGATGGGCGATTAATTGTTCACCCCAAGCTTGCGTGTGAAAAACCAGATCTTCATGAATAAAAAGGAGATTATCATATTGTGATTTCTCTGCGCCAAGATTATAAGCTTTTGTGATGCTCATTAGATTGGGATTCCACATTTGTATAATTTCATACACAATACCATCACCAATCGTCTCGTTAATATTTTTAACAAGCTGATCATAGTATGGTTGCTGATATGATGAAATTATAATGGAGAGCATTCTAAGGCGTTTTGGTAATTAATTTAAACAAAAATTTATTAATTGTATTTTTATTAACGATATGATTGTAAAAGTTTAGGCTTCTTCCAATGTTTTTTTGCTGTATAAAATTGTCAATAGCGTTGCTATCTTTCGGCAGATATTTTTCTAAGTGTTTTTTATAGATATAATTTAATGAGAAATCCTTTTTAGCCTTATTTTGATTGATTTCAACATCCATAGATTCCTCTTTTCTTCGATAGAAAAAACCTAAGTAGTCTAAACACAGAACTGTCTTTTTTTCATCTAAAATAGACAGCCAAAAGTCCCAATCCTCTTTTCCGTAGATTAAATTTGAGTCATAACCTTTCGTTGCTTTCCAATCTTCTTTTTTAAAAAAAGCAGTGCAAAAAATGAGGTTTTCTAGTAATAAATGGTCATAATTATAAGTAGCTAATTTCCAGGATTCGTCTGTTGTACCAAAAAATTCTGCTTTGCAATAAATAACAGTATAGCCATTATTAAATTTTTCTTCTGCAAGTTTTAGATACTGATTTCCAATCCTGTCGTCACAATCCAGAGGTAAAATCCATTCTCCGTTGGCAATTTCTATTCCGGCATTTCTTGCGGATGAAAGTCCTCCGTTTGTTTTATAGAGATATTTAAATCGACCGTCTTTTTCAGTCCATCTCCTTGCCACTTCTTCTGTATTATCGGGAGAACCGTCATTCACAATGATACATTCCCAGTTCTGATACGTCTGCTCAAGAACTGTCTGCAGGCATTCATCAAGATATTCGGACTGATTGTAGCATGGAACGATAATGGAAATTCTTGGATGCATTTTTAAATGATTTTACTTAAAAATTTATACAAAGGAGCCGATATTTTATATTGTAACGCTAATTTTAGCTTTCTTCTTTTGTAAGGATATTCCTTGAATTGGTTCAGCAAAAAATCAGATAACTTATTATTTTCGTATAATTTACCTATTTTATAATTGATAATTCCTTTAATATCTCCTTTTTTATCAAACAACATTTGAAGGTATAAACATTCTTCATCTATTCTTTCTTTTCTTGCAGAAGAAATATTTGAATCATGAAGCCTGTAATAGGCAAGTTTACGCGGAACATATGCTGTAGAGTATAAAGCATTGATCTTTAACCATCGGTAATAATCTTCAATTAAAAGATCAGATTTATAAGTTCCTGTTTTTATCAGCGCTTCTTTCTTCATTAATACGGTTAATGCTGCAATTCTGTTTCCGATAAGAAGATCTTTTTTGAAAGTTTCAGGAGGTACCCCGCCCAACTTGTCATAATCAGCTATGTCCGGCAAAATATTTGAGTTGTCGTCAATAGCATAAGTATCACTAAACACCATTCCATAGTCCTCACCTAAGCTTTCTAGTTTTGCTACACATTCCTGTATAGAATCGGGGTGAAGAAAGTCATCGGCTGCAATAATTTTTACATACTTTCCCTCTATAAGCTCAATACATTCATTAAGAACAGTGGCAAGCCCAGTATTATTTTGATGAAAATTAGTAATTGCCGGATAATTATTTTCTGACAGCCAGTTTTCAAAAACCTGAACAGAATTATCAGGAGAAGCATCATCAGCAACAATTAGCTGAATGTTCGGATAGGTCTGTGCTTTAACACTATCAAGACATTCTTTGATATATTTTCCTTGATTGTAACTGCAAACGATGATACTTACTAAATCTTTTTTTTCCAAAATAATTATTCTAATTGTTCTTTTGCTCCTTCAATTCCTAATAAGCTTTGTACCTTTTCTCCATGTGCATCTAAGGAATAAATAAGTTCTCTTTCATCTCCTTTTACAAGAAAAATCTCTGAGGGAACTATATTTGCATTGTCTATTTCTTTCGGAATGATTAATTCTAATGTATAACCGTCTATAAATTTCTCATTAAGAAAATCCGGTTTGATATGAATGGTAGGATTTAAAGAATCTACTGATACTCTGTTTAGTTTTGTTGCAACAAGCTTTGATTTTATCGGACTTAACCCAATACGGAAAAGCTTATTTTGCATAATATAATTAACTCCTTTTTCTTCGAGCGTTACAGGGTTGTGGTAAACTATCTTTTCCAGATGTTTTAAAAGACCTTTTGAGTTGTAAATTGTTCCATCCACAGAGAATGGATAAGACCAGTGGTGTATCTCTTTATCGGTATAATAATCCCATTGATAATAATCGTTTTTCTTTTCAAGATATGTTGGCTGACCTTCAAGGTTTTCGCCGACATATAACCTGTAAGAAGCATTTTCTGGATTGTTTCTGATAATCGTGAAAACTTCTTCGGGAATAGTAATTTCATCAAAGAAAACACCGTCATCAGTATTGAACATCAAAAATTCACAATTGCTGTTGCGAATGATTTTCTGAAGCAATCCTTTAAAATTATCTCCGTTTTTATTGAAAAGATTTTTTTCTTTAAAAAACTTCCAGTCTCTTTTTGAGTGGATCGCTTTTAGATAAGATAAATCAAAAAGTACATTTTTTCTTTCAACAAAAGATATGTTTTGATCGGCATATTTTTTTATAAGCAGATCATATCCTTTCTTGTGATCGCCACTTGTATGATATAGAATTACAATTTTTGAATCTGCTTTAAAATTCTTTAAAGTAGACTGTAAAAGATAATCTAACTGAATAGCGCGGTTAAAGGAAAATATTATATTAAGTACCATTGTTAGAAAGAATTTAAAGTTTGTATAACTGTTGATACTTCATCTTCTGTCATTACAGGAGATATCGGTAAGCTTAAAACTTCGTTATGAATTTTTTCGGTAATTGGTAACTGAAGTTCTTTCAAATAAGAATATGCTTCCTGATGATGAGGAGGAGTAGGATAGTGGATCAATGTCTGAATTCCATTTTCTTCGAGGTGTTTTTGTAGTTCATCTCTATTTTCTGTTCTGATGACAAAAACATGATATACGTGACTGTTTTCTTCTGTTTTATGAAGAGGAAGAACAATCTTAGGATTTACTATTTCTGTAAGATATCTTTCTGCAATTTCTTTACGTATTTTATTTTCTGTATCTAAATATTTCAGTTTTACAGATAAAACAGCAGCCTGAATCTCATCTAAACGAGAGTTGTAGCCTTGATATTGATTCACATATTTTTTCTGTGAACCGTAATTTGCTAAAGTTCTGATGCATGTTGCCAATTCTTGGTCTTTACAAGTAACAGCTCCCGCATCTCCTAAAGCTCCCAGATTTTTCCCGGGATAAAAACTAAATCCAGCAGCATCTCCCAGGCTTCCGGATTTTTTATTATTCCAAACAGCGCCTATTGTTTGGGCGTTGTCTTCAATTATTTTTAAATTATATTTTTCAGCAATACGTTCTATTTCTTCTGAGAATACAATGCTTCCATATAAGTGAACAATAAGTACGGCTTTCGTTTTAGCCGTTATTTTTTCTTCAATTTTAGAGATGTCAATATTATACGTATTGATGTCCGGTTCTACTAAAACGGGGACTAATTTATTGTCTGTAATAGCAAGAATTGATGCAATGTAAGTATTGGCGGGAACCAAAATTTCATCTCCTTCTTTCATTATACCCAGCTCTATATATGCTCTGAAAATCAATCTCAAAGCATCTAAACCATTGGCTACACCAATAGCATGAGGAACATTGCAGTATTGTGAAAGCTCCTGTTCAAAAGTTTTTACTTTATCACCCAGCAAATACCATCCGGAACGGAAAGTCTGTAATAATGCATCTTCAATTTCCTGTTGATGGGTAAGGTTTATTTTCTGTAGGTCGAGGAATTTAATCATTCGTGTTTTTCTTTAAAAATTTTGCTGGATTTCCAACCCAGATTTCGTTGGCAGGTACATTTTTGGTAACCACACTTCCGGCGCCGATAAGTGCATTTTCTCCAATGGTAATTCCTGCTAATATTGTTGCATTTGCGCCAATAGAAGCTCCTTTTTTTATTAAAGTTTCTTCCAGTTTAAAATCTTTATTTTTGGATTTTGGAAATAAATCATTCGTAAAAGTAGCATTAGGCCCAATAAAAACATCATCCTCAATGGTGATTCCGTCCCATATCTGTACTCCCGGTTTTACCGTAACATTATTCCCTATGATCACTTTATTTTCGATAAGTACCTGACAGTTGATATTACAGTTTTCACCTATCTGTGCATCTTTTAGAATCACACAAAACTGCCAAACATTGGTGCCGCTACCTATATTTTGAGATTGCACATCAGCTAAAGAGTGAATCATTTCTTGTAATTTTTAAATTCTTCAAAATCTCTGAAATAATCTGCTTCGTCATAAATTTCTGACGCCAAACATAATAATACTGCACTGTGACTGAATTTAATATCTCTCCAAATCAGTTTAGGAATATACAAACCCTTCGAAGGCGAGTCTAAGATAAAAGTATCTTTATTACCCTGTAAATCAAGAGTATTAAACTCTATAGTTCCTGAAACTGCGAATATTACCTGTTGAAGCTCTTTATGAGCATGACCTCCTCTGATGACGTCTTGAGGAGTATAATACGTCCAATAGACTCTTTTAATGTCAAAAGGAGTATCTTTTTGCGTTTCGGCAACAGTGATATATCCCAGATCTTGAGAGCCTATTTTAGAAAAATTTATAATATGAGGAATATCCATTATTATGAATGTAATTTATTAGTGATGAATTTCTTTCAAATAAATGTATAAATTAAATGATAATAAACAAAATAATGTGTTTCTTGAAATATATTATTAATCAACATAATTTCGAAAAAACTCAATATTTCTACATTTTTTGATAATCCACGTTATGTGTAATTTTCGGAAATAAAACTCCCGGAGATTTAATTATTTCTCCAAATTGATTTTGCATTCCGTGTACTTCAAAACCAAAAATAGATGTTCTGATTGCAATATCTGACCTGTTTACACCCCAGAAGAAATCAAAATAATATGAATCTTCATTAAGAGTATAGGGAGGAATTTCAAAAGTAACAGTATAATCTCCTTTTTGAGAATCTTTGTTGTTGCTTAACATTAATCCTGTACTCATAACCGTTAGATCGTGGCTGTTTTTAAGTAAAAAAGAAAGATCAATATCTACATCTTCCATTTTAGACATGAAAGAAACTGTAACCAAAATACCGGATTTAATATTGATCATATCTCCGTTAATAGGTTCAGTTTTGAAAGATTTAACTAAAATCTTCTCATTTTCCAATTTTACTCTATCGTCTGAATAATCATAGAAAAACTTAACCTCGTTGTTCTTTTGATATTCTATGATACATTTATTGACATCTCCCTGATTAATCAAAAGACCTTTTTCAAGGAGTAATGCGCTGTTACAGAGCTCTTTAACAGCTGTGATATTGTGGCTTACAAAAAGCACGGTTCTTCCTTCTCCTTTACTTACGTCACCCATTTTGCCAAGGCATTTTTTTTGAAATTCTGCGTCTCCTACAGCAAGAACTTCGTCTACAATAAGAATTTCAGATTCCAAATGGGCAGCAACGGCAAATGCTAAACGTACATACATCCCGGAAGAATATCTTTTTACAGGAGTATCTATATACCTTTCTACACCGGAGAAATCAACAATTTCATCGAATTTTCTGGTGATTTCTTTGCGGGTCATTCCAAGGATGGCACCGTTTAAAAATACGTTCTCTCTTCCTGTCATTTCAGGGTGAAAGCCTGTTCCAACTTCTAATAATGAGGCAATTCTGCCTTGTGTATAGATTTTTCCTGTAGTAGGTTTTGTTACTTTACTTAATAGTTTTAATAAAGTAGATTTTCCGGCACCGTTTCTTCCAATGATTCCTACAGCATCTCCTTGTTCAATTTCAAAATCAATATCACGTAGAGACCATACGTATTCAGAAACACCTTTTGATGATCTGTCGTTAGCTTCTCCTATTTTTAAATAAGGATCTTCCTTACCTCTTACTTTGTGCCAAAATCTATTAAGGTCATGAGAAAGAGTACCTGTTCCCACTTGTCCCAGACGATATTGTTTTGATATATTTTCTGCTTTTAAAGCCAGCATATTTTTTCAGTTTAAATAATTATACAGTATCCATAAATGTTTTCTCTACCTTGTTGAAAACCACAACTCCAATTGCCAACAGGGCAAAGATGATAATTGTGCTTATTCCCAACATTATTGGCGAAAAATCTCCAACACCAAGCCAGCCATATTTGAAACATTCAAAAATACCGGTTAATGGATTGTAGTAGGCCAGCTTTTTGAAATATCCCGGAAGTGAAGACACAGGATAGATTACCGGAGTGGCGTACATAAATAAACTTATACCAAAACCAAGTAACATAACAAGGTCTTTATATTTTGTAGTAAGTGAGGAAAATATCATCCCAACTCCTAGGGCAAAAACCGCCATCAAAACAACAAGGAAAGGGGTTGCTAAGATCCAAATGTTACAATGGACTTCTCCTATGGCCAAATAATACGCCCAAACAAGCACAAATAAAAGGAACTGAACACCGAGACGCATCAAATTCGAAATTACAATTGAAATCGGAGTAACAAGTCTTGGGAAATAGACTTTGCCGAAAATAGCGGCATTCCCTGTAAATGTATTTGAGGTGCCGATTAATGCTCCTGAAAAATAGTTCCAAAGAGTAACGCCGGCAAGGTAAAATAACAATGGAGGCGCCCCGTCTGTTGGCAAATTAGCTAATTTTCCGAAAACGATTAGATACGTAAAAGTAGTGAAAATGGGATTAACAAAGAACCAAATTGGTCCTAAAATAGTTTGCTTGAAACTCGATATAAAATCTCTCTTTACAAACATGTAAATAAGATCTTTGTATTTCCACACTTCTTTGAGCTTTAGATCAAATAAAGTATGGTTGGCTTCAATGGTTTCTGTCCACTTTTGTTGTGGTTCATTCATCTGTGTAAAAATTTATGCAAATTTATAATAATTAATTTATCCGAATTTTTTTAGATTATGAATTATTCTTCATATTGACCTAAAAATAACAACTAATGTATTGAAAAATATCGTTATGAGCAAAAACTACTGACCATAAAGTCAATAGTTTTCTTAATTGTTAATATTGTTCTGATTATTTTATCAGTTGTTTAAGATATTCGCCATATCCACTTTTACCATATTTTATGGCCGTTTCTAATAGCTTTTCTTCGTTGATAAAATTATTTCTGAAAGCAATTTCTTCGATACAGCCAATTTTGAAACCTTGTCTCTTTTCGATAACGCTTACGAATTCCGATGCGTCATGAAGGGAGTCAAATGTTCCGGTGTCAAGCCAGGCAGTTCCTCTGTCAAGAACGCCTACTTCAAGCTTGTTTTTGCTTAAATAAACGTTATTTACATCCGTTATTTCAAGTTCTCCTCTTGGGGAAGGTTGTATGTTTTTGGCAATCTCTACAACTTCATTGTCATAAAAATACAGGCCGGGAACGGCGTAGTTTGATTTTGGAGTTGTAGGTTTTTCCTCTATGGAAACAGCCTTGAAATCATTGTCAAACTCAACAACACCGTATCTCTCAGGATCAGCGACGTGATAAGCGAAAACAACACCTCCATCAGGATTGGTTTTGTTTTTTAATAAAGTTCCCATTTCAGAACCGTAGAAAATATTATCACCTAAAACTAAGGCTGCAGAATCGTCTCCGATAAATTTATCACCTAAAATAAAAGCCTGCGCTAAACCATCCGGACTGGGCTGTACAATATATTCTATGTTGCATCCGATCTGCGAACCATCACCTAAAAGCTTGATGAATCCCGCCTGATCGTGTGGAGTTGTAATAATTAAAATGTCTTTAATACCAGCTAATAACAATGTAGAAAGAGGGTAGTAGATCATCGGTTTGTCATAAACAGGCATCAGTTGCTTGCTTACGGCTATTGTAAGAGGGTAAAGTCTTGTTCCGGAACCTCCGGCTAATATTATTCCTTTCATTTTGTGTGTTTAATTGTATTGATTATCGTAATATTTCTGATAATCGCCGCTGGTTACATTTTCAAGCCATTCTTTATTCTCAAGATACCAGTCGATGGTTTTTCCTAAACCTTCTTCGAAAGTTACTGAGGGTTTCCATCCAAGATCTTTATTAAGCTTGGTAGCATCGATGGCATAACGTTTGTCGTGCCCCGGTCTGTCTTTTACAAAAGTGATTAGTTTCTCAGAATGACCTTCAGGTTTTCCTAATTTTGCATCCATTTGCTTAATTAATTCTTTCACCAAGTCAATATTCTGCCACTCGTTGAAACCTCCAATGTTGTAAGTTTCGCCTGTTTTAGCTTCATTAAAGATTTGATGAATACCTTTTGCGTGATCAATCACATATAACCAATCTCTAGTATATTTTCCGTCACCGTAAATTGGCAATGGTCTTTCGTTAATGATATTTGAAATACAAAGTGGAATTAGCTTTTCAGGGAAATGATTCGGTCCATAATTGTTTGAACAGTTTGAAACAATAAATGGCATTCCGTACGTATTTCCATATGCCCTTACCAAATGGTCAGAAGCCGCTTTTGAAGCTGAATATGGTGATTGTGGATCGTAAGCGGTTGTTTCTAAGAAAAATCCTGTTTCTCCTAAACTTCCGTAAACTTCATCGGTTGAAACGTGATAAAATAAGTTTTGTCTTTTTTCATCAGGAAATCTTCCGTGCGTGTGATCTGGGTTTAATGTCCAGAATTCTTTACAAAGATTAAGAAGATTGGCGGTTCCGTTTACATTGGTATTAATAAATGCCATTGGATCTGTAATACTTCTGTCAACGTGACTTTCTGCAGCCAAATGAACTATGGCATCAGGATTGTATTTTTCAAATACTTTTCTGAGCTCTTCCGGGTTTGTAATATCTGCTTTTTCGAAAACGTAATTGGGTTCGTTTTCGATGTCTTTTAAATTTTCCAGATTTCCGGCATAAGTGAGTGCATCAAGATTAATGATCGTTGTGTTGGGATTATTTTTCACAAATTCTCTTACAACGTGGGATCCTATAAATCCTGCTCCTCCGGTAATTATTATATTTTTCATCTGATTATTTTGAAATGGTCTTTCTGCCTATACTCTTATAATGGAATCCGTTTTGTTCCGGGATTTCCAATGGGTACATATTTCTTCCGTCAAAAATAACTTTATTTTTCATTTTTTTTGCCATCAGTTCAAAATTTGGATTTTTAAACTCAGGCCATTCTGTTGCGATGAATAAAGCGTCTACATTTTCCAATGCATCATACATACCTTTAGCATACTGTATTTTGTCGCCTAGAATTTTTTTAACATTTTCTTCCGCAACAGCATCATATGCAACAATTTTTGCGCCTTTTTTTAGTAAAAGATCAATGTTATCTAGAGAAGAGGCTTCACGAATGTCGTCTGTATTGGCTTTAAAAGCTAATCCCCACATGGCGATTGTTTTTCCTTCAACACTTCCTCCGAAATATTTTTCAATTTCTGAAACTAAAATTACTTTTTGAGCAATATTCACATTTTCAGTCGCTTCCAGGATTTGAAAATTAAAATCTTCTTGTTTTCCTGATCTTATTAATGCTTTTACATCTTTAGGGAAACAGCTTCCACCGTATCCGATTCCAGGGAATAGAAATCTGTGGCCGATTCTGTCATCACTTCCCATTCCTAGTCTTACTTTATCAACGTCTGCGCCTACTTTTTCACAATAGTTTGCAATTTCGTTCATAAATGTGATTTTCACGGCTAGGAAAGAATTGGCAGCATATTTCGTTAATTCAGATGACTTCTCATCCATAAATATAATAGGAATACCAGTGTTGGTAAATGGCTGGTAAATTTTAGCCATAATATCTTTCGCCTTTTCAGAACTCGATCCTACAACGACTCTTGCAGGATTCATGGAGTCTTCAACAGCAAAACCTTCTCTTAAAAATTCTGGATTAGAAACTACATCGAAAGGAATGTTTGTTTTTGAAGCAATTACTTCGCTTACTCGATCTGCAGTACCAACGGGAACGGTGCTTTTATTAACAACAACTTTGTATTCTGTCATTAATTCACCAATATCGTTAGCAACCTTCAAAACGTAAGAAAGGTCTGCCGAGCCGTCTTCTCCCGGAGGAGTGGGTAATGCCAGATATACAACTTCGCTTTTGTCTAAAGCTTCTTTTAAATTGGTAGTGAAAAATAATCTTTCAGATTGAATGTTTCTTAGAAACATTTCCTCAAGGTTCGGCTCATAGATGGGAACTATGCCGTTTTTCATACCTTCTACTTTTTTTTCATCAATATCTACACAGTATACTGAATTGCCAAGTTCTGCTAGGGTAGTCCCTGTAACTAATCCTACATAACCTGTACCTACAATCGTTATATTCAAAATGTATGTTTTTTAAAATTCAGGACAAAAATAGTAAAAATACTTTCATCAGGTCTTTTAATTTAATGTAAATCTATATTAAGTTACCTGCTTGATTATAAGAGATTTTGCTTTTTTAGAAAATAATTGTATATTTGCATTGGATTTACGGAAAAAAATGAGAAGGCTTCGGAAGAAAGCCTTTTTTCGTACAGGTAAACCAAGGTTAATATTATTTATGGAGTTTAGAAAAAAAATTGAAGAATTATTAAATGAATTCCTTGACACAAGAAAAGATTTATTTCTTATTGATTTAAAATTTTCGGCAGGGGATGATATTACGGTGATTTTGGATGGAGACAACGGAGTTACGTTGCAAGACTGCCTTGATGCAAGTCGTGCAATAGAATTCAATATGGATCGCGAAGAACATGATTTCAGCTTACAGGTGATGTCTGCGGGATTAAGCGAGCCTTTGGCAACTCCAAGACAATTCAATAAAAATCTAGGAAGAGACATCGAAGTTTTACTTACAGATTCTTCTGAGATTGAAGGGGAGCTGTCTAAAGTAGACGACGAAAAGATCACTCTTATTTTACGTTACCGAAAACCGAAAGAAGTAGGTAAAGGTAAAGTAGATGTGGAGGAGGAAAAAGAAATTCCGTACTCTGAGATTAAAAAAGCATTAGTAGCAATTAAATTTTAAAAAGAAAAAAGAATAAATGGATAATATAGCGTTGATTGAATCCTTTGGTGATTTTAAAGACGAAAAGGGGATCAGTAAGATTGATCTTATGGCGATTATTGAAGATTCACTGAAGACTCTTTTGAGAAAAAGATTTGATTCAGATGATCATTTTGATGTAATTGTGAACCCGGATAAAGGAGATTTTCAGATATTTTTAAATAAAACGATTGTAGAGGACGAAATGTCGGAAGACGATGATTTGGAAATTGAGATCTCTGAGGCGAAGAAGATAGACCCTACTTTCGAAGTGGGCGAGGATTTCACTATGGAAATTCCTGTTGCTCAGTTGGGAAGAAGAAATATCCTTACTTTGAAGCAGATTTTAGCAACTAAATTGCAGGAGCACAACAACGCAATGTTGTACGAGCAGTTTAGAGACAGAATCGGTGAGATCGTTATCGGTGAAATTCACCACATCCGTCACAAGCATGTGATCTTGTTGGATGATGAAGAGAATGAATTTATTTTGCCTAAAGAAAATCAGATCAGTTCCGATTTCTTTAAAAAAGGTGAAAATATCAGAGCTATTGTAGAATCAGTAGATTTTAAAGGTTCAAAACCTCAGATTATTATTTCCAGAACTGCACCTAAATTCCTAGAGAAGTTATTAGAGCTGGAAATTCCTGAGATCCAAGACGGTACTATTATATTGAAAAAGGTAGTAAGAATTCCTGGTGAAAAGGCGAAGATCGCAGTAGATGCTTATGATGACAGAATAGATCCTGTTGGTGCCTGTGTGGGTGTTAAAGGATCAAGAATTCACGGAGTTGTAAGAGAGTTGAGAAATGAAAACATCGATGTTATTCAGTGGTCTAAAAACCCTGAGATTTTAGTGAAGAGAGCTTTAGGAAATGTTACCATCAATAAAATTGACATCAACGAGGAAACCAATTATGCTTTGGTTTATACCCCTGTTGAAGAGATTTCTAAAGTTATCGGTAAGCAAGGACAGAATATCAGACTGGCTTCTTGGTTAACGGGATATGAGATTGATGTATTTAGAGAGTCTAGCGAAGATGATGATGTTGAATTGAGAGAATTTAATGACGATATCGAACAGTGGATTCTGGATGAATTTAAGAAAGTAGGTCTTACTACTGCGAAATCAGTATTAGATAAAGATACGGAGAGTCTTATTAAAATGGTTGACTTGGAAGAGGAAACGATTGAAGATGTAAAACGTATTCTAAGAGAAGAATTTGAAAGTTAAGATTTTTGAATAAATTTTAATAATCAGTAAAAAGAAATACTTTAATTTTAAGAATTAAAAAAAATAGTAAATATAATAGATGCCAAAAATAAGATTAAATAAAGCGGTTAAGGAATTCAATATTTCGATGTCCAGATTAGTAGAATTTTTACAGGCTAAAGGTATCGAGGTTGAAAGCAATCCTAACGCTCAATTAGAAGAAGCGGCATATTCTGCATTGGAAGCTGAGTTTGCCAAAGATGGCGAGCAACGTAAAGCTTCTCATGAGGTGGTGATCACAAAAGTTCCGGAGGAAAAACTGGAAATTGAAGAAAAGAGAACCCCTGAAGTAATAAGAGCTAAAGCTAATAAACCGGAAACTAAAATTTTAGGTAAAATAGACTTGGAGCCTAAAAAGCCTGAAGTTGAAGAAACTCCTGTTGCTCCTGCAGCAGTAGCGCCGGTAGTGGTAGAAGAAAAGAAAGTAGAAGAAGTAGTTGTACCACCAACACCAACGCCTGAACCAGAAGTGAAGGCAGCTCCTGAAAAAGAAAAACAGGAATTCAAAGTTCTGGATAAAATAGACTTGTCTCAGATAGAATCTAGAAATAGACCTGTAAAAAAAGATAAACCTAAAGTGGAAGATAAAAAAGCGGAGGAAAAACCAGTTGAGCCTGTGAAACAAGCTCCAAAACCCGTTGTAGAGCCCGTAGCTAAACCTGTTGAGGTAAAAGCGCAGCCTAAAAAAGAAGAAACTGAACAACCTCAAGAGTCTCAAAAAATTGAAACGGTTTATCAAAAACTTGACGGACCTAAAATTGTTGGTGAAAAAATTGACTTAAGTCAGTTTGCTCCAAAACCTAATTCTGGGGCTAAAAAGAAAAGAAAAAGGATTGAAAAACCTGGGGGGCCGAATCAGCCAAACACAGGAAACAATCAGCAAGGAGGAAATAATAACAACCAAGGCGGTCCTCAAGGAAACCGTCCGCAAGGACAAGGTGGTCCTCAAGGAAACCGTCCTCCAGGACAGGGTGGTCAAGGAAACCGTCCACCAGGACAAGGTGGTCAAGGTGGGCCTCGTTTTGGAAATAACCAAGGTAACCGTCCACCAGGACAAGGTGGTGGTTTCAAAAAAGGACCAGGCGGTCCTGGAAACAACAACAGACCTGGTCAAAGAACGATGCCTGTTGAATTAACAGACGAGCAAGTTAAAAACCAGATCAAGGAAACCCTTGAGAAATTAACCAATAAAGGAGGTAAATCTAAATCTGCTAAACACAGAAAAGATAAAAGAACTTACCGTAGAGAGCAGGATGAGCGTCAGCAGGAAGCAGATGCAAGAGATACTTCACTAAAAGTTACAGAATTTATCACTGTCGGAGAATTGGCAAGTTTGATGGATGTAAGTGCAACAGAAGTAATTTCTGCTTGTTTCTCACTAGGTGTGATGGTAACAATGAACCAAAGACTTGAAGCTGATACTTTATTATTAGTTGCAGATGAATTTGGTTATAAAATAGAATTCTCAGATGCAGACCTTGAAGAGGTAGAATCTGAAGAAGATATGGATACTGAGGAGGATCTTTCTCCAAGAGCTCCAATCGTTACAGTAATGGGTCACGTTGACCACGGTAAAACGTCATTACTTGATTACATCAGAAAGACAAACGTTATTGCTGGTGAATCAGGAGGGATTACTCAACACATTGGTGCTTACAACGTGAAGTTGGAAAACGGTCAGAGAATTACATTCTTAGATACACCGGGTCACGAAGCCTTTACAGCAATGAGAGCCAGAGGTGCTCAAATCACGGATATTGCAATTATTGTAATTGCGGCGGATGATGATGTGATGCCTCAAACGAGAGAAGCTATTTCTCACGCACAGGCTGCTGGAGTACCAATGATTATTGCGATAAATAAAGTAGATAGACCAAGTGCAAATCCGGATAATATCCGTCAGCAACTTTCCGGGATGAATATCTTAGTGGAAGAGTGGGGAGGAAATGTTCAGGCACAAGAGATTTCTGCGAAATTTGGTAATAACATGGATATTTTATTGGAAAAAGTTTTACTTCAGGCAGAAATGCTTGTTTTAAAGGCTAATCCTGATAGAAATGCTCAAGGTGTTGTTATTGAAGCTTCATTAGATAAAGGAAGAGGTTATGTTGCTACAATGTTGGTGCAAACAGGTACTTTAAGAGTAGGAGATTATGTAGTTGCAGGTAAAAACCACGGTAAGGTAAAAGCAATGCTTGACGAGAGAGGTAGAAACCTTAAAGAAGCAGGCCCATCTATTCCGGTAACTATTTTAGGCTTAGACGGAGCTCCGACAGCTGGTGATAAGTTTAAAGTATATGAAGATGAAGGTGAAGCTAAAACTATTGCTAACAAGAGAGAGCAGCTTCAAAGAGAACTTTCTATCAGAACTAAGAAGCATACAACGCTTGAAGAACTTGGTAGAAGAATTGCTCTTGGTGAATTCAAGGAATTGAATATTATCTTGAAAGGTGACGTTGATGGTTCAGTTGAAGCATTATCTGATCAGTTACAGAGATTATCTACTGCTGAGATTAATGTAAACATTCTTCATAAAGGTGTTGGACAGATCACTGAGTCTGACGTTAACCTAGCAACTGCTTCAGATGCAATTATTATCGGATTTAATGTAAGAGCCGGTGGTAACGCTAAAGAATTGGCAGATAGAGAAGAGATTGAGATCAGAACATATTCTGTAATCTACGCTGCTATTGACGAAGTTAAAGAAGCTATGGAAGGTATGCTTTCTCCTGAGATTAAAGAGCAGGTGATTGGTAATGTTGAGATTAGAGAAGTCTTCAAGATTTCAAAAGTTGGAACAATTGCCGGTTGTATGGTTCTTTCAGGAAAGGTTACGAGACAGTCTAAAGTAAGAGTACTTCGTGATGGAATCGTGAAATTTGATGGTGAGCTTGAAAGCTTAAAACGTTTTAAAGATGACGTAAAAGAAGTAACAAAAGGTTACGAATGCGGATTGAACTTAAAAGGCTATAATGACATCGAAAACGGTGATATTCTTGAAGTTTACGAAGAAGTAGCTGTTAAGAAGAAATTGAAATAATTAGTTTTTAACTATATGAAAACCACTTTTTTATAAAGTGGTTTTTTTATTTTTTTAAGTAGTAATTTGTAATAATTCTAAATAATATTTAAAGTTTTAAAAAAAATATGTTAAATGTATTTTTTGGTCTATAAAAAATACATTTTATGAAATAATAACTGTCAATTTTTGTTGAATCTTATTTATTTTATATAAAATTTAGAGTTTCCCTTAAAAAAAACTAACATATATGTTGTTGAAAAACTTGCAAGTGTTAATATTTATTAACATATTTGCCCATTAAAATATATTAAAATTTGTTAATATGAATGTTAAACTACGTGTATTAAGTGCGGGAGCTTTGTTTTTCTTAGGACAGGCTGCTTTTGCGCAAACAACTAAGAAGGATACAGTCCCGAAAGAAACTAAAATTGAAGAAGTAATAATCACTGGGTCTTATGGTATCAGACAGACAGCAGAGCAAATTACTGGAGCTAGTGTAAAGGTTAAAGCAGACCAATTAGAAAGACCTTCCGCTGTTTCAATTGAAGGAGCTCTTCAAGGGCAGGTAACAGGGCTAATGTCTACAGCTAGTAGTGGACAGCCTGGTGCAAATTCAATTACTCTAATTAGAGGTCTAGGATCATTAACATCAGGAAATAATCCTTTATATATTTTAGATGGAGTTCCAATTCCTTCAGGTGATATCTCAGGATTGTTAACCTCACAAAATGCATTGTCTTTAATTAATCCTGCTGATATTGATAATATTGAAGTTTTAAAGGATGGTGTTGCGACTGCTGTGTATGGTTCTAGGGGTGCAAATGGAGTAATTGTAATTACTACTAAGTCTGGTAAAAAAGGGAAGTCTGATATTAATTTTACTACTGAAATTGGTGCAGGAGATGTTGCCTTTGAAAAGTTTAAAATGCTTAATGCAGAGGAGTCTACAAAATTGTTCGGTTTAAGTTTATTTAATGCAGGACAAGCTGCTGATTTGCAAGATGGGTATGACATCGCTCAATCTGAGTATGCATGGGATGGGGTTTCTAACTATGACTGGAATAAAGCTGTAAGAAGAGCTAATCCAGCTTTCAGTAGATATAATGTAAATTATTCTGGAGGTGTAGGAAATCTTTCAATTTATGCTTCAATGGGGTATTTACAACAAGAAGGGATTTCTAGAGATTCTAAATTTGATAGATATAATGGAGCATTAAGAGCTGATTGGAAAGCGAGTGACAAGCTTAAGTTTAATATGTCGATTAATTTATCTCGTTCAGTTCAAAAAGGAGCAACAGATGGATCTTCATTTGGTAACCCAACATTTACTGGAAGGCTAATGTCTCCTACGCAGTCAATTTACAATCCTGATGGATCTTATAATACAAATCTTTATTATATCAACGCAACCTTTAACCCAGTTGGTATTCAGAATGAGAATCTAGAAAAAGGGATTTTCAATAAGATTATTACTAGTGTAGGTGCTGATTATCAATTTCTACCAAATTTTAGATATACATCTAATTTTGGACTAGATTATACATCTGGTAATGAATTATTATATTGGAACCCAGATTTTGGAGATGGTCTAAACGCTGGAGATACAAATGGGAATGGTAATTTATATAGGACTTTTAATAATTATTTTACATGGAACTGGTACAACTTTGTTCACTTTAATAAAGTTTTTGCAGAAAAGCATGATGTATCCGTTTCTGTTGGGTTTGAGGCAACTAGAACTGAACGTGAATTTAATAGTTCTCAAAAACAAGGATTCCCGGCTGGAACAAGAATTAAATATGCCGACGCGGGAACTAATGCTGTTGATATGACAGGTAGTGCTGACTTTAGAAGTTTAGTTGGATATGTAGGAAGAGTATCATATACATTTAATAAGTACTTGACTTTAGCAGGGTCTTTTAGAAGAGATGGTTATACAGGATTTACTGATTATTATGGTAACTTCTGGGGGACTGGTTTAAGTTTTGATTTTGGTAAAGCTGGTATACTTCCTGGATTCTTTAAGAGTTTGAAGTTGAGAGCTAGTTATGGACAAAATGGAAACCAGGCTGCAGGACCTTACGCAAAAATTGACCAATATTCATATAACTCATCTTATATTTCAAACAATGCAGGATTTATTTCAAATGTTGCTCCAGCTGAAGGTTTATACTGGGAAAAATCGGATAAATCAAATATTGGATTAGATTTCACTTTTGGTAAAAATGGATCAATCTATGGAACAGTTGAGGTTTATAGAAATAATAATACTGATCAGATATTTAATGTTCCTAATCCTGCTTCTACAGGGTTTACAACTTTGACTAAAAACTTAGCGGATTCATATTCAAAAGGTTTGGAAGCAACTTTAGGATTTAGAGTAGGAAGTGCTGAGGGATTGAGTTGGAATACAAAGTTTAATTATTCTTATAATGATAGTAGAATTAAAAGCTTAAACGGTGAGGTAAACCCTACAGCTATTGACGGGAATAAAGCTTGGTTGCCAGGTCATAATCCTACTGAATTTTACATGAGATTATGGGCAGGAGTTGATCCTAAAAACGGAGATCCACTTTGGTATACTGATGATACAAAAACAGCTACCACGAATAATTCAGGGCTTGCAAAGTTATCTTTTACAGGAAAACATGCATTGCCTACTCATATTGGAAGTTGGTATAATGAATTAAATTATAAAAATCTTAAATTATCATTTTTAATAAATTATCAAGGTAATTATTCTGTATATGATAGATGGGCATTTGTTTACGATTCTAGTGGGCAGTATGGTTATTTAAATCAGTTGTCATCAGCTTTATATGATTCTTGGACTACTGATAATACAAATGCTTCTCAACCAAAATATGTATATGGTGGTAATAAAAATGCTAATGCTGCATCTACCAGATATTTATTTGATGGTGATCACATAAGATTAAGAAATATTGAATTAGGATATAGATTTACTAAAGATGCCCTTAACATTAAGGGGATTAATGGAATATATGTATATGCAAGAGGTATTAACTTATATACTTATGCTTTTGATAAGAATCTTTATTTTGATCCAGAATCAAATTCAAATGCATTTACTTATACGGCTTCAAACCTAGGTGTGTATGATCAGACGCAACCGAATCTAAGACAGTATATGTTAGGGTTTAGTATAGATTTCTAATTAAAAAAATAATAAATAATTAATCATATGAAAAAATTTAAATATATAATTGCTCCTATAGTTTTTGCTACTTTTTTTGTGTCTTGTAGCGAAGATTTCTTGGATGAGAAACCTCAGGTGACTGTCGAGCTTAATCAAGGTATTACAAATGAAAAGACTCTTGAAATTGCAATTGCGGGATTACATAATTCAATGCAAAGTACAAATTCTTATGGAGCATTAATTCCTACATTAAATGAGCTTTTAGCTGATAATAGTTTTGTCAGCCTTAGAAACTCTAATAGATTTGCGGGAACAAGACAAGTTGATTTATCATATTATGTAAGACAGCAAGCTGATTTTGCAAATCTTTGGGGAAGTTTGTACTCTATTATTGCAAATGCTAATTTTGTATTAAGCTATGAAGGACAAATTCAGGATGATATTAATACAACTAATACACCTGAAAGCTTATTCGCTCAAGCTCACGCTGTAAGAGCTATGGCTTTTTATGATTTGGTTACTCACTTTTCAGAAGTTTCAGGAAATGGGAATCAAGATTTAGGAGTTCCTCTTCCATTGAAAGTAGATGTAAATGCAAAATTACCAAGAGCTACTGTAACTCAGGTTTATAATCAAGTTCTTGCCGATCTACAAGCGGCAGAAGGGAAAATATTGAATCAAGATAAGAGATTAATAAATAATGTTGCTGTAGATATTTTATTCTCAAGATATTATCTTGCAGTCAAAAATTATGGAATGGCAGATACTTATGCTCAAAAAGTTTTAAGCAATAATACTTTTTCGACAATTGCTACTACTACATCAGCTCCAACTATGTTTACTACTGCTAATGAAGGAAGTAATCCTGAAACTATCTTCCGACTAGAATTTAATGATAAAGATTTGCCAAGTTCTAATGATGCTATTATAGCAACTTGGTATTCTGGAGGAACATATAGACAAAATTTTGCCACAAGAGCATTTTACGATAAACTTTCAACTGCGGATGTTAGGAGAAATACTTGGTTTAGATTAACTGGTGTTGGCTCACCATCTCTGGCTGCTTTTCCAGATACTCCGAAACCTGTAGATGTTGCTAAATATACTGCAATTGGTACAGATGTTATATTAATGAGAAAATCTGAAGCGGTATTTAACCAGTTAGAAGCTCTTTATTATACTAATCCAACCTCTGCATTAGCTAAGTTAAATACATATGTCTCAACATATAGAGCACCAGGATACGTTTTTGCAGGTACTGGGCAGGCTTTATTACAAGAGATTTTATTTCAAAAAGATGTTGAACTATTCTTAGAAGGATTTAGATATCGTGACTTGAAGAGAAATAATTTAGGATTCACAAACCCACAAACAGGAGTTGCGTTAGATCCTACAAAGTATCAATTTAAGGCGTTCCCTGTTCCTCAAAGTGAGATGTTAAGTAATCCAAATATTGCTCAATATCCCGGTTATTAATCCAACAATAATCATATAATTTAAACCCTGCTCTAAGCAGGGTTTTTTATTTCCTTTTATTTCTTATTTTTGCTGTACAAAATTTTATATGAGAACTTCATGTTGCATGTGACTTTTTGAACAATATAAACGAACATATGAAGTACATACTTTTTATAATAACCTTCTTCAGCCTTATTTCTAAAGCTCAGGTGGTTAATAAAACAGACTCTAATAAACTTAAAGAAAATCCGGCGGATACTTTGGTGGTTGACTCTGGAAAAAAAGATTCCTTAAAAATATTTAAGCCTACCATTAACGATTATCAATATCAGACACAGTTTTCAGAAAAAAAGGTGTTTGATACAGTGATGACTTTTGAAAAGACTTATATTTTTTCACAGTATAACAATAAAGATAATTTTGGGAAAGTACAGGTTGCCAATATTGGGGCTGGCTTTAATCCGTTGTCTTATGAAGTAAACGCTGAACAGAACCTATCCTTATTACCGGAGAACAAATCGTACGGAATTATAGGCATCAATGATGTTCAGTATTACGATGTAAAAACGCCAACGGCTACGTTTGTTTATCATAATGCAATGAAAAATGGAGCTGCTTTAAAATCAACTTATACTCAAAACATAGGTAAAAGATTCAATTTTGCTCTGGAATATATGGGATTGCGTTCTCAGGGAATGTACCGAAACTTCTTGGCTGCCAATAACAACACATTATTTTCCGGACACTATGTTTCCAAAAGCGGTAACTATGAATTGTTCGCGCATTATTTACACCAAAACGTAAACAATCAGGAAAATGGAGGAATTGTTGAAGATAACCTTTTCCAAAGTGGAGACAGTGATTACAGAAACAGACAAAATGCTCAGGTTAATTTGGCTTCCAGCAGTTCGCAGTATTCATATAGAAGATACTATTTAAGCCATCAGTTTTCGCCTTTCAATTCAGAGAAATACCCTTTTAGGATTAGGCATACGATCTTTCATCAAGGGAATAAATATTATTATGCCCAGGGGCAGTTGGAACCTTACTGGTATGATGCACCACAGGAAATTGTTACCGGTTTCCCTCTTTCAACAAAAAAATATTCGGATAATTTAAGTAACACGGTTAGTTTAGTTTGGGATAATGAAAAATTCAAACTTGATGCAGGGGTGCGTTATCAAATGCTGAAATTTGGTGCAACTCCGATTACGTTACCAATCTTAGAAATTCCAAACGAAATCAAAGAAAACAGAATTGGAGCGGTAGGAAATCTTCAGGTAAAACTTTTAGATAAAATACAGTTGAATTCATTCCTTGAATTTTCAAACGGAAGCCAGTTCGGAACTTATTTAAAAACTACGAATAACCTTAAATTTGAACCGATAAAAGATTATTTTGTAAATGCTAAGGTTAATTTTCAAAGTGTCTATCCGTCATTCAACTATCTTTTAAATACATCGAACTATAATAATTTTAATTATTATCTTCAAAATGCAAAAAATCAGGCGATCACAGAAATCGGAGGAAATGTAAACCTAAAATGGTTCAAAACAGAGCTATTTGTAAACTATTTCAGAATTGATAACTATACGTATTTCGATCAGTTTGCAGCACCAAAACAAAGTGACAGTTCGCTGAATATTTCACAAATAGGAGGAGATGCAACCTTTACTTACGGCCGTTTTCACCTGAATACAAGGGTACAGTTCCAAAATGCCTTAACGAATAAAGACTTGTTGCCAATGCCAAGTTTTATTGGTAGAGCGAATATTTTTTATCAGTCTAAAGCTTTCAAAAATGCTGCAGAAATTCAGGCGGGAATTAAAGTATACTATTTCTCAAAATTTGCATCAAGAGATTATTCCCCGATACTGAACGAATATCTTTTACCCAACTCAAGTTCATTTTCAATTGGCGGACAGCCGATCGCGGATGTTTATTTTAACATGAAGGTTAAAAAAATGTTTTTCTTTGTTGAAGGTCAGCAGATCGGGACACTTATTGCACACAATCAAGCCTATGCATTTCCACATTATCCGGTCTATGATTTCAGACTGAATCTTGGGATTGTTTGGTATTTGTTCAACTAATATTATACATCAAAGTTGAAAACAATTAATAAAATATCATTTAACGATATAGAAAGCATTCCTCAATTGATCAAAGATTTTTTGAATCACAAAATTGAAGGTTTCGAAGAAAAAACATTTTCTTTTGATAATTTTAAAAAGCAGATTCATCTTAAACAGGATTCTTTTTCGCAAGACCAAAGAAACGTTTTATTTGATACGCTTGAAGACCAATTAAAAGATTTAAAACTTTCATCAAAGCAAAAGGAAAATTTAGATAATTTAAAACAGCCTAATACTTTTACAATCACAACGGGTCATCAGCTGAACCTATTCTCCGGGCCTGTTTTCTTTGTGTACAAAATATTGCAGACGATTAAAACCTGTTCTTATTTAAAACAAAGTTTCCCTGATTTTAATTTTGTTCCTGTGTATTGGATGGCTTCGGAAGATCATGATTTTGCCGAGATCAACCATTTTAAAACGGACAATAATTATTATGAAATTAATGAAAAGTCTGGTGGTCCGGTTGGAAGAATAAAGATCAGCGACACATTTTTCATTTCAGAATTTGAAAAAGAATTTAAAGATTCTGTTTTTGGAACTGAATTGATTTTAATGTTGAAAGAAGCTTACAAAGTTGGAAATACGCTTACTCAAGCTATTCAAACTCTGGTTAACAGGCTTTTTTCAGATCTTGGTTTGCTGATTATTGATGGAGATTCTAAAGAGCTTAAAACGCAGATAAAAGATATTTTTAAAGATGAACTTCTTAATTTCAGTCTGCATGAAACATCAAAAGATAAAGTTGATTTTCTGACTGAAAAGTATGGTAAAGTTCAGGTAAATCCTCGTGAGATCAATTTGTTTTACTTTTCAGAAACGAGAGACAGAATTGATTTTGATGGACAAAATTATATCGTTGTTGATAAAAATATTCAATTCACTAAAGAAGAAATTTTGAATGAATTGGAAAATCATCCAGAAAGATTCAGTCCCAATGCGTTGATGCGTCCGGTGTATCAGGAAAAAGTTTTGCCGAATTTGGCGTACATCGGAGGAAATGCAGAGATCATGTATTGGCTGGAACTGAAAGATTATTTCACAAAGATCAATATTCCGTTTCCTGTTTTAATTCCGAGAAATTCAATGTTATTTTTAAACGAGAAAACAATCGGGAAAGTTGAAAAATTGGATTTAAAAATTGAAGATTTTTTCCAAAACTTTACTACAATTACAAATAATAAGGTTTTAAGCAATAATGCTATCTTAGAGTTATTGGAAAAAGAGGAAAATATTCTTACAAATAGTTTTTCTGAATTAAAATCAATCGCTGAAACCACTGAAAAGTCTTTTGGCAATATGGTAAAAGCTGAAGAAATAAGACAATTGAAATCATTCAAAAGAATGAAAAAACGTCTTCTTCACGCTGAGAAAATCAAACAGAGCGAATTGTTGGAAAGACTGGAAAAACTATTTTTAGATGTACACCCTTCTAAGACCTGGCAGGAAAGAGTTTATAATTTTAGTGTATTTTTCGCAGATTATGGATATTCGTGGCTTGAAACTTGTTTGGAAGAGATGGTGGTTCAAGATTCAAAATTAATAATTGTTGCCATTTAATTTTAAAGAAGTATTTTTGTAAATTATAATTATCGACTATGATAAAGAGGTTTTTTATTCTATCCAGTTTATGTATGTTTTTGGGCATGTCTGCTCAGAAATCTCACACCGTTGTAAAAGGGGACAATCCTTATAATATTGCCAAAAAATACGGAATAACTGTAGATGAATTGCTAAAACTAAATCCAAAGTTTAAAGACGGAAAGTTGGCGATTGGAGACGTTGTTACGGTTAAATCTGATAAAACGGCTACACCTTCAGTTCCTAAAACAACTGTGACTGTTGTTGAAAAAGCTAAACCGAATTCTAAGACTGGCAGAATTATTTTGCAGCCTAAACAAACTGTTTACGGCATCACAAAACAATACCGCATCTCAGAAACTGATTTGAGAAAATTAAATCCAGAATTGGATTCTCACATGAAGATCGGAGATGAGATCACATTGCCTCTTGACAGCATCAAAAAATATGGTGGTGAGCAGGCACAGGCTGCCGTTACAACTCATACAGAGGTAAAACCTGCAGAGAAAATTACGGTTGCTGATACGTCTAATGTTCCTGCTGATAATAATATTTTGTATGTTGTTCAGGCAAAAGACAATTATTATAGAATTTCAAAACAGTTTAATGTCACTAAAGAAGAACTTTTTGCCTTAAATCCAGGATTGGAGGAAAAAGGTTTAAAGCCGGGCGAGTCTATTAAAATTAAGAAATCAAATACATCAGTTGCGGAACCGGTAGCGAACACAAAAGCGACTATCGATTCAGGAAGTGAAAAATCTTCTTCAAATTCATCAAATACAAGCACCGCTTCTGAGGATGAATATGCAACGTATACAGTTGTGCAGGGAGATACCGTTTTCTCTATCGTAAATAAATTCGGAGTGTCGATTGATGAGCTTATTGCTCTGAATCCAGATTTATCTCACGGATTAAAAACAGGAATGGTTTTAAAGATCAAAAAACTGGATCCTGCATATATCAAGAAAAACGGTGATGCGTTGAGCGTAGTTTTGATGCTTCCTTTCGGATACAGTACAAACGAAACTCAATACAGAACAATGGCTTTGGATTTCCTTACAGGCGCTAAATTGGCGATTGAAAGAAATGCGAGAAACGGCCAGAAATTAGATGTTAAAATCGTGGATTCAGGAAATGAGGCGTCATTTAAAAATTCACTGACTCAGATCAATCCTAACAATACGGATTTAATTATCGGCCCATTCTTTAAATCTAACGTTGTAGATGTTTTAGACTTTACTAAAAATCAAAAAATCCCGGTTGTTGCACCATTTGCCAACTCTCCGGAGTTATATAATTACAGCAATTTAATTATTGTTGAAACAAATGATCAGACGTACGCTGATAAAATTATTGAGGAAGTAAAAGGTGTTTATTCTGACCAAAAAATTTATGTAGTTGCAGATGCTAAAAAAGATAATGCGAACTACATTAAAGCTGGTTTGGAAAAAGCAGTTAAAAATCCTAATGTAATTATTGTAAATTCTCCTGCAGATATTCAGCTTGATCAAAATATGATGACGGGACAATCTGCTCCGGTTATTGCCATTTTGGCGAATGATAATGATGCTTTGGGTGATGCTTTTGCCAATAAAGTAATTGCTTTGTCTAAAGAAGTTCAGGGAGTGAAAGCTTTCAGTATGTATTATTCTCCGGTTTTCGAAAAGAAAGTGGATGATCTGAGTCAGGCTAATCTGGTATATTTAATGGATAGAAAAATCAATGCCGATGGTGGTTTTGAAAAAGAAATCCTTGCAGCATATAAAAGTAAATATTGCAAAACTCCTCCTAAATATGCGATCGTAGGTTTTGATGTCGTAAATGATATGTTGACCAGAGAAAACAAAAAAGGAGAGATTTTCAAGCAAATGAATAAAGTTCAGACTCAGTTGGCGACCAAATTTGAGTTTGTAAAATCTAAAGCAAACGGAGCTTATGTAAATACAGGTTATCGAGTGATTAGGTTGGTTCCGTAAATGATTTGAATCAATTTAATTAAAAACATTAACCTTATATTTATATTTGCATAATATTTTAAATCAATACATGAAAGCACTTGTATTTCCTGGGCAGGGTTCTCAGTTCGTAGGAATGGGAAAAGAATTGTACGATTCTAGAAAAGACATAAAAGATCTGATGGAATCTGCCAACGAAATTTTAGGGTTTGATATCCTTTCCATTATGTTTAATGGAGCAGATGAAGATCTTAAGAAAACGGAGGTTACCCAGCCTTCAATTTTTATTCATTCAGTAGCTGCTTTGAAAGCAGTGAACGGTCTTGGAGCCGAAATGGTTGCAGGACATTCTTTAGGAGAATTTTCAGCATTAGTTGCCAACGGAGTTTTATCTTTTGACGACGGTCTGAAATTGGTTTCCGAAAGAGCAAAAGCAATGCAGGACGCCTGTAACGCAAATCCAAGCTCAATGGCAGCAATTTTAGGATTGGAAGATGCTAAAGTTGAAGAAATCTGCGCACAAATCAGCGGAATTGTAGTTCCCGCAAATTACAACTGTCCCGGACAATTGGTGATTTCTGGGGAAACAGCAGCTGTTGAAGAAGCTTGCATTAAGCTAAAAGAAGCAGGCGCAAAAAGAGCTTTATTGTTACCAGTGAATGGTGCATTTCATTCTCCATTGATGCAGCCTGCACAAGAAAGATTGGCGGCAGCAATTGAAAAAACAAAATTTAGAAAAGCGACAATTCCTGTTTATCAGAACATCACAACGACAGCGGTGACAAACCCTGACGAGATTAAACAAAATTTGATTGCACAATTGACAGGCCCCGTAAAATGGACACAATCTGTTCAAAACATGATTAAAGACGGAGCCAATAACTTTGTTGAAGTTGGACCAGGAAAAACGCTTCAGGGACTGATCAAGAAAATTGACAGTTCTGTAGACGTTGCTTCTGCAATCTAATAAAAAAAATATGGGCGAGATATTTTCACCGGGAAAGCTAATGCTTACTTCAGAATATTTCGCGATAGACGGAGCTCTTGTCTTAGCGGTACCCACCAAGCTAGGACAAGAGTTTTTCTTTGATGAAAAGGAAGACGGGAAATCTCTGATTCTCTGGGAAGCCTATCATCAAAATAAATTATGGTTAAAAGCTGTCATTAATTACGAAAACTGGCAGATCTTAGAAACCAACATTATTTCCAGTGCTGAATTTATCCTTAAAACCTTAAAAAACGTTCAGAGTCTTTCTGAAACCAAATTCAAAAGCACACATTCTTATCATTTAAAGACAAACCTTCAGTTTCCTGCCGATTATGGTCTTGGAAGTAGCTCTACGTTGATGAATAATCTCGGAGAATGGGCTGAAATTGATCCTTTTCATTTAAATTCCATCAGTTTGGGAGGAAGCGGTTACGATATTGCCGTGGCAAAAGAGAAATCTGCCATCCTTTTTCAAAGTAAACCTGAGATCAAATATGAAAGGGTAAATTTCGATCCTTCTTTTAAAAATGAGCTTATTTTTATTCACCTGAATCAGAAGCAGGATAGTCGTGAAGGAATCAATTTTTACAAGTCAAAAACCAAGTCTCAAAAACTGGTCGATGAATTTTCGAATCTTACAAGAAATATTTTACTATGTAACGAATTGGAAAATTTTTCAGAACTAATGTTAGTGCATGAGCAAAAAATATCAGATTTTCTTGAAATCCCTACAGTTAAGGAAAGGTTTTTTACCGACTGCCCTTCATTTGTTAAAAGTTTGGGTGCCTGGGGTGGAGATTTTGTCATGAGTGCCAAATTTGATGGCTTTAAGGACTATTTTTGGGGAAAAGGTTTTACTACTGTTTTTGAATGGTCTGATATAATTAATTTATAATCAACATTTTACAAAGTCCTATTTTTATTTGTCAATCTGACTTATATCATTATATTTAAAGTGCCTTTAACAATTAATTAATATTAATTTTGTTGAACCCAAAAAAGAAATAGAAAATATAAGTAAAATGAAACACGCTAAAATCATCCAAGATTTAGAAAAATTAGGGATTAAAGGAGACTATGAAATTCAATATAATCCTTCTTATGAAGAGTTATATCAGGCTGAAATTTCTCCTGAAAACCAAGGCTTTGAGAAAGCAGAGCTTACAGAATCTGGTGCGGTATCAGTAAAAACAGGAATTTTCACAGGTCGTTCTCCTAAAGATAGATACATTGTACAGGATGATGTTACAAAAGACACGATTTTCTGGGATGGTAAAGTTAATCTACCAACTTCTCCGGAAATTTTCCAGTCTTGTAAGGAATTAGTGTTGAACCAGCTTTCAACTTCTAATAAAATTTATGTTGTAGATGCTTTCTGTGGAACGAATGCAGATACAAGACTTAAAGTAAGATTCATTGTAGAGGTTGCCTGGCAGGCGCATTTTGTTACAAATATGTTTATCCGTCCATCTCATTACGAGTTAGAAAACTTCGGAGAGCCTGATTTCACTGTAATCAACGGATCTAAAACTACAAACCCGAACTGGGAAGCTCAAGGATTAAATTCTGAAAACTTTGTGATGTTTAATCTTACTGAAAAACTTCAGATTATCGGAGGAACTTGGTACGGTGGAGAAATGAAAAAGGGAATGTTTGCAATGATGAACTATTACCTTCCATTGAAAGGTATGGCATCAATGCACTGTTCTGCAAACGTAGGTGAAGAGGGAGATGTTGCTCTTTTCTTCGGTCTTTCAGGAACCGGAAAAACTACTTTATCAGCTGATCCTAAAAGATATTTGATCGGTGACGACGAACATGGCTGGGATAATAATGGAGTATTCAACTACGAAGGTGGTTGTTATGCAAAAGTAATCGACCTTTCTGAAGAAAAAGAACCGGATATTTTCAGAGCAATTAAAAGAGATGCGCTTCTTGAAAACGTTGTTGTAAACAATGGAGTTTCTGATTATACAGACGGATCAATCACTGAGAATACAAGAGTTTCTTATCCGATTTATCATATTAATAAAATCGTTTTACCTTCAAAAGCAGGTCACGCGAGCAAGATTGTTTACCTTTCTGCAGATGCGTTCGGAGTATTGCCTCCGGTTTCTGTTTTGGATGAAAACCAGGCTCAATATCACTTCCTTTGCGGGTATACTTCAAAATTGGCAGGAACTGAAAGAGGAATTACTGAACCTGAACCATCTTTCTCACCTGCATTTGGTGAAGCGTTTTTAACATTACACCCAACAATGTATTCAAAAACATTGATTGGAAAAATGAAAGAACACGGAGCTAAAGCATATTTGGTTAATACAGGTTGGAACGGTACAGGAAAGAGAATTTCTCTGAAAGATACAAGAGCAATCATTGATGCGATCATTGACGGTTCTATTGAAAATGCTCCTAAAACTAGAATTCCTATTATGAATTTGGAAATTCCTTCTGAATTACCAAACGTTTCTGAAGGAATTTTAGATCCTAGAAATACATACAATGAAGTTTCTGAGTGGGAAGAAAAAGCAAAAGATCTTGCTGCAAAATATATCAAAAACTTTGATCAGTACTGTAATACCGAAGAAGGGAAAAAGCTTATTGCTTCCGGACCTCAATTACAGCAACAGACAACAAACTAAAAATAAAAATCCTCATCAAAGCGATGAGGATTTTTCTTTTATATATTTTTAAGATGCTTCGACTCTGCTCAGCATGACATTTCTAATATTAACTGTTTATTTTCAACAGTACATTTGTAGCGATGTCATGCTGAGCGGAGTCGAAGCATCTCTTATTTTGAATTCTAATAAATTATTTCAAACTCAAAATCGCCAATTTATATCCATCCATTCCAAAACCAGACAAAACAGCATCAGTATTGGCAGCCGTCACAGACTTCTGACGAAATTCTTCTCTTTTGTAAATATTACTAATGTGAACCTCCACTTTTTGCTTCTGAATATTCTTTAAACAATCCGCAATCGCATAAGAATAATGCGTAAAAGCTCCCGGATTGATCACCAAAGCATTAAAATCATCTTCCTGAAGTCTGTTAATCAGCTCACCTTCAATATTTGATTGGTAATATTGTATTTCATGAGCAGGAAATTCAGATCTTAAATTTTCCAAATAATCTTCCATAGAAACTGTTCCGTAAATTTCGGGTTCTCTTGTGCCTAAAAGATTCAAATTAGGGCCATTGACAATTAAAATTTTCATTCTATAAAATTAAAAACTTTTTTCAATTAAGACTCAAATTTTTCATTTTTAATGAAAATGCACTTTTACATTATTTTTAATGATATTTCTCATATTTAAAAATTTAACATTTTATATAACTGTCTATTTTAATGATTTTTAAGTTTAAATTAACTTAATTTTCATAAAATTATAATTAAAAAAATTAAAGTCTACTTGTTTTGTAGACTAATTGTTTTTAGATTTGCAAACATATTTCGATCGGCTTATAAAGAAAGATGGAGGGAACTGACCCTATGAAATCTTAACAACCTGCAGAAAGCAAGGTGTTACATTCAGCCTTTAAAGGAACAATAAGCATTTGGTTAATCGTATTTATCGATGCCCTTTGCTGACTTTTCTGCAAAGGGTAAATTTTTAATATTAGATAAACAAAATTGATTATGATTAGCAAAAATTTAATTAATTCTAAAATTTGGATTCCGCCAGTTGCTGTGTTTTTCTTGGGAATTATCAGCGTACACGGTCAGGAAACAAAAAAAGATACACTTCGCGAAAAAGAGATAGATGAAGTAGTGGTGGTGGCTTACGGAAAAGCTAAAAAAACAAGTTATACAGGTTCGGTAGCAACGATTTCAAGTGAAAAGATCAATAACAGACCTGTTACGAACATTACAAAAGCATTGGAAGGGCAAGTTCCGGGACTTCAGGCGGTAAGTTCTTCAGGGCAACCGGGCTCAACAGCTTCGATCAGAATTCGTGGAATAGGTTCGGTAAGTGCTTCTAGCAATCCGCTATTTGTAGTTGACGGAATTCCTTTTGATGGAAATATCAATTCTATCAGTCCAAACGATATTGAATCGATCAGTGTTTTGAAAGATGCAACGGCAAGTTCATTATACGGTTCAAGAGGAGCCAACGGAATTATCATCATCACGACAAAATCCGGTAAAAAAGGAGAGGCTCGAGTGAATTTTAATATCAGTCAGGGTTTTTCAAGCAGAGCGGTGAAAGATTATGAACAGGTAAGTACTGATCAATATTACGAATTATATTGGGAAGCATTGAGAAATGGCTATAAATCAAGTCAGGTATCTTCTCAGCAGGCTGCGCAGATGGCAACCGATAATTTGGTGAATGCTTTGGGAATTAATCCTTATGGTGAAGGTTATCCCAACCCAGTCGGAACAGACGGGAAGCTTTTAACAGGTGCAACCGCTTTATGGAATGACAACTGGAAAGATATTTTGCAAAGAACGGCTTCAAGAAATCAGGTTGACTTAGATTTCAGCGGTGGAAATGAAAAAAGTAATTATTTTTTCTCGTTAGGATATTTGGATGATAAAGGAATTGCGATCGAATCTGGTTTTAAAAAATACAGTACAAGATTAAAAATCAATTCTGAAGTCAAAAAATGGTTGAATGTCGGAGCGAATTTAGCCTACACGAACAGTCTTCAGGAAGCACCGCCTTCATCCGATTCAAGAACGGATAATGTGATCAATGCGGCGAGAGTGATTCCGTCTTTTTATCCTTATTATGAAAGAAATGCAGACGGAAGTTATAAGCTGGATTCAAACGGAAATTACATTTACGATTTCGGAAAATACAGACCAACAAGTGCTTTGCAGAATGAAAATGCAGCCGCAACGTTGCCTTTAGATAAAAACGAAAACAGAGAAGATAACTTTTCAGGAAAAGGTTTTGCAGAATTTACTTTCTTGCCGGAGCTGAAATTCAGAACAAGTTTCTCTGTTGATTTGGTGAATTATAACGGCCATTATTACACCAATCCATTATTGGGAGAAGGTGCGGAAATTGGAGGTTCGGTGACGAAAACCAACTCAAGAACGCTTTCTTACACGACGAGTAATATTTTGACTTACGATAAAAAATTCGGACAGCACCATATTAATATTTTAGGTGGTCAGGAGTTTTATCATTACGAATATCAAACGATTTCAGGAAGCAGAAGTCAGTTTTCACTTCCTTATTATTACGAACCTGATGCCGCAGCTTTGTTAGGCAGTTTCAGCGGAAACAGTGATAAGTTGGGATTATTAAGTTTCTTAGGAAAAGCAGAATACGATTATCAGAATAAATATTTCCTTTCCGGATCGGTAAGATCGGATGGATCTTCAAGATTTTCTCCTGAAAACAGATGGGGGACTTTTTGGTCAGTCGGTGGTTCTTGGAAAGCTTCGAATGAAGACTTTATTAAAAATTTAAATTTCTTCAATCAACTAACGCTTCGTGCAAGTTATGGAGGGCAAGGAAACGACAAATTGAGCACGTATTATGCTTACCAAAGTTTGTATACTTTTTACAATAATTTAGGTGAAGGCGGAACGGTTGCCAGCAAATTACCAACTCCCGATTTGAAATGGGAAACCAACCTTAACTTAAATGTAGGTCTGGAATTTGCGATTTTAAAAAACAGGATTAAAGGTAATGTTGAATATTTCCAACGCCAGAGTAAAGATCTTTTATTTGGAATGCCTTTGGCGCCGTCATTGGGTTTCACCGAGTATCAGGCAAATATCGGCGAATTAAAAAATACAGGTTTTGAGTTTTCATTATTCACAACTCCGATCAAAACAAAAGATTTTGAATGGAATGTTGATCTTAATTTAAGTACTTTAAAAAATGAAATCACAAAACTTCCGAAAGGTTCAATTGTAAGCGGAACAAAACTGTTACAGGTTGGAGGTTCAATCTATGATTTCTTCATTCCTGAATGGGTTGGGGTAGATCCTAACAACGGAAATCCGCTTTGGAAAACAATTACAACCGATGCCAACGGGAATGCGGTAGAAGGAACAACTTCTGAATATGCAAAAGCTACAAAAACGTTGCAGGGATCATCACTTCCGAAAGTTATGGGAGGTTTGACGACAAGTTTAGCGTATAAAAACTTCGATTTCTCAACATTGGTGACTTTCAGTATCGGAGGGAAGATTTTAGATACAGATTACACGATGTTAATGCATAACGGAAGTTCGGCAGGACGAGCTTGGAGTGCAGAAATGCTGAACAGATGGACGCCCGAAAATACAAATACAGACGTTCCGATTTTAAGTACAACAACCAATAACTGGACTTCAACTTCATCGAGATTTTTGTATTCAGGAACGTATGCTAGAATTAAAAATGTGAGTTTAGGTTACACGCTTCCATCAGATTATTTTGGAAGATTAGGGTTGAAAAAATTCAGAATTTATGTTCAGGCAGAAAACCTTTTAACATTCTACAAGCATAAAGGAATGGATCCGGAGCAAACGTTAGACGGAACAACCTATTACAGGTATCCTGCGATGAGAACGATAACTTTCGGTTTACAGGCAACTCTTTAAACATTTAAAATTAAGACAATGAAAAAATTAAAATATCTATCTTTTGCTTTAATCGCGGCATTTTCATTCATAAGTTGTGAAAGTGATCTTGAAACTGCTCCGACCAATCAGGCTGATGAAGCGGAGGTTTTCAAAACGGCAGAAAGTGCAGAAACAGTAATCAACGGAACTTGGGCAAAATTCAATGATGATGGGACAACCTATGCAAACATCGGATACTCAACAGTGTTGAGAACAAGTGATGCAATGGGAAGCGACGTTGCGGTTTTGACCAATAAATACGGTTTTCCCGGAGCTTATGCTTTCACAGATTTGGTGAATAATACAGGAAGCCGACCTCTTTACATCTGGAATTCGTTGTATTCTGTGATCAATAATATGAATAATGTGATCGCCAGAATTGATGCTGCAGAAGGAACTCAAGAGAAAAAGAATCAGGTGAAAGGTCAGGCAAAAGCGTTGAGAGCATTTTGTTATTTTAACCTGGCGAGTTTTTATCAGTTCAGTTATTTTAAAGATAAAAATGCATTGACGGCTCCAATTTATACAGAACCAACAACGACAAGCTCAGTCGGAAAGAAAAAAGCAAGTCTGGAAGAAATTTATACGTTAATTAAAAGTGATTTGACGGACGCGGACAACTTACTTCAAAATTATACAAGAAATAATAAAGATAAAATTGACAGATCTGTAGTAAACGGTTTGTTGGCAAGAGTTTATCTAAATACAGGCGAATGGACGAAAGCTGTAACTTCTGCAAGAATTGCCAGAAACGGATATGCTTTAATGACTGCCGAAAAATACAAAGAAGGTTTCAACGACATCAGCAACGGAGAATGGATCTGGGGACACGGGCAAACGCAGGAGCAATCCGGTGAGAGCTATGCTTTCCATTTTTTGGATGTTTCGTCTTCGGGAAGTTATTATTACAGCTTCATGGCAGATCCTTACTTCAAAGATTTGTTTGATACGAATGACATCCGCTATTCTCTGTTCTCATGGGACGGAAATCCCGGCAGAGAAGGGCTTTTGAGATATGCTAAGTTTAAATTTAAAGCTAATTTAATTGCAGATATTGTTTTCATGAGAGCTGCCGAAATGTATTTAATTGAAGCTGAGGCCGAAGCCAGAAACGGAAATGTAAACAATGCTGTGACAGTTTTAAATCAATTAAAATCAGCAAGAAATGCGAATGTTTATAGCGGATCTTTAGCACAAAATGATGTGATTAAAGAAGTTTTAATTGAAAGAAGGAAAGAATTATTCGGAGAAGGCTTTTCATTGTCAGACATCATCAGAACGCAGGGAACTGTCGCGAGAAAAGCTTACACCAACTCAAACGGGCAGGCCATTCAGGTGCAGATTACAACTCCCGCCGGAGTAGTGAAAACGGTTAACGGGAGAGGGCATACGATTTTTGCTTTTCCTGATCAGTCGCCGTTTGTTGCGAATAGCAGATATTATTTGTTTTCAATTCCGCAGAAGGAGATTGAAAATAATCCGAATCTTTAATAGTTTGATTTGATTTTTTTTTAAGAGCCATTGCATGATGTGATGGCTTTTTTATTGTATCTCTAATAATTTTTATTTTTAATTTCCTCCCATTGAATAATAAGGGGATACATTTCTTTTACACCGTATTTTTCATATAAGGAATCTTTTTTGTAATTCTTTAAAAGAGAATTTAAATCTGGGTTTTGATTTAATGGAGGGAATAACATATACCTGGTTCCTCCTTTAAAGCCTTTTTCTTTCTCAAAATCTTCACCCACGGATGTCTTTTTAACAAAGTTAAAAGAAGCAAAATAGAATACAGGAATTAGAATAGGGAGTGCTAAAGGTATTTTAGGGAATCTGTCTAATCCCCGCCCTATTAAAATAATGATAAATACATACGGAACTAGCTGGAAAACATACACATCGGATACATTATGTTTTATACAAAAAAATAAAAAAGGGAGGGCGCCGATAAGTAGGTAATTAATATATTTCTTACTTTTCAATCCCCAGAAAGAAAACAAAATAAAAAATAAGAAATTATACCCCAGGATCACGGTATTTTTCATTATGCTTTTAAAAATTGTTGCAGGATCATAATCAAAAAGGGAATTCTCATAAGCATTATCTGTAAATATAGATATCAGTGGATGGCGGCCAAATGCAACGGGAAGTAATAGAATTGAAAATAAACTAAGCGTAATGAGCCCACCGTAAATAATATTTTTCTTTAAAAGTTTAAAGTTTTTAAAAATTAAATAACAATAAAAAGGGCCAAAAAGTATCGTTTGTATGTGTATTAAAAAAAGAATTCCTAGAAATATAGACAAATAATAGAAATATTTTATATCCTTTTGTTTCAGGAATTTAAATACATTAATTAAAAACAAGATAACAAATAATATATAAAATGTATATACTTCTGTAATAATAGCCTGCCTCCAAAATGTAAAAGATAAACCAAAGATCATGATGCACATCAGGGATGATTTCTCGGAAATATCAAGTAAAATCAATAATTTTCTTAAATAGAATAAGGCCAGTAGACCGGAAATTATACAGACTCCCACAAAAAGAAAATGCACATTTATGAATGGCAGTATTTTATGAGCTAAACCTAAAACATTAGAAAATAAAAAATGGTTGGTAGCATTAGATTCAAATGAAAATCCATGATAACCTTGTATGGTGAAACCAATGCTGTCGCCTAGTGACGGGTCTTTTCCAACTGAAAAAAAATATATAATTCCTAAAATGAAGAGGAAAATAATAGTGTAATTATAATATTTGTTATGCATGTACTATATAAGATGCTAATTGTGTTTTTTACAAAAGTAATAAATTAGTTACTCGTATAAATTATTCTAGCGTGCTAATTCAAACTTTGGATATAGCAGAATACCAAATTCATCAAAGAGATGAGTTTTTTCATTTTCTTCATCACTGTTAGGTGTTTCGAGATAATAGAGTTTTTTTTCTCCTTTTTTAATGGATTTGATATTTTCCTGTGAAAGATTATTAATAAGTTTAACCTTTTTAAAATCAAAATTTCCCATTAAAACCAATTGTTCATAGAAATTTCCCACGTGAATAACCGAGTTTTCAGGAGTGGATTTTATTTTCTGAATTAAAATTTTACAATATTGTAGTTCTTGATCTTCATAATTTTCATTCATAAAAATTGAACCTTTTATATGAACCTTTTTTGTATTGATGTGAATAAGAAAAGGTGAAATAAGTAATGAAAATAAGGCAAATTTCATCAGTTTATCAGAAAGAATTCTTTGTAAAATAATTAATATGAAAGGAATAGACGGGATTAAATATCCTGATTCCAAAGGAAATTTCACAAAGAAAATAAAGTTGATAAAGATCATTAAAAAACAGAAAACAATAAAATAATCTTTCAATAAAAGCTGAATGTTTTTAAATCTATCTGTAAAAAATTGCATAACTAATGAGGCCAAAATTCCCAAAGTACCAATTGCTCCATAAACATACAAAGTACTCAAACTGAAAAGACTGAATAGAGAAACACTTTCTGTACCGTAACTATGCAGAAAATCACCTTCATACCTTACAATAACTGGCAGGAAAAAGAAAATAGCAGATAAAACTAAAAGTACTGAAAATATAATAGTTTCTTTCAGATTTTTACCCAATTGAAAATAAGCTATGAAAGTAAAGGCTGGCAGGAAAATAGCATTATTTAATCTACAGCTTATCATTAAACCGAAGAAAATAACTGCTGCCCATTTCTTTTTGATCAATATAAAATAAAGGCTTCCCAACATGAAAAATAAAGACCAATTATAGTCCATTACAACCGTACTGTTCAGATAAATAATCGGAATAAAAGATAAACTAACAGCTAATAAAAAAGAAAGAGAAACTTTAAAATATTCTAAAATCCTGTAGAAAAATATACAGGCACCCATTGTAAATAGGATCGATAAGGAATTCAAGTACCAATAAGGCTGTTTATAAAATAGAGAAAAAACAAATTCGGGAAACGGATAGCCAGGAAAACGCGAAACATTATAGATATGATATTCACTTAAAATTTTACCCGAATAAACTTCTCTCCATCCATCAAGATCCTGTCCCAAACTATTGAAGATGAAAGGGATTCTCGATAATAGAATTATCAGAGCAATAATAATTTCTTTATTATTTATTTGGGGTTTGGTGATCATTAATTTGTTATCAGTGATATCGGTCATTTCTAATTGGAGATCCTCAAAAGTATAAAAATACAATTTGATTTTACAAAAAAACTCTACCTTTGTCATAATGAACCTATTCAGATTGATTTTGGCGATGTATTTCGTGGTGTTATCCGTAATGCCATGCGAAGACATACATAAAGAATTGGGTTCCGGCAAGACAGAATTATCATTAAATATCGACGAATCACATTCAAAAGACAAAGGAGATATCTGTTCTCCGCTGTGTATTTGCAATTGCTGTCAGATTACGGTGACAGCTTTTAAAATGGATGTTTCAATGAACATTCCTCAAAAGATTCAAGCTTATTTTTCCAAGAAAATTCTATTTCAGAAAAATAATTTTGCCTATCAGGTATACGACCATATTTGGCAGCCTCCTAAGATTTAATTTATTGATTTTAAATATTCCATGAAACTTTGCAATACCGTTGCAGAGGTATTCATGATATTTTTGCGTCTCATTTTTAAATGAAATGTAAAATATTCTCAATAAAATTAATCGATTGTCTGTCTTTGGATCTTTGCTGAGTGAAACGCCTTTGCGATCTTAAAAACGTTTAGTAGTTAAAAAAAACTTAGCGTCCTTTGCGTTAAAAAAATAAAACAGACAATCACAAATTAAATCTCAATTTGTGTTAGATAAAATCATAAAATTTAGTATCCAAAACAAGATCATTATTGGAATAATGACCTTGCTTTTGACCATTTGGGGAAGTTGGAGCGCCACAAGATTGCCCATTGATGCCGTACCGGATATTACCAATAATCAGGTGCAGATTATTACTGTTTGTCCTACGTTAGCGGGGCAGGAAGTAGAACAGTTGGTCACTTTTCCAATTGAACAGAGTATTGCAACGGTTCCGGATATAGAAGAAACCCGAAGTATTTCAAGATTCGGATTGTCGGTGATTACGGTTGTATTTAAAGATAAAGTAGATGTCTATTTTGCCCGACAATTAATCAATGAAAGACTAAAGCAGGCTGAAGAAAATATTCCTAAAGGAATTGGAACGCCTGAGTTAGCGCCTGTCAGTACAGGATTGGGCGAAGTCTATCAATATATTTTGCATCCAAAAAAAGGAAGTGAGAAAAAATACAATGCGAAAGATCTCCGCACCATGCAGGACTGGATTGTTTCCCGACAATTATACGGGACAGAAGGCGTTGCTGAGGTCAATAGTTTCGGAGGCGAGCTGAAACAATATGAAGTGGCCGTAAATCCCAATCGGCTAAAAGCAATGGGAGTAAGCGTTGCGGATATTTTTACTTCCTTAGAAAAAAACAATCAAAATACAGGCGGAGCGTATATTGATAAAAAACCGAACGCTTATTTCATTCGTGGAATTGGCTTGGCAACTTCGATAGAGGATGTTAAAAATATTGCTGTAAAAAATACGGGAAATATTCCTGTTTTTATTAAGGATGTGGCAGATGTCCGTTTCGGATATGCAACGCGTTATGGGGCGATGACGTATAACGGACAAACCGATGCCGTGGGGGGAGTGGTTATGATGTTGAAAGGAGCGAATAGCAATGATGTTGTGAATAGAATTAAAGAGAAAATTCCAACCATTCAGAAATCGTTGCCGGCAGATATTGTGATCGAACCATTTTTAGACCGAACCGATTTAGTAGATCGAGCCATAAGTACAGTTGAAAAGAATTTGATTGAAGGAGCATTGATTGTGATCTTCGTTTTAGTTGTATTTCTCGGCAATTTCAGAGCAGGATTAATTGTAGCCTCAGCAATTCCTTTATCGTTATTGTTTGCTTTAGGAATGATGAATGTGTTCGGAGTAAGTGCCAATTTAATGAGCCTTGGAGCGATTGATTTCGGTTTAATTGTAGACGGAGCCGTAATTATCGTTGAAGCTACTTTACATCACTTAGGATTAAGAAAATCCGTTCAAAAATTAACACAAAGTGAAATGGACGAGGAAGTTTTTCTGTCTGCTTCAAAAATTCGTGGAAGTGCTGCTTTCGGAGAAATTATCATCTTAATTGTTTACATTCCGATTCTTACTTTAGTTGGAATTGAAGGTAAAATGTTTTCACCAATGGCTAAAACAGTAGGTTTTGCAATTTTGGGAGCATTGATTCTTTCACTGACTTATATTCCGATGATGTGCGCGCTTTTCCTTTCAAAGAAAGCGTCTTACAAAGAAAATTTTTCAGATAAAATGATGAATTGGCTGCAAAAGATTTATCAACCTTTATTACAGAAAGCCATTAAAATTAAATATGTAATTGTTGGACTTACCGTTGTTTTATTCTCAATCTCAGCATTGATTTTTAGCAGAATGGGTGGGGAGTTTATTCCACAGTTGCAGGAAGGAGATTTTGCGTTCCATTGTATTCTGCCGCAGGGAAGTTCATTAAGTCAGAGCATCGAAACTTCCATGCAGGCTTCCAGATTGATTAAACAATTTGATGAGGTGAAAATGGTAGTCGGAAAAACAGGTTCTGCCGAAGTTCCTACAGATCCCATGCCGCCGGAGGCCACCGATTTAATCATTGTGTTAAAACCTCAAAAAGAATGGAAATCAAAGAAATCTTACACTGAATTATCAGATGAAATTACAGAAAAGCTGGAAGTAATTCCAGGAGTTTTCTTTGAAGCGAATCAGCCGATTCAAATGCGTTTTAATGAATTAATGACAGGAATCCGACAAGATGTTGCGGTAAAGATCTTCGGTGAAAATATGGATACGCTCTCTATTTATGCCGATAAAGTGAGCAAAGTTATTCAAAATGTTGATGGAGCAACTTCTCCGCAGGTTGAAAGAGTGGGCGGACTTCCGCAGATCAATGTGACGTACGACAGAACGAGGATTGCCAATTACGGATTGAATGTTGAAGATGTCAACAATGTTTTGAGTACCGCGTTTGCAGGAAAAACAGCCGGCCAAATCTTTGAAAATGAAAGGCGTTTCGATCTTGTGGTAAGACTGGACAGTTTATACCGAACGGATATTGAGGATGTAAGTAATTTGATGGTTCCAACCAATACCGGAATTCAGGTTCCATTATCTCAAGTGGCGAATATTGAATATAAATTGGGGCCAGCACAAATTAGCCGTGAAGCAGGAAAACGCAGAATTGTCATCGGTTTTAATGTCAAAGGAAGAGATGTGGAAAGTGTAGTGAATGATATTCAGGGAAAACTCACAAAAGAGGTAAAACTTCCATCAGGATATTATTTTACGTACGGTGGTCAGTTTGAGAATTTAAAAGAAGCAAGCCAACGACTGATGATTGCCGTTCCGGTATCACTTCTGCTAATCTTTATGTTGCTGTATTTTACATTTCATTCTTTCAAACAGGCAACTTTGATATTTACGGCGATTCCGATGAGCGCGATCGGTGGTATTTTTGCTCTTTTGTTGAGAGGAATGCCTTTCAGTATCAGCGCAGGAATTGGTTTTATCGCCTTATTTGGAGTGGCGGTTCTTAACGGAATTGTGTTGATAGGAACATTCAATCAATTAGAAAAAGATGGAGTTACCGACGTGTTTAAAAGAGTCATTGAAGGAACGAAAACCAGATTAAGACCCGTTTTAATGACTGCAACGGTAGCTTCTTTCGGGTTTTTACCGATGGCGATAAGTACAAGCGCCGGAGCAGAAGTTCAGAAACCTTTGGCAACCGTGGTTATCGGAGGATTACTCTCCGCAACTTTTCTTACTTTGTTTGTATTGCCAATGTTGTATATTATTTTTAATTCTAAAATTAATATTAAAGATAAATTGCTGAAAAAGCCTTTAACAGTAATCATTTTAATAGGAAGTTTATTTTTAGGTCAAAATTTTAAAGCGCAAAGTTCAAGAGAAATTTCATTGAATCAGGCAATAGAATTGTTACAGGAAAATAATCCTTCTATAAAAGCAAAGGATCTCAATATTCAGTCTTCTGAGGCATTGAAGCCAACCGCAAAAGAAATTCCTAAATTGGATTTCAGCACACAGCTCGGACAATATAACAGTCCGAAATTTGATCAGTCTTTTGCTGTTTCGCAAACCATTCCGTTTCCCACTTTGTTTAAAGCCAGAAAGGAATTAATTCAGGAAGAAATTAAAGCCAAAAAGATTGAAAAACTGGTTACCGAAAATGAGTTGATCAAACAGGTTAGATCTTATTTTTATCAGATTGAATATTTGCAGTATAATCAATCAAAACTGCAATACCTCGATAGTTTGTATGGCGATTTTATCAGAATTGCAACAGTGAGATTTAAAGCAGGAGATATTAAAAAAATAGAAATCAACACCGCGGAAACGCAGAAAGGAGAGATTAATCTTTTGTTTCAGCAGAATAAAGTCTACTTAAATAATGCTTATAAAAATTTAAAGGTTTTATTGAATACAGATGAAGAGATTTCCATTCCTGATTCTCAAAAATATGAGCCTTTAAAAGTTGAATATCTTCTAGACAGCGCAACGGTTTCCAATCATCCGTCGATCCAGATTTTTAAACAAAATATGGAAGTATTGGAAAAAAATAAAAATGTTGAAAAGGTGCAGGGATTACCGGATTTTAGTATCGGATATACTAATCAGTCTTTGATAGGTTTCCATACTTTAAATGGACAGGAAAAATACTATGGCGCTGAAAATAGATTTAATTCTGTAAGTATCGGAGTGGCTATTCCATTGACTTTCGGTGCTACAAAAGCAAGAATAAAATCGCTGGAATACCAAAAGCAGATGGAGGAAAAGAACGCGAAGTTTCAGCTGCAACAATTGGATGTTCAACTAAAAAATTCGTTCAGCCAGTATCAGCAGGATGTTCAGCAATATCAATACTATTTAAATCAGGCAATTCCTAATGCGAAAAGTATTGTAAAAGCCGCTCAGTTAGGCTATAAAACAGGAGAGATCTCTTATATAGAATATTTGTTTGCACTTCAAACAGCAACCAATATCGAGCTGAAATATTTGCAATCCATTCAACAGGTGAATCAAACTGTTGTCAACATTAATTCTTTAATCAACAAATAAAATGAAATTAAAATTTAATATCATCATACTTATTCTTCTGGCATTATTTCTAACGAGTTGTGGAAAATCTGAAAAAGCAGAAGAACCAAAAGAGAAAATCGAAGAACACTCAGAAAATGAAAGTTCGGAGTTTGCAGAACTGACGCAAGAGCAAATGAATGCAGTTGGAATTTCGTTGGGACAAATTGAAATGAAGGAACTCACCTCTGTCGTTAAAGCCAACGGAGGATTGAGTGTTCCCAATAATAATAAAGCCAGCGCAACTTCTTTATATGGAGGCGTAATTAAGACATTGAATGTTCAGGTCGGAGATTATGTAAAAAAAGGGCAGGTAATTGCCACGATTGCTAACCCTGAGTTTATTCAGCTACAGGAAGATTATTTAACTACAGGAAGTAGGATCACTTTTGCAGAACAGGAATACAGAAGGCAGAGAGAACTTTTCGATAACGATGCCGGAGCGAAAAAAAATCTACAAAATGCGGATGCAGAGTTAAAAACTTTAAGAACAAGAAGAGCTTCTTTGCAAAGACAGATTCAGATGATGGGAATCAGCCCTGGAAATGTTTCTAATAAGAATTTAAGATCCGGACTTGCCGTTACTGCGCCAATCAGCGGAACAATCAGTAATATTTTACTCCAGATCGGAAGTTATATTGATGTTTCATCGCCTGTTGCAGAAATTGTTGATAACAGTTCGTTACATCTCGATTTACAGGTTTTTGAAAAAGATTTGCCATCGATAAAAGTGGGACAGAAAATTCATTTTACTTTAACCAATAATCCGGTGGAAGAATATGATGCTGAGGTCTACAGCATTGGAACGGCTTTTGAAAATCAAAGTAAAACCATTCCGATTCATTGCAAAGTAAAAGGAAATAAAAACGGTTTGATTGATGGAATGAATGCTACCGCAGTGGTAAGTTTAGATAATAAATTAATGTCTGCTGTTCCTAACACAGCCATTACAAGTGCTGACGGGAAAGATTATATTTTTCTTGTAAATGATAAAAAAACAGAAAATCATAAAGATGAAAAATCTCACGAGAAGCACAATGAAAAAACGATTAACTTTGAGAGAATAGAAGTAGTGAAAGGAACCTCAGAAATGGGTTATACAGCAATTACGCCTGTAAAATCTATTCCGGAAGGAACAAGAATCGCAACAAAAGGTGCATTTTTCATTAATGCTAAACTGACAAATTCGGGAGAACACGAACATTAATTTTCAAATATTATGAAAAAAGACATTGAAAATAAATTAATCGATAAAAATACCAAGCCTACAAGCATGAGGATTTTGGTCTATGATTTTTTGAGTTCTCAGGAAGCTGCTTTGTCGTTATCAGAAATTGAAAATTATTTCGACAATGCCGACCGAACCACAATTTATCGAACATTAAAAACCTTTGAGGAAAAAGGAATTGTTCACAGTATTCAGGAAAATACAACGACAAAATATAAGCTTTGTCATGATGGTTGCGACGAGACAACACATAAAGACTGGCATCTTCATTTTTACTGTAAAATTTGCAAGCAGACGACTTGCAAAGAAGATATTTCAATCCCTGAAAATATTCAGACCAGTTTCAGGATCGATGAAATAAGACTTTTCGCCAAAGGAATCTGTGAAAACTGTCTGGAAAGTTTGCAATAGTATTGCATTGAGTTTAGACCTAATTTTGATTAAAATTATTCAGTTATGGAAGAATGTTGCAGTACAAAACCTAAAAAAGAGCACAATCATAGTCATGAAGGTCACGATCATGACCATTCTCATGATACGGGAGATCAATCTGCTTTTCAGATGTTTCTTCCTGCGATCATCTCTTTTTCTTTATTTTTAATAGGAATCGCTTTAGATAATTATATTAAAACCAGTTGGTTTACAGGCTGGGTTCGCTTGGTCTGGTATTTAATTGCCTATATTCCGGTGGGACTTCCTGTGTTAAAAGAAGCCTACGAAAGCATTACTAAAGGCGATGTTTTTTCAGAGTTTTTCTTAATGGGAATCGCAACCGTAGGCGCTTTTTCAATAGGAGAATATCCGGAAGGAGTTGCTGTAATGCTTTTCTATTCTGTGGGTGAAGTTTTTCAGGCGATGGCGGTGACCAGAGCAAAAAGTAATATCAAATCTTTACTCGATCAGCGTCCCGATGAGGTTACGATTTTGAAAGATGGAAAACCTGAAACGGTAAAAGCAGAAACGGTAAATATTGGAGAAATCATTCAGTTAAAATCTGGTGAAAAACTAGGATTAGACGGTGAATTGCTATCCGAAAAAGCTTCCTTCAATACTTCTGCGCTTACGGGAGAAAGTAAGCCGGATACAAAAACAAAGGGTGAAACGGTGCTGGCTGGAATGATCAATCTAAATACAGTAAGTGAGGTAAAAGTAACAACAGCGTATAAAGATAGCAAACTGAGCAAGATTTTAGAGATGGTTCAAAATGCAACTGCCCAAAAAGCTCCGACCGAATTATTTATCAGAAAATTTGCCAAAGTGTATACGCCAATTGTCGTGTTTTTGGCAATTGGAATTACTTTGTTACCTTACTTTTTTGTGGACGATTATCAGTTCAGAGATTGGTTGTACAGAGCATTGGTATTCTTGGTAATCTCTTGTCCATGTGCTTTAGTAATTTCAATTCCATTAGGATATTTTGGTGGAATCGGAGCGGGCAGCCGAAACGGAATTTTGTTTAAAGGGAGTAATTTCTTAGATGTTCTGGCGAATGTTCAAAATGTAGTGATGGACAAAACCGGAACCATGACGGAAGGTGTTTTTAAAGTTCAGGAGGTTGATTTTAAAAATGAATTCAATAAAGATGAAATTTTAAAATTTGTCAATGCCTTAGAAAGTAAAAGTTCTCATCCTGTTGCAACAGCGATTCATGATTTTGTAGGAGAGATTGATCATTCTGTTCAATTAGAAAATGTAGAGGAAATTGCAGGTCATGGCTTAAAAGCAACCATCAATGGAAAAGAATTATTGGTTGGGAATTTCAAATTAATGGATAAGTTCAATATCAAATACGACATCCAGCCTGAAAATATTGTCTACACGTTGATTGCCATTGCTTATGATAAACAGTTTGTAGGTTATCTTACGATTGCGGATTCTATTAAAGCTGATGCTCAATTAACCATCAATAAATTAAAAGCTTTGAATGTACAAACCACCATGTTGAGTGGAGACAAAACTTCAGTGGTGGAATTTGTGGCCGATCAATTGGGTATTCAAAATGCTTTTGGAGATTTACTTCCCGAAGATAAGGTGAATAAAGTTAAAGAGATTAAATCCAAAAATCAAACCGTAGCTTTTGTAGGAGATGGAGTAAATGATGCACCGGTTGTTGCGTTAAGCGACGTAGGAATCGCCATGGGCGGATTAGGAAGTGATGCAACCATTGAAACCGCAGACGTCGTAATTCAGGATGACATGCCGAGCAAAATTCCAATGGCAATCAATATAGGAAAGCAAACGAAAAAAATAGTCTGGCAGAATATTATTCTTGCATTTGCAGTAAAAGCGGTTGTTTTAGTATTGGGAGCTGGTGGTTTAGCAACCATGTGGGAAGCTGTTTTTGCGGATGTTGGAGTTGCTTTACTGGCTATTTTAAATGCTGTCAGAATTCAGAAAATGAAGTTTTGATGAGGTTGGAAAAAGAAAGATAGATGCTGGAAGATTATCGAGGTTTAAGTATCATATAAAAAAGGGTTAAATTATCAATAGGAATGGGCTTTAGCCCGTTTTTTTATTAAACTATTCTATTGGCTTTAGCCAAAATCTAATTTACCTCCTACAGATTACACAGATTTACACAGATGATTGCGCATATTTTCTTTTATAAAAATTAAAACATAAATATCTGTGTAATCCGTGGGAAATAAAAAAAATATCAATGACTTTCATCATAAATCAATCATAAAAGAATTTTGAACAGTATATTTGTACTACAAAATTACAATTGAAGTTTTTCATTTCCATATTCGTTATTTTCACCATTGCATTACGACCTGTTTTGCCATTGGTAAATTATGCGGTAAACTATGACTACATTGTAAAAAATCTTTGCGAAAACAGAAACGTTCCTCAATCTACCTGTAAAGGAAAATGCTACGTCGAAAAAGAATTAGCAAAAACAGAAAAACAATCCAACAATTCTCAAAATATTAAAATTGCGGGATTGGATGTTTTCTTATCTAACGAAATATTTTTATTTTCAAATAAAAACCTGTCAGATATTTCAACGAAAAATCCTGATTCTGACGAACATAATTTTCATATTTCAGAATATTCTTCCCGAATATTTCGTCCTCCTTTAGTTTAATTTTTTTAAAACTGAATTTTTAGTTGAATTTAATATTGAAATAAACTTAGCTGTCAATTGCTGAGTGTAACGCCCTTGCGAACGTGTAAGTGTGAGGTTTGTAAAAAACTTGCGAACCTTGCGTTTAAAATAATTCAGCATTAAATTTAGTTTAAAAAATCAACCAATTTCATTCAATACTAACATTAATTTCAATTTTAAATTAAAATGAAATCAAAAATTATTTTAACGGCACTATTGTCTGTTTCATTAATGGCTTGTGCCCAGGAAACGCCCAAAGTAAAGCATAAAAAGACACCTCCATCGTCAAAATCAAACACTAAAAGTGTAAAATTTGCCAACGTTGAGGACCCGATTTGTCACATGCCAACGGAAGCAGAAATGAAAGATACAGCGGTCTATAAAAATAAAACGTACGGTTTTTGCAGTGCTTACTGTAAGGACGAGTTCAAAAAAAATCCGGAGAAGTATGTCCAAAAATAATAAAACCAATAAAAGTGCAAAGCGCAAAGTAATTATTCCGCTTGCTGTTATTGCTTTACTTTTCTTGGGTATCGGGGTCGGGGTGAGTTATTTTAAAAGGAATTTATATACCGTAATGAAGGTTCCGGATTTTGAACTAACCGATCAAAACAACAAGAAAATTACCAATAAAGATATGCTTGGAAAAGTCTATCTGGTAGAATTTTTCTTCAGCAGATGTCCTACCATTTGTCCTGTGATGAATAGTAATATGAGAGCAATCGAAGATGATATAAATAATCCTGATTTTGGAATTATTTCCATAAGTATAGATCCGGAGAATGATACTCCCGAATTATTGAAGCAACATGCCAAAAGAATTGGAGTAAAATCTCCCAACTGGCATTTCTTAACAGGAAATAGATATTATATCGGGAAGGTTGCAGATCAGTTCAATATTTATGTTGGTGACAAAGAAGATGAGGGAGAAAATCTTAATCACAGTGGAATGATTGCTCTCGTAGATAAAGAAGGGAATATTCGATGCAGATACAATAAGGATAATATGCCGATTTTATATTATTCTGGTTTAAATTATGAAGATGCAGAAGGAAAGGTCCCAAAATTGACGGGTAAATATCACCCTGACAGAGAAATTTTGATCGAGGATATTAAGAAACTATTGAAGTAAATAGGTTTGGAAGTTGGAAGCGGGAGGCTGGAAGTCATATACTAACTGTTATAACTTCTCTCTTCCATCATCAAGCTTCCAACCTAAAGGATAATATTGTTTAACCACAAAAACAAAACATTATGAAGATTATGAAAATAGCTGCTCTAAGTGCTGTTTTTGCAGCGCAGTTTGCGTTCGCACAGTTTAAGCAGACGCCTTTACCGTATGCATACAATGCGCTGGAAGGCTCTATTGATGCACAAACAATGGAGATCCATTATTCAAAACATGCGGCAGCCTATGTAGCTAATTTGAATAAAGCAATTGCGGGAACTCCACAGGAAAAACAAACTTTATTTCAGATTCTTTCTCAGGTTTCTAAATCGACTCCTGCAGTAAGAAATAATGCGGGTGGACACTATAACCACGAGCTTTTCTGGACGATGCTTACGCCTGAAAAAAATACGCAACCTTCAGCAAAATTAGCGAAAGCAATTACGGAAAGCTTCGGAAGTATGGATGCTTTCAAAGAAAAAATGGGTAAAGCGGGAGCAGATCGTTTCGGCTCTGGATGGGCTTGGCTTTCTGTGGATAAAAACGGAAAATTATTTGTTTCTTCAACGCCAAATCAGGATAATCCGTTAATGGATGTTGTGGAAGAAAAAGGAACTCCGATCTTAGGAATTGATGTTTGGGAACATGCTTATTATTTGAAATATCAAAACAAAAGAGCAGATTATCTTGCCGCGATCTGGAATGTGCTCAACTGGAAATCAGTGAGCCAAAGATATGAAGACGCAGTAAGCAAAAAATAATTCATGAACTTAATTTGCAGCATATTCCTCACTTTATTTGTGGTATTCAGACCTCTGGTGCCATTGGTGGAGTATGCTGTAAATTATGATTATATCGCGAATGTTTTATGTATCAACAAAAGCAAACCCGAGCTTCACTGTAAAGGAAAATGTTACCTGGGCAAAGAACTTGCAAAAACAAATGATACCGATTCTTTGCCTTTAAGCAAAACAAAAAATTCAGGACAGAAATTATTGGATATTTATATACTTCCTGAAATTGCAAAAATTCAAAACACAGAGAAAATTTCTCTCTTTGATTTCAAATTTTCGTACAAAACAGACTATTCTTTTCTGTTTTTACCCTCTATTTTCAGACCACCGGTTTTTTAAGTTAATTTTTTCAAATCTTATTTTAACCACAAAAGTTACAAAAGCTTCTGTTTAAATCTTACGTAAAATAAGTGCACATAAGATGAAAATCAAAGATTTTCTCAAAACTTAAGTGTTCTATTAAAGCGTTAATTATTTACTTTAAAATTCTAAAGTGTTAAAGCTTTTGTGTCTTTTGTGGTTAGAAAAAATTGAATGTTATTTCATTCAACTCATATTTCTATTTTAAAAATTCAACTTAAAAAATCAACAATGAAAATTTATAAATTTTTATCATTATTCTGTATTGCCATTACTGTATTCACCTTAACTTCTTGTCGAAATAATGACGACGACGATTCAACCAATGAAACTCCGGGAAATCTTCAGATAAAATTTGAAAACGGGTTTAATAATCTGGGAGATATTGTTTTAAATCAGACTACGCAAACTTCTTCGCAAGGACAAAAACATCAGTTCTCTGCTCTGAAATATGTGGTGAGCAACATCAGTTTATTCGATGAAAACGGAAACGAGTTCAAATACAATGAAAATAATCCTGATAAAGGTGCTTTCATCGTAGACCAAGCCGACGCAGTAGCCGGCATTATTTATCTCAACTTAAACGGAGTTCCGAAAAACAATTATAAAAAAATAAAATTCGGATTGGGAATCAGCCAAAAAGCTTATCTGTTGGGACAGGACGGACAGGCAGAATTCTGGAATAAAGCCAAACAAAAAGGGATGTCATGGTCTTGGGCAGCCGGTTATGTTTTCGTAAAACTGGAGGGGAAATACGGAACAAGTTCTCCTGTTACAGAATTCATGAACCACACCGGAAACATGGGAAATACCACAGCAAATAATACCCCTGATCTTTACCGGGAAGTTACGTTGAATCTTCCGACTACAGCAAGAGTTACGAGTACAATTACGCCTTCTATTCATATTCTGGCGGATCTTAATCAATATCTGAGTGGAGAAACTCCGCTTACTTTGACTTCTGCCAATGATATGATGATGGGCTCTAGTCAGCATTTGGTGAGTGTAACCAATAATTTAGCGAAGATGTTTAAAGTAGATCACGTTCACAATGATTAAAATAATTAAAACGGGGATTATTCTTTTCTCTTTTCTAAATATTGTGTCGTGTTCTGATGAGGTAATTGAGCCGTTGGAAAAAGATGATGCCTACAATTTGGAGTTTCCTTCCTATTTTTCTGAGATGACTTTTGATCAATCCGGAAATCCAATTACGAAAAATGGAGTAGAGCTGGGACGAAAATTATTCTATGAAGGCAGACTTTCAAGAAATAATACAATCTCATGTGGTTTCTGTCATATTCAGGAAAATGCATTTACCCATCACGGTCACACGGTAAGTCACGGTGTTGATGATCGAATTGGAATCAGAAATGCTCCGCCAATTCAAAACATGGCATTTTTGAAACGATATATGTGGGACGGAGTGATTCATAATCTCAATGAACAACCCATTATACCCATCACAGATGCGAATGAAATGGATAGTTCAATGCCTGAAGTTATTTCAAAATTAAGCTCAGATTCTAAGTATAAGAAATTATTTAAGTCTGCTTATGGCGATGAAAGTATCACAGGGGAAAGAGTGTTGAAAGCCTTATCACAATTTATGGCGACAATGATTTCCGCAGATTCGAAATATGACAGATTTAAACAGGGAAAAGAAAATTTCACTTCAGAAGAAACTCAAGGGATGAATTTATTTCAGCAGAAATGCTCATCCTGCCATAGCGGAGAATTATTTACGGATGAAAGTTTCAGAAATACAGGAATGTATTATAATACGCAATTCAAAGATGCAGGACGATATCGAGTGACTCTGGATCAAAATGACTGGATGAAATTTCGTGTTCCAAGTTTGCGAAATATTGAATATACCGCTCCGTACATGCATGACGGAAGATTTTATACTTTAAACGCAGTACTCAATTTCTATTCAGATAATGTGGAAGATCAACCCAATCTTGATCCTCAATTAAAACAAAACGGACACATCGGAATTGCGATGAATGATCAGGAGAAGATTTTTATTATTGCTTTTCTAAAAACATTGTCGGATAAAAATTTCATTTCAAACCCAAAATTTGCTGAGTAAACATGAAAAGAATATTTTTAATAATAAGCTTGATTTTATGTAATTTATTTCAGGCTAAAACAATCAGTGACAGTCTTTATATTCCTACTGATTTTAATGAAATGGTTTTTGATGATTGCGATGCCTGCGGATGCGCTGCAGGAAACGGTTCTTCTGGTTTTGAGTCTTTGTTAAATCCACAATTTATAGGGATTAAATATTTTGCACAACATTATAAGGCGAAAGAGAATCTATTTGTAAAAAATTTATCGCAGGATCAATATTTCAATACTATTCAACTTTGGGGGAAAATTCCTTTAACTAAAAAGCTAAGTGTGTACGCGAGTTTGCCATTTCACTTTCATGAAAAGAAAACGATGCAGGGGGATATTAAAATCAATGGAATTGGAGATTTAAATGTGATGGGAATTTTTCAGCTGATCAATTCAAAAGATAATATTCATCAATTAAATGGAGGGGTCGGAGTAAAAGTCCCGTTGGGAAAGTTTGATGAAAAAGGAATTACAGGCGTGAATCCGAGTTTTCAGCTGGGAACAGGAAGCTGGGATTATCAGATGGTTTTGAATTACAAATTTCAGAAAAATAAAGTTGCTGCTCTTTTAAACACAGATTATACCATTAAAACAGAGAACAAGAAGCATTATGATTTTGGAAACCAATGGAATTATTCTGCCACAGGATTCTATCAACTTATCACCAATGAAAAAGTAATTTTTTCAGGAAAAGCCGGAATGCAGGGAGAAGTGTATGATCGGAATAAACAATTTCGTGAAGATCTGCCCAATACCGCAGGAAGTGCTTTGTATGGAAAATTGGGTTTTGAAGCTTCTTATAAAAAGTTTAGTCTGGGAAGTGAAGTGATGCTTCCTGTGTATTCTAATTTGGCGGGAGGAGATATTGAAGCAAAATCCCGATTGAGTGTTTTTATCAACTTTGGAATTTAAATAATTAATGGTGGCTTCGAGAGCCTCAGCCACCAACTGTGTACTTAATTTATAAAACCCCGGTGACTGAGGTTCTCGAAGTCACCGGGGGGTTTCATTAAAAAATTATGCTGTCAAAAATCCATAAGCTTCATCAAATCAATTTTAATTGATTTACTTTTTGCTCCTTAAAAATATTCTCAACTGCAAATAAAATATAAACAGTGCGACTACAATCGATCTGAAAACTGTAATTTCTGATGGGGATAACTTAGCTGCGGCTATCGTTAGATCTATCAAATCATATAGTAAAGAGGTTTTTTGTTAAATCTTACTTTTGAAGCTCAAGAATAAACATCCATTTTGTCATCCTATGTTTCCTAAATTAATATTTTACAAACATAAGATGACAAACTATATGAATAGTAAAATTAATTATTAAAACTTATTTACTTTTCTTCGTACCCTGAATATTAGGTAAAAAAGCAGTGATAATACCCATTAAAGGTAAAAATGCACAGATCTTAAATACATATTCAATACTTGTATCATCGGCTACTGCACCTAAAACGGCAGAACCAATTCCGCCCATCCCGAACATGAACCCGAAGAATAATCCGGCAACTAAACCTATTTTGTCTGGCATAAGGTCTGTGGCATAGACCAAAATAGCAGAAAATGCTGAAGCAATGATCAACCCGATGATAATGGCAAATACGATCGTCCAAACTAAAGAAAGATAGGGAAGGCAAAGTGTAAACGGAGCAGCTCCTAAAATCGAAGCCCAGATAATTTTCTTTCTACCATATTTATCGCCCAATTTTCCGCCTAAAATTGTTCCGATTGCAACTGCTGCAAGAAACATAAATAAATATAACTGAGAATCTTTTACTGAAATATGAAATTTATCGATAAGGAAGAAGGTAAAATAATTCGTCATTGACGCCAGGTAGATGTATTTTGAAAATACCAAGGCCAGTAAAATACTCACAGAAAAGATTACTTTTTTTCTTGATAGCTGGATATTGGCAACCACATCTTTGTGTTTCGCTGTTTTTTTGAACGCTAATCTTTCAGCATACCAGTTTCCGATTCTCCATAAAAGGATAATTCCGATGAAAGCGGCGATGGCAAACAGCCCAACATATCCCTGACCCAAAGGAAGCACGATAAGCGCAACCAGTAGTGGCCCGATTGCGCTTCCTGAATTACCTCCTACCTGAAAAATAGATTGAGCAAGTCCTTTTTGTCCACCCGAAGCGAGTTGGGCAACCCTTGAAGCTTCCGGATGGAATATGGATGAACCCATTCCGATCAACGCAACTGAAATTAAGATGACATAATATTGATGAGCCGATGCCAAAAGTAAAAGTCCTGCCATTGATAATCCCATTCCGATGGCTAGAGATCTCGGATTTGGCTTTTTATCGGTATAAATTCCTACAAACGGCTGTAATATTGAAGCTGTTAGCTGAAATACCAAAGTAATAATCCCAATCTGCGAAAAGGATAAGCTAAACTCGCCTTTCAGAATTGGATATAATGATGGAATCGTAGATTGGATCAGGTCATTCAAAAAATGAGAAAAACTGATCATAAATAAGATTGGATAAACAATTTTATTGGTATCAATTGTTTTGGTCTGTAGGTTATCCATAGAGTAGTAGTTTTATATTCATCTTGTCATCTGATGAATTTTGTTGTGATTTTAATTGTTTTTAATTTCTTTAATACATTCTTTCAACGATCCTTTGCGCGATTTGTGCGGCTTTTTCTGGATCTTTGTTTTCTATGCTATTATAAAGTTCCGTATGTATCTTCTGTGAGATTTTAAATGAGGCAGTGTTGTTGTTATGATTAATTTCGAAGGTTCTGAGAATATTTTTGCTGGCAATTTTATATATTTCCTTTAAAAGGGCATTTCCACAAGCTTCAGCGATTGAGACATGAAAATTAATATCTGCCAGATAACATTCCTGCGCTTTATTTTCTTCTGCGAGCTGACCTCTGAGATCCAAATAAGATTTAATGGTTTCTAATTCTTTCTCAGTATGATTGATGGCTGCCTTTGCCGCAATTTTTGAATCTAGGAGAGAACGTACTTCAAGAACTTCTTCAATTTCTGCTTTGCTCATTTGAGTATCCAATGATTCCTGAATGTTTTTAGAAACGACAAAAGTTCCCACACCCTGTTGCACACTCAATACCCCTTTAATTGATAAGATTTTTATAGCCTCTCGTATGCTTGATCTTCCTACACCGTAGATTTTCATCAGCTCTGGTTCGATAGGTAATTTTTCACCTACAGGATATTCATTATTAAGAATACCTTCGATTAATCGTTCCGCTACTTCCTGAGCTAATGTTTTTCTTTGAATTTGCATACTGTATACATCTTATCATCTGATGAATGCAAAGATAAGCTTTTTTATAATTATTACAGAATAAATTATGTGAAGAATAGTTTGTGATGCAAAATAAAAAAAGAGACTTTAAAAATAAAGTCTCTTTTGTAGCCCGTAGGGGAGTCGAACCCCTCTTACCAGAATGAAAATCTGAGGTCCTAACCGATAGACGAACGGGCCATCTACCAAGCTGTAATCAAATTACAGGGTTAGTATTTTTGTTTTTATAAGTTTCAACTCTTATTTTAATTACCCGGTTAGTAGTAATTAAGTTTTGTAGCCCGTAGGGGAGTCGAACCCCTCTTACCAGAATGAAAATCTGAGGTCCTAACCGATAGACGAACGGGCCAACTATTCTTATTAAGCTAGTTTATTAACGTGCTTAGTTAGTTTGCTTTTTAAGTTAGCAGCTTTGTTTTTGTGGATAATATTTTTCTTAGCTAATTTATCCAATAAAGAGATAACTTTTGGCAATTGCTCTACAGCAGCAGCTTTGTCTTCTTCATTTCTTAAAACCTTCAAAGCTGTTCTAGCAGTCTTGTGATAGTATCTGTTACGAACTTTTCTAACTTCGTTTTGTCTTATTCTTTTTAATGCTGATTTATGATTTGCCATATCGTTTAAATGTGAGTGCAAAAATAAAAACTTTTTTGATACCTGCCAAATTATTTTTGACTTTTTTTGAAAATTTTTAATTTTCTTCTGAAAGGTACTTTTTAAGCTTATCTATTGCTTGTTCTATTTTAAAATTTTCTTGTTCTTTATCTATTCTTTTGATAATATTTTCCAACATTATCATTGCATTGTTCCATTCTCCGGTGGTGTTGGTGAAGGTTAGTCCGTCAATTGTAACTTCCATCGCTCCTCTTTCTCCACTCTTGTAAAGTCTGAAACTTATTTTATCATCCTTGCCTGTTATCCCATCTTCATTGATCTTTAAATCGTAACTTTTGGGGTTAGAGTGGATTTTGTTAAAAAGCAACTTGGCTTCTTGTATTTTTAAATCCGGCATGATATAAAATTATTTGTAAATCTTTCCGGAAATACATCCTTTGGATTTAATAAATTAGTATTCATCATTTTGCTTTTTCTTAATTCAGGATCATAGAACATCAGGGATTTAATGTTTTTCACCTATTTTCTCTAATTTAAGAATAAATGCGGTTGCAAAATTAAATAAAATTTTTCAATTTTCTCTCATTTTTGCGTATCAGAATACTTTTTTCTGTAGTCTATAGGAGAATCGAACTCCTGTTGCAAGGATGAAAACCTTGAGTCCTAACCACTAGACGAATAGACCAAATTTTGAGGTTGCAAAAGTAGAAATTAACTTTCAAACTTCAAAATTATTTTTTACTATTTATAAACTTTTTGAATGACCGTATTTTTAACTCCTTTAGCTTCAATCTCTTTCTGAAGTTTCACTGCGTCTTCTAAACTGTATACTTTTCCGTAAGTATAGTAGAAAGTACCGTCTTCTTTGTTTCTTTCAACATCTTTCAGGGTTTGTATGATAAATGAATTACCATTTAATTTTTCACCTGCATAGACTTCAATAGTGTAATATCCGGTGCTTAATTTTTGATTAGGCATAAATCCAACTGCAAATGCATTTCTAAATCCTGCATCTTTGGCTGTTTTAAGGTTAATATCTTTCACTGAGGCCATGTTGGTTACTCCGTAATAGTATTTGTATTGTCCGTTCTCTTTGATCGGAAGAATGTAGTTTAATCCTTTTAAAGCAGGATCGTTGTCGCTATACTTCGTAGGAGAACTCATTAATAGTATTCTGAAATCATTTTTCAAGGCAACTTCAACAGGTTTTTCAGGTTCAGGTTTTTTGGATGTTGAACTGTAGGCTCCTCCTGATTTTCTGTCAACCGCTTTTTTGTAATCGATGATGGCATTATAGATACTTTGTGCAATTTCATCCTGGCCTTTTTCTGATGCCAGATAATGACTTTCTTCCGGATGATTGATAAATCCTGTTTCAATAAGTACAGAAGGCATCGCATTCATACGAAGAACGTGTAAGTTCTTTTGGAAAACCCCTCTTGAGAATCTTTTATCTTTTTCAACAAAATTTCCTTCTACCAATCCGCCCAAAAGAAGACTGGATTCCAGATATTTGCTTTGCTGAAGTTTTAGGGCAATTAATGATTCGGGAGAACTTGCGTCGTAAGAACCAAATGTCTGTTTATCTTTTTCATCAAGAAAGATCACATCATTCTCTCTTTTTGCAACTTCTAGGTTGGTATCATTTTGATCTGGCCCCTGAACATAGGTTTCAGTTCCGTAAGCTCCGGATCTTTGTGCGGAATTACAGTGTACCGACACAAAAAGATCTGCTTTGCTCCTGTTTGCAAGGTTGGTTCTGTCCGATAAAGAAGGATATTCATCATATTTACGGGTGTAAATTACCTTAAAGTCCTTATTTCTCTCCAGCATATTACCAATTTTTAACACAACGGCAAGGGTAACATCCTTTTCTGCGACTCTTCCGATGTCTGCGTAATTTCTATTGGCTCCATGGTCACTTCCCCCATGTCCGGCATCTAAAACGATGGTGAATTTCTTTTGTGAAAAAATAAAATTACAGACCAGTATTAGGAGAAATGATAAAATTATTTTAAAATTTTGTTTGTGCATCTTACAGTTTTAAAAATTATATTAATTTTGAGCCTGAATTATATACATTATAAATATATACAAAAATTGGTCAAAACCGTCTTCAAAAATATATTACAAATTTCAATTATCCTAATTTTTAACAGTTTTTTAGCACAGCAAACGTCTGAAAAATTGCCTAAAAATGCGGTTAATGATACTATTTCCAAAAAGGATACCATTGTTGTAAAAAAAGAGTCTTTAGAAGATATTCTTCAGACCAAAGCAGATAATATCCGTAGAGACTTCCCTAAAAAGATGATTTACCTGAACAAAAAAGCTCAGGTGAAGTATCAGGATATGCAGATTGATGCAGATTATATCTCCATAGATGAACAAAAAAGTCTAATGTATGCGAGAGGTAAACAGGATTCTTTAGGGAAAATCATAGAGCCTGTAATTACAACGCAGGCAGGAAAAAAATATGAGACCGACGAGTTTCAATATAACACCAAAACGAAACAGGCGATCGCTTACAACGCCCGTACTGAAGAAAGTGAAGGGGTAATTATCGCCAAAAAGACAAAAAAATATAACGATTCTGTCTTTGCGATGAAAAATGCGCTGTATACAACCGATGAGTATTTTATCAAGAAAAAAGATACTGCAGCGGATTATCACATGCTTGCTTCCAATATTAAATTAATTAAAACTAAAGAAAAGTCTCAGATCATTACAGGACCGATTCAATTATATATTGAAAGAGTTCCGACACCTTTAATTATGCCATTTGCGATCTTACCATTTTCTTCAAAGAGATCAGCGGGTATCTTGATTCCTAGTTTTGGGGAAAGGCAGGATGTAGGTTTCTTTTTAAACGGATTGGGTTATTATCAGCCGATAGGAGAGCATTTTGACCTTAAAGTCCTTGCCGATATTTATACAAAAGGAAGCTGGAATTTAAGACCTGAAATGAACTATCTGAAAAAATACCGCTACTCCGGAAACTTCTCCGCAGATGTCGGAACGATGGTGAGAGGGATCAAAGGTCTTGATGACTATAATAAAAACAGTACCTACAGAATTGCCTGGAGACATACACAGGATACAAAAGCAAATCCCTTTTTAACGTTCTCGGCTTCCGTAGATATCGTAAGTACTAAATTTTATAACAACACGCTGAATAACAATTATATTTTAAATCAGAATGTATTAAATACTCAGCAAAACTCAACCGTAACGATCACGAAAAGATTCTTGAAGTTACCGATTACGATCACGGGAACAACTTCTTATTCTCAGAATTTTGCAACAGGGCAGGCGGATTTACGTTTGCCACAAATGAATGTTGCGATCAATCAGTTTTATTTGTTTAAATCTAAAACAGGGGTAAGATCCGGTTTGTTGGAAAATATCACGGTAAATACCGGAATTAATTTAACGAATTTTGTAAGAACCGAAGAAGGCGAGCTTTTCAAAAAAGAAATGTGGGAGAAAATGGAAACAGGGCTTAAAAATAATATTGCTTTGTCTACCAACACCACGCTTGCAAAATATTTCACCTTCACATTAGGCGCAAATGTTGATAACGCTTTAACAACAAAAACAATCAATAAATTTTACGATCCTATTGCGAATAAGGACATTACTGAAACCAATAAAGGAATTACCGGATACTCTACATTCTCTACAACAGCAAGTATTCAGACAACGTTGTATGGAATGATGAAATTTAAAAAAGGGGCTGTCGTGGAAGCTTTAAGACATATGATGACGCCAAGTATCGGATTTACTTACTCTCCTGACTTTGGAGGTTCGGGCTTTGGATATTATAAAAACTATTATAACGCAACAGGAGCTTTAACGCCTTATTCAATTTTTGAAGGAGGTATTGTTGGAAGCCCTTCAAGCGGACTGGTTGGAGCTTTAGGATTCAATATAGGGAACAATATTGAAATGAAAGTGAAGTCTAAAAGTGATTCTACCGGAGTGAAAAAGATTAAAATATTTGAATCTTTAAACTTTTCGGGAAGTTATAATTTTGCGGCTAACGATCATCCTTGGTCAATTTTTACAATCAACGGACAGTCATCTTTCTTTAATAATAAATTGAATGTAAATACAAGTTTGTCTTTAGATCCGTATAAAATTATCTATCTTCCGGGACAGGATACTGGCGGGATCAGAACGGAGGAGTTTGGTCATTTTAGTGTACAGGGATTTAATGTTCAGCTATCTTATCCTTTAAGCAGTGAAATTTTCGGAGCAAAAACCGATTACGCTAAAAAATATAAATCAAAAGGAGAAATAAGAAATGAGAATTATTATTTTGATGATGATAATTATGCTCGTTTCGATCAGGCCTGGACGTTGAATGTGAATGCTAATTATGCCTATACAAAAACTTCAGGAAATAGAATTCCTACAAGAATGGCATCTGTAGGGCTGGATGGTAGCATTAAACTGACTCCTTTCTGGAACATCAACGGAAGTACCCACTACGACATGGTAACGAAGGAATTGGCGTATACGAGGATTGGCTTCTCAAGAGACCAGCGAAGTTTTACCATTAACTTTAACTGGGTTCCTTTCGGACAGTATAAAGTGTACGACTTTTTTATTGGTATAAAAGCTAATATTTTAAGTGATGCCTTGAAGTATAAAGACAGAAGTTTCACACAGCCAAATGCTCCTTTCTAAATATCATATTGATATTTGAATATAAATTTTATATTTGCACCCAAAATAAATTCTAATGAAATCACTGTTGACTAAATTATCTAACAGACCAATAAAGAAGATAGTGATCGCATATGACCTTAGTAAAAATAAGTAACTACATATGAAAAAAGTGATTAACACAGTGAATGCACCTGCGGCTATCGGACCTTACTCTCAGGCAAATCTTGCAAACGGAGTACTATATATTTCCGGTCAGATCCCTGTAGATCCTGCAACTGGTAAATTGGTAGAAGGAATTGAAAAAGAAACGCACCAAGTAATGAAAAACCTTGAAGCAATTCTTACTGAAGCTGGAATGACATTCAAAAACGTTGTAAAAGCGAGTATTTTTCTTAAAAGTATGGATGATTTTGCTGTAATGAATGATATTTATGCGTCTTATTTAGATGCTGAGAGCTTTCCGGCTCGTGAGACTGTGCAGGTTTCTTGCTTGCCTAAAAATGTTGATATTGAAATTTCTATGATCGCACACCAGGATTAATGAGCTTTTTAAGAAATACATTTGCGGTTTTGATGGGGCTTGCTATTGCGGGGCTTATTATCACTCTTGGTATAAGGGCTTTTCCGCAGTGGGTTACTTTTGAAGCGTTTGCTCCTTTTGAGCATTGGCAGAGGTTTCTTTACAGTATGAAAGATGACGGGGCTTTCTTTGGCTTCCTTTTGTTTATTTCCGGATTAGGGAGTACTTTTGGAGGTGTGGCGACGGCAATCATCGTGAAGTATGCTAAAGTGGCTTATGCTATCCTTATTGGCTTTATCATGTTGTTTATAGCCATGTTGGATGTTATTATTTTTCCTTATCATCCTACGTTTTATAAAATATCTATTTTCCTTACGTTTTTCCCTTTCGCCTGGATCGGAGGTAAGATTGTAGAAGTTATTTATGAGAGGAAGAAGAAAAAAAGGATTGCCGAGAAAATGAACAATAAATCATAAATAAAAAAAGCCGCTACAAATTTTGTAGCGGCTTTTTTGTGATATGAGAATGTTTAGTCTAAATTTTTATTAAGGCATTTTGAAACCTTTCGTGTAAATTCTTCCGTATTCATCTACAAATTTTACCTGTACGTTTCCTTGGTATTTATCAAGTATTTTCTCAACGTCTTTTTGCGAATTTACAGGCTTGCCGTTGATCTCTACTACGATGTAATTATCTACGATTCCGATCTTGGCCATTTCGCTGCCTTCTGATACATTTTTAGCAACAACACCGCTCGTCAATCCATAATCTGTTTTGAATCTTTCGCTTAGTGGTTCAAAATCTGCTCCGATTTTTTCTCCGATACTTAAATCAGCCTTTGTTCTTGTAGAAGTTCCGCCTTTTTGGTCTTTCAGGGTTACGGTTGTCATATTTTCTTTACCGTTTCTTAGGTAAGCAACCTGTACTTTATCACCTGGTCGTTTGCTTCCGATAGCAATAGATAAATCAGCGAAATCTGTAACATCGGAATTATCGATCTTAGTAATAACGTCACCAATTTTCAAACCTGCATCTTCTGCACCGCTGCTATCTCCGAAGCCTGTAACATAAACTCCTGAACCAGACTTGATGTTAGTCTTTTTCTGTTTGTTGTAAGCCTGAACCTGCATATCATCAGAAAGATCTAGAGACTGTACCCCAAGGAATCCTCTTTGTACGATTCCGAATTTCTTGATGTCTTCAACAATTTTTCTGGCCAAATTAGCCGGAACAGCAAATCCGTATCCCTGATAATATCCTGTCGTAGACTGGATTGCAGAGTTGATCCCAATAAGCTCACCATTTGTATTCACTAACGCTCCTCCTGAATTTCCAGGGTTAATGGCAGCATCGGTTTGAATAAAACTTTCAATTGGGTTGGCTGCTTTTCCCTGACCTCCTAAAATTCCGATTCCTCTTCCTTTAGCAGAAATAATACCTGCAGTAACCGTTGAATTTAATCCAAGCGGGTTACCTACAGCAAGAGCCCATTGTCCTACTTCAATATTGTCAGAATTAGCAAAATTCAAATAAGGTAATCCCTTTTCTTCAATTTTTAATAATGAAATATCTGTATTAGGGTCTGTTCCTACTAATGTTGCGATATAAGATTTTTTGTTGCTTAACACAACTTCTAATTTATTGGCGCCTGCTACAACGTGGTTGTTGGAAATAATATATCCGTCCGGCGAAATAATTACCCCTGAACCCATTCCTGAAGGCATATTGTCAGGAACCTGTTGTTGCTGCTTTTGTCTTGGCTGCCCTCCTTTACCTCCAAACGGATCACCGAAAAAGAAATCAAATAGATCCTGTTCAGATGCTCTGTTTGACGAAGTTCTGCTTTGATAATTTTTAATCGTAACCACAGCCGGAACCGTAGTTTTTGCAGCTTTTACGAAGTCGTCACCCACAGCACCAGTATTCATGCCGGCGAACGAAACATTTGAGGCAGATTTAAAATAACCCTGGTCTTCATTATTAGAATTGTGACCGAAATATTGTATTGTGCCAACGGTAGTAGCTCCTGAGATAACCCCTACTACGGCAAATGGTAATAGTTTTTTTAAAGTACTCTTCATTGTATATCTTCTTTTAATTTTATGTTTTACAGTAAACAAATTTAATGCTAGATAGGTATGCGATTAGTATGATATGTTTCAATTTTAACTAAAATTTAACAGGAATAGCAATAATTTATGTGTTATGTCATAATTATAAAGGTCAATTAACAAAACTTAAAATTATATTAAAGGACAATTTGACATGGTATAGATGTCATTTTGGTCATAAAGGTTAAATTTTGAATTAAGATTTTATCCGAAAGCTGGCTTCCTTGTCAAGGTTTTATAAATAAAACTAATCACCAAAAACCATCAACTAGCAACCAAATCAAAAAATTCCTATCTTTGCAAAAATATTTTTCTCACTTAAAACGTTTATAGCATGCAACTGTATAACACCTTAAGCGCAGAAGAAAGAGCTCAACTTATTGATGAAGCTGGTAAGGAACGTCTTACATTGTCTTTCTATGCGTATGCCAAAATTGAAGATCCCAAAAAATTTCGCGACGAATTATTTATAGCCTGGAACGCACTTGATGCATTGGGCCGTATTTATGTTGCCCATGAAGGTATTAATGCTCAGATGAGTGTGCCTGCGGATCAGTTTGAAGCATTTCGCGATACATTGGAAGTGTATGACTTCATGAAGGGAATTCGTTTAAATGTTGCGGTTGAGCAAGACGATCATTCTTTTTTAAAATTGACGATAAAAGTCAGACATAAAATTGTCGCTGACGGTTTGAATGATGAAACTTTTGATGTTACCAATAAAGGAATTCACCTAAAAGCACAGGAATTTAATAACTTGCTTGAAGACCCGAATACAATTGTTGTAGATTTTAGAAATCATTACGAAAGTGAAGTAGGACATTTTGAGGGTGCTATTACTCCGGATGTGGAAAATTTCAGAGAAAGTTTGCCGATTATTAATGAACAATTACAGGATTTTAAAGAAGATAAGAACCTGTTAATGTATTGTACAGGCGGAATCCGTTGTGAAAAAGCCAGTGCTTACTTCAAACATCAAGGGTTTAAAAATGTTTTCCAATTAGAAGGTGGAATTATTGAATATACGCGCCAGATCAAGGAAGAAAATATTGAAAGTAAATTTATAGGTAAGAACTTTGTATTTGATCACCGACTTGGAGAGAGAATCACAGACGATATTATTGCGCAATGTCACCAATGTGGTAAACCTTGCGACAACCATACCAATTGTGCAAATGATGCCTGTCATTTATTGTTTATTCAATGTGATGAATGTAAGGCAGCGATGGAAAATACATGTTCTACAGAATGTCTGGAGATTATACATTTGCCTAGGACAGAACAGGTTGCGTTAAGAAAAGGATTGCAGGTTGGCAATAAAGTCTTCAGAAAAGGAAAATCTGAGGCTTTAAAGTTTAAAAATTCCGGAGATCTGTCCACTCAAACTTTAGCAAAGGCTACAACAGCTGAAACCAAAGATATTCGCCAGAAAATAAAAATTAAAAAAGTACTGATTGGAAAGGGCGAACATTATTACTCAAAATCAAAAATTGCTCAGTTCTTAATTGAAAACAAGGAGCTTTCAATTGGTGATAAAGTATTAATTTCAGGGCCGACAACCGGTGAGCAAGAAGTTACAATTACTGAAATTTTTGCCAATGGAGGTCCTTGTGAAACGGCGAAAGTTGGAGATCAAATCACTTTTGAGCTTCCGTTTAAAGTTCGTTTATCAGACAAATTATATAAAATTATAGAGCCTTCTGAAAAAGCTTAATTAGAATGTTAAAAGCTGAGCTAAGAAAAGAATATATGCAAAAAAGAAAAGCCTTGTCATCTGATGAGGCTTTCTTGTTATCTAAAAAGGTTTTTGAAAATTTAATTGAATATTTTAAACCAGTTTCTGGTCAGAAAGTACATGTTTTTATTCCAATTGAAAAGTTTAAAGAAATTGATACTCAAATATTCATTGATTATTTTTTAAGTCGAAATATCAGAGTCTTTGTTCCTAAAATTGTGGAGGCAAAATTAATTTCGGTAGAAATTTTCAATGACACTCAGTTTGAAATTAATCATTGGGATATTTCAGAGCCCTTTTCTAGTGTAGATTCTAAAGTTTTAGACTTTAATTACGTCATAACTCCTTTACTTTATTGCGATAAAAAAGGAAATAGGGTAGGTTATGGAAAAGGTTTTTATGATGAATTTTTTCAATCGATTTCCCCGGAATCAATAAAAATCGGAGTTAATTACTTTAACCCCGATGAATTTATTGATGATGTCTGGGAAAATGATATTCCTTTAGACTATTTGGTTACTCCGACCGATGTGCTGTCTTTCTTCAAAGGAGAAGAGTAGAAATTGAGAAAGTAAAACTTAAATTCTTTTTTAAATTTAATAGGCGCCGACATTAAAATATACTGTGCATTTTTCTCAAATGTTCCCAATGATCTGTTTTTGTCGTCAAAATATTCTACATTAAACTTCGCGTAATCAAGGGTGTCATTTTTATAATAATCCTTATAAACAGATAAATTATTCACTTTTACGCTTTTTACCTTTAAACTATCCAGCTCACGGAATAGTTTTTTGAATGTCGTGCTATCCGGTTTATGAAAATAGCTTCCCATTTGAGAATAAATTACAGTATCAATCTCCGTATTTTTATTTCCAGACAGATACAAAGTAGACAAATCCAAAAGTTCCTGAACTTTTTGCTTGGTAATGAAATTTATTGCCTGAGCACTATCCATCTGTACTGCGGGATAGCTTTTTTTATTATTACTGTTTCTAAGTGTTTCAAGATCACTTACCTCTGTTTTTTTATTGTTACAGGCAGCGAGAGCAAGAAGCATTATTGCAAAAATTAAAAAATTATTTATTCTTTTCATCTGTACTTGCAATTTTAAATTTGATGGATACTATTTTTCCCTTATCTTTTTTCATTTCGATTACACTTAGGTTTTTAAGGGAAGTTGTAGGGGTTGTTACTAAGGTAATGTATTTCTGTTTATCTAAGGTTTCAATGCCATACGTAGCATTATCATATACCTGATAAATAGTCGCGTTATTGCTGATTAGGTTTTCTAATTGCTTGCGTTTTTGTTTAAGAAGCTCAGGATTGCCATTAGCATCTTTTACTGAGAAATAATTGACGGCCATTTTGTAATCATCCGGCTTCAGTTCTATCATTTCTTCTTCGGGAGCATTTTCTAAGCTTCTGTTTACAGTTAAATATTCGTAAAAAGGTGCTCTGATCTCCATTTTCAGGATCTTATCCTTGGTTGAATATTTAAAACATTCACCCGGTTTTATTCTGTAAAGAATTGGAGATTCATTTTCCTTGATTACTTTTATTTCTAAAGTATTGATTACTGAAGTTCCTCTGTCTGCATCTGTGAAACAATATTTATATTCTTTCAGAAAAATTTCATCCTTAAAACCTAAAAGTCCGGTTGCAATCACCAAAATTGAGGTTATAAATGCCCAGGCGTTCTTTTTTAAGAAATTTTTCTTGGGTTTTACAGGCTCAGAATCAGATATTTTTTTTGATTCTTGATTTTGATTAACTATTTGATTTTCAGTGTTTGATTTTTGTAAATCAATGTTTTCTTGCTCGGTTTGAGTTGTTTTATTAGGCTGAATCTCGCTATTTGGAAAAATTTGTGAATTTTCAACTGTTTTTTCTAATTCCTGTATATCTTCTTCACTTAAATCTTCTGTTTCCTGTAACAATTCTCCTGCAAAAAGGTGCTGCTTTTTGAATTCATACCATGAGTCGTAACCCGTATAGATACTCAATAAGTTGAGCATATCGATGCGGGGTAATTTGGTAACCGGAGAGTTTTTGAAATAAGTGTAAAAAGATTTTTCGCTAATGTTTCCTTTTGCCTTTTTACGAAGATCTTCCTGGAAATATATAATATCTATACCCTTCCATTTTGAAATATCATCATAGGAAGGAGTGTATTCTTTCAAATATTGAGCCTGGACATCCTTTTTTAGCTGCTCAAAATGTAATAGATCTAAATCTGTCAATTTTTTAAATATAATTAAATTACTGATTATCAGTTAAGTTTATTTGTAAAACTATTTTACAAAGGTATTACAATTATTTTTCATAAACAACTTTTGTATCTGCTATACCTTTGTCTTGTTCAAATAACAGAACGAAAGAAAATTTTAATAAAACAATATTAACAAAATTAAATTTAATTTATTATGAAAAAGTCATTATTCGTAGCTGCTATCGCTGCAATCTCTCTAGTTGCTTGTAAAAAAACTGAAGCTACTTCTACTGAAGGTACTGCTGATTCTGCTGCTGTAGCTACTACTGATTCTGCTGCTGTTGTAGCTGATTCTGCTGCTACTGTTGTTGATTCTGCTGCTTCTGCTACTGTAGGTGCTGCTAAAGATGCTGCTGCTGCAACTACTGCTGCTGCTGCTGATGCTGCTAAGAAAACAGCTGAAGGTGCTGCTGACGCTGCTAAAGGTGCTGCTGATGCTGCTAAAGGTGCTGCTAAAGACGCTAAACAAGCTGTTGACGCTGCTAAAAAATAATTTTAGCCTCAACCTAAAAATAAAAGAACCGGTTCACCTAGTGAATCGGTTTTTTTATGCTTTATATCTATGAGTAATAAGTAATTGGTGATAAGTAATAATTGTAACCCGCAACAATCAACCAATAACCAACAACAAATTATTACCCTTTCTTTTGTTTCAATGCTTCATAGCATGTAATGGCAACGGCGTTGCTTAAATTTAAAGAGTCAATGCTTCCTGTCATAGGAATTAAGGTATTCTTTCCTTTTCCTGTCCAGAAATCACTTAACCCCGAATGTTCTGTGCCGAATAAAACAGCAGATTTTTTCTTAAAATCTCTTTTGTATAGATCTTCAGAACTCTCATCCATAATCGTTGTATAGATATTGAATTGATTCTCTTGAAGAAATTCCAATGTTTCCTCATTTTCAGCCTGAAATACTTCCATTCCAAAAAGACACCCAACACTAGAACGAATCACATTCGGATTATAAAAATCTGTTTTACCATCTGCTACAATTAAGGCATCTACGCCAAAAGCTTCACAGCTCCTCAAAATTGCGCCCAAATTTCCCGGTTTTTCAACACCTTCAACGATAATGACCGTAGAGTTTTCTTTAGGCTTAAATGTATTTAAATGATTCTCTTTAGCTTTATAAACCCCAATAATTCCTTCAGAACTACCTCTGTATGCTATTTTTTCATACACTTTATCATTAACAAAGTGAATTTTTCCTTCCGGAGTTTGTCCTTTAAAAATGGTTTCACAAATGAAAAACTCCACTGCTTCAAAATCATATTTCTGAGCTCTTTCGTTTTCCTGTTGTCCTTCCACTACGAAAACACCTGATTTTTTTCTAAATCGGTTGTCTGCAAGAAGTTTTGTGATATTTTTTATCTTTTCGTTTTGAAAACTTTCAATCATTTTTATGATTCTAAAAGGTTATTAGAGTTATCGATCATACTTTGTGGAAGGTCTTTTTTATTCTTTATTCCTAAAGATTTTAATTTCTGAGTCTGAATAACCAAGTTGTCATTTCCAGTAGAAAGTTGTTTGTAAGCTTCGTTGTAAACGTTTTTAGCTTGGTCTAAATTCTTTCCGACTTTCTCTAAATTATCTACGAAACCAACAAATTTATCATACAATTTTGCTCCTCTTTCCGCAATTTCCATGGAGTTTCTGTTTTGATATTCACGTTTCCAAAGGTCAGCGATCAACTTTAATGAAGTAATTAAATTGCTTGGATTTAACAATAAAACTCTTCTTTCATAAGCGTAATTCCAAAGGTTTTGGTCTGCCTGCATTGCCGCAATATACGCTGGTTCACTTGGAATAAACATCATCACAAAATCCAGAGATTTCCCGTAATCATCGTAAGCTTTTTGGCTTAATTGAGTGATGTGAGTTTTTATTGAAGATAAATGCTGATTAAGCTTAATTAAATAAACATCCTGATCAGTTTCGTCAACCAATTCGGTAAAAGCGGTTAATGAAACTTTAGAATCAATGATCACATTTCTTTCGTCAGGATATTTTATAACGGCATCAGGACGCATTTTCTTCCCTGAAAATTCTGAAAATAAAGCTTTATTATCTTCATCGCGAAGTTCATGTTCAAGAAAATATTCTCTTCCTTTTACTAAACCTGATTTTTCAAGAATACTTTCGAGAATCATTTCGCCCCAGTTTCCTTGGGTTTTGCTTTCGCCTTTTAATGCTCTTGTTAATTTCTTGGCATCTTCAGAGATTTGTTGATTCAGCTCGGCCAATTCTTTTACTTTTTCAGCAAGAGAGAAGCGTTCCTTATTTTCCTGTTCATACGCTTCATTTACTCTGTTTTTGAGATCTGCGATCTTTTCCTGGAAAGGGTCTAAGATCAATTTAAGATTATTCTGATTAAGAGTTGTGAACTTTTCGGTTTTTTCTTCTAAAATTTTATTGGCTAAAACTTCAAACTGCAATTTAGATTCCTCCTGAATTTTTGTGATCTCTCCTTTTTGGGTTTCAAGAGACTTTTGCAAGCTTTCATTGATGGCGGAAAGCTCAGAATTTTTAGCAAATAGAGTCTGCTTTTCAGTCTGAAGATTTTCAATTTGAGAAGTTTGTTTTGTGTTAAATTGTTTTTGCTCAAGAAACTGAGAATTCAAAGATGAATGTTCTGCTGAGATTTTTGCAAACTCATTTTTCAGATCATTTAATAGGTCTGTCTGCTGTTGATTCTGTTCTTTTTCTTTGTTAATATTCTGACTTAATTCCTGAATTTTAAGATTAGAATTTTCCAGATCTGAATTGTTTTTAATATGTAAATTATTAAGTTCATCATAAGAACTTCGTGAAACCATTGATGATTTCAGCACAAAATACAAAATCACAGCACCAAGAATTCCCCCGGCAATAAATCCAATAATTAAATAGGTCATCTCCATGTTACAAAATTACAAAAAGAAAAACGGATTTTCTTTACGGGAAACCTTAGTTTTTTACTAAAATTTCCACCATCTTTTTTCAAATTGCTTCTTATGTTGTTGTTTTATGGATAAACCCGAAAGGCTGAAATCCCATACCTTTTGCTTCTACTAATTTGAAAATAATTTCATCACCTTTATTTACTTCAAGCTCTTGAAACGGCTGAACAAGCAATTTGGCAATTCCGGCTTCTTTTTCGGCATCAAAATATTTTATTCTTACCCAAATATTTTCTGTTTTGTGTTTACGGGTTTGGTCAATAAGAAAAACTGTAATGTCATCCGGAAATCCTTCGGCGCTGAATTTTTGATAGATTTCATGATTTCTGAATTCTGCAAGATCATCCCGGCTATATTCTTTAATGTAACTAGGTATTTCAACATTCAATGATTGTTTGATCTCTGGATTTGCAATTTCAAAATTTGTCCTTGAAAAATGTTCAAATCTTACAATAGCTCTTGTTTTATCCCTGAAAAGATCTTTTCCGGTAATTAATTCTCCATTGTTTTCTGAAAATAGTTTTAAAATATCTAATGTAATTCCTTCTTCATGATCAATATACACGTATCCGATGAGATTTTCACCTTCAAAGCCTTGTAATAAAGATGAAAGAAAAGGATAATTTTTAAAGTTTTTAATGATGATAAATTGATCCCAAATTTTTTTACCTGGTACACTCATTGATTGAATTTATTTAAAATTTTAAATTAAATATTTTTTGTTGAAGATAAAATCTCAATATTTTTTACAATATCACTGCTCTCACATTTTTTCAGTTCTTTAGTTAATGCGGGAGTAAGAAGTTTCGGATTTATAATCTGTGAAGCCACTTTTGCAGCGGCGTAATCTACAATGTTGATAACAGATTCTCTTAAGAATTGAGGTGTATTTGAAGCAATAACAGCGGTTGCCCAAGAAGTTTCTCTTGCTTTAGAGATCGCAAAATCTAAAACAACATTATCTTTTCCGTTTGAAATTTTATCAATTAAATCAACAGGATAACAGATTTTATTTAATGAATCCTGAACCTTTTGATTAATGGATGCGATGACATTATTAATATTCTCAAAATCTTTTTTCAGTGGATTTATTTTTCTGTAGGGCATTATCGAAGAAGCGGAAATTCCTAAATCCAAATTGATGTGAGCATTCATTCCCAGAAAAATATGCTGTAAAATCAGAAGGTTTTTGTTTTTCGCAGCTTCAAAAGCAATATACCATGATTGCGTACACTTTTTTCCTTTACTGTAATTGTCCCATGCTTCAAGATATCTTTGTGCAAAAGCCAGATCCAGAAGAGTCATTCTAGGATTGTCTTCAAATTTTTTCTGTTGGATTCCTTTTAAAACCTGCGCGGTCATTATTCTGTAAGTGCAGGCGAAATATCCAACAGGGCTTTGGTTTTCCTTGCTCCAGATGATAATTTCATCTAGTTTTTTTAATACTTCTTCGATGGTTTTCATGGTGGTTTTTGTTTTAATTAAATATAAGAAAAAATGTAATTAGTTGAATTGATTTGGTTTATGAAAAATAATTTGTATATTTAAATCTCGAATAAGGGAATAAAATAGAGTTGTCCGAAAATCTTATAGAGTAGGAAATTAAAACTAATCAAAAATAATTATGAAGAATTTAAAAAACTTAAACAGAAAACAACTAAAAAATGTTTTAGGGGGAGCCGCATTAGCTTGTGAAACACCAGTAGATGGAGGTTGCAGTGGTGCAGGTTATATATTCTGTAGCAATCCATATTGCTGCTATCCACCAAGGAAACCATTTATCTGTTTCGACTGATCAGAAATAAAATAGGCTGTCTTTTAAGGCAGCCTTTGCTTTTTTAATCGTATAAACTTTAATGATAAATTTTATGGGTTTTCCTGAGAAATCTCTTCATGATGTTTTAAATACAAAGGCAACGCCGCCGACCCATACCAAGGGAAAATTTCATAACTGAAAACTCCTGCCTGTACTGCGGGATCTGTTTTTACCCATTGTTCGGCTTCTTCTTTAGATTTTGTATTGAAAATGAACATTCCGCGGAAATTTTCTTTATTTTTTTCGAGAAAAGGTCCGGCAACGATAATTTTTCCTTCGTCTGCCAGTTTTCCGATGTTGGTCATATGTCCTTTCATTAATTCTCCCATTTTAGCTTTGTCTTCAATTTTTGCAGAACCGGTTGTCAACATCACGATGGTGTAAGCTTTCATTCCGTATTTGTCTGCGCCAAGAGAGGTTGCTAATTCCTGATTGAATTTTGGCTTTTCTGTTTTCTTTTCCTGAGCGAAAGATAAGGCTGCCATGAAAAGAGAGAGGGATAAATAAATTTTTAGTCTCATAGGTCTAATCTTTAATTCTTAAAAACTCTTTGGCTAATTCTATCATTTTTGGATCTCCTGTGTATTTTCCGTGTTCGTCGGACAGTTTTACCGTTGGAATCCATTCTTTATTAGGCGCCTGAACGCCAATTAATTTCATAACAATATTCATTGGTTTTAATCCTACATCATTGGTAAGATTGGTTCCGATTCCGAAAGAAACTCCGATTTTGCCTTTGCAGTATTTCGTTATTTCTTCTACTTTTTCAAGATTTAGGGCATCGGAAAAAATGATATATTTAAATAAAGGATTGATTCCGTTTTTCTCATAATGAGCAATTGTTTTGTCTGCAAATTCTAATGCATCACCGCTATCATGACGTACACCATCGAACAATTTTGCGAATTTTTTGTCGAACTGACGGAAGAAAACATCCGTTGTGTATGTGTCGGAAAGCGCAACTCCCAAATCTCCTCTGTAAACATCAACCCAATGTTCCAGCGCTAATTCGTTGGCCATCTTGAAACCGTATTCTGCTCCGTGGAACATAAACCATTCGTGGGCATGAGTTCCGATAGGTTTTACATTGTATTTCATCGCAAAATGAACATTTGAACTTCCTATAAATGTAGAATCTTTCTTTTGGTTTAACGCTTCCATTACGAGATTCTGCACTTTGTAAGAATGTCTTCTTCTGGTACCGAATTCCGCGAAATTAACGCCGAGTTTTGTAAGGGATTCTGCTTTTTCAACAGTTTTGCTCATTACCACTTCGTTAGAATCTCTTTCCATGTGATTCATGTCGTAATGAAGTTCGCTGATTAGGGCTAACAGAGGTACTTCCCAAAGAATTGTTCTGTACCAGAGTCCTTCAACAGTAACAGTAAGATCATTTCCATCCTGATTGATTTTAACTTCGGAAGGGTCATAATGATAGCCTTCAAGAAAATCTAAATAAGGAAGGTCTAAATAAGGGCATGTTCTTGCCAAAAACTTTTTTTCGTCTTTGGTTAATTTTAATTCTGCCATTTTTGTCACTGCTTCTCTTAAAGCAACATCAAAACCTTCCGGAAATAAATGCTTTCCTCTGTTGATAAATTCATACTTTACAATAGAGCTTGGAAATAATTTCACCACCGCATTTTGCATGGTTACTTTATAGAAATCATTATCTAGAATGGAGTTTAATCGGACGTCGTGCATATATGTGTAATTTTAACGCAAATTTAATAATTAAAAATAAAAATCGCCTAAATGTAAGACGATTTTTTTAAATATTTCGATGATTTTGTCTGTTTACTTACCTAAATAGGAGTTGTACATCCAAACTTCTTTTTCCTGTTCTGTGATATAGTCGCTCATTTGAGAGTTGGTACCCTCGTCTCCCGCTTTGTCGGTGATGTCTAAAAGTTCTCTTTGAAGATCGATAACCACTTTGAATGAATTCAGAATGTTCTCTACACTTTTGTTTCCGTCACTGACTTCTTTTGTTTCTTTAATAGTTGCAACTTTTAAATAATCAGAATAATTATGAGCCGGAGTAGCGCCTAAAGTCAAAATTCTTTCTGCAATTGCATCAATTTTCAAAACTAAGTTGTTGTATAACTCTTCAAATTTTGGATGAAGGGTGAAAAACTGATCACCTTTGATGTTCCAATGAGAACCTCTTGTGTTTTGATAAAATACGGAATAGTTTGCTAAAAGTATATTTAATTTTTCCGAAATGTTTTTGCAGTCGGCTTCAGGAAGCCCAATAATACTTGCATTTTTCATATGTTTATTTTTTTATATCAACAAAGTTAGGAAATATTGTGCCGAACTACTTTTACAGTCAATAGAAGATAACTATAAGAGGATTTTTAAAAATAATTTGAATAAGTTTCCTTAATATTGCGGTAAAAGACTAAAGACTGTAATGAAGTATAAAATTTTAGCTGTATTAATAATAATTATCTACTTTTTTCAACCTTTTTTTCTTCCTGCAGGTGGAATAGGAGCGGATAGTCTGTCCTATTTTGGGATTGCTTCTGATCTGCCTAATTTAAAAACAAATCTCTTTCCTTTAGGTTATCCGGTTTTGCTGGAGATCTGTCACTTTTTTGTAAAGGATTATTTTTGGGCTTCAAAAATTTTAATTTTAATTTTTACTGTAACTATTTTATCATTTTCATATTATAAAAGGTTCTATTTTAGAGAGACGGTTTTGCTGCTTGCGGGAAAGACGGCTTTTTTTGTGTTTTGCGGAATAATTTCCGAAGGTCCTTTTATATTTTTCCTGTACTTTCTTTTTTATTTTTTGCATCAGATGTTTTCCGGAAAAAAGCTTTACATCAATGCGGTTTGGGCTTCTCTGATGATGATCTGCATGTTCACCGTAAGGTATTCAGGAATTTATATTTATCTGTCAGTTTTAATATTCCTCTTTTTTACATTTTTAAAGTTACAAAAGGAAAGATTTTTCACCCCTTTATTATTGTTTGCGTTTGTTTCGGGACTGGGAATTGGAGGGTATTTGTTATTTAATTACTTATATTTTGGAAGTTTTACGGGTGAAGATTTGAGGGGAGCTGCAGGAGAATTGCTCCCCATGGATATTTTACGTGATCTTTTGGGTGTTTCTAATGTAGTAGACCCTTATATTGGAATAAAACCGGCTTCGTATAGCATGGCAAGTATTGGTTTTCAGTTCTTGGTTTTGGGGATAGATATCGTAATGTTTCGTTATTTTCTTACCTATTATAGAAAAGCGAAAGAGGCATCATTATATTATTTCCATATTTTGATTTGGATAATGGCAGGTACTTATGCTATATTTTTATTGATTTCGGGATGGCTCCAAAATATTGAAGAAATGAACACGAGAATGCTGGCCGCCGCAAATTTCTGCCTATTCTTTTCATTCCTTATTCTATATTTCCAAAAGGAAAGTTCGGATAAGCTGATTTGGAGAGTTGGATGTTTCTTTTTAGCATTTCTTTCGTTATACAACATAAAAAGCCCTGACAATTATTTGAAGAATAAAAATCAAATACTTTCGCAGGTGTCTAAATTCAAAGGCAAAAAGTACATCTATAACGATGAAAGAGCTGTGAAAAATATTACCATATATCATATTCCTGTCATTAATAAATCATTCAGCTATCAGCATACCAATAAGCAAAAAGGAGAATTGAAACAATGTCTCGTGGGAAGTATAGATCCACAGATAAAATGGGTGAAATTTGATACAGTGAAAAATAAAAGTCAGGTTTTATACACTTCTCAACTTATTTTAGATTAATAATAACTTTAAAGTGAAAGTTGAATTGTAATGAAGAACTTTATTATTTCTGCTTCTGTTTTCTTCGGAATTTGCGCTGTCTATTTTTTATTAATGATTTCCAAAACGGAAGGTAATTTTACCTACATATTGGACGATGCCTATATTCATTTGGCGATGGCTAAGAATTTTGCGCTTCACGGAGTTTGGGGAATGACGAAATATTCTTTTTCATCTTCATCTTCGTCACCAATTTTCACTTTTATTTTAAGTGTTTTGATCAATATTTTTGGGAATAATGAACTAATCCCTTTAATTTTCAATATCGTAATTTCTTCTTTAATTATTTTTTTTCTTAATAAATATTACACCATTTTTTTTGATAAAACTAAACATATCATCATTGCAATTTTGTTTACACTTCTATTTGCGGTTTTACATTTGCAGATTTTCACAGGAATGGAACATAGTTTACAGGTTTTTATCATTGTAGTGAATATTTTTTACTTTCAAAAATGGATTAAAAGTGAGTTTAAAGATCAACTTTCATCGTATTGGTTCTATTTTACCATTTTATTATTAGGATTAGTGAGGTTTGAAAGTATGTTCTATTTCGCTTCACTGGCTTTTGTTTTTTTCTTGATTAAAAGATTTAAAGAAGCTTTTCTGGTATTAATTTTAGGGTTTGTCCCAATTTTGGTTTTCGGATACTTTAATTATCATCAAGACGGTTATTTCTTTCCAAATTCGGTTGTGGTAAAAGGGACTTTGTTTAGCTTTTCGGGAAATTATATTGAGCAAATCAAAGAAATAGTACTGAGGAAAATTATTTTGAATGTAAAATTTTATCAAGTTGCGCTACTTCCTTTATTGATTGGTTTTGTATTGATCTATAATGATTATAAACGTAAACTGAATTTTCAAAAGATCATTATTAATAACTTCCTTATTCTAGCTTGGAGCTTTACGTTAGTGTTACAGTGTGTTTTTGGTGAATTCAAAGGGCCTTTCAGATATGAAGCTTATCTTTTAACAGCTTTTTCGATGATCGTGATTCCAAGATTGAAGTCTTTTTTTATAAATCCTTTATCTGAACTTAAAAAAGAAAAATTTACGGGTGCAATTCTTATCGTTAATTTTATATTATTAATCTATAAGTTTTGTTTTGCACATCTATTAATAACGCAGGGCAGTGAAAATATTTACGAACAGCAGATTCAGTCTGCAAGATTCTTAAAAAAATATTATAATAATTCTAATGTTGTTGCTAATGATATCGGCGCAATTTGTTATTTCTCGGATATTCATTTGCTTGATTTTGTGGGGCTGGGCTCAACAGAAATGATTCCATTCAGCAAAAAAGGAGCCGTGATGGATAATCGATTTAAAAATTATCTTACAAAATACTGTAAAGAAAATAATTACCAGATCGCAATAGCTTATGAAGAATGGCTGAAGGGGCAAACACCCGAAAACTGGAAAAAAGTTGCCGTTCTTACCATAAAAAATAATGTAGTTGTAGGCCAGGATCATGTTTTTATTTATTCGATCGATCCTAGAATCCATGAATCACTTAAACAGAATGTGAAAGATTTTAAATGGAATAAAAATGTTGATGTTAGGATCATAGAATAAAAAATTATAATTATTTAATACAGCTTTATTTATCTTCTTCTTTCTTCACTTTTCTTCCTATATATAATGATATGCATATTTCTTTAATCATACATTGAAGCTTTTTGATGTAAGTGATTGATTTTAATTTTCATATAAGTTTTTGTAGATTGGAAAATTATTTATATTTTTGCACCCTAAAATAAAAAGCAATTAAATGCCTACTATTCAACAATTAGTAAGAAAAGGAAGAGTCGCACTCACCAAGAAGAGTAAATCGGCTGCCCTTGATTCTTGTCCACAAAGACGAGGTGTATGTACGAGAGTATATACTACCACTCCTAAGAAACCTAACTCTGCACTTAGAAAAGTTGCAAGGGTAAGACTTTCTAACGGGAAGGAAGTCAACGCCTACATCCCGGGCGAAGGACATAATCTTCAAGAGCACTCGATAGTATTGGTACGCGGCGGAAGGGTGAAAGACCTACCGGGAGTACGTTATCATATCGTAAGAGGAGCATTAGATACTGCAGGTGTAAGCGGTAGAACACAGAGAAGATCTAAGTATGGAGCTAAGAGACCAAAACCAGGTCAGGCAGTAGCTGCACCAGCTAAAGGAAAGAAAAAATAATCATTAAATAAGGTACAGAAGCAATGAGAAAGACAAAAGCGAAAAAAAGACCGTTGTTACCAGATCCGAAATTTAATGATCAATTGGTAACAAGATTTGTAAACAATTTAATGCTAGACGGTAAAAAGTCTATCGCATTCAAAATATTCTACGATGCATTAGACCTTGTAGAAGCTAAAAAAGGAGAAACTGAAAAGACTGCCCTTGAAATCTGGAAAGATGCATTAACTAACGTTATGCCTCACGTAGAAGTACGTTCTAGAAGAGTAGGTGGAGCTAACTTCCAGATTCCTATGCCAATCAGAGCTGACAGAAAAATTTCTATGGCAATGAAATGGTTAATCAAATATTCTACAGCTAGAAATGATAAGTCTATGGCTTTGAAATTAGCTAACGAAGTTGTAGCTGCTTCTAGAGAAGAAGGTGCTGCTTACAAGAAAAAATCTGATACTCACAAAATGGCGGAAGCTAACAAAGCTTTCTCACACTTTAAATTCTAATTAGAAATGAGTAGAGATCTTAAATTTACAAGAAATATTGGTATTGCTGCCCACATTGATGCGGGAAAAACTACCACTACAGAAAGAATCTTATTCTATACAGGTGTAAACCACAAAATTGGAGAAGTTCACGATGGAGCTTCTACAATGGACTGGATGGAGCAGGAAGCAGAAAGAGGTATTACAATTACTTCTGCTGCTACAACTTGTTCTTGGAATTTCCCAACAGATCAAGGGAAAATCTTACCTGAAAGTAAGCCTTACCACTTCAACATCATCGATACACCGGGACACGTTGACTTCACAGTAGAAGTAAACAGATCTTTAAGAGTATTAGATGGTTTGGTATTCTTATTCTCTGCAGTAGATGGAGTAGAGCCTCAGTCTGAAACAAACTGGAGACTTGCTGACAACTATAAAGTTGCAAGAATGGGATTCGTAAACAAAATGGACAGACAAGGTGCTGACTTCCTTAACGTGGTAAACCAGGTTAAGACGATGTTAGGATCAAACGCTGTTCCAATCGTTTTACCAATCGGTGCTGAAGAAGATTTCAAAGGTGTTGTTGACTTAATTAAAAACAGAGCGATCATCTGGGATGAAGCAGGACAAGGAGCTACTTTCGAAGTAGTGCCAATTCCTGAAGACATGAAGGCTGAAGTTCACGAATACAGAGAAAAATTAGTAGAAGCTGTGGCTGACTACGATGAGACTTTGATGGAGAAATTCTTCGAAGATCCGGATTCAATCTCTGAAGACGAAATCAACGAAGCGCTAAGAAAAGCTACTATTGATCTTTCTATTATCCCAATGACTTGTGGTTCTTCATTCAAGAATAAAGGAGTACAGTTTATGTTGGATGCAGTATGTAAATACTTGCCTTCTCCATTGGATAAAGATGATATCAAAGGTACTGACCCTAGAACTGATCTTGATATTACAAGAAAACCATCTGTAGACGAGCCTTTCGCTGCTTTAGCATTTAAGATTGCTACTGACCCATTTGTGGGAAGATTAGCATTCTTCAGAGCATACTCTGGAAGACTGGATGCAGGTTCTTATATCTTGAACACTCGTTCAGGAGATAAAGAAAGAATCTCTAGAATCTATCAGATGCACGCTAACAAGCAAAATCCTGTAGAATATATTGAAGCAGGAGATATCGGTGCAGCTGTAGGTTTTAAATCTATCAAAACTGGTGATACAATGTGTGACGAGAAAAACCCAATCGTTCTAGAATCGATGGTTTTCCCTGATCCGGTAATTGGTATCGCTGTTGAGCCTAAAACTAAGGCTGACCAGGATAAAATGGGTAACGCTTTAGCTAAATTGGCTGAAGAAGATCCTACTTTCCAGGTTAAAACTGACGAAGCTTCTGGACAAACGATTATCTCAGGAATGGGTGAGCTTCACCTTGATATTCTTGTAGATCGTATGAGAAGAGAATTCAAAGTAGAAGTTAACCAAGGTCAACCTCAGGTTGAGTACAAAGAAAATCTTACAAGAGTTGCTCAACACAGAGAAGTTTACAAAAAACAATCTGGTGGTAAGGGTAAATTTGCTGATATTGTATTTGAACTAGGACCTGCTGACGAAGGTAAAGTTGGTTTAGAATTCATCAATGAGATCAAAGGTGGTAACGTTCCTAGAGAATTTGTTCCTGCAATTGAAAAAGGCTTTAAAGCTGCAATGAAAAACGGTCCTTTGGCTGGTTTCGAAGTTGAAGGTATTAAAGTTACTCTTAAAGACGGATCTTTCCACGCAGTGGATTCTGATGCACTTTCTTTTGAATTAGCTGCTAAATTAGGATTTAAAGAAGCGGGACGTGCTGCTAAGCCAGTAATTATGGAACCTATTATGAAATTGGAGGTTGTAACTCCGGAAGAATATATGGGTAACATCATTGGTGACCTTAACAAGAGAAGAGGTACAATCAGTGGACAAGAAGAAAAGAACGGTGCCGTTGTAATCAAAGGTTCAGTTCCACTTTCTGAAATGTTTGGATATGTAACAACTCTAAGAACACTTTCATCAGGAAGAGCTACTTCTTCTATGGAATTAGAGAAGTACCAGGCTACTCCTCAAAACGTTGCTGAAGATATCATTGCTAAAGCAAAAGGTTAATTTTTTAAAGTAAAGAAATGTCACAAAGAATCAGAATAAAACTAAAATCTTACGATTACAACTTGGTAGACAAGTCTGCTGAGAAAATCGTAAAAACGGTAAAGGCTACTGGTGCTGTTGTAAACGGACCAATTCCATTGCCAACGAATAAGAGAATCTTCACTGTGTTGAGATCTCCGCACGTAAACAAGAAGGCTAGAGAGCAGTTCCAATTATCAGCTCACAAGAGATTGATGGATATCTACTCTTCTTCTTCTAAAACTGTTGATGCTCTAATGAAATTAGAACTTCCTTCAGGTGTAGACGTTGAAATTAAAGTGTGATAACTTGCATATTTTGCACGTAATTATATAAAAATCCGTCCCTTTCAAGGGGGCGGATTTTTTATTGCTTTTCTATGAAAAGAATATCGAAAATGAAGTTTTAATAAAAATATTAATTTATATTAAAAATAATAATTTGCTAAATGTTTGAAATTAAATTTATTAAGTAAATTATATTAATTTATGATTGTTTAAAATGTGATTAAATATATTGCCCTGTATTGTTGTATATAAAGTCTGTTACTAAATTTGTCAACGATTTAAAAACCTAATATATAACATGCCTTAGTAAATTATCACAAGGCACAATATCTTTAATTGCACAAATGAAAACAGAAGAAAAAACAAAATCAGGATCACCCTTTATGGTATCTAAAATGAGTAGAGTATTTGTAATAATTGGCCTTTTTCAATTATTTTTATTTACCTCATGTAGTAAAGACGAAGATGTAAATCATGAGCTTATGGAATATCCGGCGAGTCTTATAAGTACACCGATTATGACTACAGCTTTTTCTCCTGCAGTAGCAGATTCCCAGACTCCGATTAATATTGAACCATCAAAAACAATCGTTTTTCATAGTGAAGATCCAATATTACATTACGGAGCCGTGAGCCTAAGTTCGGTAGCGAATAATAACGGTGAAAATTTAAGAGTGAATATTAATCCAACAGATAGCTATAACAATTATTTTATAGTTAGAGGAAAGAAATATAATCTTGTTAATTTTCATTTTCATTATAGTAGTGAGCATACGATTGATGGTAGTTACAGTAAAATGGAAATTCATTTTGTAAATGTAGCAGCCGATAATTCATACGCTGTTCTTAGTGTATTAGTTGATTTAGGACAAGGTAATAATGCACTCCAAAATCTATTTGCTCAATCTCCTACTGACAGTAATGGTATCAATTCTCCTAATACTACTTTCAATCTTTTAGATTTATTCCCAAGTAATAGACGACAGTATTATACATATAGTGGCTCATTAACAACACCAAACTTTAATGCAAATTCAGCTCTTACAGATGGCGGGCCGGTGACTTGGTTTGTCTTTAAAAATAAGCAGCAGCTTTCTAGTAACCAGTTTAATTCTTATACATCAATTTATACAGAGCCTAATTTCCGAACAATACGCCCATTAAATGGAAGAAAAGTATATTCCCATCTTGAAAATTAATAAAAAGGGGAAACAAGAATACGCAACATATTAACTAACTTAGAAACTTCGTCGATTTCGGCGAAGTTTTTGATGAATTTACATTGGAAGAGTTTAAAAATTTCTTATAATACAAAAAGCATAAAAACTAATATAAACTAAAATGGCAAAATCAAATAATAGCATTTTTGAAAAATTTTCAGATTGGGCTACAAAATTTACAGGAAGTTCTTATGCTTTTATAGGAGCTACTCTTATTGTTATTGTATGGGCCGTTACAGGACCTGTTTTTGATTATTCTGAAACTTGGCAGCTGGTTATTAATACCGGAACTACAATTATCACTTTTTTAATGGTTTTTTTAATTCAGAAAGCACAGAATAAAGACTCAAAAGCTATTCAGATAAAATTGAATGAGTTGCTTGCGGCTAACGAAAAAGCAAGTAACCGTATCGTAGACATTGAAGATCTTACTGAAAAAGAATTGGATCAACTTCATTGTTATTATGAAAAGTTAGCAGATTTTGCTGAAGAAGATACTGATATTCACAGTTCACACTCAATAGATGCCGCCAAAAGAAATCAGGATTATAAGCACGATCAGTTTAAAAAAAGGCATGATGAATGGCTTCAGAAAAGACGCAGTAATGAATTAACTTGATTTTTTTATGCTAAATTCAATAAATAGATTAGAAAATCATTTTTTAATAGATTAATTATATGTAATAGTTAAAGTAATAAAAAATAATTCTTTTTTATTGTAAAATTAATAATAAAAACTACATTTGTCTTCCTAAATTTTATAAATGAAGACAAAATTACCCCTTGTATTGTTTGCAGTTGCTTCTTCAATGGTAAGTGCACAGTGGAATAAAACGACACCAGCAAAGGATGTGATCAAAAAGAGTGATAATTCGATTTATTATCAACTTGATATCGATAAAATAAGAACGCAATTATTAAGAGCTCCAAAATACGGTGAAGGAAGTGGCATTACAGTAAGTATTCCAACCTTAAACGGAAAAACAGAACGATTTACAGTGAATAGCTTACCTGTAATTGACGAGGCAATGGCAAGTCAGTATCAGTTAGGATCTTATGTTGGTATCGGAATGGATGATCCGAGTAAATATATCAGATTCAGTGTAGCTCCTAATGATTTTCAGTCTATGATGATCAGCAATGGAAAATATGAATTCATTGAGCCTGCAACACAAGACAAATCAGCTTATTCAATCCACGGAAAAAGCAGTAAAAATGGGCATGCTTTCACATGTAGTACAAAAGAAAGTAAAGAGTCTGTAGCTAAACTTCAACAAATGCAGACTTCTGGTTTAGCTTCGAAATCTAATGATAAAAAATATCATACACTTAGATTGGCAATGTCTGTTACAGGAGAATATACAACCTATTTTGGAGGAACAGCTAATGCTTTGGCTCAGATCAATGCAACTTTAACAAGAGTAAACGGAGTTTTCGAGCAGGAATTTAACCTTCATCTTAATATGGTGAGCGCACCGAACCTTATTTTTACAACTGCTGCTTCTGATCCTTACAGTAATGCTAGTCAAATGTGTAAATGGAATTATGAATTAATGAATACTTTACACGGTGGAGCTTATGGCGTTACAGATGCAAGCTTTGATATAGGACATTTGTTTGGAAAAACAGGTGGAGGCGGTAACGCTGGATGTATCGGTTGTATCGGAAGCAATGATGTTTCTACAACAAGCTATAGTGCAGCCAATGGAGGTTGTGGTTATGCCTACATCTCTCCGAATAATTATAAAGGAAGTGGTATAACTTCTCCGGCAAATGGAGTTCCAATGAGCGACACTTTTGATATTGATTATGTGGCACATGAATTAGGACATCAGTTGGGTGATTCTCATACATATAGTTTTTACGAAGATTTCTTAAATCAGGAAGTTGAACCGGGTTCTGGCTCTACAATTATGGGATATGCGGGAATTACAGGAGCATCTACAGATCTTCAGGATCACTCAGATCCTTATTTCCACAGTGTGAGTATAGATCAGGTTCAGGCGGTTCTTACAACTTCAACAGTTGATGTAGAAACACCGATTACTAATAATACACCGGTTGTTACAGCGATGCCTACAACTTATACGATCCCGAGATCAACAGCGTTTGTATTAAATGCTGTAGCTACTGATCCTGATGGAGATGCATTAACATATAGCTGGGAACAAGTAGATCCATGTATTTTGGATAATGGTATTGATAATACCAATATCGGAAACGAAACTTCAGGCGCTATCTTCAGATCATGGCCAGCGGTAACTACTCCTACTAGATATTTCCCGAAATTAGCAACAGTTCTTGGTGGAAACGTAGCCAATGTTGTAGATTTTGAATCAGCATCGAATGTTGCAAGAACTACCAATTTCCGTGTTACGGTAAGAGACAACAAACCTGCAGGTCAGGCACAAACTGCTTACGCAACACAGACAATTGTTGTAGGTTCTGCAAGTGCATTTACGGTAAATGCTTCAACATTAACTCCAAATACAAACTCTACAATTACGTGGGTAGTTTCTGGGACAACAGCTTCTCCATACAACGTTGCCAACGTGAAAATAGATTATACTTTTGATGGTGGTGCAACTTGGACAGTATTAGCTGCTTCTGTTCCTAACTCAGGTACTGCAAGTGTTTTAATTCCTGCATCTTTAGCCGGTAAAAGTGGACATGTAAGAGTTTCTGCAATTGGTAACGTATTTTATGCTGTAAAACAGAATAACGTTGCAACTTTAGGAACTTCTGAAGTTGGAAATGTAAAGACTGTTCAGATCTACCCGAACCCTGTTGATGATATTTTAAACGTTAAAAATATTTCTTCAAAATCAACATATGAAATTTACAATGCACCAGGACAATTGATCTCTAAAGGAACAATCGGAGATGGTAAAATCGTTGTGAGAGATTTGGTAAAAGGAGTTTACTTTATCAATATAAATGATAATGGTACAGATCTTAAAACTAAGTTTGTTAAAAAATAATCTTAAATAAATTAAAGATCATAAAAAAAATCTCTGAAGCAATTCAGAGATTTTTTTTATAATTGAAAACTAAGCTACTTCATAAAATAACTGAAATAAGAACAGCTTCCCATAAGGTTTTTCGTAACCTCTGCATCTGCATATTGAGATTTCAGGATGGCAAAATAGGTTCTGTATTTTTGGTTTTTAATATCATTAAGCTGAATTTGATAAGCATCACTTTTCTCAGAATATTTAGGATCGGAGTAATCAATTTTTGAAGGATTTTTTGCTTCATATTGATAATACTTTCCTTGCTCGGCACTTGCCATCTGGAAAAGGACTCTTGCTTTTTGATCTTTATTGTTCGAAAGGTCTAGAGCTTTTTTATAATAATTAATTGCCACATCAAAATTATCAGGTTCAATGTAAGAAGAATCCAGGAAGTTTTTATAGTAATATTGGTACGGCGTTTTTTTATCAGTATTCCAGAAATCATATTTTCCGCCATTGCTGTTATCGATATCCATTACGAATACTTCTCGGTAGTATCCTAAAATTGAAGTGTTGTAAAGTAAATTCCCGATCAGCTGATTGGCCTGTGCAGCTTTTTCATCTTTCCCGCTTCCTATTTTTTTCAATTGAATTAAAGCATCGGAAAGCTCAAGTTTATTCATCGAATTTTTAATGAAAGGAAATGCAGAATAATCTTCAGTTTCCATACTGATATTGTCTGCGCTTTCAAAACTTTCCCAAACATTGTGTCCGAAGATAAGATTGGAAATATTCTTAAAACCATTATATTCGGTACCGGCATATTGACGAGGCGTTACTTTTTGATTATTTTCAGTCCATTCATAATTTAACCTTGGAATTCCGGTAAAACTTTGGGCTTTCTGATAATAAGACTTAGCCTTTTCAAAGTCCGCCATTCGCATTGCTCTGTCGCCATAAATTACACTGAAAAACGCATCTATATTTCCTACATCATTAATGTTTTTAGCAATAATCTGTTGCTCAAATTGTGACTTGTTAGGCTTTCTGTAAAAGTCTTCAACGCTTTTTACCAAACTTGAATTCGGGTTGTATTGAAGGTCAGAAAGTTTATTACTCATCAGGAACGATTTTCCATCTTCTCCCTGTAAGAAATAACGGTTGGCCAAAACATCTTTAAGGAAAGAAGCCGTTGACGGAACCGGGCCATAATAAGAGTCGTAGTCTGATTGGGTACTGTCTTTTTTTACTTCTTTTTCAACAAAATATTCCGCATAATCTTTCATTAAATGATCTTCATATTCCGCAGTGATTTTTGGCTGGGATACGATATCATTCAGAACTTTCATTCTTTTTATTTCTTCAAGATATTCGGGGTTATTTGTTTTAATATCTTCTAAAATTTCAGTGCTTGCTTTGTAATCTTTTTTCAAAAATTTCAAATAAGCGTCTGCGATCTGCCAATACTCATCTTTGGATTTCGTCTTTGTTTTTTCTGTGAATTTTTCAAGATCATCCAGGAAATCTTTCTGCTTGTCATCATAGTAATAACTTTGATTTTTAGTGTAAAAAGGAATTCGGTTAGGATTATCAAGCAATTCGTCATCGCTTTGGTCAGCTTTATTGTTTTCAGTTGTCGGATCTGATTTTATTCCGAAAAGCTTTTTAAAAAATCTTACGATTTTTTGCCAGAAAGACAATTCTTTTTCTTTTACCTCAGGAGTTTCAGCTTTGGCTGGATCAACATGAGTATTTGTTGTGCTTTTTTCAGCGGTAGAATTATTACCATTATCTGTGGAAGCATAGTAATACGTCGGAAGATAGCTTCTTTCCAATTCATTAATGCTTCTTACAGCCATTACTTTCAGGATCTCGGAATCAGGATTGATGTCGAACATTTTCTCCATAATAGGAATCGGATTCGTAAAATCTTCATAACCCAAAAGGAAATATCCCATATTCTTTTCCTCATTCGTTCCTGCTCTTTTCAGAATATTATTAAAAGAAGCAGTATCAGAAAGTTTCATCGAAACAAATGCAGATTCCTTACGGCTTTTACTGTTCATGAAAACCTGGAAAAAGTTCCAATTGGCATCACTGTTCATCTGTAAACCTCTTTGCGCACCTGCCAATTGATCTAGAGACATAAAATAAGGCGCGCCTTTCAATTTTACGGGTTCTACATAGGTTTTGAATGCCTGAAGAGCAGCATCATAATTTCTTGTATAATGATTAAAACGGACTAGCTGATAACCGTAACGCTGCTTGATTTCAGGATTTTTTGCAGCATTATATAAAGAGGTTAATGCAGAAATTGTTTTAGGATAATCAAGATTAGTGGCATTTTTATCTGTGCTGTTTTCTCTGTAATAGAAAGAATCTGCACTTTCCACATAATTGATTTTCATGTAAGGTTCCAGATATTTGGCCTCGATCAGATAATCAATTCCTTCATGATATTTTTGATAAAACCCAGTGCCCAATTTTGTAAGCAAAGCATTATTGGGTGTTCCTTTTTTCAGTTCATTAAGATCATTCATACTCATTTTATTGACCATGAAATCTGTTTCAGCATAACTTAATTGATTATTAAAGAACTTTCTCCAAGACTCAATATTTTCATCAGGAATTTGAGATTGTTTAAAATCAGTATAAAACCGTGTTGAATAGCTGTGAAGAAAAGGCAAATACGATTTATCCTTGATGATGCTCTGCGTGAACAGATTAAAATACTCATAATCCGGATCAGACCAGGCGCAGGCATCAGATTTCGTGTAGAAAAGTGATAAAACGGCAAGTGAAAGAATATACTTTTTCATTTTTATGTAAGGTGTTTTTGAGCTTGTGTTAGAAATTAAAATTCTGATTAATAACAAATTTACTATCTAATTGATAATAAATAATATTGAACTGCGGTATTTTTTTCTCTAAGAAATTAACAACGGTTTGTAGCTGTTCATCAGAGATCTCTTCAATTTTTATTTTGAAACCTTTATTAAGATAATTTCCGAAGTAGAATCCGTCTTTTTCGATCTCAATTTTGTTTTCTGATATTTTCTGAAAATTAGGATTGTTTAAATCTTCTTTAGATAAGGCATTGATAAGTTTGTGTTTTCCCAAATGATTGGTGACAATCCCCCAAGAATAGATCGGAAGAGCAACCGCAATTTTCTTTATCGGATAATCTTCAATATTCGAAAGATAGCTTTTCAAAATATTTACATCCAAAATTGAATTGATGTCGGCATTTTCCAACGGCGAAGAAGTAGAGTAGCACATCAGATAAACTTTTTCAACTGGTGGAATTCCGGTCTGGCTTTTATCTTTCACCTGATGAAGGCGGAGCGTGCAGGTAATTTGTTTTCCTGAGATCTTTTTTAATTCTTTTAAAAATGTGAAATAATCATCGCGTGTTCCGGCAGTCCAGTCGCAGTCGATCTGAATTTCATTATTAACATTTAAATGATATTCTGTCGTTTTCTTTTGAACTAATTGATTGATTTTTTGAGCTAAAAATTTAATTTCATCCTGAGAAATATTTATCAAAGTCCGATTCGTTATAAAAACGGTCGGAACAATTTTTTTGTAGGTCTGGAAGCTTTTGTCTTTTGTAATAACAGCAATTGGCTGAAATTTCCCTTCAACTTTATCAACATCAAAAAATCGGGTGTATAAATAAGGAACGGTAGCTTTATCTAAAGCTTTTCTCTCTTTCTGATCTAATGAAAGTTTCGTTTTCCAGTAATAGAACGTATACGAATGGTCATCTTTCTTATTGCAGGAAGCAACAAGAAAAAGAATGAATATTATTTTTAAAATTTTCATTATTGATAAAATGGGCTGTCACAAATACAACTTCCATTTTCTGTTTCCGAAACCGAACAACAGTCTTCAGATTTTGAAATGTTTCCTTTTTCATCTGTCATGTAGATCTTCTCTTTATCGAATTTTACGAAAAAAGTTTCATTATAAGTTTTAAAATGAACTTTCATAACTTTTGGGCTATACTTTCCTGCATTTATTTCTTCTTTGGTTTCCTCTCCACTGGCCTGATTAACCTGTACAAAACCAAAATAAACATCACCGCTTTTCTTTACATCCACGTAATAAGCAGGAGTTCCTGTCCCACTGTAGCCTTCAAGGATATTGAAATCTCTTTTTCCTGTAAAAGGAGCTTTAGACTGAGCAAAAGATAAAATGCTGATGCATAAAATAAATAAGCTGAAAACCTTTTTCATATTTTTTTCTCAAAATTAAACATATTAGAGCAAAAATTAAACCGTAAAAACACGGTGATTGCATGCAGCAAGCACAATTATCGGTGAAAATCTTTTGGAATTAAAATTTTAACCACAAAAGGCACAAAAGTTTGAATACTTTAGTTTCTTAAGCTAAAATTCATTCTGTTAAAAAGTACACATAAGTTTAAAAAATCTTCGATTTTTATTATTTTGCAAGCTTTTATTCTCAAAATAGTTAAACTTTAAAACGGTCAATAAAAACTTTTGTCTCTTTTGTGGTTGATATAAAAAGTTCAAAACAAAAAACCATCCCAAAATTGGAATGGTTTGTAAATTACTAACAATTTTTATTTTAAAATACAGTCGCAGCTAGCTGGATCCTTGCGTACTTGTTCGAAGGATTCCACATAGCCATCATAGAAACAGGAAGACTGTAATGATCTGTAATTTTAACAGTTTTAGTGGCTTTAATTCCTGCATTCACTATGTCGAAACTATTCTTTCCGTTTCCATAAAGAAAAGTTTGGTCATTAAGGGCGAACCCGGCACCAACAAAAGCATCCAGATTTACTTTCTTACCAGATATCACCGGATAGCTCACCTGTACATAGGTAGAATATTTATTCTTTTTATAGCTTCCGTCCGGTTCTAATACAACTTCTCCTGCATTGGCTCCTCCGTAAAGCATGATGTCTGCTTCAATATTAATTGGAAATGAAGGCCCGAAAGTGTAATTAGTCCTTAAATCAATAATATGTGCCGTTCTTCTGTTAGAATAATGGAAAATATCTTCTGATGCAACTGCCGTATTGATGTTTCTGGAATTAAATAAATCCCATAGCCCAATATAAAACCGTCCGTTTGAATATTGAACATAATAATTGATCTCTTTATAATGGGTTCCGTCTTTATCGTCAGCGAGAGCAGAGGCTCCCCAGATTCCGACTTTCCATTTTTTTTCTGAATCCAGAGCGTAAGAAAGATTTCCCATCACAACAGGTTTATCCGTTATAATTAAACCTCTCCAGAGATGGTTATTTTGAATATTTGCTGTAAAATCCAGTCTGCTATCTTCCTGCTTTTCTGCTACCTCTTGGGCAAAAAGCTTTCCTATGCCCAATGTTATCAGGCATAAACTTGCTAAAAGTTTTTTCATTGTTTAAATTTTTTAGTTTAGTTTAATGCTCCATAGAGAAGAGCTGCTAAAATGGCTCCAAAAATAGGTCCGGCAACAGGAATCCATGCATATCCCCAATCACTGCTTCCTTTAATAGGAAGAATGGAGTGCATAATTCTTGGCCCCAGATCTCTCGCCGGATTGATGGCGTAACCTGTAGTTCCACCTAATGAAAGACCGATAGCCCAAACTAAGAAAGCAACAGGTACTGCTCCGATAGAGCCTAATCCTATTTTTGCTGTAGTATCGGTGTGTAAAGAAAGGCTAGGATCTGCAAAATAGAAGATTACAAAAACAAGTACAAAAGTTCCGATCGTTTCACTAATAAAATTTGAAGAAACTTTCCTGATTGCCGGTCCTGTACTGAAACAAGCGAGCTTACCTCCTTCATCTTCGGTGATCGCAAAATGATCTTTATAAAATAGCCAAACAAGAAATGCTCCTAATGCTGCTCCGATCATTTGGGCTGCAATGTATGTTGGAACAAGATCCCACGAAAATTTTCCTGCTACAGCCAAACCAATCGTAACAGCCGGATTCAAATGCGCGCCACTAATTGGGCCGGCAACCTGAACGCCTACAAAAACGGCCAGTGCCCAAGCGGTAGAAATAACAATCCATCCGGAATTGTTTCCTTTAGTATCTTTCAAAACAACGTTGGCCACAACGCCGTTGCCTAATAATATAAGAAGCATTGTGCCAATTACTTCTGCAATAAATGGAGTCATATGTGTATTTTTTTAAGTGAGTTTGGAATTTAATCTTCGATCCAGTTTTGAGAGCGCTTTACCGCTTTATTCCAGAAATGAATCATATTATCGGCTTTCTCTTTGTCCAATTTTGGATGAAAATCTTTGCCAACGATCCATTGAGACTGGATCTCATCTACACTTTTCCAATATCCAACGGCAAGACCTGCAAGATAAGCTGCACCTAGTGCTGTTGTTTCTAATGTTTTTGGTCGTGTAATTTTAAACCCAAAAAGGTCGGATTGAATCTGCATTAATAAATCACTCGCAGAAGCCCCTCCATCAACTCTAAGCTCCAGACTGGGTGTTCCGGAATCTGCTTCCATGGCTTTTACAATATCATATACCTGAAATGCAATTCCTTCCAAAGTAGCTCTGGCAATGTGACCGTTGGTTGTTCCTCTGGTAACTCCGACAAGGGTTCCTCTCGCATACTGATCCCAATAGGGTGCTCCTAAACCTGTAAGTGCCGGTACAAAATATACTCCGCCATTATCTTCTACGGTTTGGGCAAGCGTGTTGATTTCTTCAGCTGAATTAATCAATTTAAGTCCGTCTCTTAACCATTGTATTGCTGCACCGCCTACAAATACACTTCCTTCCAGTGCGTAATTAACTTCTCCATTAATTTTCCAGGCAACAGTTGTCAGAAGATTGTTTTTAGATTCTACGGCTTCTTTTCCTGTATTCATTAATAGGAAGCATCCTGTTCCATAAGTGTTTTTAACCATTCCCGGAGTTGTACACATTTGTCCGAACAAGGCAGCTTGCTGATCTCCTGCAATTCCTGCAATAGGAATTTTAGTTGAAAATAAGGTTGTTGAAGTTTCCCCATACACTTCACTGCTTTGTTTCACTTGTGGCAATATAGCTTTCGGAATATTGAATAATTTCAACAGATCATCATCCCATTCTAAGGTATGAATGTTCAAAAGCATGGTTCTACTGGCGTTGGAAACATCGGTGATGAACATTTTTCCGCGGGTAAGCTTCCATACAAGCCAAGTGTCAACGGTTCCGAAACATAATTTTCCTTCTTCGGCTTTTTCTCTTGCTCCTTCTACATTATCTAATATCCATTTTAATTTTGTTGCCGAGAAATAAGCATCTAATACAAGTCCGGTTTTCTTTTTGATCATCTCCGTATGGCCTTCTTCTTTCAGAGAATCGCAATACTTGGATGTTCTTCTGTCCTGCCAGACAATAGCATTGTAAATGGGCTCTCCGGTTTCTCTGTCCCAAACAATGGTGGTTTCCCTTTGATTGGTAATTCCGATAGCTGCAATTTCTAATCCTGAAATACCTGCTTTGGCAATGGTTTCAGCTGCAACGGAAATTTGAGAAGACCAGATTTCATTCGCGTCATGCTCTACCCAACCCGGAGTCGGGAATATCTGTTCAAAATTTCTCTGGGAGATATGTTTAATTTCTCCGCTGTGATTGAATAAAATAGCCCTAGAAGATGTTGTTCCCTGGTCTAGAGCGAGGATCAATTTTTCACTCATACTGTGTATATTTATGGTTGATTGTTTTTAGGAGAGTAGGGTATTAATAAATAACCTTTTGCTAATTCAATGAATTCTTTTTCCTGCTGGCTTGCCCATTCTGCTGAAAGTTCTCTTTCTTCTGCAATGATCAACGATACTTTATGTGCACTGTCGATCGCTGCTCTTGCATCTAAAAATAGCATGCGCACTCTTCTTGCCAAAACATCTTCTATTGTTTCTGCCATTTCATTTCTTACTGCCCATACTATTTCTGCGACTGTGAAAGGCTGATCCGGATGAATCTTTTCTGAATATATAGGATTGCTGTTTTGCAACATTTTTATTGAAGGAATATCTGAACCGTAAACATATAAATGACTGCTTCTGTCTACCTGATCAGCTTTTACATTACCATGAATAGATAATTTTTCTGTTTTAGAAGTTGTCATTCCCAGGTTGTGAATTTCCATGGCTTTGTTGATGGTGTCTTCTGCCATTTTACGGTAGGTTGTCCATTTTCCGCCGATGATTGAAACTAATCCGGTATCAGATGTAACCACTTTATGGCTTCTGGAAACTTCTTTTGTGCTTTTGCTTCCGTCTTTTGGAGCTGCAAGAGGTCTTAATCCTGCGAAAACAGATTTTACATCTTCTCGGGTTGGTTTTTTAGAAAGATATTGTCTTGCTGTATTTAAAACGAAATTAATTTCTTCTTCCAAAGCTCTTGGTTCAAAACTTTCGTTCTCCAATAAAGTATCGGTTGTTCCTACTAAAGCTCTGTCGTGCCACGGAACTACAAACAGTACTCTTCCGTCTGAAGTTTTTGGAATCATGATGGCATCATCACTTTTTAAGAAAGATTTATCTAAAACCAAATGAATCCCCTGACTTGGAACAACAAATTTTCCGTGTTTAGGATTATTCATATTAAGAATGTCATTAGTAAAAACTCCTGTGGCATTGATGACAACCTTTGCATAAATTTTATACTGCTTCTGTGAAAACTGATCTTCTGCAACAACTCCGATTATTTTATTAGCATCATTTTTAATAAGATTGATTACTTTTAAATAATTGACGGCACTTCCTCCTTTCTCAATAATGGTTTGAGCGAGATTAATTGCTAAACGGGCGTCATCGAACTGTCCATCCTGATAAACAACACCGCTCATGAGGCTTTTCTGCTCAATAGTCGGAAGTTTGCTTACTGTTTTAGACTTACTTATATATTGTGTTCTTCCAAGGCTTAATTTTCCGGCAAGAAAATCATAGATAGACAATCCTATTTTATAATAAATTCCGCCCCACCAAGTGTAGTTGGGGATAATGAAAGATTGATTTTTTACAACATGTGCTGCGTTTTGTGCAAGCAAGCCTCTTTCTTTTAAAGCTTCTTTTACCAATCCGATATCGCCCTGAGCAAGATATCTTACCCCTCCGTGTACAAGTTTTGTACTTCTGCTGGAAGTGGCCTTTGCAAAATCATGAGATTCTATCAGTAAAGTTTTAAATCCTCTGCTTGTTGCGTCCAATGCAGAACCTAAGCCACTAGCTCCACCACCAATAACAATAAAATCCCACTCCTGGGTATTGGCTAACTTATTGAGTTCTTCATTTCGTTTCATAATGCTTCGTTTATGTTTCGTTTTCAAAAGTAATAATTAAAAATGAAACTAAAAAGAAAATAAATGAAATTTTTAAAAAGTCGGAAAAAAGTGATAAATTTGATGAAATTAATGCAATGGAAAAGTTAATAGCAAGACATAGTGATATTTTAAAGGTTTTAGATGAAAAAGATTATGTGCTTGTACAGGATCTGTGTGAAAAATTTAATGTGTCTTCTGTTACCATTCGAAAGGATTTAAACTATTTAGAAAGTCTGGGATTGCTATTTCGTAATCATGGTGGAGCAAGTAAATATGTAAGGTATGCTTATGAAAAGAATGTTGGTGAAAAGGAAAGTATTAATGTAGAAGCAAAACAGAGTATTGCTAAAGCTGCCTTGCAATTGATACAGGAAAATGACTGTATTATATTGGCTTCCGGAACAACAATGCATTATCTTGCCAGAATGCTGGTGAATTTTGGACAGCTTACCGTGCTTACTTCTTCTTTAAGGGTGGCGCTTGAGCTTTGCAATAATCCTAACATTAATATTATACAGTTGGGAGGAGAAGTTAGAAAAAGTTCTACTTCCATTGTTGGTTCTATTTCGGAAACTATTCTTAAGCAGTTTTCATGCAATAAATTATTTCTGGGTGTTGATGGTATTGATCTGGATTTCGGAATAAGTACTTCCAATGCTGCTGAAGCACATCTTAATCAGCTTATGATTGAATGTTCTGAGAAAGTGGTGATATTGGCAGATTCTTCAAAGCTTAATAAAAAAGGATTCGGAAAGATCGCTCCTCTGGATAAAATAGATTATCTGATAACCGATGACGGAATCTTAGAAGAAGACAGAAGGGGACTTGAAGAAAGAGGGGTTTCTGTTATTACGAAATAAATTTAATAATTGATAAATAATTGTTGTATAAATCACCCTGCGTTTGCCGATTTTTTGTAAACTGCTAAAAATCAAAATATTTTGCAATAAAATTTGTCAATTTGAAAATTATTCATAAATTTGCACACTCATTTTAGGGGTAGAGTATGCCTATATCAAAAGTAGAAATTACTCAAACCTTCCCGAAATGAATGTGTATCCAAGGAAATTTTATAACATATTATATAAATAATGTCAGGTATTATTGGTAAAAAAATCGGTATGACATCTTTGTTTAACGAAGAAGGAAAAAACATTCCTTGTACAGTTATCCAAGCTGGTCCATGCTCGGTTTTACAGGTCAGAACCATTGAAAAGGACGGCTATAAAGCAGTTCAATTAGGTTTCGATGACAAGAGTGAGAAGAACGTTGGTAAAGCGTTAGCTGGTCATTTTAAAAAGGCTGGTTCAGCTCCTAAAGCTAAGTTGGTAGAATTCTACAGAGAATTCGTAGACCAAGTAACAGTAGGAGAAGATGTAACTGTGAAACTATTCGCTGAAGGTGAATTTGTTGACGTAACAGGAACTTCTAAAGGTAAAGGTTTCCAAGGTGTTGTTAAAAGACACGGATTTGGAGGTGTAATGCAAGCTACTCATGGTCAGCACAACAGACTTAGAGCTCCAGGTTCTATCGGTGCTGGATCGGATCCTTCGAGAGTATTCAAAGGAATGAGAATGGCAGGTAGAATGGGAGGTAAGCAGGTAACTGTACAAAACCTTCAAGTATTAAAAGTGGATCAAGAACAAAATCTTTTAGTAGTAAAAGGTGCTGTTCCGGGAGCTAAAAATTCTTATGTAATTATCAGAAAATGGAACTAGTAGTATTAAATACATCAGGAAAAGAAACCGGAAAAAAAGTAACTCTAGACGAATCTGTATTCGGTATTGAGCCAAACAAGCACGCGGTTTACTTAGAAGTTAAACAGTACCTTGCTGCACAAAGACAAGGGACTCATAAATCAAAAGAAAGAAGCGAAATTACTGCTTCTACTAAGAAACTTAAGAAACAAAAAGGATCTGGATCTGCTAGATACGGTGATATTAAATCTCCAACTTTCAGAGGTGGAGGTAGAGTATTCGGACCTAAGCCAAGAGACTACAGATTCAAATTGAACAAAGCTCTTAAGAGATTAGCTAAAAAATCTGTTCTTTCTCAGAAAATGAGAGACAACAGCATCAGAATTGTAGAAGGATTGAGCATTGCTGCTCCTAAAACTAAAGATTTCATCACTATCTTGAATGCATTAGCATTAAACGATACTAAATCTTTATTCATTCTTCCTGATACAAACAAGAATGTATATTTATCTTCAAGAAACTTACCTAAGACTAAGGTTATGAAATTCAACGAAATTTCTTCTTATGACTTAATCAATGCAGGTGAGATCGTTTTCTTAGAAGGTGCAGTTGAAAAATTCCAGGAAAATTTAAAGAAATAAATCATGTCACTAATTATTAAACCAGTTATTTCAGAAAAAGCAAACTATCTTACAGATTTAAGAGGTGCTTATTCTTTCTTAGTACAACCTAAGGCGAATAAAATCCAGATTAAAAATGCAATAGAGCAAGCTTATGGTGTAAAAGTAGCAGACGTTAGAACGATGATTTATGCGCCTAAAGTTTCTTCGAAATACACGAAAAAAGGTCTTCAAGTAGGAAAGACAAACAAATTGAAAAAAGCGGTTATCACTCTTGCAGAAGGGGAAGTAATCGATATTTTTGCTGTAAATTAATTATTAATTATAAATAATAGTAATGTCTGTTAGAAAATTAAAACCTATCACCCCAGGACAGAGATTCAGAATTGTAAACAATTTTGAGGAAATTACTACTAACAAACCAGAGAAATCTCTAACTGTTGGTATTAGTAAGTCAGGTGGACGTAACCAAACTGGTAAAATGACCATGCGTTACACCGGAGGTGGACACAAAAAGAAATACAGAATTATCGACTTCAAAAGAAACAAGCATGATGTTGAAGCAACGGTAAAAACTGTAGAATATGATCCAAACAGAACTGCATTTATCGCTTTATTAGAGTATGCTGACGGAGAGAAGAGATATATCATCGCTCCAAACGGTATCAAAGTAGATCAAAAGGTAGTTTCAGGAGAAAGCGTAGAGCCGAACATCGGTAACGCAATGAAATTGAAAAACATTCCATTGGGTACTGTTATTTCTTGTGTTGAAATGAAGCCTGGACAAGGTGCTATTTTAGCAAGAAGTGCTGGTTCTTCAGCTCAACTTACTTCAAGAGACGGAAAATATGCAATCATCAAATTGCCTTCAGGAGAATCTAGAATGATCCTTACTGAATGTTATGCAATGATTGGATCTGTTTCTAACTCTGATCATCAGTTAACTGTTTCAGGTAAGGCTGGTAGAAGCAGATGGTTAGGTAGAAGACCTAGAACTAGACCGGTAGTAATGAACCCTGTAGATCACCCAATGGGAGGTGGTGAAGGACGTTCATCTGGAGGTCACCCAAGATCTAGAAATGGTATGCCTGCTAAAGGTTACAAAACTAGAAAGAAAAACAAAGCGTCTAACCGTCATATCATATCTAAACGTAAATAATTATGGCAAGATCACTTAAAAAAGGACCATTCATCGCATATACTTTAGATAAGAAGGTTCAGGCAAATATAGAGGCTGGAAAGAAAACAGTTATTAAAACTTGGTCTAGAGCATCAATGATCTCTCCGGACTTCGTAGGACAAACTATTGCAGTACACAACGGGAAATCTTTTATCCCTGTTTATGTTACAGAAAACATGGTTGGTCACAAGCTAGGCGAATTTTCTCCAACAAGATCTTTCAGAGGTCATGGTGGTAACAAAAACAAAGGAAGTAGATAATCATGGGATCAAGAAAAAGAGAAAGTGCATTAGCACGTAAATTAACGAATCAAGATGTAGTAAAAGCATTACATAATGATTGCCCTTCTTCTCCAAGAAAGATGAGATTAGTTGCTGATATCATCAGAGGAGTAGAAGTTGACAAAGCTTTATACATTCTAAAATATTCTAAAAAAGACGCTTCTAACAAATTAGAGAAAGTATTACTTTCTGCGATGGCCAACTGGCAGTCAAAGAACGAAGGTGCTGATATCGAAGAAGCTAATCTTATCATTAAAGAAATTTTTGTAGACAGTGCTAGACAATTGAAGAGACTAAGACCTGCACCGCAAGGTAGAGGACACAGAATCAGAAAAAGATCTAACCACATTACACTAATCTTAGGTAATAAAGAAAATTAATCAAGGTATGGGACAGAAGACAAATCCAATTGGTAACAGATTAGGTATCATCAGAGGATGGGATTCAAACTGGTTTGGTGGTAAAGATTATGGAGACAGAATCGCTGAAGACTACAAAATCAGAAGATACCTTGAAGCTAGATTATCTAAAGGTGGGATTTCAAAAATTTATATTGAAAGAACATTAAAATTAGTAACAGTAACGATCACTACTGCTAGACCGGGACTTATCATCGGTAAAGGAGGTCAGGAAGTTGACAAGTTAAAAGAAGAATTGAAGAAACTTACTAAAAAGGATATTCAAATCAATATTTTCGAAATCAAAAGACCTGAACTTGACGCAGTTTTAGTTGCTGACAGTATTGCTAAGCAAATTGAAAACAGAATTTCTTACAGAAGAGCTGTTAAAATGGCTATCGCTTCTACAATGAGAATGGGTGCTGAAGGTATCAAAGTTCAAATCTCTGGTAGATTGAACGGTGCTGAAATGGCTCGTTCTGAAAACTTCAAAGACGGAAGAATTCCATTATCAACTTTCAGAGCAGATATCGATTATCATATCGGTGAAGCACTTACTCAATACGGTAAGTTAGGAGTTAAAGTTTGGATCATGAAAGGAGAAGTTTACGGTAAGAGAGATCTTATGCCATTAGTAGGACAACAGAAGAAAGGTGGTCCTTCAGGAGGCGGAAACAGAGGAGATAGAGACAACAGAAGACCTTCAAGAGATAAAAAAAATAATTAATAAAATTTTAGAGGATAGTTTTTAAACGACCGTTACTTTTTTAAAATCTAAATTCTAAAATCTAAAATTTAAGAAATTATGTTACAACCAAAAAGAACCAAATTCCGTAGAGTTCATAAGATGAAGATGAAGGGGATTGCTCAAAGAGGTAATCAACTTGCTTACGGAACTTTCGGAATCAAAGCTACAGAAGGAGCTTGGATCACTGCAAGACAAATTGAAGCTGCTCGTATCGCTGCTACAAGATATATGAAGAGAGAAGGTCAACTATGGATCAAAATATTCCCGGATAAGCCAATTACTAAAAAACCAGCCGAAGTACGTATGGGTAAAGGTAAAGGTGCTGTTGAATATTGGGTAGCTGTAGTGAAGCCAGGTAAAATTATGTTCGAGGTCGGAGGAGTATCTTACGAAATCGCTAAAGAAGCATTAAGACTTGCTGCACAAAAATTACCGATAGTTACTAAATTTGTAGTTGCTAACGATTTTGTTAAACCTCTATAATCTTTGAATACAATGAAACAAGCTGAAATTAAAAATCTAAGCGCTGAAGATATTCAAGCAAAATTGGCTGAAGCTAAAGCTGAATTCACTAAAATGAAATTAGCTCACAAAATCAGCCCACTTGAAAATCCAATTCAAATCAGAGATTTGAGAAGAACGATCGCAAGACTAAATACTGAGTTAACTAACAAACAACAATAAGATTTTCATACATTATGGAAAGAAACTTAAGAAAAGAAAGAATCGGAATAGTTTCCAGCAATAAAATGGAAAAGACCATTGTTGTAAGTGAGACGACTAGAGTGAAACACCCGATGTACGGTAAATTCGTATTAAAAACGAAAAAATATACTGCACACGACGAAAACAACGAATGCACAGAAGGAGATACAGTTCTTATCCAAGAAACTAGACCTATGAGCAAGAGTAAGAGATGGAGATTAGTAAGAATCATTGAAAAAGCTAAGTAATAATGTTACAAACAGAATCAAGATTAAAAGTTGCTGATAACACTGGTGCTAAAGAGGTACTAGTAATCAGAGTTCTGGGTGGTACCAGAAGAAGATATGCTTCAGTTGGTGATAAGATTGTAGTTACTATCAAGGCTTCTACACCATCAGGAAACGCAAAGAAAGGTCAAGTATCTAAAGCGGTAGTAGTAAGAACTAAAAAAGCAGTTAGAAGAAAAGATGGTTCATACATCAAATTCGAAGACAATGCTTGTGTTTTACTAAACGCTGGTGGAGAAATGAGAGGAACACGTGTTTTCGGACCTGTTGCTCGTGAGTTGAGAGACAAAGAATATATGAAGATCATTTCATTGGCTCCTGAAGTACTTTAATTTTAAAAATTTTTAAAAGAAAATGTCAAAGTTAAAAATAAAAAGAGGAGATAACGTAATCATTACTACTGGTAAGAAAGATATCAAAGGTAAAACTGGTGAAGTTATTGAAGTGATCAAAAAAGAAGGAAGAGACCCTAGAGTTATCGTTGCAGGACTTAACATCGTTAAAAAACACGTTAAGCCTTCAGCTTCAAATCCTCAAGGAGGAATCACAGAAAAAGAAGCTTCTATTCATATCTCAAACATAGCTTTAGTTGATAAAGACGGAAAAGCTATCAAAATCGGTTACAAAATCGAAGGAGATAAGAAAGTAAGAATTAACAAAAAAACGGGTGAAACTTTATAATTTTAAATAACACATGGAATATATAGCAAGACCCAAAAAAGCATATAAAGAAACGATTGTTCCTGCAATGATGGAAGAATTTGGGTACAAATCTGTAATGCAGGTACCTAGATTAGAAAAAATCATCTTATCTCAAGGTTTAGGTGATGCTACTGCAGACAAGAAAATTATTGATTATGCTGTAGAAGAACTTACAAATATTACTGGCCAAAAGGCTGTAGGTACTATTTCTAAGAAAGACGAAGCTGCTTTCAAATTAAGAAAAGGTATGCCTGTAGGTGCTAAGGTAACTCTTAGAGCTAGCAAAATGTACGAATTCTTAGACAGACTTACTGCTTCTGCTTTGCCACGTATTAGAGATTTCTCTGGTATTAAAGCTGATGGTTTCGATGGTAGAGGTAATTATAACTTAGGTATTACTGAGCAAATTATCTTCCCTGAGATCGCAATCGACAAAGTGAAAAAAATCCAAGGGATGGACATCACTTTCGTTACAACTGCGAAAACAGATAAAGAAGCTAAAGCATTGTTAACTCACTTCGGTTTACCTTTCAAAAAGAACTAAGAAATGGCTAAAGAATCAATGAAAGCGCGTGAGCGCAAAAGAGAAGCTACTGTAGCTAAATACGCTGAAAAAAGAAAAGCTTTAAAAGAAGCTGGTGATTATGAAGGACTTCAAAAATTACCAAAAAACGCTTCTCCTGTAAGATTACACAACAGATGTAAACTAACAGGTAGACCAAGAGGTTACATGAGAACTTTCGGTCTTTCTAGAGTAACTTTCCGTGAAATGGCCAACAACGGTCTTATTCCGGGAGTGAAAAAAGCTAGTTGGTAGTTAATACTAATTAAAAAATCGGGACAATTAAGTTGTCTGGATACTAAAGAAATAAATATCAGACCGAAGTTTTTCTGAAGTCTGATATTTTAATCTTCAAGTCCTTTCAAAACTGATTGTCTTTAACCAATAATTTAAAAAAGAAAAATGGTAACAGATCCAATTTCAGATTTCCTAACAAGAGTAAGGAACGCACAAAGCGCAGGCCACAAGGTGGTGGAAATTCCTGCATCGAAAATCAAAAAGGAGCTTACAAAAATCTTATTTGACCAAGGGTATATCTTAAACTACAAGTTTGAAGAGAGCGCTGTTCAAGGAACGATCAAAATAGCTTTGAAGTATGACAAGCAAACTAGCAAGCCTGCAATCAAGTCTATCCAAAGAGCTTCAAGACCAGGTCTAAGACAATACAAAGGTTCTACTGAACTTCCAAGAGTATTGAACGGTTTGGGTATCGCTATTATCTCTACTTCTAGAGGGGTAATGACTGATAAAAAAGCTAGAGAAGAAAAAGTAGGCGGTGAAGTAATCTGCTATGTTTATTAATTTTTAATCAAAGGAAAATGTCAAGAATTGGTAAAGCAATTATAACAATTCCCGCTGGAATTACTGTCACTGAAAAAGACGGTGTGGTAACTGTAAAAGGTCCTAAAGGAGAACTTTCTCAGGAGCTTACAGAAGGAATTACTTTAGAACAAAACGATGGTGTGCTTACATTCAGCAGACCGTCTGATTCTAAGCAACACAGAGCGCTACACGGTTTATACCGAGCGTTGATCAATAACATGATTTTGGGAACTGCTGAAGGTTTCACAAAAAAGTTAGAACTAGTAGGGGTAGGATACAGAGCTTCACACACAGGTCAAAAACTTGAGTTGGCTTTAGGATTCTCTCACGGTATCGTTTTAGAGCTTCCAAAAGAAGTAATAATCGACACATTGACTGAAAAAGGTAAAAACCCAATTATTACTTTAACGTCTCATGACAAGCAACTTCTAGGAATGGTTTCTGCAAAGATCCGTTCATTCAGAAAGCCTGAGCCATACAAAGGAAAAGGTGTAAGATTCGTAGGAGAAATTGTTAGACGTAAAGCTGGTAAATCTGCTTAATAAATTATAAGTATTATGGCATTAAGTAAAGTAGAAAAAAGAATAAGAATAAAAAGAAGAGTAAGAGGAAAAATCTCTGGATCTTCTGAATTGCCAAGATTATCTGTATATAAAAGTAATAAGGAAATTTACGCTCAGTTAATCGACGACAAAGACGGTAAAACTTTAGTATCTGCTTCTTCTAGAGATAAAGGAGTTGACGCTAAAGGTACAAAAAGTGAAGTTTCTGCCGCTGTTGGTAAAGCTATTGCTACTAAAGCAATTGCTGCAGGAATTCAAGCTATTGTATTTGACAGAAACGGTTTCGTATATCACGGTAGAGTTAAGGCTCTAGCTGACGGTGCGAGAGAAGGAGGACTTAAATTCTAATCATTAAATTTCGGAAAATATGTTAGGACTAGATAATATAGAAAGAGTAAAACCGGGAGGATTAGAATTAAAAGATCGTCTCGTAGCTGTAAACAGAGTAACTAAAGTAACAAAAGGTGGTAGAGCTTTCGGGTTTTCTGCTATCGTTGTTGTTGGAAATGAAGAAGGAGTTATTGGTTACGGTTTAGGTAAATCTAAAGAGGTTGCTTCTGCAATTGCGAAAGCTGTTGAAGACGCTAAGAAAAACCTTGTTAAGGTACCTGTAATGAACCATACAATCCCTCACCAAACTGCTGCTAGATACGGTGGTGCAGATATCTTCTTGAGACCTGCTTCTCACGGTACAGGACTTATTGCAGGTGGTGCAGTAAGAGCGGTATTGGAGTCTGCTGGTATTCACGATATCCTTTCAAAATCTAAAGGATCTTCTAACCCTCACAACGTAGTGAAAGCTACTTTCAAAGCGTTATTAGATATCAGAAGACCTGAAGAAATTGCAAGAATGAGAGGAGTTTCTCTAAGTAAAGTGTTTAACGGTTAATAAATAAACAATGGCAACAATTAAAGTAAAACAAGTAAGAAGCGCTATTGGTAGAACAAAAACCCAAAAGAGAACGCTTGAAGCATTAGGATTTAAGAAACTTCACCAAGTTGTAGAACACGAAGCTACGCCTTCTATTTTAGGTATGATAGCTGCAGTTAGTCATTTACTTGAAGTTCAAAAATAATTTTAAAAAGAAATTAAAATGAATTTAAACAACATAAAACCTGCTGCAGGTTCTACTTTTAGTTCAAAAAGAATTGGTAGAGGTCAAGGTAGTGGAAAAGGAGGTACTTCTACGAAAGGTCACAAAGGACAGAAAGCAAGAGCTGGTTATTCTCAGAAGATCGGTTTTGAAGGAGGTCAGATGCCTTTACAAAGAAGATTACCGAAATTCGGTTTCAAAAATGTAAACAGAAAAGAATTTAGAGCTATTAACCTAGACGATATTCAAACTTTAATTGATACTAAATCTGTAACAGGAGATATTACAAAAGAAGTTTTGGTACAAAACGGTTTAGCTACTAAAAACGAATCAGTGAAAATTATGGGTAGAGGAGAATTGAAATCTGCGGTTTCAATCTCTGCTGATAAATTCACTAAATCTGCATTAGAGCTTATCTCTAAAGCAGGTGGACAAGCAATTACATTATAATAGTAACTAATGAAAGAATTTATACAAACCCTTAAGAATATTTGGAGCCTAAAGGAATTAAGAGATAAAATTCTCTTTACGTTAGGTATTATCCTTGTGTATAGATTCGCATCTTATATCTCATTGCCTGCAATTAACCTTGCAGAAGTAGGGGATCTCTTAGAGCATTATAAAAATCAAGGCGGTAACAAGCAAGGAGCAGGTCTCCTTGGCTTGCTTTCGTCGTTTACAGGTGGGGCTTTCAGTCACGCTTCTGTAATGGCGTTAGGTATCATGCCTTATATTTCAGCTTCTATTATTGTTCAGTTGATGGGGATGGCTATTCCTTATCTTCAGAAACTTCAGAAAGATGGAGAGTCCGGTAGAAATACATTGAATCAAATTACTAGATGGTTAACAATTGGGGTTTGTCTTGTACAGGCACCTTCTTATTTAACTTCTATTACTCAATTATTCTTACCATATGCTCAGTTCCAGTCTGCATACTATGTAGAGCCAAATTCTATCATGTTCTGGTTACCAAGTATTGTTATACTTGTTGCCGGTTCAGTATTTGCAATGTGGCTAGGTGAGAAAATTACTGACAAAGGAATCGGAAATGGTATTTCTATCCTTATTATGGTTGGTATCTTATCTAGACTTCCAGAAGCATTTGTACAGGAAATGGCCGTGCAGAACGGAAAAGGAGGAATGGGATCTATCATGATCCTTATTGAAGTGATATTCTGGATGTTGGTGGTTCTTTTAGCAGTCGTCCTATCGGTCGCTGTTAGAAAAATTCCAATTCAATATGTAAGCAGAGCTCAAGCAAGAGGAGGTGTAAATAGAAATCTTATGCAAGGAGCAAGACAATGGATTCCATTGAAAGTTAATGCTGCCGGTGTTATGCCAATTATCTTTGCTCAGGCATTGATGTTCGTACCCGGTTTATTAACCAAATTCGATGAGTCTAATACTTTTCTTGCAGGTTTCAAGAATGTTTTTAGCTGGCAGTACAACGTATTGTTTGCGCTATTAATTATTATCTTCTCATTTTTCTATACTGCAATTACTATTCCGGTAAACCAAATGGCTGATGATTTGAAGAGAAATGGAGGTTTAGTACCGAAAGTAAGACCCGGTAAAGAGACAGCTGATTATTTAGATGATATTTTATCAAAAATTACCTTGCCAGGTGCAATATTTTTATCTATCTTTGCAGTCCTTCCAGCAATTGTGCATGGAAGCTTTGTTCAGACAGATGCGTTCGCCCTATTTTTCGGGGGAACATCACTATTGATTATGGTGGGAGTTATTTTGGATACAGTTCAACAGATTAATACATATCTGCTGAACCATCACTATGATGGCTTAATGCAGTCTAAACTGTCAAGAACGACTGGATATTAATTTATGGCAAAACAAAAACATATTGAACAAGACGGCGTTATTACGGAAGCACTTTCGAACGCCCAGTTCCGTGTAGAGCTAGAAAATGGGCATATGCTTATCGCTCATATTTCTGGTAAAATGAGAATGCATTATATTAAACTTTTACCTGGTGATAAGGTAAAACTAGAAATGTCTCCCTATGATTTGACAAAAGGGAGAATTACTTTTAGATATTAAACAACCGCCAAATGGAGTCTTCGGGTTTCCATTTGGCTATTGTTAAAAAATAAATACTATCAAATGAAAGTTAGAGCATCAATCAAAAAAAGAAGTGCTGATTGCAAGATCGTACGCAGAAAAGGTGTACTATTTGTGATCAACAAGAAGAACCCAAAATTTAAACAAAGACAAGGCTAATATTAAATTATGGCGAGAATTGCAGGTATTGATTTACCAAAAAACAAAAGAGGCGTTATCGGTTTAACTTATATTTACGGAGTTGGAAGAAGTACTTCTTCTGAAATCCTTAAAGTAGCCGGTATTAGCGAAGATAAGAAAGTCAACGAATGGAATGACGATGAATTGGCTGCAATCAGAAATTATATTACTGAAAACGTAAAAGTTGAAGGTGAGTTAAGATCTGAAGTGCAATTGAACATCAAGAGATTGATGGACATAGGATGCCAACGAGGAATACGTCACAGACTAGGACTACCTTTAAGAGGCCAGAGAACGAAAAACAACTCTAGAACCCGTAAAGGAAAGAGAAAAACAGTTGCTAACAAGAAAAAAGCAAGTAAATAATCGTTAGGAATTATGGCAAAACAAAGTAAAGTAGTTAAAAAAAGAAAAGTAAAAGTTGAAGCTATTGGTGAAGCGCATATTCAGGCTTCTTTCAATAACATCATCATTTCTTTAACAAATAAAAGCGGAGAAGTTATCTCTTGGGCTTCTGCCGGTAAAATGGGATTCAGAGGTTCTAAAAAGAACACTCCTTTTGCTGCTCAAATGGCAGCTGAAAATTGCTCTAACGTAGCTCATGAAGCTGGATTAAGAAGAGTAAAGGTGTATGTGAAAGGTCCAGGTGCAGGTAGAGAATCTGCTATCAGAACAATTCACAATTCAGGTATTGAAGTTAGCGAAATTATTGACGTTACTCCTATGCCACACAATGGATGTAGACCACCAAAAAGAAGAAGAGTTTAATTTTTAGAATTTACCCATTATGGCAAGATATATTGGACCTAAAACTAAGATTGCTAGAAAGTTTGGTGCTGCAATCTACGGAGATGATAAAAACTTCGAAAAGAGAAAAAACCAACCGCCAGGACAACACGGTCCTAACAAAAGAAGAGGTGCTAAAAAATCAGAATATGCAGTTCAGTTAGCTGAAAAACAAAAAGCTAAATACACTTACGGTATTTTAGAAAGACAGTTTGCAAATTTATTCGATAAAGCACACAGAAGTAAAGGTGTAACAGGTGAAGTTCTATTACAGCTTTGTGAATCAAGATTGGATAACGTAGTATACAGATTAGGTTTTGCTAAAACCAGAGCTGGTGCTAGACAGTTAACTTCTCACAGACACATCACTGTGAATGGTGAGATCCTTAACATCCCTTCTTATTTAGTAAAAGCTGGTGACGTAATCGCTGTAAGAGAAAAATCTAAGTCTCTTGAAGTTGTTACCGACTCATTGGCTGCTAAAGCAAATTATGAGTGGTTACAATTCAACGATGAGAAGAAAGAAGGTACTTTCATCTCTGCTCCTGAGAGAATCCAAATCCCGGAAGACATCAAGGAACAGCTTATCGTCGAACTTTACTCTAAATAATTTTTTAATCAAATTTTTGCTCAACCCAATAATATGGCAATTTTACAATTCATAAAACCCGATAAAGTAATTTTACTTAACTCTGATGAATTTAAAGGTCAATTCGAATTCAGACCTCTAGAACCAGGTTTCGGGCTTACAATCGGTAATGCTTTGAGAAGAGTGTTGCTTTCTTCTCTGGAAGGATACGCTATTTCATCTATCAAAATAGAAGGTGTAGAGCACGAATTTTCAACTATTCCAGGAGTAATCGAAGACGTTACCGAAATTATTCTTAACCTTAAGCAGGTAAGACTAAAAGCTACGGCAGAAAACCAGACGAATGAGCAGGTTGTTGCTAAAGTTACGGGACAGACGATTATTACTGCTGGAGATTTAGGTAAATCAATCAATGGATTCGAGATTTTAAATCCGGATTTATTAATCTGTAACCTAAACAGTGATGTAACTTTCGAAATCACTTTCAATGTAGAGAAAGGTAGAGGGTATGTTCCTTCGGAACAAAATAAAACAAACAATGCTCCTGTAGGAACTATTGCTATTGATTCTATTTTCACCCCTATTAAGAAAGTACAATACAGTATTGAAAATTATCGTGTAGAGCAAAAAACAGACTACGAAAAACTTGTATTAGATATAGAAACTGATGGCTCAATAAGCCCTCAGAATGCTTTAACCGAAGCTTCTAAGATATTAATTTATCACTTCATGTTGTTCTCTGATGAGAGAATCACACTTGAAACGGAAGCTGTAAAAGCATCTATCCAATACGATGAAGAAACTCTTCATACAAGACAACTTCTTAAGTCTAAATTAGCAGATATGGATCTTTCAGTAAGAGCCCTTAACTGTCTAAAAGCGGCTGAAGTAGAAACTCTTGGAGAACTGGTTTCTTACAGTAAGTCTGATTTGATGAAATTCAGAAATTTTGGTAAAAAATCTTTGACAGAACTAGAAGAATTAGTGCATTCAAAAGGTCTTAACTTCGGTTTCGACGTTGCAAAATATAAGTTAGACGCTGATAAATAATTAATAATGAGACACGGTAAAAAATTCAATCACTTAGGAAGAACAGCTTCTCATAGAAGTGCTTTACTTTCTAATATGGCTTGTTCTCTAATTGAGCATAAGAGAATCAACACTACTGTAGCTAAAGCGAAAGCTTTAAGAGTATATGTTGAGCCTCTATTAACAAAGGCAAAAGAAGATACTACACACAATAGAAGAATTGTTTTTTCATATCTTCAAAGTAAAGAGGCAGTTACTGAACTTTTCAGATCAGTAGCTCCTAAAATCGCAGAAAGAAACGGAGGTTACACAAGAATCATCAAGACTGGTTTCAGACAAGGTGATGCTGCTGACATGGCTCTTATCGAGCTAGTTGATTTCAACGAACTTTACAATCCTAATGCTGAAGAGAAAAAGACTACAAGAAGAAGTAGAAGAGCTACAACTGCTAAAAAAGAAGCTGTAGTTGCTGATGCTCCTAAAGTAGAGGAAAAAGTTGAAGAGCCTACGGCTGAAGCAACTGATTCTACAGAGGAAAAAACTGCAGAATAATATATTCTCAGATATAAATAAAAACCGTTCAGATTTCTGAACGGTTTTTTTATGTTTTAGATTTTAGTTCTTTTCAGTTCAATAACGTTATTTCCTTGTTCAAGATGAAGACTGTCTCCTTTCACTCTCGCGGTCATATCATCTTTTTTATAAATTGTTTCGCCATCTTTCGTCTCTTTCTTTTCCAACGTGAAAGTTTTTTTGTTGCTTGTGATTGCTACTGTACTTTCTTTTGGATCGTTTTTGAAAACCACTTTTACTAAAGCTCCGTCTGTTGCTTTGTAGACAAAATCTGTCTTTTCCGTTTTCTGTCCATTTACTTCTATCGTTGATGAACTTACCGTGGAAGAATCTATTTTCCCATTATTATCAACAATAGTTGTTTCTGAACTATCAGATTTGATAACGCTTTTGTTTCCGCTTTCCGTTTTGTTGCAGCTTACTAATGACAAAGCAACAAGCGAAGCTGTGATTAAAAGTCCTTTTTTCATGTTATTTATTCTTTTTTAATGTATTTGAAAGTTAATTTTCTGTCGTAAAGAAATTGGAATAAATTTAATAAAACAAAAAACAAACCAATATTTATCGCTTAAATATAAAACGTTATATAAATGTGCAATTAAATTTCCAAAAGTGGTTAAATCATAATATTTTAATCAATTAGTTCATTAATTATTGCTGAAAATTTAAAAATTAAAATAGCAAGACATAATTTTGTTGATAAGATGAAATACTGTCTTTTTTTTCTTTTCAATATTAACTAAAATTTAACTTGGAATTGGTCGAAAAGGCAGTCCGTTTATGATAAAAAAAGTTAAAAATTGATTAAATTTGTATAAACTATAAAAAAAACGGAAAAATGAGTTACATTTCTTACATAGAAGCGAGACAAATTTTGGATTCAAGAGGAAATCCTACAGTAGAAGTAGATGTATTTACAGAAAGTGGCGCAATGGGTCGTGCTGCAGTACCTTCGGGAGCATCTACAGGAGAGCATGAAGCGGTTGAATTACGTGATGGTGGTTCAGAATATATGGGGAAAGGAGTTCTTAAAGCTGTTGAAAACGTAAGAGAAGTAATAGCGCCTGAGTTAGTTGGCCTTCCGGTTTTTGATCAGAATCTTTTAGATCAGATCATGATTGAACTTGACGGAACGCCTAATAAAGGAAGTCTTGGAGCAAACGCAATCCTTGGAGTTTCATTGGCAGCAGCAAAAGCAGCAGCAGCTGAATTGAAAATGCCTTTATATAAATATGTAGGTGGTGTTAATGCTAATACACTTCCTGTTCCGATGATGAACGTTATCAACGGTGGTTCTCACTCTGATGCGCCTATCGCGTTCCAGGAATTTATGGTAATGCCGGTAAAAGCAGACTCTTTCTCTCATGCTTTGAGAAAAGGAACTGAAATTTTCCACAGTCTAAAAGCAATTCTTCATTCTAGAGGTCTTTCTACTGCGGTAGGTGACGAAGGTGGTTTTGCACCAACTTTCAAAGGAACTGAAGATGCTTTGGATACTTTGCTTCAGGCAATCGAAAAAGCGGGTTACAAGCCTGGTGATGATGTAATGATCGCATTAGACTGTGCTGCTTCAGAATTCTACAAAGACGGAATTTACGATTACAGAAAATTCCAGACTCCGGATGCTGCACAATTTACAAGCAGTGAGCAGGTTTCTTATTTAGCTGATCTTGCAAACAAATATCCGATCATTTCTATCGAAGACGGTATGCAGGAAAATGACTGGGAAGGTTGGAAAATGTTAACAGACAAGATCGGTGACAGAGTACAATTAGTAGGTGACGATTTATTCGTAACTAATGTTGAAAGATTAGCAAGAGGTGTTGAAGAAGGAATTGCCAATTCAATCCTTGTAAAAGTAAACCAAATCGGTTCTCTTTCTGAAACAATGGCGGCTGTACAAATGGCTCAGCACAACAAATTCACTTCAGTAATGTCTCACAGATCAGGTGAAACTGAAGATTCTACAATCGCTGATTTAGCAGTTGCAATGAATTGCGGACAGATCAAAACAGGTTCAGCTTCAAGATCAGACAGAATGGCGAAATACAACCAATTATTGAGAATTGAAGAAGCTCTTGGTGAAACAGCAATTTTCCCGGGATTAGGAGCATTTAAGATTAAAAGATAATTGAAATTATAAATAACGGCAAGCGATAATTTTTGTTTGCCGTATTTTATGGAATTTAGTAAATTTAGAAAAAAAATAAATAAATGTCAGACAACAAAGTAATATTGAATTACGACGGTAATTCATATGAATATCCAATCGTGGATAGTACTATCGGAGACAGAGGGATCGATATTTCAAAACTAAGAGACCAAACAGGTTTAATCACTCTAGATTTAGGTTACAAAAATACAGGAGCTACACTTAGCGACATTACTTACTTAGACGGGGATAAAGGAGAATTATTCTACAGAGGATACCCTATTGAGCAGATTGCTGAAAAGTCTAACTTTACAGAAGTAATGTACCTTTTGTTACACGGTGAATTACCAACTTCAGATCAATTCAATACCTTCAACGGTAACATCAAAAAATATAATTTCGTAGCAGAGGAGATGAAAAAAATCATCGATGCTTTCCCTCGTTCTGCTCACCCAATGGGAGTTTTATCTTCTTTAACTTCTGCTTTAACTGCCTTCAACCCGAAAGCTGTTAACGTAAACTCTAAAGAAGAAATGGATCTTGCTGCAGAATTGCTTATTGCTAAATTTGCTCACCTTGCTGCTTGGACGTACAGAAAAACTCTAGGTTTACCATTAAACCACGGAGATAATAGCCTAAACTATGTAGAGAACTTCTACAAAATGGCATTCAGATTACCAAATGAAGAGTTTGAAATCAACCCTGTGGTAACTGCTGCTTTAGATAAATTATTAATCCTTCATGCTGACCACGAGCAAAACTGTTCTACATCTACTGTAAGAATGGTAGGTTCTGCTCATACAGGTCTTTTTGCTTCAGTTTCTGCGGGTATTTCTGCACTTTGGGGACCACTTCACGGTGGTGCAAACCAAGCAGTTATCGAAATGCTTGAATTGATCGAAAAAGACGGTGGAGATGTTAACAAGTGGGTTGAAAAAGCTAAAGATAAAAACGACAGCTTCCGTTTGATGGGATTCGGACACAGAGTTTACAAAAACTTCGACCCAAGAGCGAAAATTATCAAAAAAGCGGCTGATGATCTGTTAGTTGCATTAGGAATTGAGGACAAAGCTCTTGATATTGCTATGCAGTTAGAAAAAGTAGCATTGGAAGATGAGTACTTCATCGAAAGAAAACTATATCCAAACGTAGATTTCTACTCAGGAATCATCTACAGAGCATTAGGAATTCCTACAGAAATGTTTACAGTAATGTTTGCATTAGGAAGACTTCCGGGATGGATCGCTCAATGGAAAGAAATGAGATTGAAAGGAGACCCGATCGGAAGACCAAGACAGGTTTACCAAGGAGCTCAAAAAAGAGACTATATCGATTTAATGAACAGATAATATTTGTCTCAGATAAATATAAATCCCAAAGTTTTATGCTTTGGGATTTTTTGTTTTAAAGTTGAAATTTTATTTAAGTTAAATTTTAATCATTATTAAGAAGTCTATTAATCTTATCATTCCAAATCTTCGCCACTTTCTCAATTTGTGCTTCTGTACTTTTTTGAATATCTAACGCGGTTTTTACACCTTGTACCATAATCATTGAAGCTCTTCTTGTTTCAATGAAATATTTTAAAATCTCACCAGTTTCCAGTTCAACTTTTCCAAAAGTAAAATCTTCATCTTTACTTTTAAATTCGCCATACAATTTATTTTTAGCATTAATTAAACTTCCAAATTGAAGAGTACCATTTTCATTTGTGATCAGTTTTCTGGTTGTTAAAATGCTAAAATTGGCTGAATCAATAATGGTTGAGCAAATAATCAATTCATCATCATGTAATTCGAAAGGATAATGTTGAAATAAAATCTTAGAATCATTTTCGTAAAACGTTGCCCATTTAAAATCATAAGGTTTCATGGTGCTTCTTTTGATTTTAGCAATACAAATTCTATGAATGGATTTATCAGATTTTCTCATTGTAGTTTTAATGAGAGCTAAAATACAAAAGTTTAAAATATAAATTAAATTGTTGGAATCGTTCCTCCATCAATCACATATTCAGTTCCGGTTAAATAGCTTGCTCGCGGAGATACTAGAAACCCTACAAATTCTGCAATATCTTCCGGCTGAGCTGGTCTTCCGATGGGAATTCCGCCCAACGCATTCATCACGCTTTGGGTTGCTTCTTCTATCGTTGAATTTGAGCTTTCCGCAATTCGTTCCATCATTCTCGTTGCAGAGTCCGTCATTATCCAGCCTGGCGAAACGGTCAAAACACGAACTCCTTTTGATGAAACTTCCTTTGACAAACCTTTACTGTAATTAATTAAACCTGCTTTTGCCGCCGCGTATGGCAAAGTAGAATCATACAGTGGCAATCTCCCCTGAATAGACGCGATGTGAATAATTACTCCACTTTTTTGTTCGATCATTTGTGGTAAAAATCCTCTATCCAAACGAACGGGCGCCAACAAGTTAGTCTGAATTGATGTTTCCCAATCTTCATCAGCCAAAACAGAAAATCCACCGCCTTTTGTTTCCGAACCGCCAAGAGTATTGATTAAGATGTCAAGCTTTCCGAATTTGGATAAAACTTCATCAACAACTTTTTGAGTTCCTACAGGTTTGCTTAAATCAGAAGCGATAAAATGAAGTTTTTCATTCGTAATTTCCGGTTGATTTCTTGCGGTTACGATCACTGTTGCTCCTGCAGATAACAGTCTTTCTGCGATGGCTTTTCCTGCGCCTTTTGTTCCACCTGTTACCAAGGCTATTTTATTGCTTAGTTCATTATTGAAATTAAATTGTCCGTTCATATGTTTAAAGTTTGGTACAAATTTCAGGAGTATGATGAGTTTATACAAGTACGGAAATACGATTCATATAGGGATAAATTTTTCCCCTATTGTTGTTTTTAGAACATTGACTAATTTTGTTATATGTATGAAAGAAAAATTCCTCCTAATTTAAATTGCGGTCTTGACCTGATTGGTGAAGTGCTTTATGGTAAATGGAAAATCCGTTTATTATGGTTTATCAATGAAGGTTTTTTGCGACCAAGTGAGTTGCAGAGGAAAATTCCGGATGCTTCCCGAAGAGTTTTGAATATTCAGTTGAAAGAATTGGAAGATCATGAACTTGTTACGAAGAAAATATATCCTGTTGTTCCGCCAAAAGTTGAGTACAGTCTCACGGAATTTGGTAAAACTTTAATTCCTGTAATTTCTGTTTTGGGTGAATGGGGTGATAAAAATGAAGAACGCCTTCGAACGGTTATTCTCAATCGGCTAGAAAATAATTCAGAAGAGATGAGCTAAGAAAGTACAATCAGATAAAAGCAAAACCTGCTTTTGTGAGCAGGTTTTCTGTTTTTAATTAAGGGCATTGACAGTTATTGCATGTCCAGATATAACATTTTCCTGAGTCATCCCATTCGCAGCAGCGTCTTGCTCCACCAATGGCGATACCTCCTACAATTGATTTTTGTTGATCTCTTCCTAATTTTTGTGCATGTTTTAGCACGGGATTTTTCTTGTTCATGATGTTGTGATTTGATGTTAATAATTAAGTTTAATTTTTTTACAAAATTATATCACTAATATATGAATTTATTTTAAATGTAAATAAAATTTTAAATATAAATTGATAATTAGCAATATGTTATGTCTAAAATTATCTTTCAAACTCTTTGATGAAAGCAATTAAATCTGTCTTTGATCCGAAAAAAATAACTAAAAACTGTAGAACTGAGATTTTGCAGGATAAAATTAAACCTTGCTTATAAAAATGCTCAAAAGTTTCCTAAATACAGACCTTTACTTATATTTGTAGTATTGCATAAATCTTTATGAAACTAAACATTAAAAACGAAACGGGAAGGCTGAAATCAGTAGTTTTAGGCCAGCCCAATTCAATGGGACCTGTTCCCACGCTTGAGGAAAGTTATGACGCCAAGTCATATTACTCGATCGAAAACAACATGTATCCCAAAGAAGAGGATATCATCAATGAAATGAATGCTTTTGAAGCTGTTTTGAAAAAATATGACGTAGAAGTTCTGCGTCCGAGTATCATTAAAGATTACAATCAGGTTTTCGCAAGAGATGTAGCTTTTGTGATCGACGATAAAATGATCATTTCAAATGTGATCGCAGACAGAGCCGATGAGCAGGAAGCTTACAAAAATGTTTACGAAAAAGTAGCATGGAGAAAAATCATCAACCTTCCGGAAACTGCTCACATTGAAGGCGGTGACGTGATCGTTTGGGACGATTTTCTTTTCATTGGAACATGTTTCAGTGAAGATTACAGAAATTATAAAACAGCCAGAACAAATGAATACGCGATTGAAATTTTAAAAGAATATTTTCCAAAAAAGAGAATTATCGATTTAGAATTAAAGAAAAACGACAGAATTCCATATGAAGGAATTCTGCACTTAGATTGTACATTCAACCCGATCGGGAAAGATAAATGCATCATTTACAAAAACGGTTTTGTGGATGAAAGCGATTACCGCCTGATCATTGATATTTTCGGTGAAGAAAACTGTTTCCACGTTACAGACGAAGAAATGTTTGAAATGTTCCCGAATATTTTCTCAATCTCTCCTGAAATTGTAGTTTCAGACCAAACATTCACAAGAATGAACAATCACCTGAGAAACGAGTGGGGAATGACGGTTGAAGAAATTCCTTACAGAGAAATTTCTAAAATGGGAGGTCTTTTACGTTGTTCAACGATGCCACTTGTTAGAGAGTAGGATTTTAGGGTTTGAGAGTTTTTTTAATCTTTCAATCTTTTAATTTTTAAATCAAAGAAAAATGCAGACAACAGATACAGTATTAATGATAGAGCCGATTGCATTCGGTTACAATGCAGAAACGGCGGAAAACAATTATTTTCAGGTTGAACAGAAAGGTTCTGATATTCAATCTAAGGCTTTGGCAGAATTTAATATTTTCGTTGAGAAATTAAGAAGCAAAGGAATCAATGTGATCACTGTAAAAGACACAATAGATCCTCACACGCCGGATTCAATTTTCCCGAATAACTGGGTAAGTTTTCACAAAGACGGAAAAGTGGTTTTATATCCGATGTTCGCTTCCAACAGAAGAGTGGAAAGAAGAGAAGATATTATTGAAACGATCAAAGAACAGGGTTTTGAGGTTTCTGAAATTGATGACTGGTCTTTACCGGAAATTCAGGGTCATTTCTTAGAAGGTACGGGAAGTATGATTTTCGACCACGACAATAAACTGGCTTATGGGTCAGTTTCTTTAAGATTGGATGAAAGATTGTTCAGAGAATTTTGTGATAAATATGGTTTCACACCTGTTGTTTTCCATTCTTTTCAGACAGTAGGTTCGGAAAGACTTCCGATTTATCATACCAATGTTATGATGTGTGTGGCAGATAAATTCGTTGTAATTTGTCTGGACTGCATCGATAATGAATTGGAAAGAAGCAAAGTCATTGAAACGATCAAAAATTCAGGAAAAGAAATTATTGAAATCTCAGAAGGACAAATGCAGCAGTTTGCAGGAAATATGCTCCAGGTTCAAAATAAAGATGGCGAAAAATTTTTAGTGATGAGCCAGACTGCATTTAAATCTTTAAACGAAAATCAGGTTTCAGCTATTGAAAAATACTGTGAGATCATTTATTCGGATTTAAATACAATCGAGGTAAATGGAGGTGGAAGCGCACGTTGCATGCTTGCCGAAGTTTTCTTGCCAAAAAAATAATATATTTGCGGAAAATATAAATAATTGAAATCACTAAGCAATAAAGGCTTACATATTCTTCTGACTTTGGAAACAGAGTCAGAAGCTTTATTATTAGACAGCGCAGGTTTTCTGAAATACATAGAGCATATTTTAGAAACAAAAGAGGTGGAAATTGTCGGGATAACGGAGCATGTTTTTGAAAATAACAGTTTTACGTCAGCAGTTTGTCTAAAAGAATCGCATTTGTGCATTCATACCTGGCCGGAATTTAAGGAACTTACTTTCGATGTTTTTCTTTGTAATTATACACAGAATAATACGCAAAAAGTAGAACAGATTGCTGATGAGGTCATTCAGTATTTTGATGCTAAAATCATACAAAAACACAAAATTGAAAGATAAAAAATGCATTACATTTGTCCTATCTGTAAAACCGAAAACAAGCTCGAAACCTCATTTTCTATTGAGGAATACATTTGTATATCATGTTCCAATCTTATTGATGTTGATAAAAATTTTTCCAGACAAATTGTAAAAAAGCCGATTGAGAATGTAGTTCTGGAAATAGGGCAAAAAGGAATCATAGATTATATAGAATACACCGTAGTTGCTATTGTCGTTCGTAAATATGGTTCTGCCACTTATTGGCGAGAATATTATTTAAAAGATTATAAAAATAATGATGCTTTTTTAAGTGAAAGCGATGGGCATTGGGTTTTCTTACATCCGATTCATGCTGAAGATGTGAAGAAAAAGGAACGTTCCAAAGTTGTACAGCTACAAACGAGAAATTACCGTTGGTATGAAACAACTCAGTGTACCATTCATGCTTCAGCAGGTTTTTTTGAAGATAAGCTCAATTTTAATATTGCCAGCTATAAAGAATATGTAAATGGGACGAATATGGTTTCTGAGGAACAGTCGGGAGGTTATACTCAGTATTTTGCCGGAAAACATATTTCTAAACGTATCATTAAAAAAACATTTACAATTTCTCATATGCCAAATTATTCCGGAATTGGAATTGTTCAGCCTTATTATATCAATATAAAGCAATTGATAAATGTTCTGGGAATTGCAGCACTCTTAATTTGTTTATTACAGCTTTATGTTTATTCATCACGAACAAATACTTCTGTTTTTCAGGATACAATTAAGTTTAGAGATGTGAAAAATAAGGAAATGGTTTCTAAAAGTTTCACGCTTTCCGGAGGCTCAGCGCCTTTGAAGATCAATGCACATTCTGAAGTGGATAATTCATGGGCAAATCTTCAGCTAAGTCTTGTAAATGAAGATACAAACGAGGCTGTTTTTGCATCTAAAGACATAGAAGAATACTCCGGGTATGAGGATGGAGAAGCTTGGAGAGAAGGTAAAACTACCGAAGAATTTAATATTTGCGGAGTTTCTCCCGGAAAATATCATCTAGTACTTTCTGCTGAATCTCAACAGTCAACAGGAGCAATATTAACTTCCGGTTCTGATACAGGTTTAACCATAACCAAAGAAGCTTCAGGGATTGTAAATGTATTGGACAACAGTACAAAACAAACTGTTTCATTTGGCGATGTAAAAACATTGGAAAAAGACTCAAGCGATATGGGAAAATTGGTAAAACAGGTTTTCCTCAATAAAAATTTAGATTCTCTTTTAAGCATAAATCCGGTCGTTCAGTCATCGCCGGCAAATGTGGTGGACGGAAGTTCAATAGATATAAATGCAACCTGGTTCCCTGTTTCCTTCTGGAATTTTGGGATTATTCTTTTACTAATGGTCATTTTCTTTATAATTTGCTACTGGGGAAGACATCTTTTCAATGTTTCAAAATGGAATAACAGTTCAAATTCACCTTATCCAAAATCTTAGCATATGGCAAATATTTTAAACTATATAAAAGAAAATTGGCTGATCCTTTTAATAGGAAGTATATTTCTTGGCGGGTTTACTTATCTTACGTATGCGGGAAATCAGCTTTGCGATTGCGAAAAAACAGAAACCTACCGCGACGGAACTACAAGAAGCCATTCTTCCGGAAGAGGATTTTACAGATACTATCACAAATAAAAATAAACTATTATGGAAAATATAAACTTTCTGCCGATTATCAATTCCGTTTTATATTCATTTCTGGGAATTATAATTTTACTGATCTGCTATTTTATTCTGGAAAAAATAACACCCGAAAAAACATGGTATGAGATTTCTCAAAACAAAAATACAGCATTGGCAATTGTTTTCGGAGCTTTCATTATCGGGATTTCTATCATCATAGGAGCAGCAATTCATGGATAGAAAACGACTGTCCTTAGAAATTCTTCTCTTATCATCAGTTTTTGTAATCGCAACCTGCGGACTTATTTACGAGTTGGTTGCGGGAGCCTTGGCTAGTTATCTCTTGGGAGATTCTGTAAAACAGTTTTCTTTCATTATCGGGGTATATCTTTTTTCGATGGGCGTTGGTTCTTATTTAGCTAAATTTATCAAAGGAAGCTTAATAGATAAATTCATAGAAATTGAGATCCTTGTCGGTATTGTCGGCGGAATAAGTTCTGTGGTGCTTTTCCTTTTATTCAATACAGTTGGGCATTTTGAGTGGGCTTTATACCTGTTTGTTTTTTCAACGGGATGTTTAGTTGGTCTGGAAATTCCTTTGCTGATGAATATTCTGAAAGATAAAGTTCAGTTTAAAGATTTAGTTTCCAATGTTTTTGCATTTGATTATGTTGGGGCTTTATTGGCTTCAATCCTTTTTCCATTGGTTTTAATTCCGAATCTGGGAATCATTAAAACACCATTGTTTTTTGGCTTAATTAATATTTCTATCGCTATTTTTCTCTGTTTTTATTTGAAAAATGATTTGGTAAAGCCTTTTTCATTAAAAATAAAATCGATAGGAGCTTTTTTATTATTGCTTGTTTTATTTATATTTTCAGATAAAATTTTAGCCTTTTCTGAAGAGAAATTATACGGTGAAAACATCGTTTATGCTAATAATTCGCCCTACCAAAGGATTGTTTTGACGAGAAACAGTAATGAATTTCGATTATATTTAAACAATAACTTGCAGTTTTCATCGACAGACGAATACCGTTATCATGAAGCGTTAGTTCATCCTGCAATGTCTATGGCAAAGAAGGTTGATCATGTTTTGATTTTAGGTGGTGGAGATGGTTTTGCAGTCCGCGAAGTATTAAAATACAAAGATGTAAAAGATATTACACTCGTTGATCTGGACGGAGAAATGACCCAATTTTTCAAGGACAATGAAACTATGAAAAAGTTGAATCAAAGCTCACTTTCCAATCCAAAATTGAAAGTTATTAACATGGATGCTTATGTTTGGGTAAAAAATTCAACTCAAAAATATGATGTCATTATTATCGACTTTCCGGATCCGTCCAATTACAGTTTAGGAAAATTATACTCGTTACAGTTTTATAAAGAATTAAAAAATCTGACGACCCAAAATACAAGAATTGTTGTACAGACAACATCACCTTATTTTGCTCCGAAGTCTTTCTGGTGCATTCAGAAAACATTGAATCAGATATTTCCTTTTGTTCAGGCCTATCATACGTATGTTCCGTCTTTTGGGGAATGGGGATATTGTATGGCCTCAAATGATTCAATTAATAATCATGTGATGAGAAAACTTCCGGGTTTAAGGTTTTATGATTATAATTTTTCGCAGATGAGCTATTTCAGTAAAGATATGATGGCGAAAGAGGTGGAGGTTAACAGATTGGATAATCAAATCTTAGTAAGATATTTTGATGAAGAGTGGGGAAAAGTACAATAGAAAAGAGTTTCTGACAACCCTTTTTTGGGGTGGAATCGCGCTGTCCTTTTTACAGTATTGCGAAAAGAAAACAAAATCATTTTTACTTAAAATTACCGGAACAAACTCTGTTTTAGGGCACCGTTTATGGGCAAAAGATTTCCCTAAACCTTCGGAAGAAATTAAAATTAAATTTTTAATTGTCGGTGGCGGAATTTCCGGGCTGTCGGCTTGTCGATTTTTTAGCAAAAACAATGAAAATGATTATCTCTTACTGGAAATGGAAAATCATTTAGGCGGAAATTCATCAAACGGAGAAAATAAATTTTCAAAATTCCCTTTAGGCGCTCACTATTTACCGTTACCTAATAAAGAAAATATAGAGATCATCGAATTTTTGAAAGAAATTGGAATTTATCAGGGAGATGATGAAAATGGTGAACCGATTTTAGATGAATATCAAATGACTTTTCCACAGCAGGAAAGATTATTCTATAAAAATTCTTGGCAAAATGATATTGTTCCCCAAAAAGGAATTTCCACAGAAACTCAAGAGGAATTTGACCGGTTTTTTAAAATGATGGATGATTTTCGTGAGAAAAAAGACTCCAAAGGAAATTATTACTTTGCCATTCCGGTTGAAGATTCCAGTTTTGAAGAACCTGATTTTGTGCAAATGGAAAAAATGCGATTTAAAAGTTTTCTCGCTACCCATAATTTTAAATCAGAAGAGCTTCTTTGGCTGCTCGATTATTCCTGTCGGGATGATTACGGTTTGGGAATCGACTATGTTTCGGCTTGGGCGGGAATCCATTATTTTGCAGGGAGAAAAAACAATTGGAGCAAAACATATAAAGATCAGGTTTTCACCTGGCCGGAGGGAAATGCAAGATTATCCGAGCACCTTTCAAAATGTACAAAGGATAAAAATTTAGTTGATCATTTGGTTTTTGATGTAAAATTTAATGAAAATCATGTTGAGGTTTTAAGTTTCGATAACAATCAGAAAAAAACAAAAAAAATTATCGCTGAAAAAGTTCTTTTTGCAACGCCACAATTTGTCAATGAAAGGATTTTTAACAATAAAAGAGCTGAAAACTTCAATTATGTTCCGTGGTTTTTAACGACGATCACGCTTAAAAATGAATTTGGAGGCGACAATGAACTGGCTTGGGATAATGTGATTTACGGTTCGGATGGTTTGGGTTATATTTATGATCAGCATCAAAATATTGGTCAAAATGTTGGCGAAAAAGTGATCACTTATTACAGAAGTTTTTCTACTGATAATTGTAAAAAAGCCAGAAGAAAATTATATTCGATGAAGGAAGCTGAACTTAAAGATTTAGTTTTAAATGATCTTAAAAAAGCACATCCTTTGATCGATGAATATATTATTGAAATGCAATTTCACAAAATCGGACATGCGATGATTGCTCCGGTTCCTAATCAGATTTTTGGAAACTCTGCAGCAAAACAACCGATTGATAATAAAATTTTCTTCGCTCATTCAGACTTATCAGGAATTTCAATTTTTGAAGAAGCCTTTTATCAGGGCTGGAGAACTGCAAAAAAGATGTTATGAAGCAACCTTGGATACATAACGCAAAAACAGACGGTTGGTTTATTTTATCACTACCTTTTCTAATTTTGCTGATTATTTTTCTCTTTCAAAAACAAATTCAGGGATTGGAAAATCATTATTCTTTCTACACTTGGCTGTTTTTGATTGTTTTTGTGGATGTTGCGCACGTTTATTCTACATTATTTAAAACCTATTTTGTAAAAGAGGAAGTTCGAAAAAGGAAATTATTGTACTACGGAATTCCTGTTTTGAGCTGGCTTTTAGGTGTGATTTTATATCAATTCGGGAGTTTAATATTCTGGTCAGTTTTGGCTTTGATCGCAGTTTTTCATTTTATCAGGCAGCAGTATGGTTTTATGAGGATTTATGCCAGATTTGAACCTAATAATTTCAGAAAAAAAATAGATGAGGTTGCAGTTTATTCAGCGACGATTTTTCCGATGCTGTATTGGTTTAAAACACCAAGAGCTTTTACATGGTTTGTTGAAAACGAATTTTATTGGTTTAATAATTTTCCGGATTATATTAATTTCATCACCATAATTTACTTCATTATTTTGTTCGTTTGGATCATCAAAACGGTCGTAGAAATCTTTCAAACAAAATCTTTCAACATTCCCAAAGTTGCATTGATTACAGGAACTTATCTTTCATGGTATTTTGGGATCGTATATTTTAATAATGATTTGGTCTTTACTTTTTTAAATGTAATTTCTCACGGAATACCTTACATTGCTCTTATCTATATAGGAGAAATTAAACAAAAAGAAACTTCACAACTCAATAGATTTTCAATTTTTAAATCAACTTCCGGAATTTTTTTATTTATCGCTGTGATTGTTGGATTTGCTTTTTTTGAGGAATTTTTATGGGAGATTTTAATTTGGAACGAACATTTTTCATTGAATATTAATATTTCATTAAATTGGTTTCAATTCGTAGTCCCGTTGCTAGTTGTTCCTCAGTTAACGCACTATCTTTTAGACGGGTTCATTTGGAGAAAACCTAAAAAAATCATTTAACTTTGTAAAAATTCAATTTAAAATAATATTTATTAACCGGGATGAACTAAAAAGTGCTTATGAAAACGAAAATTATGCTATTGATGGCGCTATTGCCATTCTTTTTTATCAATGCTCAGCAAAAAACATTCTGTAACCCGATCAATATTGATTACGGATATACGCCGTTCAAGAATTTTTCGAATCAAGGGAAACACCGTGCAACAGCTGATCCGGTGATCGTTAATTTTAAAAATAAATTATTCCTTTTTTCAACCAATCAGGAAGGATATTGGTACAGTGACGATATGCTGGATTGGAAATTTGTGAAAAGAAAATTCCTTAGAGACAACAAATACACTCACGATCTTAACGCACCAGCAGTTTGGGCGATGAAAGACACTTTGTATGTCTATGGCTCAACCTGGGAACAGGATTTCCCGATCTGGAAAAGTACAAACCCGACAAAAGACGACTGGCATATTGCTGTCGACACCTTAAAAGTTGGTGCTTGGGATCCTGCTTTTCATTATGATGAGGATAAAAATAAACTGTATTTATATTGGGGCTCAAGCAACGAATGGCCTTTGTTAGGTACCGAAGTTAAAGTGAAAAATTTACAGTCTGAAGGTTTTGTGAAACCTATTTTAAGATTGAAACCAGAAGATCACGGTTGGGAACGTTTCGGAGAATATAATGACAATGTTTTCTTGCAACCCTTTGTAGAAGGTGCTTGGGTGACAAAACATAATGGAAAATATTATATGCAGTACGGTGCTCCGGCAACAGAATTCAGTGGATATTCTGACGGGGTGTATGTTAGTAAAAATCCTTTGGAAGGTTACGAATATCAGCAACACAATCCGTTTTCTTATAAACCGGGAGGTTTTGCGAGAGGTGCGGGGCACGGAGCAACTTTTGAAGATAATTTCAAAAACTGGTGGCACGTTTCAACGATTTTTATTTCAACAAAAAATAATTTTGAAAGAAGACTGGGGATCTGGCCTGCCGGATTTGATAAAGACGATGTAATGTACACCAATACGGCTTATGGTGATTATCCTACCTTTCTTCCGCAATATGCTCAGGGGAAAGATTTTTCTAAAGGATTATTTGCAGGCTGGATGTTGTTGAATTACGATAAACCTGTTCAGGTTTCATCTACTTTGGGTGGTTATCATTCAAACAATGCGGTGGATGAAGATATCAAGACCTATTGGAGCGCAAAAACAGGAAACTCAGGAGAGTGGTTTCAAACAGATTTAGGAGAACTTTCTACGATCAATGCCATTCAGATTAATTATGCGGATCAGGATGTTGAGTTTATGGGTAAAACTTTAGGCAAAATGCATCAGTATAAAATTTATGGCTCAGACGATGGTAAAAAATGGAATGTGATTGTTGATAAAAGCAAAAATACCAAAGATGTTCCTCACGATTATGTAGAATTGGAAAAACCTGCCAAAGCAAGATTCCTGAAAATGGAAAACTTAAAAATGCCGACAGGAAAATTTGCATTAAGCGGTTTCAGAGTATTCGGAAAAGGAGATGGTGCAAAACCTGCAAAGGTTGAAAACTTTGTTCCTTTGAGAGCTGATGCTAAAAAATTTGGTGAAAGAAGAAGCATCTGGATGAAGTGGCAGCAAAATCAGGATGCAGACGGATATGTGATCTACTGGGGAAAATCTCCGGATAAATTATACGGAAGCATCATGGTGTACGGAAAGAATGAATATTTCTTTACCGGAGCAGACAGAGTAGATTCTTATTATTTCCAGATCGAAGCTTTTAACGCGAATGGTATTTCGGAAAGAACGGAAGTTGTAAAATCAGAATAAAATTTAAAGTATATTTATTTCCAACCCTCAGAATTAGTTTCTGAGGGTTTTTTCTGGTCTATTTTTTTCAAAAACGCATCAATTTTAGTCATTAAAAAAGAGGCATTATTTTCCTTGTCCCAATCGAGATGTCCGCCATTGAATTCGAAAGATTCATTAACGATCTTGTTTTTATTTAAAAGAGAATCTAATATTTTCTTTTGAGATAACGGGATGATCTGATCGCTATTTCCATAATAAGAAAATGTTGGAACTGAGGTGCTGTTTATCCAATGTGCCGGACTGGCAAAATTCATCATAGATATGTTTGACGAAAGGCTTTTAGGATCAATTAAATATTTTTCAACAAAAGAATAATCCGTATATTTTTTAAAATTGGGATCAGACAAATCGGATGGCCCAACAATATTGATCACTGCTTTTACTTTTTTAGCCCGATCAAATTTGTAAGCATAAAGCATGGATAAATGTCCGCCTGCGCTGTTTCCTAAAAGAATAAATTTAGGCTTATAGTGTAATGTTTTTTCTAAATAGAGCATCGCATTGTTGATGTCATCGGTCTGATTTGGGATTGCAAAGCGTGAAGTTGAAGCCAATCGATAATCAATATTAGCAAAAATATGATTCGGGAATTTCTGCATCATTGATAAAGTAAAGAATGATAAATGAGATTTTTCTCCGCCACGCCATCCGCCGCCATGTATGATGATAAAAATATCAGGTTTAGAATTTAAACTGTTTTTCGGAATGTAAAGATCCATTTTCTGTTCTGAATCTTTGCTGTAAGAAATGTTTTCCTCACTTTCAAAAGAAACTTCTTTACCGAGATTTATCGTTTTTTTCCTGCAGCTTGTAGTGAGAAGCAACATAAAGAGACATCCGAAAATTAGAATTAAATTTTTCATAGATACTAAAGATAAAAAACTCGCTGATTTCTCAACGAGTTTCTGTACAAAATAATTTATATGAAGAATGATTGTTTTCTATCTTGTTCTGCTTTTGATGGCGTCAGAAGCACCTTCGATGTCCCTTACTTTTTTCACTTTCTGGTTTCCGAAGTTATAAGTAATGCTCACGGTTACGCCTCTTCTGAACTGGTCATTTTTTACGTAATTGTAATTTCCGTTGTCTTGGTAATCTTCAATTTCAACAACGTTTGTTCTAAATACATCGCTTACGTTTACGGCGAATGTCCAGTCGTTCCAGTTTTTCTTTAAACTTAAATCTAGGCTCATTAGGTCTTTCAACATTCCAAGTTCGATTTGTTGTTTGTCTACATAGAAATAATTTACGCCTAAGAACCAAGTTTTCTTTTTGTCTAAACGAATCGTGTTATTGGTTTGAATAACAATACTCGTAGAACGTATTTTATTTTCATAAGTAGGGAAAACATCTCCTGAAGTTGGGTCAACACTTAAGCTTCCGTTATTAATATTATGTTGAAGACCAATGTTGAAATTAGCTGTTAAGTATTGTTTAAAGAATGTTTTCTGAATACCTAACATTGCAGACATTTCCTGCTTATCTCCAAAATTGGTGCGGATATATCTAAGTTGTTTGTGAGGATCCATAATGGGTTGATTGTTTTCGTCTAAAACAGGATTTCCCATTTCATCCAGTCTTTTTTTCAAAATATCTCGCTGTAATGGCACTTGGGTAATTACATCTTTATATAATGAATGATTTAATATCAGGAAATAAGAACTGTTAAACATATACGTTAATTCCTGGTTGTAGGTAGAAGATGCTTTTACAAAAGGGTTGTTTTGAGTATAATTATCTTCTGTCAGGATATTTCTTACAGGATTTATTTCCCAGAAACTAGGTCTTCTCATTCTGCTGGAAAAAGCATAGGAAATATTATTTTTATCATTGATTGCATAATTAAAACTTACATAAGGCAATAAGTTATTATACTTTCTTTCAATTCTTTGAAGATCAGGAGTGGCTGCGTTGTCCGATGTTCCTACACTGTTTGTGATTTCATATCTCGCGCCCACTTTTCCTGAAAACTTATCGTTAAATTTCTTTTCAAGCGTTAAATAAAGTCCGTAGATATTTTCATTATAAACAAAGTGATTGGGTGTTGGTGTATTTGTTATGCCTTGTAAATTTCCGAATTTATCGTAAACATAATCAAGAGTATTATTTTTTGTATCGTTATTTGTTTTTGTCTTGTTATAATTTCCTCCGACAGATACCGTGAAATCATTTTTGAATTTTTTGATGTAATCAACAGTACCTGAAAAGTTATTGATGACTTGTGGAAGATCCTGAAATGTCTGTTTTCCCAATCTTATATCATTGCCGTAAACATCAGAAAGGATTGTTCTGTTATCTGTAAACTGAAATCTTTTATAGTTTAAGTAAGCAGCATTAATGTTCAATTTGCTTCCTAAAGAATCGGTTTTCAGTTCATAGTTTAGATTGACTGAATTATTATAAGATCTTGCATCTTCTTTGTTTCTGGATCTTGTGTAGTTCATAACGTAATCGTCATTCTTTTTGTCGTAAGATCTGGTTGTATTAAATAAATCTACTGTAGAATTATAACTTTTATTAGCCCAAGTATTCCAAGATAAAGCTAGATTGCTGTTGTCATTTAATTGATAATCAACATTTAAATAACCTCCAAGATTTTTGTTAGGATCATTAATGTCACCTACAGATTCGTTTGAGGATAAATCATTTCCGTTTCTTAAAACATAAGATTGTCCCTGAATATTTTCACCGCCACTCAAATTAGCGCTGATTCCTAATTTATCTTTTCTGTAATTTGCAGAGAAACTCGCATTGCTTCCGTTGAATTTGTTTTGAGAGTTAGACATTCTCATGTTTCCGCTTAAACCATCGCTCATTTTTTTCTTTAAGACAATGTTGATGATTCCGTCTGAAGATTCTACCTGAAATTCACTTCCCGGAACAGTAATCACCTCTATTTTCTGGATGTTTTCTGCTGGCGTATTTTTTAAGAATTGAACCAAAGAATCTGCATCCATATTACTTTTTCTACCGTTGATATAGATTAAAGCATTGTTCTTTCCTGCAATTTTCAACGTTTTATCGTCTGTAGAAGAGAGTAGTGGGGTTTGCTTTAAGATATCGAAGGTTGTATTTCCTTTCGTCACAGGAGAAGCGGCAACATCATACACAAAACGGTCACTTTGTTTTTTGAAAACCTGTTTTGTTAAAGTTACACCTTCTATACTTTTAGTTTTTAAGGTGTCTGATTTTTTTTGCTGTGCGAAGGTCAATCCGCTGAAAAATATGGCTGCGATGAGTATTTGAGTTTTCATGAGAGTAATTTTATGTAGTTAATAGCTTGTATCTGTTATTATTTGATATTGCAAAGATATATAATTAATTTAGTATCTTGCAATACAAAGTAGTAAAAATATTTTCATACTTATTTTAACGTGTTGATTTACAGTGGTTAAAATTTAAATAAAAATTCTGATGTACTTTGATTTTCTACATAATAAGACAACTGTAACAAGGATTTTGTTACAGCGGAATGCGAAATTTTAGAAAAATAATTTTATTCTCTATCGAAACGGGCTAATTTTTTATCAACCCAGATAGTCGCGAAAGGGAAAAAAGCAGACAATAATGCGAAGACAAAATCTTCATCATCCCAATTATAAATTTTTCTTGCCGGAAGACAAAGCAAAAGATAAAGCGTAAAGAAAAGTCCGTGCAAACTTCCTATAACACTTATGAATATGATCGAATATAAATTTTCATCATAACGAATCCAAATCATGGCAATCCCGTATAATAAAACACAGGAAATTGCTTCTGCCACACAGATCTGCTTAAACCATTTAATGATTTTTTCCTGAGAATATTTTGAGAAAATTTTATCGATGAAGTCCATTTCTTGAGTTATGAATGATGAATTATAAGGTATTAATTAAAGCCTAAGCCCTAATTCCTAAAACCTTTTTGCTGTATGCAAATTTACTTATAAAAATTACTACCGTCCAAATAATCAAAAACTTCGGGAGGGAGCATAGGTCTTACGTTTTTACCGTCTTTGATCATCGTTCGGATCTCCGTTGCAGAAAGTTCAATAACCGGAGCTTTGATTAAAGAGATATTCTCGTTTTGCAGATAATCAGAATCTTTTTTCTCTCCATCAAAAACTCTTGGATAAACAATAATATGATGATTTTTGATCAACGTTTCATAGTTTTTCCATTTGTGTAAACTGCTCAGATTATCTTCACCCATAATTAAACTAAAAGAATAGTCCGGATGTTTTTCATGAAGATAAGTCAGGGTATCAATCGTATAACTCGGTTTTGGAAGAGAAAATTCTACATTAGAAGCTCTCATATTTGGGTAATTTTTAATGGAAAGTTGTACCATATCTAATCTGTTATGGTCTTTCAATAAAGATTTTTTATCCTTGAAAGGGTTTTGCGGACTTACCACAAACCACAATTCTTCCATATCTGAATTTTCTAAAATATAATTAGCCAAAATCAGATGCCCAATATGAATTGGATTAAACGAACCGAAAAATAAACCGATCTTTTTCATATTTCATTAGGGTTTAGGAATAAGCTTTTAGGGATTAGGGTTAGTTTGCAGTTTTGAAATTATTGCATTCAACATCTTTGATATTTCCGTTAACTTTTCATTGAGAATTTGAAACTGTTCAAAATTTAAATAATTTAAATTTTTAGAAATAAGTAATTGTGTCTCCGATTCTGCGGAACTTCCACGGGCAATTTTCAAAAATTGAATATAATCTAATTGAGATCTTCTCGAATGTCCTTCAGCAATATTTGACGGGATTGAAATTGAGGAACGACGAATTTGATTCGTAAGACAGTAAATTTCTTCTTTAGGAAAATTCTTTGTACTTGAATAAATATCTGTTACAAACGTTACAGATTTCTGCCAAACAATTAATTCCTTATAATTTCCCATTACTAAAGCCTAATTCCTGTTTCCTAAATCCTAATCCCTAAACTTAACGTCCTTAATATTAAGATAATGCGTAACATTTCCTTTCCAATGATTCTCTTCTAAAGTGAACACAATATCGAAATTTTTATTTTTAAAATCTTCCACAAACTGACCCAATTTGAAGCCAACACATTCGATATTTCGGCCTGTAGATTCCTGTTTTATGTAAAACTTAACGTGATTATTATCTTTTCCCATCGTTTTTACATAACCGGAAAGTTTCTGGTTTTTGATCGCCAAAATAGGTTTCATGTTATGAGGCCCAAATGGCGCTAATTTTCTGTGGAAATTAATAAACTCTCTGTTCACATCATCAATCTGAATCTCAGAATCTATCAGGATAGAAGGTTCTTTCTGATGTTCTTTGATCTTTTCGGCAACAACTTTTTCAAATTTTATTTTGAAAGCATCAAACTTATCTTTTTCCATTGAAAGTCCTGCAGCTGCGTGATGCCCTCCAAATTTTAGGAAATATTCTGAACAGATATCCAACGCTTCATGAACATCAAAATCCGAAACAGATCTCGCAGAAGCTACCATTTCTCCGTTGTTTCCATCGGTGAAAACAAGAGTTGGTTTATAATAGGTTTCAATAAGTCTTGAAGCAACAATTCCGATAACACCTTTGTTCCATTCAGGATGGTAAACAATGGTTGTCAGCTTGCTTTGTTGTTGAGATTCAATAATCTGGTTCAAAGCAGAAAGGGTAGAATTCATATCGAGTTCACGTCTTTCATCGTTGAGGTTCATAATATCACCAACAATCTGGTTAGCGTGTTTCAAATTATCCGAAACCATCAACTGAACAGCAGCTTTTCCATGGGAAATTCTTCCTGCAGCATTGATTTTCGGAGCAATTTCAAAAACAATATTAGAGATCTCGAAATGAGATAATTTATCTTCCGGAATTAATAATCTTAACCCTAGATTTCTCGTTTTTCTAAGAATTTTAAGTCCCATTTTAGCCAAAACCCGGTTTTCGCCGGTCATAGAAACAATATCAGCAGCAATAGAAATTGCCAGAAGATCTGTTAATTCAAATAATTCTGCTTCCGGAAGTTTGTAAATGGTATTTAAACCTTGGCATAATTTAAAACCAACTCCACACCCTGAAAGTTCTTTGAACGGGTATCTGCAGTCGCTTCTTTTTGGGTCTAAAACAGCTACGGCATTCGGAATTTCGTCTCCGGGTAAATGGTGGTCGCAAATGATAAAATCAATATCTAAGCTTTGAGCATAGTTGATCATGTCGAGAGCTTTGATTCCGCAGTCTAAAGCAATAATTAACGAAAACCCGTTTTGCTTGGCGAAATCAATTCCTTCTGTGGAAATTCCGTAACCTTCAGAGTTTCTGTCCGGAATATAAAAATCTAAATATTTTTTCTCAACAATTTTGCTGAGGTATAGGTACATTAAAGCTACGGCAGTAGTTCCATCTACGTCGTAATCTCCGTAAACCATTATTTTTTCTCCGTTTTCGATAGCGTTTGCAATGCGTTCAACAGCCTTTTGCATATCTGCCATTAAGAACGGGCTGTGTATATCGGTAAGATTTGGTTTAAAAAATTCTCTGGCCTTTTGATAATCGTCAATCCCTCTAAGAACGAGGAGTCTAGATTCGAAAGTTCCAAAACCAAGTGACGAACTTAATCCATCCACTATATCCTCATCGGGTTCAGGCCTGTAAATCCATTTTTGACTCATTTCACAAAAATAGTGAAAATTTATTTTAAAAACGAGGAATTGTTATCATAAAAAAAATACTGTAAAATTTAATAATCTTTTGTTTATCAGTGTTTTAGTTGTTTTGTCGAAACTTTTTAAAATAAAATTCAATAAAATTTGAAATAATGAAAACCGAAACAGATTTGTCCTCGTAAGTAACATTATAACACTTAAAAAATTAATATTATGAAAAAAACGATCAGTGTTTCAAACAAAGGTGCCACTTTGGATACCGGAAGACGAAACTTTCTTAAACTTGGGGGTCTTGGTATTGCTATGGCAGGCCTTGCCCTTGTAGGATGTGATGATAATGAGTTTGATTATCAATATATGGATCCAGCCAATAAATTTGATCTCGGAACAGGAGATGTTGGTGTTTTAAACTATGCGTATGCACTTGAACAACTGGAAGCAGATTTTTATACCAAGGTAGTAAACAACTTCTACTCAGGAATTTCTGATGCCGAAAAAACACTTTTTACAGATCTTTATCATCATGAAGTCATTCACAGAGATTTCTTTAAAGCTGCCATCAGCGGAGCTACAACTAATGTATTGCCAACTTTGGAATTTCAGTATCCAAACGTGAATTTCAGTAGCAGAGCTTCAGTTTTAGCTACAGCAAAAGCCTTGGAAGATACAGGTGTAGCTGCTTATAACGGAGCGGGAAAATATATTACAAATCCGGATTATTTAGTCATTGCTGGAAAAATCGTTTCTGTTGAGGCAAGACATGCTTCTGCTATCAGAAATCTGATCAATCCTGGTTCTGCTGATTTTTCAGGGGATGATGTGATCAACGCAAACGGGTTGGATGTTGCTAAAGAGCCAACTGAAATTGTAAGTGTGGCCGGAGGATTCATCAAAACGCCATTTACTTGGAAAGAAAGAGGTATTAGCTAAATTATTCATCTTCAAAATCAACAATTATGAACATTCTTAAATTACTAGATAAGCTTTCTAACGATAAATTTTTCACTACAGAATCATCAAGATTAGAAACTCTTACGAACATATCTTCAATCGGTAAAAAAGCGGCTGTTGCTGCTGTACCATTAGGATTGGGAACTTTAATGGCAACTTCGGCGAAAGCTGAAACCACAACAACTTCAGGTACTTATTTTAAAACTCCGTTAACAGACGCTTTACAGCTGGCTTTAACTTTAGAATATCTTGAAGATGAATATTATGCAAAAGGATTAGGTACCGCAGGTCTTATTCCGAGTGCGGACAAAGTTGTATTTATGCAGATCTCAAAACATGAATCTGCTCATGTTGCCTTTTTGAAAAGTACATTGACTTCTTTAGGGGTAACGCCTGGAGTTAAACCAACTTTCGATTTTACGGTAGGTGGTGCTTTTGCTCCTTTTAGTGATTATAATCAATTCCTTATTCTGGCTCAGGCTTTTGAAGATACCGGAGTTAGAGCTTATAAAGGACAGGCTGGAAATGTGATGTCGAACAAAGCCGTTTTACAGGCAGCTTTGCAGATCCATTCCGTTGAGGCAAGACACGCTTCTCAGGTAAGAAGAATGAGAGCTAATAAAGGCTGGATAGAACTGGCAGATGGTGGAAACATGCCTGCTGCAACCAATGCTGTGTATGCAGGTGAAGGTAATACAAATCAAGCTGGATTCAATACGGCAAACGCTTTTGGCGCAGCTGCAGGTTCTGCTGCTTATGACGAAGTTTTAAGTGGTAGTGACGCAACTACAATTGCATCTTTGTTTATTGTATAAGTGATTTCTTAATATTAGGTGTAAAATCCTTTTTCAGAATTTTCTGGGAAAGGATTTTTCATTTAAAAAATGATATATTCGCCAGACTAAACTTAAAAATTATTACTATGAAAAAAATTATCATCGGTGTGTTTTTATTGGGCACGATTGGTGCTGTCAATGCACAGAAAATTAGTCTTGGAAAAGCGGTGGATGTTGTGTCTAAAGGTTCAAAAGCGCTTACTTTCACGAATGAGGATGCTATAAAATTATCCAAAGAATCAGTAGATTATATGGATAAGAATAATGCTATTGCCGGACCAAAAGATCCTTATACGGTAAGGCTGAACAAACTTTTCGGTAAACATAAGGCTCAGGATGGTCTTAATCTTAACTATAAAGTCTACAAAGTAAAAGATATTAATGCCTTTGCTTGTGCAGACGGAAGTGTGCGTGTTTTTTCTTCTTTGATGGATATTATGACAGATGATGAATTGCTTGCAGTAATTGGTCATGAAATTGGTCATGTTAAAAATCAAGATACGAAGGATGCTATTAAATCTGCTTATTTAAAGGCTGCTGCATTGGATGCAGCTTCTTCGGCTTCAGCTTCTGTCGCGACATTGAATGACAGTCAGGTTGGTAAAATGGCCAATGAATTTCTTGATGCTTCTCACAGTAAAAAACAAGAATCAGAGGCGGATACCTATTCTTATGATTTCATGAAAGCGAATAAATATAATGTTGTGGGAGCTTACACTGCTTTCAAAAAATTAGCATTGCTTTCGGAAGGAAGTACTCAGTCTGGTTTTCAAAAAATGTTTAATTCTCACCCTGACAGCGAGAAAAGAGCTCAGGCTATTAAGAAAAGAGCAGAAAAAGACGGTTTATGGAAAGATCCTGGCGCGGTTACTTTACCAACAGCAAAACTTACGAAATAATTTAAAATTTCTTTTTAAAAATAAAAATTCCTCAAAGTTTACTTTGAGGAATTTTATTATAATTTATTTTGATTCTTAATGATTAAGAATACATTTTCTCTCTTAGTTCCTTGATCTTTTTATCAGCAAGATATTCGTCGTAAGTCATTTCTCTGTCGATAATTCCTTGAGGAGTTAATTCGATGATTCTGTTACAGACCGTTGAAAGCATTTCGTGGTCATGAGATGACAATAGAAGATTTCCTTTAAAGTTAGACAATGAGTTGTTCAATGTTGTAATACTCTCCAAATCTAAGTGGTTGGTAGGTTCATCAAGTAAAAGAACGTTTGCTTTCTGAAGCATCATTCTACTGAACATACATCTCATTTTCTCACCTCCTGATAATACTGTACAAGATTTCAGCGCTTCATCACCAGAGAATAACATTCTTCCCAAGAATCCTCTCATGAATTCTTCGTGGCGCTCTTCATCGTTTTTAGTGAATTGTCTCAACCAGTCTACCAAGCTGATATCTTCCTGGAAGAATTTAGTGTTGTCTAAAGGCATATGAGACTGGTTTGTCGTAACTCCCCAAGCAACAGTTCCTTTATCTGCTTCAGTATTTCCTGCTAGAATTTCGAAAAATTCTGTGATGGCTAAAGAACTTTTAGAAAGTACAGCAACTTTATCTCCTTTTTTAAGGTTTAAGTCTATGTTTGAGAACAATAATTCTCCGTCTTTCGTTTTTTCAAGACCTTTTACATCCAAGATTTGATCTCCTGCTTCTCTTTCCATTTCGAAAATAATTGCCGGATATCTTCTTGAAGAAGGTTTAATATCATCGATGTTTAATTTATCGATCATTTTCTTTCTCGCAGTTGCCTGTTTAGCTTTTGCAACGTTTGAACTAAATCTTGCGATGAAGTCCTGAAGTTCTTTTTTCTTTTCTTCAGCTTTTTTGTTAGCCTGAGCTCTTTGTCTTGTTGCTAATTGAGAAGCTTGATACCAGAAAGAGTAGTTTCCTGTATAAAGGTTTAATTTAGCATAATCTAAATCTCCGATATTTGTACAGACCGTATCCAAGAAGTGACGGTCGTGAGATACAACAATTACTGTATTTTCGTAGTCTGCAAGGAAGTTTTCTAACCAGGCAATTGTTTCAATGTCAAGGTCATTCGTAGGTTCATCCAGAATCAGCACGTCCGGATTTCCAAAGAGAGCCTGAGCCAAAAGAACTTTTACCTTGTCCTGATTTTCAAGTTCACTCATCATCTGCCAGTGCATACCGTCTTTGATACCTACGTTAGAAAGCATCGTCTGTGCATCAGATTCTGAGTTCCAGCCGCCCATTTCATCATAAACTACACCAAGTTCACCTGCTTTGATACCATCTTCATCAGAGAAATCTTCTTTGGCATACAAAGCGTCCATCTCTTCTTTTATTTCAAATAATTTTTTATTTCCTCTTAAAACAGTTTCCAGAACAGTATATTGATCGTATGCAAAGTGATCCTGCTCCAAAACTGACATTCTTTTCCCTGGTTCCAGAGATACGTGTCCTGTTGTTGGATCCTGCTTTCCTGTTAATATTTTAAGGAATGTAGACTTTCCTGCACCATTTGCTCCGATGATTCCGTAGCAGTTTCCTTTTGTAAACATGATGTTTACGTCATCAAAAAGAACTCTTTTCCCGAATTGTAAAGATAAGTTAGATACTGTTAACATATAGTTTTGTAAATTTGGCGCAAAAATACGAAAAGAATTTGGGTATTTCGTAATAATGTAATATTCAAGTTTTTAAATGTGGGGTATTTTTTATATATTTCATTAACGAAATTTAAAAAAGGGGAGCCCTAAAAGGGGTAACCCCGTGTAGGATTGGGTAAGACTCAATTTTAATGTAACTATTAGGAATACTAAAATGAAGATTGAAAAAACAGTCAATATATTAAACAGAAGAGCCAGATTCGAGTATGAATTTATCGAAGAAATGGAAGCAGGTATGGTTTTAACGGGTACTGAAATCAAATCTTTACGCTCTTCGAAAGCCTCTATAACAGAATCGTTCTGTCAGTTTATTAATGGGGAGTTGTACATCATTAATATGATGATTGATGAATATAAATTGGGAACTTTTTATAATCACAAAACAAAAAGGGAACGGAAATTGCTGTTGCACAAAAAAGAATTGCAGAAACTCGAAAAGAAGTTAAAAGATGCAGGAAATACTATAATTCCTCTAAAACTATATATCAATGACCGAGGAAAAGCAAAGGTCTGGATAGCGTTGGGAAGAGGGAAAAAGCTGTATGATAAGAGGGAGAGCATAAAAGATAGAGAAAACAAACGAAATCTGGACAGAATATTAAAGAAAAGTTAAAAATCATTTGAAAAACTTTGTATATAAAGAAAAATTATATTTATTTTGCATTATCAATTATTTAATCATTTAATTCTATGAAAAATCTAAAATTAGGAATTTCAGTTTTAGCGCTTACTGTAGCTTCTACTGTATTCGCTCAGACTACCAACAATCCGTGGATGATCGGAGTTGGTGCTCATGCGGAAAACCATAAGGCGGCGCGAGTAGGCTTTAGCAATACATTTTCTGCTGATAACTTATCAAAGACATTGTTCAACACGAACAACTTCTCTATTACACCTCCACTATCTAAACTTACAGTTGCTAGAAATGTAGCTAAAGGTTTTGTAGTAGACTGGCAGACTTCTGTTGGTAATGTTGAAAACAAAAGATTCAACACAGGTAAAGAGTTTATGTTGATGACAGGTCTTGGTTTACAAGTAAAGGCTGCAGGTCTTTTATGGAACGAAGAATCTTGGTTTGATCCATATTTAAGAGTTGGTGCTAACTACTTAAGACATGATTATACTGCTCTTACTTTTCCTAGAAATAGCTATGATAACGGAAATCTAGTTGAGTCTGTATCTAATGGAGACAACGGTAACGAAAACGGTAAAGCTAACTTCTTTACAGTTTCTACTGGTGCTGGGGTAAACTTCTGGTTGACTAAAAACTTCGGTTTAGGTGTTCAAGGAGATTACGTTTCAACTCCAGGTGATAAGTCTACTGTTGCTAACTTCTGGCAAGCTTCTGCTTCATTAAACTTCAGATTCGGAAACAGAGACAGAGATAAGGATGGTATCTTAGATAAAGACGATTTATGTCCAGATACACCAGGTTTACCAGAATTCCAAGGATGTCCTGATACTGACGGTGATGGAGTTCCAGATAAAGACGATCAGTGTCCAGATGTTGCTGGTCCGGTTGAAAATAACGGTTGTCCTTGGCCAGATACAGACGGTGACGGTGTAATCGACAAAGATGACGCTTGTCCTACAGTTGCAGGTCCAAAAGAAAACAACGGTTGTCCTTGGCCAGATACAGACGGTGACGGTATCCTTGATAAAGATGATGCTTGTCCTACAGTTCCAGGTCTTCCAGAATATAACGGATGTCCTAAGCCAAGAACTGCTACAGCTACAGGTGTTGAAGAAAAATTAGGAAGTGTATTCTTTGATTTCAACAAAGCTACAATTAAAGCTGAATCTACTCCAGCATTAGATGCTGCTGCTGAATTAATTAAGAAAGACGGTGGTAACTATCTTTTAGAAGGTAGAACTGATGCTAAAGGTGCTGCTGCTTACAACTTGAAATTATCTAGAGAAAGAGCTGCTGCTGTAGTTGCTGCTTTAGATGCAAGAGGTGTAGATGCTAGCGCTCTTAAATCAATCGGTGTAGGTGCTGCTAAAGCTAAAGTTCCTGCTTCTGCTTCTGATGCTGAAAGACAAGTTGACAGAAAAGTAGTTGTAACTGCTGTTGAAGATGCTGCTCAGTGGAATGCTCTTAAGAAAAGAGACTACGAGGATGCAACTCCAGTAAAAGTTAAGAAAAAAGCTACTGCTAAGAAAAAAGCTCCAGCTAAGAAAAAAGCTGCTGCTAAAAAGAAAAAATAATTAAATTTTTCTAAATATAAATACCTCCAGTTCTCTGGGGGTATTTTTTTTTCGTTTACTTTTAATTAATTTTGTTGAAAATTTAAAAATAAAAATGGGAAGAGCGTTTGAATATAGAAAAGCTTCTAAAATGGCCCGTTGGGATAAAATGGCCAAGACTTTCTCTAAAATAGGTAAAGACATTGCATTAGCAGTTAAGGCCGGTGGCCCTGATGTTGAAGCAAATCCTGCATTGAGAAGATGTATCCAGAATGCGAAAGGTGCAAACATGCCAAAAGATAACGTTGAAAGAGCGATAAAAAAGGCAAGTGGTGCAGATGCAGAAAACTATGAAGAGATCACTTATGAAGGATACGGACAAGGTGGTGTTGCGTTTTTTGTAGAATGTACAACAAACAATACAACAAGAACTGTTGCAAACGTAAGGGCTATTTTCAATAAGTTTGACGGTAACCTTGGTAAGAATGGTGAGCTAGCTTTTATCTTCGACAGAAAAGGTATTTTCAGTATCGATATAGCTCAAATCAAGATGGATTGGGATGATTTCGAAATGGAAATGATCGACGGTGGAGCAGAAGATGTAGAAAAAGATGAAGAAGAAGTAATGATAACAACTGCTTTTGAAGATTTCGGATCTTTATCTCATAAATTGGATGAGCTTAAAATCGAGGTTAAAAGTGCAGAGCTTCAAAGAATCGCCAACAATACAAAAGAAGTTACAGAAGAGCAGTTCAAGGCAAACATGAAAATGCTTGACCGTTTCGAGGAAGATGATGACGTACAAAACGTTTATCACAACATGGAAATCACAGAAGAGTTGATGAACGCTCTATAAAAATAATATAACATTCATATACAGTTAACTTTCAATTAGTTTCTTTGCATAAAACTATGAAAAGAGATATTGAGTTAGTTGTTATTTCGGATGTTCATTTGGGAACTTATGGATGTAAGGCTAAAGAATTATTAAGATATCTGAACTCTATTCAGCCTAAAACTTTAGTATTGAATGGTGATATTATTGATATCTGGCAATTCAAAAAGTCTTACTTCCCTAAACCTCATTTAAAGGTGATCAAGAAAATTCTTTCATTGGCCACCAAAAATACCGAAGTGTACTACATCACAGGGAACCACGACGAGATGTTCCGCAAGTTTACCGATTTTCAATTGGGTAAGCTTAAAGTCTGCAACAAAATCTGTTTAGATATCAACCAAAAGAAAACCTGGATCTTTCATGGAGATGTTTTTGATGCATCCGTCCAGCATTCTAAATGGATCGCGAAATTAGGAGGAAAAGGTTACGATTTATTAATTGTAATCAATAATGTTGTAAATTGGTTCTTAGAGAAAATGGGGAAAGAGAAATACTCATTTTCAAAAAAGATAAAAAACAACGTAAAGAAAGCAGTGAAATATATCGGAGATTTTGAATTAACAGCTTCTGAACTGGCCATTGACAATCATTATGATTACGTTATTTGCGGACACATTCACCAGCCTCAAATCCGTGAAGTTGTAACTAAAAAAGGGTCTTGTACTTATCTTAATTCAGGAGATTGGATTGAAAACCTTTCGGCATTGGAATACAACGATAACGAATGGAAGATCTTTTATTACGACGAACATAAACATTTGTTGAAAGATGATGAAGCAGAAGAAATTCAGGAGATGGATAATTCTGAGCTTTTAAAAATAGTAACTAATTTTTCTTAAATGAAGATTTTATACGCATTTCAGGGCACCGGAAACGGACATGTCGCAAGAGCACAGGAAATTATTCCTATTCTAAAAAAATACGCTTCGGTTGATACTTTGATCAGTGGTCACCAATCGCAATTAAAGGCTGATTTTGATATTAACTATCAACATAAGGGCATTTCCCTTCTTTACAATAAAACCGGAGGATTATCCTACCGAAAAACGTTTTTTGAGAATAAATTTCTTGAAGCCGTAAAAACAATCAGGGAATTAGAGCTAATGCAGTATGATTTAATTATTAATGATTACGAACCTTTGACGGGTTGGGCTTCTAAATTAAATAAGCTTCCAATGATCGAATTAAGTCACCAAGCTTCTATGAGTTTTCCTGAAACTCCTAAGCCCAAAAAGAAAGATTTTCTTGGAGAATTAATTTTGGAATATTACGTTCCGAGTGAAAGGAAGATAGGTTTCCATTTTGAAAATTATCATCCTCAAATTAAAAAACCTGTTATCAGACATAAGATCAGGAACCTCAATCCTGATAAAAAAGGGTATTATCTTGTTTATTTACCGAGTTTTTCTGATGAAAATATCATTAAAGTTTTAGAACAAATTCCTGTTGAATGGAAAGTGTTTTCTAAACACAGTAAAGTTCAGACTAAAGTAAAAAATGTTGAAATTTTCCCAATTGATGAAATTCAATATTTAAAATATTTTGAAAACTGTGAAGGTATTTTATGCAACGCCGGTTTCGAAACCCCTGCCGAAGCCCTTTTTATGGATAAAAAATTATTCGTTATTCCTATTCATAATCAATACGAGCAGGAATGTAATGCCTGTGCTTTAGATAAAATGGGAATCCCAAATTCTAAAGTTTTAGATTTAAATGAAATAAAAGATTGGGTAGCTACCGATCATCATCTGAAAGTTGACTACCCGGATGATATTGAGCAAATATTGGTCAATGAGGTTTTAATTCTTTAAAAAGATATCATCAATATCACTCATTCTCGTCATTACAGCTCTTGCGTAAGAGCAGTGAGGGTATACTTTCCAATTATTTTCTCTAGAGAATTTTATGGCTTCTTCTACCAAATATTTTCCCATTCCTCTTCCTTCAAATTCCGGATGAACCAAGACGAATGAAATGATCAATTTATTATCTTCAGGGAAAATAGTATAAGTGAGTCTTCCGATTTCTTTGATCTCGTTATTTAACGTAAGAACTCCACCGTTTCCGGATTTATTGTTTTCAAATTTCATAATTAAGGCTTTGTGTTGATTCAATACAAAAACTGCACCGACTTAAGGTGGTGAATTGTGAATAGTCAATTCGATTCTCGCGTCAATTTTTTTATAGTGAAGATAATTAATAATTCACTTGCAAAGCAAAATTGACCATTCCCATTCTTAATTATCTTTTCCCGTATAATAATTATAATCTTTAATAACGACATTAATAAACTGCCTTTCCGTCATTTTTGTAGCATCAACTTCAAGCTTTAAAATGCCTTTTATTTTATCAGAAAGTTTACTGATAATCTGTCTGTCATCAACTCGTAAAGCTTTTGTGTAATTGTCTTTAATAATTCTCATGTCATTATCGGTTAGAGCAATAACCTGCGGAAATGATGGGATATAATCTTCTTTAATATTTTCTAAAATCGTATGAGAAATATTAATGCTGTTTTTTAAAGAAATCACCGCCGTTCCTGAAGCAATATCTCCCAAACGCTGATTGTTTTTAGAAACGATCATAGAAATTAAACCAACAACACCTGCAAAAGAAGTATCAATCAATCTGAACATCCAGCGAATCAGATAATCTCCAAAACTTGCCTGATAACCATCAATTTTCACAACTCGGATCTTCATTAATTTTTTTCCGGGTGTCTGGCCTTCCATCAAGCTTTCCAGCACAACAGGATAAATATAGATAGGAAATGTAATCGCAATATAAATTGCCATTTGCGACCATTGATCGAGCCCGTTTAATAAATATCCAAGATCAAAAAAATTGAAAAATACGTAAAAAGCAATCACTGCATACGCAACCTTAATCAGAAGATCAATGATAAACGCAAGCATTCTTTCTCCAACACTGGCGATGTTGAAATTAATATTTACATTTTGTGAAGTATTAATCGCAATTTGAGACATATTTTTTATTATTTTAGCCTTACAATTATGAGAGAGGTTTATTTCATTAAACAAAATAAAGAAAAATGGTTGGGAATTGAACAGGTTATTCAAGGGAAAATTAAAAAAAATCCTGATGACCTGTCTTCGTTGTACATCAACCTTATCAATGACCTTTCTTTTGCGCAGACTTATTACCCCAAAAGTAATACAACGGTTTATTTAAACCACTTATCTTCTCAGATATTTCAAAAAATTTACAAAACGAAAAGAGTAGAGCAAAACAGATTGCTGTATTTTTTCAAAACTGAAGTTCCTTTATTGGTCTATCAGTACAGAAGATATTTGACATACGCATTTTTGTTTTTTACTTTGTTTACTTTGATTGGGGTTCTTTCTGCCATTTATGACAAAAATTTTGCGAATATTATTCTTGGAGAAAGCTATGTTAACGAAACCATAGAAAATATTAAACAAGGAAATGCTGTCGGAATATATCAAAGCGGCTCAACGTGGGGAAGTACGATCGGAATTATTTTCAACAATATCGGAGTCGGCGCAAAATTATACATCTACGGAATTGCAGGCGGAGTCGGAACATTGTACGCTTTGCTTTCAAACAGCGTGATGTTGGGTTCTTTCCAATATTTTTTCTACGATTACGGAGCGTTGAAAGACAGCGCAAGAGGAATCTGGCTTCACGGGGTTTTTGAGATTTTTTCGATGGTTGTTGAAGCGATGTGCGGATTGATCTTGGGAGCGTCTATTTTATTTCCGAAAACTTTTTCGAGATTTAATTCTTTTAAAAACGGATTTAAAGATTCATTTAAAATATTTTTAAGCACAATTCCTTTTACGATCTGTGCGGGAATTATTGAAGGATATATCACAAGACATGCTTTAAAAATGCCTTTGATTCTGAATTTAATTATTATTTTCGGAACATTGGCGATCATAGGATTCTATTATATTATTTATCCGTCAATTGTTAATAAAAAAACTAACAGCCAAATCAATGATGCAGTTTTATAAAAAAAGAGATTTCGGAACTTTTATAAGTGATAGTTTTAATTTTTTCAAACTATACGGTAAGAATTACTTCAAAAATTATATTTTACTGAATGGTTTGCTGATGATCCTAATGGTCACAGTATTTGTATTAGGGTACAGAGAATTGTTCTCACAACTTTTTGGCTCTAATCTTAGCGGAGAAAGCTATTATTTTCAACAATATTTTGAGGACAATCTCGGAATGCTGATCGTTGTCGGGATTCTTACCTTTCTTCTTTTCTTGATTTTAATGATCGTTAATTATCTGTTTCCCGTTTTTTATCTGAAGAGATTGGGACAGGGTCAGGAAAAGATCAAAACGGATGATATTTTGAGCGATTTTAAAAACAATGCAGGAAAAATTGCCAAGCTTTGTTTGGGAATGGTATTTGTCGTTACACCGCTGTCATTCATTATAATAGGATTTTCTTATGTGTTGGTTTTAATCGTGATAGGAATCTTTTTGATATTGCTGGTTTTTCCTACCTTATTCAATGTTGTTACATTTTTGATGTATGATTATTTTAATTCTAATCGAGGTTTTTTCGAAAGTTTAAGCTATTCCATCCGTTCTCAATTTTCTTATCCGAACGGCAGAGAGAAATCTCCGTATTGGAAATATTGGGGAGCAACGATCATTGTTTCAATTATTTTATATGTTGTGACATCAATTTTTACGTTTGTTCCGCTGATGTTTTTTTACGGATCACTTTTAACGTCCGCTCCGGATGGTAATTTTGAACAGAATCCGTTTGCAGGAACAGCCGGAATACTTTTCTTTGTTTTTTACGGAATCTCGATGCTTGTATCATTTTTCCTTTCAAATATGATGTACGTGAATTCAGGATTAATGTATTACGACAGCAGAACAGACCTTCATCAAAAAGTAGAATTAGCAGAAATAGACACCATCGGTAATAATGAATAAAATCCTTTTTTTCTTACTGATATTTTTCTCCTTTGAATCTTCTTTTGCTCAGGATCAGACAGGTCCGCCGCCTGTTGCGGAAGCATATATAGATTCATTGAACACGGGACATTACAAAAATATGTACCGTGCAGATTCTGTTTTGCTTAAAAATCCGGTTTCAGAAAACACGGTCTATCCAAAAAAATTCAAGGAAAATATTCAGTCGAGATATAAAGGAAATGAGTTTGATTATACAACTATTAAACCTAAAGAATCTTTCTGGCAAAAGCTTTTAAGAAAGATCGATAAAATATTGCAAAGTATTTTTGGAGATACGGTTTTCACGAAATCCGGTAATATTGCAGGGATTTTAATGCGGATATTTGCCATTGTTCTGGTCGGTTTTCTTCTGTATTTTATTATTAAATATTTGATCGGAAAAGATGGAAATTTTATCTTCGGAAAAAAGAATAAGAAAGTAATTATTAAAGATGAAGAACTTCATGAAAACATTCATGAGATCAATTTCCCTGAAAGTATTGCCAAATTTGAAAGGGAGGGAGATTATCGTTCTGCAATTCGTTATCAGTTTTTATTTGTACTTAAAAAATTAAGCGATAAAAAATCCATCAACTGGAATCCCGAAAAGACCAATAAAGATTACGTGACAGAATTAAAAGTACCGAATCTGAAAAATGAATTTTCTAATTTATCATACATTTTCGAATATGTTTGGTATGGAGAATTCAGCATTGATGAGCAGGGTTATCAGAAATTCAAAGCCCAATACCAGGCATTTAAACCTTAATTAAACTCTTTTCATAATGAATAAAACTTTCAAAATATATGCTGTAATTTTCATCGTTGTGATGGTGATTTTGGCGTTGCTTGAAGTGAACAAAAAAGAGGTTACCGATTGGCGTAAGAATTTTGATACGAATGAGAAATCACCTTTCGGATTGTTTATTTTTGATCATGAAGCTAAAGATCTTTTTAAAAATAAGCTGAAAAAAATAGATCAGACGCCTTACGACTATTACAGTACTCATAAAAAAGGATCACATAATATTCTGGTTGTAGAAACTGAAGTAGACACAGAATCCTGGAACAAGATTTTAGATCAGGTTTCCAAAGGTTCAGATGCGATGTTGATTGTCAGTCAAATTCCAAAAGAGGTTTCAGACAGCATCGGATATTATGATTCAGAAATATCTTTTGCAGATGAAAATGTGTTGAAACTGACTGATAAAAAATACCAGAACGATTTTATTAAATTAGATAAATTTCCGTCAGGAAGAGGGTTTTCTTATATAAAGCCTCAGGTTGAAGTTCTCGGAAAAACAGTTGAAAAGAACAATTCGGATCAGGCTAATTTTATTAAAATTAAATTCGGAAAAGGAAATATTTACGTTCATTGCGAACCTCTTTTCATGACGAATTATTATCTTTTGAAACCCGGAAACATAAAATATGCTCAAGATGTTTTTTCGTATCTTGACGATAAAGAAACGATTTGGTTTGTAGAAAGTAGCGCAAAAGTTTCTCATTTCTTTATGAGGTTTATTTTGTCAAATCCGGCATTGAAATATGCCTGGTGGGTATTTTTGGGCGGATTGGTATTATTCGTTTTCTTTAATGCAAAAAGGAAACAGCGTATTGTTTCTGTCATTGAACCTCTGAAAAATACTTCGGTAGATTTTGTAAAAAGTATCGGAAACCTCTATCTTCAGGAAGGCGATTTTCATGATATGATGGCTAAAAAAGCCCAATATTTTCTGAATAAAGTAAGGCTTGACTTCCTCATTGATACCCAAAATTTAGATGAAAAATTTGCTAAAAAACTTCAGCTGAAAACAGGAAAACCGATTGAAATGATGAATGAAGCAATAAACCTTATTAAAAAAGCACAGGATCCTTATGCAAGCGTAATGAAGGAAGATCTGGTTAGAATGAATAAACTTTTGGATGATATTTTAAAGTGAGACTTAAGAAGGTGAGCTCCGTAGGAGCGAAATGTTTGTAGATAAAACAGATAATTATAATTTGAACTCCGTAGGAGTGAAACAGAAATGGCAAATACGTATATTCAGATTTATATTCAATTTATCTTCGCTGTACAGGGAAGACAAAATCTGATTCATTCTTCAAAAAGAGAAGATTTACATAAATATATTTCCGGAATTATTAAATATAAAAATCAAAAATTACTGGCTATTTATGCAAATCCGGATCATATTCATCTTTTTGTAGGTTTTAATAGTTTGAATTTTAAAATTTCAGATTTTATGCGCGAAATTAAAGCAAATTCTTCCAGATTTATTAATGAAGAGAAATGGGTAAATGGAAAGTTTAACTGGCAGGAAGGTTATGGGGCATTTTCGTATTCAAAAAGTCAGATTAATAAAGTTGTTAATTATATCCTTAATCAGGAAGAGCATCACAAAAAGAAAAGTTTTAAAGAAGAATATCTTGATCTTTTGAATAAATTTGAAATACAATATGAAGAAAAATACTTGTTTGAATTTTATAATGATTAAAGTGTCGCTCCTACAGAGCTTAAAAATTAAAAATTATGGAAAACCTTGAAAACCAAAACATAGAAAATCAAAATTCTATAAATCTCGATAAAAAAGAAAGCGATTTTCAATCTCGAATTGATATGATTGAACTTCGTGCAAGTTTAGAAAAAGTGAAATCTGAAATTGCAAAAGTAATTGTAGGTCAGGAAAGTATGGTCGAGCATCTTTTGGCAGCACTTTTATCTAACGGTCATGTTTTGATCGAAGGGGTGCCGGGAGTTGCAAAAACGATTACGGCAAAATTACTGGCTAAGACAATTGATGTTGGCTTCAGCAGGATTCAGTTTACGCCGGATTTAATGCCTTCTGATATTTTGGGAACATCAATTTTCAATGTCAAAAATTCTGAATTTGAATTTAAAAAAGGACCGATTTTCTCCAATTTTATTCTGATCGATGAGATCAACAGGTCACCTGCGAAAACTCAGGCTGCGATGTTTGAAGTAATGGAAGAAAGACAAATTACAATGGACGGAATCCGTTATGTAATGGAGGAGCCGTTTTTGGTAGTTGCCACACAAAACCCAATTGAGCATGAAGGAACGTACAGACTTCCTGAAGCTCAATTAGACCGTTTTCTATTTAAAATTAATGTTGGGTATCCTAATCTTGAACAGGAAATTACGATTATTAAAAATCAGCACGAAAGCAAAAGAGAAGATAAAACAGAAGCCGTAAACCGAGTGATTAGTGCGGAACAATTGAAAAGTTACCAGCAATTAGTTAAAGAAGTGATTGTTGAGACTCATTTGATAGAGTATATTGCAAAAATCATTATTAATACAAGAGAAAATCAGTTCTTATATTTGGGAGCTTCACCGAGAGCGAGTTTGGCTTTATTAACAGCTTCAAAAGCTTTCGCAGCATTGAGAGGAAGAGATTTTGTAACCCCGGAAGACATCAAAGAAGCAAGTTATGCCGTTTTGAGACACAGGGTAATCGTTTCTCCGGAAAGAGAGATGGAAGGCTTAACCGCTGATGAAATAATCCGACAAATATTAGAAGGAATAGAGATTCCGAGGTAGGTTTTAGGAATAAGGGTTTAGGACTTAGTTATCCACAAAGTTTTAAAGCTTATCGCCTGCTGCTTACATCTTAACGCCTATGAAAAATTTATACATAAACACTCGCTTTTTCGTTGCGCTCATCGGAGTGGGGATTCTTTATGTCTTGGCATTTTTCTTCCCTGTTTTAATGGTGGTGGCTCATGCTGTTTTATTGATTTGTTTTCTTGCAGCGATGGTTGATTATCTCTTGCTTTTTAACCAAAAAGAGGGAGTTTTAGCACAAAGAATTTTGCCTGAGAAATTATCAAATGGCGATGAAAATCCTGTGAAAATTGATGTCAAAAATAATTATGGTTTTAAGATCGAGACTAAAATTATTGACGAAATACCGTTTCAGTTTCAGAAGAGGGATTTCTTGATCAGAAAACAGATAGACTCGGGAAAAAACATCTATTTTCAATATACTTTAGAGCCAAAGGAAAGAGGAGAATATAATTTTGGGAGTTTAAATATTTATGCATCGTCCCCGATAGGGTTTATTTCAAAAAGATTTAGGTTTCAGAAAGATGCAAATTTAGCTTCATATCCATCATTTGTACACCTCAGAAAGTATGAATTAATGGCACTTCAAAGTGAATTTTTGCTGGGTGGAATTAAGAAGATCAGAAAGCTGGGGCACACTATGGAATTTGAGCAGATTAAAGAATATGTTCCCGGTGATGATATCAGAACGATCAACTGGAAAGCGACTTCTAAAACGAATCGTTTGATGGTTAACCAATTTCAGGATGAAAAATCCCAACGTATTTTTATGTTGATTGATACGGGAAGAACCATGAAAATGCCTTTCAACGGATTGAGTCTTTTGGATTATTCAATCAATGCAACGATGGCTTTGTCTCATATTATTTTAAAGAAAGGTGATCGTGCGGGAATGATGACGTTCTCAAAGAAAACCGAAAATAAAATTGCGGCAGAAAATAAATCCGGTCAGCTTAAAAAGATCTCGGAAGCACTTTATAATATCAATACCAACTTTTTTGAAAGTGATTTTAACAGATTATATCAGGATGTAAAATATTCGATCAATCAGAGAAGTTTGATTTTATTGTTTACGAATTTTGAAACATTGGACGGACTCAACCGTCAGTTAAAATATCTCCGCGGAATTGCAAAAAACCATTTATTAGTGGTCGTATTCTTCAAAAATGCAGAACTTCACACATTGATCAATAAAAATCCTGAAAGTATGCAGGAAATTTATGATGAAATTATTGCAGAGAAATTTGAATTTGAAAAGAAACTAATCATTCAGGAGCTTCGTAAATACGGGATCTATACAGTTTACACACTTCCTGAAAATTTAAATATCGATGTTATCAATAAATATTTAGAGATAAAAGCGAGAGGAATTTTATAATTTTACGGATAAAATAATTTATACATAAACGCTTCGACTCCGCTCAGCGTGACATTGGTTAACATCGTGTTTTAAGCAGATCGTATCAGGATTGTCATGCTGAGCGGAGTCGAGGCATCTTCAAATATATTTAAAAATGAAAATTACACTCAACAGACTCAACGACGATTTTTTATTTGAATGCACCAATTCTCAAGGGAATTCCATTCTTTTGGATAATACAACACAACCCGGAGCAAAAGGAGTTTCTCCAATGGAAAGTGTTTTAATGGCAGTTGCAGGATGCAGCGGAATAGATGTAGTTTCTATTTTGAAAAAACAAAGACAGGAAATCACTGATTTTAAAGCAGAAGTAGAAGGAGAAAGGGTTCAGGTTGATGATGCAAAACCTTTCCAGGCTATTAAAGTTAAATTTTTGCTGGAAGGAAATATTGACGCTAAAAAAGCACAAAAAGCAGCCGAATTATCTTTTGAAAAATACTGTTCCGTTTCTAAAACCTTAGAGCCGAATGTAGAAATTGGATATGAAGTTTACGTAAACGGAGAGAAAATTTAAGTACTTTTTCTCTACCTCACGAGATAAAAAAACCGGACTCTGCGTCCGGTTTTTGTTTATCAATAAGTTTTTTGTGATATTATTTTTTAATGATCTTGGTACTTTTTAGAGTGCCGTCTTTCATTGTTAACGTCAAAATATAAACTCCTGTTTTCAGACTTTCCAAATGTAATCCTGAAGATGGATTATCAAAAGTTGTTACTGTAATTCCTGAAAGATCCGTTACCACGGCACGTTTTACGTTGTCTGATTTTTCAATATTTAAAACATTTGTGAAAGGATTAGGATAAACACTTAATTGCTTTTCAGCTTTCACTTCATTTGTTGCTAAAACCAATGGCTCTAACGTTACATTTACTTTCCATGTGTTATTATCAACCTGGTTATAATCTGCGTTACAGCCAGATCCTCCATATGTTCTCCATGCTCTCAGTTCGAAATTCACATTTCCTGTAAGGTTATTGGCTAAAGTTAAACCAGATCTTTCATATAAAAAAGTTCCAGGACTTCCACCTGAGCCCGTTGTTACAGATGGCTCTGAAGTATTGTTGGTAGTGCAGACCAGCAAACTGTTTTGTTCTTCCATCCATCCGTCTGCCTGAGTGGTCATGGCATAAGACACGCTGGTAGATTTTATTTTGTAACCTGCCGGAATGGCAACTGTAAGTAAGCCGGGACAGCTTGTTGTCGCTGTTAGGCTTGGCGTACCACTGCTGTACATTGTGTTAATATCTCCTGAGGTGTATGTTGTGGATACCTGCCCGGTTGCGAATTCTTTCATTTTCCAGAAACCTTGTGATGAACCACAGTTTGATCTTACCCAGAAATAATAAGTTTGCCCTGTTATTAGGCTGTTTAAGGTTACAGAAGTTATTCCTGCTGCTACACTTCCTGTTGGTGTCGTTGTTGCTGTTGGTGCAGTAGGAGAGGTGCTTACATAATATTGATACCCTGATGAAGGGGCGCTGGCAGAAGGTGTCCAGCTTACAGTGGCGTTCGTCATTGTAGAAGTGTAAGTAATATTTGAAGGAGACGAACATGCAGAATAAAGATCCGCTGAAAAAGCAAAAATATTAGGAATCCCGCCTGATGCTTTGGTTACCGTAATACTTTGTACATTTTTAGATTGATTCCCCGGGTTTATGGCTAAAGGGATTTGATATAATCTGGGATCTGTTCCGCTGCCGGATTCTAAATTGTCATTATTTATATTAATTCTTCCAATCCCCTGAATGGCAAAATTTAAACCGTAATACCAGTCCGAGATAGCAATTCCGCTGAAAGTTTGAGTGGTAGCATCTGAAAAATTAACGGTAACATTAACGGTACAATCTCCACTTCCGCCAGTTGCGAGCATATACAGGCTTAGAACCGGTGTAGGTGTTGAAAGAGTTAACGTGCCGGAATCATTTACGTTTTCTAGTCTTAAAGAATTGTTGGAGCTGTAGGGCGCCAGCTGATAGCTCAATCCTGAAGTAGAACCTACCGCTGAATTGATAATCCTGTTGACTGGCAGTCCATAAGTAAGCGGTGTGCTTGAAGAAGTCAGTTGAAAATCTTTTGATACAAAGGCATAGCTTACTCCGTCTACATCATTGTTGATGGATGAAGCAGAAGGACCAACGCCGTTAGCGATAACATCGGCATTGAATCCGCTCTGAATAGAGATCGGCTGATATTCCTGTGCTTTGGTTTGATTAATGAACATTATTGACAACAGCAAGCCTGTAATCTTTAGTAGTTTTGTTTTCATAAAAGCTGTATTTTTTGTATCGCTAATATATGCAATATGTTGCGAATAATTTAATATAATTTAAATTTAAGTATTGAATTTTAATTAAAAACAGGTTTTAATGTATTTTATTCTAATTATTTCTGATAGGATGGTAAATAATTATAAAAAAATACCCTTCCATTGAATGAAAGGGTAAAATATTGAAAAACGATTTCTTTATTTTTTGATATTATTCTCAGTTTTCGGAGGACTGGGCTTTCCGCTTCTTCTTGCCAGCACATCTGAGAAATACTTTCTTCCGTTATTAATAACCGCTAATGCATCTTTATAAAAAGCATCCGTTTTCACGTTGGCTAAAGTAGCTGTGTAATTCGCCATTTGCCTGTAATCATTGGTAAGGGTTTTTCTTAGAACCTTTACATCATAGGTTTGCTTTTGGGAAGTCTGATAAGAGCGATGGGCAAATAGATCATTAAATGCAGTATTAGAATCTGACAAATGATTAACGAACTTCACAATCCCCAACGTTGCCACTTGGGAACTATACTCGGGAGATTGAAGTTTTGTAATTAAAGTGTTCAGTTTATTGGTTTCTTCTTCATAGGATGCATCTTCTACGCCTTTATACTGATCCAGCAATATTTTAATAGAAGTATAGGCATCTTTCTCAGTTTGGGCTTTTGCATTTCTATAAGGTTTTATAGAATCCTTTAAAGCCTGAACATCCGTATCTCTCACCTTGTCTGCATTTGCAATCTTTTCAGATTCTTCACTGGCGCGTATCTGGTCTAGTGCGCTGTTATAGTTTGGAATTTGATTTTGCAGAGCATCAAACATTCTTTTGAAGTCCGCATCCGTATTGGCATCTAAAGAAGTTTGAGAAAAATCTTCAAAAAAACGAACGATAAACTGCCCGAATTCTGCGTGATGTAAACTAATGAGATGAAGGGAAGTCAATTTTTGGTTGTCCATAATAATTTTTTTTATTGATTTGTATTGATATTTGTGTTACTCTTGCGTACTTCAATCTACAGTAAATCCCTAAAATCTAGCCTAAAGTTTGTGATTCCCGTAGGGAATCTAAACCCACTTTGTAGAGATGCTTCCAGCATGACAAAGTAACTGTTGTAAGTGGTCTGCTATATAGTATTTTGATTTCTCCTGTTGAGACGGACGGAACTTATATTGGTTAAAAGAGTCTCAATTTATGACAAAGCCAACTCTTTTAGGTTAAGGCTTTCTCAACCTGAGACAGCTAGAACTTATTTGGGATTGTACGATCTCAGCTTGAGACGATGTAAACCCAAATAGTTTCTTTACTTCTTCACTATTTTTTCAATAAACTCTCTATGAGTTTATTTTGAGATTCTATAAGTCTGGTGATCTGATCTTGGTTTTTTAATATGCTTTCTATCAATTCTGGTGATTGCATATTTATAGTACCATTTCCTAAATTAACAGCTCCTTCAATCTTTTCTATTTGATTGATATTTGTAATTTTATCTTCAAATAACTGATTCATATCTATTTCAAATTCTTTTGCAATTCTGCTGAGTAACATAGAATTGGGAATACTTTTATCAGATTCTATATTAGATATAGTGCTTTGCGTAACATCTAATTTAAAAGCCAAATCATCCTGAGACCAGTTTTTTGCTTCACGGTATTGCCTTACTTTAGTACCTAAACTCATTTTATTAATATTTTAATCAAAAATATTAAAATATTAATGATATAGGAAATAAATTTATTTTAGTTTTGTCACAGGTCACTTTGGTGTGATAAAAATAATTATATTTAACAATTAAAACTCAACTGAATGAAAAACAAATCTATTATCAGGCTGCTCCTGTTAGCTGTCTTCAGTATTTTTCTGTATTCCTGTATGAATGAAGACCTCTATTCTTCTTCTGAAAAGGAAAAGCAGGAAATCCAATCCAAATCTCTCTGGAAAGAAGATATGGTCTTTATAAACAATGTAAAGGAAATATTTCTGAAAAATGCAAGCCTTGAAAGCTTCAAAAACAATCACGGAGGTTTACCCCAATGGGAATATGCCATGACTTTCGGAAACTTTGATGAAAGCTATCTTATGGTTCCTGTTTTCGGAGAAGATAAGGTAACAGGAGTAGTTACGGTAAAAAGGATAGAAGATAGGGTCTACTTCAAATTTTCTAAAGATGAAAAGGCAAAGTCTTTCTTCACTCATCTTATTTCTTCGGAAAACAAAAAACTGACCCCTGTAAAAGAAATCGCAGAGAATGCCAAGATCGTCTGCACCTCAAGAACCTACCTGTTTTGCTTTCCGAATAATGACGGCACACAGGACTGTTATCCTCAAGTGGTAGTAAAATGTATCAGTGAAGACAGTTTTGAAGATAATGATATGGGAGGAGACAATAGTGGAGACGACGGGCTTCCTTATGGTGGCGGCTCCGGTGGCAATACCAATCCCCAGCAAAATCAAAATCCTTGTACGAAAGCCTTAGCATCCATAACAGGCGCTAATACTATCTATAAAAATACAAATGTAAAACAAAAAATGGATGCCATTTTAAAAGGGAAAATAGAAGCCCAGAATGAATGGTCAGTTGCATTAGGAAAAACAGCTAGTGGTATTGAGGTTACAAATGCAGTTGAAGGAATTCCGGGACAAAATAGTGTAGGCATTCCTGTCTCTCAGCTCCAGAATCCATTTATCGGCGACGGACATTCTCACAAGGGAGCTCGTGGAAATCCTTCGGGTGGAGACCTATATGAAATGATAAAAGGGTTGCTTACTCAGCCGGATTTCAAATATCGTTTTGTATATGGTAACAATAATGGTACACCAGAAGTGTATGCATTAATAATAAATAATCCGAGCTTAGCTTTAGCTTTTCTCAGCCAATATCCTGAAAGTGAAAACTGTAATAATACCAATGAAGATCATACTATTAAGAGAGATAGTCCAATAGGCTTAGAATTTTATAAAGCATTTTATCATTATTCTGAGGGTAGATCTGATGATACTTCAGGTGAAAATTATGAACCCCGAGCAGTGGCAATGGCGCATATTTTGGAGAAGTTTAATATAGGTATGAGTATTGCAAACGTAGATGCAAACGGAAACCTAAAAAAAATAAATACTAAGGTTGAACAAATAACAGTTCCTGGAAGTGGTGGTGCTGTAAAAGAAGGAGTGACAGTTTCAAAATGCCCTTAATTAAATTAATATATTATACAATGAAAACCATATTTTTTAAAACCATATTTATCCTAAGTATATTTTTTATACATAATTGTAAAGCGCAGACAACAAATGATTATATCACTTTTTATAATGGAGTAGTTCCAAAACTTAATATCATAGTTCCATATAAAACACAATTTTACGGACAAAACTTTTCAACCTTTTATACCGAGCTATTAAGCAAACAAATAAGTGTTGCAAAATTTGGTTGCGATTATAAAACAGATCCCGGGTCAAAATATTATGTTTTAGATTTATTTTTCGAGGATTCTGAAATGTGGCCTGTCGCAACAAATAATTCTTTTCAGTACCCTTGGGTATCTATTACTTTTCAGGATGAAATACCTGCTCAAATAAAAACCATGATATTACAAAATCATGGCGAATGGAATAGTACTTTTGCTCAGTTTTTTGCTAATATGAAAATAGAGAAAATATTATTTGTAGGTGTAAATGGGTATAATAGTACTGACTGGAAAGGTAAATAAATATGAAAAAATGGGTTTTCTTTATTTTGATGCTGAGTTTCTTGATTAGCTGTAGTATAAGAAAGAACCAGCTAGAACATTATCTATCAACTTTGGAGAACTTACGAACAGTTATTTCAAAAGAAGATTCTTTGAAGATTGATAGCGTAAAGCAAGTGATTAATAAACAGGTGGAAAAAGATAAGGAGCGAATAGAAAAGCTTGAAAAAGAAGGTTATATTTCTTTTTGCTGTGCTGAAACTTATCAAGATGCATATTTTAAAACAGGTGCAACTGGGTTTAGGATGATAATATTCAAACAATTTAAAACAAATTCAAGATCAAAAGAAGGTGAAAATAAACTGCTTGTAACAATCGGTAAAAAAAACAATATCGAAAAGGTGAAATTTTTAAAAACTACAGATGAAGATAGTAAGAAGCAGATTGAAAACATCTTCAAATCTAAAGAATTAAACCAGTGGGTTTCTGCAAAAAAATATATTTTCCGTTTAGAAACTCAGTTTGAAATTAGTATTTTCATAAAGAAAAAATAAACAAAGGACACCTCCAAAATTTTCAGAGGTGTCTTATTTTAGTTATAATGTCATTCTAGGTTTCATCAATTTTGCGACGGTGGCCGTCCATCCTGTTTGGTGTGAAGCGCCAACTCCGCGACCGTTATCTCCATGGAAATATTCAAAGAAAGTAATGTAATCTTTAAAGTTGACGTCGTAATTAAACTTAGCGTTTCCGCCGTTAAAAGCTCGTTCTCCGTTCTCATCTTTTAAGAAAATAGAACACAATCTTCCGCTGATATCTTGGGCAACTTCGTCAAGATTTCTTTTGTCTCCGCTTCCGGTTGGTAATTCTACTTTAAGGCTGTTTCCGTAGTAAAAATGAAAACGCTGTAAACTTTCAACAATCAAAAAGTTGATAGGGAACCAAATCGGACCTCTCCAGTTACTGTTTCCTCCAAACATCCTGCTGTCGCTTTCCGCAGGAGTATAATACACCATATTTTCTCTTCCATGAACTGAAAATACAAACGGATTTTCTTCATATACTTTAGACATTGCCCTGATTCCGTAAGAACTTAGAAATTCTTTTTCATCGAGCATTCTGGTCAGTACTTTTGATAATCTGTTTTTACGAAGAATACTCATGAGATGTTTTCTTCCCTGTCCTTCTTCTTCCCAATGAGATACGAGTTTTGTAAGTTCAGGTTTATTTTTTAAAATCCATTCCATTCTTGTGGTGAAATTGGGCATTTTATCCAATAAATGATGGTCAATAACCTCTACTGCAAATAGTGGAATCAAGCCTACAATACTTCTCAAACGTAAAGAAACACTTTCGCCGTTTCCTAATTGTAAAACATCGTAGAAAAATCCGTCTTCTTCATTCCACAAGCCTTCTTTGCCATCTCCCATGTTTTCCATGGCTTCGGCGATGTAAAGATAATGTTCAAAGAATTTGATGGCCATATCTTCATAAACCTGATAATATTGAGCGAGTTCCATGGCCATTCTCATCATATTCAGGGCGTACATTGCCATCCAGCTTGTTCCGTCGGCTTGTTCGAGGTGTTGACCGTCTTTCAGTTCCATATTTCGGTCAAAAGCACCGATGTTATCGAGTCCTAAGAAACCTCCACCGAAAATATTATTCCCGCTTTTATCCTTTCTGTTCACCCACCAGGTGAAATTAAGAAGAAGTTTTTGGAAAACTTTTTCTAAAAATAAAAGATCCGGTTTTCCGTTTGTTTTTTCATCAATTTTAAAAACCCGGAAGCATGACCATGCATGAACAGGCGGATTTACATCACTCAAATTCCATTCATAGGCCGGAAGTTGTCCGTTTGGATGCATATACCATTCTTTAGTTAATAAAAGAAGCTGGTTTTTGGCAAATTCAGCATCAATTATAGCAAAAGGAACACAATGGAAAGCAAGATCCCAAGTTGCATACCAGGGATATTCCCACTTATCAGGCATGGAAATAATATCTTTGTTGTGCATGTGATTCCACTCCGTATTTCTTACATAATTGTTGAAATTTCTCGGAGCTTCGAAATTGGGATCACCTTTTAGCCATTTTCCGACATTGTAATGATAAAACTGTTTGTTCCAAAGTAATCCTGCGAAGGCTTGTCTTTGAACATTTTTTTCATCCTCGCTGTTTACATCGTGCTGAATGTCATTATAATATTCATCCGCTTCGGAAATTCTAGCCTTAAAAATTTCATCAAAATGATTAAATGGCTCATCTGTTTCATTCGGAGAAAGTCTGAAATCAAAAGTTTTTGATTCTCCAGCTTCAATCATTTCATCAATTAAAAAAGAAGCTTTTGTTCCTTGTTTTTCAGGATTTACAGTGTTGCTTCCATAGATAATGTGATCATTAATACCATCTTTAAAATAGGTGTTTCCTGAATAAAGTGTTCCGTATAATTTAGGAGCATTGGTCTCGTTTTCACAAAAAACACTGTTTGAATTACTCTTTCTCGAATAGAATTTTTTAATAGAAATACTGTCATGATTAATATCAATACAACTTTCTGAAGAGGCATTCATGAGGCCTTTGTAAGAATTGTATCCCCATTTCCAGTTATTTCTGAACCATACAGTCGGAGCAACCAATATAGGAGCCTCCTTCTGGCTTCTGTTGGCTACCGTTACCCTTACTAAAATATCATTATGCTCAGCTTTACAGTATTCAATGAAAATATCGAAATATTCATCATTGTCAAAAATTCCGGTATCAAAAAGCTCGTACTCGGGTTCTTTTTTGCTTCGTCTTCCGTTCTCGGCAATAATTTGGTCGTACGGAAATGCGTTAATAGGATATTTGTACACCATTTTCATATAGCTATGAGTAGGTGTGTTATCTAAGTAATAAAAGATCTCTTTGATGTCTTCGCCATGATTTCCCTGATGATTGCTCAACCCGAAAAATCGCTCTTTTACCATTTTATCTTTTTTGTTCCAGAAAGAAAGAGCAAAACATAAAAGCTGCTTTGGATCTGAGATTCCCGCGATGCCTTCTTCTGCCCATCTGTAAGCATAACTTTCTGCTTTATCATGACTTGTAGATCCCCATGCGTTACCGTCCGGACTGTAGTCTTCACGCACATTTCCCCATTGTCGGTTGCTTACATATGGTCCCCAGTTTTTCCAGTCTTTATCTTGTAGTCTTTGTTTTTCAACACTCATATTTCATCACTTTTCATGACGAAGGTAGGTTTTTTGAAAAATAATTCCAACATTTTGAATCTGAATAATATGTAACATAACTCTGAAACTCTTTTGTTTAAAGGCTTTTCGAGATTAAATTAAATTTTTATAAATTTTTAAAATAAAAGTTTTATCTTTGCAGCATTCGATCATTCACATATTGAAAATGTTATCAAGAAAGGTTGAGGGATTAGACCCTGTGAAACCTTAGCAACCCTTTGTGCAAGCGAAGAAGGTGCTACGTTCTACCAAAATTTATTTGGACAGATAACTTACTGAAGTTCTTTCAGCCATTTCTCGTGGCATTTTCAAATTGTATTATCAAAAAGTATAATAGAATTGAAAACAGAACTAAAATATATTAATCTTTCGTATCAGACAAATTCCAAAAAGGAATACAATATCCCGTTGAGCTACCAGCTTTTCGGGAAAGACCTGTTTTCAGCACCGATCATTTTAGTTAATCATGCCTTAACCGGAAACTCAGATGTTTCGGGAGAAAAAGGATGGTGGAAAAAATTAATCGGTGAAAATCAGGTAATTGATACAAACAAATATACAGTTCTGTGTTTCAACATTCCCGGAAACGGCTATGATAATTTTTTAATTGATGAATATGAAGATTTCACGCCTTCAGATATTGCCAATATCTTTTTAAAAGGTCTTGAAAAACTTAATATAAAAAACTTGTACGCCATTATTGGAGGTTCTCTGGGAGGAGGAATCGGTTGGGAAATGTTGGTTCAACACCCAAAGCTTGCCGATATTTTCATCCCTATTGCCTGCGATTACAAAACTCATGATTGGCTTCATGCACAATGTATGGTTCAGAAATTTTTATTAAATGGAAATGATAAACCATTGCAAAAAGCGAGAATTCATGCGATGTTGTGTTACAGGACACCTCAATCCTTAAACGATAGATTTCAAAACAAATACAATCAGGAAAAACAGCTTTTAGAATCGGAAGATTGGCTTGTTTATCACGGAAATTCATTAAACGAGAGATTTAGTTTAAAATCTTATAAACTGATGAATCATTTATTAATGAACATTAACGCAGAAGAAATTCAATTGGAGAAAATTCAGGCGCGAATGCACATGATCTCCGTTGATACAGACTTATTCTTTCCCGCTTCCGAAATCCGAATGTGTTTTGAAAAGCTTAAAGAAAAAAAGGAAAATGTCTTCTATCACGAGATCAAATCAATTCATGGGCACGACGCCTTTTTAATGGAATACGAACAATTAAATAACATCATTAAAAATATTTTATAGACGATGAAAAATGCTAACGAAATAAAATTTTTAAAAAACAGGTCAATCATCAAATTTGAAGGAGAGGATTTCTTAGGTGAAATCGGGATTGACGGACGAATTTTTAAAGCGCTTACTTTAGCGAGAATCAGTGTTGGAGTAATTTCTCAACAGGCAATTGAAAACGGATTATCAATTTTAGTTCAGGAAGCCGATTCCGAAAAAGCGGTAAATTGTCTGATCGACGAATTTGAAGCAGAAAGAAAGTCAGGGAAAGTTTCTCAGATTTACAGCATAAATAATGTGTCAGTTTTAGGCTTTGTTGCAGAGGATTTCAACAAAGTTTTGGCAGAATTGGCTAGAAATAACGTTTTCCCGTTACTTTTAAATCAAGTAGCGAGCGAAGGACGTGTAAATATCGTGGTAACTTCTTCACAAGATGAAAAAGCAAAAAATATCATCGAATCCGAAATTTCTAAAAAACCAAAAACGGTTCATTTAGCAATTATCGGTCACGGAAATGTTGGGAAAACTTTGATCGAACAGGTTTTACAGTCATCGGAAGAAATCAGAAGGCGTAAAAAAATCGACCTTAAAGTTGTAGCAGTAGCCAATTCAAGAAAAATTGCTTTCAACAAATATGGGTTTGATGCCAATTGGAATGATGAGGTATTGACAGCAGAAAGTCCATCAGATGTTCAGGAATTAATCAAATTCTCAAAAGAAAATCAGTTGGAAAATCTGATTGTTGTTGATAACACGGCAAGCAAAGATTTTGTTCATAATTATCATGCTTTGGCAGAAAATGGATTTGATTTGGTTTCTTCCAACAAAATTTTCAATACACTTCCAATCGAGGAATACCGTAAACTAAGATATACGTTGAACAAAAATAACAGACGTTATTTGTATGAAACCAATGTTGGGGCGGGATTACCGTTAATTGATACCATAAAATTACTACACCTTTCAGGAGAAAATATCACAAGAATCAAAGGCGTATTCTCCGGGACATTGAGCTATGTCTTCAACAACTTTTCTTTAAGAGATGATAAGTTTTCAACGATCATTAATGAAGCGTTAGAAAAAGGATATACAGAACCGGATCCAAGAGAAGATTTATCTGGAAACGATGTGGCGAGAAAATTATTGATTTTGGCGAGAGAGTTAGATTTAATAAATGAATTTGATGACATCAATATTCAAAATCTTGTACCTGAAAGTTTATCATCTGTTTCTAAACCGGAATTTCTTACGAGACTTGGAGAATTAGATGAAGAATACCAAAAAATCAAAGAAAACCAAGAGCCTGGTCATGTATTAAGATATGTTGGTGATTTGCATGGTGATTTACAAAAAGATAAAGGTGAATTGGATGTAAAATTAATTTCTGTTCCCGCAACTTCTGCATTAGGGCAATTAAAAGGTTCAGATTCAATCTTTGAAATTTATACCGAAAGTTACGGTGAAAATCCAATCGTGATCATGGGAGCCGGAGCCGGAGCGCAAGTTACTGCTAGAGGTGTTTTCGGAGATATTTTAAGAGTAAGCGAAACTAAATAATCAGCGAACCCGAAGGGTTCAATATCAATAGCCGTAGGTGAAACCTATGGAAAAATAAAAAAATAATGGAAAACGAAAATTTTGAAACCTTCGCCATAAGAACGCAAACTGAAAGAACCCAGTTTGACGAACATTCTACGCCACTATATCTTACATCCAGCTTTATTTTTCAGGATGCGGAGGATATGAGAGCGAGTTTTGCAGAAGAAAAGCCAAAGAATTTATACAGCCGATTTTCAAACCCCAATGTAACGGAATTCACAGATAAAATTGTGAAAATGGAAGGTGCAGAAGCCGGATATGCTTTTGCAACAGGAATGGCCGCGATCTATTCAACCTTTGCAACTTTGTTAAATGCCGGAGATCACATTGTGAGCTGTCAGTCAGTTTTCGGATCTACTCACACGTTGTTCACAAAATATTTCCCAAAATGGAATATTGAAACAACTTATTTCAAAGCGGAAGATGTGGAAAACGTAGAAAAATATATTCAACCAAATACCAAGATTTTATACCTTGAAACACCTACAAATCCTGCGATTGAAGTATTAGATTTAGAGTTTTTTGGAAAAATAGCAAAAAAACATAATCTTATTTTTATTGTAGATAATTGTTTTGCAACACCTTATCTTCAACAGCCGATTAAATATGGTGCAGATGTTGTTGTTCATTCAGCAACAAAATTGATCGATGGTCAGGGTCGTGTTTTAGGAGGAGTAGCGGTTGGTAGAGAAGACTTGATTCGTGAGATCTATCTTTTTGCAAGAAATACGGGACCTGCAATGTCGCCTTTCAATGCTTGGGTTTTATCAAAAAGCTTGGAAACATTAGCGATCCGTGTTGAGAAACATTGCGAAAATGCTTTAAAAGTAGCTGAGTTTTTAGAGAGCCACCCGAATGTAGAATTAACAAAATATCCATTCTTACCATCTCACCCAAGTTATGAAGTGGCAAAAAAGCAGATGAAGTTGGGCGGAAATATCGTTGCATTCGAGATCAAAGGCGGAATTGAAGGCGGAAGAAATTTTTTAGATAAAATAAAAATGTGTTCTCTTTCTGCCAATCTTGGTGATACAAGAACGATTGTTACACATCCGGCTTCTACCACACACTCGAAATTATCAGATGAAGAAAGAAATGAAGTAGGAATTACGGCTGGTTTAGTTCGTTGTTCGGTAGGCCTGGAAAATGTAGACGATATCATCGCAGATCTGAAACAGGCATTGGATTAAAATAATTTGGGCAGCTATCTCCGCCTTCCGCTCCCGCTTTTTTTGTTTCGCTTTGCTACACAAAAAAGAGCTCCGCTCAAGTCGGGCTGCAAAAGAATCAGGAAGGTTCAACAACAATAGGCATAGGTGAAACCTGTGGAAAAAATATTAATCATTAATTCAACGATGAAAAAATAAATAAAATGAAAAATTCAGAACAACTATATAAAGCATTATCCGAAAGAATCCTTGTGTTAGACGGAGCGATGGGAACAATGCTTCAGCGATATAAATTCGAGGAAGAAGATTACCGTGGAGAAAGGTTTAAGGATTATGAACATCCTGTAAAAGGAAATAATGACCTACTTTCATTAACGCAGTCTCATGCGATCGAGGAAGTTCATAAAAAATATCTGGAAGCAGGAGCGGACATCATCGAAACCAATACATTTTCAGGAACAACCATTGCGATGGCAGATTATCACATGGAAGACCTGGTGTACGAACTGAATTATGAGTCGGCAAAAATTGCAAGAAAAGCTTGTGACGAATTTACCGCCCAAAATCCTGATAAACCAAGATTTGTAGCAGGTTCGATCGGGCCAACCAACAGAACGGCAAGTTTGAGTCCGGATGTAAACGACCCTGGTTATAGAGCGATCACTTTTGACGAATTGAGAATTGCTTACAAACAACAGTCTGAAGCTTTACTAGACGGAGGTTCAGATATTTTATTGGTTGAAACTATTTTCGATACATTAAATGCAAAAGCAGCACTTTTCGCGATTGATGAAATTAATGAAGAAAGAGGAATTAAAATCCCGATCATGGTTTCAGGAACAATTACCGATGCTTCAGGCAGAACATTGAGTGGACAAACCGCAGAAGCATTTTTGATCTCAGTTTCACATTTGAATTTATTGAGTGTTGGTTTTAACTGTGCTTTGGGAGCCAATCAATTGACGCCATATTTGGAAACGTTGGCACATAATTCAGATTTCTTTGTTTCAGCTTATCCCAATGCCGGTCTTCCCAACGCGTTCGGAAAATATGATGAAACACCAGAATTTATGGCAGAACAAATCAGAGAATACGTAGAAAAAGGACTCATCAATATTATCGGAGGTTGCTGTGGAACAACGCCAGATCACATCAAAGCAATTGCAGATTTGGTTGATAAGTATGAGCCTAGAAAAGTTGTATTTAGTTTTTAGTGTTTGGTATTTAGATTATTACAACGATTTATGAGTTTTCAGGATTTTAAAAAATTAGATGTTTGGTTATTTGCAAGAAAATTAACCAATTCAATTTATAACATAACAAAAGAGTTTCCCGGTGGTGAACAATTTGGATTAACAAATCAAATGAGAAGATGTGCTGTTTCCATTACTTCAAATATTGCAGAGGGATGTGGTAGGAACACACCAAAAGGAACTTTAGTTTTTTTATACATATCAAGAGGTTCTATTTTCGAATTAGAAACTCAACTATATATTGCGTTTGATCAAAATTATATTGATGAAACTTTTTTTATTAAAATTGATGAGGAAATCCAGACATCCAAAAAGTTGTTGAATGGATTTATTAATTATTTCAAAAAACAAGAAGATGGAAAATAGAGGAGAATTACTAAACACCAAATACCAAACACCAAACACCAGGTATCTAAGATTATCGGGCCTAGAGCCTTTGATTATAACGCCGGAAAGTAATTTCATCAACGTTGGTGAAAGAACAAATGTTGCCGGTTCAAAAAAGTTTTTAAGATTAATTAAAGAAGAGAAATTTTCTGAAGCTTTGGATATTGCCCGTCATCAGGTTGAAGGCGGTGCGCAGATCCTTGACGTTAATTTTGATGACGGATTGATCGATGGAAAAGCTTCCATGATAAAATTCCTGAACTTAGTAGGTTCAGAACCGGATATTTCCAGAATTCCTATCATGATCGACTCCTCAAAATGGGAGATCTTGGAAGCCGGATTACAGGTTGTTCAGGGGAAATCTGTAGTTAATTCTATCAGTTTAAAAGGAGGTAAAGAGGAATTTGTAAAACAGGCTAAAGCTATCAAAAGATACGGTGCAGCGGTTATTGTCATGGCATTTGATGAAGACGGACAAGCTGATACGTATGATCGCAGACTTGAAATCACAAAAAGATCGTATCATATTTTAGTCGATGAAGTGAAGTTTCCGGCAGAGGATATTATTTTTGATTTAAATATTTTCCCTGTTGCAACGGGAATGGATGAACACAGGAGAAATGCAATCGATTTTATAGAAGCAACAAGATGGGTTCGCCAAAATCTTCCGTACGCTTCTGTAAGTGGAGGAGTGAGCAATGTTTCGTTCTCTTTCCGAGGAAATGATACTGTAAGAGAAGCGATGCACTCAGTTTTCCTTTATCACGCAATTCAGGCGGGAATGAATATAGGAATTGTAAATCCCGCGATGTTGGAGGTTTATGATGAAATTAATAAAGAATTATTAGGTCTTGTAGAAGACGTAATTCTCGATAAAAGAGAAGACGCAACAGAAAGATTGTTGGATTATTCTGAAAAGAATAAATCTGTCAAAAAAGAAATAGTTGAAGAGCTAGAATGGCGTACCAGACCTTTACAGGAAAGAATTACGCATTCTTTAGTAAAAGGAATCGACCGTTTTATTGAAGAAGATGTAGAAGAAGCAAGGTTACAATCTGCCAAGCCTTTGCATGTTATTGAAGTTAATTTAATGACAGGAATGGGCGTTGTCGGTGACTTGTTCGGAAGTGGGAAAATGTTCCTGCCACAAGTTGTAAAATCGGCGAGGGTAATGAAAAAGGCGGTTGCTTATTTACAGCCGTTTATTGAAGCTGAAAAAGACGGTGAAAGACCTGCTAACGGTAAAATTTTAATGGCAACGGTAAAAGGAGACGTTCATGATATTGGTAAAAACATCGTGAGCGTTGTTTTGGGCTGTAACAATTACGAAATTGTTGACCTTGGGGTAATGGTTCCGGCCGAAAAGATTATTCAGGCTGCGATTGAACATAATGTTGATGTTATCGGTTTGAGTGGTCTGATCACGCCAAGTTTAGATGAAATGGTGTACATCGCATCAGAATTAGAGCGTCAGAATCTTAATTTCCCTTTATTGATCGGTGGTGCAACGACTTCAAAAGCACATACAGCGGTAAAAATAGATTTAAAATATAAAAATGCGGTTGTTCACGTTAACGATGCTTCCAGAGCGGTAAATGTGGTGAGTTCTTTGTTGGGAGATCGAAATAAAGAATATGTAAGCGATTTAAAGAATGATTATTCAGATTTCCGTGAAAAGTTCCTGAACAGACAGATTGATAAAGAATATGTTTCGATTGAAGATGCAAGAAAAGATAAATTTAAAATTGATTGGGAAAACGAAGAAATTTTCACACCGAATAATTTAGGTATACAGGTTTTCGAAGGTCAGGATTTAAATGAATTGGTTCCGTTTATCGACTGGTCGCCATTTTTCAGAAGCTGGGATCTTCACGGGAAATACCCGAATATTTTTGATGATGAGGTGGTAGGTGTTCAGGCTAAAGAATTATTTAAAGACGCTCAGGTTATTTTAAAGAGAATTTTAGATGAAAAATCGTTGACAGCTAAAGCGATCTTCGGAATTTTTAAGGCAAATTCAACTGAAGATGATGATATTTTGATTTTTGACGAAAATGACAAACAACAATCGAAATTCATCACATTAAGGCAACAGCTTCAAAAGTCTAAAGGCAAAGAATATTTAGCATTAAGCGATTTTATTGCTCCTCAAAGTTCGGGAAAAACTGATTATGTGGGAGCTTTCTGTGTGACCACAGGTTTCGGGACTGATGAGTTGTCAGATGAATATGAAAAAGCCAATGACGATTATAATGCAATTATGGTAAAAGCTTTGGCCGACCGTTTTGCAGAAGCCTATGCCGAATTTTTACATAAAAAAGTAAGAACAGAATATTGGGGATATGCCAATCAGGAAAGTTTAAGCAATGAAGACTTGATTGCCGAAAAATATAAAGGAGTTCGTCCGGCACCTGGCTATCCGGCTTGTCCCGATCATTTGGAAAAACATGCCATTTGGGATCTTTTAAAAGTGGAAGAAAATATCGGAGTGTATCTTACGGAAAGTTTAGCGATGTTCCCGACAGCAGCGGTTTCCGGATATTATTTCGGAAGTCCGCATGCAAAATATTTTGGACTCGGAAAAATTACAGAAGATCAGTTAAAAGACTATTCTAAAAGGAAAGGAATTTCTTTACAGGAAGCCAGAAAATGGTTGTCACCGAATTTAGCAGATTAATTTAAAAGTTAATAGTTGAGAGTTGTTGGTTTCTAGTTTTTAATAATGACTATCAACTAATAACTCTCAACAAGCAACAAAAATATAAAATGAAGATAACAGAACACATAAAAAATGCAAACGGAAAAACTTTGTTCTCCTTAGAAGTTGTTCCGCCACAAAAGGGAATTGGAATTGAAGACTTGTATAGGAATATAGACCCTTTGATGGAGTTTAAACCTCCTTTTATTGATGTGACGACTTCTCGCGAAGAATATATTTACATTGATAAAGGCAACGGTCTGATGGAACGAAAAATTACCAGAATGCGTCCCGGAACATTGGGTATTTGTTCGGCAATTCAGCATAAATATAATGTAGATACGGTTCCACACTTGCTTTGCGGAGGATTTACAAAAGAAGAAACAGAATACCTTTTGGTAGACTGTATGTATCTTGGAATTGATAATGTAATGGCGCTTCGTGGTGATGCGATGAAAGGACACCAGTATTTTGAACCAACAAAAGGAGGTCATGAAAGTGCAATGGATTTGGTTCATCAGATCAATGATTTAGGAAGAGGGAAGTATCTTCATGACGAGCAGGCTTGTGAAGAAAATAACAAATTCTGCATTGGAGTAGCGGGTTATCCTGAAAAACACATGGAGGCACCTTCCATGAATTATGATTTAAAATGGCTAAAGCAAAAAGTAGATGCCGGAGCGGATTACATCGTTACCCAAATGTTTTTTGATAATAAACGATTTATCGAGTTTGTGACAAAAGCGAGAGAAATGGGAATTACGGTTCCAATTATCCCAGGAATTAAACCAATTGCAACAAAAAGACATTTAAAATTATTGCCACAGGTTTTCAAGATTGATTTACCGGAAGATTTAATTAATGAAGTTGAAAGTGCTAAAAACAATGAAGCCGTAAAACAAATCGGAGTAGAATGGGCAATCAATCAATGTAAAGAATTGCTTGACTTTGGAGTGCCTGTTTTACATTTTTATTCGATGGGTAAAAGTGATAATATTAAAAAAGTGGCTGGTGAGCTGTTTTAAAATATTTGATTTTAATAGTTTCGGCGCAGCCAAAGGCTGCGCCGAAACTATATCTTATAGCATCGGATGCCTCTCAAAAACCTTCTCCCTATCAAATAAATACCGATAAGTCGCCAATTTCCTAGTCACTTCCGTATCCAGATTTTCGGCAATCTTTATCATTTTAGGATTAAAATCACCGATCCATTGAAGTTCGGTAACTTTAAAATCGGTGTATTTTCTTAGATGTTGGGTGCCTTCCCATATCATATAACCTTCAAGTCCTTTTTTTTGCCATTCAGGGACAACACCGAAAACAAGACCAACCATTTTTTCATTCTTTTTGAATTTCTTGATCCATAGAAACTTTAGCTTCTCGATAAATCCAAATTTTCCATTCATGTATTTAAACCATTGATTCAAATCAGGAATATTCATCCACATCGCAACGGGTTTTTCATTTTCATAAACAAACCATGAAATATGTTCATTGATGATTGGTTTCATCGTTTTAAACATTTTCAATGTCTTTGCTTCCTCAAGCTGTTTTCCTTCTCCATGAGCTGCCCAGGCTTTGTTATAAATTTCAGTAAAATCTTTTGCAAATTTTTCAAGATTATTCTTTTTCAATGGCCTTGCTGAAATTGCAGGATTTTTACTGTGTTTTGCATGCATTACTGTAAAAACTCTCGAAACTTCTGCAAAAATTGGTCTTGAAAAGCAAAGCTGTTCAAAATAAATTTGAAAACCATAATTCTCAAGAAGTTCTTTGTAATACGGGAAATTATAATTCATTCCGTATAAAGGTTCTACAAATCCGTCAATGAGCAATCCCCAGAATTTGTCTCTTTCACCGAAGTTTATAGGTCCGTCCATCGCTTCCATTCCTCTTTCCTGAAGCCATTTTTTGCAATAATCAAAAATAAAATTAGCTGTTTCCTGATCATTAATGCAGTCAAAAAATCCAATTCCTCCGGTTGGTTGATTTTGTTCGTATAATTGATTGACAAAAACCGCGATTTTCCCAACAGTGTTATTGTCTTTATTTTTAAATATAAATCTTTTGCATTCTCCGGTTTTGAAGAATTTATTTTTTTGAGGCTCAAAAATAGCTTCAATGTCTTTATCTAAAGGTCTGATGTAGTTTTTGTCATGTTGATAAAGTCTGACAGGGAATTCTAGAAATTCCTTTTTCTGATTTTCATGGTGTACTTCTTCAGCAATAATCATAACTTTTATACGAATGAGGAGATGAGGTAATATTTTTGGGTTAAATTGAAATATACGAACAGATATTATCCGTATTTTTGTTGCAAATTAAATAAAAAATGGTTGATTTTACTGATAACGACGATGATATTTTCACAGGAAAAGAACATACGCCTATACGGGAAGATGCTTTTGATAAATCGCCACAGGAAAAAATAGAAAAGATCACTGAACTTTTCGGTGAGATTATGGAAACACTTGGATTGGATATGACGGATGATTCCTTGAAAGATTCTCCAACGCGTGTTGCTAAAATGTATGTGAATGAAATTTTTGGAGGATTACTGCCTGAAAATAAACCGGGAATTTCTACATTTTCCAATAAATACAAGTATAGCCAAATGTTGGTTGAAAAAGATATCACCGTATATTCTTTTTGTGAGCACCACTTTTTACCGATCATTGGTAGAGCGCATGTTGCCTATATTTCAAATGGCGAGGTAATTGGGCTTTCAAAAATTAACAGGATTGTAGATTATTACGCGAAAAGACCTCAGGTTCAGGAAAGATTAACGATGCAGATCGTGAACGCTTTAAAAGAAGCTTTGGGAACAAAAAATGTTGCCTGTATCATTGATGCTAAACATCTTTGTGTAAATTGCAGAGGAATTAAAGACACAGCAAGTTCTACAATAACAGCGGAATTAAGCGGAATCTTCAAAACAAACCCAATAACAAGACAGGAATTCTTACATTATGTAGGAAGCCATGCTAAATTGGATTAAATTTGACTGTAATGAACTATCAGATTCTTAAAAATATTATTGAAGAAGAACTTCTAAGGTTTGAAACTATTTATGAAGAAGATTGGTGTTATAAAATTTCACCTGAAAAATGGTCAAAAAAAGAAATTTTAGGTCATCTTTGTGATAGTGCAATTACAAACATCAGGAGATTTGTAGTCACTCAATATAAAGAAAACGAGAATATTGTTTATGATCAGGATTTTTGGGTACAGGCTCAAAATTATCAGAATATTCCGACTCAGGATGTGATTAATCTTTGGAAATTTTTGAATTTTCAAATTGTTCATACCGTTGAAAATATTCCTGATGAGGCATTACAAAGAACTTGTGATACCACAAAAACAAATCCTCAGAATTTCACTTTGGAATTTATTATTCAGGATTATGTTGATCATTTAAAATATCACTTAAAAGCAATTTAATAATGATAAAATTTAAAAAAAGCTCAGATAAAATTTTCGTAATGACAATTATTTGTTGTTGCTGATTATTATTTTATCTAATTTTTAAATCTTTTAATCATTGAATCTTTTAATTTAAAAAAAATGCAATTAAAAATATACAACTCGCTTACAGCAGAAAAAGAAATATTCAACCCCATTTTAGAAGGAAACGTCGGAATGTATGTCTGTGGACCAACTGTTTACAGCAATGTGCATTTGGGAAATGTGAGAACTTTCCTTTCTTTCGACTTTATTTACAGAAGCTTAACGCATTTGGGGTATAAAGTAAGATATGTAAGAAATATCACCGATGCTGGGCACCTTACAGACGATGGAGACGTAAATAACGACAGATTTGTAAAGCAAACTCGTCTTGAAAAACTGGAGCCGATGGAAATCGTACAAAAATACACGGTTGATTTTCATAAGGTTTTGGAAATGTTTAATTTACTTCCTCCAAACATCGAACCTACCGCCACTGGTCATATTGTTGAGCAGATAGAATTAACTCAAAAACTAATTGAAAAAGGGTTCGCTTACGAAAGCAACGGATCTGTATATTTTGATGTTCTTGAATATAATAAAAGAGGACTGAATTACGGCGAACTTTCAAAGCGTAATATTGAAGAGCTTTTCGCAAACACCCGCGATCTAGATGGACAGGGTGAAAAGAAAAACCCACAGGATTTTGCCCTTTGGAAAAAAGCTTCACCTGCACACATTATGAGATGGAATTCGCCTTGGGGAGAAGGTTTCCCGGGATGGCATCTTGAGTGTACTGCAATGAGTACTAAATATTTAGGTGAAAAATTTGATATTCACGGTGGTGGAATGGATTTGAAATTCCCACACCACGAATGTGAGATCGCTCAGGGAAAAGCTTGCAATGATACCGCTCCGGTAAATTATTGGATGCATGCCAATATGCTGACAATGAATACGCAGCGTATGAGCAAATCAACAGGAAATTACATCTTACCGATGCAGTTGGTAACAGGAGATAACGATTTCTTTGAAAAGCCTTTCCATCCGTCGATTGTACGTTTTTGTTTCCTACAGGCTCATTACAGAAGTGTCCTGGATATTTCTAATGATGCGATGATTGCAAGTGAAAAAGGTTTCATCAGATTAATGGAAGCGGTAAAAGTATTAAATTCAATCACTCCGAATGATGAAAAACAATCTGGTTTTAATTTGGAAGAGTGGAAAAATAAAGCGTATGATGCTTTAAATGATGATTTCAATTCTCCGGTTTTGATTGCTCATTTGTTTGAAGCTGTGAAATTTATTTTTGCTTTAAATGATGAAAAAGAAACCGTTTCAACGAAAGATTTAGAGGATTTGAAATCAACTTTAAATGCTTTGATATTTGATGTTTTAGGACTTCAGGCGGTTGAAGAAAATAATAATGAAAAACTGGATCAGACCTTACAGGTTTTAATTGAACTGAGAAATCAGGCTAGAAAATCTAAGAACTTTGACCTTTCAGATCAAATCCGCGATAAGCTCCTTGCTGAAGGTATCGAATTGAAGGACGGAAGAGACGGAACAACTTACGTTTTAAATTAAAATTCAAAAAAATAGTATATACTTAAACTCTCACAACTCTGTGGGAGTTTTTTTATGCGTATTGTTTGTCATTTCGACGAAGGAGAAATCCCTATCTTAATAATCTTAAAACTTTAAACAAAAATCTTATTGGTTAAAAATTAAATGTAAAAGAATTTGTTAAGTTAAAATATTCTCTAAATTATCATAATCACATCATTAAAATTAAATTATTGTAAATGTTATTCAATTAATGGATATTTTTTGTCATTCAATTTGAAAATTATGTAACTTAGTAATAGTAAAATCATTACGAATCTAAATTCTACTTATTATGAAAAAACATTTATTCCCTTTATTTTTGGTATTACTTGGAGCAAACGCTCATGCCCAGCAAGATTTTTTTGCATTGACGGGAAAAGATACTCCCGGTATTGTTTTCAATGATTTCCGTGCCATTGATGCGGTAAACGGAACTTCCGGAGAAGCTGTTTTCACAGCTGATTCTTCTGCAAAAATATTTTCACAGACAAGAAACGGTTCTGTAACTGAGGATAAAAATTCTTACAACAATTCTCAAGCTACGTCAATGGCGACTTTAGCATATGATTCTAGAAATAATAATCTGGTGTACATGCCGATGTTTTCATCAAATATCTATGTTTTAAATTCTAAAACGAAAGAAATCACTCTGGTTGAAAACACTGTTGTGAGAGTAACTTCTTGCGATATCAATTCTCACATAACGAGAATGGCGACAGGATATGACGGAAATATTTACGCGATGAATAATTCCGGAACGCAGTTTTTACAAATCAGTAAAAAGAACAGTCAATATGTTGTTAATGACCTCGGAATCGTAAAAGATGATTCTTCAAACGGGAAAAACTCTTTCACAATGATAGAAACTGGCTTTGGAGGTGATATGATTGCTGATGCAGATAATAATTTCTATGTTTTTGCAACATCAGGAAATGTTTTCAAAGTTTCAACGAAAGAATTAAAAGCAAAATTTGTCGGAAAAATCACAGGAATTCCTGAAGGATATTCTGTAAACGGAGCAGCGGTGAATTCCAAAGGAAAAGTTGTGATTGCAAGTGCAAAAGGAGCGCCTTTATATGAAGTGAATTTAAATGATTTACAGGCAAAACAACTTCCCGGAAATTTAAATTTACATATTTATGATTTGGCGAGTAAATATTTCGCTAATGATAAAGCTATTTCAAATAACGCCTTAGCAAATTTAGATATCTATCCTACGAGAGTTGATGAGGAATTGATCAACGTAAATGTGAATGATAAATCGGTAAAAGGAAATCTCAAACTTACTATTTTTGACATCTCGGGCAAGAATGTAATGCAACAGAATTTATCCGTAAAAGACGGTTCGTTAAACCAACAGATTTATTTGAAAAATCTCATTAATGGAGCTTATATTGTGAGTGTCGCTAATGAGTCCGGAAAAATATTATTAAGCAAGAAAATCATTATAACAGAATAATCTTTTAGCTTTCTTATAAATTATAGCCTTTTCAAATATCTGAGAAGGCTTTTTTAATGAATATTTGACATTCAATAAGTTTTGTTTTTCGAGATTAAAATGTATTTTTATAAAAAAATATAGATGAAATTATACTTTAATATAGGTTACAGCGCAAAAACAGGGGAATCTTTGCAGTTGGTCATCAATGAAGAAGGAGCTGTACCCAAAACTCATAAAATGTTTTGCACCGAGAACGGTTTGTGGAAATGTGAAGTAGACTATTTTTCAAAATCGATCTCTTATAAATATCAGCTTACAGGTGAAAAAGAAAGTATTCTTAGAGAAGAATTTGTTTTGCATCATCTTAATTTCCCTCATAACTATAAAGAATTTTCTATTTTCGATGAGTGGAACAATAAAAATTTCCCGGAAAATTATCTAAACAATAAAATTCTTTACAATAAGCTGAATCAGTTTGTTCCTGAAAAGATTTCGGTGTTAAAAAAACATACTCATTTATTCAGATTAGAAGCTCCGGTGTACAATCCGAATTGGAAGATTGTATTGTTCGGGAGTACAGAGTCTCTTGGAAAATGGGACTATGAGAAAGTGATTCATTTATCTCAGACGGATTTCGGTATTTGGGAAACTTCGGTTGAAATTCCTGAAAACGAATTTATTCAATTCAAATATTGTCTTTACGACAAAAAAGAAGGTAAAGTAATTGATATAGAAACCGGAGAAAACCGGTTTGCCCTTGCGAATCAACAGAAAGATGTTTTGCAGATCGTTTCGAGTCATTATTTTAAATTCAAACTATATCAAATGTATCACGATGCAGGAGTTGCGGTTCCTGTATTCTCTTTGAGAAGTGAAAATGGTTTTGGTGTCGGAGAGTTTTCTGATATGAAAGAATTGGCGGACTGGACAAAAGAAACAGGCTTAGGAATTATCCAGATTCTTCCGATCAATGATACAACGGCCAATTACACTTGGACAGATTCTTACCCTTACGCAGCGGTTTCTGTGTATGCTTTACATCCACAATATATTTCTATTGATAATCTTGATTTTAAATTGCCGAAGGATTTAGTTGAAGAATATAATACTGAAAAATTAAAATTAAATTCTTTAGAATTAATTGATTACGAAGCAATGATTTCCGGAAAATGGAAATTTTTAAAAGCCATTTTTAATACAGAAAAAGAGAAAGTTTATAAAGACAGAAACTTCAAAAAATTTATAAAAGATAATGAAGATTGGCTCATTCCATATTCTGCATTCTGTGTGTTGAGAGATAAATACAAAACTCCAAATTTCAATGACTGGAAGACGCATAAAAAATATATCGCAGGAAAAATTTCACCATTCTTTTCAGTAAAAAATAAAGAATATGATGCCTCAATGCTTCATGCCTGGGTACAATATCAGCTTCATAAGCAGTTGAAAGATGCGATTGAATATATCCATAGTTTAGGGGTTTCCGTAAAAGGAGATTTGCCAATCGGGATTTATCGCCATTCTGTTGAAGCGTGGACGGAGCCTGAATTATTCGGTATGGATTTCCAAGCCGGAGCACCGCCTGATCAATTTACGGAATTGGGTCAGAATTGGGAATTCCCAACCTATAATTGGGAAGCGATGAAAGCTGACGATTATACATGGTGGAAAAACAGATTCAAAGCATTGGAACAGTATTTTGACGCAATGCGGATTGACCATATTTTAGGGTTTTTCAGAATCTGGAGAATGCCAATTTCTGCTACTCAAGGGATTTTGGGGTATTTTTATCCTGCAGTTCCGATTACTGAACAGGAATTTAAGGCATGGCATATTCCTTTTGATTTTAACAGGTATTGCAAACCGTTTATCAATGATCAGATTCTTTGGAATTATTTCGGAGAAGATCATGGTAAGGCACTAGAGTTTATCAATAATAATCATAATGGAACATATTCATTTAAAGAAGAGTTTGATACACAGAGAAAATTATCTGATTTCTTTAAGAAAAATCCAAGAGGTTCGGTTGAAGAACAACTGATTGCCCTTTGTGCGAATGTTTTATTTTTAACCGAAGAAAGAGAAGGCGAAACCGTTTATCATCCAAGATTTAATGTTTATAATACCGAGTCTTACAAATATTTGTCGGATTGGGAAAAGAAATCTATTTACGATCTGTATCACGATTATTTCTTCAAGAGACAGGATAAGCTTTGGAGTGAAAAAGCAATGGAAAAGCTTCCAATGATTTTAAATGCTACAGAAATGCTGATTTGTGGTGAAGATTTAGGAATGGTTCCTGATTGTGTACCTGCTGTAATGGACGAATTGGCGATCATAGCACTGAAAGTTCAGCGTATGCCTTCAGATAATATTCCTTTTTATAATCCTAAAAATGCGAGTTATCTGAATGTAATTACTGCTTCTTCGCACGACAGTTCAACGTTAAGACAATGGTGGAAAGAAGACCCGGCTTTGACCCAGAAATATTTTAACCAACAATTAATTCAATACGGAAAAGCGCCGGAAGAATTGGATGCTCATTTAGCCGAGATTATTATGAAGCAGCATCTTTATACGGATGCAATGCTGGCTATTTTCCCGATTCAGGAGTTTTTTGCAACGGATAAAGAGCTTACCAATCCTAAAATGGATAATGAAAGGATTAATAATCCTGCAGTATTTCCGCATTATTGGCGTTACAGAATGCATTTAAATTTAAAAGATTTAAAAAACAGTACAGATTTTAACCAAAAAATAAAATATTGGGTTAAAGACAGTGGAAGATTGTAAATTTAACATTTGATTATCAATTAGTTAATAATAAAATGAAAGAAGTTGTATCGAAAGATTTAACTTCTTTTTTTTATTTATATCCAAAAGATAGATTAGAGATAGTCTACTATATATTAACCAATTAACGACAATAAGAATGAAAAAAATATTTTTGGGATTTGCTTTGAGTTTGGCGACTTTGTCGTTTGCTCAGCAATATCCAAACAACGGTTACGGTAATGGTAACGACGGATACAATAACGGTTACGGAAATAATGGTTATGAAAATAACAACTATGGAAGTAATGACGGATATTATTCTAACGAAGATGATCAGAATTATTTCCCTGATGATTATTACTACAACTATCCTCAGGATTATTATCCAACAGATTATTATCAGAATAACTATAACGATTACAGAAGCAGTATCGTAAATGTCAACTGGAATGTGTTCTTTAATCAAAATAGATTGAACCGTTGGCAAATTGATCAAATCTTAAGATTGAATAATCTGTATGTAAGTTTTTCAACATGGGATAACTATTACAGATACAATCCGGACAGATGGTATTATGATAGATTCTATGCGTTACAAAGAATTATGGGACCTCAGATTTTTGTTAGTTTTCAAAACAATTATTATAGAGGAGCTAGCCCGGTTGTGTATTTTCAAAATTACAGAAGAACACATTATGCTTCCATCTGCAGACCGATGCCTCGTTATAGAAGCGTAAATATCAATATTTACAGAGTAGACCGAGCTAAATTTAGAGGGAATAACAATCCTTCCTTTAATATTGTAAGAACGAGCCAAAGAGAAAACAATGGGTTTAGAGGAGGATCTGGAAGAGATAATAACTCAGGATTCCGTAATCAGTCTAATAATAATTCAGGAGGTTTCCGTGATTCCGGAAATAACGGAACAAGAAATAACGGAGGTTTTAGAGCAGGAACTGAAAACAGTGGGGGAACCAGAAACACAGGAGGGTTCAGAAATGATGTAAGAACAGAACCTTCTGCTCCTAGAGAAAATAACGGAGGTTTTAGAGGAACTACAGGAAATAGCGATGGAACCAGAAGTTTGGGTGGATTTAGAAATGAGACAAGAAGAGAGAGTTCTGCGCCAAGAGAAAGCAACGGAGGTTTCAGACAACAAAGATCTGAGAGCTCTGCTCCAAGACAAGGTAATAATGGAGGTGGAAACAGAAGTGCTTCCGGAGGCTTCAGATTAACAAGTAATTAATTTTCATATATTATATTTAAGTGGTGTGAAGGGCAGATTTTTATAATCTGTCCTTTTTTTTATTTTTTTTATTTTGTTGTTTTGATATTAAAATTTAACATTTTTTATGAATATTAGTATTTAACTTCTGTTTTAATTAAGTATCAAAAAGATGTATAACAATTAATTAATAATTAAATATTTAAAAAGATGAAAAAATTAGTATTAGCAATAGCATTTATCGGAATGGGAAGTTTTGCAATGGCACAACAAACTACTCCTCAGGACAAGCAAGCTAAAAGAGCAGAAATGCAGCAGAAAATGCAACAAAAGGAGCAGGAACATTTAGATAAAATGCAGAAAGATTTAAACTTAAATCAATCACAGGTAGCTCAGATAAAAGATCTTCACGAAAAGAGAAAAGCTGAAATGAAAGCTGATTTTGATAAAAACAAAGGAGAAAGGCAAGCTAAAATGGAGAAGATGAAAGGCAAAAGAGAGCAAATGGATGCAGATATGAAAAAAATCTTAACTCCTGAGCAGTACGGTAAATGGCAAGCTGACAGACAGGCTAAAATGGAGCAAAGAAAAGCAGCAATGAAAGATAGAGGAATGAAGGGTGGAAAAATGAAGAGATCAATGGATACGGCTGCTCCTGCTGCGAATTAAGAGTTTTCAGTTTTGATTTTTTAATGTATGAAGGGCGGATGTATTTCCGTCCTTTTTGTATTAATTTTGATTAAATCTTTTGATTTCGGGGTTTTATTCCATAATTTTACTGTAAAATTTATTATTATGGTAAGCGATAAAATTGCACAACTAATTAACGAACAAATAGCTCACGAACAATACGCCGCACAATATTATCTTTCAATGTCTGCTTGGTTTTCCAGCAAAGACCTTGACGGGATCGCCAATTATTTCAGAGTACAAAGCAAAGAGGAATTAATGCATGCTGATAAAATGTTTGATTATTTAAATGATGTCGGAGGACAAATTATTATCGGGGAAATTGCAAAACCGCCACACGAATTTGCAAATGCCATCGACATTTTTGAAAAGGCATTGGAACATGAGAAAAAAGTAACGAAAAGTATTTTTAACATCGTGAAAAATGCGAATGACGAAGGAGATTTTGCTACAACTTCTTTCCTACAGTGGTTTATCAACGAGCAGGTAGAAGAGGAAGCAAGCGCTTCTCAATATGTTACGAAAATCAAAATGGTGTCTGATAATCCATCAGCATTATATCTTTTTGATCAGGAATTGTCACAGAGAGTTTTTGTTGCGAATGCAACAGCTTAAGATTTAACTTTAAATAAGTTTAAGATAACCAGTTTCGGCGGCACCAAAGGTGCCGCCGAAACTCTTTTACAAGTAAATAAGCTGAGTCCTTAACACCTTTCTTCCCAAATGCTCCAACACATTCTTATATTGTTCAATCTGTCGATCATTCTTCGTCGTTTCTTCACCCGTTTTGAAATCCACAATAATATATCCATCATTATTTTTCAAAATTCGGTCGGGTCTGTAGATTCTGCTTTCTCCATTTTCTGAGATCATGATGTCCTGCTCATTGATCACTTCCCATTTTTCGTCAAAAAATTCTGAATAAGTATTGACGATCTCTTCTAGAGTTTGCTGAATGTCATTCTTTTCTTCCAACGTAATCTGTCCTTCCAATAGATAACTTTCAAGAACTTTCGCAATATCTTTTTCGGTATTGATTTTTGATAATAATTCGTGAACGAAAAGTCCAATTCTCACTTTCTCATTTCGAACCTGATAGTTTTTAGATGGAGTGGCAATTTTTATAGAATTGCTTTTTTCATTGATATTTTTAAGATTTTCAATATTTTTTGTTTTGAAGGATGAAGTTTTATCTTTCGAATACTTTTTCAGCATTTCTGGCTTTACTTCATATAAATCGAACTCATCACTTTCATTAACATTTTTAGTTTGCAGAAATTCTAAAAGCTCAAGATTGTTTGAGGTTTTATTTGCTTTTTGAAGATAAAAGAATAACTGTTCAACAGGTCGGGTAGTGGCTACATATTGCAGACAAAGCCTGTCGACAAGGTTTTTGTAAGAATTTTGCTTGTTGAATTTCTCAATTTCCTGATCGTAAACTTCAAGATTTTTACTGAACTGATTGATATTAACAGACTTCAAAGCTTCATCACTGCTTGTTTCAAACCAGTTGGTAAATTCGCTGTCACGATTCTTATTCATCATCGGAATAAAAACAATTGGGAATTCCAGTCCTTTAGATTTGTGAATAGTCATGATCTGGATCGCATCAATATTTTCCGAAGCCTGAATCGTGTAAGTAGAAGCTTCTTCATCCCAATATTTCAAAAATTCTTTGGTACTGGCTCCTGCATTTTGTGTGAAGTTGAAAAGCATTTCCAAAAAATTCAGAAGAAAATCGGTTTCTTTATTTTCAAGGGAAAATTCGTTGACATAATATTCTACAAAGTTGTATAAATTAAACCTAGGGAAATTTTCCTGTTTTAATTGTAAAGAATATTTTAGTTGAAGAAATTGTAAAATCTCCTCATGCGTTTCAATATCCAGAATTTCCTTCATTTCCAATGTGAAATCAGCCATGTTTACTCTTCCTAATGTATTCAGATGATACATCATCATGATCAGATTAGGTTTGTTTTTCGGGTTGGTTTCCCATTTCAAAAACTCGATAACAGCCTGTAAAGTATTTGATAATTCTAAGGTCAGTCCTTTGTCAGAAATAGTTTTGATATTCGTTTCTTCGCCACGATAATTGACTTTCAGACTCCCCAGTTTTTGAGAGTAACTGAAAATATCAAAATTTCCACGGCAAAGAATTGTAATATCAGAAAACTTAAAACCATTATTCAGACATTCCTGAATATCTGTTTTCATCCTTTCGGAAGTATCGTTGTAAAAATCTTCGTTGGTAAGATTTTCAATAAGATTTACTTTAACGCGGCCTTCATGTGCTGATTTGGCGTTTTGTTCGGCATCGGTTCCGAAAATATTTTTATGCTCTTCTTCAAGATCTCTAGAATGATATTCGTATAATTCATTATTGAACTGAACAATATTCTTTGCACTTCGCCAGTTGTCTTTTAAAACAAGTAACTGCGCTTCTTTAGGTGAAATCTCTTTTTTATTGATAATATCGAGCATCAATTTACTTTCTCCGCCACGAAATCGGTAAATACTTTGCTTCGGATCTCCAACTAACGTAAAAGAAGTATTTTCCGTTGAAACACTGTGATCTCTTAACGGAACAAAATTCTGCCACTGAAGCTCAGAAGTATCCTGAAATTCATCAAAGAAATAATGCTGGAACTGTGAGCCTACTTTTTCATAAATAAAAGCTGACGGCTCATTTTTAAGATTTTCATTAATTAAAATATTAAACTTTGAAAGCAAGACAAGATCATTCTCATCTTCAATTTTTTTCAATTCATCCTGAATATCTTTATTAACCTTCAAAGGAAGAAGTGCAGATAAAATTTTCTCTTTTTTCTGAGTTTCGATGAATAAAAGAATCAGCTGCATTCTGTTTTCTAACAATTGTTCTAGAATTTCAAAAATTTCTGATTCTTTGCTTTTAGATTTTGCAGAAGCGCCTTTTCTGTAATTATTCACAACCGATTCCTCCTGAGTCGTCGGGAACGGAAATCCAGGTCTTTTTTGATTGTAAAAATCTAAAACTTTGGTAAAAAATCCTCCGATTCCATTTTTTCCCTGAGCAAAATCCTCAATCTCAATATTTCTTGATTTAAATAACTCAATTGATTTTGTTGCAATCTCTAAAGAATGCTTTTTATTGAAAATGATCTCTTTTCGGATCGTATTTTTTATACTTTCATAGTTTGTATCATCAAAACTTTTATTGTTTTTCAGTTGTTCGTAATGAATGTCTTTTACAAATTCTTTTGCCGAGTCGTAAAGGTTTTTATTAAGGTTAATTCTTTCATTATTTTCAAGGCTGTAATCTACATAATCCATGAAAGAATTAGAAATAGATTCATTTTCACCGATCTGATCGAGCATTTTGTCTACAGCTTCGATCAAAAAAGGTTCTGCATCAATTTCAAGATTAAAATTTTTGGCTAAGCCTAATTCATAAGAAAAACTTCTTACCAATCTGGCATTGAAGCGGTCAATTGTGCCAATATTTAATGTGGAATAATTATGGAGAACATAATCCAGCAGTTTTTTAGAACGAGTATGCAATTCATCAATCGTTATTCTTAAACCTTGTTCTTCAAATTCTTTCTGAATATTTTTTAAATCTGCATTTTTAGCAAAAGTCTCTGCGGCGAAATTATTCAACCAGGATAAAATCCTTTCTTTCATTTCATTGGCGGCCTTATTAGTGAAGGTCAAAGCCAATATATTTCTGATGGCGTGCTGTTGATTAGGATACCGAAGACAGATCATCAAAAGTCTCTGAACCAAGGCATAAGTTTTCCCTGAGCCCGCAGAAGCATTGATCACTGTATAAGAATTTTGCATTTTTTTGAAAGAATTGAGAGTGCAAGTTAGCTAATTTTTAAGTGAAATTTTAACAAATTCAATTCCCTATTTAACAATTTGGAAATAGAAAATTCACAAAAATTTCCTAAAACGCGTTAACTGTGGTTAAACTTGTATTTTAATTTAAAAATAGCTTTAGTTTTGCGTTATAAAAAACGTTCCGTGAAATTTAAACTACTCTTTTTATTATTTACCATATTTTTCATCAATATCAATGCACAGGATTATATTTTTGGGAAGATATCTTCTGAAGAAAATATTGAAATGCCCGATGTTACGGTAATTAATATCCGAACTGATGAAAGGGTATCTACCAACCGAGACGGACATTTTATGATCTTTGGAAGACAAGGAGATGAACTCCGTTTTGTGAAAGCCGGTTATGAAAGACTTAATAAAAAGGTGACGTCTGAGAATATCAGTTCTGCGCTTAATATTACCTTGATAAGATCTGCCGCATTAATTGCTGAGGTTGAAATTAAAAAAGGACTCACAGGAGATTTAAAAATTGATTCTAAAAATCTTAATCCTCCTAAAAAAGTTGAGAAACTAAAAAGCGATCTGGCTGTTTATATGTCTCAAAAATCTGATCCAAGAATTCTGGCTGCGAGACCAGGAGAATTTGTCCAGCCAAAAGGACAGGGATTTTCTATCGGAAAAATTAAAAATAAATGGGATGATGTTGATTTAATGGATTATCTTACAAAAGCTTTGGGAGAGCAGTATTTTACAGATCTTAAAATAGATAAAGCATTGACTCAGAATTTCATTTATTATGTTTTTGCAGGTGGTTTTGAGAGGAATAATATTTTAAAATATGGTTATTGCAGTGATGCAGATTTGTATAGATTTCAACGATTTGTTTTAACGAGAATTTCGTCTTATCGTGCTCCTCAAACTCAAAAATAGGCAAAGATGAATACTTGTATTATAAGAAAAAGCCTTTTTGTTATTCCTTGTTTTGTTTTTGCAGACTTATTTTCTCAGCAGAAAATTACAGGTAAAATAGTTGATGAGAATAATATTAGTCTAAATTCTGTTTTAATTGTAAATATTTCCAGTAATAAAAGTTCTCACAGTGACCCTTCCGGACAGTTTGTGATTGAAGCTCAGGAAAATGATGAAGTCCGTTTTGTGAAAGATGGATATTATCGTACTGATAAAAAGATCACGAATGGAAATGTAAATATTCCTTTTAATGTAACGCTTTTAAAAGCCGAAACTGTGATTCCTGAAGTTAAAATTACCTATAAACCTACAGGAAATCTTGAAAAAGACAGTAAATATCTTGATGGTTCGAGGAAAATTGCTTCTTTGAATTCTTCAATGGAAAAATATATGAAGAGTCCGTTGAATGAAGCTTTACCGAATAATTCAATCTCGAAAACCTTTCAAGGACATGATTTCAGTGTGGGACAAGTTGATATGGTAAAGCTAATTGGTTCTGCAATAGGTTTAGTAAAAAAAGCAACTCAGCCTAAAATTACAAAACCAGATTATTTTGAAAGTCGGGATTTTATCAATAAACTCAAAACAGAAATGGATCTGGAGTTTCTTAAAAAGTATGGAATGACAGAGGAGCAGATTGACAAATTCTTGCTGTATGCTAATGATACAAGAGGATTAGCTAAAAAATACAGAAAAAATTTCAATACAGATACTGTTGAAACTGAATTGAGAGTAGCTTTTGCATTATACAAGAAAACTGAAAAAATAGGAGATTAGTAAAGAAAAAATAGTGAAGTTTAATAATAAATATACATTCTTATCAGGCTGGAAAAAACTTTTTCTGTTCCTTGTTTTTTTGTGTAATTATGTGTTTTCACAACAGATAGTAACAGGGAAAATTACAGATGATAATGGTATTAATCTTGGTTCTGTCACGGTCATTAATATTTCGACTGATCAAAAAGTATACACCAATTCTCAGGGTGAATTTTCTATTGAAGCCTTTAATAATAATGAATTAAGATTTGTAAGAGCCGGATACGAAAGAGTTTCCAAAAAAGTAATGACAGACGGAATCAATTCTCAATTATTTATTACACTCATTAAAATTCCTGAAGAAATAGAAGAGGTTAAAGTCGCCAAAAAATTGACAGGTGATTTGGCCGATGATTCCAGAGCTGTCGCAAAAGTGAATAAAGGAGAAATCGTTCAACAGGCAGTCGGACTTCCTCAGCCAATCGGTAAAATGAGGGAAAAGCCTGCAGAAGTGAAAAGCGTTTTGCTTCCGATTCTTTTAGGAAATCTTAATGTGCAGGGCGTTTACGACCTTGTAAGTGGAAAAGCAAGAAGGCAAAAACGTCAATATCGGTATGATGATCTGCAGGAGCATATTATGTGGATCCGCAATAGAGTTGATGATGATTATTTTACAAAAGCAGGAATTCCTGCTGAAAGAATTTCGGAGTTTATTGAGTTTTCTTTTCTTACAAAACCTCATACGAGGACTTATGTTAAAGCCAAAAACCTATCGGGAGTGTTATTAAGCCTTGAGGAGACAATCCCTCTTTATGTTGAAAGGTTAAATCAAATCAAACAATAATTAAAATGTTAATAAAATCTTAAATTTTCGGAATGGAAATTGATATACTCATAGAATTAAAATCAACCAAATTCACGAATTTTTATGAATAAAAACATTATTGCAATCGCGGTTGCATCTTTAGGCTTCATTATTGGTCTTGGACTTTTAGGAAACGCTATTAAAAACAGAAATAAATCTGAAAATACCATTTCTATTACAGGTTTGGGAACAAAACAATTTACTTCCGATTTGATTACATGGTCGGGAAGTTTTTCTAAAAACAATGCCGACTTGAAATCTGCTTATGATGAATTAGCGATGGACAGAAAAGTTATCAATGATTATCTGATTTCAAAAGGGATTAAACAGAATGAAATCGTTTTTTCTTCGGTAGATATTCAGAAACAATTCAGAAGTTATAATGATTCTAACGGAAATTATGTTCAGGGAGAATTCTCGGGATATAATCTGACGCAGAAAGTTTCTATTGAAAGTAAAGAAGTCGCAAAAATTGAAAACCTTTCCAGAAATATTACGGAAATTATCAATCGTGGAATAGAATTTACTTCTTCGTCACCCTCTTATTTTTATACAAAATTGGCGACTGTAAAGCAGGAAATGATTGCTTCTGCAACGAAAGATGCTAAAGAAAGAGCCGAAAAAATTGCTGAAAATTCTGGAAGTAAATTAGGAAATCTTAAAAAAGCAACAATGGGAGTTATCCAGATTACAGCTCCAAATTCTAATGAAGATTATTCCTACGGAGGAACTTTCAATACATCTTCTAAAGAAAAAGAAGCGAGTATTACGATTAAGTTGGAATATGAGGTGAATTAATTTTTCTATTAATTATCAATTGGAAAAAACAAAAAATCCGGAGCATTAAAACTTCGGATTTATATTTTTAATGATAAACAATATCGTAAATTTCATCTTTAACCTCCTTCAAATTTTCAGGAGAATAATTTGATAACAGCCATATGTCAATTGGGCTTTTCCCCTCACCATAACTTGGTTGCACATACATTTCATCAAGAAGCTTAAAGCCGTTTTTCTGATAAAAAGAATAGCGTCTTTTTGCGTCTTCACCTAAATGCTCAGGTTCTATTTCTAAAATAATTCTTGGATAATTTTCAAATAAATATCCGGTAATATGTGACCCGAATTTCTGACTTCTAAATTCTTTAAATACTTCAAAATGTTCAACAAAAACAAAATTGCTCAATTCCCAAAGGATGAGGTAACCGATAGTTTTTGATTCGTGTAAAACAGAAATTATTTTGACATTTGAATTTTCAAAAAGCTTTATAAATTTATCCCAATCCCGTCTTTCATCCTCGGGGAAGGAGCTTGAATAAGAAGTATAAATTTCCTCGACTCTAAAGTCGTCTGATGATGTAATCGGTAAAAATTCCATAGATTATAAGTCGAAAACGCTGGGTCTTCTTGTGATAAAAATATCTTTGATCCAAAGGGTAAACGCCAATCCTAAATAGATAAGAAAGAAAAAACCTGCCGTGGCAAAAGTAGAGTAGATAAAGAAAACCCTCAATTTAGACACAGGGATTCCCAATTTAGCACCCATTCTTGTAAGAACGCCAAACCATTCTCTTTCCATTTTATGGCGGATATTATCGAACATTTTAGGTTTCTTTTAAAAGTTTAAATCCAATACCGCAATTTAAGCAATTTTTTTCTTCACAGAAATTTTTATAGTGATAAATCAGGCTCTGACTTTCCAGGGCATTTTTAGTTTTTAAACCAAGACTTTTCCATTGATCAATAATTGAATTTTTTTCGGATGAAATATTTGTATAAAATGCTAAGATCTCATCTGTTTTTTCTTCATTGTGATATTTATGATAGGTATATTTTAAAGGAAGAATTGTATTTAAAATAATTAATTCAATAAAATCTTTGGTCAAAATTTTAGGTTGATCTACTGTTGATATTTTTCCGAAATTGAAACGGTTGTCCCAATATTCTGAGGCTTTTACTTCTTTAAAAATTTCAAATAATTCCGCAGAGCTTTTCGCAAAAATGATTTTTGAAAATAAACTGTGATGCTGATGGTAAAGATTAGCCAATTGAGACAAACGAATAGTAGGGAAATTGGGAGGTCTCAGTCTTAAAAATTTTGGACGAAATTTTAATTCAGAAATATTAAATTTAGCTTTAATAAAATCAAACTCTCGTTTCCAAATTTGCATTTGGTCATCTTCCTGATTTTCCAGCCAACCGGAAATTCCAAAGAATAAAGCTTCAAGCTGAGTTTCGTTCTGTTTGATTTTATTGATGATCGTGAAGTTGATGCTTTCTGCAATTTGTTTGAAAATAAATGCGTTCACTTTTAATCCAAAAGAGTAGGCGAGGTGATGAAAAAGAACAGCTTCAAAATTATTTTTATATAATTCTAAACTTTTTTCTATTTCCAAAGATTTCTGTTCCAGTTTTTTCAAAACATTTTCCTCATGAAAATGGATGGGGATTTTGGTCTGGTCAAAAATATTTTCACAGGGAATAAATTGATTTTCGCTAACCAGTTTTTCATATTTCCAGAGAATATTTTCATCAATGAAACTTTTCAATTCCAGTGTTGGAATACTTTTATTTTTCAGTTCATCAATATCAGCATCGTTTTGAAAAACAGCGTGAAGAATAATGTTTTGGTAATTGGGATCTATAGAATGATTGTGAAATATCCAGTCGGAGGATTTTACGTGAAGCTCGATATTTCCTGCAAAAATTACATTGTTGATTTTAATTTTTGCCAATAAAAAATCGGGTCCGGAATCAGTATTCCATTTGCCGAAATCTAATATTTCAACGGAATTTCCTTCAATATCCTTGAAGTCAAAATTTTTAAAAACCTTAAAGTTCCAAAGATATTGAAGTAGTTTTTCCGTCATAAGTGTCTTACAAATATAGCAGACTGCTACACTTTAGACAACTCCTTTTTAAAATTTTCTATCGTTGTTCTATACATTTCTTCATATATAGGAAGAATGTTTTTTAAATCGAATTTTATCGCCTGTTCTTTCGCGTTTTTCTTCATTTGGGTTAAAAGTTCTTCATTGCTCAACAATTTGATCGTGTAGTTGCTCATCGCCTCTACATTTCCAATTTCGGCCAAGAAACCTGTCTCTCCCTGAATATTTACTTCCGGAATTCCACCTGCATTTGAACTGATAACCGGAGTATTTGCTGCCATTGCTTCCAATGCTGCCAAACCGAAACTTTCCTGCTCTGAAGGCAATAAAAAAACGTCTGAAAGCTGAAGAATTCTATACAAATCATTCACTTTTCCTAAAAGACGAATTTTCGAAATCAGATCCGGATTTTCTTCTAAAAACTGATTAACTTTTTCCATATCCGGACCTTCTCCGATGATGATCAGTTTAGATTTTACTTTATTCTGAACATTTTTGAAAATCTGAAGAACTTCTTCTACACGTTTTACAGGACGTAAATTGGAAACATGAATCAATATTTTTTCGTCCGGATTGGCAAATTGAGTTCTCTGGCAATCACTTGGCTCGTCAAATTCAGAATTATCAATAAAATTGGTAATCACCTGAATCTCTTTTTTGATTTTGAAAAACTGCAGTGTGTCTCTTTTTAAACTTTCAGAAACGGAAGTGATCGCGTCTGATTGATTAATCGAGAATTCCACTGCATGCTTGTAACTTGGATGTTGCCCGACAAGCGTAATATCTGTCCCGTGAAGTGTCGTTACCAATGGAACGTCGTTGTTGTCCTCTTGTAACATTTGCTTAGCCGTAAAAGCCGCATAAGCATAAGGAATCGCATAATGAGCGTGAAGCAAATCCAGTTTATAAAGATTTACGACACGGTAAATCATTGAACTTAACGCAATATCATAAGGCTGATATTGGAAAAGCGGATAGGTCTGAACATTTACTCTGTGGAAGAAAATATTCGGATTGGTAATATCTAGTCTTGCAGGAAGCGCGGAACTTATGAAGTGAACCTCATAACCTTTGTTGGCAAGAGACATTCCGAGTTCTGTTGCCACGATTCCGCTTCCGCCGTATGTTGGATAGCAAAGTATGCCTATTTTCATTAGTTTATTGTTGTTTTTTGGATGTTGTAAATACTGTTGAACTTACTTTTGTATTGGAAGCGGAAGTAGGGTTTAAATCAATCCCCATTCCTGCTTTCAAATTATCGTTAACTGAAACAGGAAGTCTGCCCCAGATTTTTGTTTTTCCGTTGAATGCATTGGCTGTTGCAGTCATTGAATCATCATTGTTTTCATAAGAAACGAGAACAGTTGAAACTTTTGAAATGTCAATATCTTTCAACGCGTAAGCGCTTCCGAAGACATTTAAAATTACTTTTTGATTTTTCGTTAAATCAGATAAAACTTTTTTAGATAAATCTGAAATTTTATAAGGTTTATAAGCTGTTGAATTGTCTTTGTGAAAACCAACAATTACCGTAGAGTTTTTTGGAATTGAATTAATTTCTCCAGCTTTTTTAATAACTATATTTGAACCCAATTGAGAGGCAAATGTTTGATAAGGTGCTTCTTCCAAAGGAACGTAATACACTTGTTTTCCGTTTAATGGAAGCAGTTTTTTATCATCTTTTATTAAGGTCAGAGCATTTGAGTAAAGGTTTTGGACTAAATTTTTATGAGAATCATTATTAAGATCCTGATTTACATTTTCAGGATTTTTTGGATTGTATTGAGTTAATCCTAAATAATATTTTGTCAATAAAATCTTCTTTACACTTTCTTCAACTCTTGATTGAGGAATTTCTCCGTTGTCAATTGCCTTTTGGATTAATTTTTTACCGTTTGCTACACCTTGAGAAAAAAGCATAATGTCGTTACCAGCTTTGAAAGCCATCGCATCTAATTCACCCGGATTGTATTTGTTGGCTACAGCTCCCATATTTAGAGCATCTGTGATGATTAAACCTTTGTAGCCTAATTTTTCTTTCAATAAACCTGTGATGATATTTTTAGAAACGGAAGCCGGAATTCCTTTTCCTGATTCTAAACTTGGAACATACAAGTGCGCCACCATAACACCGCCGATTCCTTTATTCATCAAGGCTTTGAAAGGTGCCAATTCGATGGTATTTAATCTTTCTAAACTATGAGAAACAACCGGAAGATCAAGGTGCGAATCTGTACTCGTATCGCCATGTCCGGGAAAGTGCTTTATTGCAGCAAGAATATTGTTATTTTGAAGTCCGTTGGAGTAAGATAATGCTGAATTAATTACATTATTAACCTCAGAACCGAAACTTCTGTTTCCGATGATGGGATTATTTGGATTTGTATTGACATCAACAACTGGGGCAAAGTCCCAATTAATGCCCATTCTATGGCAGTCTTCGGCTATTTTGGCAGCCATCTGCTCAATTAAATTTTTATCCTGAATAGCTCCCAAAGTCATTGCCCAAGGGAATTTATGTGCTGCAGCAATTCTTTGGAATAAACCCCATTCTGCATCCATCCCGATCATTAATGGGATTTTAGATTTTTGCTGAAATTCATTAACTAAATTAATTTCTCTTGCTGCATCATCCTGCATCAGAATCAAACCACCGATTTTATCGTTTAAAACAATGTTTCTTACCTGATTGATGTGATTTTCGTCTTTATTGGTGTATAAAGCAACAATGAAAAGCTGGCCTAATTTTTCATCCTGAGAAAGAGATTTATACGTTGTATCAACCCATTGATTGGCTTTATCTATGTCTGCACGTGAAATATTTTTCGGCTGGTATTGCGCTGTGATTTTTGTGCCAATACATAAGAATGCAAAGAGGGAAATATAAACTACTTTCTTCATGACTTTTTGAATATGAACAAAAATACAATTAAAAAAATGATGAAAACAAAGTTTTTGAGTTTTTTGGTATATGTTTTGAATAAGTCATATCAATAATAATTAAACTTTTATAAAATGAAAAAATTTCTTCCAATTTTACTATTAGCTTTTGTAAGCTTATTTATATTTAGCTGTGATAATAATGATGATAATCATGTTGACAGTGATACGGTTGCTGTAATGAAAGACGCTACAGGAACATTTTCGAGTGCTAATAACTTTCAACTAATAATGGATATTAATATTGAAAGTACAGATGTAGTTTTAGTATACAAACATGTAGGTGATGCTTGGCAGCTTATTCCTAAATTAGTTATCTTACCGGATGTAGCAGGAATGCCTAGTAATAGAATTTTTCAGTATAATTTTGTTTTTGATACTAAAAAAGTGCAGATTAGAATAGATGACGAGAATTTTAATTTAACAACAGGTTTAAATGCAACCGAAACAGCTCAGTATTTATCCAATCAAACATTTAGAGTTGTTCTTGTTCCTGCTAACGCTACAGGTAAAAATTCTAAATCAGCTAAATCTGCTGGTGTAGACTACAACGATTATAATGCTGTAGTTAAATATTTCAATCTTAATGATTCTAACGTTACTAACACTAAAGTAAATTAAGAATATTATCTTTTCAATTTTTTATAATTAAAAAGGCTCCGGAAGAATTTCTTTCGGAGCCTTTGCTTTTATTAAGTTTAATTAATTATCGTTGTCATCAAGAAGATGACCAAAATAATCTTTCTTTGTTTGTAAGTATTCTTTACTATTCTCGTTGGCCGGAATCTGTAAAGGTATCCTTGAGTTGAGATGGATATTACTTCTCTCTACGTGCTTCACCTTTTCAGGATTATTTGTAAGTAAGTTAATATCTTTTACATCTAATATATTAAGAATCTCAATGGCTACCTCAAAATTTCTGTCGTCTGCCGGAAGCCCTAGCTTTAGGTTGGCTTCTACGGTGTCAAATCCTTTTTCCTGAAGAGAGTAAGCTTTAAGCTTATTGATGATTCCTATATTTCTTCCTTCCTGTCGAAGGTAAATGATCATTCCTCCATTTTCATGGGTATATTTCATTGCGGCATCAAGTTGCTGCCCGCATTCACATTTTTTTGAATGGAAAACTTCTCCGGTAATACATTCTGAGTGGAAACGTACATTTACAGGCTTAGAAAAGTCTGTATTTTCGGCAATAATAGCCATGTGAGGCATCCAATCATTTTCATTTTCAGAGAAAGCAATCATTCGGAAACTGCCGTGTTCTGTAGGAACATTGGCCTCCGCCTGAATTTTAATCATTAAAGCTCAATTGTTGTTTGTTGTTTTAATTTCCTTTTAAGGAATCTTCGATAACGGTAATATTGGTTTTTAATCTTACCAAATACCTGTTAAGTACTTCGTCGTCATCTTTGTTAAGACTTTGTCTCAGTTTCTGAATTTTTTTATAAGACTTTTCAAAGCTTTTAATAGATCTGTTTTTTCCTGATATATTGCTAGCATCAATTGCATAAAGATAGTTCTGCAAACTGTATTTCAAGTTTGTAACTTCTTCATTCAATTCTGCATTTTTAAACTTAGGAAAAGTTGAAATTAGGTTAGAGATCTCAGATGCATTTACATTTTCTTTGATGTTGATGTCAATGCTTTTCTTTACTCCTCTATCAGAATCTGAACCTTTGGCTTCGCTATAAAAATTATTAGACAGCGGAGAAAAATTTAATTTTTCCGTTGCGCAGGAAGTTGTTAGAATTATTAGTACTCCGAAAAAAAATAGTCGTTTCATTTTTGCCCCTTTTGATAAAGGATTGGGTTAAGACTATCATCATTGTACATTTTCATTTGTTTGTACACTTTCATCTTAACGTTACCGTTCTCAATATCAGTAAGCAACTGATTAATAGAAGTAAACAGATCTTTTTTCTGATCAAGAAGCACATCTAGTTTTGCCTGGCAATTCTGGCGGTGCTCTTCAGAAGCGGATTCTCTGTTGGCTTCTAATGACATGTGATAAACCTTTAATGCAAGGATAGATAATCTGTCTACAGCCCAAGCCGGAGTTTCAGTATTGATCTTTGCATCAGATTTTGGAGTTATATTTTCATACTTTGTAAGAAACCAACTGTCTATAAATTCCACTAAATCAGTTCTTTTCTGATTAGAGGCATCTATTGTTCTCTTTAATTGAAGAGCTTCAGTGGGATCTATATTCTCATCTCTAATAATATCTTCCAAATGCCATTGAACGGTATCAATCCAGTTCTTTGCATACAAAATTCGTTCCAAACTGTCTTTTTCGAACGGGTTATTAATTAGAGTATTAACGTCATCAAGCACGTGATAATCTTCAATAGAAGTATTAAAGACTTGCCATGCAATCTCTGTAAAGTTCATTAATTCTGTAGAATTTTAGTTGCTGGCAGGGTTATTATCAGTAGAAGATTTCTTTTCAGGACCTGGTTTGTCTTCTTCTTTTACCGCATCTTTAAATTCTTTGATACCCGAACCAACACCTCTCATTAATTCCGGAATTTTTTTACCTCCAAAAAGTAACACAAGAAGTACAGCTACGATAAGGATATGTTGCCAAGATAAGGCTAGTATTGTTAGTGTTTGCATTGCTTAATTTTTTACAAAGTTAATCTATTTTTTTAATAGGAAACCCAACCTAATGGATCAACTGGTGTAGTTCCGCTCCATACCTGGAAATCAAGGGTGTAAGATCCGTCAAAATCCTGACCTACAACCCCTACCGGAGTGCCTGCTGATACCTGCTGCCCTTTAGAAACATTTACTGCACCTAGGTTAGAATAGATTGTAAAGTAGCTTCCGTGTTTGATCATAACGGTTTTTGTGCCGTCACTATTCGCTAAGATCGAAGAAACTGTTCCCGGGAATACAGACTTCGCACGTGTACCTGAAGGTACGGAGATCTTAATTCCATTATTTTCTTCAACAATATTCTTGAAAACCGGGTGAGGCTGTCTTCCGAATCGGTGGGTAATTTGTCCTTTATCTACCGGGAATCCTAATCTTCCTTTGTTTTCTGCGAAGTTATTTCCTGCAACTGTAGAATTTACCCCAAAGTTGGTCATTACTTTGGTTTCTGCAGCTTTTTTCTCGTCGTCTTTTTTCTTTGTTAATGCGGCTTCTGCAGCTCTTGCAGCAATCAATTTGTTTGATGCTTCTCTTGCTTTTGCATTGGCTTCCTCTGATGCTTTTGTTGCAGCGACTTTTCTTGCTTCATCTTTTGCACTGGCTTCTGCTCTTGCAGCTTCTTCCGTACGTTTCTTTTCCTCAGCAGCTCGTTTTGCAGCTAATTCTGTAGCTCTTTTAGATTCAGCCTCGGCTAATAACCTTTCTTTTTCCAATGCTTCAGCTCTGGCTCTGTTTTCAGCTTCAATTCTTGCTTTTTCTCTTTCGGCAGCGATTTTAGCTAAACGTATTTTTTCGGCGTCTGCTTTTCTTCTTGCTTCTTCTTCAGCTTTTGCGATTCTGATTTCTTCAGCAATGATAGATCTTATTTGTCCTTCAAGTGCTTTAGACTGAGTTTGTTTTTGTTTAAGCTCAACCGTTAACTGAGATTCATTTTTCTTAAATTCTGCAACAAGCTGTTCTTTTTGAGCTCTTTCAGCGTTGATTGTCGTTAAATCTTTTTGTTGATTAACTAAAAGTTGCTCTTTATCTTTAATAGATTTTTGTCTTTGAGTGATGGTGTTCTTTATTTTGGCTGCAGCATTTGAGATTTCAGCAGCTTTTTTGTCCTGATAATCTGAGTATTCCTTTAAATATTGAACTCTTCTTATTGCTTCACCCATATTTTTGGCAGAAAGAATAAAAGTTACCTTATTTTGTACGCCTTTATTTTTATAAGCGTTCACCAAAACTTCAGCATAATTCTTTCTTAGAACTGCTAATTCTTTGTTCTGACGGTTGATTTCCAACTGACGAAGATAGATGTCATCCTCAATAAATCTTTTCTCTTTTTGAGTATTGGTGTACACCTTTTCTCTTAAAGCTAATTTTTTATTAACATTGGTAAGGTAAGATATAGAGAGTTTAGATTCGCTTCTGGTCTTAGCTAAATCTGAATTTATTTGTGCAATTTGTTTTTTAAGATCGGCATTTTGTTTCTGTAATTGCTCTTTTTTTTGCCCATATTGAAATGAGAACAGCAAAATACCTATTAAAAAGCTAAATTTTTTAATCATTTAATTTCAATTTTCTTATAACTGGATGGAACAGAGTAGGGTGTTTCCATCCTCGAAAAGTCAAATTTCGTATTTTCTAGTAAAATCTGACTGCTTTTTGACCCTTTTATAATTATTTTAACATTTTTAGGTAAACGGATTCCGCTATATTCATCCCAATTGCTGTAAGATATTTCTAATTCGTCGGGAGATAAAACATCTTTTAAATTTACATTCAATAAATCATAATTCGTATCATACTGCAAGGTAATTTTATATTCTCTTGTTTTTTCATCAGTAACGATTTTTTGATTTCCATTGGATGTCATTTTAAATCCCTGAGCATTTTTGGTAAGGGTAAACTGAGAGTCACTGATTTTTACAAACGTTCTTCCCATTAATATTTTTTCCAAAGATTTGTAATCAATGAAATTAACATTCAGTAAGTTATTTAGATAATCGAAATCTGAATCAATATAAGTTTTGCTGGTTTTATCCTGACCTTTTACGCCGTCTGGTGTTGCAACTCCTCGGGCAACGGTGAACAAAAATGCCTGAAGATTCATCCAAACCTTCTGATTATTTTCGATATAAATGGTAGCATCAAGCGTCGGAATAAAACTTCCGGTTTCTACATTTACTTTGCTGCTGATCTTTATCTGTTCGAATTTTGGCGGAATAAGTACATGCTCAAAGAAAGTAATTTTGTCTCTTACAGGTTCATTGGCGTCTTTAGGATTTCCATCGTCTTTTACTACGATAGTGCTGTCTTGTATGTTGCTATTGTTCTTTTTAGCGGCATTTCTTGTCTTACAGGAGGACAAAACGAGAAGCAGTAAAATTAATGGTATCCAGTTTTTCATGTATTTTATCTTTTCAATTAAAAGAATACTTTGCAATATTAACGCCAAACCACACAAAACATTTTGTGTGGTTTGAAGATATGTTATTTAAATATAATAAATTCTGATCTTATCTAGATAAAAAATCTAAAACAGAATAATCTCCTAAAGAAATTTCTCTTGAAACTCCAAAATACTGCGCAGAGTTTCCGATCATTGAATTAGAAAGGTTTCCGTGATTGATTCTTGTATTTTCCTGGATCAACGAGTTCTCAATATTTGAATTCACAATGATTGTATTATTTCCCAAAGAAACTCCAGGACCTATTTTTGAGTTTGAAATTTTCACATTTTCACCTATAAAACAAGGCTGAATAATCAATGAATTTTCGATAACTGCAGAAGCCGGATAGTTAGACATTTCCTCAATCTCGTAGGCAAGAATTTTACTGTTTGTTTCTACGGTTGCGTTTTTGTTTCCGCAATCCATCCAGTCGTTTACCTTTCCTAGAGAGAATTTTGCGCCTTTTGCTCTTAAGTTTTCTAAAGCTGTTGTTAACTGGTATTCACCACCATTTTTAATATCATTATCCATGATATAATTGATCTCGCTCATCAATTTTTCAGCGCTGTTAAAGTAATAAATCCCAATAATTGCTAAGTCTGAAACGAAAGTAGTTGGTTTTTCAACAAAATCGGTAATGAAACCGTAATTGTCTAATTTCACAACACCAAAAGCAGAAGGATCTTCAACACTTTTTACCCAAATAACTCCGTCAGAATTTTTATCTAAAACAAAATCTGCACGGAAAAGAGTGTCGGCAAAAGCGATCACAACATCTCCCTGCATAGAGGCTTCAGCACATTTGATGGCATGAGCTGTTCCCAGAGGATCGTTTTGATAATAAATGCTTCCTTTTGCGCCTAATTTTTCAGCAATTTGGATTAATGATTTCTCGATTTCAGGGCCAAAATCTCCGATGATAAAAGCAACTTCTTCAATTTCTTCTCCGGCAACTTTAGCAATATCTTCTACCAATCTTTGAACAATAGGTTTTCCGGCAATCGGAATAAGAGGTTTTGGAACAGTCAATGTATGTGGACGTAATCTTGAACCGCGTCCAGCCATAGGTACTATAATTTTCATTTATATAATTCTAAGTGTTTTATTATTTAAGTCTTTTTTATTTGTCGGCTAAAGATAATAATTAAAACTATTGTTATTAGTAATATTTATCAGCTTTAGTGAGTTTGTTTAATTTTTAAAAACAGAATTGGTTACTATCAAAATAGAGACCAATTTTTAGCTTTTTTTGATTCGGGAGAGAATCATGTCTTTTTCGGAATAGATTAAAATTCCTGCGTAAATGAAGAATAAAAGATTTCCCACCCAGAAGTTATAATCGAATAATCCTACAATCACGTAACTGAATACAGCTAAAAGAACAATAAAAAACGATATTTTTTTCATTCTGTAAGGAATTGGATAATATTTTTGACCTAAAAAATAGGAAAGTACCATCATAATGAAATATGCTGCTAAAGTTACCCAAGCGGAAACCATAAAGCCATATTCTCTTAAAAGTAAAAGGTTTAAAGCAATCGTAACAATGGCTCCCGTCCAAGAAATATAAGTTCCGACTCTTGTTCTGTCAGTTACTTTATACCAAGTTGAAAGGTTGTAATAGATTCCAAAGAATAAATTGGCAATTACAATGATTGGAATGATATTAATAGCAACCCAATAAGAACTGTTTGGAACTAATAAAAGTTTTATCCAAGATACATTCGCAATAATTCCTAGAGCAACGATTGATGCAAAGAACGAAAAATATTCCGTTACTTTTGCATAAGTGAGTTTAGCGTTCTCATTTTGCATTTGTTTAAAGAAAAACGGTTCAATTCCCATTCTGTAGGCTGTAACGAAAAGTGTCATTAAAACCGCCATTTTATAGCAACCTCCATAAGCTCCTGCATCACTGTCATCAATAATAAATTTCTGAATGAATTTATCAAAGTTTTCATTAACCATAAATGCCAAACCAGCGATCATTATCGGCCATGAATATTTGATCATTTGCAGGAAAAGATCTTTTGAAAACTGAAATTTTACCTTTAAAATAATTGGTAAGACCAATAAAAATCCTAAACAACTTGCAGCTAAATTACTGTAAAAAGGGTAGGCGACTTTTTCTTTCAAGCCTAATTTAAGTGAAAATTCCTGTGGAATATAAAGGAATAGAGCAATTGCAAAAATGCTCTGAAAAACAGCTTGTATTACTCTGATTGCAGTATATTTTATCGGTTTGTTGTGAAATCTGAACCAAGCTAAAGGAATAACAAGAAGGTTGTCAAAAAATGCAATCCAAGCAAACCATCTGATAAATTCCGGAGTTTTTTCATACCCAAAGACATTTGCAATCGGCTGATTAAATAATAATACCAATACTAAAAAAACAGTTGATAAACCTGTTAAAAACCAAAATGACGTATTGAAAACTTTCTGTTCATTGTCTTTATCAGAGGAAAATCTGAAATATGCTGTTTCAAAACCAAAAGAAAGAACAATATTGATGAATGAAATCAATGCATAAAGATTGGTAAAGATCGCAAAATCACTGTTGTTGATATTTTTAATAAACAAATAATTAAGCAGTACGACAATTATCCTCGGCATTATCGCTCCAATTCCATATATAATTGTCTCGTTGAGAAGTTTTTTCAAAATGTGATACTTTTCTGCAAATGTAAATATTTAGAAATAGATTTTTATGAACGATCTCAAAATTCATTCATAAACCTTAATTTTGCTTTTATGTAGAAGCTAGATATTAGAAATCGGTAATTGATATTTTACTCATAATTTATAGCTCAAAAAATTTTCTAACTTCTACTATCTAACATCTAATTTCTAAGTAAAAATGAAGACCTTAATCAAAAACGTAAAAATCGTCAACGAAGGAAAGATCGTTGAAGGTGATATTTTAATTGAAAATGATTTAATTTCTAAAATAGGTTCCAATATCTCGGAAGAAGCAGATCAAATTATTGAGGGTGAAGGAAAATATCTTTTGCCGGGAGTGATTGATGATCAGGTACATTTCCGTGATCCGGGACTGACTCATAAAGGCGATATTGAAACCGAATCTCGTGCTGCGATCGCAGGTGGAATTACAAGTTTTATCGACCAGCCAAATACGGTTCCGAATGCTGTGACACAGGAATTATTGGCTGATAAATATGAGATAGGTTCTCAGAAAGCCTATGCGAATTATGGCTTCATGATGGGCGGAACCAATGATAATCTGGAAGAAGTCTTAAAAACAAATCCAAGAAATGTTCCCGGAATTAAGCTGTTTTTAGGTTCTTCAACAGGAAATATGTTGGTCGACAATCCTGAAACGTTAGAAAATATTTTCAGCAATACAAAAATGCTGATCGCAGTTCATTGTGAAGATGAAGCGACAATTAAAGCTAATACTCAACAATATCTGGATGAATACGGTGAGGATATTCCTGTGAAATTTCACCATTTAATCAGAAGTGAAGAAGCTTGTTATAAATCTTCTTCAAAAGCAATTGAATTGGCAAAAAAAACAGGAGCAAGACTTCATGTTTTCCATCTTTCGACTGCGAAAGAAATGGAACTTTTCAGAAATGACATTCCTTTAAAAGATAAAAAAATTACTGCAGAAGTTTGCGTTCATCATTTGACTTTCACCAATGATGATTACGATACAAAAGGTGGATTAATCAAATGGAATCCTGCCGTAAAAACGCAAAAAGATAAAGATGCACTTTGGGAAGCACTGTTGGATGACCGAATTGATGTGATCGCCACAGACCACGCGCCTCACACTTGGGAAGAAAAACAAAATGTCTACACAAAATGTCCTTCCGGAGCGCCTTTGGTTCAACATTCTTTGGTTGTGATGTTGGAAAATTATATCAACGGAAAAATCTCTTTAGAAAAGATCGTTGAAAAAATGTCTCATAATCCTGCGATTCTTTTTAGAGTAGAAAAAAGAGGTTTCGTGAGAGAAGGTTATAAGGCAGATTTGGTTTTGGTTGATCTTAATGAAAACTGGACGGTTGCTAAAGAAAATATCCTGTACAAATGCGGATGGAGTCCATTAGAAGGAATGAATTTCCATTCTAAAGTGACCCACACTTTTGTCAATGGAAACTTGGTTTACGATAACGGAAAAATTAATGAACAAAAATTCGGAGAGCGTTTGCTTTTTGAAGTTCAGGATTGAAATATAGCATGATAATTATATCGATAGGAGCGGGCTTTAGCCCGCTTTTTCATTTACATTATCAAAATTGGCTTTAGCCAAAACATAATTTTCTCACTCGCAGATTTTGCAGATAGCGCAGAAACTTAAACGCAATCATCTGTTAAAATCTGAGAAATCTGTGGAAGATTTAATTAAAAGACTGCCTAAATTCCAAAGGCGAAACATTAGTTTTCTTCTTGAAAAGTGTACTGAAAGACTGTGAATGCTCAAATCCCAGTTCATAAGCAATTTCACTTACCGAAAGTTCCGTTGTTGAAAGCTTTTCTTTTGCCTTACTGATCAATTTTTCGTGGATATGCTGTTGCGTATTTTGTCCGGTATGAACTCTCAGAAAATCACTTAAGTAATTTGCCGAAAGATTCATCGCTTCAGCAATTTGATGAACCGTTAAAAGACCTTTTTCAAAAGATTCTGTATTAAAATAATCATTTAAATAAGATTCTAATTTCGTTAAAAGCTGATGACTTCCACTTTTTCGGGTGATAAACTGTCTCTCATAAAACCGTTTGGAATAATTTAACAATAATTCGATTTGCGACAAAATAATTTCCTGAGTGTGATGGTCGATATGTTGGCATTCTTTATCAATTTTATATAGAATTTCGAGCAAGTTATTCTCTTCATCTTCAGATAAATGCAGGGCTTCATTCACAGCATAAGAGAAAAATCCGTAAGAAGAAATTGTTTTTGCTAAAGAATGTTTCAGTAAAAAATCTTCATGAAAAATCAGTAAATAGCCGGTGTTTTCACAATCCATCGTCTGCAAATCCAGATACTGAACCTGATTTGGCGCTGTAAAGCTCAATACTCCTTTATCGTAATCATAATGTTGCTGTCCGTATTTTATTTTTCCTTTCGCATTCCGTTTCAGGGCAACGCAATAATATCTGCTTACAAAACCTTTCCAGACATCATCTTCAATAAAAACACTTTCATGAAGGTTGATAACACTTACCATCGGATGCTTCGGTTCGGGAAGAGAAAGCAGTTTGTGAAATGCAGAAATAGATTTTATGGTGTTCATAATTTTTAAGCTTTAATAATAATTTTTGGGCGCCTTTTTCCGTCTTCCACTCCCACTTTTTTGCTTCGCAAAAAGAGCTCCGTTCAAGCCGGGGCGCGATTGTATTGCGTTTTAAGATAAACCTCATAGGTTTCAAAAACCTATGAGGTTTGAGTTATTTTCAACAATTAAAGTTACAAATTAATAATCCAACAGTCCCATCCCGAATTCGTCATACGTTGCTCCTGTGTCTGTACCCAAAGGTACGATACTTTCCAGCTTCTGAATGTCAGATTCGCTTAAGATAATTTTACTTGCTTCAATATTTTGTTCAACATATTTTCTGCGTTTCGTTCCCGGAATTGGAATAATACCTTTGCTGATGATCCATGCCAAAGCCAGTTGAGAAGAAGTGATGTCTTTTTCCTTTGCCAGATTTTCAATCGCTGTCACCAGTTCAATATTTTTATGAAAATGCTCCTCCTGAAAACGAGGAATTCCTCTTCGGAAATCATTCTCAGGTAAATCATCAATAGAACGGATCTGTCCGGATAAAAATCCTCTTCCCAAAGGTGAATATGCTACAAAACCAACTCCCAATTCATTTAACGTTTTGATGACGCCTTTTTCTTCTGCCGTTCTTTCAAACAGAGAAAATTCACTCTGAACTGCCGAGATTGGATGAATTGCGTGTGCTCTTTTCACAGTCTCAGAAGAAACTTCGGACAAACCGATATAACCGATTTTTCCTTCTTTAACCAAATCACTCATCGCTCCAACAGTCTCTTCAACAGGAACGTTTTTATCCAGGCGATGCATATAATAAAGGTCGATGTAATCGGTTTTCAGATTTTTAAGAGAACGTTCAATCGATTTTTTTACATAATCTTTGCTTCCGTTGATTTTCCAAGTGATTTGTTCGTTGTCATCAATTTCCCAACCGAATTTTGTTGCGATAATATATTGGTCACGGCTTCCTTCAATAGCTTTTGCTATCAATTGTTCATTTTTGAAAGGGCCGTACAAATCGGCAGTGTCCAGAAAATTTCCACCCAATTCCAAAGAGCGATGAATAGTTGCGATAGCTTCGTTTTCGTCAGCTTTTCCATAAGTATCCATATCGCCAAAACCTGTCATTCCCATGCATCCCAAACCGATATTCGGGATGATTAAACCCTGACTTCCTAATTTTACTTGATTCAATTTCATATTGTTAAATTTTATTGATACAAAATTCAACAGAAATTAAGAATCTGATGTATGCAAAACGATGATTGTCGTATTCAAATTACGGATTGTGTTTTTTTAACTAAATATTTTTAAATCATTGACCATAGCTGAGTGAAACGCCTTTGCGAACGAAAAATATTCATAATCATTTTAAATAAAACTTGCGAACCTTGCGTTAAAAAGAGATTCTTCACTCCGCTATCGCTACGATCAGAATGACAAACTTACACTTAATTATTTGTGAAAATTAGTGCAAAACATTAGTGTAATTTGTGTTTAAACAAATTATTTTTTAGGTTTAGCACTCATATAGAAACTCAATTTTCCGCCATCCATAATATCAGAATGTTTCAATGTAAAGTTTTTTATTTCTTTTCCGTTGAGAAGAATTTTTTCAACATATACATTCTTCGGACTTTGATTGATCGCTTCAACTTCAAAAGTTTTTCCGTTTTCTAAATTCAAAATCGCATGATCAATTGCCGGACTTCCAATCGCGTAATCTTCCGAACCCGGAGCAACCGGATAAAAACCAAGCGAACTCAAAATATACCAAGCGCTCATTTGTCCGGTATCGTCATTTCCGCCCAATCCATCGGGAGTGGCTTTGTATTGCATTTCTAGAATACGTCTGATCTGTGCCTGAGTTTTCCACGGTTGTCCTGCCCAATTGTAGAAATAAGCAACGTGATGGGCCGGTTCGTTTCCGTGAACATATCCGCCGATGATTCCTTCTCTTGTAATGTCTTCTGTATCTGCGAAAAACTCGTCAGGTAAATGCATCGTAAACAATTCATCTAATTTTGAAGCGAATTTTTTCTTTCCGCCCATCATTTTTATTAATTCATCCGGATTTTGAGGAACGAAGAAACTGTAATTCCAAGAATTTCCTTCAATGAAGCTTTGTCCGTGTGTACTCAAAGCATTAAAATCTTTTTTGAAACTTCCATCTGCTAAACGAGGACGCATAAATCCGATCGTTTTATCAAAATTGTTTTTCCAGTTTTCAGAAAGTTTGATGAATTTGTTGTAAATTTCTGTTTCTCCCAAATGTTTCGCCAATTGAGCAATTGCCCAGTCGTCATAAGCATATTCTAAGGTATTGGAAACTGAAGTTCCACTTTTTTCTGCAGGAATATATCCCAAATCAATATATTGCCCGATGCCTTCATAATCTCTTTTGCTGGCTGTTTCAACGCAAGCCATTAACGCAGCTTTTGCGTCACCCTTATAATTTCCTTTAATAATGGCATCGGCAACTACGCTCACACTGTGATAACCGCTCATGCACCAATTGTCATTCGCATAATGCGACCAGATCGGCAACATTTTCATTGAAAATTGATCGTAATGAGCCATCATCGATTTTACCATATCATTATTTCGTTTCGGTTGAATAATATTAAAAAATGGATGAAGCGCACGATAAGTATCCCAAATCGAGAAGGTTGTATAATTGGTAAAACCTTCTGCTTTGTGAATGTTTTGATCTAAACCTTTGTACTCTCCGTTAACATCTGTGTATGTGGTCGGATTGATAAACGTATGATACATCGCAGTATAAAAATTTGTCTTTTCAGTTTCAGAGCCTTTAATGACAATTTTATTTAATTCTTGATTCCAATTTTCCTGCGTTTGTGCTTTGACTTGATCAAAAGATAAATTTCCGGCTTCTTTTTCTAAATTTTCCAAAGCATTCGCTTGACTTACGGGTGAAATGGCTAATTTAACTTCAATGGTTTCATTTTCATTGGTATCAAAATCGAAATACATTTTTACGTTCTTTCCAGCGATCTCCGGAAAATTTTTGGTTTGGTCAAATTTTCGCCAAAAACCATTGTAAACTTGCTTTCCGTCGTAATTTTTCTGACCATAAGATTTAAATGGCTTTGAAAATTTCATGGCAAAATAAACCGTTCTCGTTCTTGCCCAACCATTGGTTTGTCGGTAGCCTGTGATGGTATTTCCGTTTTCTACGCGAACATACGTCCAAACATTTTTACCATCATAATTGTAAATTCCGGCCATCAGATCCAAAATAATATGAGCTTGGTCAGATTTCGGGAAAGTATATCGATGAACTCCGACTCTGGTTGTGGCGGTTAATTCAGCCAAAATATTATGATCGTCAAGCTTTACTTTATAATATCCTGCTTCTGCTTTTTCGTTTTGATGAGAGAATTTACTTCTGTAGCCAGTTTCGGGATTTGAAGAAGTTCCGGGATTCAATTGTAATTTTCCAACTGTTGGCATGATCAAAAAATCTCCCAAATCAGAATGTCCTGTTCCGCTAAAATGGGTAGAACTGAATCCTACAATCGTTTTGTCTTCGTAACGATACCCTGCGCAATATTTATAGACTTCACCGTTGTATCTTCCGTTGAGTTCATAGGAAATAGTATCTGTTTCAGGGCTTAATTGTACGGCTCCGAAAGGTGCGGTTGCTCCAGGATAGGTGTGTCCCATTTTTTCAGTTCCGATCAATGGATTTACATATTGATAGAGCTTTTCGAATTGCTGAGCTTTAAGATTTAAACTAAATAATAAAAATAGTAGAAAAACAGAAGTTCCCGAATTTTTCATGGATAAGTAAATTTTCTAATGATAAAAGTAATCAAAATCAAAGGATAATTATTTATCGTTTTAAATTCAGGCTAAAATCACGGCAAAATATTTTTGTTGGAAAATCGCAAAGGCGCAAAGGTTTATGATATTTATGCATTTTAAGACGCAATAAAATCAAAGATTTTCAGCAAGTGTTATGTTATATTAACTCTGCAATAATTTTCCGATCCTAAATTTTATCGAAGATAAAATCCTTGCGCCTTATAAACGGTATTTTTAATTAAAACTTGCGTCTTTGCGATTTTCCAACAGATCTGTTTATCATTTTTCAGAAAACCGGAAACCTATTCCATGTAGATTTTCAATGATTACATTTTGCTCATCAGCCAATAATTTTCGCAATCTCGAAATAAATACGTCAAGACTTCGTCCCATAAAGTAATCATCATCTCCCCAAATAGCTTTAAGGATGTCTTGTCTTTTTACAACGCTGTTCTTATGGTTGATAAAATATAATAACAGTTCAGATTCTCTTTGGGTAAGGGTAATTGTGCTTAATGTATCTTGTAAAGTATAGTTTTTAGGATCAAAGTCATATTTCCCGACTTTGTATTTTGATGGAGAAGAGTTTGTTTTCTTTGAGCGTTTCAGGAAAACTTCAATTTTCAGAATAAGTTCTTCAATACTGAAAGGTTTTACCAGATAATCATCTGCGCCAATTTTCAAACCTTTAATCCTGTCTTCTTTTAAAGCTTTTGCTGAAATAAAAATAATGGGGATCTCAGAGTTTTTATCGCGGATGCATTGTGCCAGTTCAAACCCGTTCATTTCGGGCATCATAATATCTAAAAGGCAAATGTCAAAAGTTTTGCTATTGAATGCTTCAAGTGCTGATTTTCCGTCAGGATAACAGTCTATTTCATAATAACTTTCCAGGCTATCCTGAATCAGGAAGGCTATCGTGTTATCATCTTCTGCATATAAAATTTTAGATTTTTCCATGGTTTGCACTGATGTTTTTAAGACGGTAAAAATAGAGTTATCGTAATCCCTTCATCCTTATTATTTTCAACTGAAATTTTCCAGTTATGTTGCTGAACGATTTTTTTTACATAAAATAAACCTAATCCAAAACCGTTTACCTCATCACTCTTTTTTGTATTTACTCTGTAAAATTTATCAAAAATATGAGGAATATTTTTAGGCGGAATTCCCATCCCGTTATCTTTAAATTTTAAATATAATCCTTTTGAATCTTTAAAGGAAGAAATTATAATATTGGGTATCGTTTCACAGTATTTAATGGAGTTGTCTAAAATATTATAAATGATATTTGTAAAGTGAAATTCATCAGCAATGATTGACGTATTACCATCAATTTCTATTTGGATAGAAAGATTTTCATTCTTTTGCTTTATCGTGTCGACAATTTCCTGAATAAATGGCAATAGAAGTATTTTCTGAGGTTTTAATAGCAGTCCGGAAGCATCATTTTTAGCAATATTCAATATTTTTTCGATATGATTATTAAGCTTATAGCCTTGATCGGTAATGATGGAGGTGTAGGTTTGTAGTTTAGGATTTTCCTTTATAAGCTGCTGCTTTGTGAGTGCTTCTGAAGCCAAAAGTATGGAAGAAAGAGGAGTTTTAAACTCGTGGGTCATGTTATTGATAAAATCACGCTGCAGTTCTGAGAATTTTTTTTGCTGAATAATGGTATATATAGAATAAACATATACTAAAAGAATAATAATAAGGGCAAAGGTGAGTATATACCAAAAACGTAATGAACTGATAAGATACGTAGTTTTATCCGGAAAACGGATGGAGAAATAATAGACTAAATTTTTATGTTTTGGAAATTTAATCATCTTCGTGTTAGGACTTTCCTGATGGGACGAGATATATTTTCCATACATCATCTGGTCGCTATGACAATTGTATAATGCGTAAACGTAATCTGTATTTATCTGTAAACGTGTAAATTCCGTTCTCAAATAATGTTCCAGCACGGCGGGATGAAATTCATTATTAATATTAACCACATAATAGTCGTTGGAAATATTCTGTACCGGACTTTCACTAAAAGAAGTTTTTCCTCCTGATAATTTTTCCACGACTTCGAGTAAAGCGATATTTACGGTTTGATTAAACTTTTTATCCTCAATATTATAGGCTTGTCTGGTCCATAGAAGTTGGGCTATCAAAATTCCGATAATAGCAACAAAGCCGAGGGTAATAATAATATTGAGTTTCTTTATTTCCATTTAATGAAGCAATATTATCCAAAAATATCTATTAATCTTTTATCATTAACAACTTATTAACAAATGTTTGATAGCGGTTAACATGTTGAACTAGCAATCAGCTTTACATTTGCTATATCAAAAAATAATAATTGTTTTATATTTAACTATTAATAAAATTTATACACATGAAAAATTTAAAAATTACAGCTCTTTTAGCAGTGTTAGCATGCTCTCCATTTTACGCAAATGTATTTCCTGCTGAAGGAACTCCTGTTGTAAGAACAATTGCAGCCGATATTACATGGAAATCAGAATCTATTGACGTTGGAAATATTCCTCAGGGAAAACCGAAGTTAATCAGATTCGAATTTACGAATACATCTAAAAAGCCTATTGTTATAGAAAATGTAGCGCCATCTTGTGGATGCACTACTGCAGATTATACTAAAACGCCTATTCTTCCAGGTAAAAAAGGATTTGTAGAAGCAAGTTTTAATGCTGCAGCTGCAGGCCCATTCATGAAAACGGTTAATGTTACAACAAGCGAAAGTAAAACTCCTAAAACACTTTCGTTTAAGGGAACAGTTACTGCATAATTAGTTTTTTTAACAAATTTTACAGCCTGATAAGTAATTATTGGGCTGTTTTTTATTTACGAAACACTGCTTTTTCGCGTAGAACAGGGAGAATAACTATTTATGGCATTATTTATAAACATATTTTAAAACTTTGCATTTTAATATTTGTTATTTTTAGGAAAAAATTAAAACGATATGAATCTATATACACAACCGATGTTGCGTGAAGATGCACTGAAAGATAAAGTAGCCATCGTTACAGGCGGTGGAAGCGGTCTTGGAAAAGCAATGACCAAATATTTTCTTCAATTGGGAGCAAAAGTGGTAATCACTTCCAGAAATTTGGAGAAATTACAGGGAACTGCAAAAGAATTGGAAGAAGAAACTGGTGGAAAAGTTCTTTGCGTAGCATGTGATGTAAGAAATTGGGATGAGGTAGAAGCGATGAAAGAAGCTACTCTAAAAGAATTCGGCAGAATTGATATTCTATTAAATAACGCAGCCGGAAATTTTATCTCTCCAACAGAAAGATTGACGCATTCTGCTTTTGATTCTATTTTAGATATTGTGCTGAAAGGAACAAAAAACTGCACACTTTCAGTTGGAAAACACTGGATCGATTCAAAAACTCCGGGAACCGTTTTAAATATCGTAACAACTTACGCTTGGACAGGTTCTGCCTATGTTGTTCCATCCGCCTGTGCAAAAGCAGGGGTGCTGGCAATGACAAGATCTCTTGCCGTGGAGTGGGGGAAATATAATATTCGATTCAATGCAATTGCGCCGGGACCTTTTCCTACAAAAGGAGCGTGGGACAGATTACTTCCGGGAGATATGAAAGATCAGTTTGATTTAGCGAAGAAAAATCCTCTTAAAAGAGTAGGAGAACATCAGGAATTGGCCAATCTTGCCGCTTATCTGGTTTCTGATTTTTCATCTTTTGTGAATGGTGAAGTTGTAACAATCGATGGTGGTGAGTGGTTGCAGGGTGCAGGAGAATTTAATATGCTGGAAGATATTCCGCAGGAAATGTGGGATGCGCTGGAAGCAATGATTAAAGCAAAAAAATCAAACTGATAAAAGTTATAGGTTTTGAATGATAAGGGGTGAGTTAATTTTGCTTATTGCAAGAATTAACATAATAATTATACATCTAAAACTTCTCTCTCGCGGAGAAGTTTTATTTTTGTGGCTTATTAATTTAAAACAGATGAATATGAATTTCAGATTTTCAATAATATTTCTGATGCTTTTTGCATTGGGATTTTCGCAGGATCTTAAAGTGATGAGTTTCAACATCAGGCTTCAGGTAGAATCGGATAAGGAAAATGCATGGACAGAGAGAAAACAAGATGCAGTAGATTTATTGAATTATTATCATCCAGATTATTTCGGAGTTCAGGAAGCGCTTCCCGAACAGATGAAAGACATCAAAAGCGGATTGAAAAACTACGATTATGTTGGCGTTGGAAGAGATGATGGAAAAGAAAAAGGAGAATTTTCCGCTATATTCTATGATACAAACAGTCTTCAAGTCTTAAATTCAGGAACATTTTGGCTTTCCGAAACGCCTGAAAAACCATCAAAAGGTTGGGATGCCGCTTACAACAGAGTTTGTACGTATGCTGTTTTTAAAGATAAAAAATCAAAGAAAGAATTTTTAGCCATGAACCTTCACTTTGATCATATCGGAAATGTGGCAAGAGTGAAATCTGCAGATTTAATTTTAAAGAAAATCAAGGAAATCAATCCTAAAAATTTACCTGTAACATTGAGTGGAGATTTTAATTTAACTGATGATACAGAACCGATTAAAATTCTTTCTCAAAATATGAAAGACAGTTTTTCTCATTCAGAAGCCAAACATTATGGTCCGGTGGGCACTTTTACAGCTTTCAATGTTAATGAAGTTCCGAAAGACAGAATCGACTATATTTTTGTAAAAGGCTTTAAAATAATATCTCACAGACACATCAATGACAGAAGAGAAAATTTATTGTATCCTTCCGATCATTTTCCGGTCTTGGTTGATTTACAGTTTTAATGGAAAATTTAAATTAAACCTATATAATAAGCTTTATTCAATTGAATGAAGCTTATTTTTTTCTGATTTCTAGGTCATGCATTGTTATCGGGCTTCCTTGGCAATCTAATAGGTTTTGAATGAATTGCTTTTTTTAAATCGATCATCATTTTATTTTTTTAATCAATCAATCAATTAGAACACTATTATCTAAGTTGTAAAATACTCTTTTACTGTTTGAAGATAATAAATATAAAGTTTCTTTTTATAATGAAATTTGTTAATATTATTCTAATGTCGTGCTTGTATTTTAAATTGGAAGAATGGTTAAATTAAAGAAACTGAAAAACTTTTTAATGCAAAGCATCCCTAGATATTGCCATTTTTGTTACTTTTATGTTAAATTGAATACTTATTGTAAAATAATTGAAATGAGAGGGATAATTTTAGCGTTTGCTTTTGCAGTTTCTTGTCAGATTTCTGCGCAGGAATTATATATGCCGAGAAATATTAAGAAGGCTTATGAAAACGGGACAAGAGATATTTCCGGGGCTCCCGGGAAAAATTACTGGCAAAACAAAGGGATTTATAATGTTGAGGTAAAGGTTGATGCCAACACAAAAATCGTCTCGGGGAAAGAAACAATTGTTTATACCAACAACAGCCCGAATGATCTGAATGAATTAGCGATAAGATTCGTAAATAATTTACATAAACCACAGGCTCCGAGATCGGGATTTACTTCAAAAGATTTTCTTTCGTCAGGTCTGCATATCAAATCTTTTATCGTAAATGGTGAAAAATACGTAGTCAATAGTGAAGATTGGGGAACGGTTGAAAAAGTAAAATTAAATTCAGTTTTAAAATCAAAATCGAAAGCTGAGGTTAGAATTGAATGGGAATATCCGTTATCCGTGCAAAGTGGAAGAGAAGGTCAAATTGATCCCGAAACTTTCTATGTTGCCTATTCTTTTCCAAGAATTTCTGTGTATGATGATTACAACGGTTGGGATATGCTTCCGCACTCCGACAGACAGGAGTTTTACAACGATTTTAATGATTATAATTTTGCAATTACAGCTCCGAAAAATTATGTGGTTTGGTCAACTGGAGATTTCTTAAATCCTGATGCTGTTCTTCAACCGGAATATTTAAAAAGATATAAATCTTCCTTAAAAAGTGACAAAGTACTACACGTTGCTACCGAACAGGAAATGAAATCAGGAAAAGTAACCAAGCAAAATAAATGGAATATCTGGAAATTTAAAGCCAATAATATTACCGATTTCTGCTTTGCATTAAGTAATCATTATGTTTGGGATGCGGCCAGTGTTCAGTTAAAAACGAAAAGAGCCAGCGTTCAGGCAGGTTATAAGGCCGGAGCAAAAGATTTTGAGCATTATGTGGAATGGATGCGTTACAACCTGGATTGGTTCTCAAAAAATTGGCCGGGTGTGGAATATCCTTATAATGTTATGACAGCAATTCAGGGATATGCTGATATGGAATATCCAATGATGATCAATGATTCAACCGTTCCGGATAATTTTCAGGATGCGAGATTAACGGCAGATCACGAAATTGCACACACTTATTTCCCTTTCTACATGGGCATCAACGAAACGCGTTATGCTTTTATGGATGAAGGCTGGGCAACGACTTTGGAATATTTAATCGGAATTGATGAAAATGGGGAAGCTGCAGCCAAAGAATTTTATCAAAATTTCAGGGTGAAAAAATGGATCAGCGATCCTTCTGCAGAACAAGATCAGCCGATTATTTCCATGAGTACGCAGGTAAGTGGAGCTGGTTATGGAAACAATTCTTATGTAAAAGCATCTCTGTCTTATTTAGCGTTGAAAGATTATCTTGGTGATGAAGTTTTCAAAAAAGCATTGCATCACTATATGGACAACTGGAATGGAAAACACCCAATTCCGTGGGATTATTTTTATTCTATGAATGCAGGTTCAGGAAAAAACCTGAATTGGTTCTTTAATAACTGGTTTTACACCAATAATTATATTGATTTAAAAATTGCCAACGTTTCTCAGCTGAATGATCTTTTAACCGTTAATATTGATAATGTAGGCGGTTTTGCCATTCCTTTTGAAGCGATATTAACCTATGAAGACGGAACTGTGGAAAAACTTCATTTTTCACCATCACTTTGGGAAAAAGACCAAAAGCAGGCTGTTTTAACGATTCCTATTAAAAAGAAAGTGAAATCTGTGAATTTAGACGGTGGTCTTTTTATGGATTACACGCAGGCAGATAATTTTAAGAATTTATAGAAAAAATTAAATAAAGAAAAAATCCTTTTCAGACCGAAAAGGATTTTTTTTATGTTTAAATGTGTATTTGAAAAATATTTAAATTATGATTCTGCAAAACCATTTTTAATAGCAAAAACTGCCAAACCGACACGCGTTTTTAAGTCTAATTTATCGCAAAGCTGATCTCTGTAACTTTCAACTGTTCTCGGACTGCAGCACATTTTATCGGCGATTTCTTTATAACTGAGCTCGGTTACAGTGTATCGTAGAAACTCTTTTTCGCGGTCAGAAATTCTTACACCATTTTCGGTACCTTTATCATTATTCATGTTGGAGAAAATGATCTTTGAAGCCCATTCCGGATAGAAAAAACCGTCTGAATTTAATTTAATAAGAGCGTTCTCAAGTTCCTTTGGGTGAGTGTTTTTCAGTAAATAACCTTTTGCTCCGTTTTTGATCATTTTAATGACACTTTTATCGTCGCCCTGCATGCTCAGCGCCATTACTTTGATGTTCGGATGATTCTCTTTCAGCCAGAATACGGTTTCGAAACCATCCATAATCGGCATACTGATATCTAAAAGGATGATATCCGGAATTTTGCTGTTATTTTCAAATTTCTGTATAAGATCTTTCCCGTTTTCAGCAACATAAATTACCTCAAAATCTTTAAAATTATCAATAATTCCTTCTAAAGCTTTTGCGATAAGTACGTGATCATCAACAATAACTATAGTTTTTTTCATGGCTGTTTTTTTAAAATAATATTGAGTGTAGTTCCAAGGTTTTTCTGGCTTTCAAGGCTGAAATCTGCCCCGATGATTTCGGCTCTGTTTTTCATGTTGGTTAAACCGATTCCGTTTGAAGTAATCTTCGAGCGGTCGAATCCTAAGCCGTCATCCTTAATGTTTAATTCCCAAAGAGACTCATCAGAAGTGTTGAGATTAATGAAAATATTTTTACATTTTGCATGCTTTATACTGTTCTGAATGAATTCCTGAGTAATTCTTAAAAGCATATTTTTCTGAACAAAGTCTAAATCAAGGTTTTCGAAATTATGCTGAAAATTTACTTTACACTTTTTAAAGCTGTTGGTATTGTCTACTTCTTCCTGTATTAAAGTTACGATTTCCTTTTGACTTATGTTGTCATCTGTCAATGTTTTTGAAAGACTCCTCAGATCCTGTAAAGATTGGTTGATGATCTGTGAAACCTGTTCTATTCTTTCGCTGACCTCGGGAACTTTATTTTCGTATAAAAGTTGCTGGGTGTAAAGGCTTACAAGTGTTAATTTTTGCCCGATATTATCATGAAGTTCACGCCCGATCTGCTGCATGGTTGCCTGCTGAATTTCCAGCTGTGTTGCGAGAAGTTCTTTCTGATGAATCTCGTTTTTTATTTCAATCTCATTTAAATATTCCTTTTTGCGCTGCTTATATTTTCTGATGTAAACCATAATAGCGGCGACAAACAACACAAAAAATATGTTGAATAGGATTAATGTTATTAAGAGTTCTGTTTTCCCCATATAAATGAAATTGAGAATAATAAGTACATAACGATCCCGGAAATAAGGAAGTAAGCAAAATAAATATTGTAGATTTCTCTATATGTCCTGATAAGAGGGAAAAATGTCCAGAAAGGTAAAGTTCCGATATAAAATAATGTTACTCCTAAATTGATATAAAACATTGGATTCTTACTGAAATTAAGAATATTTGATGAATTAATCTGCTTATAATATTCCATTACAACGAGTATCATCAAAATTAGGCATCCAAATGTATAATTGATCGAAAACATTACATTATCGGTATCCAAAATGAATTCACTTGGTATAAATGAAAGTAAATAAATACCGGATAATATTAAAAATGTTTTCTGTTTTTCAAACGATTTCGCGGCATAAAGCCAAAAGAAAAAGATAAATTGAACGGGAATTACAAAGTAGTTGTAGAATGCCTGTTTATTATAATCAATAAAAAGTGAACCCCATTTTCCAATTGCTTCACACAGAAAAATAAATATTAAATAAAAAACAAAGTACTTCCAAGACTGATTTTTTATACGGTTATAATATAAAATTGAGATAAGCGCAGCGATACCCTCACTCCAGAACAAAGATTCATATATCACTTTTTGGAAGTCCGTCATTGTGTTAGTTTAATATTGGATTAAATATAAAAAAAATTAGAATGATTCTGTTACAGTATTATCAGGCGGAATAAGATTTCCGTGATTTTGAGACAAAATAGCTGTTAAAGATTTATTCATCGCCATTATTTCTCCCTGCCCTTCATTATTGTTTTCTTGATTGTACGTATTGGCGTCTAAAGGGTTGAAGTCATAACTTAAAATTTCTCCTTCAGCATTCCCCATTTTCAGTGTAGGAACCATCACTAAAGTATGTTTTCCTGCGTAGTTTGTTCCGATCGGAGTGTTTTCCATGATATCCCAGTTGTCTGCCTGTGGATATGCTGCATAATAAAATCTAACGCCCAGATCATTTTCAGTAATTCCTGAGTCTACTTTTTTCGCTTCATTCTCAATGTCTGAAATGAATTTTTTCAAGGTTGCTAAATCGAAACGGATAGAATGAGCGTCTTCAATCCCGAACTTAGTATTAATTGCAGTTAATTGATTATTACGGTAGTTATCAATTAATTTTTGAACAAATGATGAAGACATCGTGTTGGGAGTACCGGTTGACTCGATGGTGCCTCCGTTAAAGATAGGTTTTGTTTTCATAATGTTAGCTTTTATAGTAGAATGTTAGTTAGTATTGCAAATTTCGTAAATTTTTTATGTTAAATGATACGTTTTTTTCCTATTAATTCTCCGTGATTTTACGGATTGTTCTGTTTCATTTAAAGTATAAAGAGTTTAATAGAGTTTGTATAAACAAATAAGTGCCGCAGATTGGGTCTGCGGCACTTATTACAAAAATAATATATATGAAAAAAACTACTTATTTTTCTGCAGGTCTGAACACCAAACCTGTTTCTTCGAAATAATCTAAAGTGATTCTGTCGCCTTCATTCACCGTTCCTGCAAGAATCTCTCTTGATAATTTATTTAAAACTTCCTGTTGAATAACTCTTTTCAACGGTCTTGCCCCAAAAGCTGGATCATAACCTTTGTTCATTAAATAATCTACAGCATCCTGAGTGGCAGTCATAATGATATTTCGTTTTGCCAACAGATCATTATAACCTCTCAACTGATACTGAACGATTTTTCCGATTTCTTTTTTTCTTAGAGGCTGGAATAATACCGTCTCATCAATTCTGTTCAGGAATTCCGGACGTAAAGTCTGTTTCAATAAGTCGAAAACCTCAATTTTAGTTTTCTCAACAATTTCGTCCTGATTCTCTTCGGTAATATTCTCAAAATTTTCCTGAATGATGTGCGAACCTAAATTCGAAGTCATGATGATAATCGAGTTTTTAAAGTTCACCACTCTACCTTTATTATCCGTCAAACGACCGTCATCCAAAACCTGTAACAACGTGTTGAAAACATCAGGATGCGCTTTTTCAATTTCATCTAAAAGCACAACTGAATAAGGTCTTCTTCTCACTGCTTCCGTCAACTGACCGCCTTCATCATATCCCACATATCCCGGAGGCGCACCAACAAGCCTAGACACGCTGTGTCTTTCCTGATATTCACTCATATCAATTCTTGTCATATTGTTTTCATCGTCGAATAAAAATTCCGCCAATGCTTTTGCAAGCTCAGTTTTACCGACACCGGTCGTTCCTAAGAAAAGGAATGATCCGATTGGTTTTTTCTCGTCGCTCAATCCGGCTCTGTTTCTTCTGATCGCATCTGCAACCGCTGCAATTGCTTCTTCCTGACCTACAACTCTGTGATGAAGCTCAGTTTCAAGATGCAATAATTTTTCTCTTTCAGATTGAAGCAACTTGGTAACAGGAATGCCTGTCCATTTTCCGATAACTTCGGAGATGTTGTCTGCGGTGACTTCCTCTTTAATCAATTCATTTTGATGGTTTTGCATCTCCAATTCTAGTTTTTGCAAAGCATCTTCCTTCTCTTTTATTTTTCCGTACTGAATTTCAGCAACTTTTGCGTAATCTCCTGCTCTTGAGGCTCTTTCTGCTTCTAATTTCAGAGATTCAATATCTTTTTTAATCTGGGTTAAATCCTCAGATTTTTGTTTTTCTTTAAGCCATTTAGCATTAATTTCGTTTCTCTCCTCAGAAATTTTAGAAATATCTTCTTTTAAATGGTCAATTTTTGTCTGATTGCCTTCTCTTGAAATGGCTGCCAATTCAATTTCCAGCTGCATCAGTTTTCTGTCTAAAACATCCAGTTCTTCAGGTTTTGAATTGATTTCCATTCTCAACTTAGCCGAAGCTTCGTCAATCAGGTCAATCGCTTTATCCGGTAAAAATCGGTCTGAAATATATCGTTGAGACATTTCCACGGCCGCAATAATCGCTTCGTCTTTGATTCTTACTTTGTGGTGAGCCTCATATTTATCTTTAATTCCACGAAGAATAGAAATTGCAGATTCAGTATCCGGTTCTTCCACCATCACTTTCTGGAAGCGTCTTTCTAAAGCTTTATCTTTTTCAAAATATTTTTGATATTCATTTAAAGTCGTTGCACCGATCGCTCTTAATTCTCCTCTTGCCAAAGCAGGTTTCAGGATATTTGCTGCATCCATCGCACCTTCACCACCTCCGGCTCCCACCAAAGTGTGGATCTCATCGATGAAAAGAATAATTTGTCCGTCGGATTTTGTAACTTCATTGATAACTGATTTTAACCTTTCTTCAAATTCACCTTTATATTTTGCACCGGCGATCAAAGCTCCCATATCCAATGAATACAAAGTTTTATCCATTAAATTTTCAGGAATATCTCCGCTGATAATTCTGTGTGCAATTCCTTCTGCGATTGCGGTTTTACCAACACCAGGCTCACCAATTAATATTGGATTGTTCTTTGTTCTTCTTGAAAGAATTTGCAACACTCTCCTGATTTCTTCATCACGACCGATAACAGGATCTAATTTTCCCTCGGCAGCAAGTTCGTTGAAGTTCTTAGCGTATTTTTTTAAGGACTGATACGTTTCTTCCGAGCTTGCAGATGTCGCGGTGCTGCCTTTTCTTAATTCTTTAATTCCGCCTTCCAATAGACTTTTGGTTACGCCCATATCTTTCAGCATCTTCGAAACTTCTGAACTGGTTTCTAAAAGTGATAACCATAAATGTTCGATGGTCACAAATTCATCACCCATTTTTTTAGCGATGTTTGGAGCATCCAGCAAAACTTTATTTGCAGATTGTGAAAGATAAATATTTCCTCCCTGTACTTTTGGAAGCTTTTCTAAATTTTCACGGTTTCGCTCTCTTACCAAATTGGCATCTGCTTCAGATTTTTTTAATAAGAAAGGCGATATATTTTCATCTATCTGGAAAATTCCCTCCAATAAATGTTGAGGTTCAATACTTTGATTGCCGAATTCCATAGCAACTTGCTGTGCCGCCTGGATGGCTTCCTGTGATTTTACTGTATATTGATTTAAGTTCATATTTTTATATTTTTTGTAATGGTTAAGTTCGTATTAATTTTTCTAAAAACATCAAGAAACCAAATTTTAAGGCTCAGTTTCTTAACGCTATCAATTATTTATCATTTAATTCGATTAGTTTATCGCAAAAAGCATTCTATTATTAAATTTTTAAATATTTGAGACAAAATTTCCGAATATTGCATTTTTAACGTAATGGTAACTTGACAAAATTTCCGATAATTAAAAATTTTATTTAAAATGATGGAAAAGTCGTCATATTATAAATCGTAAAAATAGCGCAGAGAAAATTCCTCTCCTTTGTGGGGTGACGAAAATTAAAAGAATTTTTGACGGGTGTTTTAAAAATGAAAGCTATAAGTTTCGGCTAAAGCCCGTTCCTATTGATAACTCTCTCCTAGCTTAGTGGAACGCCTTAGCGAACGAAAATATACACAATACTTCAAATAAAAACTTTGTGACCATTGCGTTAAAAATTATCCCTTCAAAATCAAATATTAAAATCAAAATAGTTACTTTTGCCTTCATTGATGGAACTTAAAGAAAAACAAAGGAAAATACTAGATGTTGCTGTAGAACTTTTCAAAGAGAAAGGGTATATGGGCAGCTCTGTGAGGGACTTGGCGACGAAGCTTAATATTAAGGCTGCTTCTTTATATGCGCACATCCGTTCTAAAGAAGAAATTCTGGAATGGATCTGCTTCGGAATAGCCAATGATTTCTTTACTGAACTTCAAACCGTAAAAAATACAGACATCAATCCAAAAGATAAATTAAATTTATTCATCGATAAACATTTATCAATAGTTCTCAGAAATCGCGATGTCACGCATATTTATTCTAATGAATGGAAACATTTGGAGGAAAGACTTCCTGAATTTGTAGAATTAAGAAAAAAGTATCAACAGGAAGTTGAAGAACTGATTTCTGAAATTTATCAAGCTGAAAACTGGGAACTCAAATCGCCAACTTTTACAACAAGATTTATTCTTCATACCCTTAATAATTCCTATTTTTGGTTCAAAAGAAACATTGAATCCACTACCGAAATTACTGATGAAATAAGGGATAAGATTCTTTTTGGACTTTTGGGAAATCAGAAATACTAGTTTTTTTTAAGTCTAAAATTTTCCAAAATTTTTATCGGAGTCTTTGTCATTCTGACGAAGGAAGAATCTAAACTTAGTATTAGAGGTTCTTCACTATGCTGCGCTCCTTTAAGAATGACAATTCGAAGTAAAAATTTCACTAAATCTCAACTTAAAAATTATTTAGAATCATTCAAAATATGACGAAAGTCATAAAAATTTTGTCACCTCCCAAATTCTTTTTAAATTTACACCTAACAAATGTTAGTTAGTCATGAATGTGGATTTTTCAGTTGAATACTTACAGCTCGACCAATTGAGACAGCTCCAGTCTGAAAGACTGGTGAATTTGGTGGGTTATCTTGAGGAGAAGTCGGATTTTTATAAAGGAAAATTTGATGAATTAGGAATATCTCCACAGGAAATAAGGACAATTGAAGATATTTCAAAGCTCCCGATCACGTACAAACAGGATTTAAGAGACAATTATCCGTTCGGATTATTTACGGTTCCGAAAAATGAATTACAAAGAATTCACTGTTCAAGCGGAACAACGGGAAAACCAACGGTGGTAGGATATACAAAAGAAGACGTTGATTTATTCAGTGAAGTAGTAGCAAGATCGTTGAATGCAGCCGGAGCAAAACCGGGAATGCAGTTACACAACGCCTATGGATATGGAATTTTCACTGGCGGACTTGGTCTTCATTACGGAGCTGAAAAATTAGGAATGAGTGTTCTTCCGATTTCGGGAGGAATGACAACAAGACAGGTCGATTTAATTATAGACTTTAAACCGGAAGTTATCTGTTGTTCGCCATCTTATGCTTTAACAATCGCTGATGAATTTGCTAAAAGAGGAATCTCGGCAGAAGAAATCAGTTTAAAATATGCCGTTTTGGGTTCAGAACCTTGGACGGAGATTATAAGACATCATATTGAAGAAAAATTGGGAGTTCATGCTACCAATATTTATGGTTTAAGCGAAATTATCGGACCAGGAGTTTCGATGGAAGATTTTGAGGAGAAAGGAGGTTCTTACATTTGGGAAGATCATTTTTATCCTGAAATTTTAGATCCGATTACCAAACAACCGGTTACTTTCGGGGAAGAAGGAGTTTTGGTGATTACGACTTTAACGAAAAAAGCAATGCCGCTTTTACGTTATTGGACGAACGATATTACAAGTCTTTATTACGAAGAAAACTCAAAAAGAACAATGGTTAAAATGAGACCAATTCTTGGAAGAGCCGATGATATGCTGATCGTAAGAGGCGTAAATGTATATCCGAGTCAGATTGAAGAGGCGTTTTCTCATGTGGAAGGCGTGGTTCCGAATTATTATTTAACGCCGATTGAGAAAGAACAGATGTGTGTAGCATTGGATATCGATCTGGAAATTGATGATGAATTTGTGAAAGGACAACAAATTGAAATAAATACCGATGATTATGCTATTTTTGTCGGAAACTTTGCAAAAAGTATAGAAAACGAAATAAAAAAGCGAGTAGGAATCACCACGAAAGTGAAAATTCATGCTCAGGACAGTTTGCCTAAGTGCGAAGGTGGAAAAATTAATAGAATACTTAAAACAAAATGAATTCATTTTATAAATTAAAAACGGTAAGAGTTCAGAAAGATACCAACGATGCTGTGAATGTAGCCGTTGAAATTCCTGAGGAACTGAAAGATAAATTCAGATTCAAGCAGGGGCAGTATCTTAACTTCCGAATGATGATCGACGGAAACGAAGAGAGACGTTCTTACTCTATCTGCAATGCGCCGAGTGAAAAAAGCAACACGCTGGAAGTATTGGTGAAGTTGTTGGAAAACGGAAAAGTTTCCGGTTATTTCAACGAGCATCTTCACATGGATGAAGTTCTTGAAGTGATGCCTCCGATGGGCGGTTTTAACACGTCTTATCACCCGACAAACGTAAAAACTTACGTTGGTTTGGCGGCAGGAAGCGGAATTTCTCCGGTTTTATCAAATATTAAAGAGAGTCTTTACCAGGAGCCGAATTCAAACGCTTATTTGTTCTACAGCAACAGAAGCATGAATCATGTGATGAAAAAGGCCGAGATCGATAAATTGGTTGAAACTTTTAACGGAAGACTGAAAGTTGTTTATTTAGTAAGCCGTGAGCAGCACGAAGATCCTATTTTTGAAGGAAGAATTTCTCCCGAAAAATTAGATCAGCTGTTTGAAAGATATACAGATATTGATGTTAAAGAATCTACATTCTTCATTTGCGGACCTTCAGAGATGATTAAAGGAATCGCTGATTATTTAAAGAAAGAGAAAAAAGTGCCTGCAATCCAGGTTTTATTTGAATATTTCACTGCTCCTGACGAAGAAAATTCTGAGGAAATGAGCGATGAATTCAAGGCAATTGCCAATTTAGAAAGTATGGTAACGGTCATTATCGATGATGATGAATATTCGTTTCACCTTAATTCTAAAAAAGAGAGTATCTTAGATAAAGCATTGAAAGACAATCTTCCTGTGCCATTTGCATGCAAAGGAGGAGTTTGTTGTACGTGTAAAGCGCAGGTTTTGGAAGGAGAAGTTTTCATGGAGAAAAATTTCGCGCTTACCGAAGATGAAGTAGCCAGAGGTTACGTTCTGACGTGTCAATGTCACCCGACAACGAATGTGGTGATGCTTAATTATGATGTTTAATTAATGTAGCAATTTACCAGTATATCAATGTACCAATTATTGCTAGACTGTTAGATTGATTCATTGTTATATTTTAAAATTTTTAAAAAATTTTAATTATGGATTTAGAAAAATTTGTACAATATGTACACGACGAAAATAAAGTAGAACCAAAAGATGTAATGCCCGATGATTACAGAAAATTATTGGTTCGTCAGATTTCACAGCACGCGCATTCTGAGATTGTTGGAATGTTGCCGGAAGCGAACTGGATTTCCAGAGCACCTTCATTAAGAAGAAAAATGGCTCTTTTGGCTAAAGTTCAGGATGAAGCAGGGCACGGTTTATACCTGTATTCAGCAACCGAAACATTAGGAAACGGAACCATCAGAGCTGACAGAGATGCAACTTATGATGATATGTTGGAAGGAAAGGCAAAATATTCAAGTATTTTCAACTATCCGACGTTGAGCTGGGCAGATATCGGTGCCATCGGCTGGTTGGTTGACGGTGCAGCGATTATGAATCAGGTAATGCTGATGGGGAACTCTTATGGTCCTTATTCAAGAGCAATGGTTAAAATCTGTAAAGAGGAATCTTTTCACCAAAGACAGGGTTACGAGATTTTGATGGCACTTTGCCGTGGTACAAAACAGCAGAAAGAAATGGCTCAGGCTTCGTTAAACCGTTTCTGGTGGCCGGCTTTGATGATGTTTGGTCCAAATGACGACAGCTCACCAAACTCTAAAATCTCTATGAATTACAGGGTAAAAAGAGAAAGTAACGACAGTCTTCGTCAGAGATTTATTGACGTTACGGTTTCTCAGGCTGAATTCTTAGGATTAACCATTCCGGATAAAGATTTAAAATGGAATGAAGAAAGACAGCATTACGATTTCGGAGAACTTCCTTGGGGTGAATTCATGGAAATCTTAAAAGGAAACGGACCTTGTAATAAGAAAAGATTACAGACAAAAGTAAAAGCACAGCAGGAAAACCTTTGGGTAAAAGAAGCGGCGATAGCTTTTGCAGAGAAACAAGAAAAAATTTCAATATAACAATATACCAATGTAAAAATGTAACAATCATTGTCATGCTGAGCTTGTCGAAGCATCTCATTGGTAAACTGGTACATTGATACATTGTTAAATTTAATTTTATTTATGGCAAATTTGGATATGTGGGAAGTGTTTATTCAGACTAAACCGGGATTATCTCACAAACACGTTGGAATAGTACAGGCACCAACAGCAGAAATGGCTTTGCAGAACGCAAGAGACGTTTATACAAGAAGAAAAGAAGGAACTTCTGTTTGGGTGGTTCCAAGTAAATATATTGTGACTTCAGAAGGAATTGATAAAGAAGCTTTCTTTGATCCGGCTGATGATAAATTGTACCGTCACCCGACGTTCTACGATATTCCTAACGATGTAAAAAATATGTAATAAAGAAGTTAGAAGTTAGATTCTAGAATTTAGTCTAATTTCTAACCTCTAATTTCTAAATTCTATAAAAAATGAATCCATTATATAATTATTTATTAAAACTAGCGGACGACAGTTTCATCATGGGACAAAGATTGTCAGCGTGGTGTGGTGAAGGTCCTTATTTGGAGGAAGATATTGCATTGACAAACATCGCATTGGACGAGCTTGGACAAGCAAACAATTTTTATGTTTATGCTTCAAGAGTGGCTGATAACGGTAAAAGTGAAGATGATTTAGCATTTTTGAGATACGAACACGAATATGTAAACGCTCATTGGGTTGAACTTCCGAATGAAGATTATGCGCAGACGATTCTTAAAGTCTATGTTTTCTCTGTTTATCAGAAATTGATGTATGAAGCATTGTCAAACTCTGCCGATGAAGAACTTTCTGCTCTTGCTCAAAAATCTTTGAAAGAAGTAAGATATCACTATACTCACGCTTCTTCCTGGATGAAAATTTTCGGACAGGGAACAGAAGAAAGTAAAATGCGTTTGGAAAGAGCAATCGAAAATATCTGGGAATATTCAAAAGGTTTATTCGCAAAAGTGGAAGGAGAAGATGATTTAATTACTTTAAATATCGCTCCAAATGTTGATGCGTTGTATGAAGATTTCCTTTCTATTACACAAAAAGATTTTCAGGACTTCGGTTTAGAATATCCGGCTAATCCTTTTATGCAACCAAAATCCAGAACGGGTTATCATACAGAATATTTCGGATTTATGCTTTGTGAATTGCAGTATATGCAGAGAGCGTATCCGGGGTGTACTTGGTAGGTTTTTGAATGTAACAATGTATCAGTTTATCAATATAACAATTTTAAAGTGAAATGTTAAACTATCATTGAAAATTTTATTCTTTGTTGACTTTGCTAAGTGAAACGCATTTGCGAACTTAAAAACATTTAGTAGTCAAAAAACTTTGCGCACTTTGCGTTAAAAAAATCAGATAAAAGAAGATTGAAAAATCCTTTAGAAATATTAGAATTAGTCCCCGATCCGGAAATTCCGGTAATCAATATCGTGGAATTAGGTATTGTAAGAGAAGTGAAAATTACCAGCGAGAATTCTTGTGAAGTAATAATTACACCGACATATTCTGCCTGTCCCGCTATGTTTACCATTGAGGAAGACATCATGAAAATCATGAAAGAAAACGGTTGGGATGCGAAAGTAGTCACCAAAATGTTTCCGATCTGGACAACAGACTGGTTGACAGATGAAGCGAGAGAAAAACTTCGTGTCTACGGAATTTCACCTCCCGAAAAAGGAGCAGACGAACATCACATCGGAAAACCGAAAAAATGTCCGCGTTGTGGTTCTATGAATTCAAAACAGATCAGCAGATTCGGGTCTACATTATGCAAGGCTTCGTATCAGTGTTTAGACTGTTTAGAGCCTTTTGATTATTTTAAATGTCATTAAAATGATACATTGCTACGTTATTTAATATTGTTAAATTAGAGCAGTGTAATTTTTTAATTCTTTAATCATTAAATTTAAAACCATGTATACACAACTTGATATTGAAACGCATTTTGACGGAAAACTTAAAATTGCTTACCTCAATCAACCAGACACAATGAACGCCCTTACAAAGCCTTCTTTATCAGATCTAAAAGATTTTATTAAAGAATGCAGCGATGATGATACAGTAAGATGTGTGGCAATTTCAGGAAGAGGAAAAGCTTTTTGCTCCGGCCAGAATTTGGATGATGCGTTCGTACAAGGTAACGAACATCATGACCACGATATCATCAGAAAGATTGTCGTAGATTATTATAACCCTTTGGTGACCGAGATTACAAAATGTAAAAAACCTGTTGTTGCATTGGTAAACGGTCCTGCAGTAGGAGCTGGCGCAATGTTAGCGTTGATCTGTGACTTCGTTTTAGCGGTTGATAAATCATATTTTGCTCAGGCATTTTCAAATATTGGTTTAATTCCTGATACTGGAGGAACGTATTTCTTGCCAAAATTATTAGGAAGGCAATTGGCAAATTATTTAGCATTCACAGGAAAAAGATTATCTGCTGATGAAGCAAAATCTTACGGTTTGGTTGCTGAAATTTTCAATGAAGAAGAATTCACTCCAAAATCAATGGAAATCCTTGAAAAAATGTCAAATATGCCGACTGCAGCAATTAAATTGACTAAGAAAGCTTTTGCTCAATCGTACCACAATACATTGAGAGAACAGCTTGAATTAGAAGGAGATTTACAGCAAGAAGCAGCTGAGACAGAAGATTTCAAAGAAGGAGTAAGTGCCTTTTTACAAAAAAGAAAACCTAATTATAAAGGAAAATAATATTATAGAAATTAGAAATTAGAGGTTAGAAATTAGCAAGTGAAAAATCTAACTTCTAACTTCTAGATTCTAACATCTATAAATTAATGAAAAATATAGGAATTATTGGTGCAGGAACTATGGGCGTAGGAATCGCTCAGGTAGCTGCAACAGCGGGTTGCAAAGTCGTTTTATTCGACGCAAATACTCCGCAAATTGATAAAGCTCTTTCAGGCTTAGAGAAAACATTAAATAAATTAGTTGAAAAAGCTAAAATTTCTCAGGAAAAAGCGGAAGAAATCAGAAATAATATCGTTAAAGGTGAAACTTTACAGGATTTAAAAGATTCTGATTTAGTGATCGAAGCGATTATCGAAAACAAAGAAATCAAAACCAAAGTTTTCACAGAATTAGAGACCTATGTTTCAGAAAGCTGTATCATTGGTTCCAATACATCATCCATTTCCATTACCTCTCTCGGTGCAGAATTACAAAAACCGGAGCGTTTCATCGGAATTCACTTCTTCAATCCGGCTCCTTTGATGCCTTTAGTTGAGGTTATCCCGTCTTTACTTACAGAAAAAACGTTAGCGGAAAAAATCTACAATCTCATGAAAGATTGGGGGAAAACGCCTGTGATTGCTAAAGATATTCCTGGTTTTATCGTAAACAGAATCGCACGTCCTTACTACGGCGAAGGATTGAGAATTGTTGAAGAAAACATTGCCACTATAGAACAGGTTGATGAAGCCATGAAAACAATCGGAAACTTCAAAATGGGACCTTTTGAATTAATGGATTTAATTGGTGTTGATGTAAATTTCTCGGTAACCAAAACGGTTTACAACGAATATTTCTACGACCCAAAATACAAACCATCTCTTCTTCAACAAAGAATGTCTGAAGCAAAACTTCATGGCAGAAAAACCGGAAAAGGTTTCTACGATTATTCAGAAAATGCTCAAAATCCGGTTGCAGAAAAAAATGATGCGTTGTATCAACAAATATTTTTAAGAATTATTTCAATGTTGATCAATGAGGCAGTTGAAGCCAAAAGATTAGGCATTGCCAACGATGAAGATATAGAATTAGCAATGCAGAAAGGAGTAAATTATCCTAAAGGTTTATTGGCTTGGGGAAAAGGAATAGGATATGCAAAAATCTCCGAAACCCTGCAAAATCTTTATGAAGAATATCAGGAAGAAAGATATAGACAAAGTCCTTTATTAAGAAAATTGTGATTAACAGTAACTAATTTATTGATGAGTAGGTCAAGAAAGAAAACTCCCATAACAGGAATTACGACTGCAGTGACGGAAAAGAAAAATAAATTAGAAGCAAATCGAAAATTAAGAAGATTGAACAGAATCAAAATTCATAAAGGGGATTATGATTTATTTCAAATAAGAGAAATATCAAATGTTTGGGGTTTTGATAAAGATGGTAAAAGATATTTAAAAGATCCTGATAGAAAAGATTTGATGAAATAATTAATATTTTTTTCATGAATATATATGAATTCAGAGCCGAATTAGAAACAAGGCTTTTAAATGAAAAAGAATACATCATTCAAGAACTTTCTTCGATGAATGATGATCAGGAAAGACTTGGAATGTTGGGAATATTTAATGAAAAATATAAAGAGCTGATCAAAAGATTAGCTAATGAAAATGGTATTGACTTAAATGCTCCTTATCAAAATGAATCTAATCCGTCAAATTCAGAAAATCTTTCATACGAACAAATAATTTTTGGTAAAACCATGAGTATTTACGACAAATTGGTTGATGAATTATATGATAAAATAACAAGTGTAAATTAAAAATGAATCCAAGACAAGTTGCAGATTATATGTTCGATCAGGATTATTTTTCCCAATGGATGAATATCAAAATGATCGAAGTCAAAGAAAATTATTGTTTACTGGAAATGCCCATCAAAAAAGACATGATCAACGGGCTTAAGACGGTTCACGGAGGCGTTACGTTTGCTTTTGCGGATTCTGCACTGGCATTTTCGTCCAACAATTCCGGAGATGCAGCTGTTGCCCTGAACTGTATTATCAATTTTACCAAAGCAGGAAAAGAAGGCGATGTTTTCAGAGCAGAAAGTATATTAGTAAACGACACAAGAAAAACCGCTGTTTACGATATTAAAATTACCAATCAAAACAACGACTTGATTGCAAAATTCGTCGGAACAGTCTATAAAATCGGAAAAAAAGTAACAGAGCTGTAAACTCAATGTAGCAATGTAATAATTTACCGATCTAACAATTTAATAATGATAAATTTTGAAAATAATCCATTGATTCAGAAAACAGTTCAATTTTCGTTGGATATTATTGGATTTTGTGAATTGTTAGAAGAAAAAAGAAAATTTGTTGTTGCAAAACAATTGTTACGCTCCGGAACAAGCATTGGTGCAAATGCATTTGAAGCACAAAATCCTCACAGCAAAAATGATTTTATCAATAAGATAAAAATTTCAGCTAAAGAATTGGAAGAAACCAAATATTGGCTTTATCTGTGTAAGCATTCCAAAAATTATCCATTTGATGAAAAACTTGAACATCAAATTGTAGAATTAGGAAAAATTATTTATAAAATATTAAGTACAAGTCTAAATAAAAACCAAGGCATTTAACATTGTTATACTGTTACATTGCTACATTGTTAAATTAATTTAATTATGAACAACGTATATATCATAGATTACATCAGAACTCCTATTTCAAAATTACAGGGAGGATTATCGGAAGTGAGAGCTGACGATTTGGCGGCAGTTGTCCTTAAAGAAATTGTTGCAAGAAACCCCCAAGTTCCTGTTGAGGAAATTGAAGATGTTATTTTCGGATGCGCCAATCAGGCAGGAGAAGATAACAGAAACGTAGCAAGAATGGGTCTTTTATTGGCTGGACTTCCTTACAAAATCGGAGGAGAAACGGTAAATAGGCTTTGTGCTTCAGGAATGTCGGCGGTGGCAAATGCTTTCCGTTCAATCGCTTCTGGGGAAGGTGAAATTTATATTGCTGGTGGAGTTGAGCACATGACGCGTTCGCCTTATGTAATGTCAAAACCAAGTGCTGCTTTCGGTAGAGACAGCCAGATGTTTGATACGACTTTCGGATGGAGGTTTATCAATCCAAAAATGAAAGAATTATACGGAGTTGACGGAATGGGAGACACTGCTGAAAACTTAGCGGATATGCATAATATCAGCCGTGAAGATCAGGATAAATTTGCCCTTTGGTCACAACAAAAAGCGACTAAAGCTCAGGAAAGTGGAAGGCTTGCGGAAGAAATTGTAAAAGTTGAAATTCCACAGAAAAAAGGAGATCCAAAAATTTTCGATCAAGATGAATTCATCAAACCTACATCTTCAATGGAAGGTTTAGGAAAACTTCGTCCGGCTTTCAGAAAAGAAGGAACGGTAACTGCCGGAAATGCTTCAGGAATGAACGACGGAGCTGCTGCTCTTATTTTAGCAAGTGAAGAAGCCGTAAAAAAATATGGTTTAAAGCCAAAAGCTAAAATTTTAGGATCTTCCGTTGCAGGTGTTGAACCAAGAATTATGGGAATCGGGCCGGTAGAAGCAACTCAAAAACTATTGAAAAGATTAAATCTTTCATTAGAAGATATGGATATTATTGAATTGAACGAAGCGTTTGCCGCTCAATCTTTAGCGGTAACAAGAAGTTTAGGTTTACAAGATGATGATTCAAGAGTAAATCCAAACGGAGGAGCAATTGCAATTGGTCATCCACTTGGAGTTTCCGGAGCAAGAATCATCGGTTCTGCAGCCATAGAACTTCAAAAGCAAGATAAAAAGTATGCGTTGTGTACCCTTTGTATCGGTGTCGGACAAGGTTATGCAATGGTAATTGAAAAAGTGTAACTTTTTCAATAATGTAACAAATTAATAATGTAACAGTATAACAATGTATTAATGTAACAATTTTACACTCTGTCATGCTGAGCTTGTCGAAGCATCTCATTGGTAAACTGTTAGATTGATACATTGTTAAATTTAAAAACTATGAATATCTACTCATATCACGGCATTCGCCCCATCATAAAGCCATCCGCTTACATTCATCCACAAGCGGTGATTATAGGAAATGTGGAAATTGGTGAAGAAGTTTACATCGGTCCAAATGCGGTAATTCGTGGTGACTGGGGTAAAATTATCATCAAAGACGGAGCCAATGTCCAGGAAAACTGTACACTCCACGTTTTCCCGGGTATTGAAACTATTTTGGAAGAGTCTGCGCACATCGGTCACGGTGCGATTATTCATTCCGGACATATCGGAAAAAACTGTCTGGTTGGAATGAATGCTGTCGTTATGGATAAAGCAGTTATCGGTGATGAATGTATTATCGGAGCATTGGCTTTTGTCCCTGCAAATTTCAGATGTGAAGCAAGAAAATTAATAGTTGGAAGTCCTGCAAAAATTATTCGTGATGTTTCTGATGAAATGATTAAATGGAAAACAGAGGGAACAAGATTATATCAGGAGTTGGCAAGAGAAGGAAAAGATGCGATTTTGCCTTGCGAACCATTTACTGAATTTGTTCAGCAGATTCCTACCAAAGTTGTTGATTACAGTATTTGGGATGATGTAAAATAATTGCACCTATTTAAACCTCATAGGTTTTCAAAACCTATGAGGTTTGGAAAAGATAAAAAGAAATAAACATGTTTAAAAGACTTCTCATTTTCTCTAGTATTTTGTTTGCATTTCACAATGTGATTTTAGCACAAAACGGAAATGTAAAACCATTAACTATTGGAGAAATCAGAACATTTAAGTCTAAGATCTTAAATGAAGAAAGAACGTTAAATATCTATCTTCCCCAAGGCTTTGATAAAGCAAAATCTTATCCGATTATCTATCTTTTGGATGGAAGTATGAATGAAGATTTTATTCATGTAACAGGATTGGTTCAATTTTTTAATCAAATGTATGCAATGCCTGAAACAATAGTGGTCGGAATTGCCAATATTGATAGAAAAAGAGATTTCACATTTCACACCGATTTAAAAGATTTACAAAAAGATTATCCTACGACGGGACATTCTGATAAGTTTATTAATTTCCTGGAAAAAGAATTAAAACCTTATATCGAAAGTCAGTTTAAAACAACAGATACCTACATCTTCGGTCAGTCTCTTGGCGGACTTTTAGCAACAGAAATTTTGTTGAAAAAACCTGCAATGTTCAATAATTATTTTATCATCAGCCCGAGTTTGTGGTGGGATGATGAAAGTCTTTTAAAACAAGCAAATCAATTGTTAACTAAAATTCCGGATACTAAAAAATTCGTTTATGTTTCTGTTGGAAAAGGGGAACATCCGGTAATGATAAAAGATGCAGAAGATCTCTACGATATTCTTAAAAAATCAAATAAAAAAAACTGGACGGTAGAATATAAAATGATGGAAGGAGATAATCACGCAACGATTCTTCACAGAAGTTTGTATGAAGGGTTGGTGAAATTGTTTCCTTATCAAGAACCAAAGTAAATCAATGTCGAAATGATAAATTTCCTAAAGAAATATTGGTTTTTAATTTTGATTATAATAATTGCAATCAATTTTTCAGGGTTTTATTTAATTAAAAATTCACCGGACTTTTTAGATTTGATAGAACATGCGGAGTCAGATGAAATGATTCGAGATTTTGAAAGGAGCAAATTTAAATATGAGATGTCTTTTATTTTTATCTTATTATTAGATATCTCGGTAATCCTTTATGTTCCTTATTTGATTATTAGGAACATAAAATTAAATGTAAATAAAAAGTAAAAAACTATATGGAAAAATTAAAAAACTATATCCTCGGAGAATGGGTAGAAGGTACCGGAAACGGAATTCCTTTGTACAATGCCGTGACAGGAGAGCAGGTTGCTGTTTCTGATACGGAAGGGCTGAATTTTGAGCAGGCTCTTGATTATGGTCGAACAGTGGGTTACAAAAATCTTTCTTCAATGACGTTCTACGATCGCGGAGAAATGTTGAAAAAAGTGGCGCTTTACCTTTTAGAAAGAAAGAAAAAATATTACGAATTATCATATAAAACAGGGGCAACTCACGCAGATTCTTGGGTAGATATTGAAGGAGGTTTTGGTACTTTTTTCACTTACTCAGGATTGGCAAAGAGAATGCTTCCAAACACTCCATTTTGGGTAGACGGGGAAACTCAGAAAATTTCTGCTAACGGAACTTTCTTGGGAACTCATATTTTAACGCCAAGTGAAGGTGTTTCTGTACAGATCAACGCTTATAACTTTCCTGTTTGGGGAATGTTGGAGAAATTATCGACTTCATTGTTAGCGGGTGTTCCTTCGATTGTAAAACCGTCTCCTTTTGGTTCTTATTTAACCAACGCAGTTTTTCAGGATATGATCGAAAGTGGAGTTCTTCCTGAAGGGGCACTTCAATTGGTTTGTGGTGAGCCGGGAAATATTCTGGATTATGTTAAGGATGGAGACTCTGTATTGTTCACAGGTTCTGCAACGACGGGTAGAAAATTAAAATCTTTACCTTCCGTTTCAGGAAATGCTGTTCGTTTCAATATGGAAGCAGATTCTTTGAACTGTTCAATTCTTGGATTAGACGCAAAGCCTGGAACTCCTGAATTTGATTTGTTCATCAAAGAAGTTCGTACAGAAATGACAACGAAAGCCGGACAGAAATGTACAGCGATCAGAAGAATTATTGTTCCTGAAAACTTAATTGGTGATGTTCAAAATGCCTTGTCTAAAGCTTTAGATCAGACTAAAATAGGAAACCCATTAAGCAGAGATACAAGAATGGGTTCTTTGGTTGGAAAGCAGCAATACGATGAGGTTTTAAGAAAAGTAAATATCTTAAAAACCGAAAATGAACTTGTATATGACGGAAAACACGAACTTGTAGATGCAGACTATGAAAATGGAGCATTTATGAGTCCGAAATTGTTCTTAAATGATTCTCCTTTCACTAAAAATATCTCTCACGATGTCGAAGCTTTTGGTCCGGTTTCTACGTTGATGCCTTACAAAGATGCAGAAGAAGCTGCGGCCTTGGCAAAAAGAGGAAAAGGAAGTTTGGTAGGTTCAATTGTTTCTCACGATGAGAAATTCGTTGCAGAAACTTCTTGGAAAATGGCTTCTCAGCACGGTAGAATTTTTGTGTTAAACAGAGATAATGCGAAAGAAAGTACAGGTCATGGTTCTCCACTTCCTACGTTAATGCACGGAGGTCCCGGTAGAGCAGGCGGCGGCGAGGAAATGGGTGGATTGAACGGTCTTCATTTCTTTCTTCAAAAAACAGCAATTCAAGGTTCTCCGGATATTTTGACGGCGATCACAAAAGTATATCAGCAAGGAGCAGAGAAAAAGTATGCAGACAAACATCCTTTCCAGAAATATTTTGAAGATGTTGAGGTCGGAGATTCTTTGGAAACAGCAGGAAGAACGGTTACTGATGCAGATATCGTTAATTTCTCAAACGTTTCGTGGGATCATTTCTACGCACACACAGATGCAACGAGCTTAACGGGAACTATTTTCGATAAAACAGTTGCTCACGGATATTTCATCCTTTCCGCAGCGGCTGGATTGTTCGTTTCAGGGAAAAAAGGACCGGTTATTGCGAATTATGGATTAGAAAACTGTTCCTTCTTCAAGCCTGTTTATGCAGGAGATACGATTACGGTTTATTTAACGGCGAAAGAAAAGATCAACAGAGGAGTAAAAGGAAGAAATATTCCTTCCGGTGTGGTGAAGTGGCTGGTTGAAGTGGTGAATCAAAGGGAGGAAGTAGTTTGTGTAGCAACAATTTTAACATTGGTGGCAAAACATTCTCCTTTTATCGATCTTAAAAATGTTCAGAAAATTGTAAATGGCTTAACTGAAAATACGCAGCCAATTTGGGGCAAAATGTCACCTCAGCAAATGATCGAGCATTTGGAGCATGGCATTTTGGTAAGCTTAGGCGAACCGGAAGCTGATAAATGTTTCACTCCAGAAGAACAGTTGGAAAAATGGCAGGATTCTCTTTACAATCACAGAAAGATGCCAAAAGATTTCTCTGCGCCATTCTTAGCTGAAGATGAAAAGTTGTTAGAATTAAGACATAAAAATCTGGACTTTGCAAAACAGTCTTTCTTAGATAATCTGAAAAAATTCTCAGTGTATTATAAAGAAAACCCACAAGCTGAGCACATGAATTTTGTATTCGGAAAATTAAACAAAGAAATGTGGGAACTGATGCATAAAAAACATTTCACCCATCATTTTGAACAGTTTGGATTGATTTAATTCAAAATAAAATATAAATTTACAATCCCTTTTGGTTTTTACTGAAAGGGATTTTTTTAGTTATTAATCCTTATTAAGAATGAAAATGAAACATTTATTAAAGGATTAAAAGACGAAGAAGAGTTTGATGTAGACTAAATAAGCTGTATTTTTAATGCTTAATTGAACCAAATTTAAAATAGTAAGAAAATGAACGAAAACTGGATGCAAAAATGGGAAGAAGTAAAGGATATCATGGTTTGTCCTACAGACCTTGAAACCTATTTTACTTCGAATGAGATTCTGGGACAGAAAATGGAAACGATGGCCATCGGAAATGTTTCTCTTCCGTCCGGAAAAGTGGTGGTGAGAGATCCGCTTGTTTATCTGAGTTCTAATGAAAAACCTTATTTCATTCAGGCTCCGAAAGGAAATTTCCCTGTGACGATTGCGGTGGTAAAATCTGAAGATTGGGGCGACAGATATGCTGTTGTAAAGGTTGAATTTACCAAAGAAAAACCTGTTGTTTACCGTGAAGCCTTAATCGGAATTGAAGAATTGGAAGGCGTAACCGAAGACGATTTTTTCGGTTTCGGAGTTGATGCAGGTTTAGGATGTATAACTGATGCAGAAGTGCTTCCGTCTGTAGATAAGTTTGTTGCTGAGACGGATGTAGACAATGTGTACGATGATTATTTTGCCGGAATTTTTGAACAAAGCTATAAAGATCATCCAGACAATCAGAGAGAAGCAGGAGATTGGATCAACTGGACTGTTCCTAATACAAATTATCAGATTCCAATGTTTGCAAGTGGTTTTGGCGACGGAAGCTATCCTGTTTACTTTGCTTATGATGCCAGCGGAGATATTTGTGGGTTGTATATTCAGTTTATTGATATAGAATTGGCTTTAAGTGAAGAAGGAGACGAGGATGATGTAGACGGAGATGAGGACAATGAACCTGAGAACTTTATTTTCCTTAAAGATTAAATATGAATAAAACTTTTGCTGATCAAGTTGTTCAGTTCAATAAAAATCTGGAATATTCAGGAGATCTTCCCGATGGTTTTCAGGTCTTGAATCCATATTTGGATAATCCTGAAACGATGGAGGTCATGCAAAAGTTTTATCAAAAATATTATAACGATTCCAACAAAAGGAAATTCATCATCGGGATCAATCCGAGTCGTCATGGAGCAGGAGTGACAGGCGTTCCGTTCACCGATACAAAACGATTGGAAAACGTTTGCGGAATTACAATGAAATCTGCGTACACGCACGAAATTTCTTCCGTTTTTATGTATGATATGATCGAAGCATACGGTGGTGCAGAAGAATTTTACAAAGATTTTTATATCAATTCTCCCTTTCCTTTAGCGATTGTAAGAAAGGCAAAAACAGGATGGCTGAATGCTAATTATTATGATGATAAAAAACTATTCGAAGATGTAAAAGATTTTATGATTGATTCTTTAAAGAAACACATCAGTTTAAATCTCGATACTTCGGAAGTTTTTATTTTAGGAAAGAAAAATGCAGATTTTATTTCTAAGCTCAATAAAGAAGCCAGACTTTTTGATAGAATGACTGTTTTGGAACATCCGAGATATATTCAACAATATAAATTGAAAGAAAAGGAGTGGTATATTGATAAATATATTTTAGCCTTAAAAAAATAAGAATCCCCTGAAATAATCAGGGGATTTCTTCACTTATGTAATTAGAATCTTCGTGGTTGAAACTTATAGTAAAAAATTCATGGTTATTAGTTCTTTACCCTCAATAAGTTACTTTTTAATAATTTTATAAGACTCAGAAGCTGTTTTCATGATGTAAACTCCGGTCGGAAGTTCAGAAATATTAGCTTCATTGATGCCTTTTTTAATATCTAGGCTTTTTACCAGTTTTCCTTCCTGATTGTAAACCTCAGCTTTGGTATTTTCATCAGTCTTTATCGTAAGAGGGCCGTTTGTCGGGTTAGGATAAATGCTTGCCTGCTTGTTGATCACATTGGCTGCTTCACTGGTTGCTAAGACAATACCTGTATCTTTTACCCAAGTGAAAGCGTCAAGACCTATATAGGTATAAAGACCGCCAGCGGTAATTTGAAGCTGATCGATAATAATATTCGAATAGTTCTGACCATTAAGATTCGTTAAATCGATCAAAGTATATCCATTCGTAGAGCCTATACCGGTTGCAAAACCTGTACTTTTTGTCTGTGTATACTTTGTAACTCCGTTTAACTTACCTGTTATAGTAAGCGTGCCCGTTACTGTTTGATTTAAATTTGTATCAGATAAGAATACCCAAAATCTGTTAGCTTTATACAAGTTAGATGTTGTTTTGATGCTGAATGATGCTCCAACTGCAATATTTCCTGCTCCGGAATTATCAATATATCTATTGTCATTTGCGGTACCATTCCAACCTGTGTTTGGGTAGTTGGCCTGAATATCAAACCCGCCTACATGGGAAAGAATGTTGAAAATGACTCCGTTATCTGTGAAGCTTGAGCTTCCGTGAGATTCTGTTTCAAATTGTTCAGTGCTAGTCTGCGCAAAGGTAAAAGTAGAAATGAGCAGGCTACAGATTAAGAAAAAAGTAGTGCTTTTCATGATTTTAATTTTTTAGATGTTTATAAGAATATTTTTTATGATCTTGAAGGATAAATTCCTTCTACACAAATAATGTAGTTCATTCCTAAATATGGAGGCATATTTTCAATAGGCACGTTTGCTCCTGTAAAAGTAACTGAGGTTGCATTGATCACTGTATCCGGTGCAGTATCTACAAAACTTGGAACCGCAGTGAAGTCTCTGCCAACAGTTGTTCCTGAAACAGCTATGGATGAAGCTGATGATGGAGAAGCTGTTGTTGCATTAGATTTAGAAACTTTCAACTGGCTTACAAAAGTGGGTAAGTTTGAGTTAAGCAACGTTGTCGTTGGAGTTCCTCCTACCTCACCAAGATTTACTGATTTTCCTGTATTAGCAATTCCTGAACCGATTGGGGCACGGCCGTTTAGATTGGGTAAAGCAAAGTTTGTTGTACCGTTTCCTCCGTAAGTCGTTCCTAAAAGTGAATATAGGGCTTGATTTTGTGCAATACTTAATATAGCTCCGTTGCATGCTAAATATCCTCTTGGGATAAAGTTTCCTGCAAACATTTTGATGGTTCCTAAATATTCTTCCATGATATTTTCGTTTTAATTGTTGATTATTATTAATACTTATTTTTTTGAATTAAGGTCTTGAAGGATAAATTCCCTGAACACAAATAATGTAGTTCATTCCCATATAAGGAATCATATTATCGATGGGCAGGTTCTGTCCCATGAACATTACAGATTGTGGATTAAGAATTGTAACAGATGCTGGAGTTGCATTGTCGATGAAACTCGGTACAGCAGTAAAATCTCTACCAACAGTTGTTCCCGGAATTGCAATTGATGAAGTTGCCGATGGCGAAGCCGATGTTGCATTTGCTTTAGCAACTTTTAATTGACTTGTAATGCTGGGTAAGTTCATAGACATGATTGTCGTTTGTGGAGTTCCGGACTGTTCTCCCAATACATAAGTTTGATTTCCATTGCTTCCAACTCCTAAAGGATAACGACCGTTAAGGTTTGGCAAAGCAAAAGTTGTAATACCGTCGCCTCCATAGGTAGTCCCTAAAAGAGAAAAAAGAGCGGAATTTTGTGCAATACTTAATAATCTTCCATCGCAGAACATAAAGTTTACAGGGGCAAAGTTTCCGGAGAATGATTTGATGACTCCCATTAATTCTTCCATGATATTATTTTTTTCAGTTTTAAATGTTCCTACTCTTTTCTAAGGCTTTTCGGATCTCGCCAGTGTTTATGATGATTGTTTAACACAGTTCAAAGGAACGATTTATAGAAAAGCAGAAATAGAGTAGAAAATACCAAATTGAGGACTCCGTATTTTTACTGACTGCGTATGGTATATGATATTTTATTAAAGAATATTTGCTTTTTGTTCTCGGTAAAAGGTTCGTATTTAGTATTTTTGTAAGAATCTAATTATAACTAAAAAATGAACGAATTCGTAGTTTCAGAACTGAAAAACAACATTGCCGAGATCACATTCGGTACTCCAAAAAGTAATTCTCTTCCGGGAGCGATTTTAGAAAAACTGGCTCAGACCATTTTAGATGAAGGTGCTAGAGATGAGGTTAAAGCTATTCTTGTAAAAAGTGAAGGCGAAAAAGCCTTCTGTGCAGGAGCAAGTTTTGATGAGCTTTTGTCTATTGAAGAATTGGACGCTTCTACAAAATTTTTTGGAGGTTTTGCTAAAGTTTTGAATGCGATGAGAAATTGCGGTAAAATTGTTGTCGTAAGAGTTCAGGGAAAAACAACAGGCGGTGGAGTAGGTCTTGCTTGTGGAGCAGATTATTGTTTTGCAACGAAAGATTCAGCGTTAGCTTTAACCGAGATCAATTTAGGAATCGGACCATTCGTGATCGGACCATATGTTGAAAGAAAAATTGGGAAATCTCAGTTCTCAGCGATGGCGATTGATGCAGATTTCAGATCGGCAGAGTGGGCTGAACAGCACAATGTATATCATTCAGTTTCAGAGAATATTGAAGAAATGGATGTTAAGCTTGAAAAATTTATGCAAACGTTAGCCACAAGAAGCAGTGATGCTTTGGCTTTAATTAAAAAAGTATCTTGGGAAGGAACAGATCATTTCAATGAATTGATGCCTGCAAGAATCCACATGAGTGCAAGCCTGATCCTTGAAGATTCTGCAAAGAAAAATATTGAATCTATTAAAGAGAGGTTGAGAGCGAAATAAGTTTTGATCTTTTAAATAATATAGCCGCTGATTTATTCAGCGGTTTTTTTATGAATTTTAACTAAGAATAATGGTCAGTTTTGCTTCGCAAGTCAATTATGAATTTAAGATTTAATAGAAAATTGACAAGTGAAACCAATTGACTATTCACAATTCAGTTTTATCTTTTTTCAAAAAATATTTTGCAGATTAAAAATAAATTATAACTTTGTATTTCAAAGTTCTTTATATGGATTCAAAAAACTATCACGAAGATCTGTTGCATATTCGTTCTATGATGGAGCGTTCTTCCAGATTTATTTCACTGAGCGGATTATCCGGAGTTGTTGCTGGTTTGGCAGCGCTTATTGGTGCCGGTTATGTGTATGTTGTTTTTCAGAGAGAAGGGATTGACTATTTTGATGGTAACAGAAATATATTTAGTCCGGCCTTAGTTCGCGAATTGGTTATTATTGGAACTTTGATCCTGTTTGTCGCTGTTCTCAGCGGATATTTTTTTACCGCTAATAAAAGTAAAAAGAAAGGATTGAAAATTTGGGATGCTACAACCAAACGACTGTTATTCACATTTTGTGTTCCTTTAATAACGGGTGGAGTGGTTTGTTTAGCCCTTTTATACCATCATTTTTTCGTTTTGGTGGCACCCGCAACATTGATTTTTTATGGATTGGCTTTAGTAAATGCCGAAAGATATACTTTAACAGATGTAAAATATTTAGGATACTGTCAGATTGCTTTAGGCTTACTTTCCATATTTTTCTTGGGATGGGGATTGCTGTTTTGGGCGTTTGGCTTTGGCATTTTGCATATTGTGTACGGATTGATAATGCATAAGAAATATAAATAAAATATAAATTTGCGCCTCGGAGACTAATTCCGAAGGCCTGCAACCTATCACCTGAAATTATGATCAATATAAATCAACTCAATAAAGAATTCGAAAGCCGTGTAAGATTGGGCATTATGTCTGTTCTCATGGTCAACGACTGGGTTGATTTTTCAGAAATGAAGAGCCTGTTGGAGATTACAGACGGTAACTTAGCCAGCCACAGTAACGCCTTGGAAAAAGCTGCTTATATAGAAGTAAAGAAAGAATTTGTAGGTAAAAAACCTAAAACATCTTACAGAGTCACCCAAAGCGGGAGAGAAGCTTTTACAGAACATTTAAATATGTTGGAAAAATTAATAGGAAGATAAACTCTATATTTTTTTGGTTTAAAACTTTGTAATTCAAAGTTCTTTGCTTGAATAAACTTAAAAAAAATAAATATGAAAAACAATGAAATTTTATTAGTAGGAAAATCTATGTTTTGGGGCTCTTTTATATTAGGAAATATTTGCCTTTTTGGATATCTGTTTACAAAAAATGATGCCTTTGCGACAGGAGGATATATGCTTCTTATTTTTGGGTCAATTTTAAATTTAATAATTGCCTTCTGTCTGTTAATTGGTGGACTTATTAACAAAAATAAACTTGACATCTACCTAAAATCAATAGGTATCATTCTCATTAATATCCCTTTAGCAATAATTTATACCATAATAGGACTTAATATAATGGGATTTTAATTTAAAAATATAAACTAATGAAAAAATTACGTGTTCGCTTCTTACTTTTTGTGTACGACAAGACTCAAAAACTTTACAGAAAATATTTTAAAAAGAAGAAAAGAGAATGGCAGTTTAATGAAAAACAGTTACTGGAGTTCAAGGAAGATTCTTTAGGAAGAAGATTAGGTGAATTTTACAGTCGACATGGTTTTACAATGATTCCCAAAATGGAAAATCACGATGTTCATCATCTGATCACGGGTTGCGGAACCAATTTCGAAGACGAAATAGCCATGCAATATCTCCTTCTCGGAAACGGAAAAATGAATGCTCATCTTTTGGCAGCGATCTTTTTGGGAACCATTATTCTCCCTGAATACTTTAAAATGTACATCAATGCCTACAAAAAAGGACAAAACATGCGACCTTTTTATCATTGGGATTTTGAAAACCTTCTATGGCAGAATTTTGATCATCTGAAAGATTTTATCCAACAAAAACAACCTCCGGTATACTACTAAAAACCAAAAGCTAAACACTACACACTAAAAACAAAACACAACTCTAAATTCTTCATTATGAAAACACATCATTATATATTACTCACCACTTTAGCGTTCATCATCTTGTTTTACGATGAAAATGTAGGATTGAACCTAGGAATTCTAGGAATCATTTATTCAGTACTTACATTATATAAAACGCCTGAAAAAAACAGAACCAGAACATTTCTCATACTTTTTGTAACGAGCATTCTTTCCAGTATTGCTTTTGCATGGTATGGGGATTTTCCATCTTTTTTGGCTACTGCAAGTTCACTTTTGCTGTTGTCTTACAGATCAAAGAATAGAAGATTGAAAACCCTTTTTCTGGTTCCTGTTTTTGTGGTCAACTGTTTCACATTTATCTGTAGATTTTTTAGTTTTGATAAATGGCTGCCGAAAAGGAATATCTCCGGATTATGGCAAAAAACATTGGCTTTTGTACTAATTCCGCTTGTGCTGATAGCTATTTTCTTTGGAATTTATTCCGCTGGAAGCGACCATTTTGCGAATCTTTTTAAAAATATCGAATTAGATATTAACTTCTGGGAGCTTTTAATAATCACTGCTTTAGGTTTTTTCTTTGCATTTAATTATTGGAATTATTCGGTTGAAAAAACTATCTACAAAGAGAATCATATTTTGGATGATAATTTCTCGGAAGAAAATAAAATTCAGAAATCAACGTATTCTTTTCTTGATTTGGATGCTGAAAGAATGAGCGGAGTTATTTCCTTGTTTTCTTTAAATATTTTATTGATATTCTTTATCGCAACATACAACTACGAACAGTTTTTTGAATCGGTAAAAACACCCAATCAGCTTTCCGAAGAAACTCACGAAAGAGTAAATGCCGTGATTGTTTCTATTGTAATGGCAATTTTGGTGATTATGTTCTATTTTAAATCGAGTTTTAATTTTGATCCTAAAGCAGGTTTGATGAAAATTTTAGCCAAAATATGGATTTTGTTAAATGTAATTCTCGTTTTCTCTGCAATGATGAAGAACTATGAATACATTGTCAGTTATGGCTTTACGTACAAAAGATTAGGCGTTTGCGGATTTTTGATTTTATCATTAATTGGTTTGATCATGACCTTTATTAAAATTCAACTGAAAAAAAGAAATGCATTTCTATTTAATACAATGGTTGGGTACATGTACGGAACTATTTTGGTCTGCAGTTATTTTAATTGGGGCGGTTTTATAACCTCTCAAAATATAAGCAGAAATAATTTTGACTATTATTATCATAAAACTGAGGTTAATTTTAATGAAGAATATCTGTTAAAATATGCTGAAGAAAAGCATGATGACGTTATCAAGAAAGAAATTTTGGCAAGAGTAAAATATTATCGGAATGAAAGTTTTCTTTCCAAGGTTTTTTATTATCAAACCATTAAATAATCTGTTTTAAAATGATGAAAAAATTAAAAAACAGCCATAGACTTGAGATAACGATCTTGTTGATTTTGATGACATTATTTTGTTTCAGTCTTTCAATTTTCAGATACTATTTGAGTGATACAAAAGTGTTTTTCTTTCTGAACTGGAATTTATTTCTGGCATGGATTCCTTTTATCATAAGCAGTTTTTTATTGATATTTAATATTAAAAGTAAAATTGCACTGGCTTTTGCGATTGTGGTCTGGATTTTATTTTTTCCTAATTCACCTTATATTCTGACTGATCTTTTTCATCTGAAAACCAGAAATTCTGTGCCCATTTGGTATGATCTTATCGTTATTCTTTCATACGCTTGGGCAGGATTAATTTGTGGCTTTACAAGTTTACTGGATATTGAGAAAATGCTTTCATCTTATTTTAAAAGATCAACGATTAGCATTATTGCTGTTTTGTTTCTTTTTCTAAGCAGTTTCGGAGTCTATCTTGGAAGATTTTTAAGATGGAACAGTTGGGATGTTCTCAACAATCCGTTCGGATTATTTAATGATATTGCCGTGAGATTTATTTATCCGTTAGACTATACAAAAACGTGGGGAGTTACTGTATTAATGGGAATCATGCTCAATTTTATGTACTTTATGTTGAGAGCAGTCGGAAAGAAGACTTTGATTCCTGAAAAATAAAAAACTAAGTATTTTTTAAGGTTTTAATATACTTTATGGAACAATTTTAGCTTCTAAATAGATTCATTAGTTAAACTTGTTTAAAGCTTAGTTATTTTAACCACAAAAGAAACAAAAGATTAAACACATTATTTAAGTTTATAATGAACGGCAAACAAGAACACATAAGTTTTTAAAAATCTTTGATTTTTATTCTTTTGAGAGCTTTTGTTTTCAAAATAGCTAAAATTAAATAGTTCAGTCATGGCTTTTGTACCTTTTGTGGTTAAATTTTTTAATAAGCTTAAATTAAAACTCCAATGTTTCATTTAAAAATAACTATTATGAAAAAATCCTTATTGTTGATCCCATTGATTATTATTTCTTGTAAAAAAGAAGCCAATATTACGGAAATTCCGAGTAAAGATTCAATGGCGGTCACAGAAATGCCCGACTCTCCGGCTAAAGTAGATTCGGCGGCAATAAGAATGAAAGATTCAATCATCAATAATTCTCCTGTCACAAAAGAGGTTTTGAAAACCGGAGTAATGAGAAATATGAAAGAAGGGCAGATCATCAGAACAGCCGATGCTTCTCAACTTCCGTTTACGCTTGGGGAAGAGTTTACCAAAGATAATCAGGAATTGGTTTTGAAAATTACAAACTACGAAAAACCTGATATTAAGGCTACCATTACAACAAAGGAAAAAGATTTTAATATCAGATTCAATCAAATAAAAATGCCCAACGGAGAATATGACGGACCTTTTGGGAGAGAGATTGCTCACGAGGTTGTCGGTAAAGGCGAGGTTTGGTTAATTATAGGAAAGAGCAATATGGCTTCCGGAAATACAAAAGGGAATTTTAAAGTAAGCGTAGAATAATTTTGGTACAATTTCTGTAAGTCATTCTATAAAAGAAGTACTATTATGAAAAATATGATATTAACAGCAATGGTAGCCTCTGCGGCTTTAGTGAGTTGCGGAACGGTACAGTCGCTTGTCCAGAATACATTTCCTTATACAACCAATGTTTTAGTTTCTACGGGAGTTCCTGCTGATAAAGAAGTTTCTTCAACGGCAACAGCTACCAATGTTCAGACTTGGTTTGGAGGGAATAACAATGCACAGATTAAAGATGTAAGAATCTCAGATGCTAAAATTTCTGTAGTTTCTCCATCAGGAGGAAATCTGAGCGCTCTCAAATCTGTTAAAGTTTACATTTCTTCAAGCGGAACAAAAGAAAGATTAGTAGCATCTCGTTCAAGTATTTCTACTGATGGAGCAAGTTTGAATCTTGATCTTAATGACACAGGATTTTTGGATGAAGTAGTAAAAAGTTCAGGCGTTACCGTAAGAACGGTGTACGAACTGAAAAATCAGACAAGTTCAGATATGAACTTAAAAATCGCACTTAATTTCAGTAGTGTACCTGCGAAATAGTTTTTATAAAAGGTTATTTTAAAAAACGTCTCTCAAATTTTGAGAGACGTTTTTAATTTTATTGTTTATGATTATCAATTTAATCTAATTGAAAAGATCTTCGTGAACTTTGCGTTAAAAATTATTATTAAAATTAAATTTATTGCTTAATAAATTTCTCAACAACTCTTCTTTGACCGTCTGTAGCATTAATAATATAAGTGCCTTTTGGTAAATGAGAAATATTCAGTTTTTCATCAGATGAAGTTGAACCTTTTAAGATAGATTGCCCAGCCATATTAATGATCTCAAAATCAATGTTTTTTTCAGGGCTTCTAACTGAAACATAATTAGTTGCCGGGTTAGGATAAACTTCAATTTTTAATGGAGTTACATTGGTGCTTCTTGCAGAAAGGGCAAGACTGCTTTCCAATTGCTCGATGGCGGCTTTGATGTTCGGAAGAGGGCCAATTTTTGTGGTTAAAACTCCACCTTGAGGAATTCCTGTTGTCACCAAAAGACTTTTCATCGCTGCCGGAGTTAAAAACTGCCCGGTAGCCTGACGATAATAAGACTGGATCAAAATCGCTGCTGAAGATACAATTGGTGTTGCAGAGCTTGTTCCACTGAAAAGGGTATATGTTCTGTTGGTATCTCCATCATAAGTTGCCCAACCGCCATAACCAGCGGCCAAAACATTTTGTCCCCAACCTTGAACATCCACTCTGTTACCATATGTACTGAAGCTTAATTTTGAGTGAGCAGTTGTATTGGTTCCTGCTCCAACAATGATAGCACCGCTGTTTCCTCTTGCGTTATAAGCTGCATAAAAAGAAGAATCAAGATTTTCATTACCATTTCCTGCTGCTGCAATAATGATGATTCCGGATTCTGTTGCTGCTTTTGTTAAGTCCCAGATAAGATTGTCATATTCTGCCGGAACATAATTGGAGTTTTGACCTCCGGTCTGCATTTCGTATAAAAGAATATCGCCGGACTGAGAAGCATTAATAGCTCTTGTTACAGCCGCAACCCTGTTGTATGAAGCGGTTGTCCATTCCAGAAAACCTTTCATTTCAGTAGCATTGTAAGCACTTCCTGAAAGCCCGATATTATCTTTTGCTGAACCTAAGATACTCATTACGGCAGTTCCATGATCAAGCCAGCTATAATAAGTACTTGTTGGTGTTGTTAATGATGAATTTGGAGAAACTCCGGATTCTAACTGAACAGTATTTCTGTCAACCAACATCTCATGAGTCTTATGAAAACCATATTCTACATCACGAACTCTTACATTTTGTCCTGTGATTCCTCTTGACCAGGCATAATTTACATTAATTCCGGGATTTTCAAATAAATAGGTTTGAGAAGCCTCTAAATTAGGGGTAATAACAAAAGTAGCTGTTGCAGGCGGTTCAATAGGTTCATTACTTAATATTGAAGCATATTCTATCTCAGAAAATTTTTCAAAACTTTCTGCTAATTTTAAAATATCTTCATTATTTTTCAATGAGGTTTCAACTTTGAAAATTCTTTTTAGCTTCTCAATTGATTCTCCCGAATTTTTATTCTGTTTACTGCTTTCGATCATTTCGTTCAGCTTTCTGTCGCTGAAACCGAGGTCGTTCACAAATGAAATTCCGTTTGCTTTCACAAATTCTTTGAATGCAGGATTTTTGCTTTGTGTATAATTAATAATATCAACAGCATTTGCATTTTTAGAGAAAGCAATATAAAGACTGTGTGAATTTGAGTTTTTCTGTAATTGAAATTCTCCCTTTCTGTTCTGTCCGAAAGATAGAAAGAAGCAGAAAATCAATATAATAAAGATTCTGTTTTTCATAGGCGTTTTTCAGGTTTTTAGGTTTTGTTTAATTCTGTAATTAGGGAATAAATATAGTGATTTTAAGTTTATTGCATAAAAAAACGTCTCTCAAGTTTTTGAAAGACGTTTTTAGATAAAATCAATTTCTTATTTAAAATCTACTAATTCTACATCGAAGATTAGTGTTGCTCCTGGAGGAATTACTCCGCCAGCTCCGTTATCTCCATACGCTAAATCGGAAGGAATATAAAATCTGTATTTAGCGCCTTTGCTCATCAGCTGAATACCTTCTGTCCAGCCTTTTATAACCCCTGAAATATTTAATTCAATAGGTTTTCCGCCATGATTATCTGTAGAATCGAAAACGGTTCCGTCCATTAGTTTTCCGGTATATAATACATTGGCAGTGCTTGAAGCGGTAGGTTTTGCTTTTCCGTCACCCGGTGTCAAAACTTCATACTGTAAACCGCTTGCGGTAGTTGTTATCTTTTTGTTTAGCTTGTTTTTTGCAAGAAATTCTGCTCCTTTCTTTTTATTTTCGTCAGCTTTTAATTTGTCCTGAGCTTGTTTTTTCTCATTTTGCTTCTGCATGAAACCTTGTAAGAAAGTGCCCATTTCTTCTTTTGGCAATAATCTTGGCTTATCCGAAAGCTCATCTTTTATTGCCTGAGCCAAAAGGTCAGGATCTATAGCAAATCCTTGTTTTTTAAGGTTTTGAGCAATATCAAGACCGATGTAATAAGACGCTTTTTGATCGTCAGTATAAGATTTTTGAGCGTAAGAAAAATTAATTCCTGCAAGAAGAACTAAAGTAACTAAGGTTTTTTTCATTTTTTGTATAAATTATTATCTGTTGTAAATTTAAGCTTTTGTAATGGAATCCATGACAATTGTCACAGGTCCATCGTTGATTAGAGATACTTTCATATCGGCTCCAAAGATTCCGCTCTCTGTTTTCAGTCCTGATTTTGCAATTTCATCTTTAAAATAATCAAAAAGAGGAATAGCTTTATCAGGTTTTGCCGCTTTGATGAAAGACGGACGATTTCCTTTTTTGTAATCAGCAATTAACGTAAACTGACTGATGCAAAGAATTTCTCCCGAAATATCTTTTACAGAAAGGTTGAGTTTATCATCTTCATCCCCGAAAATTCTAAGATTTAAAATTTTCTGAACCATCCAATCTGCATCATTTTTTTCGTCATTCTCATCAATACCAACCAAAAGCATCAGCCCTTTTCCGATTTCTCCTACAATTTTGCCATCGACTTTTACGTTCGCTTCTGAAACTCTCTGTATTACGACTTTCATTTTTAATAATATATATTTAAAACATTACTATTTGCGTCATAATTAGACAGATAAGTCTTTGGTGGAACATTGGCAACGGCTGTTGGCTGGCCGGTCAGTAAGATCCATTTTGCATTGTCTTTCGGGCAGACCACACTGATGTCATCCTTTACCTCAAGAGTAGTGTTGGTATCCGGACAAATATGAGGTGCATTTCTGTCATAGATTTTAAATGTCGTGCTTGAAGCTCTTACAACGATCAGCCCTCTGGTGCCCGAACTTTGTTCGTCAATGTATTTCCAGCCTCCAACTTGGTTCAGAGAATAGTAAGCAGGAAGGTTAAGGTTTAATATTACGTTGATGGGAGCGTTCGGAAAACAACTGACTGTATCTTCCCTGCTACCGCATGAATTTATAGTTAAATTACTGAATATCAGTAAGGTGAAAATAGATAAGATTGAGAAACTTTTTTTCATTTCAATTTAAATTTTTATATATTTGTAAAACTTAAACGATTATTACAACAAAACATTGTCCGGCAAATGTCGGATTATTTTTTTATACTAAAACTAAATTTTGAAAATTATGGCAAGCTATGTAACAAAGGAGGGTTTAGAGAAAATGAAAGCTGAGCTGGAACAGTTAGAAACTGTAGAGAGACCAAAAATTACTCAGCAGATTGCAGAAGCCAGAGACAAAGGAGATTTGTCGGAAAATGCAGAATATGATGCTGCTAAAGAAGCACAAGGTATGTTGGAAATGAGAATTTCTAAGCTTAAAGACGTTGTTTCTTCTTCAAAAATTATAGATGAAAGCCTATTAGATACTTCAAAAGTTTCAATTTTAACAACAGTGAGACTTAAAAATAATGCGACAAACTTAGAGCAGACTTTTAAATTGGTACCAGATAACGAAAGTGACTTAAAAACCGGAAAGATCTCAGTAAATACTCCGATTGCTAAAGGTTTGCTGGGTAAAGTTATTGGCGATACTGCCGAAATTGTTTTACCAAACGGAAACAAATTGTCTTTCGAAGTATTGGAAATTACTTTATAAACTAACATCTAAATTCTAACATCTAATTTCTAATAAGAATGAGTACAATATTCACAAAAATCATTAATGGCGAGATTCCATCATATAAAATTGCAGAAAATGAAGATTTTATTGCATTCTTAGATGCAATGCCTTTGGTGAAGGGACATACTTTGGTTGTTCCTAAAAAAGAAGTTGACCTTATTTTTGATCTTGACAGCGAAGAGTATAAAAATCTTTGGGGTTTTGCTCAGGAAGTTGCCAAGAAAGTCAAAAATGCTATTCCCTGCGTAAGAGTAGGAGTGGCAGTTGTGGGATTAGAAGTTCCTCATGCACATATTCATTTGATCCCATTAAATAATGTGGAGGAAATGAATTTTAAAAATGAGCGATTAAAATTAACAAACGAAGAATATACCGAGATTCAAAACTCAATTATTAATTCTTAAAAAAATAAGGAGATCGTAAAGAAGAAATTTTTTACGATTTTCTTTAACATATATAATAGTATAAGATGAATTCAAACCAATGTTCTTTCTGTGGCAGAAAAAGAAGCGAAGTTCAAATGCTTATTTCTGGTCAGAACGGTTTTATTTGCGAAAATTGTATAGAACAGGCTCATTTAATTGTAAAGGATGGCGGTTCTAAAACAGAACAGTCTCCGGCAGAAAATATTGACGAGCTGAAAAAGCCTAAAGAAATCAAAGAATTTCTTAATCAGTATGTGATAGGACAGGATCAGGCGAAAAAGCAACTGTCTATTGCTGTTTACAATCATTATAAAAGACTGCTTCACGCTCAGAACGAAAACAGAGAAGTGGAGTTGGAGAAATCAAATATCATCATGATTGGTGAGACGGGTACAGGAAAAACGTTATTGGCTAAAACTATTGCCAGAGAGTTGAATGTTCCGTTTTGTATCGTAGATGCGACGATTTTAACAGAGGCCGGATATGTAGGAGAAGATGTTGAAAGTATTTTGTCGAGACTTCTGATGGTTGCTGATTATGATGTTGAAAAAGCAGAAAAAGGAATCGTATTTATTGATGAAATTGATAAAATTGCCAGAAAATCTGATAACCCGAGTTTGACAAGAGACGTTTCCGGAGAAGGTGTTCAGCAAGGTTTATTGAAATTATTGGAAGGAAGTATTGTGAACGTTCCACCCCAGGGAGGAAGAAAACATCCGGATCAAAAATATATTCAGGTAAATACTCAAAATATTTTATTTATTGCCGGCGGAGCTTTTGACGGGATCAAGGAGATCATCGAAAGAAGAATGAATAAGCAGGCAATAGGTTTCAGCTCAGAAAAGATCAATAAAGTGGATGAAGATGATTATGTATTAACAAATATTAATGCAATCGATCTTCGTACTTTCGGATTAATTCCCGAACTTTTGGGCAGATTTCCAATCATTACTTATCTCGACAAACTCACGAAAGAAGTAATGGTTCGTATCATGAAAGAGCCCAAAAATTCAATCGTGAATCAATTTGTGGAGCTTTTTAAAATGGATGGCACGAATTTAGTATTCACAGACGGTGCAATTGAAAAAATTGTAGAAGAAACTATGGAGAAAGGTTTGGGAGCCAGAGGGCTTAGAGGAACCACTGAGAAAGTACTTGAAGACTACATGTTTTCAATAGGAGAGGAGAAAGAAATAGTATTAACCGAAGATAATATTTTTGTTAATAAATAAAATATATTTTTTTCCTTGAAAAAAAAATCTTACCTTTGCAGGTGAAGATTGTATTAACACACAAATAATTATATACAATGAGAAAAAGTTTATTTGCTATTGGTTTATTAGCAGCAGTTAGTTCTGTTCAGGCGCAGAATGTTCTATTACATGTAGATGACACTGCTTCTACGTACGTAAGTAAAGGTACACTGGTTTATTCCGGTGGAGGCGTACAAATGAAAGGAAATGGAGTTGTTGAAAATCACGGTAACTTTATGGTTAGCGGATCAGCAACGGATTCGTTTAAAACAATTACTGCAGGAGGTGTAGATAAAACAGAAGCTAACGGAGGAAGTAACTTCGTTAACAAGCTTAATGAGCCCAATAACTACACGTTAGCGAATGCTAATGATGGAGGTGTTACCGCTCCTGTTTATACCTACGGACAGTTATATATTACTGGTGTTCCACAAGGTAATATTACAGGTATTGTTGACGAAGAGATGAGACAAGTAAAACATGGGGATTACCAGCAAATGGGGCTTCCGTTTTTTAACAAGTCTATTGGTTCTTTAGGAACAGAGGTCGGTAAAACATTTAGCACTATAAGAGGTTCTAAAAATGATGTTTTATACTGGCATAACACTGATGTAAAAGCAGTGAATTTTGGAGATATTAACTATACATTCGGTCAGGCTGCTCCTTCAACAGCTTATTATATGATAGGCGGACAAGGTTTAGATCTTACGACTACCAGAACAATCAAAGGTCGTCCTGTTTCTGATGATGGTACATTTGCTAATACACCTGTTACATTGAGTAATGCGGGTGCAAGTGTGAATTTTGGGACTTTTGGACAAGGGCATAATAGTTATAATGAAGCATATAATACTTATGTAGGTGATGAATTTAATGAATCTGCAGGTAAATGGCAGGGTAATTATGGGAAAAATATGTACCAATTTGCTAACCCATACCTTACTAATTTAGATCTAACTAACATCGGAATTGCTGAGGCTGGTGGTGATGGTGTAACTCTGAATAATATTTATGGTGTAAGAACAGAAGCAACTGGAGTTCAGTATACAGGAACCGGTAGTACAGCTGCTACTTATAAAGTAGTAACTTTTCTTTCTGGTGTTCCAACTGGAGATGCTTCATCTTTAGTGGTGAGACCTTTCGGTGCATTTACTATTAAGCTTACTGATAATGTTAATACAGGTAATACTGCCCTTAACTTTGGTAATTTAAGAAGATTTAATTATCATGGTAGAGCATCAGCTACTCCTTATAGTGTTACTGCTGCTAAAAATGGATCAACAGGAACTGTTAAACAATTAGGAGTTATTGCTCTTGATATTAACGGAAAAGAACTGGACAGAACATATTATGTTGTTTATCCAAATGGTACTACAGGACATACTTCAGCTCAAAAGACTCAATATACAGCAAGTACTGCTAATCTATTAGGTACTTTTGAAGAAGCTACAACTGGTGGTATTGATCCTAACTACAGCTCTAACTATTGGTTATATATTAACGAAGCTAATGAAAACGACTTTACAGGTAAAAACGTTAGCTTGATGAACTATAGTGCTCAAATTAAATCTTATAAATTTGAGATCAGAGAAAATGCTGAATTAGTTTCTAATGGAACACATCAGCTTTCAACAGGTATAGGTTTCTATTACAAAGCTCCAAATGGAAATGTAATGCAGGCTAAACAAGGTGAAACAATCCCTGTTACTACCAATACTTTACCTTATGACTTATTCTATGGTGAGCCTAAACGTGATGTTTTAGCAACTCAAAATCCTGTTAAGTCTTCAAGAACAATGGTTGTTTATAACCCGGAAATTACTAACTATATTGTTAGATTTGATCCAAACTGGAAAAAAGCAGATATTGAAGTTTATGATATGAGTGGTAAACTGGTAATCTCTAAAAAAGCAGTAAATACTTCTACAGATTTTGTAATTGAATTAGATAACTCTATTAAAAATTCTTACGTTGTAAAAATTGTTTCAGATAAGGGAGAAACTGTTAATACCAAAATCTTAAAATAAAATATATGAAAACTATAAATAAACTAGTAGGTACTTTTTTTCTTTTAATTGCATTTATGGGGAATGCGCAGAAGACAATCGTTGTAGATGACCCGACTGTACAAGGAGTTGGTCCGGGTGTATCTTCACCAATTGACATGTATGTTTACGCTTTAGGAGCTGTTGCAATCATGTTCATCGCATTTTATACAAAAAAATATAAAAGCCAAAAAATATAAAATTTTATTAAAATATTTTAAACTCTCTGATTAGTCGGAGAGTTTTTTTATTTTTACATTATGAAAAAGATTTACATACTATCAGCAGTATTATCTGCATTTTCTTTACAGGCTCAGTTCACTGTTACTGTACAGACGCCTGCAGATTTTAAAGAACAAGACGCTATTCTATATACTTTAAACGGATCGAAAGATATTATTGCCTCTAAAGAGCAGGTTAAAAATAATGTATGGACTTTTAAATACCCAAAAAATTATTCGGGTATGATGAAGATCTATTTTCCCACTACTAATAATTCGATTAGTTTTATCTCAGAAAATAAAAACGTAAGTATAAAATTAGAGACTCAAGATAATAAGGTTAAGAATATTGTTTATCAGGATGAATCTAATGATTTAATGAGTAAATTACAGGAAGGATCTCAGAAGAAGGAATTGATTTTACCTGCTTTAACTCAAATTAAAGAGTATTATAAAGACAATACTGATTTCGGGAAAGCTTTAAAAACTGAAATAAGCAGACTTTCTGGAGGCCTTAATTCTGTTGATCAAGCTCAGCATCCTTTTATTTATTACTATAATACTAATTATAGCAAGTTTTTATCTGCTGATAACTCTAAAAAGGTTACTCAGGAAGACATTGCTAACTTCCTGGATAAATCTAACGATCTTCTTGAAACATCATCATTATTAAGACCTATACTTGTTGCTTACCTGAATACCGGAGGGAACACGAATGTTGGCGCTTCCGTAGACAAACTTTTAGATACTTTAAAGGTAGAAACACCGCGTGGACAGACCGTTTTATCTGAATTGATTGACATATTTGATGTATATGATATGAATGAATTCAAAGATAAATACCTAGGTCTTGCTAAAAATCTTAAATGTACGATCAATGACAGGTTGGCTTCAACAATTAAATCGAATACTAATGTAGAGATTGGAGCAACTTTCCCAAATAATAAATTCCAATCTCCTTTGAATACAACAGCAAAGTCATTGTATGATGTAAAAGCTGACAAGAAGGTGATTGTTTTCTGGTCGTCTACCTGTTCACACTGTGAAAGTGAACTTCCAAAATTATTGGAAAAATACAACGATTTAAAAGCTAAGAATATTCAGATTGTTGGGCTTTCTCTGGATACAGATAAAGATTCATACAGCAAAAAAATAAGTGTATTTCCATGGATCAATGATTCTGAATTAAAGGGATGGAACAGTAGTTATGTAGATACTTACAATGTTCATGCAACTCCGACTTATTTTATTTTAGATGCTAACAATAAGATAATCAGTAAACCAGATCACGTAGGTGATGTTTTGGAATATTTTAAGATAAAATAATTTTGGTGGTAAGTAAATATTTTCTATATTTGCACCACCAAAACGGCGAGGTAGCTCAGTTGGTTAGAGCGCAGGATTCATAACCCTGAGGTCACGGGTTCAATTCCCGTCTTCGCTACAAATAATAAGCTGGTAATCAGTGTTTTAGCTCTCTTTTTTAAGAGAGTTTTTTTGTGCCTTGAACTTGGGTACAACATAGGTACAACATTTTGCGGTTTTAAATGGTTTTAAATGAATCGATTCGGTCTGTTAAAAAATATTTAGAACTGTTGTACCCGATAGATTATACGTTTTTTATTAGCTTTTAGAGGTTTTCTTAAAAATTGAGCCTTAGTTTAGTTATTGATATTTCTTTTCTTTCTCCAGAAGTTTTATATTTTTATTATATTCAATAAATACCATTTGATATTAAAATTTTATTGACTCATGAAATTACCTACTGATATAGAGGACCAGTATCTAAAAGATGTTCTTTCGAATACTTCTTTAAAGGATCTGCCCAACGAAGAATGGAAACTTATTGAAGGTTTTGAGAACTATGCTATTTCCAATTACGGAAGAATAAAGAGCCTTGAACGCTGTATTGTAAACTCATATGGAGGGAAATGGAGATTAAAGGATTCTATTAAGAAACCGCGTGTCTTCAAATACTTTAACAAGTATTTAAAAACCGATTTTTACAGCGTCCGAGGTTCGCTGTCTTTAGAAGGCAAGGAATATGGAAAATCCATACCTCGTTTGGTTTATTATCACTTTGTTGAAAAATTTGATATGGATGATAGATCACTTCTTATATCATTCAAAGATAATAACCAGTTCCATGTACATGCCGATAACTTGGAAAAACTATCCGTGAGCGACTTGCATTATAAAACAATGAAACTAGGAAGGGGCAAAAAAAGAAATTTTGACCGAGCTGTAAATCAGTATACGGTTGAAGGCAGTTTTGTTGCTTCTTATGAAAGTATGGACGCTGCAGCAGGTAGTCTTGGTATTAACCGTACATATGTTTTGGCTGCAATAGAAAAAGAAAGGCTGACTGCAGGGGAGTTTCGGTGGTTCTTACAAGATTATGTTCCTTCAAAAGAGGATTTTACACCAATTGTCGAAAATAAATCGGATAAAATACTTAATATATCTCTTTGGAAAAAATTAGGACAACCTGCAATTGATGAAAATAATCCACCTGCCTGTATGAACTTGTCACTAAAAGATCTTCCGGGCGAGGTATGGAAACCTATTCCCGGTGCGGAGGATCAGTTTCACATTTCGAATAGAGGAAGGATAAAACGGTTGAACACCTGGACGACACAAACCAAAACCAAGCTTTTTTTAAAGGAACGCATTATATCGCTTTTAATGGACTTCTATTCTGAGCAATCGTATTCTTTACAGACTAATTTGTATTATAATGGCAAACGCATTAATTAAGGCTTAACAAGTATCTTTATTATTGTTTTGTAGAAGAATTTGATATGAGTGACAGAACCCTAGCTGTTGTTAATCAAAGTGAGCCATTGTGGAATATTGATCTGGCAAAACTTTCATTACGTCATATTTATACTTTTTTTGAGGTAGGTGAACCAGACAAGTAAAAGCTTTCATTTATCTAGATTTGTGAGGGCTATGTATAAGAAAGTTCTTTAACTCTTTTTTATTCACACATAATTTACAAGGAGAAAACTCAATTCGTTTTTAAATTTATATTTCAAAACAATAGTTATAAAAAACTCATTATGAGGAAATTGCATATCATTTCTAAGCAGTCATGGTATTAACCCTAGTTGTTTAGCAATATCTTTTTTGTATTTTTCAAAAGTTTCGTTTGTATCTTCTTTATCAAAAATAATTGAACCAAAAATCTGTTTTTTAAATGTTTCTCTGTCTATTAATATTCCATTTTCCTGAAAAATTTTTTCAATTTCGTCTAGCTGAGAATCAGGATATTGTTTTCTTTTTTTTATTAAATTGAATGAGATGCTTTTATGAAACTCATATCTTGGTTTTATTTTGAATATTTCTAAAAATTCATTTATACCATCTAAAGATTGTATATTTTCAACTCTTATTTCAACATCATCAATTTGCTTAATTTTTTTGATCTTACTTTCAAAATCAGGATCATTGACATCAAAATTCATCTTAAATTTTATTAAATCATCTGGAATAAACTCATCAGAAGTTGGGCAAATTTTTGCAAGAGCTTTATTTATTGTAAACTCTTTCATATGCTTAAACTTAGAGTTACAAGAAGAACAAGAAGGAACTAAATTATAGATACTCAAGGAAAAAAAGGGAAATTCACTTTTTGGTAAAACATGATCTAATGTAAAATGATTTTTTTTAATTACAATATTTTTTAAATCGATACTTGAAGAATTAGCAATACTTGCAGAATTCCACCAGTTGAATAATTTGGGATAAACCCTTGGTCCTAATACTAACTTTAACTCATTTATAATGTTGTTTGAGTATCTTTTTCTCATTATCTCTTCTGCTGTATTCTCTGAAATTTCATCAATCATTATTAATACTTCTTTAGGAGCTTTAGAGATAAACTCTTCTTTAGAATTGAATTGATAATGTTCTTCAACAGTATTTACATGATCAATATTACAATAATGGCAAGATTTCAAATCAATATTATTATTCATGAAAAAACCAGAAATTAAAGGTTGACAATTTTCATAAATTGATTTTACCTTTCCATTCTGCTTTACAATAAAAAATTTTTCAATTTTTTTTCTATGAGTTGATTTTTTTATAACATCTTGAATGTCTATTAAGGTAGAAAAATCACTTATTATAATTTTTTCTAAACTATAAGTTTTATCAATTTTTTTAAGAAGAGGATTGATTTTGGACTCATCAATTTTATCTTTTATGAGATTATAATAAGTATTATTGAAGCTCTCTTTCTCAGCTTTATTCTTATGTGGGTATTTTACTTTTCTCATGACTAAGAATCTTTATTCAATTGCTCTTCAATTTTATCTAATTGGTTTTTTAATTCTTGATGCTTTTCGATTAAATATTTTGGATTAAACTTTTTGTCTAATTCCTCAAATTGATTTTGTAAAATATTTCTAATATACTCTTCACCAATTGATAATATAATTCTTTTAAAGTATTCCCTTTGATTAAAAAAATCAACTTTGCTTAATTCTTCCTTTCTTTTGTAGAATGCTAAAAACTCATTTATTTTAGAAATTGCAAATTCTCCCTTGGTGCTTTCCAGAAAAAAACCATTGGTTAACATTTCATGTATGTTACCTGCAAAAGTATTATCTTCTTCGTATATCTGCGGTTGAGATTTTTGAGTCGTTTTATTAATATCTAAAAATAATATATTCTGTTTTGGAATATCTGAAAGTATAAAGGGAGAGTGAGTAATAAAAATTATATTAATATTTGGTATACAATCAAAATATCTGTTCTCAAAGTCGATTTTTTTGATATATTCTAATAAATCATAAATAAAAGTTCTTTGTAATTCGGGATGATAATATAATTCGATTTCGTCCAATATAATGTTGAAGTTATTATATACAATAAGATCATCTTTATTTGGATTTTTATTTACTGATAAAAGATTCCTAAGATGATATACAATAGAGTTTAAACTATAGATTTTTTGTTTTTCACCAGAGCTTAAATTAGAAAAGTTATTATCATCATTTTCTTCATCAAAATATAGTTCTATTTTGAAAAATGATGGTGGAATGTATTCTATTAAATCTACAAAATCATTTAATTCATGATAGGAGTTTACCTCGTCTTCAAGGCTTGATATTGGAATTGTTTTTTCTTTTTCTAATATATTGTCATCAACATATTTTTGATATTCATAAAAATTTAATGCTTGCTTTATTTTAAGTGAAATATGACTTCTATCTTGGAATAAGTCTATAATTAGATCATTTTCAAGCTCTGAATTAACAAACTCATTATCTTTAGTAGCAATATACTTTTTAAAGGTTGGATATCTTTCAACGATGTTAACAATTTTCTTTAAAATATATTCTAATGTTTTTGTGTAAATTTTATCAGGTTTTAAAGAAAAGTCGATTTTTTCCAAATCTATACTTTTACCTTCTATAGGTTCCGTGAAAAAATAAGTGTGAAGCTTTGGAAAAAAATGATATTTAAAATGCTCCCAATAAACTAGTGTATCTGGAAGTTTTTTATCAATAAAACCCAGTTTAATTCTCTTAATTTCTTTTTCCTGAGCAATTTCTTTGTTATTGACGTCTTTTGCTAAAATAAGTGCTAATAGTCTTGAACGAACTAAGTAATTTTCAGAATTAATATCAATAATTCCTTTATCTCTAAACGGATTAAGGACAATAGGAGTTTGGTATGAGTCATTTTTATGGAATAGTTTTTCAATCCAAAACCCCGAATCATTGGAATTTAATCCATATAAAGAGTAGTTAACAGTAAGGTTGTAAAATATTTTCTCTGAAATACCTTTGAATTCATCTTTATTTTTAATTAAAGTTTTCTCCAAAATATTTATTATTCCATCTTTTACTGGAAATAATTCAATTATATTATCATCTAATTTTAACAAAAATAAATTATCATCTATCTCGTAATATATTTCTATTCGAATATTTTTTATATTCTTATCGTATTCACTTTCTGCGACATCTTTTTTTAATCTATCGTTTAGTTCAAAAATAGTATTTCGGTACTGAAATTCGAGTTCTTTTTCTCTATTGTCTATATGCTGAATAACGTTTTTTTCGTTTCTGATAATTTGTGCAACGAGTTCTAATTTTTGAGATAATTTTACGTCTTGTAATTCTGCTCTGTCACTTTTTTCTTGCTCTTCTTTTTCAAAATCTATAATTTTGGTTTCCCTTGAAATTTTATAAAAAGTTACATACAAAAGCTCCATTAAGCTACTTTTTCCGCTTCCATTTTTTCCTACAATTGCAGAAATATTAATACTTAATTCTTTAGTTTCTCCGTTTTTGTGTTTGATAGATTGATCATATAAATTTTGAATATCATCATTATTTTTATTTATAATTACATTATCCGTGTTCTCAATTTTAAAATCATAATTGTTATTGAATTTATAAAAACAATCTGTACTTAGATTTTTTAGAAAGATATTTTCCTTGCTGTATATTGGTCTTATTGCTATTAATTTGAAACTCATTATTCTGATTTATAGATTTTTATGTTAAATATATCTTTTCTTTATATGAGGAATATCTGTCCTGTTTTCCTGCAAATGCATTTCAAAACTGCGATACAATAATAAGTCTTACAAAGAGATTCATTGACTTGTTGTACACTTAATGATTTACTGTATAGTTATGATAATCAAGAAAAATCAGGCATTCTATCAATAAACATACACTCATAGATTTCATTTTTTCTGTCAAAATACTTATAATCACACTCTTTAATTATCTTATCACCTTTTGACCATCTTATTTTCCAATGATTATCCCCAAAGAATAGGAAAGGAAATTTTAAACCCCGTGAATTGCTATCAATAAATTCAAGTTTCCATACCCAATTTGCAGAAGTATCTTCAAAGAAAGAACTCTTATCATTCCAGACTTCCAAATATTCCTGTTCATTGGTCTTAATCATTTGATTATGGTCAGTGTTTTCAAGAATAGGGTTAATTATTTTATACATATAGGTTTTTTCACTTCTATTTTTCCTTGAGTTTTCAGGAAAGCATTCAAACCCGATTTTTTTCCAATAAAATTGTGATTCTTGAGGAGAACAATATAAATAGAGTGCCTTGTATTGAGTATTATAAAATTGTTTCTCTATTTCATTAAGGATTATTTTTCCTACACCTTTATTTCTAAACTCTTTCTTGACCTCGGCTAAAGATATAAACATGGATATTTCATTTACAATGAGAGCATAATAGGCAATTACTTTATTGTCGAGTGTTGCAATAATTAAAGAATTATTTTTATAACAACTATAAACAGTACCCATACTTGAGTCAGGATAATCTATCCAACTCCTTATTTCACATACATCCTGTTCGGTTGATGTAAAAGATACTTTGATGTCTTTCATTATTTTAGTTTTTATTTGGCAGACATTCTTTGCACCACAGCCATGAGCATCAAAATGAAGAATATTTATGTCTAATCTTTAATGAGTAAGTCCCAATTTACTTTATTAATTCTACTTCATCTTCGGTAAACCATCCATAATCAATCACATTCTTTTTTAATTCTTCAGGAATATCAGTATAAGAAACTAATGCTAAGCTTTCTTTAGCTCTGCTACAAGCTACATAAAACAATCGCATTGTTCTATCTATTCCAGTTTCTTTGCCTTCGTCCATATTTTTTTTATCATTACTTGTTAGCGGCTTTATTCCAAACAATTTATCATAACTAAACATAAAACCTCTTGACTCATCATCATCAATAATAACCATCACACGGTCAAATTCTAAACCTTTAACACCTTGATGTGTTCCAAATTTAGATTCTTCATTGATGTATGAATTATACTTTATAATTTCAGAGAAATTTGCTTTTAACGCTTCTTCCCAAGCAATCAAAACTTCATCATCTTCGTCAGTTTCTTCCTCTTGTTCATTTTTGTCAGATTGAATGCCAACTCTACTTAAAGCTAACTTTAGAGTTGAGGAAATTTTAAACAGATTAGTTTCATTTATTTTTTTCAATATTTCTAATAAAGTTGGATGATTTTCATCATTCCAAAGAGATAAAAGTTCATTAACCTTGTTATTTACAGAATGTAGAACTTCTAATTTATTGGATTCTTTAAACAATGTCTGTTTGTTAATTAATCCCGAATGTTGCTTTATTATATTGGCTATCTCAAATTTATTTTTTTTAATATGGGCATTATATAATGATAAAATTATTCTGGAAAACAAGTTAACAGAAGTTGAAGTTCCATCTAATAATCCGGTTTTAAGTCTGTCAACCTTATACAATGGAGCAAAAAAAGTAGAAAATCCCATTCTTTTTGCAGCCATATGATGTTCTAATGTTAAGGTCATAACGTCTGAATGATCACCAAACCACTTGTCATCATTAGTATATCCTTTCATTTTCTGACGTATTTCGTCTTCAATTTCTGATTTCTCTTTTGAACGGGAAATTGCAAAAAATTTCACAACTCCGCCAGAGTTTTCACTTCGTGGAACTTGTTCCTGCCCATCTATGTCTTTCCTTATTTTATTTATCAAATCAATGATTCTTGATTTTGAACGATGGTTCATTTTTTTTGCAGGTTTAGTCCAACTATCCGGTAATCCAACTCCCAAATTTTCTTTTCCTTCCGAATAAATCCTTTGCATGGTGTCTCCAAACAATCCTAATGTGACTTTTCCGTCATTATGATTTTGAAGTTCAAACAAAGCCTCTATTAATTCTTTTTTAGTGTCCTGGCTTTCGTCTATAAGTATAATAGGGAATCTATTTAGTAAGATTTGTTTGAACAAATCCTTTGATTTAATAAAATCAGCAGTAATAGAGATTACCTCACTATGATTCAAAGAGTCTTTAGTAATATTATCACCATTTGGATTATATACAAACTTCTGAATATTTTGTAATGAAGAAAGTCTGTCCTTTTTAGATTCTATTCTTTGAGCTCTGCTTACAGATGTCTTATTATTTAAATCTCTACTCCTTGATTGTTGTTCTTCCAGATCTGATATTTCGGAGGTCAAATTATCTTTAATCCAGTTTTTTATATCAAACGTAAAATTTTTTATCAGCTCCCAACAGAAACTATGAATAGTGCCTACACTAAAAATCGAACTATATTCTAATCTATGGGTAATTTCATCGGCAGCAGCATTGGTATAGGTAATTGTTGCCACTTTTTTATTTCTAAGTTTAAAATTCTGACCATACTCTTGTTTAAATCGAGAAAGAACATTTACAAGTGTTCTAGTTTTTCCAGAACCAGCACCAGCGAAAAGAAAAAAGCTTTTTGGTAACGATGGATTAAAGCTTTCAAAAATTTCATCATCAACAGATCCATCAATATCATTATTATATTGAATCATTAGATTTAATTTAATTGGTTAATCCTTGTTTACTGTTCTTTAATTGCTCTTCGACCCAATCTAATCCTTCCTTGATATATGAAGGTGTATTTATTTTCTCAGGATCTTCAAAATATAACACGTCTAAAGCAAACTCTGCTTTTTTAGCTTGCTTATTGGTTATAATTTTGTAGGCTTCTTCTGCCGATTCTTTTAAATTCTCTTTTTTTGAAACTTCTACCATTTTCTTCAAAAGACCTGTAGATCCTGTTATCGCCTTAAAACTCTCTTTATTCTCAATTACCAATGCATCTTCAAATGTATACGGATAAGTTATACTCTTTTTTCCTCCAGCTTCCAACTCTATTGCTTTTTGATAGGCAACTCTAATCGGTAAATCTTTTTTCACCTTTTCATCGGGCTTTAAGTTTAATAAATCATCTAAGAGTTCTTTTTTTGGATGCCATTTTTTTAAAGTATCGTTATTTGTTTTAAGATTTTTTCCTAACTCCGGTTGGCATTTAGTTCCATTATCGGTAGAATCAACATCTGTAATGATTAAACAAATTAAACCTAATGTTTCAATTAGAGGTTTTAACCTATGTGCATGACTTCCACCAATTTCTAAAATTGTTATGTAACAATTATCCAGTTCCTTATGATGATTTCTAATAAAATGAGGGATAAGAATTCTTTCCGCCGGTCCTTCTACTAAGATAACAGCGTCTGCAAAGAAAATATCATTATGTGTTGTGTTTAAATACCTAATTACAAATTTTTCAGTTTCATTTTCCGTTTTACCAAAAACCGATTTTAAACTAATGACTTCCGAGGTAGGTAAGACTAAAGAATTATTTCGTTTAAAATACCTTAAACTTTCAAACTTTTGATGGGCAATATAACTGGAATGGGTACTAATAACCAATTGAGTAGTGAAATCTTTCACATTTCCTAAATTGTCATTGTTCCTTAAAACATTATAGGCCTTTTTAATAAATACTTGCTGCACTTGAGCGTGTAAGTGAGCTTCAGGCTCTTCTATTAAGACTAAGTGTAATGGTTCAATAACTGCATCTTCGATAATAGAGTTCTTTCCGACCTTCATCCATTCATCTCTGAATCTTATTAATTTGAAAATAATTGAAATTAAATTTTGATAACCTAGTCCATTATATTTTTCAGGTAAAGACAATTCCTCGTCAAGATAATATTTTACCGCAGAGTCATGTTGGAGACCATCTGAAGTGTTAACTTTCGTAGATAATTGGATTTGCGGATTGCCAAATCCCGGATAATTCAACCCTTCAAGTTCTGAAAGAGAAGTTTTAAAGCTTTCTTTTAAGTTTTTATCAAAATCATCTTGGGCTTTATTGATTGATTCCAATGCATCAATATCTTTTTCACTAGGTTCTAATGTTGGATTGAGATGCTTATCATAATAAGTTCTCAACTGAGATGATAAATTTCGGGTATTAATTTCTGTACCCTCTGAATTTGGATCACTAAAGCCTCGTTGGGCATTAATAATATCAATTCTTACAATATTTTTCAAAACATCTCCTTCTAATGCAGTATTATTTTCTGATAAGTCTTGTTTTTCATTTGGTTTATCAGGATCAAGCAAATAGGTTTTGAGAGTAAAATGAGTACTTAATTTTCGTTCACAAAAATCCCAAAAAGTTTTAGGCCAAAGTTTAAAGTTTTTCTTTTTTTCAGTCAATAATTGATTTGATTTATTATATGAAGTAATAAATTCTTGGATTAGCCCATCCATATCTTTAGGCTCATATCTTAATCTAATTCCTAATAAACCTCCTTTCCAATCTAAAGTTGGTATTATATGGCTAACATAATGAAGCTCTGAATCGTCAACATAAATCCACAAATCCAATACAGGCAAATATGATTCTAATACTTTTACTGATTTATCTTCATCATTGAGTTCAGCATGTTTAAGCCAATTTTCTCCTATCTGATTTAAATTTTTCCAGTTGCATAGAGTGAAATCTTGAGTTTTAAAGCTTTTTGTTTTGAGAAAAATCATTAGAGCATCCATAGCAGTTGTCTTGCCACTATTATTTGCTCCCACAAAAATTGTTTCTTTCTCTGAAAAATCAATTCTACACGACTGTAATTTTCTGAAATTTTGGATTTGTATAAAGTTAATTTTCATTCAAGGTTGTGATTTAGTAGATTATCAAAAATACTAAATTACAATATAATTTCATTGTGGGAATCCGTAAAAATTGATCTATGTATTTTATTGATCCGAGAAGATGTAAATGATTTATAAGAAAAGCATTTAACTAAAATGAAAAAATTATCTATTCAAAATTTTGATTTTATTTTAGCAGAGAAATTATTTAACAAAATAAAAGATAAATTTTCTCCTACTGCCCGATATGGATTAGGTATAATTAGCTTTATTTCTTCAATTGTTTTATCGGCAAATTTAGCGATAAGTTTATTCATAGCTCAAATTTACCATTAAAAATAGCAATAAGATACAATGCTGATTGTACAAAATATTTTTTTAAAGATCATTGTTTTCAATTAATACATTTTGGGCTATTTGTTCATAGATTTCTTTTGTAATATCTTCTTTTGTGTAAAGGAAATTTGGTTCTAATCCCTTATGAACGAAATCAAGAAAGCCTACTGATGGAGCTACAACACTATTCATGTTTGTTTTTATAATTAAATCCAGTTGAAGTGTTTTTAACCATTCCATTTCAATATTAGAGTCCTTATTCAAAAATTTTCTGTATTCAGACAGTTTCCAAAGGTCAATTAAAATTTCAAATTTTTTATCGAGATCTTTATTTACAGATAGTTCAGGCAAAATAACTCCTTGCAAACTCCTTATAGTCTTTTCGTTAATTGTAACGGGTAAAGGAGCTAAATTTTCCATATCTATATCTTCTGTTCCATCAATCATATTATCATAGGCGGAAATTAGGTCTTTTTTCAATCTAAAACCATTCCGTGCTATATTGTTATTAATACTGATGATTGTGATAAAATGGTAATCAATATCTCTCAAAATACCTAATGCAAATAATAAATTTTCAACATTTTGTGTGTCTGAAAAATCAAAATTCATTATTCCAATTGTTAAATAAGTAAGAGTGTCTGTTTCTTCTATTTGGTCAGGATAAACAAATTTAAAATTTGAAGATGCTTCTATAAGTGCTAATGAATTATTGAGGTTATCCAATTTTATATTCTTAGCATTGAGCCACCATTCTTCAACAGCTTTTCGACCAACTGGAACCGGTATTTTATTTTCTAATGGAATTTGTGATAAGTAGTATAAGATAGAAGCATATAATCTTTCATAATGTTTATTCTCTTCTAGGCATATATTTTCTGAATCAAAATATGCTATGGTCTTTTTCTCTATTGCCCTGAAAGCATTTTGCATATCATTAAGACTAAAATAAATGGCTTTGAAGTTTATTAACGCAAGATTTCTATCATGTTCGACTTTTGGTAAGAGAATATTAAATATTTGATTGTTGATATTTGTAAGTGAAGAAATCCAGCTGTTTATCTCTTTTTCACCTTCAATACCAGGTTTTGCCTCATTGTATCTTTTAAAAGTCGGATATTTTTTCTTAAGTATTATAGAGTTATTAAGAATACTTCTGCTTTGATCTAAAGAAGTTACATTCTTTTTTATTTTATTCTGATTTCCTTCTAGAAGAGCATCAATTATTCTAATCACATTTTTTGTCCATTCAATAGATATTTTTCGGATGTTCAATATACCTTCTTGCCAACTATAAGCAGAAGATTCTTGATACATTTTTTGGATTTCAGCATACCAGATTTGATTCAGATGAACTTCAAATGAGTTGCCAATTATTTCAGGGCTAATTTGTTTCATCGAATCCTGTTTAACTATTGAAATCATTTCTTGAGATGGAAAAGGAAGCATCAAACCTTCAGTACAATATTTTTCGTAAAACGGTAAAAAAATGTATATATCGTCAATTCTAGACATACTCAGATTGTTTGCGTGTTTTGCATCTTTGTCGAATAGAAGATATTTAATCTGTAATTGATTATTTTGTTCCTCTATACTTACAGAATCTGTATTGACCTTGAGATAGCTAAAAATCGGATCTTTATTTTCTATAACGAATTGTTTGTAAACTAATGGGTTTCTGAGCTGTAAGAATGACATAAATTCTTTTGCCTCTTGAAAATCCATTTTTATTAACTCATCTATACTGATATTTTCTTTGATTAACGAAAGATTAAAAGGGATTTTTAAGAAATTATACCACTTTACCAAAAATCCCAGTCCCTTGTAAGAATCAAGTGATAATGAGCGTTTCTGTAAACTCTTGTTTAGTGCTTTTGCAAAAATTATTACATCCGAATTATCAAATTGATATTTTGGCAATTCGCTTTTTAATTCAGAAAGGTATTTGAAATTGCCACCTTTATCCCCTAATATTTCTGCCATTTCATTTAGAGTGTTAAGCTCGGTAAAAGGGGTGGAGGTTATAGTAAATAATTCTATACCACCTACCTTATATGCATCGTCAAACTTTAATTTATTCTCTAACCAATATTGTTTTGGCTCAGCATGCATAATTCCATCTAATGCAATAACGATGTTTTCAAACGAATCTTCAGAGATTATTTCTGCTAAAGCTTGGTAAAACGAATTTTTGTCTTGATTAGTTAATAGGATATGTATGTTGCTAAAGAAGTCTTGTTTATAATCATCTGTAATTATTTTGAATAAATTTTTAAGAGATTCTTCTACGGGTAAATTTTTATGTAATAAGTCTGTCAGGTGAAAAGACCGAACAGGATGAAGTCCTTCTACATAGTTGCCTCCAAAATTTAAAAAATATTCTTTTTCTAATTCATTGAGCAATTCACCTCGATCCTGTTCAAAACCGATTTCAGATTTTATGTAATTAATTAAGTTTATGGTTTTTAATTTAATATTTAAACAATCTGCAAGAGAAATCATACGTAAGATTTCTAATTTTGCCCCTGATGATCGAGAATTAGCTAAATATTTTAATTGAGTAGAGAGTCTTTCCTGGATCATTTGACCTCTTGTAAGTAAGTATGTGTATTCAATCAATAATCCTTTAGGATGAATCTGTTCCCATACTGGCTGCCATTTTTGTATATCTGGGTGTATTTTTCGTTTTCTTTTGAATTCCTCAAAAATTTCTTTAGCTTCAGTCATAGAAAGTGAAATATCAACCGTCATTAAATTAACTTGTGAAATATCTGCACCGAATCTAAACCAATCTTCCTGTCTAGTTGTAATAAGATACTTAATAGGAAGATCTCTTGTCCTTGATACTATTTCAAACCATGCTTCGACTAAAGTATTTAAACCATCAATTACTAAAAGAGGCTTTTCTCCAATCAGTATTCTGGATTCCAAAAACTCCGTTATTGAGTTAGCTTCATTGAAACTGTTACAGTTGCGTAACTCATATATAGAGTAATTATTTTTTTCTTTTAAGTCTAAACCTGTTTGCCATGCTAAAGTAGATTTTCCTTGCCCACTTGATGATTTGATTACAGTAACATCCGAACTGAGTATATTATCACAAATTGTTTTTTGCCAAATTTTTCTTTTTACGGGTAATCCTAAACTGATATGGATAGGTCTTGCAGCCTTCCCATCATAAAAGTCATCTGAGTTGTGGCTTTCTATCGCTGAATATGATACTTTTGTAATCCAATTATTTTGAAAAGCTTTATTTACAGGTGCTTTCGAATAAGAATCTTTTACGTCTTGAAAAAGCTTATTGATATCAATGTTTGTCACTATTATTCTATCCTTTGACCATACGAAAACATTATAAAATAATGATCTTAAAAATTGAAATTCAGTTCCTTTATTTATTCCCCAATTTTTAAATAATAAGATAAGAATGTCATTAAATAATTCTGTTGAAGTCTTATGCTCATAAGATATACTTTGTAAAAAATCCTGATAATTTACACTATATTTTAGTGTTTTCAATTTTGCCATCCAAAAATCGGAAAGTTCCTTTTTATGTATAAGTGAATGAAGGTTTCCTTTTGAGATTTCCATATTATATACTAGCTTAAACTTACTGATAGGATTTAATTCGTAGGTTTCTGCAAAATTTTGTAATACTCCTAAGTTCCAGAAATCGCCTGCATCCATTTTATTTATGGATGATTTGATCTGAATATACTCATTATCCATTAGAATATTTTGAGATGTACTTAAATCAATATCTTCAATTCCTTCCATTCTGATTGATTTCCTTTCAGAAGGGTGGTTAAGTTCTTTAAGTAATAAATAGGATGCATAAAGAATTTGGTAATGAACACCTCTGAAGTTGATGGAACCTCCAGTTCTTTTTTTTAGCAAAATTTCTAATTCTTCAGTAATCTTATTTAATGTTGGTGCTTTGTATTGGGTGTTCATAGTGTTGGTGTATAAGTAAAACTTTGATGCTATTTACAAAAATAAACCATTTACGAATTAATCTAATACGTTAAACCGTATTAGATCTCACAGATTACGAATTTAGGAGCATAGTTTTTGGGACTAACTTTCTATAGAAATTGAGATTTTTGTCAATAAATCTATATTACTGGCTTTTCCTATCTAGTTCTTGGGGGAAAATAAAAGTTTGAACAGGTTCAATATAAGATATACCTGCAATCAAAAAATAATAAACTTTACATTACAAAAACATTGAAAAAAGCTTTAAACCACAGTTAGAAAGCCATATTTTTATCCTTTGCACAATGCAACTTGTGCAAGGTAAAAGTATTTTTCTTGTCGGAGGTGTGATTTTATAGTTTTTTAATTTTAAAGTTTTTTGGAAATAATTGTTCTAGATTTTGGAACAGTTGGGGAATCTTTATTCATGAAAAATTGATATGGAATGCCATACCAATTTAATGTGTTGAAAGTACTTACGAAGAAAAATCCTCATCTGTGATAATTCCGTATCCTTCAGAATACAGCTTAAGAAATAAGAGATTATTGAGAATTTCTGGAGCTACAATAATATATTGCTCCTTGTTTTTACAAGAAAGCCAGTTTTCATTGCTCTTTTCAATATCAATATCCCCAACTTTAACACAGTTACTTCCTTTTTCATCGATACTTTCTTTTTCTGAAGGAACAATTACAATCATTTCTTTAACATCTTCAGTAGATAGCTCTTCAAAGGGTTTCTCTGGCTGATACTTTATAATAGGAGTGCATCCCATGTTCATAATATCAGACAAAATTTTCTTGACTTCAATGTCTTCGACTTCGACTTTAATTTTCATTATAATTTTGTTTTGTTTTCCGACAAGAAGGCTGTCGGTATAGCCATGCTATAAATTTATAATTATAACATAACTCATTTATAATGAATTGTTTGTAAAAGTCAATCCAATTTCATGAAGTTAGATTTTCCATTCGGGATAGATGCCGTTTTCTACGATTTGTACTATTAATTTTTTGAATGAATCAGGGATGTTTTTTTCATTATATCCTTTATATATTTCAATAGCCGTTTTCTTAGAAAGATCTTTTAAATTAGGGTGTCCCAAAGCTATTCTTAAAAGTTTTATATAACCCGAACCTTCTAGAGTTAATTGTTTAACCTGCTTACTTCCTTCTTCTAATATTTCTAAACAAATATTATGGACTTTATTAGGATGATTACGATAAGCAAGTAAAGTATGGAAAACAATATTTTTTTGTGTGATTTTCCAGTTTATAATAATCTTTTTTGTTTCTTCTCTCCACAAAGGATGTTGATAAAAATTGACCTTCAATAAATTAATATAATTTGAAAAACTGCTGATTTTTTGTTTTAAAAAGCCATAATTAGCAGGGTTAAAGTGACTTTTTAAATAAATATTTTCATCTGATATTGTTTTATAATTTTTAATTTTATGGTATCTATTAATAATAGTTGTTATCAACTTATTCAATTCATTGCTTATTTCTTGATAATGAGAGAAATAAACTAAGCAATTGTAAATTATCTTATGATTCAAATTCAATTCTTCATCATTTAGAATTTCATTGTAATAATATTTTTTTATGTCATCATCCTTACAATACTCTAAACACTCATAAATAATAAGTTTATCAATCGTTTTCCAACGATAATTTTGAAAAATTTGATTTGACAAGTTCTGTTTTGCAGAATGAGTTGCGAAGGAAAAACACTTTTTAAAAAGATAATAATCTATTCTTTTATAGGTGTCCTCATCATTAAAAAAAGCTTTGCTAAAACTAGCATTCAAGGAAAGACTGTCTGCAACTAATAAAGATTTAATAACCAAAGCGTTACTTGCATTTTTCCAATTATTATTACCGAGTAAAAATTTAGCAAAATAATATTGCTTTATATTTGTTGTATATGATAGACAATTGCAGATAAATTCATTAGTAAATCCACACCAATTATCGCTACTTAATGCCCAATTGGAAAAAACTCGTTTCTTTTGACTTGAAGCAAATTGGAAACTTTTTTCAATCAAATGGCTTCCTATTTTTTTATAGTCATATTCCAAAATTTTGTTACAAAATGTTGCTTTATATTCTGAAGATATTAAGGAAATTAAATTATGCTCTTCAATGTTTTCCAAGTGATCCTTTTGTAAGAGCTTCTTAATAAAATAATATTTAGTAATTTCATCACTGTTATCACATAAGTAATGATTAAATAATTTATTAATCAAACCCCAATTATTTTCAGATAAAGACTTTATTAGGAAATATTGCCTAGAGTCATTATTAGCATATTGTAAACAAATATCAATAATTTCATACGAAATGAATGTTTCTTTTTCATGTAAGATACCTTCTATAAATGAATTGACTTTCTCCCTATTCACAAAATAGCCCATTATACACGAAATGAAATCTGAACTATAGTCTTCTAAATTTGAACTATTCAGAATTTTATGTAGATTTCCAGATATTAACAATTCATTTTTAATTTGTCGAAAATATTTCTTCCAAAAGAATGTTGAGAATCTTGAAAATATTTTATTCTTCCAAAATAATTGTCCCAATTCAATCATAGTATTATCGTCTAGGTCAAGTTCTCCTAATTGATACATATAATGAGGCTTTACATTACCTTTATTGATTAAAATTTTAATACAATCTATGATTTCACTTTCGTCTACAAAAATATTTTTTTCTTCTCTTAAGAGTGTCGAAAAATAGTTAGATGCAGAGTAATCATCTCCTTGTTCAATAATCACTTTCAAGAAATCAAGTTTAATATCAAACTCCTGCCATTCTTCAATAAGAATATTTTTGAATCCTAAATCTGCAAAGATATCATGATGAAACCGGATGAGATCATGTGCATTAAAATCTTGCCTACTATGATTTTTATTGATGTAAGATTTCAATCTGTCAAGTATAGCATTGCTGACATTCCATCTACGAAATTTATTAAAAATTTGTGTATTGTCTTTTTTATTATAGTGATCTGCAATTTTCAGGAATGTTTCATAAGAAATAAGTATTTTATGTTCCCCATATATACATCCCCAATAGTATAGAGCTTTAGCAAGCCCAACATGTTTCTTTTTAATAAATCTCAGATCACTCTCAATAACTCTCTGAAATACCTGCTGTGGCTCAGAAAGATCTAGTGTTTCGTTTTTAAATTCTTTTTGGTCTATACGAGCCAAAATAAAAAGCAGTAAGAAAAGAGAAGATTTATAGTCTTTATTTTCACCTAATAATCTTTCTGAAGCTAGTTTCCAGTCGGGATACTTTTCAACAATTTTTTCAATGATTTCTACGTTTTCATCCGAAGATAAATGCAATTCAAAGCCGTTATTTCGATGGTTTTTATATGATTCATCAATTGTTCTGTCTCCGATAACAATTCTTATATTATTAATGCTTTTTGCTTTTTTAAGAATGTCTATTCCAGTTTTTTTATTTTCCTTTTTAAATATTCGATACCAATCTTCAATGATAATCAGAAACTTTTGAGTTTCATTTTTCTCTACTATATTTTTAATTGCAGGAAATCCCTTTTCTATAAATGCTTCAATATTAACATCTTCCACCCAAACAATATGGATTGGTTCATCGTGAAGATCAACAGCAATTCTTCTGAGAGTTGTCGATTTTCCTGAACCGGCTGAACCACAGATTACTGCGGTTACTTTCTCATCTTTTTCTTCAATAAAGCTATTTGTGATAACCTTCTTTAAATCATCATAGCCATTTCTTATGATATCATATTCGTTTATAATTCCATACCATTGGCAATCATTATTTTGTGTTGCACCATAAAATTTAGTCTCAGTAAAGTGTTTCCTTGTTTTTACTTTTTCAATAAACGCTTTATCAATAATTTTTATTCCTTCTATTGTTAATCTTTCTGCTGAAACATAATAATCTCCTTCCTTATCCGAAAGTACATCATTCAAAAATGCTTCATCTTCCTTTAATACCTTTGTTAAAATCTTCTCATCAAAGCAGTTGAATAATTTCTTATACCCGTCAAAATAAAAATTGTATAGATCTATAGCTTGTTGAGAATTTTCTGTAGGCAATCCATTTTTACGGTGTAGTCGAATTGCTCTTACTCCATAGGCAACATTTTTCGAAGATGGTGTTCCTACTAAAAACTGTTTTAAGGGAAGATAGCCAATTAAGTTTCTAACAATCTTCCGAGTATCTTCGTCTGATTTCCCATAGCATAACTTGAGCAGATCCAACTTATTTTCCATAAAATGGGCAACTGATCCTGCATCGCTTGACGAAATACCTTTCACGAGCTTTTCGATATCTTCAAAACTTTTTTGCATATACCATCGTATGTTTTAACTTCTAAATATACTCAATTTACCGTTTCTAAAAAAAGGATTAAAAATCCCTAGACATAATGTAATACATTATTTATCCTCAAAAATATTTTTTTTATCACTTGTTTACTGATTGACTTTGTCTAATGAAGGATCTACTTCCAAAAACAATGATATGGGAGTATCTTCATCATTATCATCTTCATCATCGATGTCAGGACGGAAAATAACAGACCAGTCTCATAGTTGGCAATGCATGATGGAAGAGAGTCCTCTTTCATCGATCTTATACGGAATCCACATTTCCACACCCGTCAGAGCATGGAGACAAGCCAATATATCCTTGACCTTGTCCTCATTTTGGGGACGATCCACAAAATCAGCATCAATCCACACATCCCATCCCAACTGCTTGGCAATAGTCTGCATCAACTTAAATTGAAAGAGATTGCTTTCTTCCAGCGAGTTAAACTCTTTGGCATCCGACTTCTTCAAAATCTCTGCATAGATTGGGTTTTTATTAAGATTGGCAAACGATTTTCCTTTCGTATAATCTTCAGGATCGTTATTCAAATCTTTCATCATAAACTGAGGTTTTATAGTAGGGTTGTCCATAGAAACAAATGCTACTCCATTGATATTATGAATGGTAATACCATTTTTATTAACTCTACTACTGTAGTTAAGTTTTGCAAATTTGTTATATAAATCTATTTTCTTTTCATCGTGAGGTTTAACATAGTCATACATACGTTCAATAGCCTCTTTATTAAGAGTTTGATCCATTTTTTCAAGCGATCACATATCATTTTGTCCTTTAATGCGGGATTTTACATAATTCTTGATTTTTTTCAAAGACAAATAAGTGCCATCCAAGTATAATACATGATCTTCACGCTTAATATCCAATGTGTTTGGGTCTTTGGCAGATTGTATCCATACAGGAAATTTTCACTGATATCTTTTGATGATTTTATCAAAAAGAACGGTATGTTCCTTCATAAATTCAAGAAAATCTTTTCATTCTTCGGGTGTTAGTGTTTGTGATTCATCATCCAGTTTATCAGCAAGCTCTCTGATATGCTGTTCTTTAAATTTACTGTTTGAGGCTACATGATTTATAATTTTCTTAGCAAAATCACTTTGCAGAGCTTCATAAGGCTTGGTAATAGCACAATGCTTAATCTCATTATCAAGAGCAAGTTTATTTAAAGGAGTTTTAGACATATTCATGATAACGCATAAATAAAATAGTGATTTTATGATGATTCTAATCATTTTTATGGGTTTGTCAATAAAATTCAAAGAATTTTTACATCCGTTTTTCAAGTTTAAACGGGAAAACTCAGACTTTAAATGTTAAAGTTTGTTATAATGTGTTAAAATTTGCTCATCCATATTAACATAAAATTACTTTTTAAGAGAAAAACCGTTAAATTTTCACTTCATTTTGCCTCAATACTTTACAAAACAATTTTCCTCAGATTTTCCAAAACAGGGTGTTTTTTCTTCAAATTTTCCTTGAATTTTCACATCTAACTAACTGTTTATCAATTGATTGTATTGTTTTTTTTGCCTTACATTTGTCACGGAAAACAACAGCAAATAGGTTTTTAAAAAACAAAAAAATTATAGAGATATGAAGACACAAAATTTTTCCCCTGTTACAGATCTTCAAAAAAATGAAATTTGTATCGTACGAAATAAAACTAGAGCGGTTGAAACTTTAAAATATGATGCTGAAATAATAGGCGATTTTTCAAAACCTACTCTATTACAGTTTAAAGCATTACAAGATGCGTATGATTTCTATAACAAAGAATTATTCTATCCTGCTTTTGGGCAATTGTTAAGTCCTGTAATGCTGTCTTTAAATGATAACTACAAAAGAGTGTCTTATGGATATTATGCCTTTGATAAATATAAAGACGAAGAAGATAATCTTCTTTCACTTATTAATCTGACTCCTGAATATCTGAACCGCCCTTTTATAGAAGTAATGGGAACTCTTGTACATGAGATGTGCCATCATTATCAATATACTTTAGGGGTCAAAAAACGAAAAAGAGCCGCTTACCATGATAAAGAATTTGCAGAGATTATGGAACGTGTAGGACTTATTTGTTCTACTACAGGCGAACCAGGAGGAAGGCAAACAGGAAGAAGAGTAAGCCATTATGTACTTAACGGAGGGGCATTTGAAAAATTAACCCTAGATGCTCCTGAATCCCTTAAAACGCCTTTTACAATAAATAAGAACCTTTTTGGAAGAGATAGAAATTTTAGTGATGAACACTCAAAAAACCTGAAACTAAAAATAAAATACGAATGTCCAAATTGTAAAAACAAGGTATGGGGGAAGCCAAATTTACAAATCAACTGCGTTCCCTGTGATACGATCTTAAAATAGCAATTACAACACATCACAAACCTACGCTTCTGCAACTATTATTCAATCTACTACCGTTGCCGTAGGTTTATAAGCCGTCTCAATGCTCTCTAATTAAGAGACGGCTTATTCTTCAACAACAAAATAACCTCAAATATATAAAAGCTATGAAAAAATTTATACAAAATCTCTTCGGTAAAAAGACAGCATCTCTTGCCAATTTTCCAATAACATTGCTCTTTTCTACACGGAATGCAGATGGAAAGGTTGTTGAATCTGAGGTTTTTGAGCAATGGCTGTATTATGTGATCAACAGAATCCCAGCAACTATGGATTGTATTTCTGATACGGTTACCAATCTCTCAATGTCAAAGCATTATCAAGCTATTGAAGAAGAAATACTGATCGTAAAAATTCAAAGTTCCGATTATTCGATTACCTCAGATGAGCTGGAACAAATTATTGCTTCATTCTTAAAGTTCGGCAAAAATATCTTTCAGAGTTACGTAAATTATTCTGTGAATGGTATAAACTATACACTTCCCGTTTCTTAAACTGCAATTTCTGACCAACAGTTAAACTGTATGTTCCATTGCAACAGCCCCCAAGTCATATTCCTCTTGTTTTCTAAATTATTGGGGGGGGGTCTTCTAAAATAGTCATTAAAAATAAAATATCAAATCATGACACCTGTTTATCCACATTCAGACGAGTCTACCAAGGGAGTGATGTACTTCATCGCAGGTAAAGAAGGAACTCCGGCTTCTTCTTTAACCGACAGTCGCAATGTCACTCTCTTGGCTACCACATCTCTCACCATTGCCATTTTATTTGGTGGTTCTATCGGATTACTTATGAACAATTATCTTGATAACGGCATGGTTAGCTTCGGTATTTTCCTGCTGATCAGCTTTCTGCTAATACTGGTCAATAAAATGCTGTTCCAATTCCAGTCACAGCATCAGGGAAAGTTAGTTGTAATACTAACCTATATCATTTTTTATTTAGTGCTTTCTTACGTTGCAGTGGTTCAACTTATGACGTTCTATTATCTTCAGCCAGAGATCAATACCATCAATAATTCCGAGAGCAGTATCTCCATGTTTTCCGCAATGATCCAAGTTATAGGCCATTTAGAATTGGAGCAGAAGAAATCTCTACAACAATTCCAGTCGATATGCTTTATAATACCCTTCGTATTGTCCCAAACATTACTACTCATCAATTATATGATCCTTCGGAACAGAACCATGAGCCACCCCGAGTTTCAACTGGAACAAATTAGGCTGGAAATTCAACAGGCAATTCAAAAAAAACAAAAAGAATATGTCCAATTATTTCAAAATCCAACATCGACTGATGAGCTTTTTGAAGAAGGTAATTCTGAAGAACAACGCTCAGAAACTGCTCAGAGATTACTTCAGGAGATTGCCTCTCTTAAATCGGGACTTCAATATCTGGATTAAAAAAATTAACATAAAAATTATACATCATGCAAAAGTTAAAACAATTCTTGGCTTCGCTTCTTCCCACTTTCAGAAAAAGAGATGAGCTGGCTCGATCTAAAGATTTCCTACAGCGCTTAATAAATTCAGAAACAGAAGATTTACGGAAGTTAGCCTTGACTAAAATTCCTCAAAAAATTTCAATTTTTGAATTTAAAGATAGTTCTATCGCAAGGTTTATCTCTGAACTGAACGCCATTAAAAACAAACACCTGGCTCAATGCAAAAACTTTAAAACTGACCTCAAACGCTATTTAAACTTTGTTTTACTTGAAGATAAAAGCAATGAAATAATGGCAGTTGTGGAGCAGAAAGAATTGGCTGAGGAAAAATTAAGATTACACCAACTTCATCAAAATCATTCTGATCTTTTAGCAAGTGATATTCATACCACCCAATCGGATATTGCATCAAAAAAATTACACTCAGAAGCTTTAAAAGCTACCGATCATTTAAAAATGGTAGAGATGAAAGGGACGGCTATTCATCTAGCACACGCAGAACACGTGCGATTAAAAGAATTGAGTATTGAAAATTCTAAGAAGGCTTTAGAGGAATTGGGTTCCTTACCGAAAGAACTTGAAGCACCTCACTATCCTGATGCTCCTGAATTTGATTTGAATGTGAACGTGGGTGTGAGTACTGAAAGTAACACGAACGCCACTTCTTCTTTTGACGCAAAAAGTACCCCAAATGATGTAGCACCATCTCAAAAGAAAATTGAAAAAATTGCTGAGAAGCTAGCCAACTTCGCCCGTAAAATAGAATTTACTAAACCTGTTGATGAATTTACGTTGTTATCAAATCATTTAGAAAAACAAATGACTTATGGTTATCGATTCGGAGAAATTTATAATGATGAAGAAACGCCTGAAGAGGATATAGTGCTCGAAAATGAAACCTCTCAATCGATTCATATTCCGCCCATAAAAGAAAATTCAGTGTTGGCTACCGTAGAAAAAAAGGAGGTTTTTATCATCAATGGAATCAATTTACTGGCGGTAATTCCTGAAACCATTATTATGGCTACTGCGGTAAGTTTTATTTTTCATGTAGATCGCGACAGTTGGGAGTTTTGGCTAATGGGTATGGCTTTCCTATTATTCTCTAAGAATATTTCCATTCTGCTTATCAATCCGGTTTTGAAATACTTTAAAAGTAACGGTCAATTATTCCGAATAAAGAAAATGGCAGTCAACAGGCTGATGTTTACGGTTTTCGTGCTCTCGTTTTTGTATTGTATTTCGGTATCCAATTTATTCCTTGAAATGTCCTACAACGAGCAACTGACCCAAAAGTATGTTTTGCTTAAAAAGGAATATGTAAGTGCAACAAAAAATACCGCTCTGCAAGATGATGTTTCCACCGCTTCAACACAGGAAATGAAAGATAATGAACAACAATTAAAGCGTCTAAAAGACAAACTATTTGTCGCAAATGACGAACCTACACTTCTACAGATCATCACAATTTGTTGTACTATGGCGATTACGCTTTTATGTTCCAGTTTATTGAATGCTATCGGATTCATCTTGGGTACATCGCTTTTCTTAAGAAGAAAACTAGAGAAAACAACAAACAGCATAACACATTTGCAGGAGCTTTTTGATACCACTAAAACAGAACTGGGATTATTCCGTGCTAAAAGCCACCGTATTATAAGACTGTATTTTGAATTGGAGTATCTACACCGCTTGACGGATAATAACCTGTCTCCGCATACCACCATCCATCAGTCAAAAAATTTCGAGGAAACTTTATTACCACTTAATGGTAAAAACCGCTCTTCCCACAATTATCAAAATCATACTTCCTAATATTTAAAATTATCACAATGAAAAAATTCAATCAATTCTTCATCAGAATTAAAACCGACTTAGTAAAAACCAAATTTTTAGTTGCAGTTTTCTGTTTTCTGCTTTTATCCTGCAACAAAAAGCAGGAAAACAATTCCCAACAGGAAAAATCCGTCATCGTTGTCGTCCAGGATCTTTCAATGTCGATGAATCCTTCTTCATCTGAAATTGCTCAGGAACGGAAGTTTGTATCCCGATTTTTAGAGAAAGGAATGACCTCTAAATTCGATTTAATGTTACTGTATTCTAATTCGACTTCAAATTCGGTCACCAATAATTTTAAAATTGAGTGGCAAGTAACAGAGAAAGCATCTTCGGGCTATCAAAGCAAAAGTGCTAAAATGCTTGAGGAGTCTGCAATAGAATCCGAAAATGACGAACAAAAATCGACAATGATTAATAAGATGTGTAAAAAACTCTTTGATGAAATGCCGAAGCAAAAGTCTTCACAAACAGAAATCATTGAGCTTATTGCAGAGTTTGAGAAATTAAATGGTAGATATTCTGATATTAAGGTTCTCTTCATCAGCGATTTGATACAATCCAGCAGTCTGGCTAATTGGGATTCAGACTTCCCGAAAGACAAAAAAGATGCAGAAAATAAAGCACAAACTGATACGGAAAAGCTGAAAAATAAATTTGGTCTTTCCGACACCGCTCTAGGTAAGGTGACCCAAATTTCCGTTCTGATTCCAGCTTCGGTGGACAAAAAGAAAACCATAACGCCACAATATTATTACAATACGTTGTTTGGGAATTTTAGCTACCATAAACCGATTGAGTGGAATTCGTTATAACCTAATTCAACTTTCACAGAGGCGGTTGAAATATTACTGCCTCTATTTTAAATAATCTACAATCATGAAATAAAAACATCATGGAAAATTTATTAAATAAAAATGACATAAACATATTTTTAGACCTTGAGTTTGCAAAATATAATAAGCAGAGAAAAGAAGAATTGATTAGAAATTTTTCTACTATGCCTTCTGATGAACCATTCTCACAAAGGCTCAATGACTGGCTTGTCTCGTGGTATAATGATCAGAAGGATCATGTACACTTTGAATTCGTTACTGAAGACGATTTCAATCCGAAAGATATTAAAGGTACTTTAAATCGATACATAGAACGTTTTGAGAAGGAACGGGTTATCAGAATTTGGACCGGATCGTCAGATAATTCGATGTTCGGAAATGAAGCAGTCAATGTTTTATATCGTTGTTTCCACGACTATGTTCATATAACCCAAAAAGCAGGCTTTGATTTCGCTGGAGAGTCTTTTACGGCTTTAGTCCAAGCCTCTCTTATTCCATCAGACTGGTTGCTGGAAAAACAATTGATTATGACAGATATCGTAGGTTTAAATCTCTATCACCGAGCCCATAACAAGGAATATGTTGTAGATCAACGCCAATTCATAATAGACTTTTTGAAAAATCCAGCTGATGCAATATTTAGAAAGCAGATTGCTAAATAAATCATTCTGTAAATATTTAATTAGAAAATACCGATTAATAAAAAAGCAGTATCAATTACCTTAAAAAACAAAGCGATGAATTTTAATTTTAACGACCCTAATAAGCCTATCCAGATTATTCAAATTGATACTCTAAGTCTTTTTGAAATCATAAAACAACTCAAGCCCTTATTGTCAGAAAAAACAACTCCCAAAAAGTGGCTTACTCTTAAGGAAGCTAAAACCTTGCTGGGAATTAAATCTTCGACTACTATTCTGAAGCTAAAGAACGAGGGCAAGTTACGTTATTGCAATCTCACAAGTAAAAAAATATTGTACGATTATGATTCTATTATGGAATATCTAAAGTCAAATGCGGAGGATACGTTTTAAAGTCCCTTTACTATACCAAATTTTGGAGATGCTAACGATTACAATTCAATAATCAAATTTTATAAAGCCACAGTATCTTTTATTTTGTTGAGCCCAAAATTTTCTTTCAAAGCATCTCGAATAAAATTGTGCTTATGTAATGTTTAAATACTTACACTTAGGGTTATAATTCTACTGAAATTCCGCTATCGGTTGTTGTTGGATAGTGCGATTTGAATTTCATTTCTTCCTGAATTTCTTCAGTTCTCCACAACGAATTATATTCTGACGTATAATTGAAGTAAATATTGCATGGAGCATTCCCTTCAATGACGGATCTTATGCATTCCTCATGCGGTAAATGATATCTGTCTCCATTGGTTGAAACCAAAATATGTTTTGCTTTAATTTCATTAATGATACTTTTATCAGTACTTCGCTTGCTTCCGTGATGAGCCAGTTTCCAGGCATCCAGTTTCAGCTTATCCGATTGAGATTTCAGAAGTTTTATTCCTGACAACAGTGCTGCTGAAGGAGAATCTCCTGCAAAAAGGCATGATTTGTCTTTATATTTTCCGATAAAAGCTATAGAGCTGTTATTGGCTACACTTTTATCAGCTCCGCCTCCGAGTATATTTGCAGGGAGAGATACCGGTTCATCATATCTGGTATCGTTTTTCAGTTGTTTTTCAATAGTTCCTTTTTCATTGATTTTTTTGAGCTCTTTTTTCCAATCAAGGCACAACTCCCTTAACGCTTTTACAGAAGGAGCTAATAAAGTTATTTCAAAACCTCCTGCAAGTGTAATTTGAGGGAGCTGCGCAGTATCTCTCACAGCTATTGCATTTCCTGAAAAGACACTGTTGTGAGACAGTTTATTCTTAATAATAAGATGGCTTAAATATTCTCCTTGTAAAACTCCAAGAAGACTTTCCATAATATCTTTTTTATTAAGCTGCTCAAAGCCGTTAAACCATACTTCTTTTACCTTATAGGGGAGTGGTGAACTATTAAGGAAAGTTACGATTCCGTCAATATGATCAATATCAATGTGAGTGATTATTAGCAATTCAATTTCTTTCATTTTGGGAGCAACCTTCTTTAAGCCTGCAATCATTTTTTCATATCCGTAGTACGGACCTCCGTCAATGAGGATATAATGAGGTTCTTTCGGTGTACCATATTCTATCAGGATAGCATCACCGAATAATGCGGGAAGTAAATGAATATTATACATATTATTTAGCGATTTTAATTTTCCAGTCTGCGTCACCATGTGCGAGCAGAGTAAGAGCCATCATCATTCCTTTTGCAAGAAGCCTTTGTCTGAGACGAAGTACAATTTCTCCGAATCGTTTACTTTTTCCGGCTTCACTTCGCAGGATTTCAACAAGTTCACTGACTATTACTGTTGCTGCTTCACCTGTTATTTTTGTAAAGTTTGATAGTACCATGGCAGCTCCTTTTCTAATGATAAAACTTACGGTATCAAATAAATAGGCATTGGTATTTACAGTTTCACATCCTATAAGGATAACAAATGGAGGTTGGGATTTGTAATTATTTGTATTAAGATACCTTTCGTCAAAATGGGTCATGGGTAAAAAATCTCCGCTTGCAATTTCCAGAGCATCTACCGCAGCAATATCATCATTTTCAACGTGCACTATCAGAATTAAGGTGTCGGGATCTGTTACCGGAATTGTATTTTCCCAGTCTATCCAGCTTTTAATTTCGACAGGAGTTTCATGAGCCTTATGATTCAATGTATTTTTCATTTTATCATAACTGCCTGGAACTGCGGCATCAACCCGTTCTGTACTTGCATACATCATTTTTTTTAAAATATCAATGGAGGGTCTTGAATCATCGGGTTCAAAACGGAGAATGAAATCTGAGCCTTCTTTGTTCAGATCTTTAGGAAACTGGTGTCTTTCTATAACCTGACTCAATCCCCAAAAACCAAACGGACAAATCGTATTATATTCCTCATCCTGTGTTTTTAAGCATCCGCAACATTTGCCTTTTTCCAATGCTTCTTTTGCATGGGTACATAGAGATGCGTCACGTGTAGGAGGTTTTAAAGTATAAGCAAAATCAATAGGTATGTATTCTTCTCTATTGCTCAGTAATTGTAAAGGGCCGTCTAATTTAATTTCTTTTAAAAATTGCTGATATAGCAAATACCCATTATTGGCAAGCTGAATGAATAATGTAATGTTATCAGGGTCTTCCAGAGCAGCTGGGTTATTCATTAAAGCTCCTCTTTCAATAAGCTCTTTAATTCTATCTATTATTACTTTCAGGCTATTGGTATAGGTAAGGTTTTCAGATTTTCGCTTTTGAAAAGTGGTTAAGGAATTTTTTTTGCCATTTTTTTCTATGGTAATACTTGCACTGAACAGACTTTGTTGGGAAAGGTTGTCTAAATTCTTTAAAATTACTGATGTCTTTAACTCAGGTCCATTTTGAAAGCTGGAATTATTTGATTGTCCAACTGGAATGCGGTATAGGACTTCATGAATTTTTTTGCCCTTATAGTAGGCTCCTATTTTAGCCTCTAATATTGCTTTTTTTGTACTTGTTGTAAAATCTATTTTAGCAATTGAGCTTTCTCCTTCACGGGGTAAGGTAATGCTCTTACGATGTAATTCTTTACTATTTTTGAAAGAAATAACAAGATCAATATTGATTTTTTTTAATTTTTTATCCTCAAATATTTTCTCAACTTCAATTTTCTGATCTGCAATTGTCCAACCATGAGAGATATCCTTATATCCAATATTTACCCACAGTTGATAAGAAGTTTGCGGTAATAAATACTTATTTGCAAATGATTTATCTTTCTTGTTATATACGGAAGCTCTTAGATATCTTGGTCCACTTGGTTTTGTTTGATACTCTCCTTTATCTTCGGGTACAACTTCTATAAGTTTAGCGGATTCAAGCTCTGCATTGACGTTGTTAACAGAATAGGAAATATCCGTAATAGAATTAGCCAATTCCCCCTCAAGATCATAAGAAAAATTACTACTGTTTTTTTTTATGAAAGCAGAAAGCTCTCGGGAATGCATTGTTTTTGATCCAAATCCGGGAATATTAATTTTGAATTTCTCATTGCGCGGAAATGAAGGTGAGCCAGTCCGTTTTCCTATTTTTGTAAGATAATCGGAAAGTTTTGTTTTGGTATTAAGATTAGGAGATATATAGGATTGCAGAATCTCTGCATCAGAGGCTTCAATAGCTTCTACAACTCCTTTATTCTGAGAAAGCTCTGTCATAAACCCATCATACCATTCCGGGATTTTAAGGTCAGAATGAATAAAATAAAGACCTCCGGCTTCCGTTCTCTTGGTCCATAATTTTGCAAATTGGCTCAATGGAATTAGCTCTTTATTTTTACCCAGAAAATTTTTTTCCTCAATGATAATGATAATATCTGTATTGGTAATTTGAGTTTGAGGAGAACCTTCAAAAAAAATTAAAGCTTCTTTATACCCTTTAAAAAGCAGAATGTTAGAGAAAAAAAAATTTTGCAGATGGCTTTTTTCAGGTTTGACAATATCATAATAACTTAAAGTTTTTAATGACCTAGAATTTTGAAATTCCAGGTCTAAACTATTGCTTATGTATAATTTTACAGGCCACTCCCATGTAATATTTTTAGCCTTGGGAAGTTTTGTATTTTCATTATCCATGACTTTACATTCATTTTATAGGTGTCATTTCAACATCAACTACTTCAGAAGCCTGATTTTTTGGTACAGAAGATCCAAGTACAGAAGATTTAATTTCCTGCTCTCTCTTTTTATCTCTTACGGTAAGTTCAAATTCAAAATCAACATTGGTAGTAGTATATTTGTGTTTGTTGATTCCCAATTTGTCAAAATCTCCATGCAATGTGGTATAGCTGTTAATAATACTTCCGATTGGCTTGTCTTCCACATTTTTAAGGTATTTACCTGCTACTTTGGCAATGCTGGTGATAAGGTCTAAAGCTGCTGTTACAGGAGTAGCTTTTGAAGCCATGGAAGCTATTTGTCCGGCAATAGATTTATAATCTGAATCATCTTTAATCTGTGACATGATTTCTCCAGCTTCACGAAGTCCTTTTTTAGATTTTACCACAGAGCAGAATACATGGATCTGATTTGGTGATTTCGATGAGGTAGCAGAAGATTGCCAATAATAAATAGTTTTATTGATTGGTAAATATTCATGATCGCCTATTCGCGGAAACCCCTGAAGGTCTATGCCTCCGATCATTTGATTTCCTGCGTCTCCCACTACAATAACAAGGCAATAAAGGCTTGCTCTGCCGGGGAAGAAAAGAAAAGGCTCCGTTTTGTTATCTTTAATGTAAGGGGGAAGTAATCTTAGTTCCACTCCGCTTACGGAGGATGAATGATCTATATCTCCTAAAACAGAAGAAGGAGGTGTTTCAACAAGAGGACTTCTGTAAAGAATGTCGTCGGAAAAAAATTGAATAGCCATAATTTTGTGATTTTAAGGTTAATATTTTATAAAAAATTAAGTGGATTAATGCGTGCAATCTGATCAAATTCTTCTGTTGATAGACCTCCCATCATATCGGCAAGCATCTGCTTATCGGTTTTATGCTTTCGTACCATATAAAAGTCTGTGCCAAAAAGTACCCGCTCTTTTAGCTTAGGGTTTTTGAGGGTTTGACGTAGAAGAGGCAGTATATTTGCATCACTGTGTAAAATATAGCTGATATCTGCATAGACATTATCATGCTGTAACATCATACTGCAGATCAGGGAATACCAGTCGGTGTATTTCCATAGCTGTTCTACTTTTATTCGGGATGCTTTACCGTTTGCACTGAGAAAATCTATACCTCTGTCAGGATAAACATTAATCTGATGTGCCCAATTGTCCCGGTCTTTTTCCATAAATTTCACCCATTCTTCATCTCCTCCGAAATGAGCGAAGCATATTTTTAAATGACTCAGGTCGTTCTCAATAGTTTCTTTATCTTCGTTGTATCCAAAAAGTTCACGAATATTTTTATCTTTTGATTTTCCAACTAATTTTGCAAGCCATTCTTTTTTCAGTAGGCAGGCATAATTCATGGGATGAGTAAAGATTTCCTGAACATCTTGTGCATTTATCTGTGGTAAAAGTAAGGGTTTAAAATATTTTTCATTTTTCGGATCATCATCCTGATTGCCTTCATATTGTTCAAAAACAGGATGTTCATCCCAGCTTTTCTCTTTGCTTCCCCTATAAAAGATTGACCCTATAATGCAATGTGTCATTATAGGGATGTCATTATCAGCAGCATACTTCCATAATGGTAATAATCTTTCATCAAAGGGATAATATCCTAAGGCGGGATAAATTTTAAAACCACTAAATTTATGTTCTTCTATGTAAGTTTTAATAAAGCAGGGTTCTAGAATCACTTTATCTTTCAGGATGCTGTAATCAAATAAATTTTGTGATCCAACCTTTGTACGACGGGGATCAACAAAAACAAACGGATAAATTTTTTCAGGATGACATTGTTTTATTTTAAGCAATTCTTTCATTTGCTCTGCATAGCTTTTCAAAGGCTTCCCTGCTCCCATAAATTCCATGTCCATAGGTAATACAATGATTGCTGAATTATCGGGATATTGTCTGCGTAATCTTGAGAAGATTCTGAACTGATCTTGATATCGTGCAAAGTGAACAATATTCATATATCGTTTTGCCAGCTCTTTGGTTTGCTTCCCTGGCAACATTCCCATGAGTTTGGAGAATTTTCTCAAGATAAATAAAAGTAGATTTCTTCCAGAAGGAAAAAATATGAATAGGACAATAAGCAATAGGCTTTTAAGCCACCAGTTTTCTGCTATTACTCCTAAAAAAGACTCCTGAATCCAACTTGTTGCGGTATCGGCATATTTTGTTGACAAATCGTTGGATATCATCCAGTCTTTAATGAAATAGCGGTACAATTCATAAAACATCAGCGAGAAAATAAAAAGCCCGATGAAAAATTTTAGAATTGCCAATATAGTATATCTTACCAATGCAATTCTGATTTTATAAAGAGTCTGCTTTAATATAATATACCAGCGTTGATATGGCCATTTGTAAGGACTATTTTCATTGTTGAACCACCACTTTACCAAAACTACCATTTTACTTATGTTGAGAAGTCTGTAAAATGGTTCAGGAAGAAAAGTTTTGGCTAAATAAGGAGGAACATAATCAGAAGTGAAAATGTGCGCATGGCAATTAATGATGGGCGGCTTTTTGTCAGAAGATTTCTTTTCCATTACCGTATATTTTTACAGATGATGAACAATAAGTAACGGAACGGTAAATAATTTGCTTTGAAAGAAGCAAGTAGGTAGAGGTGGATTTCATAATAAAATGGTTTTTAGTTTATAGCTAATGTACAATTTTTTCAGAATAAAAGTATATTTTCACCCACTAAATTATATGAACCCCAACAAAACTTATGAAAAAAAATTCTAATGAAAATCTTCTCTTATAAATTATTGTAAAAACAAATAAATTACACAAAGCCATTTAAAAAGAATTACCCTCAAAAAATTCTTATAGATGAAATTGAAAAAGAAGTCTATCAAAAGTCCGTTTATAAAATTTCTGAAATCAGCATTATGATTCTGCTTATTTCTATAGATTATAATATTTTCGATTATTCCGATAACACTAAGTTATATCATTTTAAACCATTTAAAACCGAGAAATGTTGTACCCAAGATTTCCGGGCATAAAAAAGTCCTCTTAAAAAGAGAGCTAAGTCATTGATTGTCATATAGTAAAATAGACGGAACTTGAGCCCGTACATCCTTGTGGATAAAGGTTTTAAGTCCTATGAATATTGGTTCTAAATATCGTACAATGGCTTATTTGGGGGAGTTTGTGTCGATATAGGAGTCCCGTAATAAACCAAGATAAACCATCATAAACCGCCATTTGTTCAAAACCTACCCCTCCCCAAACTCCTTCAACAATTTTTTATCAATCAACCCTTCCAGAAAAGGATTTACAATCCCCTGCTGATAAGATTTATTGATAACATTGTACATGAAAAGATTGGTTTCTTTCTGTTCCTGTATAATTTCTTCAATCAGTTCGGGTGTTAAAAACTGAGCTCTTAACTCCTCTACTCTCTGCTTTTTCGCAAGATTTTTTTGTTTTTCCAGTTCGGTTTGTTTAGATTCTAGCTGTCCAACATTTTTTTTCTTTTGCTTTTTTTCCGAGAGACTTTCAATTTCTTGTTTGTAATATCCGTTTTGCAGAGCCTTTAGAAAAAATCAACTTTTTTGTTTTACGGATGTGGTTTTAAAATAATCTTTGCAGAATTTCAAAGTTTGTTTGACAAACTCTTCTTCAAATTCGGCTAAAATTTGATTTTCCAAAACCGATTGAGACACGCCGAAAGACTTGATTTCATCGTGCCATTTATTTTCCTTACCGCTTTCATTCTCATTTTCCGTGTCATTATTGGTATTATCACTTTCAATGACCGTCTTTTTATTTTTGTGTATCGTGAAAACCAATTTTTCCACACTTCTGGAAAATTCAGAGATCTCCTCAAAAGTAAAACGGATGTCGGTATGTTTTTCAATATCTTCCTGAGCCTTAAGCAAAACCCTCTTTTTGAAGTTGGCATACTTTGCATATTTATCTTCTACACAAAGAATTTCTTTCAGTTCCTGAACTTCAAAAATTCTTTTTCCGATTCATTCGTAGCTCTTTAAAAGCTCATAAAAACGGATGCTGTGACCGGAAGAAATTTTCAGAATATTTTTTAGGTCGTACAAGAGAAATTTCGATTTCAATTGCAGAAGATAAGGTTTAAGAACCGGATGAAAACTCGCTTCCAAGACTCCTCTGCCGTCAACGGAATATTTAAATGACGAAACCAGAGCCGTTTTAATTTCTTTGTCTTTACCTTCCTCTTTTACAGGAATGGTAATAATCTTTTTGAGCATTGAAGTGGTCAGCGAATTAATCTCCGCATAAATATTCTTGTTTTTGATCCCGAAAGTTTGGATAATATTTTTAATCGGAATATTGTAGGTTTTAAAATCTTCGTCCTTGTCCTGGATCATACTGATGATCAAGGTAAATAGCCTCATTTCCATCAGATTAAAAGAATATCTTGCAGTGACGAGCTCATGGGATTTTTTTACGGTAAGTTGGGTCATTTCTTTGATTGTACAAAGTAAAATGTAGTATGTAGAATGTATTTTACAATTAGTTTTTGATTTATTATTCGTACATTATTTAAAAGCTACCTTTACAAGCTACTGTAATTTTTAAATGTTATATTTCAATATATTTTTCCGTTAAACCCTAAATTTGTTATACTTCACAGAATCCTTGAATAAGTAGCCATTCCACCTTGTTTATGCAGCTGTAGTGCCTTAATTCCGGTACTTTTTACCCTGAATTTGTTATATTCCGCCCTGTTTTTGGTATCCTTTGCCCTAAATCTGATACCCAATGCTTCGTAAAGCCTTTGCAGTAGCCAATCTCAAAGCCTATAAACAATATAAGAACGTAAGTGATATAACATCTTAAACAGAGATAAAATAAAAGCTTAGTTGTTGTTAATTTTTAGATTTTTTTATCAATAACGGCTGAAAGCAAGAGTTTAAATACAATTTATTGAATCATTTCTTATTTTTAATCTGTAAAATAAGCTACATTTTCAGGGTATATTCAAAAGATTGTTTCAGGTTTAACAAAGGTTTTTTTCGGTGTTTGAATTGGCTTTGATAAAGAGATTCAGTGTCTAAAGTCTATTGATAATCTTTAGTTTTAAATTTCACGAATAGCTACATTTTTAGGGTAACTAAAGTTTTTCCATTTAAAATCTAAAATTTATAATTTCGGGGGGCTACATTTTCAGGGTGGTAGACTCCTCTGCTCTAAAATTTCAGATTTCCTGTTGCAACAAGAACCACAAACAAAACTAAAATAATAGTTACCGCAATGGCAATAATAAAGTAAGTCGTTGCTTTGTTGGAGACACCCAATAATTGACCATACATTTCCTGGATCTGATTTTTAGCTTCCTGTTGATTGTTTTGCAGCTGGAGATTGTTTTCTTTGTAGATATTGATGACTTCATAGTTTGATTTGATTACTTCTTCCTGCTCCTTAACTTTGAGCTGCAACATAAAATTTTCCTGTTTGATTTCCGTTGCCACTCACTCCTCTGCTCTGTTTGGTTGATGGTTGTCAGTCGTTGGTTGTCAGTCGTTCGTTACCGATTCGGTGGTAGATTCTAAAGGTTTACCCATTGCATCTGCCATTTTTTTCAGATCGTCCCGGTTCAGATAACTGCTCTTTCCTTTGGAATCTACTTTGTTAATGAATTTGATATTCAACTTGTTTGCCCGGTTGTACAATGTAGTTGAACTCACACCCAACATTCTCTCTGCCTCTGCTTTTGAAATTTCCATAAGATGTTATTAATGATAAATGATTTTGTATTGATAATTGACCGATAACTTTTGGTTATCACGCAGTCTAAAGTCAGTGCAATACTTGCTTTTCTAATGCTTTATTACAACGGCATCAATGCTTGTAAAGCCTTTGTTACAGGATTTGCAAAACTTTATAAAACGTTGGAAGATGGATTGTCAAAGGTTTTAAAGACGTTTTTAAAACCCTTACGGATTTATAAGCATTGAAAACACTTTTTCAAGGTCTTTACCTTAACAATCCCTTGACATTCATTGTATAAGGTTTGTTCATGTTTTAACAAACTTGAGTTTTGCTTTGCCAAGGCATTGTAAAAGCAGGGCAGAGGAGTGTGTAAACCCTTATCAACACATTGTACAGCATTTTGCAAAGACGAGGAATCAACTGGTTCTCTTGATGAATTAAGCATTTACAAAGGATGTACGAACCTTCATAAAACCTTATTAAAGCAGAGCGGAGGAGTCTGAATTGATGTAATAATCTAATAATGAAACAGTTTAACAATGCTTTGATTATGTTATAAATATAGCGTGTTTTTAATTGATGCATTGGTAAATTGATATATTGTTACATTGCTGAAAGCTGTGTTATATTATTAAAACCATTGCTTTTTAATCTCAAGAGCAATCTTTGCGGTCATCAGAGGCGGAACACTCATCCCACAAACATAGCGGACGGAAGTTCCACAGAAATCAAAATCACTTGGAAAACTGCTCATACGGATGTATTCTGTATCATTGAGATTGCGAACTTCATTGTAATAAACGGCAGTTCAACTCGAAGTTAAAGTAGGAGCAACAATGTTATCATATAATATATAAGTGCTGAAAAAAGCATTGTAAGTGTTGAGGTTCCTGTATTTGGCATCCGCAAATTTCAGATTTTGGTCTCCAAACTCTACATACTGCCGTCTTTCGACAATGGAAGGTCGGAGATGGGGATGAGAAGTTGAGTTTCTATCAACAATTTCTCCGAAATAAACAGGTGGCTCGTTAAAATTTAAAACTAAGTCCGGGAGTTCTAAACTTTTCCTTCTTGCAATAAAGAAAATACGTTCACGAGCTTGCGGAACACCCATCGTTGCTGAATTGAGTCTGAAAACCTGTATTTGATATCCTAAATTTTCTAATCTTTCAAAGACTTCAATCGCATATTTTTTGGCTCTTCCGGCAACGAGTCCCGGAACATTTTCCATTACAACAACTTTGGGATTCAATTTTTCTACCGTATCACAGAATATAAACACAAGTTCATCCAAAATCTGTTTTTTCTGTCACTCTTTAAATACTTTTTCCTTTCCCCGATATTCCTCACGTTTTCAGGACATCGAAAAGGTACTGCAAGGTGGAGAACCATCCAGAATATCCAAATTAAACAATTCTTTGGGAAGATTAGAACGTAGATTAAAATCCCTGATGTCTTCGTGGTAGTAATATTTGGGGGAGTGATTGGCTTGGTAGATCTTGGCCATTCTCCCATCTATTTCTACACCGCCCAAATGTTGAAAACCTGCGAGCTTATATCCCATCGTAGAACCGCCACCGCCTACAAAAGTTCAGAATACTTTCAGATTATGAACTGGTGGGTAATCATATTTTAAGTTTCGGTCATATTTTAAATTTTTCGTAATCTTTTCTGATTTTGTGAATGGGAATTTCTTCATTTTTGAAGACCCTTTGTTTCATTCTTGGTTTGATTTTGCGCATCACGACATTTTTTCTTTGATGGTTGTATTTTGGTTTTCAGATGTTCATTTCATTTTTGTTTTAAGCAACTAAAAGATTTAGAAATTAAGAGATTTAGTGATTAGATAATTAATACATTCGCTATATTGTTAAACTGTTACATTGATATATTGTTACATTTTATATCGGATAATTCGCCACCAACACTTCCGTTTTCCTTTTGTTCAGAGCTTTTTTGCTATTGTGAGAAGCTGACAAAGGTTGGTCAAAGTTTTTTACATACCATTGATGCTCCTTTACAAACCTGTCGAGTATTTTAGATGGAAAATTACTTAGTAAAAATTTTCATTTGATTTGAGATAATACCGTCAGATCTCTGATAAAATCATCTTCGTGATAACCTCCGTAATGTCATTGGTTCGTTCCGATATAAGGAGGGTCGCAGTAAAAGAAGGTATCTTCATGATCTCTCGACTGGATGACCTTATCCGCCTGATTCTGTTCAATTTGCGTGTAAGAAAGACGGTTACTCATTTCTTCTTTAAAATTTTGTATTTTATTCTGAAATGTTGTAGGGCATTTGTTGTCCTTCGAATATCAAAAGCTACCTATACGACTGCAAAATCATTGATTGCATGAGACGTAAAATGCTCGTGCTCTTATGACGGGACTGTCTGCAAAAAGCCGGGGAGTTTCATAAATGAAAAGTGCTTTTTTATAGGTTTCTCTACTGTGAAGGGTAGCTTCGATTTTTTCGTGTAATGCTTTGTAGTTTTTCTTCAAAACTTCGTAGAAATTAACGACATTCATATTGGTGTCATTGATAATTTCCGAAGGAGAAGGCTCTTTAGCCCGAAACAGTGCGCCGCCTCAAAAATAAGGTTCTACATAGATTCTATGGGGAGGCGTCAATCAAAGAAGTTTTTTGACTAAATTCTGTTTCCCACCGTAATACGTAATCGGGGTTTTCATTTTTGCTTTAAGCAGGGGAGTTTTATTTTTTATTGTTATTTTATTTTCAGAGAAATTGTTCATTTTCACTTTTTGTAAATAAAGTAAATGTATCTATTGCAGGGGAGTGTTGCTTAAGAAAATAAAATAGCCCGAGTAAAAAACTTGGGCTATTTCCATGAGTTCATTTTTGGAACGGAAACCATTCCCAACCTTTGAATACCAAAGGTTTTACTTACTTTTTTTCAGGTCTCTTATCTTCCTGCTTCTTACCGAAATGCGGTTTTTCTGAAGCAGGTTTAGAATCAGACTTGAAATTCTGTTTTTCTTCCAATTTCTTACCTTCAGATGATACATCCGAAGGTTTCGTAGATTCCGAAATTGGTTTGTCGGAATTTTCAGAAGCAGAATCTTGTTTTTCAGAAACAAATTCAGTCGTTGGAGTATGCTCCGGATTTTCTGATAGGATCACTTCTGAGTTTGATTCCAAGTTTTCTTCTGTTTCCTTTTCAAGAGCAGGATGGACTTTGGAATGCATCCACTCTTGCAAGGTTGGAAGTTGTGACACTTCCTTGCTCCATCGGCTCATCACATACGAGATAATTTTGAAATCATCTCCGATAAGCTGTAAAAGTTCATTATTCTCCATTTCCACGAGGTTGAATTCCGATGGAACTTCGCCCTCGAAGTTGTGGGTAATAATTTCGATCAATTCTTTTCGGGAAAAATGTTTGACCATTTCCGTACTGATCGATTGATACTGAGGTTCAGATTTTACTCTGTCCTTTAGCACTGCTGAGAATATTTTCAAGAGTGCCGTTTTGTTTTCGTTCATACTATTGGATTTTAATTGTTAGACATTTTGTTTAAAGATTTTGTTTTAGAGTCTTGTTTCTTTTTAATTCATATGTAGCACCATAAAGCGCTCTCCTTCAACGGAAGAACCGTCTTCAGATAGCTTTCCGCTTTGGATAAGAGATTGTCTCACTTGATCAGCCTTTCGGTAACTTTGATAAAAGGATTTCGGCTGAAAATGAACGATATCTATACAACTTGTTTTGTGTACGATGATAAAAACGGTAAGAACAAATACACTATGATCCTGCCTGTTCATATTGTTATCGTATAAATGATGACAAACTGAGTGGTATTTTCATTCGGAATGATTTGTTCAATTTTTTTATCTTCATTAAAGAGTGTTCCAAGCCCGAAATTCAAAAAGTCTACAAATTCCATAGGTTCTTCTGGAAAAGATTCAAGATAGTTTTGATGCATTTCAGCATTAATAATCATGATTTGCTTTACTGTTTTTTTGTTTTCCATTTTGTTTTAGGTAATGTTTTTTTTAGATTTTTATTCTACTAAATCATCAAGTCCCATTCTTTTGTAGATTTCGAGATTATGCTCGAAAGCTCCTTTGCAACGGTGGGTTGGCTTTCTGTCTTCACCTTCCGTTCCGTGGCAGATTTGATGGGCTTGAAGTAAAGTTCTTGCAATGACATCATTGGCTAATTTTACATCCTGCCATTCTCCCTTTTTATTTGGTTTAAATGGACAGGTTTTGCAATAATTTTTCATCACCGGAACTTTTTCAGGGTCTATTTTCATAAGATTGATTAATAATGAATGACAATTGATAAAAGTTTCTACTTCATCCAGTATTTTTCGGATTCCTGAAATCCAACCCAATTATTGTCGTCAAATCCTCTGCAACCAAGTTCGTGACGGATGATTTTTTCCAATGGAATCTGATATTTCAGAATGAATTTGAGCAGTTCGCCCTCCATCACTTGAAATTTACCAATGATCTCCTCCCAATGGGACAAGATTTCCGGGTCACCTACAATTCCTTTCAGATCGCCAAACGTCCAATGTTGGTAATTTTCGGGAAGTGAATAGTACTGATGTGTGATTTCCATTTCTTCGGCGGTTTGCTTGTCTGCAACGGCATAGTTGCCTTCCTCCGGTCCATCAAACACCACAAATTGCTTATTAACATTCCTATGCTCAAATTCCAGCCATAACGCCCTGTCTCTGGCTTTATCCAGATTATCATAAGATTCTAATATTGATTGTTTCATTTTTGTTTTATAAAATAATTGGATAAAAAGTTACAGGCTTAGGATTTGGAGCTGAGTTTCGGGAAAATCTTCTTCACTCATCAGTAGTGCTATTTTCTCCTGAGCTTCCCAATGGGTTGGGTAATATTGGGAAAGCGGAAGCGTGATGTATTTATCTTCTTCCTTTACAGAAGATTCAAATACGGCATACAAGGGTTGAGGAGTTCCCGCCTTTCGGCACAATGCCTTAAAGTTGCTGTGGTCGTACTCATCCCAGTCCGCCAAAATCTTGGTCATTAAATAATGTGTTTCGATCTGCAACTGACAAAGTACTTCATAGACTTTCTGTGGAGTGATTTTCTCTTCCGGTTCTTTGTTCCATCTTTCGATGAAGTAAGACAGAATATGAATATCATCAGCGATGGCTTCAAGCAAATCTTGTTTGTCCATCGTTTCAAAATCATACGATTCAGGTGCTCTATCTGGGTACATCCACTTAAAGATTTTTTGAAGTTCATCTTTACTTAAGATACTGCCGAATACGGAACTGATGTTTTCCACACGATCTCCTTCGATTCTTTGCTGGAGCATTTTCATAAAGCATTGTACCAAGAGGCGGTTTTCGTTTTTGTTCATTGTTTTTAATAGATTTTAGAGGTTAGACCATAATACTTACTGCTTATTGCGTTGAGCATTGAAAAAGAAATTCGTTTTCATCAGGAAGATCATCCAAAGGAAATGAGGCAATGATTTTGACAGGATAATAATCGTTTTCTCCGTCATAAATACTGTAGAAACGATCTTCTTCTGAAATACAGGAAGTGTTGAGACCTTTGTAAACTTCAAAAGTATTTTTATCATAATCAATCACATAAGCCCATTCGCAGAATAAACTGTCGGAGGCAAAATCGTAAGCATCAGTAGTTGCGATTTCGTCAAGATGACGAAACTCCAACAATACTTCCAAGATTTGTCCTTCGATTAGTTTTCCGTAGCGTTCACGGTAGCGGAAAGGGTAGCGTTTTTTGAACGCATCCTTCTGCTTTTCGTTGAGAATTCCGTTGGTACAGCTGATAGATTCCAGAAATTCGTCTTGTCGTTTTTGGTCTTTTTTATTCCAAAGACGTACTTTGGGTAGGATTTCTTTCAGATTTTCGGTGTTCTCAGGATTGCTAAAGAATTGTAACAGCTTGAGACCGAGTGAATCCGGATAGCCATCGAATTGTCCATAACAGGCTACTTTCACTTCTTGATTGTGAACCACCACGGTTAGGTTTCTTGTTCCCATTTTGTTTTTGTTTTTCTTGATTGTTGTTAATTTTTGTGTCACTAGTTGATTGTTACGTTGTTGATTTTTTCATTCTTTGTTATAAGGGGTTTTAATTTGTTGATGGTTAGTTTGTTGATTTGGATTGTTTCATTTTGTTTTAGAGATTTTTTGTGTTAAGAATTTTTTTCAGTTGACTGTTTTTGAGTTTTGATTTTGAATAGGTTTTGTTAATTTTTTGTGTTTTGATAGATTTTGATAAATTTTGAATTGATAGTTTGTTTTACATTGTTTTAGATTTTCGGTTGTTTGTTTTTCGTTTTGTTTTAGGATTTTGATTTTTTTGGTAGATTGATAGGTGTTACATTTTTTTTGTTTTAGATTTTGTTTTCTTTAGTCTTTACATTTTTGTTTTAATTGATTTGGTATGTTTTGCCGGCGATGGTGCTTGTATGGATTTTTGGTTGACTTGCAAGAGAAGTTGATGTAGTTTGACTTTACATTTTTACTTTTTATAGATAGGAAGATGGTAATTAGGGAAAGTGGAAAAAGGGAGATATTATGGCATAGAAATTGCAGTTAAAAGCTCGATAAACAGGGCGATTTCTGCTTTTCTTTGGAGGTTGCCAAAAAGGTAGTCTAAAAGGTTCTCAATAAGGTATTCTAAAGTATATTGACATTTTATCGACACTCGACACACCTTAATCGAAAGAACTTGACTTCGCATAAAAAATCCATAAGTAGCACCATCACTTTTATGAGAAACAGTTCCGATATATTTTAACAATCCATTCCAGGAAATTCAATCAAAAGCCAAGAATCCTGCTCTTTATTTCCTTTACAAAACCATGCTTTTTTAAGCCAAGTTTTAATTCCAAAAAAACAAATGCATCCGTATTCTGTTTTATTTCTTCTTCCGGATCAGGCAATTTGTTAAGCGATACAACTTAATTTTTTAAAATTCATACCTGAATTCTTTAAAAATTTAATCTGAAAATTCAAACCGAAACTCAACCCCAAAAATTATTTTATCATGAATTCAACCATTCAATTCTGGAACAAAACTTCTTTTCTGTGGAAAATTAGAACCCAAGAACCTTATATTTTAGCAGGAAGTTATTTACTTGCCGGACATCCTTCGGGTCGGGATGCTTTGCTTTCAGAACGAATAAAAGCAATCGATAAAAATCTCTCCCGACTGGATAAAAGCTCGATTCATTACCGTAAAGAACTTCAAAAAAGATTTCTGACCTTCAAGGAATTTGAAGAAATGAGAACCAAGAAAACGGTAAACAAAGAAAAATTGGAAAGAACAGTATCCGTTTCGCCTGCTTTGGAATATTGGAATCTTTTATTAAAACACCCGAAATTTTTATCTTTTTTTACCGGCGATGATGAACACGACTATCAGAAACTTCTTTCATTTTGTCTTCCTTCGCTACACCCATTATTTTTTGCTCCAAAGCCTGTCCCATTTCCCGTTTCCGCTTTAGACAGGCATTGTTTCCTTAGTGGTAGGACAGGCTCAGGAAAAACGGAATTTATGAAAGCAATTGCTTACCAAATTCAGCATCAATCCCAATTGAAACAGCAACACTCAATAATTCTTTTGGATCCTCATGGAGATCTATCTGAAAGCCTATTAGCATTCCGCCTCAATCTTCAGAAACCTGAACGTGTGTGGTATATTGATCCTCAGTTGGAAAATAGAAAAATTCCCTGCATCAATCCATTTTGGCAGCGTGTCGCGGAACCCTTCTTAATTGACGTAATGTCCCAACAATTTGCCAAAGCATTTTCAGAATTAATTCCCGAAGCAGGAATGTCTCTCCAAATGGAGGCTTTGCTTAAACCTTGCCTTTCTGTTTTGCTTGAAAGAGGAGGATGCGGATTATCCGACCTACAGGTCTTTATGGATGATACCCAAAATGCAAAATGGGTGGAATTGGGAAAGAAATCTTCGTTTCAGGTCTACCGTCAATTTTTTGAAACGGCATTCCTCAGTAAGAAGTATGCTCCTACCAAACTGGCCATATACACGAGATTGCAACATCTCCAAAACAATATGATGTTCTACCACATGATGAATGGAAAAAGCAATATCGACCTAAAGAAAGGAATGCAAGAAGGAAAGGTGATGTTGTTCAACCTATCTAAAGGAAAATTGGGAGAAGATGCGAGCAGAGCACTCGGAAGATTTGTTTCGGCAACCATTCTGAGCATCGTATTTCAGAGGGCGTTCGAATCCGAACATTCAAGAAAGCCATGTTATCTTTTAATTGATGAATTCCATAATTTCACGACAGAAAGCGGAAGTATCCAAACGATATTTTCTGAGGCCAGGAAGTACAAACTGCGTTTGATCGTTGGAACACAAAGTGTCGGTCAGATCCCATTATCATTAAAGAATTCAGTTTTGAATAACTCGGCTGTTAAATTGGCGGGAATCAACGGTTTGCCTGCGCTTAAAGAATTGGCTGGTGATTTTGGAGTTTCTTATGCTGCGATGCAGAGTCTGTTACCTTATGAATTCTATTTAAAACATGATCATTTTTCTGCGGTAAAAATTAAAAGCCCCGATTTTCTGATCAAACAGCCGAAAAGATATTTTTGCAACAAGGAAGAACTGAAAAAACTAAAAGCCTATTTGTTGTCCGAATCGGGAATTTACAGAGACATTATCAATGTCAATACTATTCCAACACAAATGCAGTTTCAAAATAAAAGTCAAAATCAATCGAACGAATCTACACCAAATCCGGTTCATTCGCCAACTTTGATTTCTTCAAAAACCAAATCGACTTTAGAAAATACCACTCATGAAACTATAAATCCTGCATCAGATTCCGAGGCTACAATTCGGCCAGCAACAGAAAATTCTGAAACCGTACCTCAAAATTCCACAGAGTCCAGCGGAAGTATTAAACCTAAGTTTCATCTGTAAACACAAGTTCTTATAAGAATACAAGGCATTTTTATGCTGTATTTTAATTTTTAAAAAACTCAAAAAAATGGTTACCAAAAGATTATTCTTTCAAACACTTTCTCCTTCACAGGAAAAAATTCTTTTAGCTTTGGCTCGTTACAAATACCTTACAGCAGGGCAATTGCTCGGTCTCGGAATTATGTCGGACAGAGCGAATCTCAACAAGCAAATTGCAGAACTCAGACTTCGGAAAGATCCGTTGGTGGGTTCTATTGCATTCGGAGTTCATCCTGCAATAGGGAAACTCGAAAATGTACATTTTCTCAAGGCTCATGGTGCTGAAATTGTTAAAGATTATTTGAGAGAAGATGTTGTCAGGTTTCCGAAAAATGAAGGTCAATTTTATCAAAAGGATTACTTCCATAGAATGAACACTATTAATGTTCAAATCGCTTTGCACGAAGGAATTTCCAAAAATGAGGGTTGTGAAATGCTCCTATTCTTAACGTATTTCGATAAGGTTTCTACGGGAAAGAAGAAAGGGTATAGAGCGGAATCTTCCATCCAAGTCTCTGAAAATGATTATTTGATTGCCGATGCACTTTGTATGCTTCAAACACCGAACAGAAAAGAGTTGTATGCCATTGAAATGTGTAACGGAGACGATACAAGTCGTGTTCACAAATCGTTGTTTCATCATTTGAGGGCATTGTCAGTAGGGCAACCGAGCAGAATGTTTGGGTTGGATTATGGAAGCCGTATTCTCTGTATCTTCGAACTGGAAGTGTATAAACAAATGGCGATGAAGAGATTGTTTGAAGATAATAGCTTTGCGGAAGCAAAATTCCACTTTTTATTCAAATCCTTAGAGGAGATTGGGCAAAATGCTTTTGAGGATTGGTGGTTGTTTGATGGGGAGAAAGTAGGATTATTTTAAGAAAAATTATTAAATTCACTAACAATATAATAGAATACTCGTTATTTTGTTTAAAAGTGTACTAATTTTGGAAATTATAGTGTCTTAAATCCTAATTTCCATTTTTCACAGATGATTAAAATTTATTTTTTATTTATATTCTTATTATTCAACATAGTTGTTTTCTCTCAAAAACAAAATATGTTGGATAGTTTAAAAACCGAGTTAAAAAAAAGACCCGATTATTTTTTCTTACAGCGTGAAATTATCAACCATTATATTAATGCATCTAATATACCTGAAGCTAAAAAAGAAATAGAATTTGCAAAAACCAGATTTAAAGACAATCAGGACTATGTAATTTACTTCAAGCTTAATGAAGTATATCTCTGTCTGATAACAGGAGATATGGAAAATGCCGATAAAAAGTTATCCTATTATGAAAAGAATATTTCATACGCTAAACTACCTATTACTGCTATTCATATCCATTTTTTTAGAGGTGTAATAGCATCATCCAACGGGACTCAAAATAGTGCAAAAGATGAGTTTGAAAAAAGTATTCAAATCATTAACACAAATAAATTGGAAAAAAAGTATTTTTTAAATTCTTTTAATTTTTATGCTAATTCACTGATAAGGATTGGGAATTATGAAAAAGCATTGGGAATTCTGTTTGAAATCCTTGAGGTTAAAGAATTTAAAGTGCGGTTCCCTGTGTATAATAGTATCGGGGTTTGCTACTACAATCTTAAGCAGTTTGATAAAGCAGAGTATTATTATCAATTAAGTGTTCAGAATTCTGATGATGCCAATAAGGCTCAATTATCTTGTAATCTTGCCCTTCTTCTGATTGAGCAAAAAAAAAGTAAAGAGGCTGAAAAGTACATTAACAGGTTGGACTTCAAAAAACTAACATCAATAGACTCCAGTTTTGTCTTCAATGTTTTAAGTGAAATTGAGAAGAGAAATAAAAATTATTCGAAAGCTATTGATCATATAAACACGGTTATTCGTATTGACGAGAGACTTGATAACAAAGCTTCTTTGGGAAGTGACTACCTGTCAATAGGTAGTTTGTATAAAGAAACCGGCAATTTGAAACAAGCCGATTTTTATTTCAATAAATCATATCAATTACTCAATCAGTTTGAGGATAAAAATAGCAAAAAATTGCTTTTGGAAAACCTCATTGGGCTGGAATTACTTAAAAATAATAATCCAAATGGCACTCGTTATTTCGGCGAGTTTCTGAGAATTTCTGATTCAATCAACTCAGAGGCGATACAAAAAAGCACCAATGCATTAAACTTAAAATTTGAGACCTCCAAAAAAGAATCACAAATCAAAACACAGCAACTTCAAATAGAAAAGCAAAAGAATAATACCAATATGGCACTCATGGGTATTGCCTTGATGTCATTACTTTCTGTGGGAGGCTATGCATGGATTAGAGCAAGGCAGAAGCAGAAGCAACACCTAATGGAAAAACAAATAGAGGAGTTTGAATATGATATTTCAAAGCTAGAACTTTCCAATATTAATAACCAATTGAATCCTCATGAAATTGCAGGAATTTTACAGAGAGTAGGATTAGAAATTTATTCGGAATCGTCAGAGGCTTATCAGACCATGACAAAGCTACATCGTATAATAAGGCCGTCTCTAACAACCACCCTTACGGAAAACTTTCAACTCCAGCTTGAGCAAATTGAAAATTTATTATCATTTGAGCAGTCAAAAATAAATATTCCTTTTGACTATTCCATCCAAAACCAAATCCAAAATACTGAGATTGCAGTCCCTAAATTATTGCTCGTAAACCTTGTAAACAACGCCATCAATCATGGAATACGAAAAAACCAACCTCACGGGGGAAATATTACTGTCAATGTAAAGGAGGATTCGGATTATCATTATTTTACAGTGGAAGATACTGGTAAAGGAAGAGACATAAGCCAGCCGTTGCAAAAAGGTTTGGGATTAAGTTCGTATGAAAAGCTGTTTTTTGTACTTAACAAAAAAAATACACTGAAAGCGTCTTTAGAAATTATAGATAAAATACCGCAAACAGGAACAATCATAAAAGTAAAAATTCCGAAAAACTACCAATACACAATCAACTGATGAAATACCATTATATTATTATTGAAAATGAAACCGATGTTGAAGAATTTATAACTACTATTTTAGGAAACTATAAAAAGTATAAAAAAATAGGAAGTGCAGTAGATTACCAACAGGGGCTTGCTTTAATTTTGGAGAAAAAACCTGATCTTATTTTTTTGGATATGAAGCTGGAAGGGGAAAAAAGCGGAATTGATCTTTTGGATGCTTTACGGCTTCATTATATACAAACCCCTCCTGTTATCGTAATCAGTGGACATGATGAATATGCCAAGTTTAGCCTAAATAAAAAAGCATTATATTTTATTTCTAAACCAATTGATTTGAGTGAGATGAGTATTGCGTTGGCTGAATTTGAAAAGCAGTTTAATAGTAAGAGAAAGAGACTTTCAATCAAAACAAATTATGGTCGTGAGCTGATAGAATTTGATACTTTGGTCTATCTGGAAGCCTCCAAAAATTACACTGAACTATATATAACAGGAGCAAAAGCCAAGCATATCTATGCTAAAAATATAGGCGAAATGGAAAAACTTTTAAACGGGGATTTTTTAAAAATACATGAATCTTATATTGTGAATGTGAAATTTATTGCCGAAATATCCACCACAAAAAAAGAAATAAGACTCAAAAATTACATTCCTTCTGATGGTATTACATCGCCTAAAAACAGAAAATCAGAAGAGCAGGGCTCTCAATCGGTATATCTTCCGATTGGTTTAAAGTACCTTGAAAGGGTAAAAAACCATTTGCTGTAATTGTTTTTTATATCGTTTGTCCTTATTATATATACATAGATTCATTTTTTTATACTTTTCGTCATTTTTTCATCGGAAACGCCTTCTAACACCTGCTTTTCGCAGGTTTTTTCTTGTAGATTTGAAATATTACAAATCTCTTGAAAATGCAATGCCAATGGATACACTATAATATATTCTATCAATGATTGTTTTCGAAAAACAATGTATTGCGTAGGAAACTCATCCTATGTCACCAGAAACTTTGTCGGTGGATAAAGAAATGGGAGGAATAAACAAAAATATCAACCAAAAAAATTAATAAAAATGAGAATCCTGAATTTCATAGTAGTAAGTCTACTTTTTATCCTATTTTCATCGTGTAATCAAGATGATGAGATCATTAACTCAATTTCTGACACTGCACTATCTTCGGCAAAAGTATCTGCCTTAGCATCGACAACAACTACTTATTATTCATCACCAACTGTTGGGAGTTATACACCCAATAGTTCTATTAGCACAACACTCACTGGAACAAGTGGGTGTAGTAGTTTTAGTGGCGGAGTAATAAAAGCAAGAATAAAATCTCAAACGGGTTCAACATTTGTAATCGAGATTAGAAAACAGAACAACACTACATTTGGTGTTGGTGGAATCGCCTATGTAAAAGTAGGATCAGTATGTGGAAGTATTGCAGGACAAGTAAGTTATTCTAGTGGACCAAGTTCAATTGAAATTACAGTAAACGCAACATTCTCACGAGGAGTTGTACACTTTTATCCTGTTGTTGTATCAAGTTCTGGAGGAACGCGTTATTTTTCTGAACCTATCATGATTTATACCATACCAATGTATAACATCAAGACTTCTTATACAATACGAGAAACATTAGGTACGGTCAATGGAACTATTGTAAAGGCATCTAATCCGAATTTACTGAATAAATATGATCTGGATGTACAATGTACAGAGTTTTGTTGTCGTTATTATGCTCAAGTCTATGGAAAAAACATTATCAATCCTAACACAACTAATGGAGGTCATGCTAAAGATTGGTATAACACTGCATCTGTAAAAGGATTACAAAAAATTCCTATAGGAAATACACCACGAGTTGGAGATATTCTTTGTATGGAAGGTGGTGGTGGCAATGGGCACGTTGCTATCATTATAGAGGTTGGAACTTCTTTGATAAAAGTCGCCCAACAAAATGCGGGTATTCCATCAGTTAATGCATCTAATTATGACACACATTGGCAGCATGCCATAGGTGGAGGTTTATTGTACAACTCTTCTACTAAAATAATCACACCTCCTAATGGATATACTGTTGAAGGATTATTAAGATTGTAAACTTAATATTTAAAAATAAGAGGCTGTCCGAAAAGTTTGGACAGCCTCAATTTTTGCTGATTTTATTCGTACCCCTATACAGGAGCAGTATATAAATATCCGAATCTCAGAAGGTGTTACCGACTTTTCGGACACTCCCTTTTCCCATTATAAGGATTTGAATGTAGATAATATTTTGAGAAAATAATCACTGCTTCATCGAATAGGGTATAAATCAGTAGGCATGTCTCATGGTCAAGAATAAGTAAAATTATATTTAGTATTTGATCATAACATTTCAATATCACAAGAAGGATCTGGGTATGGAGTACACCTTGTGTATTCTTTCTTGTATCATTCTGGAGTCCAAATGCCTATATTAAACAGCTGAGCATATCATTTAATGTAAGTATTAGGATTACTATTTATTGGTTTATTAGGGTCTTCAATTCCATATCGCCCAGATGCACTAGTTGGAATAGCTATCTTTATACTTCACATAAATCCGCTATAAGCCTCTTGTAATTCTTTACTAGCAGGATAAACAAATACTTTATACTTTTCCCAACCTTTCGGTAATGTAAGTTGAAATCCATATTCTTTATTTACATAAACAAGAGGACTACTTTGGTTTCATGTATCTACTGATCATGAGGATATAATATTTCAAATATCAACAATAGCTCATGGTGCTATTATAGCTCAAGTTTTAGTAGTTAAGACAACAGTATCTTTCAGATTTCAAATGTTGTTTTGAAATAACAGCAGTCAAATAATTCCCAATACCAATCCCCCAATAAGATAATAATAAATCTTTGTGTTCATTGTTTACAATTATAAATAAAAGACTATATAATAGAGGAACGATATAATATCTATTATGTGATCATTTTCAAGACATTTATGTAAAATATAGCCCGTCAAATTTTGCGGTTAATATTTCTTTCAAAAAGACAAATATTTGCTCAGGCAGGTTGCTTGTTTACCATCCTACTTAATTCGTAAAGGAAGCAATTTAATTTCACAAGCTTAATAAGATCTATGTAACCAAATGTATCAATGCGTCACTAAAGTCACTCAAAAATACTGGTTAAGTAAGCAATAATTTTAAGATACTGAAGCTTCCGAAGAATAAAAAAGCAAAAAGAGAGCTGTTATAGCTCTCCGTATTTTGATTCGTATTTCTGTACTATCTTTTTCTGTTGGTTTAATAGTTCTTCCAACAGTACTATCTTATCTTCATAAAGTTTTTTTATCAAATCCACATCTTCTCTTCCTAATCCCACAATAATACTTCCGCTATAATTCCCTTCTACATCGCCTACACTATTAAAATATTTCTGGCTGTCAAACTCTTTAATATCTTCAGGTTTCACTTCCAAAACTTCAGCAATCTGCTGTAATTTTTCATCTGGTAACTTTGAACTTTTTTCTATTTTGGAATAGGCAGCTTGGCTGATATCAAGCTTCTCTGCCACATATTCTTGTGTTAGATTTTTAAGTTCTCTTATGTTTTTTATTTTGTTTCCAATCATAGCAGGTTATAAATTATAACATGGCAGGTTATATATTAAAACTATACAAACTTACAAAATCAAAATGATGTAGCCATTTTTGTACTTATAATTTTTCAAACTAACTTTAAAAACTATATATGATGTTCAAAACAAAAAATCTATTGGTATTCTTTTTACTGACCTCAATGTCATTGTATTCACAAACCAGACTTCCCGGAGCTTCAGGAGGAGGTGGCGGTGGCGAAGGCTCTGTTGTAAATCTCAACAAAGAAGTTCAGCTTAAAAAAGATATTGACGATGTAGGACTTACTGTAGCCAACAGATTGATGAATTGTTGCTCAACTTGGGGTGGTAAAAATGTGTATTCCCAAGTGGATTATTCGGATGTAAGACAGAATACCACCACGGGTGCTTTTACAGTACCCATGGTGGTCGGATGGTATGGCTCATTAACAGGAACTCATTATTGGATTCAAGGCAAACTCATTATTAATTCTAATGGTGCCAAAGAATGGTTGAAAACCAATGATAGTGGAGGATTCAAATCCGGATGTTCGAGAGATTGCTCATTCTAATTTTCAAGACACAAATAAGGGTTGGACAATGTTCAATCCTTTTTTTAATCATTATTTACTATGGAATTAATAGATATTTTGGTCGCATCGGTATTATTCCTGATTATGTTTGGTATTGGTGTTTCTCTAAACTGGAAAGACACGTCAAACGTACTGTCATCACCAAAACCTTTAATTGTTGCATTAATATCACAGATGATTTTGTTGCCTGCAATAGCTTTTGCATTGTGTAGTATTATTGATGTTCCTAATTATATCAAAGTTGGAATTGTAATTTTGGCAGCAAGTCCGGGAGGTACAACAGCCGGTTTTATTACTTACCTGTTCAAAGGCAATACGGCACTTTCCATCATTCTTACCACTATAAATGCTATCCTTACCATTTTTACGATTCCTGTACTTGTCAATTTTGCACTGAAACTCTATTACGGAAGTACCACAGAATTTCATCTTCCCTTTAAAGATACCATGATTGAAATCTTTGTATTGACTGCAATTCCTGCTTCTTTAGGAATTCTGTTACGAACAAAAAATCAGAATCTAGCCGAAAAAATTGGGAAATATGCCAAACCTGTTCTTATCATTCTTTTAGGATTTGTTTTTCTACTCAAGTTTTTCGGTGGACAAGGCAAAGCAGGAATAACCCATGGTGAGATTATCGAAATACTTCCGTCCGCATTACTTTTAAATATCGTTTGCTTCTCAACGGGTTTTTTAATGGCAAAATTGTTCAGACTCGGAGTTAAAAATGAAATTAGTCTTTCCGTAGAGAGTGCGGTTCACAATACCACCATGGCTTTTCTGATTTCGGGAACTTTACTTCACAACGAACAGTTCGGAAAAGTGTCACTTGTATATGCCATGTTTTCATTCTGGACAGCCTTGCTATTTTGTTTCATCATTTCAAAACTGCAACAGAATACCACACGGTCTTGAATAACATCAGCAATTCTTACAATTAAAAAACACCAACATCTATGAAGTCATTTCTCATTCTTACTTTACTCATTCCAATAACTTATTTCCACGCCCAACTCAATCAGCCGCAAACTTGGAAAGACTTTGTTTTGCAAGGAAAGGTGAAATTCGTTGAGGAAAACTATGTTGCCAAAAAGAAAAAAAATAGAGAAACCACTACCTTGAAGTTCAGCCCGAAAGGAAAAATTTTGAAGAAAGAAGAAATTAGTAAAGACAGAAAATCCAGCACTATTTTTTCGTACGATTCACAGAACAAACAGGAAAAAGTATGGTTTCGGAATTTTGATAAAAATGAACTCGTTACCGAAAGCATAATGACATTTAGATACAGGAACGATTCAGTTTTTGTAAGTACGGACATTACTGATAATAGTAAAAAATCCAATAAATCTTTTACAGCTATTCTGAAAGATGATCTTCTTGTAAAATATTTCGGAGAAAAGAAAGGAGAAAGCAGGGTAACCGATTTTGTATATGATGATCATAGCAATGTGCTTACGCAGACCAATTATAAAAACGGAGAACAAAGCAGTAAGTATGAATTTACATATAACTATGATGAAAACGGAAGTGTACTGACACAAACAGATCTTAACGAAAACACCACCATCGAATTTTTTCCGAATGGACTAAAGAAATCACATCAGGAATTTACTTATGAATACATCTATGATTCATCAGGAAACTGGATACGGAAAATTATATTCAAAAATGGAGAAAAATATTCGGAAAGCATAAGGAAGATTACCTATTTTGAGTGAAAACTTGAATTAAATAAGCTCATGATGCTATCCAAACAAATCAGAGTGACTCCCAATTTGTGATAAAAAGCAAATATCACCTTCTATATAATAGATTAATAGGATATCCGGAGAAAGATGAAGTTCTCGAAAATTTTTAAAAGCTCATTGAAGCTTGTGGTTCTTTCGTTTAGGAGAAAGGTTTCAAGACAATAATTGTGAGATACATTCTGAAAATTTTTCCAAAACCTTTGGCTGTGTTTGATACATTTTAAACTGTCTCTTGAATTTGGAAGTCCTTTGAAATTTCATTTAGGCTAAAAGTTCGGACAATAAATCTTCTGCATTATCAAATACAGGACTGTTTTTCTTAGCTTCTTCAACATCCAAGTGCCATTCTTCTGCTTTTTGCAATTGCTTAAAATATTCATATTCTGTCGGGGTAAGAATTACCGCCTCAAGTTTGTTATTGAGCAGGACATATTTGGCTCATGTATGTAGAGAATCAATAACCGATTTGGTTTTATATCTTAAATCACTTACCGAAATCATTTGGTCTGCGAGCATTTGTAATTTGTAAAGGATAAATAATGATGGTATTTATAATCAAATTTTGATGGATTGCAAGGTTTTTTAACCCAATAAGATACCGGTTGAAATTGTTTTCAACATCTTAGTTTGTCAGTAAATAAGGGGCAATACTGTTAATTTCATTGTTTCTGCATCGGGTAAATATAAAAAATCCCTTGCTTTTTTTGTTTTTTTAGATATGGTACATCCCTAACTTAAAACAAGAAAATTTATGGAAAGCAAAAACTTTCATTTTGTGAAGTATGAATTCGGAACAGTAGAGGCAGAGAACGGACAACAAGCCGGGCAAATGGCAGCTCATCCTTTAGCTCCTAAAAAGAGCGAGGTTTTGATCATTGTATCTCAAAAGATGGGAACTCCTGTATTTCCGAATCTGGGACATCAGGAGATTGTTGAAAGACTTTCTCATCTGGAAACGGTTCTCATCTGGAAGGAAGAACACTTTGAGCAAAAAGCCAAAGAGCTGGAAGACAGAGCAGGGTATTCCTTGTTTGACCACAACAAATTCATAACAGCTCTTTATGAAATGATTAACAACCACAACCGTGACGAAGGTATCTCTTGGTCAACTGTTGAAAGCTATCTGAATGAATTTTGCATGAAGGGCTAAAAACGAACTCCGACTAGTATTCTAATCGGAGTTTTTTGAATATTTATAACAAAAAATGTTTTTAATGAAAAAAATCATTCAGAAAAACAAACTTGAAATTAAAGTTAATTTATTAAGCTATTTTTTTAAATAAATAGTATTAATTTGATACTTATAATTGATTTTTATTAAAATATTGAAAAAATAATATATATACACTAATTTTTTTGATTGTGATTTTAGATATAATTGTACTGGTTTTCAATTTATTAACAATTGCGATAATTTTCTTTTTCACTACTTTTGCACAAACTCAAATTAGATGACAAAAATATATTTCGTATTTATTGCCTTATCGTGTATTTTTTTCAATGATGTTAAAGCTAATAGCTTTTATCATACTGGTGATTCACTTCAGATTAATAAAAATTCTTTAAACTATAAGAGCGTTGGTAAAAACGTCTCTGTTTTCCCATTAGATAATTTTTCTTCATTCATTAATAATGATCCGGAAACCGATAAAGAAATCGGTAAAGCCATAGGTGCTTTTGGAGAGTTAGAAAAGAGCGGAAATTTTACGAATACCATTAATCCTAACGAACTTACAGAATTCCCGATAGGTCTTAAAGAGAATGTATCAAATGTTGAATATGGTATTGTCGTAACAAAAGCAACCTTTACTCCTGAGTATGCTTTAATAAATGTATATGCAAGAGTTGTAACGCCACAAGCTGGTGCAGAAGG
>NZ_FPKW01000014.1 GCF_900114875.1 Chryseobacterium limigenitum
CATTCAGATAGAGGGATACAATATGCGTGTACAGAATTTACATCAATAGTCGGAAAAAACATTACTCGAAGCATGAGCGGAAAAGGAAATTGTTATGACAATGCTGTAGCTGAGAGCTTTTTCAAAACTCTGAAAACCGAACTTGTCTATCAAAATAAATATGAAACTAGAGATCATGCTAAAAACTCTGTGTTTGAATATATAGAAACATTTTACAACACTCACAGAAGGCATTCGGCTTTAGGAAATTTAACCATAAAAGAGTATCAAAATTTAATGTCTAATCAATCTAAAAATGTAGCATAAAGAGTATATAAATTTTGTCTCAAAAATAGTTGCAAGTTCAGATTACAATTTGTGTTACCGGGTGTGCATTCTGATATCGGAGGTTGTTATGTGAATAATAATGAAGAAAAAGTAGATTTATATGAAGAACATGAGAATGATGGTAAAAACTGTGAAAGATTCAGAAACATACTTATAGAGGAAGGTTGGTATAAGCCGGAAGAGATTGTAGTGCACAAGTTTACTTATCCACATAAATATGGGGTAAATACGAAGTACCTATTAGTGGGCACACGAAGACTTTTTAGTACTTATGATAAAATTTCTTTGAATACCATGTTTCATTATTCACAACAAGAACAATTTGGAGTGAAGTATGAACAAAAACGTGTTAACAAGCATAAAATTTCTGATGTTTTTTTAACTGAAATCTACAATCAATTGAAAAATTATATGAATGCCTGTAGTATATTACGCAATACCTACATAGAAGAATATAACCAAAGCAATTCTTCAGGGGATTATCTTTCAAAAATAAAGACTTTACATTATGAAGATTTTGTAGATTTAGAAAAGCTTAAAATACTGAGAAACCAATATCTACACTGGTCTGCCAGTGCAACCAAAACAGGATATGGACCGAGAGTAGGTAAAGTCTCAAATGCTAAAGAACGTACAAGAAATATACAATATGGATAATAAAATACAATACATACTGCAACGCATCTTTTGTTTTGTAATATGTGTCAATCTCATACAATGTCAAAAAATGAAAGATGCAAAACAGCCTTTTCAGGTAGAAATCTCCCATCCTGATAATAAATATGATATCACCCCTGTATTTGATAATATCAAAACGTTAGAAGGAATCCATGCAGGCTTACCTTATGGCAGCTCCTCCGGGAGATGGGGAGATTCTGGTAAAAGCTGGACGGAACAGTATGGTACACCTATAGGGGCAGATATTACTTATTATGCAGATTATGAAAATGCCTATTATCACTTGAATGTGGATTTTCCTTTGGACACAATAAAAGACTATATGGAGCGTGCGTATTCTATTTGGGATGATTTGAAAGGAGAAACTCAGGAATATAAAAGATTAGGCAGAGGATATGAGGCTTCCAATGGAGTGAACTCGTATGACAGTTTTTCCACCTTGGTTTTTGGTTTTGCTCCTAAAGGTATGGTTGTGGTATGGCTGAATTTTGGGAATACACGTATTGAGCTGGGTCGTTATCAGGCAAAACTTGTTACAGATCCTATAGAAATAGCCAAAGCCAAAGAAAAATATCTGCGAACATACCGTTTAAGTCCTGAACAATATGTTGAATTCCAAAAAGAATATTTTATCCCCGATGCAAGTCCAAAAGAATGGGATGATTATAGAATACGTTATCATTGGCGACCTGTTGTAAGCTCTACAAATCCTAAATTTCGATTATTTGAAATTCTCAATTATACTTATAACGGAGAAAAAGAAGGGGCATTACGGCCTTGGGTTTTAGATATGCCTTACAAAGAAAGGGCAATACCACGAGAAATGGTGTTCACCTGGGAAACGGGAAAAGAAAAGCAGCAGCAATTAAATGCCCGCGCTTTTTTCAATTGGGAAAAAACCAATGAAGCATTTAAAAAAGCAGGAAGCAAGATCGATATGCAGGTGAAGATTGCAGAAGATAACAATTCTGTTGAAATTTTACTGAATGGAAAGCCTTTAGAAACGGATAGCATTCGTATCTATCAATGGTCAGGAGATTATAAAGAAAGTTATAAATAAAGCATAAGTATTGATTATTTTAAATTTTTGAAAAAGTAATTTCATTTATTCTAGAGATTCGTTAAGATTCTGATTGATTTTCTAATTATTGAAAATTTCTAGTATAGGTAAGTAATCAAAGTATAATGTGTAAAACAATTAAAAAAAAATATTATCAGAACTATTCTCGTTTATTTAATTGGAATAATAGTGTCATTCATTTTGCATATGAGTCTCTATAAATATGAAAATCAAGCCGATATTATAATTTTTATGGCGATATTCTGCTTCTTTTCAATTATGGGAATTTATAGTTTAGTTGTTGATAATTTATTATACTGGATGTATAGAAAGAATAATATGAATGCTTTTCTTGTTTCAAATTCTATTTGTTTTATTTACATTGTATTTAGTGCGATAAATAATGATTTGAAAGAATATGATCCTATATATTATTTTTGTGCTCCTGTATTTTTTGTATTAAATATTCTTTCATTTTTATTTTAAAACAAAATAGAACCTAATAATCTTTATCAACAATTCATGCTTCAAATTTTAAATAAATATTTTTACATTTGACCATGAACAACAGAAACCGCGGCAAAAATACAGGCGACGACACACTATTCGGATCAGAAAAGCAAATTGACAAATTAAAATTGGCGGTTAAGGATATGAATTATCTTTTAAGCAGAGATTATGCTGAAAAGGCAGGTTCTGTATTGATAGGAAACCATTATAGATTAAAACCCCGACAAATTCAGGCCTTGCGTGGTGCCTCAGCATCAGAAAATCAAATCCAAAATCGAAGATTAAAACAAGTTGAAATTTCATATTTAAAAGATAAGATCATTTATTTTGATGGCTTTAATATTTTGATTTTGTTGGAAAGTCTGCTTTCCGAAGCCTATATTTTTGAAGGTCTTGACGGCTGTTATCGCGATCTTTCCGGTGTTCATGGAACGTATAAAAGAGTGAATCAAACACAAAAATCTATAGAATTGGTTGCTCTTTTTTTTCAAAAGGCAAAGCTTCAAAAATTAGTCTGGATTTTCGATAAACCCGTCTCCAATAGTGGGAGAATTAAACAGATGATTCTCGAATTTGCTCAGGAAAATAACCTCAATTGGGAAGTTGATCTACAATTCAATCCCGATAAATTTTTAGCAGAAAATGCCGAAATCATAGCTTCTTCCGACGCGTGGATTTTAGATCACTGCAAAAAATGGTTTAATGTAATTGATTATTTAATTCAGGAAGAAAAACTTTCTGATAATCTGATTAAAATGTTTTAAAATGAATCTGTTCGAAAAATATATTCCATTGCTGTCAACATCTTGGAAAGAAAAATACTATCCGATTTTATCGTCAGAACATCTGGAAATCTTATCAAAAAATATTCAGAAATATAAAGACAAAGCTTTAGATTGGGATTTGCCTTATTTTAATGAAGAAATAAAAATTGACCGTGATAAAAGTTTCTCTACATTCATCAATATTCTTGAAACGAATGATTCGGATGAGGTTATTACGCAAAGATTACAGGAAATTCCGTTCGAATATTGGCTGGATATTTTAGGACAAAGACTAACTTCAGCGAGTATTCGGGATGAATCTGCAATTCCGCCTTCTAAGGATATTTTAATTGAAAGTTGTCAGAAACTTTTTAATGATGAGATCACCATTGCACAACGTGCCTGGGAAAAGCATGTTGGAAGAATCGATGATCAGTTCTGGGGCGAAGTAAAAGGAAACAATCAACAAAAACAGCAAAAAGTAATGGAGAAAATTAATTATATCATCAATAATCAAACATGGTGGAATGTTTTCTTTCATTACAAACACGAGCTGGTCTACGAAATAAGAGAAAAAGATGGTCACGGAATCCGATGGAGCCACGGCGGAACTCAATTGATTGGTTTTTTAGAAATTTTTATTAATGAATAATTTTACAACGTAAAAAGATTGCGTACTTATATTTTAGTTTTGTCAGCTAAAATTTTAAAATATGAACACTTACATCGATATTGGCATTAACCTGACCAATAAACAATTCCACAACGAACACGAAGAAATTATCAACCGCGCGTTGGACAATGGAGTAGAGCAAATGATCCTCACAGGAACAAGCGTCCGCGGAAGCAAAGAATCTGCAGAGATTGCAGAAAATTATCTCAAAATTTTATTTTCAACCGCAGGAATCCATCCTCATGACGCAAAATCTTTTAATAATGAAAGCATCAGCGAACTTCGAAAATTATTAAAACAAGACCAAGTTATCTCAGTTGGAGAATGCGGGCTGGATTTTGATCGCGATTTTTCACCAAGACCTATTCAGGAAAAATGTTATGGCGCTCAACTGGAATTAGCCATTGAAGTTGATAAGCCTCTCTTTCTTCACGAAAGATCAGCCTTTAAAAGATTCAATGAAATTACGGATGAATATCTTTCAAAACTTCCCGAAGCTGTTATTCACTGTTTCACAGGAACTTTAAATGAAGCAAAAACCTATTTGGATAAAGGATTTTATTTAGGATTTACGGGAGCGATCAGCGATGATAAAAGGTTTAAACATTTGGAAGATGTTATCAAATATATTCCGCTTGACCGGATGATGATCGAAACAGACGCACCTTTCATGTTGCCGAAAAACATACCAAGAACACAACACCGCCGAAATGAGCCATCCTACCTGCCTTATGTTGCACAGACAATCGCCAAATTAAAGAAAATAAGCATTTCCGAGGTCGCGGATGAAACCACCGAAGTCGCCAGAAAATTTTTCAGAATATAAAAAGGAGCTCTACAAATTAATGTAAAGCTCTTTTTATTTTATAATATTGCTTTTCTCTTAGATGCTTTTCCAGGCAGCTTCTAAAGCGAGTTCGATCATTGGTTTTAAAGCTGTTTCTCTTTGATCAGCTGAAATATTTTCGTGAGTCGGGATAATATCGGTTACCGTAAGGATCGTCGCGGCATTTTTTCCTAAATATTTTGCATTGGCATATAATCCAAATGCTTCCATTTCAACGGCCGGACAGTTATATTTCGTTGCAATCGCAGGAACAGCCTGATCTTTTCTGTAGAAAATATCACTGCTGTGAACGTTGATGGCTTTAGTTTTTAAAGCTAATTCTTCCGCAGTTGCATTAATGGTGTCAAAAATATTTCCCTGGTGAGAAAGAATTTCATCCTCAATTTCCCATGCATATTTTGCGTAGGTACTTTCACTTGCTGCATTTTCAACATTTAAAATATCAAAAGTCTTCAAATCTGTTGTATATGCACCACAAGTTCCGATTCTGATGATCGTCTCCACTTCATATTCTGTGTACAGCTCAAAAGAATAGATTCCAATGCTTGGAAATCCCATTCCGCTGGCTCCTACAGTGATTTCTTTACCTTTATAAAGGCCGGTATAATAAAAAATACCGCGTGTTTTGCTTACTAATTTTGCGTTTTCTAAAAAGTTTTCTGCAATATACTGTGCGCGAAGCGGATCCCCCGGCTGCAATACAACTTTAGCAATTTCTCCCTTTTTTGCACTGATGTGAATACTCATAATTTTATTTTGAATGGCACAAAGATAGCAAATCTGTGAAAAGTGAATGGTCAGTGTATGATGCTTAATATTTTTTTTCAGAAGCTATTTCCCGCTTTCCACTGTATCTTTTCTGTTACGGCCTCAGCTTCGCTCCGGCCGCAACAGAAAAGGATGCCGTTTCAATCGGGGCTAGGGTCTTTGTCTTTCTTTCAAAATTTGTCATTGCGAACCGAAGGTGAAGCAATTTTATGAAAATTTAGTAATAAAAAAATATTGGTGAGCGAAACGCTTTAACGCATAAAAAATATTCTCAACTATCATAGACAAAATCCTTGCGAACCTTGCGTTAAAACCCAAGATTTAAAATTGAATATTAATATTTTTTTAATTCACCAATAACGAATAATATTTTTATTTTTGTTAGATGATGGAAAACACCTCCCCGTTTTTAGACACTTTATTTCTTCTCCGAAAAGATGAATGTATAACGATTTTTTCAGATATAAAAGAAATTTCAAAAAAGGAAGAACAAGACGCTGCAGATTATTTTGAAACCGAATTTGAAAAAGAAAGACTGGAATTTTTATCAGATCAAATAAACTGTAATAAAGAAACAGCAGTTTGGGCAGGAAAAGTATTATATCACAGTGCTCAATTGTATTTGATTCGTAGAGATACAGCAAAGGATTTAGGTCAATTAATTCCACCATATAAAGGAACAAGGGATGTTTCATCAATTTTGTCGGCAGACTTATCATTAAGATTTTTACCACAAATTGTTGACGGATTACAAATTGCAGATGCGGAAGATCCTTTGATTAAAATGTTGGAAAATATTTTATCACAATTTCATTATTCAGCAGTCGGATCTGAAATTGATGTAGAAAAAGTAAATTGGGAAGAAGAATTAAAAGACAAAACCTATCGAAAACTATATCTCGAAAGAATTGTAGAAAAGAAAGCATATAAATTGGCAGAAATTCCGTTTATTAACAAATTATTGATTGCAGAATTTGGTATGCATAAAGACGTATTCTGGAGAGAATTAAAAAATGTAAACAGTTAAAGAAAATTGACATAATTGAATAAATCTCTGTGTTCTTTGCTGAGTGAAATCGAAGATTCGACGTAGTCAAACGCCTTTGCGAACTTAAAAACAGTTAGTAGTCAAAAAACTTTGTGTGCTTTGCGTTAAAAAAAGCATTATTCAGGAAAGAAAGCACTCTTTACATTAGAAAAAAAATATAAAAACTGAGAAATCAATGACTCAAAATATAAATAAATTAAACACAGTTCTTAATTACGTAAAAGACACCTTCGTTGGCAAAAACGATGTAGTCGATCTGTTAGGAATCTGTTTATTAGCACGAGAAAACGCATTTTTGTACGGACCTCCGGGAACGGCAAAATCTGCCATTATAAGAACACTCGCAAAAACCGTGAAAGACGGAAAAAACTTTGAATATCTTTTAACCCGTTTCACTGAGCCAAACGAAATTTTCGGACCTTTTGATATCAGAAAATTAAAAGATGGCGAACTTTTAACCAACACAGAAGGGATGATGCCGGAAGCGTCAATGGTTTTTCTGGACGAGATCTTCAATGCCAATTCTGCCATTCTTAACTCACTTTTGATGGCTTTGAATGAAAAGATCTTCAAAAGAGGAAAAGAAACAAAAAATCTTCCTGCATTAATGTTTGTGGGGGCAAGTAATGTTCTTCCTGAAGATGAAGCTTTGAACGCGTTATTCGACCGTTTTCTGATCAGAATAAATGTCGATTATGTACACCCGGATCTTCTTCAGCAAGTACTTTTAGCCGGAAGAAAACTGGAAAATAATGTTGAAACTGACACTCCTGAAATTCTTTCTGACGAGATCAGAGAACTTCAAAATTTGTGCAGAAGTATTGACTTGAAGCCGATTTATGAAGTCTATTTAAATACAATTATCAGTCTTAGAAATACAGGAATCGCAATTTCCGACCGTCGAGCCGTAAAACTGCAAAATTTAATTGCAGCAAGTGCTTTAATTTGTGGAAGAAATGAAGCAATACTTTCTGATCTTTGGGTATTAAAACACATTTGGGACACCGAAGAACAGATCGAGATTCTGGAAGGAATTATCAACAGAACCATCGAAAAAGATGAAGATCCGAAGTCTCATCCTCAGGCTTTGCAAAACAAGACCCCAAATCCGGAGGAAGTCATGAAAGATGTAAAGATCTTAATTGATAAATGGGAAGGCGGTACTTTAAGTTTTGAAGAGCAAAATGTGATTAAAGATAAATTAAGATACCTCCAAACCCGATGCGACTGGATCAGACATCCTGAACAAAAACAATACATTCAAAAAAAAATTGAAAGTCTATGGCAGAAGATTCTTCAAACCGTATAAAAGAATTTTGGGCAGAACTTCCCCGAGCTGATGAAGATTTTCTGGGTTCAATTCGTGACTGGAAAAATGTTCAGATCGCTTTGGAAGAAGATGTAATCTGGTTGAAAAACTTTACCGATGAGCAAGCTGATTCTGCGGAAATTCAGCAATTGCCTAATTTTTTATTATATGAATTAAGAGACGGATTACTCTTCCGAAAAGATGCTTTGGTTCCCACTAAGAAGGTGAGAACGGCTTTGCTGTGGTTGCCAATTGATAAAGCTTTACGTTTAACATTTCCACCATCAAATCATAATTTTTTTGGAGTTGATGAAAAAGTAAAAGTAAACTTAAAATCAAGTGAAGAAGAACATTCTGCAACAGCTTTATTAAGTTCAATATCTAAAATTAAAGACTTTATTATAGCGACTCCAAAATTCAAATTAGACAAAATTGAATGGATTGTGATGGAAGATCAAGCTTTATTTCTCGGAACTCCTTTATTAAGTTTTCCTGGGAAAACATTTTGGACGAAAGACGGACATCTTTTGCCGACAGGTTTTGATTTTGAGTTTAAAAATTTGAGTTCATTACTTCAAAAAAAGTATAATGAAAGTTTAGACCAATGGCTTGTGTGGAATGAAGACGGAACTTATATTTCAATTAATAAAAATGATTTCCGAAAACTGTCTGTAAGTTCATTTCGTCTCACTGAAAAAGCACAGGAATGGATTTAAAGCAATATTTCCAATCGTATGAAAATTATTTCTGGGAATGGACAACTGATCAAGATGTTCCTGATAATACTGGATATAATGAAAATAATCTTATTTCGATTCCAAATATAGGTACAATTGCTTATAGGGCTTATATAATTGAGGTCTTGAAGGAATTTCAATTAATAGGATTACCTGCTTTAAATCCTCTTTTATTAGCTTTATATGCAACAAATGAAGGGTATTTAGATTTAAAAGGTATTAAAATCGAAATGCGAAAAAATCCATTGACAATGCAGAAATATGTTGGAGATTGGATAAAACCGGCATTTCAATTTTTAGAAACACTAAAATCTTTACCCAACAATTATAAAAAAGGGAGAAATAGAATTCTTCTTTTACAGACAATATTTAGCAATGAATTTGACGCGGTTTCAGTAAAGCAATCTGAATATATATTAAATGAATATTTACGAAATCCACAAAAAATAGCCAACTCTGCTCAGAAAATTGCTCTTACGGTGGGTACATTTTCGAGTGACTTGAGAATTTTAGCATCTTTAAACAGAAAATTTCCTGCAGCAGCCATAATCATCGAAGCTATGAAAGGTTTTAATGATATTCCCGAGCTGGAGGATGAAGTTATACAAGAGGAAACCACTATTGAAAACAATAAAGACTTTATTCAGGAACTCATCGAAGATCCAAAAACTTTTCAGGTTGGGAGCTTGATCAAAAGAATCTGGAGCGGTCTTAAAATTCCTATGAGGCATCTTTCTCCCGGAGAACAGCCAATTGGAGGTATTTCTGATATGACCAACAAAGGAGAATTATCAAGAATGCTTTTATCTGAATTTGCCAATGAAGATGAGGTTTTCATGAATAGGGTTGCCAATAATGAAGCTTTGTATATTCAGCGTGAAATTCCGCCCGAGGAAAATATTTTTGAAAGAATAATTTTAATTGATACTTCCCTTAAAAATTGGGGAACGCCAAAGGTTTTAGCTTTTGCTTCTGCCATCGCTGTGATTAAACATCCGAAAGCACATTCTGAATGTAAAGTTTTTGCTTTAGGGCAGACCAATGTGGCGATTTCTTTAGATAAAGTGGAAGAAGTGGTTGATAATTTAAATCAGGTAAGTCCGGTTTTAGAAGTTTCATCAGCTTTGGATAGATTTTTTCAGGAGGAACATAAAGAAAAAGATCTGGAAGTTTTCTTCATTACCCATCAGGAAAATTTGATGAACGAAAATATTCAGAGAACGATTCACGAAAATAGGGACCGGTTAAAATTTTTAGTCACCACTTCGGCTGATGGAGAATTAAATTTCTATAAACATCACAAGGGAGCAAGAAAACATGTTCAGAAAATAGTTCTTCCTTTAAAAGAATTATGGGCAAATCCGCCACAGAGAAGAAAAAATAGAGATAATGATGCTTCGTCAAGTGGCAAAATAACAGATCTTCCGTTAAATTATCCGATTTTATTTCCAACGCCGACTCATAAAATTGCTCAATTTTTATATGAAGGAGAATTTTTCATTTTAAGCAATAAAAAGCAGTTGTTAAAAACTTATCTTTCTGATAATTATTACAATAGAGATTATTACGATTATTATAAAACATATCATGGAAGTGAGGTTTTGATTGAAAATATTTCTTTAAAACCGCGAGGACAGTTTGCTTTGGCGAAAAATAAGCAACAGCAGTTCATTCTCTGTCAATATCAACCGGATAAAAAGTTGATTTCTAAATTAAATGTAAATACTAAAGAATATTCAGATCTTAATGTAACGGGACAGAATATTCCTGCAGATTCAAGATTGATTTATTTTGGCAGGAGTTTTTACTTATTTCATGCAGATGTGCCTTCAATTTTCAAAATAAATATTGATGGAAATATCTCTATTGAATCTGTAAAAAACGATGCAGAAATTCAAAAAAATGATACAAAAGCATTGGCAGAAATTTCAAGATTAAATTATAATGGAATTAAAATTTTAAGTAATTTCAGTAAAATTGGAATCAATACAAAAGGTAATTTAGTCGTTTCCGGAAATGAATTAAACAAGAATTATGAAAACTCAATAAATTTCATCAAAAACAAGTTTGAGATTAAAATTTTTGCGGAACAAAACAAAAATAAATTCACTTTTCCCGATGGAAGCGAGATCATTACCGATTCCCGTGGAATGTTGACGTTCAAAAGCAGTAACGGAAATATTCCAACATTTTATATACCATCCACAGAACAGGGATTCTTGTCGTTGTCGACCAATGTAGAATTCGGTGGATCAGAATATTATCTGCCCGAAAATACGTTATTGAAAGTGAAAAAAATGGAAGATATGTACTCTGAATATCTCGAAAAATTTATCAATCAAATTTTGGAATATGGAGCTTAGAATTAAACCTTTTCCGAAAAATAATTATCCTAAAAAAGGACTTTTAATAAAAGGTTCTTCACCATCGATTTGGCTTCACGAGATGGAAATTTTAGGAATTGATTTAGAGCAAATTCAGTCTTTTCCGATTCCTTCCAACGAACCGAATATTTTGTATGGATGTTTTTTAATTTTTGATAAAAATGCTCCAAACGAAATTGGAAAAAATTCTTATTTTCAATGTTTTGATAATAAATTATTCATTCCAGAAAACACGATTTTCTATCCTAAAATAAATCCTGAAGACTGGCAAAATATGGATGCTGACTATCTCATTATGCATCCGGAATTTGGTTTGGTAAAGTTATCAGAACAAATCGACTGGATCTCATTAATCCAAGATCCTGAAAAATCAAATATTGTTGTCCGAAAACCATCAAATGGTGTAAAGATTCCTCAAAAAATTGAGAGCTATACCGTAGAAATGGATGATGAAAAAATTCTGGAAGCTCTTGAAAAACCGCAGACCGAGGAAGAATGGATGAAAAACCTGCCTTTTGACTTGAAAAAAGTAATGGCAGGAAACAAAAAAGAAGTTGAGAAGTATTTAATTTATATCGAAAAATATCCCGACAGAGCGGTAGAGTTGGGTGTTCCGCTTGATGTGATGGGAACTTCCAGAGGTGACGGTTTTGGTAAATTTAAATTTCAGAATTCATGGCTAGGTAAATTATTCGGTGGAAATTCTTCAAATGATGAAAAATCTACTTATTCTCAAAAATACCGTTGGATATTTTTTGTGTTTTTGATTGCGATCGGGCTGTTTAGATTATTCATTTTTCTGAATAAAGAAAAACCTGTACAAAACCCTCCGATGCCTTCATCAGGAAAGGTTTCTGAAGTCGATAAAAATATGATGAATCCTATTGTCGCCTACCAATCCGGTGTTACGGATATTGATATGAAGATCGATTCTATGTACGGAAGGGAAAGACGTGGGTTGATGGACGAACATATGAAAGCATTAGTACGTTTTAGTGATCAGGATAACAAAAGAAGTTATGAAGAATATCTAAAGAATGGAGGTAAACCGATTAATAAAATTCAGGATGAAATTTTCAAACTTAATGATAAAACAGATGTTTCAAAAGATTCATTAAAGAAAGTTTACAGCAAAAAAATCGTAAAATATTTAGCTCAAAGCGAAGAAAAATACAAGAAAAAAATCACAGATTCTCTTAACAAAATAAGCTCAGGAAAACCAGCCGATCAGGGAATTGTAAAAACTATTTTGAAAAAGAAACAGGTTTTGATCAAAGATTCTTTAGGCCGACTTTATGGAACAAAAGAATACATCGAACCACCAATTGATCCGAATAAAGCCAAAAAAGTGGAGACATTGCAAAAAGAAAAACCTTATTCAAAATATGACATTTCTTTTTCTGAAATTATTTGGTTAATAATTTTCATGACGGGAGTTGTCGGGCTGTATTCTTTTATCGTAAAAAGAAAATCTTTAAATATTGGAGGTGATAATGTCCCAAGTGGAATTAAAATTTTTCTAATTATCGTGCTTGTCGCTTTGTTAGCGTATATTTTCTACCCTTTGATCGAAATGTTCGGCTACAACTGGTTTGTCTGGCTTCTCATTATTGGAGTTGTATTGCTTCTTTACAGGCTTTTCAGTGAAGATAAAACTATTTTAAAATCAGATAAAGATGAATAGGCAGAAGTTTATAGACAAATTCATGGCGGCATTTTTTATTCTGGTGATCATCAAGGTTATAGGGATTTTGGCGCAGCTTTTTCATCAGAGTTTTTGGAGTGTTATTGGGACTTTAGTGATTTTTGCGATCGTTGCTTTCATCATTTTCATTGTCCTGATCCGTTTAGAAGACAAGGAAAAAGAAAAACAAGCATCCGGCCGTAGAGGTGGAGCTGGAGGTGGAAGTTTTTATGTGGAAAATTCACTTTTTGACAAGATTAGAAGTAAATATGAAGACCTGGCACAAAAATATATCGACGAAAAAGATTACAAAAGAGCAGCAAAAGTGTACATGAATCTTCTTCGTGATCATTATCGTGGCGCTCAAACATTGGAAGATGGCGGATTTTATAATGAAGCAGCTGTAATTTATCTTAAAAAATTAAAAAATAAATCTGAAGCTGCAAACTGTTATGAAAAAGCAAAACAATACAGAAAAGCTATCGATTTGTATAAAGAACTAGAACAAAAAGAAAAAGTTGGCGATCTGTACATTGAAATTCATGATATAAAAAATGCGCATACCTATTATCAAATGGTAGTTGATGATTATGTAAACAATAATCAGATGGTAAAAGCTTCTTTAATTTATCGCAAAAAAATGGAAACACCGGAAGCTGCTCAACAGATTTTATTAAAAGGTTGGGAGGAAAATAAAGATGCTTTCAATTGCCTTAATAATTATTTCGCTAATATTTTTGATGTGAAAAAACTGGACAGCGAAATTCAAAATTTATATAAGAAAACTCCATCTGATAAAAAGAATATTTATCTGGAAGCCTTGAAGTATGAGTTTAAAAAAGATGAAAAACTGCAGTCAACAACAAGAAATATAGCTTACGAAATTATAGCAGAAAAAGTAAATACCCATTCCGAGATTGTCAATGAGCTGAAACATTTTAACCCAAAAGATGAAATTATTCTGAAAGATATTTCCAGATTTAAAACTGGGAGAAATAAAATGTTTAGAAATTGATGATTATTAAATAGTAAATTCCCGCCATTGCGAACCGAAGGTGAAGCAATCTATATCAAAATAACCTGTTTTTTATTGAGATTGCCTCGGCGTTTTGCTTCTAGTAATGACAAAATTATCAACAAATTAATAAAAAGATTTATCTTTGCGACAACAAAATTATGACAAAACAAAGAGCACATATCAGTTTGAATCTATGCGATCGCCTGTCAATAAAGGGATCGTTTGGATATGAATGGATGATATGGAATGAAGCGAAATGTGCTTGCTTTGGAAATTATTTACTGTAAACTCGTAAAAATTTAATCAAAATACCACAAAAACGCTTCGACAATCGAGGCGTTTTTTGTGTTTTTAGGTCAGAAATTATTTAGAATGAAAAAAAATAACCATAAAAGTGAAAATTATTTAATCAAAAATGAACATTTAATACGATAAATAAGCGTGATAAGTAAACCCAATGAGAGACAGTCATTTAGGTAATTAAGATATCTGTAAAATAGTACGGACAGAAATTCTCTACTCTAAATTTTAAATTTAATTAATTGATTTTCAGTCAGTTGAAGTAAAAATAAATTTGCAAGTTAAAAAAAATCACATTTACTTTGCAACCGAAAATTGAAAGCAACAGAGTTTTCAACATTTCAAAAACTTTTTAACATAACAAGAATATAATGAAACAATTACATAACATATCTAATCAGTATTCAAGACTACACGGACAAGAGCCGATGGGATGTGCATGTATTCTTGATAGTGAATTTGTGGATAAAAGGTGCTTATATAAATGCGTCAGTTAATGAACTGATACGTCAAAATATAGAGCGCCTCCCAAAAAGAGGCGCTTTTTTTATGGTTTCTTTAGCTTATTTGGTAAAGCGTCGGTCTGTGGCACCGGAGAACAGGGTTCGATCCCCGGAGAAACCCAAAAATGTGAATGGTCAATAGTGAATTTTATTTCATAAGTGAATTAAAATTGACAAGCGAAGTGATTGACAATTAACTATTCACAAGTTTAAAAACAATCGCATAGCTCAATTGGTTGGAGCATCGGTCTGATACGCCGAAGGTTGAAGGTTCGAGTCCTTCTGCGATTACAAAAGATGAATAGTGAATGGTGAATTTTGTTTCACAAGTGAATTTTAAGAATTGACAAGAAAGACGAATTGACAATTAACTATTCACAAATTAAAAAACAATCTCATAGCTCAAATGGTTAGAGCACCGGTCTTTTAAACCGGGGGTTGAAAGTTCAAATCTTTCTGGGGTTACTAAAAAGTGAATGGTCAAAGGTGAATTTTACTTCGTAAGTGAATTTAAAATTGACGAGCAAAGCGAATTGTCAATTCACTATTCATATAACTATGGTTCCGTAGCTCAATTGGATAGAGCATGGGTTTTCTAAACCCAGGGTTACAGGTTCAAGTCCTGTCGGAATCACAAAAAAGGTCTATTGAGGTAATGGCTAACCTGCCTGACTGTCGCTCAGGCACTGCGAGTTCGATTCTCGCATAGACCGCAAAGGTTCATGGATAATTTCCGATCCGACTGTCTCTCGGAAAAGAATTTTGAAATGAATCTGTAAAACTGGAAAGATAACGGTGGTTGTTTACCCGTCTTGGACGCGGGAGGCCGCAAGTTCGAATCTTGCTTTCCAGACGAAGAAAGTGAATAGTCAATGGTGAATTTTGTTTCACAAGTGAATTTTAAAAATTGACAGCAAAAGCGAATTGACAATTGACCATTCACAAATTAAAATGATTTTGTAGCTCAATGGTAGAGCACCGGTCTGTTAAACCGGAAGTTGAAAGTTCGAATCTTTCCAGAATCGCAACTAACTAAATGTTAATTGTTTCAAAGAGAAAAATAAAAAGTTTGTCGAGCGAAGAAGTTCTTATATCAAACAAAAAATTAAGACAGGCTTTATTTTTTATTAGAAATTAGAGATGTGATATTATCTAAAAACTATCAACTAGCAACCAACAACTAGTAAAAAAAAACGATGGTTCGCCGAAGTGGAAGAGTCGGGGCGGTCTGCAAAACCGTTGTGAAAACTGAGTGGGTTTGAATCCCATAACCATCTCAAATAACTAAAATGAGATTAGTTCCGAAGAAAAAAAGAGTTTGTCGAGCGAAGAAGTTCTTATATCAAACTAAAAAATAATGACAGGCTTTGTTTTTCTTCACAAAAAAAAGTTAGATGTTAGAGATTAGAAGTTAGAATGAAAATCATTAATCTCTTATCAATTATCATTTATAAAAAAGGAAGTACGCCGAAGTTGGAGAGTCGGGGCAGACTGTAAATCTGTTGCTTCATTGCTGAGTAGGTTCGAATCCTACTACTTCCACCACAAAAACCGCTGATAATGTAATGGCAGCATGCAGGAAATGTACTCTTGTTGTTTAGGTTCGATTCCTAGTCAGATGGTCAAAGAAAGTGAAATGTGAATAGTGAATTTTGCTATGCAAGTGAATGTAAAGATTGACTACGAAGTAAATTGACTATTGACAAGAAAAATGCTCTATTCGTCTAACGGTTCAGGACGCCTGCCTTTCGAGCAGAAAATAAGGGTTCGATTCCCTTATAGAGTACTAGGTTTAAATGGAAAGAGAAAAGTTTGTCAAGCGCAGAAGTTCTTTACAAATATAACAGGCATAGTTTTATAAATATAGACAAGTTTTTCTCAGACCTAATCTTATAAATGATAGTTAATTAATTACCATTTATAAAAACTTGCGGGAATGGTGGAAATGGTAGACACACTTGATTTAGGCTCAAGGTTTTGAGGGTTCGAGTCCCTTTTCCCGTACAAGCAATAATTGATAAATCATCAATGATAAAGTATAGTGTTAGTATCATTTATAATTTATCAATTATCATTTACAAAAAATTTTGGAAGAGTGGTGTAGAAGGTCTGCACGTTAGTCTGAAAAACTAAAGGTACAGGTTCAATTCCTGTCTGTTCCGCAGAAAGATAAATGATAATTCATTAATGATAAATAATGAATTTGCAGTGGAAAAATATCATTTATCACTTATTATTTATCAATTATAATTAAACTGATTCATAGTGTAATTGGTCAGCACACAAGACTTTGACTCTTGTTGTTCAGGTTCAAGTCCTGATGAATCAACAGAAAAATAGAAATTAGAAACTAGAGGTTAGAAATTAGAAAAGCAACCGCAAGTAAAAATCATTTATCAATGATCATTTATGAATTATAAAAAGTATAAAACTTAAACATGTAGAAAAAATGGAAACGCAACAACAAACATGGCAAAACATGACAGGAAAATTTTTCCAACATTCTATCACACAGCTGGTAGAAGAAGCCATCATCCGCGAACAGGCAAATGGACACCGACTTAAAGTGTGTGTGGGTTCAGACTCCCACGTTTATGGTGACGCCATTAATTATGCTACGGCAGTGGTCTTTATTCGTGAAGGAAAAGGAGCGTTTACCTTTATCAGAAAAGAAAGAGAAATACAGAATATCAGTATCAAAGAGCGAATGTTGAACGAGGTCAACAAATCCGTAGAAATCGCCTATGCAATTTGCTCTATTCTGGAAACTTATGATGTGGAAATGGAGGTACACGCAGACATTAACACGGATCCTGATTTTAAATCCAACGTTGCTTTGAAAGATGCAATGGGATATATTCTGGGAATGGGATATGTGTTTAAAGCAAAACCTTATGCATTTGCAAGTTCCAATTGTGCTGATATGATGGTGTAATAAAGAGGAAAGCGGGATGTGAGAAGCTTGAAGTTTTTAACAGTATGATATTAACTTCCGCATCCCGCTTCCAACTTCCATCCAAAAAAAATAAAAAAAATGAAAACAATTTTAATCATCAACGGAGAAAAATACTGGAGCAATTATTTTGCAGGATTTAATGTAGTTCAGAAGAAAGTTCAGAATTCAGAATTTATCGTAAAAGATGCTGAATTGTACGTAATTGATGCTGATGGTGTCTGCAAACCGGATGTTATTTTTTGGAGATTGGGAGCTGTAAATCCTGAAGCTAAACACAGAAATATTTTGGAATTAATTGAATATTCTGGGATTCCTTGTGTGAATTCAGCTTCAACATTATTAATGGGTTATGAAAGATTATCGATGTTAAATAGGTTGAAAAAACTTGGATTACCTGTTATTGATTTTAATGTAGCAACCAATACAACTCAACTGAAAAATATGGAAATGCAGTTTCCTTTTGTGGTTAAAGTTGGAAATCATCACGGTGGATACGGGAAAAGTCTGGTGTCTACCGATGAACACTGGGAAGAACTGAAAGATTTACTGTTTATCCATCAGGATTATGTGACGACAGAGAAATTTATTAACTATAAATATGACATTCGGTATCTGGCTATAAATGATAAAGTATGGGCGATGAAAAGAAAGGGCAAATATTGGAAAGCTAATTCTTTAACCCAAGAATATCAACTCATCGAGCCGGAAAAAGAATGGATAGAAAAAGTAAAACTATTACAGGAAAACATCAAAGCAGATATTGTTGCAATTGATGTTCTGGAAACAGAAAACGGAGAAAAAATTATTTTAGAATACAACGATATTCCGGGACTTTCAGGGTTTCCTGAAGATGCAAAAATGGAATTATCAAGTATTGTAAAGAGTAAATAAAAAGAACCATAAAAACTAATAACCATGTATTTTTTAGTTCAGGCTAATGTATATTTAGATCCCGATCATTACAAAATTTTTGATGCCTTTGAAGAGTTAAATATTGATTATAATGTAATTAATATTCCTCCAACCGCAGAAAAAATTGATTTCGAAACATACAGAAAAGATGTTTTCGTGTATGGCTCGGTGACGATTGCACGATTGGCAAAACAAAATACAGACTGGTTTCCCGGTTCTTTTTACGGAGGTAATCATATGTATGAAGTATATTCTAAATATTATGGTGAAAACCTTCTCAATTACAAAGTTTCCGTTCACAAAATTTCAGAAGAATTGATCTGGAAAAATGATGAACTCAAATTTATTAAACCTTACAACGAAGCTAAAATTTTTACAGGAAAAGTTTTCAGCGAACCGGAATGGAAAGATTTCGTTTTTGAATCACTGGCAAATAAATTCAACAGAATTACAGAAGATTCTCTGGTTCAGATTTCGGAAGCAAAACGGACGATTAAAGAAGCTAGACTTTGGATTGTTGGCGGACAGATTATCGATGCAGGATATTATAAATTTAATGATAATGCGCCTTTCGAAGAAAAAGTTTCAGTAGACGGATTGAGTTTCGCTAATGAAATGATCGAACTTTTCAATCTTGAAGAAGCCTTTGTAATGGATATTTGTTTAACGGATGAAGGTTGGAAAATTGTTGAAATAAATTGTATCAACAGCTCCGGATTTTATCCAAATACCAATGTGAAAAGTATTATCAAGGCATTGAATGTTTACTTTTCCAATTAAAAAGTATAGCAATGGAACTTACAAAAAGATTACTATTTCTGGATGATATAAGATATCCGATCGAGGCGTATCATTATACAAAACAGGATATTTTCCTCAGAAAAGATTGGCATATCGTTCGAAATTACGAACAGTTTGTCAACAGGATTTTGGAAAAAGGACTTCCGGAAATGATTTCTTTTGACCACGACCTTGCCGATGAACATTATTTTGAACCGGATTCTCAGGAATTGGTTGAAAAGACAGGCTACGATTGTGCAAAATGGTTGGTAGAATATTGCATGGATAACTATTTAGACTTGCCAAAATTCTACTGCCACTCAATGAATCCTGTTGGAAAGGAAAATATTGAAGGACTTTTAAAGAATTTCAAAAACTATTAAAAATTTAAAAAAATGATTTTCAAAACATATAACTCTATAGAAAATGCTTACCAGGCCCGCGTGATCGATCAGATCAGGTTGCGGGGTTTTGGAGATGAGGTTTTCATCGTCCAGGAAAAGGTTCACGGTGCTAATTTCTCTTTCTTTACCGATGGAAAGGAAATTAAGATAGCTAAAAGAACCGCTTTCATCGAAAAGGATGAAAAATTCTATAACGCCCATCAAATTTTAGAACGTTACAGAAAAAATGTCATTAATGTGTTCCAAAGAGTGAAAACTATTTTCCCGGATTTGGAAACTGTAGTAATCTACGGAGAATTGTTCGGGGGTGGTTACAAACATAAAGAAGTAGAAGCTGTAAAGGATGCTGTGAAAGTACAAAAAGGTATTGATTATGCACCTTACAATGAATTTTATGGATTTGATATTAAGTTGAATGGCACTACTTATTTGGATACAGATTTGGTCAACCAAATTTTCGAAGAAACCGGATTTTTCTATGCAAAAATCTTATTTCAAGGGACTTTGGAAGATGCTCTGAAATTTCCTAATGTTTTCGATTCTAAAATTCCGGCTTGGTTGGGATTACCTGAAATCGAGAATAATATGTGTGAAGGAACTATTGTCAAAACATTGAAAACCAAATATTTTGGAAACGGCTCAAGAATCATTTTAAAAAATAAAAATGAGAAATGGATCGAAAAATCTAAAATGGTTAAAAAAGACAGACCTAATCAAAAGGAAGTTCATTTTAGCGAAAATGCTCAGAATATTTGGGAAGAAATCCAAAAATATGCAACCGCAAACAGATTGAATAACGTTGTCAGCAAGATCGGTGAATTTGAACCCAGAATGATTGGCAAAGTGATTGGCCTTTTTTCACAGGACATTTTGGAGGATTTCGAAAAAGATTTCCCGAAAGTTTTCGCAACTATAGAAAAAGCTGAACAAAAAAGAATCAATAAAAAATTGAATTCTTTAGTAATTGATTTTATAAAAGAAGAGTTGATGACTCTTAAAGTTTAGTTTCGGTAATTTATTATCGAAACTTTTTATGTAAATATTAAAAACAAATTAAAAAAATGAAACCCAATATATTTTTTACTGCAGACCATCATTTTGGTCATGAAAATATTATAAAATTTTCCGAAAGACCTTTTGAGTCTTTGGAACAAATGAATGAAGAACTCATCAAAAGATGGAATGACAAAGTTGGTATCAATGATACGGTCTACCATTTAGGAGATGTGAGTTTAGGAAAACCGGATTTTACTAAAGAAATTTTGGATAGATTGAACGGAAATATCCATTTAATAAAAGGCAATCATGAAGGTGCGGCATTGGCATATCCTAAACGATTTGATTCAGTAAGAGATTATCACGAATTAAAAATTGATGAACCGGAGAATGACAACGGCAAACAAAAAATCATTCTTTTTCATTACGCCATGCGCACCTGGAATGGTTCACATCGCGGAGTTTGGCAACTCTACGGGCATTCTCACGGAACATTACCGGATGATGAAATGGCTTTAAGCATTGATGTTGGAGTAGATTGTTATAATTTTTGCCCAATATCTTACGAAGAAGTCAAGAAATTGATGAAGAAGAAAAAATGGACACCGCCTTTTGCGCCGAGAAGCTAATATGAGTAATAAATAATTGGCAATGAGTAATGTGAAGATCATTTATCATTTACCAATTATCATTTATTAAATTAATTATGAAAACAACAAACGAAATATTAATCGTCGACTTAGAAGCCACATGTTGGGAAAACGACAGGATTCCAATTGGTCAAAAAGTCGATATTATAGAAATAGGAATTTGCGAATTAAATAGAACAACGAAAGCAATTTCCAAGAAACAAAGCATTTATGTAATTCCAGAAAGGTCTAAAATCAGTAAATTTTGTACTGAACTTACAGGAATTACGCCGCAAATGATAAAAGAAAAAGGAATTCATTTCGAAGAAGCCTGCGAGAAAATCAGAGATGAATATGATTCAGCTTCTCTTACTTGGGCGGGTTTTGGAAATTTTGATAAAGAGCAGATCATGGAACAATGTGATTATCTCGGCATTGAAAATCCTTTTTCTGAAAATTATTTAAATATAATGCATCAATTCAAAGGATATAACGGACTTCATAAAATGATGGGTTTAAAAAGAGCCCTGAAGTTTCTGAATATGGATTTTGAAGGAAATCATCACAGCGGAGCAGACGATGCTTACAATGCAGCTAAAATTTTGAGAGAAATTTTGGAATAACCTTGGGCTGGAAATCTGAAGCTGGAGGCAGGAAGTGAATTACGTACTGTAAAACTTCCCTCTTCCCGCACCCATCTTCCAGCCTTTTAAAACATTTAAAAAAGTGAAAACAACAGACAATATATTAATTATAGACCTTGAAGCCACGTGTTGGGATGACCGCCCGCCGAGAGGTCAGGAAAGTGAAATCATAGAAATCGGAGTTTGCCTTATGGATGCAAAAACCGGTAAGATTTCGCAAAATGAGGGAATTTTAGTGAAACCTCAATATTCAAAAGTAAGTCCGTTTTGTACGGAACTGACTTCCATTACTCAGAAAATGCTTGATGAAGAAGGCATTTTGCTTGAAGATGCTTTAGATATTCTAAGAGCAGAATACGATTCTGAAGATGTGACTTGGGCAAGTTATGGAAATTATGATTTGAATATGCTTCAAAATCAGGCAAGAAGATTCAATGTCGATTATCCTTTGAGTGATGATCATATCAATGTGAAAACATTATTCGGAGAATTGCATCCGACCGTTCGTAAAAGTGTAGGAATGGCAAGAGCTTTAGGCGAACTGAATTTTAAGCTTGAAGGTACACATCACAGAGGTGTAGATGATGCCAAAAATATTGCGAAGATTTTACATTGGTGTTTACAACAAAATTAATGTAACAATTTAGCAATGTAGAAATATAACAATGGCTTCCTTTTATAGGGAGTTTTTTTATCGACATAGGAAAATGTAGCGTTAAGAAAATTAAAAATTAATCCGTTAAGAAATTCCCACTGTTTGAAGCGCGAGACAAATTTTGAACCGTAGAACAAATATTCAATTCGCGCAAGTTTTGGGGATTTTAGGATTAAATTTTAATTTTTAGCGAAAGTTTCCAAGTCTTGAACTTTTGTTTCTTTTGTTTGACTACGTCGAATCTTCGATTTCAAGACAAAAGAAAATTATAAAAAAATCACATTAAAATATTCTACGCAAAAACACTGCGTACTAAAGCCATTACTTTGCATCATCAAAACAAAACAACACTAAAATTTTGAAAAACAGATTTTAGTCAAAATATCAGGCGAGTCTTGTTGAGTGTTTCTGTATAGCACCATTGCAGGAGATTTTGTTGAGAAACATTATTTTTTTCTGTTCAACTTGACTTGAAGGTTTCGGAATTTTCCAAAAAATTTCACACGGCTCTATAGGTTGAAGGTTCGAGTCCTTCTATTTCCAAAATGGGAATATAGTTCAATGGGTAGAACAATAGATTTTTAGCACAGGTTCGAATCCTGTCTTCACTTCGGGTGAAGTAGCTCAGTTGGTTAGAGCACTACACTGTCACTGTAGGTTGAAAATAGACTCAAAATCTATTTTTTATTAGAGTTTTTGAATGTTTCTCATTAAAAAACATTCGTTATGGGAAAATTTGAGTTTTTTTCAGTTGCTGAATCAACATTTTGAAAAAGCTTGTAAGAAAAGATTTTTTCTGAAAATAAAATTTAGTTGATGAATAGGCAATAATTGGACTGAATTTTCTAAGAAGGACGATTTTCCGCGTGAGCGATGGTAACGGATACCCCGCAGTGAAGAGCCGAAAGGCGATGAACGAGGAGTAGAAGTGAACGTAGCGACCCGAGTTGTTGCTTTCAGCGATGGCAAGGGACACGCCCAAGATCTGATTCATTAGAAAATAAGTTTAAAATACTATTCTGAAATGAAAGAAATTTCATGAAAAACTTTCCTTCCGCCATTTTTGGAAGAGAGAATCTCGAATTTTTCTTTTTTAATTAAAATTAATAACACTTAAAATAAAATATGATGTTTAAAAATGTACAAATTAAAGCGTATCAGGTTGGTTTGGTTTTCAAAAACCGAAACTTAATTGAGATCTTAAAAGAAGGGAATCACTGGATTTTCGGTAATAAATCTGTGGAAGTTCATGAAATGAAAAACCAGTTTAAAACAACTGAAGACTTGAGTCTTTTATTGAAAAATGAAGGCTTGAATTCAATGTTGGAAATTGTAGACGTGAAAGATGGTGAAATTGTCTTGGTACAGGAAAACGGAATCTTCAAAGAAGTGTTGAATGTTGGTCAATATGCTTTCTGGAAAGGTGTTTTGAACAGGGAATTTCAAAAAGTCGACTTAACGAAAGTTGAGATCACAGAGAAAATTTCTAAAACAATTCTGGAAAATATGAAGTTGAAAAATTTCACAAGAAAGTTTGTGGTGACGAATCAATATAAAGGATTATTGTTAATTGACGGAAAATTAACCAAAGTTTTGGACGCCGGAACTTACTATTTCTGGAACAACGAAATTTCTGTTGAAGTCAAAGCCATTGATATGCGTATGCAGCAAATGGAAATTGCAGGTCAGGAACTTTTGACGAAAGATAAAGCGATGCTTCGTATCAATTTCTATGTGCGTTTTCAGGTGGAAAATATTGAAAAAGCGTTGATGGAAAATAAAGAATATGATAAGCAATTATATATTTTGATGCAATTGGCTTTGCGTGAGTTCGTTGGAGCTTTGACGTTGGATGAATTGCTGGTAAAAAAAGATTCTGTAGGAAAAGAAATCCTTGAAAATCTTGGTAACAAAGCCGAAGATCTTGGTCTGAAAGCTTCTGATGCCGGAATCCGTGACGTAATCTTAACCGGAGAAATGAAAGAAATCATGAATCAGGTTTTGATCGCCGAGAAAAAAGCTCAGGCCAACAGCATTATGCGTCGTGAAGAAACCGCTTCCACAAGAAGTTTGCTGAACACCGCAAAACTGATGGAAGAAAACGAAGTCCTGTGGAAGCTGAAAGAAATGGAATATATGGAAAAGATCGCCGACAAAATTGGAGATATCACCGTTTCCGGAAACAGTAATATCCTTTCTCAGCTGAAAGAGATCTTTGCAAAATAAAACTAATAACCATTATTATAAAGGCGGGTTTCTATAAAAGGAAGCCTGCTTTACAAACAGCCTTGTAGCTTAAAAGGAAAACCTACTACCGTAGAGTTTGCGGATATTCCGGTTAGACCCGCGCGGACTAATGGGTAGAGTTTACAGAAGCACCGAAAATCTTAGGAGAAGTAGGGAAGCGTATTTACAGCCGCAATGCCAATATGGAATGTGAGTTCGAATCTCATCAAGGTTACAAAAAAGCAACAAATCTAAATCTTAGGTTTGTTGCTTTTTTATTTGTTTTCCAACCATTTTTCGTAAGAAATAACTCCCAATTCCGGTTTTCCATCACCTTCCAAAATAGAAATAAATTCCAGTTGATTTCCATCGGGGTCATTAAAATAAATAGCTAAAGCCGGCATCCATGCAAAAACCATGGGTTCATCAATTCCGTCTTTTAAGAAATTGTAAGGTTTTAAATTTTTATTTTTTAAAAACTCAACAGAATAATTCAGAATATCTTCTTTATCGGCAGAAAAAGCAAAATGTCTTGTCTGTAAATTTTCCTTTTGCTCCCATAAACCAAGCATGGCTTTTTTATTTTTTCCAATCCATAAAAATGCAATCGGACGGTTTCCATCATGATGGGCAAACTCCAAACCTAAAACTTCGGTATAAAATTGTATAGAGTTTTCCAGATTGCTAACCTGTACGTGAGTTTCATATAATCCTTTTATCATAGCTTACATTTTAATGTACACAAAGCTAGACAACGATTTTCCAAAAAACTCAAATTAGCAATTCCTTTATGTAAAATGAATGATAGATAGATTTTATTTTGGTTGATAGTTATTTGTTACTTGTTGTCTGATTTTTTAATTAATTCAAAAGCGGAAAGATTCAGTGGTACGTTTGTTCATTCAGAGCGAAACGCAGTGAAACGTGGAATCTTAACAATTAAAAGATTTCTCTCAATGGGCTTAGTACACAATCAATTTTATCGTAGATAAAATTCTTGCACCTTTAAAACATATTAATAGTAAGAGAAATAGCGCCTTTGCGAATATCAACAAACAAAAACACAAAACTTTTTCATAAAAAATTATACTACGCAAAAAGGCTGCGCAATAGCATCCTTACTTTGCATAAGAAATCAGAGAGGAAGTGATAATCCTCCAAAATGTTTAACACTAAAAACAGTAACCATGAAATTTAATTTTTTAAGAAAAGAGAATAAAGTAGTTGTAAACTACGAAGGTGCAAAAGCTTATACAATGACACCTGCAGAAGAGCTATATAGTGCTGTTGTTACAACAGGATTATCAAACACTTCATATGAAAAAGGAAATGACAGATTGGCGAGAATTCAATCTCTGATTCTGAAAAATGATCCGGAATTCGTTGCGAAATTGGCGGTTTATGCCAGAAAAGATATGTATTTGCGTTCGATTCCATTGGTTTTGACTACTGAATTGGCAAAGCAAACCTCAGGTACAGACTTGGTAAGCAAAACCGTTGACGGCGTTATCCAAAGAGCAGACGAAATCACAGAATTGCTGGCGTATTATCAATTAGCCAACGAAAGAACAGAAACAAAAAAACTGAACAAACTTTCAAAACAAATTCAAAAAGGTTTGGTAAAATCTTTCAATAAATTTGATGAATACCAGTTTGCAAAATACAATAGAAAAGCTGAAGTTACTTTAAAAGATGCCTTGTTTTTGGTCCATCCAAAAGCAAAAGACGAAAATCAACAGGCAATTTTCAACAAAATCGTCAACGATTCGTTGGAAACTCCATACACTTGGGAAGTAGAGCTTTCCGTTTTGGGTCAGACAAAATTTGCTGATGAAGCAGAAAGAAAATCAGCTTTCAAAAACAAATGGGAAGAATTGATTTTCAGCAACAAACTAGGTTATATGGCAACGTTGAGAAACTTGCGAAACATCTTAGAAGCCAACGTTTCGTCAGATGCGATGTATAAAGTATGTAACTATTTGTCGGATGAAAGAGCGGTGAGAAATTCAAAACAATTGCCATTCAGATTTTTGGCGGCGTATAGAGAATTGAAAACGATCGATTCACCTTACCTGTCATCAATTTTAGAAGCATTGGAAGATGCGGTGATGGTGAGTGCAAAAAATATCAAAGGTTTTGGTTTCGAAACTTCAGTGGTAATCGCGGCAGACGTTTCGGGTTCGATGCAACAGCCAGTTTCTCCGAAATCTAAGGTTTTATTGTACGATATCGGTTTGTTGATGTCGATGATGTTGCAGTCACAGTGCAAAAATGTGATCTCAGGTATGTTTGGTGACACTTGGAAGAGAGTTCCGATGCCTAAAAACGGTATTCTGAGAAACGTAGATGCTTTCTACAAGAGAGAAGGTGAGGTTGGTTACTCCACAAACGGTTATTTGGTGATAGAAGATTTGCTGAACAGACGTGAAAAAGTGGATAAAGTAATGTTGTTCACCGATACTCAGCTTTGGGATAGTAACGGAGGTAGAAATTCTTTTGAAAATTCTTGGAATCAATACAAAAGTTTCAACCCAAATGCAAAATTGTATATTTTTGATTTGGCGGGTTACGGAAAACAGCCGTTAGATGTCAGAAAAAATGATGTATACCTTATCGCTGGTTGGTCCGACAAAATTTTCGATGTACTGAATGCTTTGGAAGACCGAAAATCAGCGGTAGCAATGATAAAAAAAGTAGTGCTGTAAAAGGCACTGCTTTTAAAAATAAAAACTAATAACCATTAATTTTTTTAGGAGCTATTTCCCGCTTTCCACTGTATCTTTTTCGCCAACGCTTTTTTTCAAAGCCATTTCAGAAAAAGGATGCCGTTGCAATCGGGGCTAGGAATAAAAATAATAAACTAATATGGAACTTATTAATGTAATAGAAATCAGTCCGCTGAAGTACTCCAAAGAAGAATATGAATTGCCGGAAGTTTCAGATCCGCCAAATCCTGAAGTATGGTATAGAAAATGGGTAAAAGCTGTTTCTTCAATTGATCTTGATTTTGATACAATAGATAAAGATTCTTATTTTGTTGATATTGAAGATGTTGATGATAGGAATTTAAAAATTATTTTGGAAATTGATCTTCAAGAAATTGATTTAGGTGATTTTGAAGATCAAATTATGCCATTTGATGGCGGAATTGTTTTAAAAAAAAATGATGAAATTTTAATAAAACCAACTTGTTGTGGAGATATTAGCAATATTAAAGAATGGCAAAGAATTTTAGAAAATGAGTCAAAAGAATGGTCGGATTTATGGATCGGCCACCCTTCTGTTTTCTATAAAAAAGAAAATGGAAAGATCCAATTTTCAGATTATTCAGATCTGAATTTAAATGAGTTTTTAGATATACAACCAATTTTTGAAATTGAGGAATCCAACTTGAGAATTGAATTCGAAAAAGTAAAACAACAACAAATTAAATTTAAAAATACAATATCAGAAATTCTAAAAAAGATGAAGATTGATAATGCAGAAAGGATTTCAGAATTAATGACAGGAGTAAAATAATCGACCTAGGAAATGTAGGCGTTAAGAAAATAAGCTATACGAACGTTAAGAAAATTCTACTGTTTGAAGCGCGACACAAATTTAGAATCGAAGAACAAATCTTTAATTCGCGCAAGTTTTAGAATTTTTAGAGAGTATAGATTATTTTTAGCCGGAGTTTCCAAGTCTTGAATTTTTGGTTCTTTTGCTTCAAGGCAAAACGAACAAATATAAATAAAAAGTTTTGAGATTGCCTCGTCATTTCATTCCTCGCAATGACCTAAAAAAATAAACCGATGCCGTAAGAAAAGAAATCCTTCGACTTCTAATTGAATATGAGTCTTTTCGCTAGATTGCTCGGTTTTAAATAACCAATGTCGTTACCATAGAGTTTCATCGTCAAACTTCCAATTTGAAAAACATTCAAAAACTCTTATAACTTGTTACTTGGTTTTTAAAAATAAATTTTAACTGCGTAAAAAGAATGCGTACTAACGCAATAATTTTGCAACAACAAAAAACAATAACCATGAATAATTATAAAAAATGTCTTAAAGAAGCAGTGTATTGAGGTTAATACTCAATACTTATGAAAAAATTAAAAACATTAAGACAATCTTTTGGAATCAATGAATACGGATTAATTGATTTCCCGAAGAAAATTTCAAATGTACAGGTTTCCAGAATTTTACACGGAGACGAAATGGGATGTTCGCGTTGTTTTCCACATGGCTTTGAAACTATAAACTCTAAACAGGATAAGTTTCAAAGAACCTGGAAAAAATACAGAAAAACCCAGTGGAAAAATAAAAAGTAAGTGTCGTAAAACAGAATTTCTTCGTTTAAGGGACAGCAATACAGGTTCGAGTCCTGTTCCTGAAAATTCAGGATGGCGTAATTGGTATCGCTCTGTCAGTAAGTCTCTGTTTGATTTTTCACCTTACTTTATAAAAATAATCGATGCCGTAAGAAAGAGTTCCTTCGAATCCAAATTGAAAAAAAGTCTCTTTCAAATTTTTGCTCGATTTTAAAATTTTTTAAATGTAAAAATCAAGTGTCGTCCTAGAATCATACTTCGAGATTGAGTAAACATTGGGTCGCAGGTTCGATTCCTGCCTTTTCCCTCGAAAAGGAGAGGTAGCTCAGCAGGTAGAGCAAATGCACGAAGATTCTATAATTTTTTAACTTGATTTAACAAAATAAAGAGTGCCGTTAGAAAAAACTTACTTCGGTTAATTTGGTTCGACTCCAGAATAAATCTGAAAAGGGTTTATATTTTTATAGTTTTCTTGCATTTTGCCTCTTTTTTTAATAGGAAAAATAAAAAACAAGTGCCGTAGAATAGTGTTACTTCGCTCATTACGACGGGGTCACGGGTTCGAGTCCCGTCTCTTCCACAAACTAAAACACAATATTAAATAGGAAGAGTAGCTCAGTTGGTTAGAGCACGATTACGCTTTTTGCTTATCGCCTTGTTTTATGTAAAAATAAAAGTGTCGTAGAGAAAAGTTCCATCGTCCACTTTTGGGGAGGAATAGTGAAGTTGGCAACTCCAACAAGACTATCCGGTTCAACTCCGGCAAATGACATTGCCCCGTACTTTTCTTGATAGTTACCTTTTAATACAAAAGCCCGATAATAATTATTTTATCGGGCTTTTTGAAAATATATTAAAAATTGAATGTTTTAAAATAATAAATACAAATTAAAAAGAAAAAGGCAATATCTGAATATTGCCCTTGTTTTCATTTTAATGTTTTTTCATCTTGTGTTTTAGTAAAATAAAAATCAGAGTTTTTTTAATTATATCAAAGAAAAGTGGGGCATTGTCTATTGATATAAATTTTTAATCATTTGTGTTTTTAATAAATCTTACTATTAATGTCTGATTAATTTTACTGATACAAATAGAAGCAAATTTCTTGCAATATCAAAAAAAAGGGCATACCATTTATATACTATTTTGATTTATAATATTGATAATCAGTTTATTAATTTATGTTTAGGTAATTGGATATCCTTTAATTTTATTAATATTAAATATTTTACAAACTTAATTGAGCTGTTAATAAGATGTATGTTTTATATAATAATTAAAAAAATAAATCTTTTTTTTATGCTCATTTTTTCTGAGAAATTTTTTATTAATCGAAAACCTTGATGTTTTTAAGTTTTTAGATATCTTAATTATAAAATAGGCTCTAAATAACTAATTTAGAGCCTATTGTCAAAACCTTATTATGATATTACTAGTTTTTTGTTTTTAATAGCATAAGGGCAATATAAGAATCCTTTCTCAGCTATTGATTTTTCATCATTGTGCATTTAATGTATCGTTTTTGTTTGGGAATTTTAATACCGTAATTTTTTCATTTGTGTTAATTTCTATCGGTTGGATCTGATCAATTTTAATGCTGGCATTTTTTCATCATTTGTGTTTGGAAGTTTTTTAAATCAAATCTCCGATTGATTTTGCTTATGCAAATAGAAGCAAAAATCATGAAAACATAAAAAAATAAAATACCATTTATATACTATTTTAGTTTAAATATTTGAAATATAGAAGTATAATTTATTACTCTTTATTAGGAGTTAAATTTCTTCAGCATATTCCATATTTCTTGATCATACTAACTTTTGCGCTTTAGATTTGTATAATTGTTTTGGGGATTATTAGAAAAAATAAAATAATCGTATTGAAGATATAGTAAATAAAACTTTTTCAAAAGATAAATAAAATTCTATATATTAGGGTGTTAGGGAAGTTTAGATGTTCCTGAAAACAAAAAATTAATAGCAAAAGGATAAGTATTTGGATGAGAAATATTACCCTTTATCTGCTATTAATTTCATCATTGTGTTTTTGAGTTGCATCAGAAAAAATTGGGGCATTTGCTGATACTTTTTTCATCATTGTGTTTTTTTTAAACTTACCGTCTTGGCTTGGGACTCAATACGGTAGGTTTTCTTTCATTTTTACTTTTTAGTAAATCTTAGGAATAATTAGATTAATGTTCTTTGTGTTTTTATTTTTTCGTCATTTGTGTTTTAATGTTTTTAACCAAACTGTCCAACTGATTTACTGATGCAAATAGAAACAAAATTCATGAAAAAGCAAAAAAAGTAGCATACCATTTATATACTACTTTTAATTAAGTTTTTGATTTTCATATTTTTAAATTTATTATGGAATCTTAATGCATTAAATTTCTTAACCAAATTCCCATATCTTTTTCAGTTTGTATACTGAATTTTTTTCTTAAGTTTTGTTTTCTGTTACGAATTGTGTTCACCGATTTAAAAGTATACTCCGCAATGTCCTTAATTGTAAAGCCTAAATATATATAGGCACAAAGTATAAGCTCTGAGGTTCTTAAGTTGGGGCTATGCTCTAACAGCTTTCTTTGAAATTCTGGATAGACCTCCTGAAAGCGAAAATAGAAAGAAGGATTGTTATTTTTTGCAAGTTCTATTATTTCAGCATATGCATTATTTACTTTTAGTTGAAGTTCTTCTGTTTCAACGTTCTTTTTTAAAATTGTTTTCTCTTTTTCTTTTAAAGTATTTGTGAATTCAGAGATTGTAGTTTCTTTGTGTCTTAGATTGTTTCTGAGAATACCATAGACAAATAATGAGATGGTAATGAATATCGAAATGCCAATAAATATCCAGGCATATTTTTTCTGTTGAGTAGAAATATATTCATTTTTTTTATCAATTAGAATAATATTCATTGCATAATCAATATTTCTGTTTTTTTCCAAACTGAGCTGATCTTCTTTTTTTGAATAAAGTTCTGCAAACTCATTTTGTTTATTCTTGTCGCCTAAAATTCCATATAAATCAGAAATTTTTTTATTCATAAAATTAAACGGAATGGTATTCACAGAATGTTTTTTCATGTTTTCAATTGCTTTTAGATATAATTCTAAAGCTTTTTCATATTGCTTTTGATCGTCATAGTAGCTTCCAAATACCATATACTGTGCAAAAAGTATTGGATCTTTATGTTTTAGTTTTAATTCATAGCTTTTTTTGAAATAGTATAACGCCGAATCTGCATTTCTTCTTTTTAGGAATGCATTTCCGAGACTTATGTAATGTTCACAAAACACATTGTGGAATCTATTTTCGGGTAATTTTTCTAATTCTTTAGTAGATAATCCATAATAAATAAAGGCAGAATCCAATTGGTTTTCATCGAAGTAATGATTGGCGATATTATCATACGTCCTAAATATTATTGTAACGGAAGGATAGTCATTGTTTCCTTTTAAAAGATCCAGGATTTTATAAAGCTCAGCTGAACTTTGAGATTTTAATGATAAACGGTAATAGTTGTATGATTTTAATTCGTTTAATTTAGCTTGAAGAATTGGTGTTTGCTTTATAAACTTTTGTTTTGAAGCTTTTTGTATATAATATAGACTCTCTTTTTGTAATTCAAGGGAACATAATGCCCGTGCTAATATATAACAGCTTTCAGAAATTAATTTAGAATTATTGGTCTTTTCTGCGAGTATATGAGCTTCTTTGGCTAATTTAAGCTCTTCAAAATCACGGTATTCGGTATGGCTTTTCTGTGCCTGTTTTAGTAATTTATCAATTTTTGTTAGTTGGCTATCTTGAGATGCCATCAAATTTGAGAATAGAATAAAAAAAATAAATAGAGTGTTTCTTATGAAAGATTTTTCTTTGATCATATCACTTTTCCCCCTTAAATATGTACATGTTGTTTATTGTGGTAAAAATAGATAGATATTTTGATTAATTGTCAATAAAGTATTATTTTAATTACATTTTTGGTAATTAAGAAATAATGTTAACTATGTAAGGTATTTTTTTTAGTTAAATTTAAATAATAAGGAATAAGAAAAGAAAATTAATAGCAGGTGGGTAAATACTTGGACAAGAAGTATCATCCTTTCTCAGCTATTAATTTTCACCATTGTGTGTGTTTAGAATTTGTACTAATAAAAATTGGGGCGTTTTATTGATACATTTTTTTCATATTTTGTGTTCTTATTGTAAGTAAGTACGAATAGTTACGGAAATACATAAAAATTAATAGCAAAAGGGTAAATACTTGGATGAGAAATATTACCCTTTCTCAGCTATTAATTTTCATCATTGTGTGTTTTTGGTTTGCTTCAGAGAAAATGGGGCATTTTACTGATGCGCTTTCATCATTTGTCTTTTTTTACTTATCGTTTTTAGTTGTGACTTAATACGACAAATTTTCTTTCATTTTTACTTTTTAGCAGATCTTTTAAATTGATATGATTAAAATTTTAAAATTATTTTTTCATCATTTGTGTTATAGCTTTTTAATCACATTCACTATTGATTTACTGATGCAAATAGAAACAAAATTCATGAAAAAGCAAAAAAAACAGTATACCATTTATATACTATTTTAATTTAAGTGATTGATATTTAGAAAATTAAATTTGATTCCTACTTTTAATTAATTAAATTTCTTAACCAAATTCCTATATCTTCTTCAGTTTGTAAGTTGAATTTTTTACTATTAAAGTGCTTGTTATAGAATTGATAATATGTGAAATAAAAAAAACGGATGAAATTTAATCCATCCGTTTTTTTATTTTAAAGCTTCAAACTCTTCTTCAAAAGTTGTTTTCCACTTCGCCAATGTAGTTCTGCTTATTTTATATTTTCGAGACATATAACTTGTAGAAAAGCCGTGCTTCTTTTGATATTGTAAAAGTTTGAGCATCGTTTTCTTGTCATAAGTCTTTAATTTCTGATTATTCTTTTGAGCTTCTTTGGACTGTTCAAATAATCTTTCATTAAAATTTAATACATCTTCACTTGTATTAAGATTTTTAATAAGCTGTTGTATTTTTGGGTCTTTTAATTTTTCAGGATGCTCCAGTCTTAGCATATCCTGGTAGATTCTTGTGTAATTTGGGCGCATCAGGCTTTTTTATTCGTTAGTATCGTCGTTTTTCTGTAACCATCTGTGAAGTGTACTCTTCGGAATTGAGTATTCTCTAATGACTTCACTTTGAGTCATTTCTCCGGAAAGAATTCTTCTAATAATAAATTCTTTAATTTCCTGAGTGTAAATGTTTTTTCTAAAATAAGGTATTTTTTCAGATTTAGTAGCACTTTTATTTACTGCAGACGGAGGAGCGTATAAAATAAGGTGTGAACTGTAGAGTCTGAAAAAATCATACTCTAATAATTTGCTCCATCTCAAAAGAAGATCCGTATCCACAGATTTGCTTGTATAGATTGCTTCAACAAAATCTTCATCTTTGTTCAAAAAATTACAAATTCTTTCCATTGTAATTTCTTTTTCGTTAACCCTTTCTTTGATGAACTTTCCTATATGTATTTCTTTGTATAACATTTCTTTTAATAAATATTTCTTTATTGAACATGCGCATTAAAAGAATGAATAAGTATTTATTATTTTCTTAAAAAGAGGTTTTTACACTCTGCTTCTTTATTGAAACTTATAAAATAAATAACAGTTTGAATATAATTTAAGTGATACAACATAAAGCCAGCTTAGACTTTATTTAATACAAAAATTAAATACAATTAATATATGGTTTGCTTAAAATCATTATTTGTTGAGTAATGATTTCTTGTTTTCAGGTAGTTTTTATAGTAAAGAATTTGATGTACGTTAAAATTTGTACCATCATTCTTTTTAATTCTCACTCCATTTGCTTAATAAAAACCGTATATACCTATTTCAAACTTCCTTTTTTTTATGAGTATGAATAATATATTACCTATTAAAGCTCTTTGATGCAGTTTTATTTATCTGGTTTTAAACCTTTGATTTCCCTGATTTATTCAGGCCTTTTTCAAAAAATATTTTGAATAACTCCTATAATAGCTTTTGGAAATAAATCAATTTGTTTGCATTCAAATATATAAAAATTAAAAATCAAACCAAAAAATGAATTGATAAATATTGTTAAAAATTTAAATTTAATTAAAAATAACATAATACATACACGTGTTAGTGAAATATTATCATTTTTTTTGACTTTATTGTTGAATATTTTAAGATGGAATTGTGGCGTCAAATTTTATGATTGTTTAAATTAGTTCAAGTACATACCTTTGCGTTGAAATGAATAACTATCTCAATATTTTCGACTTTTCAAAAAAAATAAACTACAAAAATGAGTTGTTGGCTGGTTTTACTGTAGCCATGACCATGATTCCGGAATCTCTTTCGTTTGCAATCTTAGCGGGTCTTTCTCCTTTGACGGGCTTGTATGCAGCTTTTATGATGGGATTGGTAACCGCAATTTTAGGTGGCCGCCCCGGAATGGTGTCTGGTGGAGCTGGAGCAACGATCGTGGTTTTGATTGCTTTAATTAAAAGTCACGGAATAGAATATCTTTTTGCAACAGTTGTTCTTGCCGGCATTTTTCAATTATTGGTCGGCGTTTTTAAGCTCGGAAAATTTGTAAGATTAATTCCGCAACCTGTAATGTATGGTTTTCTGAATGGTTTGGCAGTCATTATCTTTATGGCTCAGATTGAACAGTTTAAAATCACAGACAGCAACGGAGTTGTAGGTTGGCTTCAAGGTACAACCTTATATATTATGGCGGGTTTAACTGCTTTGACGATTGCTATTGTTTACTTTTTTCCTAAAATAACAAAGGTTATTCCGGCCTCTCTGGTTGCTATCTTAATTGTTTTTGCAATTGTTTTAGGTTTTAATATTCATACAAAAACGGTTGCGGATATTGCCAGCATCAGCGGAAGCCTTCCCAGTTTTCATATTCCGCAGATTCCTTTCTCATTAAAGACATTGGAAATTATTTTTCCTTATGCGATGATTATGGCAGGTGTTGGATTAATAGAATCTCTTCTTACCTTATCAATGGTTGATGAGATTACGGATTCCAAAGGAAGTACAAACCGCGAATCTGTTGCGCAAGGTATCGCCAATATTACCAACGGATTTTTCGGTGGAATGGGAGGTTGTGCAATGGTAGCACAGACTTTAGTTAACTTAAATGCAGGTTCTCGGGCTAGATTATCAGGAATTATTGCATCAATTACTATTTTAATTATCATTTTGGTTGGAGCTCCGTTTATCGGAAAAATTCCAATGGCGGCTTTGGTAGGAGTAATGATGATGGTTGCCATCAGTACTTTTCAATGGGTTTCGATTAGAATTGTCAATAAAATGCCGAAATCTGATATTTTCGTAGGTATTACTGTAGCTTTAATAACGATTATTCTGCATAATCTGGCGTTAGCCGTTTTGGTTGGGGTGATTATTTCTGCCTTAGTTTTCGCTTGGGACAACGCCAAAAGAATCAGAGCAAAGAAATATGTTGATGAAAAAGGGGTAAAATATTACGAAATATCTGGACCTTTATTTTTCGGATCTGTAACAGCATTTACCGATAAATTTGATCCCGCAAATGACCCTGATCAAGTAGTTGTAGATTTCAAGGAAAGCAGAATTGTTGATATGAGCGCCATCGATGCTTTAGATAAATTATCGAAAAGATATGCCCAGCAAAACAAAAAATTGCATTTAAAACACCTTAGTGAAGACTGCCGAAAAATGCTAAAAAACGCAGAAGCAATCATTGACGTCAATATCCAAGATGATCCTACATACAAAGTAATGCCTGAGAAGTAGGAGAGTTGTAGAATTGTAGGGGTTAATAATTTAGAAGTTTAATTGGAGTTGATGTTTAAAATATTACGCAAGCATCTGTGTAATCTGTAGGAAATAAAATTTTTTAGTAAAAAAATATGCGCAATTAACAAAATCCGCGCGAGAAAAATTCATAATTTACTATTCATAATTCACTCTATAACCCAAACAAGGACTGCAAAATAAATTCACAGCCCTCGTTTTTTAAGTCATTAATGTATTTGAAATAAAATCAGGCACTAAAGCATAGTGCGACAATTTCATACTGATCGAAGCTCTACCGCTCGTCAGCGTTCTCAGATCAGAAATATATCCAAAAGTGGAAGCTAAAGGAGCTTCCGCGGTGAAAATTTTTCTTCCTGACCTTTCATCAATTGAAGTGATTATTCCTCTTCTTTTGTTGATATCTGCAGTCACGGCACCGGTATACTCTTCAGTACTTTGAATCTCAACTTGCATGATCGGTTCCAGTAATTTTGGTTTGCACTGTTTTGCAATTGCTCTAAAACCGTCTCTTGCTGCAATTTCGAAATCATAAGCACCCGAATCTTCGGAGTGAGTGGAACCGTCAAGAAGCGTAATTTTCATGCTTTCTAAAGGGTATCCATTGAGTGCTCCGTTTTCCATTGCTTCTCTGAAACCTTTTTCCACGGATGGAATAAATTCACTGGGAATAACTCCGCCTTTAATTTTATTAATGAATTCTAAACCGATTTCATTATTATTTCTAGGTCCGATTTCAAAAGTAATATCAGCAAATTGACCGTTTCCTCCGTTTTGTTTTACCAATTTTTCTCTGTGAGTTTTAGTTTCGGTTAAAATTTCCTTGTATGAAACTTTAGGTTTTCCCTGATTGATCTCAATTCCGTGATTCAACCTGATCTTTTCTAAAGTCACCTCCAGATGTAATTCACCCAAACCGCTCAATAAAGTTTCTCCCGTCTGTTTGTCTCTTTCGACAACCAAAGAAGGATCTTCTTCCTGAATTTTAGCTAAAACCAACCCAAAAGATTTTTCATCAGCATTCGTTTTAGGTTCAATCGAAACACGGATAACCGGAGCCGGAATTGTAATTGCTTCCAAAACTACAGGTCTTTGAATCGAAGATAAAGAGTCCCCTGTTTTAGCGTCTTTTATTCCTGTTAAAGCGATAATATCACCAGCTTTCGCTTCTTCAATGGTCAACGTTTTGTCCGACTGCATCTGCAAAATTCTCGAAATTCTGAAATTTTCTTCGGTTCTCACATTGAGAATAGTATCGCAGGATTTTATTTTTCCGGAATATATTCTTACCATTGCCAGTTTTCCCATATGCTTATCAATGATTACTTTGAAAACCAATCCTGAAAAAGTTTCTTCTTCATTTCTTTCCAATTCAATAGTTTCTTCTGTTATCGGATTTTTTCCTTTAATTGAAACTAATTGATTCGGGGCAGGAAGATAACTTACAATCGCATCAAGCAAAGGTTGAACTCCTTTATTTTTAAAAGCAGAGCCGCATAAAACGGGAACGATTGCTCTGGCTTGACAAGTTCTTTTTATCGCTTCAATCATCATTTCCTCAGAAATTTGAGTTTCAGAATTCATGAAAGCTTCAAAGAATGCTTCATCATATTCAGCCAATGTTTCCATTAATTTTATTCTAAATTCATCTGCTTCCGCTTTATAATTTTCAGGAATATCTTTTTCAATAATCGTTTCGCCATTTTCATCTATCCAATACAAAGCTTTTTGTTTGATTAAATCAATAACTCCTTCAAAATCATCCTCAGAACCTATTGGAATTTGTAAAGCCAGAGGAACTGCGCTCAATTTAGTCTTGATTTCATTTAAAACAGCAAAGAAATCAGCTCCGATCCTGTCCATTTTATTGATGAAACAGATCTTTGAAATTCCATGTTTTTCCGCTTGGAACCAAACATTTTCAGTCTGCGGCTGAACTCCCGAAGAAGCACAGAAAACAGCGACAACGCTGTCTAAAACTCTTAAAGAACGTTCAACTTCCACGGCAAAATCAATGTGTCCGGGAGTATCAATAATGTTGATATTGAAAACATTATCATCCTTTTTCCATTGTGTGGAAATGGCTGCAGATGAAATGGTAATTCCTCGGTTTTTCTCCTGAATATCTTTATCCATAGTTGTATTTCCATCGTCTACGTTTCCTATTTTGTGGATCATTCCTGTGTAATAAAGCAATCTTTCTGTTAATGTTGTTTTTCCGGCATCGACGTGTGCTATTATCCCTATATTTCGTGTGTTGTATTTCATTTTGTTAAATTTAAATTGTTGATTTTTAAACTTCTGGAATAAAGTTGAGTGATAATTTTTTGCTTTTTAACGCAAAGATTGAATCAATTTCATTGATTTTAAGAAGCTGCCTCATCAGCGACTTTGTCGCCGTACTTTGCTCCCTAGAATAATTTATTCGTTGATGTAAAATTTTGCGTTTAAAAGAAAATTTCCAATACTTTATCACCGAACAACAGAAGTTTTTCGAATGTAAAAAGCTGAAAGTAGGGTAGCAAAAAAGACCTATCTGGATAGACAGGCCTTTAATTATATTTTTATTTTATAAAGGTCGATACTATTCAGATAAATATTCAGTGCTACCAAAGAACACAGCTCTGATAGGATTGTTTAAAGTTATAATATTTATCATTTTTGTTGACATTGTTGATTGTTAATCGGTTGCGAAATTATAAAAAAAAATTAAATGGCAAAAATTTTTTTAACTTTTTTTGATTTAAGGGAAATTACTTCATAATTCGTTTATAAAATTAAAATCATAAAATATCATAAAACAGAGAGACAACACTTTGGGTTTATGATAAAAATTTTATCTTTGGGAAAACTGAAAATTTTAAACACGAATTGATGATAGAAAGTAGTAACCATTTAAAACATCTTTTTCAAGAAAAGCTAAATAAAAACTTTTAACTTAAACCATTTTGAAAACAGATATAGACATCCACAATCACTCACATTTTTCTTTTGATTTGTGGCTTACCTTAATAAAATCTCACCCTGAATTTAAAGCAAAAAGAGTTGAGCTGTTCTCCTCATTTTTTAACGTAAATAACCCCATTGAAGAAGTTGCGAAAGTCGTAAAATATTATGATGATCTTTGTAATAATATCAATGAAGTGTTGGGCGGGAATATTGATACTTTTGAAATTTATTTATTGATCCTAGGATCTTTGAATGTTGATTTAAAACAAATAAATAAAGAAAAACTAAATGACTTTTATCTGAAAAGCGAAGAGTTATTTTTAGAATATAAACCTGTTGTTATTTTCGAAAATTTACATCAGTTTTTTGACGAAATTAAAAATCAGGGAAAAACAATTAATGTTTTAAGTAACACAGGATTTATCAAAGGAAAAACGATGAGGAAATTTCTGATCAATGAAAATTTGGATCATTACATTGATTTCCATATTTATTCTGATGAACTGAATATTTCTAAACCAAATCCTCTTATTTTTCAGGAGGTAAAAAATAGAGTTAAAAATCAGGATCTGCCGATGGATCAGATTTTGCATATCGGAGATAATCCGATTGCAGATTACAAGGGTGCAAAGGATTTTGGATTTAATGCATATTTATTAAAAAACTAATAGAAATGAATAAAAGGTACAGTTTACACCACATTCATTCGGCGGATGAGTTTACTTTTTCGCCCGCAGAATACAGCTATTTCAAGTATGGCGATAAATCGTATGCTGAAAAATTTGCAAAAGAATTATTTGACGGATTTCTTTCAGAACACGAAGAAATTTTAAATACAGATAAAGAAATCGTAGTGTTGCCAAGTCCATACATGGCGATTCCGACGGCTTCTAATTTTTTATGTTTTTATTTCAAAAAATATCTTGATTTTTATTTATTTCAGAAAGGAAAAAAGTCGAGTATTTTATCAAAAATCAATAGAAATCATACCTATACAACAGATTACGGAAATTTAAGCTTTGAAGACCGTAAAAATCTGATTGCCAATGACACTTATTATCTTGATAAAGATTTTTTAAGAGGAAAACTTTGTATTTTTATAGACGATATAAAAATAACGGGAAGTCATGAATTTACAGTGAATAAAATCTTGGATGAATTTGATGTAAAGGCTGATTTCTTATTCATGTATTATGCTGAATTGATGAATTTTGAATTGGATCCTACAATTGAAAACTTCTTCAATTACTACGCTGTAAAAGAAGTGAAAGATGTTGCGGAAGTAATGTTGCAGCCAAGTTTCCAGTTCAATACAAGGATCGTGAAATATATTTTAGGCCTGGATTCAAGTAATTTTGAGTATCTTACGTCTAAAGTAACAAAAGAACATATGGATAACCTGCTGGAACTTGCGATCAGCAACAATTATCATTTAATAAAAGAATACGAAAACAATATAAACACTTTAACGCAAACTGAATTATATTATGGCTATTAACTTACAAAAAGGACAAAGAGAAAACATAAACGCACCTAAATTTACTGTAGGTTTAGGTTGGGATACCAATAACACGTCTACAGGAACAGGATTCGACTTAGATGCGTCTTTATTTTTATTGGGCGAGAACAAAAAGTTAGTCTCTGATAATCATTTTATTTTTTACAACAACCTTGAGTCTCCGGATAAGGCGGTGATTCACTCAGGAGATAATTTGACGGGTGACGGAAATGGTGATGATGAGCAAATTAAAATCGATTTAACTAAAATTGATGATGCTGTAAAAGAAATTACAGTGGTAGTAACGATTCACGAAGCTGAATCGAGAAAGCAAAACTTCGGACAGGTAAGAAATTCTTTCATCAGAATTTTCAATACGGAAACGAATGAAGAGCTTTTAAAATATGAATTAGATGAAGATTTCTCAATCGAAACGGCTGTAGAATTCGGAAGAATCTACAACAGAAACGGAGAATGGAAATTTGAAGCTGTAGGAAGCGGACAGAGGGATGGTCTGGACAAGTTTGTATCAATCTATCAATAATTTACCATGGATAATCAAGAAAATCAACCGATTGATCCACTTGGATCTATTGAACCTTTAAAGACATTCGAACCTGCTCCGATGGCTCCTCCGACACCGGTTCAGCCTGCAACTCCAAGTATGTCTCCGGCTCCACTCGTAGACAGAGATGGAAATGTAAATTTGACTCAGTTACAGATCGAAGAGCGTAAAAAATACGAGGTTCTTGCAGATTCTATCGATGAATCTAATCCGGGATCTATCGTCAATTTTGGAGCTGATCTTCAGAGAACGTTGTCTAATCAGAGTGATAGTTTCTTAGGAAATGTGAGAAGATCAAATTCCGGAGAAGTAGGAGAACTTATCAATAATCTATTGTTGGAGCTTAATTATGTAGATGTAGATGAATTAAATCAAAATAAATTCAAAAGCTTTTTAAGCAAACTGCCGTTCATGAAGAGTATCGTGACGCAGATTGAGAATTTATTTACAAAATATGATAAGATCGTTAATAATATCGATCAGATCGCTTATAAGGTAAATGCCGGAATCATTACTTCTACCAAGGATAATGCTGTTTTACAGACTATTTTTGAAAGTAATGTGAATGCAATCAAACAGATCGAAGAATTGGTAATTGTCGGAAACCTGAGAATGGAAAAAGCTGGAGTTGAATTGGCTCAGATGGAAGCTGCTCCACAGACTTATCAGGATTATCAAATTGCCGATAAGAGAGATTTTATTGCAAGATTAGACAGAAGACTGGCGGATCTTAAAGTGGTTCGTCTGATCATGATGCAGTCTCTCCCGCAAATCAGACTGGTTCAGAACAACAACGTTTCTATCGCTGAAAAAGCGCAAACTATTTTGACGACAACGTTGCCACTTTGGAAAAATCAGCTTTCTTTAGCGGTTGCAATGTACAGACAACAGCAGAATATTGAGATTCAACAAAAGGTTTCTGCTACAACAGAAGAAATTTTGAGAAAAAATGCAGAACGTCTGGGACAAAATTCAGTAAATGTTGCCAGAGCGAACGAACAAACGATCGTTTCTGTAGAAACATTGAGAGAAACAACTGCGAAACTTATCGGTACTTTGAACGAGGTTAAGCAAATCCAAAAGCAGGGTGCAGAAGGCAGAAGAAAGCTGGATCAGGATCTACAGACATTAGAACATGAGTTAAAAGCAAACGTCAGAGGATAATTAATACCGTATAAAGGTGGATGATGAAGCTATAACCATATTATCTCAGAGTAAAAGAAGATTAACAAAGCTTAAACTTCTTTCGAATTTTTTTGAAAATATTGATGTCATATCGATTTATATTAAAACAGATATTATCGACAATTTATTTCGGGAAAATAAGGGATTGGATTATAGTAAACTCGAGCTTTTTCACCTCCAGTATACAGACAGTTTAATAGAATTGCTGACGAAAATCAAACGTCAGAAAGAAAATGATCTGTTGACGGTAATTAATGAAATTGATGTTAATAATAGATATATTTCGGGTTTTGAAGAAGGAAGAGCAGATAGTTTTGAAACCGACAGGAAAATGTACAGCGGTGTATTTTCCAATCAGTTAAAAAGCCTTTATAACGACCTTACAGAAGATAAATTTCGGGTGCAGTGGGACAATGTTCTGTATTTTTATAAAAAATATGCAACAGAGTTTTACAGATCCGGTGTTGATGAAGAGCTGTTAAAATGTAATGCAGTTCCATCGTATCAGTATTTGGATTATTCAATCGAAAGAAAACTGCTCGGAAGGCTTAATATACAGGGGTTTAAAGTTCGTTTTATATGCGGTTACATTGTTGCGGGTAATGAGTATGAACTTTTTAAGGTTTTTCAGTCGGATGATCATTTCATTTTTAATATTGAAGAAAAGAAAATGTATATGATTGATTCTAAAATACTTGAAAAGATAGATGTTACGCCCAATGAATCAAATCAAAGCTCAATTATTAATCAGTTGAGAAGAAAAAACGAACAGCTGGAAGATACGATCAATGAAAGGAAACGTGTATTGCCAGAAGCGGTAACAAACGTTTTGAAAGACTATCTCCGAAATCTTGAAAGTGTAGATATTATGAGCAAAATATTCGACATTAATGAAGAAACGAATATTCTTCGCGCCATGTTGAATTTAAATTTAAATAATTAATAAAAAGCTGAAAAGCAAAAGGCAAATTTTGCCCAAACAAATAATAAACAACTAAACATAAAAAGATGGCTATTAACTTACAAAAAGGTCAAAGAATAAACCTTACGAAAGAAAACGGTACAGCTCTTACGCAGGCTTGTGTTGGGATCAACTGGGGTGCAATTGAGAAAAAAGGTTTCTTCGGAGGAGTTACAAGAGAAGCGGTAGATTTAGATGGAAGCTGTATTTTATACGATTCAAATAAAAATGCAACTGAAGTAATTTATTTCGGAAACCTAAAGTCAAAAAACGGTTCTGTAAAGCACAGCGGTGATGATTTAACGGGCGACGTAAACGGAGATGATGGTCTTGATAACGAAGTTATTACTGTTGATTTCAGTCAGTTGGATGCTAGTGTAGAGCATGTTGCATTGGTTTTAAACAGTTATAGAGGGCAGGATTTCGGAACAATTCCTTTTGCGTCGATCAGAATTTACGAAGGAACTCCAACAAACGTCAGAGAAGTTTTCGCTAAATATGATATCGCTAATGATGCATCTTTCAAAGGTCACGTTGCCATGGTAATGGGAGTTTTCTACAAGAGAAACGGAGAATGGAAATTCAATGCGATCGGAGATCCTACTGCAGACAGAAAATTAGAAGAAACGATTAAAACTGTTCAGCAGAAATATTTGTAAGGAATTCAGATCAATAAAATAAATAACGGGCAATAATTGTACATCATACAGTTATTGCTTTTATCATATAATAACACATACTATAGTGGAACAACATCAAAGTATTTTAGAACTGCACCCTGGTTTGGTGTGGGGGTTTGCGATAACGGTTGTTATCATGTTACTTCTGGATTTAGGAGTTTTCAACAAAAAAAGCCACGAAGTTTCTTCGAAAGAAGCGACGATCTGGTCAGTGGTGTGGATTTCATTATCAATGATCTTCTCAGGAGTGGTGTATTGGGTTTACAATTCAGATTTAGGTCCGGGAAGTCACGCATTAGCAGTGGAAAAATTCACACAATATCAAGCAGCTTATTGGGTTGAAAAAGCTTTATCGGTAGATAATTTATTTGTATTTATCCTTGTTTTTGGATTCTTCAAAGTTCCAAAGCATCTTCATCATAAAGTATTGTTTTGGGGTATTATCGGAGCATTGATATTCAGAGCGATATTCATTTTTGCGGGAGTTGGTCTTATCAATTTAACGTATTTACCTGAGATGACTATTTTTGGTAAAGCAGTTACTATCAATGTTGTAATGACCTTGTTCGGAATCTTCCTAATTTACGCAGGAATAAAATCCTGGGGTGGCGGAGATGACGGAGACGATGAAGATTTTGGCGATTCTGCAGGTGCAAAATTGATCAAAAGCTTTTGGAAAGTTTCTGATAACTACGATAAAGACAAGTTCTTTACCGTTCAAAACGGAATCAAAATGGCAACACCTCTTTTGGTTGTAGTTGCTGTTATCGAGTTTACAGACGTTCTTTTCGCAGTAGATTCAATTCCTGCGATCTTTGCGATCTCGAATGACCCGTTTATCTTGTATACATCTAATATTTTTGCAATTTTAGGTCTTAGATCATTGTATTTCCTGTTGGCAAATTTCATTCACATGTTCAGCAAATTGCCGTATGGTTTAGCAATTATCCTATCCTTCATCGGAGTTAAAATGTTAATTGCACCGTGGATCCACATTTCATCACCAGTTTCGTTAGGAATTGTGGGTGGAGTATTGGTAATCTCGGTTCTTTTATCAATCATATTCCCTGATAAAGACGAGGAAAAAGATAAAATTGAAGAATAGATTAATATCAATTATCATTAAAAATAGAAAGGCTTTACAAATTGTAGAGCCTTTTTTATTTGAATAAAATTCACGATTCATTTGAAAAGCAAAATTGACAATTGATTTACTTGTATTTCAGTAACTTGTTGATCTTTAGTCTCGTCTGCATCGAAACTTTATATGCCTCATCCCGAAGTTTCTGTATTTTTCCGACAGGTTGAAAGAAGACTTTACTTTCAAAAGGATTGAATGAAAGCATTTCGTTTTCGCATGAACGAGGATCAAGCAGAGCTTTTTTTTCAATTTTTACTTCTCCGATTTTAATGAATGGTGAATTTTTCCATTCAATATTGAGCTTATTGATGGGTTGATCCTCCAAATTATAACAAATTTGAATTAAAATATCCGCAACAAATTCGTGAGAAGTAAAATAACTTTCAACAGCATCTTTAGCCCTTAATTTCTTTCCGAAATTCTTATCAACAGACCTTGGACTCAACTTTATTTTGATCATATTTTCTCCCAATCGGTAAGCTCCCACAGAATGATAATCAAAAGAAAGGAAAAAATCATTTTTATGAAGTAAAAGCTTAATGATATTCTTTAAAAAAGAGCCTGTAAAAGTAGACGGGATCACTTTCAGTATTTGTATCATTAATGAAAATGAGCTCCATTTTTTAATGAAAAACCGATTAACTGAAGTAAATAACTTCAAAAAAGTACTTACAGAATTAATAGGAAATAAAGGAAAATTCACCAAAGGAAAATTGGCAAGCAATTGACCGTTTTCGTCCTTTATCTTCACGGAAAATCCATAAGCAGGAATATCTTTTTTGCTATTTTTAACTTTTAAATGAGCATTGGAAAATCTTATCGTTAAATCAAATTTTTCCTTATCAAAAAACTGTTTCAGCTCATTGGGAATATTGGGATCAATCAAAAATTGTCCCTTTGCAACGGCGTAGGTTTTTGCATGAGCATTTCGGGTAGCATAATCAACATCGCTTACTGATGGAGACTGTTCAACAAAATCGGCAATGCTTTTTTTATTGATTTCGAGGAGTTCTTTTTCCTCGTCCGACAATTGGTCAAATTTCTTATTATATTTTAGTGGATCTGGCATTTAGTTTTAAAATTCAATTATAACGCCAACTTTCGAGATATACGTTACGATAATATTAATCTTATTTGAATTTTTGGAGATGTGTAGAATTGAGGTAATTACGAGCTTCCAAAACTTCCATTCTCCAGCTTCAAACTTCCCGCTTCAAAATCTTATCTTTGTAAAAAATTAAATTATGGGAGTAGCAGATTTATTATTTAAACGTAAAAAAGAATTAGCTGAGAAAAATCTTAATGATGGTAGGGAATATATGGCAGAATACGGTAAAAGAGAAAGCGTAGTGCAATTACCAAGCGGTTTGCAGTATGAGATCATTACCGAAGGAGACGGTGTAAAACCGGGTCCTAAATCTATGGTTAAATGCCATTACCATGGAACTACAATTGGCGGAAAAGTTTTCGACAGCTCTGTAAAAAGAGGAACACCGGCTTCTTTCCCTTTGAATAAAGTAATTAAAGGTTGGACGGAAGCATTACAGCTAATGCCTGTAGGAAGCAAATGGAGATTGATTATTCCTCCACATTTGGCTTACGGAGAGCAGGAAGTAAGCAAAGAAATTGGGCCAAACAGTACACTTGTCTTCATTGTGGAATTGTTGGGAATTAAATAATTTTACCTTACATATAAATTAAAATTTACCTGATTTTCGGGTAAATTTTTTTATTTTGTTATATTCGTATTGGGTTAATCAAGCAAAGTTTAATTCTAGCTTGTAGGCAAGTAAAACAAACCTGGATGAAAAAAATATTTTACCTTTTCACTGTTTTTAGTTTAATAACTTCCTGTGTTTCCAAGAAAAACCAGGCAATAAAGCAGAATATTCTTACCTTGAAAGACAGCTATTGCAAGGCTCCTTTTCAATATAATTATTCCAATAAATTACCTTCATATAATTCAGACTCAATTTTATTGGCGAATAAAGACCTTAAGCCCATGTTTTCTGACCAGAGTATTTTGATTTTAAATGCGTTGGATAATCTGAATGAGGTGCATAAAATCATGGAACTTAAAAAAGATTCATCACTGGCTTCTCAGGTTAAAGTTTTACAGCTTAAAACAAGGATTAATAGTAAAATAACCATTTCTTTAACCGAATTAGATGCGGTAGCCGCAGAATTCGACTGTGAAGGAGAACGTGTCGCTCAAATTGGAAATTATGTTGATAATCTTAATGATTCTAAAAATAATAAACTGATTTTATATTCAATTGTCGCAGGAGCTGCCGCATCTATCGCAGGAGGAATTGTAAAAGATGATGCATGGAGCAGTGCAATTGACATTGGGGGTGGGGCTTTAGGAGCAGGTTTTGGTTTAGCAACATTAAATCCGAAAGGTAAAAAAGTTGAATTTGTACACACGAGAAATCTTTTACGAGATATTTGGAAAGAAAAACTGGAGTCTCCGAATTTTCCGCCATTCATTTGGTATATGTATACTGAGAAAAAGTTTTCGAATAAAGAAACTCATTCTATTATTCAGAATATGAAGGAAAGATGGCTGCATTATCAGTTTGATGATAGTAAAACGGAAGCAGATCAGTCGGTTATTTTCAGTGATGGAGGTTATTACAGAGCTGATGATCTTCATAATCGGGCTGCAATGCTGAATCAAATGCAGTCGGCTACAAGAACGATCAATCAAAATATCAATTACTTGCTGTTGGATTTGGATAAATTAATTCTTTAAGAAAAATTTAACTGTAATAAAATTTGTTACATTTGAAAATTTGTTTATCTTTGCCATGTAATTAAGATGAACAATACAAGATTTGCTACGGCGATACATATTATGACCTTACTGGCCAAAAGCCCGCAGGAGTGGTTAACTTCTGAGTGGATGGCGGGTAGCATCAATATAAATCCGGCGGTTGTTCGTAAAGAGATCAGCGTTCTTAGAGAAGCGGGTTTAATCACGAGCAGACAGGGCAAAGAGGGTGGAAGTCAGCTTTCAAAAGGTGCAGGTTCAATTACAATCTCTGAAATTTATTCAGCAGTAAAGAATTCTGAAGTGTTAGGAAAGAAGAACAATAACCCGAATCCCTTTTGCAGTGTCGGCCGAGAGATCAATAATCATCTGAATGATTTGTTTGTTGAAACAGATCAATTAGTAGTAAAGTTTTTAGGAAATAAGTCATTGAAAGAATTCACTGATCAGTTCGATTAAAATTTTTTATCCATAAATGTAACAAGTTTTATTACAATTAATTTAAAATAAATATTATGAAAAAAGTAGCAGTAATTGGTGCAACAGGATTTGTAGGAACTCAAGTCGTAAACGAGTTAGCAAACAGAGGATATGCGGTAAAAGCTATCGTAAGAGATGCATCTAAAGTGGAGCAGAATGATAAAGTGTCTGCAAAAAGTATCGATGTAAATAACATAGATGAACTATCGGAAGCCTTAAAAGGAAGTGATGCGGTGATCAGCACATTCAATGCGGGTTGGACGAATCCAAATCTTTATAACGATTTCCTTACAGGTTCTGAAAACATCGAAAAAGCAGTTGAAAAAGCGGGTGTTAAAAGATTTATTACAGTAGGCGGAGCTGGAAGTCTTTACATTGCGGATGGCGTTCAGATTGTAGACACTCCGGATTTTCCCGAGGCGTACAAACCTGGTGCGACAGCGGCAAGAGACTATTTAAATAAGATCAAAGAAAACAGCACATTGGATTGGACATTCTTTAGCCCTGCTATTGAAATGAATCAGGCAAATGTAGGATCAAGAACGGGTAAATACAGAACTTCTTTAGAAACTCCTGTTTTGAATGAAGAGGGTAGAAGCATCCTTTCTGTAGAAGATGTTGCGGTAGTTTTGGTTGATGAATTAGAGCAAAATAACCATATTCGTGAACGTTTTACAGCTGCTTATTAATTAAAAAGATCATTATGTTAGGAAAGAAATTATTATCATTAATAGTCTTATTGGGTTTTGTAAGCATTGTATTTGCGGGAAATTTGAAGATTAAAGTTTATAATCCGGGTTCGAAAGCGATTTTTCCGATCACTTCAACCATCATTTATGGAGATAAAGATGCAATTCTTATTGATGCTCAGTTTCAAAAGCAATATGCTGAACAGCTTATCAAGGAAATAAAAGCGACTGGAAAGAATCTGAAAACAGTTTTTATTTCGCACAGCGATCCTGATTTTTATTTCGGTTTGGATGTTATCAAAAAAGCTTTTCCAAATGTGAAAATAATTTCCACAGCACAGACTGCTTATCTTATTTCAGCTTCAAAAGATGATAAAATGGCAGTTTGGAAACCCCAATTGAAAGAAGATGCACCTTCAGAAATTATTGTTCCGGAAGCAGTAAACTCAATTCCTGATTTGGAAGGAAATAAAATAGAGATCAAACAAAATGTTAATGATTCAGCGCATAGTTTTCTTTGGATTCCTTCTTTGAAAACGGTTGTCGGCGGAATTTCAGTTTCTGTAGATTCTCACCTCTGGATGGCCGATACACAGAATCAAAAAGCTATTGACGAATGGATAGAGCAAATTGATGCCATGAAGGCATTAAATCCTACACAGGTTGTACCTTCTCATTTTGCAAAACTGACTCTTTCTCCAAACTCGTTGGATTTTGTTAAAAATTATCTTGAAAACTATAAAAAAGCAGTCACAGAAAATAAAACTTCAGAATCTATTGTCAATTTTATGGTTAATAAATATCCAGGTCTTCCTGGAAAAGATGAATTGGCGATGGGAGCGAAAGTCTTCTTAGGAGAAATGAATTGGGATTTAAGATCACCTTATCCTGCCATCGGACGAAAAGTGGAAGTGAACTTTGGAACCGCTCAATTTGTTTTAGACTTTAAAGACAATAAAACCATGTCTTTTGTCGGAGCAGGTGGAATTTCGGATACGGTTGAATATACTGCAGTAGAAGTTTCTAAAAATGTTTTTATGGTCTATTGGAAGGAGCCTAAAATCGGTATGAATGTTGTGAATGTTCAGGATTATAATAAAAATATCATCTATTCAAATATTCTGAAAAAAGATGGTTCGTCAGAGCATCTTAAAGGAAGATTAAAAATGTAAATGATGAATGGATTTAGTCCAATTCAGCATCTACACTACAATAGCAAAAAAGCCTTACAAATTATTACTATCTTATAATGTATCTGGAAAAGCCCGTTGAATGGAACTTTAGTTGTTGCCAATATTAAAAATTTGTTCTCCTTAATTGTTGTTGCAATTTTTTTAACCATTATTATTGTATTTTTAATCAAATTAAAAATACAATAATAGAATAGCGAATTTCGAAAAACCACCGAAGGTTTAGTTCAACACAGGTTTTGCGTTGGCGGACTGATTGCAAAATTCAACGGTAGTTTTTCAAATGAAATTTAGTAATAAATTCAGCTTTTGTGCTTCCCTGCCTACGGGCAGGGTTTCCCTCCCGAGTGCAAGGCTCCGAAATGTTAGCAGCAACCCTATTTGATGATACAGACCAAAAATATGATAGACCAAAACATAATCAATTCTATAAAACTTCTAACCAGCTTCACGGACGAAGAGCTGGGAATAGTAATGAAATACTTTGTGCCCAAAAACATAAAAAAGAAGACCATACTTTTGGAAGCAGGCATTACGGCAAAGGAAATTTACTTTGTTATCAGCGGTTGTATTCGTCTATTTTATACAAAAGACGGGAAGGATATTTCTGCTTATTTTTTTACCGAAAAAATGTTTGCTGGTGCTTATGACAGTTTCATTTCTAAAAAACCAAGCAGACATTCAATTGAAACATTGGAAGACTGCCAAATACTTACTATTTCGGATAAAGCCTCACAGGAGCTTTATACTGAATTACCAAAAATGAATGAGTTTGTTAGAAAAGTTTTAGAAGAGCGCTTTGTTTCATTACACGAATTATACACTTCACAAATTTTAGACACACCAGAAGAAAGATATGTAAATCTCTTGAATAATAGACCCGATCTGATAAACAGAATACCACAACATCAAATTGCTACATTTCTAGGAATTACACCTGTCTCATTAAGCAGGATTAGAAATAGGATTTTAAAGAAGTAGTATTTTTAATTCTTATCTTTTGTTATCGTTTTGATTGTTAAGGTAGTTTTATTTTTGTTCCATCAATTAATAATTGAAAAAATGAAAATGGAACGAAGGAAATTTATTACTAACAAACTATAAGATTTACAATTATGTATGCAATCAATCACGCAGCAACAGCCTTGCTCATTAAAAAAAAAGTGCCAACAGCACCTATGATTTTATTACTGGTTTCAGTACAGTTGATAGAATTATTTTGGGTATTATTTAATTACTTGGGTTGGGAATATTATTCCATTTCAGGCGGAAAAGTACACCTTGATTATTTGCCATATTCGCATTCTGTATTTGGTGCTGTGGTGGCGGCATTAATTTCATTTGCTATTATTAATTGGGGCTACAAAAATCGAAAACTTGCTGCTGCCATCGCAATTGGTGTATTATCACACATAGTTATCGATATGATTTTTCATGAAAAAGACATTCAACTTTCTCCGTTTTCAGCTACACCAGTTTGGGGTTTGGGAATTCTTGATTACCCTTGGCTAAATTTTGCATTAGAGTTTTTGTATGGATTATTTTGTTGGTGGTATTTCAAAGGCAGTAAAGCGTTATTAGCTGTTATTGTGATATTTAATATTACAGATTTGCCATTAATGTTAGGTGGTGGCGACTCACTGAAACCATTTCAAGAATATCCATTTATTCTACCAACAATTATTCTTTTTCAAATTTTAGTTACGTGGTATTTTGTATGGCGATACAGTAGAAAAACAAAGACTGCTTAATCACTTTTATAACAGATTAAGAAGGCAACTCACAAGGTATTGCCAAAAGCGGTGCGGAACGGCTTCGATTAGGCATTTGTACAAGGTTCAACCGTAGCTTTTCAATTGAACTTTTGTACAAAATTGAAGATTTATGCTTCGGTTGCCCCACCATTGCAAAGCCCCTAAACGTTAGCGGAAATTGTAGAGTACCACTTATCAACATGCAAAAATCGAGATATTAGATTTGACAACGAAAAAGATATAAAATGGCAAACAAGTATTTATCAATTTGGCAGTAAAAGACCTTCAAAAATCTATGGACTTTTATATTGCATTGGTTTTTAGTAGCAATCCCCAATTTTTAGACGACACGGCAAAATGTATGGTTTGGAATGAGAATGTTTTTGTGATGATAATTAACGTTTAATTTTAGTTGGCGGTTCTGAGCTTACTTTACACGATAGCAAAACCTTACGCAGAGATTTAGGAAGCCTACACCAATATTGCATCTTTGGAAATCAATTATTTTTTCATTTGCCCAACAATGGTAGTAGAAGGCGATGCCGATGGGAACTATTTATTTCAAGAAAATTACTTTCCAAAAAGTGAAGGCAAACAAATTTCGGCAGGAAATATGGGGCATTTCATTGCCAAAGAAATCGATAAAGTAAAATCAGAAATTATAAAACAGTATGCACAATCCTAATTCCCGACTTGAAGCATTTTGCGATGGAGTATTTGCAATTGCCATTACCTTACTTATTATAGAAATTAAAATACCACCTATCGAAAACATTCACACTAAAATAGAATTATGGGATGCACTTGCTCATTCCTGGCCATCCTGGTTAGCTTTTTTCATTAGCTTCATTACCATATTGATATCATGGGTAAACCATTCACACGCATTAAAATCATTTGGAAAGACATCACCGCAATTCACCTACGCAAACGGGTTATTGCTCATGGCAATTATAATATTGCCGTTTCCAACAATGGCTATAGCCGAATATTTGCAAACGGATATTGCTCAACCTGCCATCACGTTATACTGTGCCGCTTCATTATTAAATAATATCGCATGGAATATTATACAATATACCTATACCCATCCTCAGTCATTGTTTAAACCTTCAGTTAATATAGAAAAAATAAGAGCTGGAATAATGACTACTCGCATGGGCTTTGGTTTGTATTTATTTGCCTTTTTGCTTTCTTTTTGGTTCCCGCTAACAGCATTTATTATTGTTGCTTCTTCATGGGGAATATGGCTTATACTTAGCATAAGCATTAAAGAGGAAAACATAACAGCATAATCTGTTAACATGGAAACTTAACAGAAAAACACTAACGCTTAACACGGGTTTTGCGTCAGACAGGCAGAAGTGCAAAACTCAACGGCAGTTTTTCAATTAAACTTTAGTAATAATATCGGCTATTGTGCTTCGATTTCCCTCCCGAACGCAAAGCGATTTGAGTATAGAAATGTTACAGAATCTAAATCTTTCACTAATCTTGGGTTTAACAGCTACTACAAAAGAGAACAGTAATATCATTTCTTTTGTAAATGTTCTTTCCCTTAAAAAGGAGTATATGGTGAAACTATCTGTGATAGTTTACAACCATCATAAAAAAGAAGAAGTAATTACCAGTGCTTTGTATTTACAAAGACAATTAGAACTGACAGCTAAAGAAGAAAAAGTAATAAGGAAGTATATTAGACCATTTTAAATGAACAATTAAAATCTTACAGTAATTCTTTCTTATTGATATGAACAAGTTTCGGCGGCACCAAAGGTGCCGCCGAAACTCTATAAAAAGTAAGCTTTTCTATAAATTCATAAACAATTTCGGATTTACCGGAGTATTGTTTTTGTGTACTTCATAATGAAGATGCGGTCCTGTGGAACGTCCCGAATTTCCGGATTTTGCAATTACCTGACCCACTTTTACTTTTTCATTAACTTTCGCTACCAATTGAGATAAATGTCCGTATAATGTAGCCAATCCATTTCCGTGAGAAATAATTACACAGTTTCCGTAACCTCCTTTCTGTCCTGAGAAAATTACAGTTCCAGCAGCAGTTGCGATAACATCAGAACCAAAAGCTACACCAATATCCAACCCTTTGTGAAACTGCATCTGATCAGCCTCAGCAGGCGGATTATTTTTTTCAACAACAGGAGCCTTAGATCCTGAACTTGAATTACTGGCAATAGACTTTGTAGAAGTACTTGCAGGAGCCAAAGCCACAGGAGCTGATTTTGGCGTCACCATTACTTTTACTTCTCTTTTATTTCCGTAGCTGTCGGTTAATTCGATTGTTTTTTCAACGGGTTCTGCCTTTACTTCAGGTTTTGCAGCTGCGACAACAGCGGCAGGTTTAGATTCTGAAGGCGCACCCGATCTTACAGATGCGTAAACAGTTTTAAAAGGAATAGGGTTTTTTCTGATACCGAAATTTGATGAGATATGGCCTTCAGTAGGCATTCCCAGTGGAACTTGCATTAATTTTTTCTGTAAGTCCATTAAATACTGACTATATCGGTTAGATTGTTTTGCCAGATAAACAGAACTTGAAATACTGTCTTTGCTAAGGGTTGTTAGCTTTTCATTCGAAATGTCTTTTGATTTTAAGAATGAATTGAGTTGAGCAACAGTTTGATCTACAAGACCTAAATCTGTTTTCATTTTTAAGTAATCTACACTGTCTTTTTCAGTGTTTATTTTTACAAGGTTCACTTCATAGGTTTTATCATCTCTGTCAGAAAATAATTTGGCTATGAAAATCCCTTGTGCAAAAACTACTAATAAAAGTCCTCCCAGAAGGATGTTTACGTTCTTCTTGCTGCTTAGAAATTTCTTCATATTTCTTCTCTTAGTATATTAAAAAAACGGTTTTAAGCTTGCAAATTTAATTAAAAATAAGTTTTAAGGGTTATTTTTGACAAATATTCACTGTATTTAGTTCATTTTGTTTAAATTTTATGAATAGCAATATTTAGTGATGCCATCTTTACCAAATTTATTTTTATAAGAAAACGATAAATATTCATTTTTAGTGTTCATTTTTTTAATTTTTCAAACCTAAAGAAAAATTTTAATATAACTTCTTTTTACAAAAAATGCAATCAGATTGTTTAATTACATTTTTTATTTCTAGAGGTAAATCTTTTGTAAGAAATACCTTGGCTTTATTTTATTATACACAAGATGATATTTTAACATGAGACAAGCCATTACTTTTAAAACCCCATCATAAAGAAAAAGTATCTTTTTATAAAGGTTTCTGGGAGGCAGGTGTTGAAATAATATTTCCTATTAGTAAAAATCTAATTATAATTATTTTGGATCAAGAATATTTTTTCAGAGCAAAAAGATTTACATAGTACGATACAATTTTTAAGTGATAAAAAATTAATAGAATATAATCTGTACCAATATTGCTTTTCGAATTTTGAAATTTATTCATCAATAAATGATTTTAATATCATTAAGAAATTTGTAGAATTAAATAATGAAGAGGATTATTTTTCTTATCGACCTCAGATCAAAGTCCATTAAGATATCAAATAAAGTTCTTTGATTTTTAGATAGTTAAACGATCATGGGTTGAATACATAATAAAAATATAAAATTCAATAATATGAGGTCTTTAAAAGAATTTACACTGAAAGTATCCTTAGGGCGAAATTTATTTGTGATTCTCAATATAATAGAAATTAAAAATATTTTAACATAAATAATCATAGTTGTGTGAAATAAATTGCAATAATTATTAAATAAAGTTTTATATTAGTGTAGAAAAACTAAACCAAACTCACACAATATGGACAATGAAAATTTTGGTACCCTTGAACTCCTTCGCCAACAGTTCAGGTACCCGTTCCCGACATTAAAAAACCCCTATGCCGAACACTTACAACAGATTACCGAAAATCAATGGATCGACGGAGAATATCTTTGGTTGTATGAGCAGAACCCCGACCTTCGGAAAAAGTACAAAAAAACCAAAACAGCACATATTGCAGCCCAATGGTTTCCAACAGCACCACCTGAACGGTTCAAACCCATCTGCAGATTAATGCTTTGGACTTTGTACAATGACGATCTTTATGAAGAAAGTGAGCCGGAAAATATCGGATATGTACACACTCAGTCTATTGCGGTATTGAAAGGTGAAATAGCCACTAAGGATTCAGGAATACCTTTAGGACCTATGCTTGCTTCTTTAAGAGAAGAGCTTTTGGAATTTATCCCACAGGAATCTGTTGCCCGTTTTACGCAAATGATCAGCAGGTATTTTACAGGATTAGAAACGGAATTAAAATACAAGAAAAATAAAACCTATCCCAGTGTGAGCGAATGTATTGCATTGCGTGAAAATTCTATCTGTCTCTATCCCTTTCTACAGCTTACGGAGTTAGAAACGGGAATCGTACTTCCACCGGAGATTCACGCGCATCCTGTAATCATTCGCCTGCAAACACTTGCCTGTCATCTGGTCACTTTTTTTAATGAAGTACAATCTGTACTGAAGGATGAAGCAACTGACAGTATTTACTACAATATCGTAAAAGTGATCCAACACGAACGGCAGATGTCACTCAAAGAAGCTTGTATTGAAGATTTACGTCTTCACAATGAAGATCTGAAAGAATTTTTAGAACTACAAGCCAATCTTCCTGATTTTGGGATCTGGCATGACGCGGTGATCAACTGGGTACATTATATGAGCATGGTTTTGAGCGGATGGAAAAATATATCTACAAAACTGGACCGTTATACCGCAGCTGAATTTCCTGAGGCAGCAGAACTAAAGGCAAAGCTGAATCAGGTTCAATAATACTTCGTAAAAGAATATTTTTAATTTAAAATATTCTATCATAATAACAAACTATCAAACATCACTTTATCACTTTAATTTTAAAAAAAATGAAACCAGAAGATTACAACCCGTCGAATTACCTGCCTCAAGGTTATTACCCTTGGCCAGATAAAATCAATCCGAATGTGGAACAAATGGGTATTGATTACAGAAGCTGGATTGATACTGATTATGTATATTTATCTGAAAATATACGTGAACGATACAAGAGCATGAACCTGCACAGGTGTTCGGCAAGAATGTATCCTTATGCAAGTTATGAGCGCGTTACACCTATGCATCGGTATGTTGTTTTCCATACCATATTTGATGATCAGCTTGAATATGCAACCGAAGAAGAGGTCAGTAGATATTGCGACCGACTCGTAGCAATATTCAGAGGAGACAGCCTTACTCCGGAAGATCCCGGTTATTTCATCCAGGCCGCCAAAATCAGAGATGAATTTCGAGCTTTTATGCCTGATGAATGGATGAAACGCCTGGCAGATACTTTTTACACCGTTACAAGATATGGTGCTCAGGAAGAGGCAACTTATAAGGCAACCCAAACAGTACCTTCACTTGCATTGTTTAAAGTACTCCGTGAATATTCAATTGTAATATTTCCTTATTTCTATTTGGTTGATGCAGAGTTTCATACCTTTTTAACAGAAGAGGTAGAGCGCCATCCTGTGATACAGCGTGTTCGATCTGTATGGTCCAGAATTATTGCCTGGCAGAATGATATCCAGGGATTGAAAAAAGAACTAAGCAAGGATACCGAAGTAATGAATATCGTTATCGTCTTACAGAGAAACTATAACTTGTCATTGGAAGATGCCTTGTCTAGAGCCATGAAAATTCATGACGATGATCTTGCAGAACTTGTTGCTTTACAGGAAGACCTTCCTGATTTTGGTAAGTATCATGAAGAAGTAAAACAGTTGTTCCTAGGCTGGGGCAGTCTGATACAAGGTCTGAATACTTTTTACCTAGTAGATACAAATCGTTATGATCCCGAATGCTTTGCATGGCCAGATAGAGAAACCGAAGATACATCACTTTAGATTATAACTTGTTCCGTTACAAAAATTATATATAATGATATATAATGATATATAATGATATATAATATGGTGGTAAAATAATCAACTAACAATTCCAAAACTAAAACAGCATCAATATTGATGCTGTTTTAGTTTTGGAATTGTCGGTTCTGATATATCCTTATAATTCAATTAATAAACAGGTTTTTTATGCGCAAAACCTATGAGATTAAACATTTCAATTATCTACATATGATACTCGATTATTGGAATAGATTTCTCTGGCTAGATATGTCGTGTTATACTTTTGCGAATTAGCTCTGTGATAAGATAGTTATTATACACATAGACTTTAATCTTGTGTAAGATTATATATTGACTAAAAAATGTATTATATTATTGGGCAAGTTTTGTTATAGAAAGTCCTCCATAATTCACAATATTGTTTGTTGTAGCATTGCAACTGAAACGCACTCGTACTTGATCTCCTACATTCAGGAAGCCTGTCCAGTATAATGTATTGCCATTATCTACAATTGTACCTGCCAGGTCAGCATAGGTGTGTCTAATCATTGTATTCCAGCTTGTTCCGCCATCAGTACTTTTTTCATAATAAGCTGCGGTATGCCAGGTAGGTGTTGCCGTTCCTGTGCTAACATGGGTATTAGAATTTTGCATAACTATTATATAAATACCTCCCATATTTGCAGGAACCGTAAAAACATTATTATTCCAGGCATTATATACATCAAGACTCTCATTGGTAAATTGACCAATGGCCGCATTAGGTATAAACTGACCTCCTACATTTTGTGTTCCCGGTGCGTTTGTAATTACAACTGCTCTGGATGTTCCTGCATCTGAGGGTAAAGAATTTACATATCCTAGAACTCCATTATTATCTGCAACAACAGTTCTGGTCGCTGTGAAGGTTTGATCTTGAACTGCTGATAAGCCGCCTGAGCTTGTTGTGTTATGTGCATTTGCTGCACCATTTAGTGGTAACTGATGTATTCTTGCGATACCATCTACATCCAGTTTTTCTGTTCCTACATTGTTATCTCCTATTTTCACGTTTCCAATAGGTGTAATGAACATTCTTAGTTGTCCTGCCACGTTACCTCCCGGAGTTGTAGAAAAACTTATATCAGAAGGCAATGTCGTAGAGCCGGTCCCAAGGACAAGTCGGGTACTGTTTCCACTTGCTAACATCTGAGCATCTCCGTTTCTGAACTGCTGGATATAAAAATTGCTGTCGTTTCCTCCTAAAAAACCAATAGTAGCTTCACCACCATTGGTCAGTAGGTTTTGTACAATAATCCTGCCATCGGGATCCCATGTAGATGTTTGGTTTGTTCCTGTGAAATTTAAAGAAAAATCGTTAAGCGTTAAAGTACGGCTATTAGTTAAGGAACCATCGGTATTGTAAATGTTGGTAGAAGATTTCACGGTCTGCCATAATGTTCCATCGAAATAATAATAGCCTGCATTGATAACATTTACCGTTTGTCCTGCCGGAGCAATATCTGCAGCTGTTACATAAACCAAAGCTCCTTGTTGCAAAACAGTATAGCTTTTTGCTCTTAATTGCTCTCCTGTAAGTCTTGGAGCTATCACTCCATCCAGAGATGAAATAACTGTAGGTTTCCCTACCACATCTAGTGTAGCCTGAGGCGTTGCTGTGTTAACACCTACCTGCGAGAAAGCTAATCCTGAGACGAATAAGATTCCTGATAATAAAAAGTTTTTTTTCATAGTATTAGTTATTGTTTGGTTATTAACTCAGCTTTGCCGATAAATTTTTTCGCAAAAATACATGTTGTACAGAACTTCTGACAAAAGATAGAGAATAGGAATTCATAAATCCCATAAACCATAAATATTGTTAAAAATCTGATTTACAGTATTCATATTTTGTAAATCAGCATTTTGAGTGGATGGTAAACCAAGAGATTAACCGTGAAATTATAAAACGAAAAACGGATCATTGAGATTCCTTTTTTGTTTAATCAAATTTTTAATGCTGACAATATATGTGAATACTTTACCTAAAAATGACTGCTGCATTTGCTGAAAAAAGCACTTGTCAGGGAACCCTAATTAAATGTATATTTATCTTTGAAAAGTACTTTATTAAAAGTAAATATTTTTCTTATTTTTTATATAAACAATAAAGATATTTCACTGATCTAATCTATTAATACACATGACAAGAATTTTTCAGCTTCTATTATTTCTTTTTTTTGCAGTTAATTGCTCCGGCCCGAAAAAACAAGAAAAGTATACTCAGGAATCTGTACAGAAAGAAATTGACAAGCTGGAAGATTTACAGTACACAGATAATCCTACAGCGATTATGAACATGACCAAAGAGATTAAAAAAAAGGCCAAAGCAATCAATTTTGATTTAGGTGTTTTTAATTGCAATTTGTTAATAATGTCGAATCTCCATTCTCTCGGAAAATATAAAGAAATGATTTCACTGGGGAAAGAAAATGATGTGTTGATCAGTACCGTAAAAAACAGCTATGATCTAGCTCAATATTATACTAGTATGGGCACAGCTTATTCAAACTTGGGATTAGTTGATGAAGGGCGTAGTTATTTAAACAAAGCTCTGGAATATAACAATAAAGTTCCGAAAAGCAATGAAAAATATCTTCAGTTAGCTACCATATATGGCATTTTAGCTTTTGATGTAGCCATGAGAAATAAGTCACTTCTTCCAGGGCCAACAAAAAAATACTATCTGAAAGAATTATGGGCGCTCAAACAAGTTGATGACAGTGATAAATTCAAGAGTAAGAAAAACCGGATATTGTCTTTCCTTTATCTAAATTTGGGTATAATCAGTAACCAGCAGAATAGGGCGGACGAGGCAGAGAATTATTTTCATAAGTCTCTTGATGTATGTAAAAAGTTTGGGATAACGAAAGAAACACCACTTATAGTCCATAATGAAATGTCGTGGCTTTTATATGATCAGAAAAGATATGACAGTTGTATTGTATATGCCTATAAAGGTCTGATTTTTGAAAAAAACAACAGTAAAGCCACCGTGAGAAGAGACCTTTATGAAGTATTATACAAATCTTATTCAGAAAAGGGAGATGCCGAGAATTCTTCAAAGTATACCAAACTTTATATGAAGCTTAATGACAGTATCCTTGATGCCCAGGAAGTAGCTATCAACGAGCCTGTTAAAAATTTGATAGAAAAAAAAGAGGATGATCATAAAGATAATCTGACTATAATTCTTGTAATCATCGGGGGCGTTGCTGCTGCATTGGCAATCCTTATATTCTTTTTGTGGCGAAGAAACCAAAAGGTACTGCATTCCAGATATGAAAAAATCATCACGGAACTTAAATATAAGGATAAAAAGATTTTGGTTTTTGAACAAAATACGGATCTAAAGACAATAGAATTTGAAAGGAAATCTTACATTCATGATAACACCATCAATCAGTTACTATTAAAACTGGATAAGTTTGAAAAGTCAGAACGTTTCCTTAAAAAAGATATGAACCTTTCTTATCTTGCCAGCTCGTTTGATACCAATCCCAATTATCTTTCAACGATAATCAATCAGCATAAAGGCAAAAATTTCAATAATTATCTTAATGGTCTTAGAATACACTATCTTGTCAAAGTATTATATAAAGAACCCATATTCAGACAATATAAGATTTCTTATTTATCCGAGTACTGTGGCTTTGCCTCACGAGATGTTTTTGGGATAGCATTCAAAAAAGAAACTGGAATGACTCCATCTTATTTCATTGATCAATTAAAAATTGATCTACAAAATGATGTAGAAAAAACTTGTTAGAAACGATTTTATGGACTGCCAAATTCTATTATCTACTCATGATGATTTTACTTCGCGATATATGAAATGTAAATTTGATAAGTTTAATATGAAAACTGACGTAAAAAAAATTCAGCAGATTGTATTAGAATCAACAGTAAATTAATAAGCTTTGGTACAAAATGAACAAACTCTACACGATATCTTTTTTAACAAAACTTTAGTTGTTTCTGTAATTAACGTTCAATTAGATATTTAATTATGTTGAAGTGTTAATTTTTTCAGAAAATAACGTTTATCGTTGCTGGAAAAGCTTTGTTGAATCTTTGTTTTAATATATTTGCAGTTCACATTTCAATTATGACGAAAAAGAAAACAATTTCAGAATCTTCAAATCCTAAAAAGAATAAAAAGGAAGTTTCCGTGGGTGTTGTGGGAAGTGGAAGTTTTGCAACAGCAATTGTAAAAATGCTTGTTGAGAACTGTAAATTAGTGCATTGGTGCGTAAGGAGTGAGTTTGTGAAAGGAGCAATCGAGCTTCGTGGCCATAACCCGAACTATCTTACTGCGGCAACTTTCAATCTTAAAAATTTAAAATTAACAACAGATATCAACGAGTTGGTTTCTGCCTGTGATATTGTTGTTTTGGCGACACCGTCAATTTATTTATCTGATACATTAGATAAAATGAATTGTGATTATAAAGACAAAATTTTCGTTTCAGCAATCAAAGGTATTATTCCTAAAGTGAATGACGTGGTTGCCCATTATTTAAGAGACGAATTTAAAATTGGTTTTAGAAATCAGGCAGTAATTGCAGGACCTTGTCATGCAGAAGAAGTGGCGATGGAAAGGCTTTCTTACCTTACCATAGCAACTGTGGAAGATGAGGTTTCTGAGAAATTGTTTAATATTTTCAATTCAGATTTTATAAAAGTACATTCTAGTAAAGATGTTTTGGGGAACGAATATAGCGCGATTCTTAAAAATATTTTCGCGATCGGTGCAGGTATTGCAAGTGGATTAGGTTATGGAGATAACTTTACGGCTGTTTTTGTATCCAACGCGATCCGTGAAATGGAAATTTTCCTGGAGGCGATCTATGAAGCACCGAGAGATGTTAACGAAAGTGCTTATTTAGGTGATTTATTGGTAACGGCCTATTCATTATTTTCAAGAAACCGAAGCTTAGGAAACCTTATCGGAAAAGGATATACCGTAAAATCCGCGATCCAGTCGATGAACATGGTGGCGGAAGGTTATTACGCAGCAGATTCTATCTATAAAACAGCAAAACAGAAAAATCTTAAACTTCCGATTGTAGATACGATTTACGGAATTTTATATGAAGGTAAAAATGCAGAAAAACAGTTCAAAAAACTGACTGCAAAATTGAATTAGGGAAAATTTAGATCAAAATACAGAAACTTCGGTTTCGCTAAGGTTGAAATGTCTATTACAAATGTGTTTAGCATTATTAAACCGTAGCGAAATCAGGTTTTTATATTATTTTTTTGATAAATTTCACCTATTTTTTTTACATTAAATTTATCATCCCAATCGGGCAGAATAGATAATTTCCATTATATTTTTCGAATAATTAAAATATTTTTTTTTCTAAAAATTAACCTGTTAAAATCTTTAAAGCAGTCCTTTTTCTTAAAACTTTTCCCGAAATTTGATATAAAATTTAGAATTATGTCACAATCGCTTACGAGCAGAACACCGAAACCAAAATACGACGTTGTACTAATAGGTGGCGGAATTATGAGTGCCACTTTAGCTACATTATTACATGAGTTTGATCCCAATCTTGAGATCGCAATCTTCGAAAGGCTTGGCAGGTTTGCTAAAGAAAGTACCGCAGCCTGGAATAATGCAGGTACTGGTCACTCCGCTTTTTGTGAACTTAATTATACCCCTGAAAAACCGGACGGAACAATAGATATTTCTAAGGCAGAAAGCATTGCAGAACAGTTTGAGATTTCAAAGCAGTTTTGGTCGTATTTATTAACCAAAGGATATATTCAGGAGCCAAAAGATTTTATTAATTCTTGTCCGCACATGAGTTTGGTATTCGGTGAAAAAGACGCTGAATATTTAAAAAAACGTCACGATAAAATGTCAGAATCTGTTCTGTTTAAAGGAATGCAGTTTTCTACTGATCACGACAAACTGAGAGAATGGATTCCTTTGGTAATGAGCAAAAGAAATGAGTCTGAAATAATGGCTGCCACCAAAATGGATATGGGAACAGACGTGAATTTTGGCTCTTTAACAAGGAAAATGGGAAGACATTTGCTTGAAGATTCCAATGTTGAGGTTTTCTTGTATCATGAAGTAAAAGATATTGATCCCAGAGAAAACGGACAATGGGAAATGAAGGTGAAAGACAGAATTCACAATCACAAACAGGAAGTGGTTGCAGATTTTGTATTTATCGGAGCCGGAGGTTACGCGCTTCCATTGTTGGACAGTTCGGATATCAAAGAAAGTGAAGGTTATGGAGGTTTTCCCGTTTCAGGAGAATGGCTGGTAACTCACAATCCGGAATTGGTAGAAAAGCATCAGGCAAAAGTGTACACGCAGGCAACTGTAGATGCACCGCCAATGTCTGTTCCACACTTGGATTTAAGGATTATTGATGGTAAAAAAGCATTGCTTTTTGGCCCTTTTGCAGGTTTTTCAACGAAATTCCTGAAAGAAGGAAGTTATCTTGACCTTCCCGAAAGTGTTAATACTAAAAATATCAGATCTTTATTTGGAGCTTGGTGGCATAATATTCCTTTAACGAAATATCTTGTTCAGCAGGTTGCCATGACTAAAGCTCAGAGAATACAGCATTTAAGAGAATTTGTAAAAGATGCCAACGAAGCAGATTGGGAATTGAAAGTGGCAGGACAAAGAGTTCAGGTCATCAAAAAAGATGAAAAAGACGGTGGAAAGTTAGAATTTGGAACTGAAGTCGTTGTAAATAAAAGCGGAACAATAGCTTCATTATTAGGAGCATCTCCCGGAGCATCCACAGCTGCTTACGCAATGTTAAATGTTCTTGAAAAATGTTTCCCGGAAAAGCTTAATGGAGAATGGAAAGACAAATTATTGGAAATAATTCCTTCTTACGGACAAAAATTGGCCGGAAATCCTGAGCTGACCGAAAAAGTGAGAAATTATTCTAAAGAGAAACTAGAATTAGAATATTAAACATAGGTAACAAGCAATGGGCAATGAGTAATAAATGATTAATTTTGCAGTTAGCTATTACTTATTGCCCATTATTAATTATTCATTATAAAGAAAATGTCAGACACGCTTGTAAAACCTGTTATTGCTAAAGAATTACTGGAATCTCTTCAGACAAAAATAGAAGAAGAGAAGCAGGTAATTGTGCATTGCTGTTTTCCCGCATCTCCGTTTTTGGGTAATTTGATCAGAATTTGGAATTCAACGTATCTTTTTGATAATAATTCTGATCATAAAAGTAAATTGATCCACGCAGAAAATATTTCCATATCTCCAAACTGGACGGTTGTTCCTTTTATGAGAGATTTTTGGTTTACCTTAATATTTTCAGGACTTCCGAAAGACTGTAAAAGCTTTGACCTGATGGAAGTAATTCCCGAAGAAGGCGGCTTTTTTGTAGAATCTATTAAAAGAAATTCTTTGGATGTTTATCGTGTAAAAATTTCAGAAGCATATTAAGCTAACATTATTCTCAATTTTATAATTGAGAAATATTAGTGAATTTCGCCGAGTGAAATCGAAGATTCGCCGTAGTCAAACGCCTTTGCGAATTTAGAAACGGTTAGATTAGAAAAAAACTTTGCGATCTTTGCGGTTAAAAAAATAAAAATATCAAGCAAAAGAAATCAACTCTATTAATCTATTGAAGTTGAAAAATATCTTAATAATTTTAAATCAGAAAAATAATTTAAGCAAATTCATTTTGTTTAATAAGATTTTCAATACAGTATTCTGAGATTGCGACAATCGTCACAAAAGGATTCACACCAATCGTTCCGGGAATTAAAGAACCATCCAAAACGTACAGATTATCATGGTCTTTTAATTTTCCATATTCGTTGGTTGCTTCTCCTAAAACGCATCCTCCGAGCGGATGATAGCATATATTTGCCCCAAAACCATTGTCAAAAAGTAGGTGAGCCCTTGTTCCTCCATTGGCTTTATTCATTTTTTTGATGAAATAATCAGTATTTTCTTTCATCTTTTCTGTGTTAGTTTTATCCCAATCCAACACTATTTTTTTATTGATTTTATCATAAGAAACCTGACCTTTTTTGTCAACTCTGTTAATTAAGAGGTATAAGGCGGTTGCTACATCCATTCCCATTGGAAGAGGAGCAATTTCGGTAAAAAACGGATGTTCCTTATCATCCCAATTATCAACACCTCCGACAGGAATCGTAGATTGTTGGGCTCCTGTTCCCCCGTGTAAAGGATTTACAAAGTTTCTTCCGGTCATAAAATTTCCGTTGTTTCCCCAGTTTTTTCCTACTTTTTGACCAATCGGAAAATCATTCATTGCATTAGAACGGAGCAGAAGTTTCAATGTTCCCATTGTTCCGGCAGCCAAGATCAGTTTTTTGCAATGAAAAACTTTTTCCGCAACCACATCTCCTGAAGTGTTGATGTTTTGAGCATTCAGCGTGTAGGTTTTATCTGAATTAAGTTTAATATTGTCAACATAATGAAGATCAAGAATTTCAAGATTTCCGGTGTCTAAAGCTTTTTTAAGATAAGTTTTGTCTAAACTGTTTTTACCATAATTATTTCCATAAATAACTTCTGTATTCAGTGCAGAACGTGGAACTTCATTTTTATATTCCTTTTCCATATATTTAAAATCATACACATTCGGAACTCTCATCGTTTTAAAGCCTGCTTTGTGCGCTTCTTCTTCACCAACTCTTGTAAATTTATAGTAAGGGCAGTCATTTAAAAACTGCTCATCAATTACATTCACTTTAAGTTCTTTTCGGGCTAATGGAAAATAAAAATCATAAAATTTTGTAGCGTCAAGATTGGGGAAAACTTCTTTAAAATAAGTTTCCTTTGGAGTTACAGCCATTCCGCCGTTTACTAAAGAACCTCCGCCAACACCTCTTCCCATCCAAATGTTGATATTTTCAAATTCCAGTCTGTCCAATGCTCCTGTAAAAGGAGTTAGATTGAAGAGATTCATAAACGGAGCGATTGTTTTCTTTCTCAGCCAGGCAGCACTTTTTCCGGGTTTCAGCAAATTAGAAAAAGGAATTCCCGATTTCTCCCAGTTAAGTCCCATCTCCAATATAAGCACCTTTTTTCCTGCTTCACAAAGTCTTAATGCAGAAACTGCACCTCCATAGCCGGAACCAATAATGATGATAGGAGCTTCAATTTCTTTCTGCTTGATAGATTTCGGTTGTGCTGCCTTAAAAAAAGTAGAATTTAAAAAATAAAAACCACCAACGGCAAGCATACTGGATTGAATAAATTTTTTTCTGTTCATTTGTTTGCTATGCTTTTCTACTCTCTTTATCCAAAAAACATGCTAAAGGATTAATTTGATTTTATCTCTTATTAAAATTTTAATTATTTGTATCCATATCGGTTTTATTTTGAATTTTTATTTTGAATTTTTATTTTGAATGATCTTTATTTAAATTTGTTTAATGAATTTTATTTTTAAAGAAAAAAAGGTGCTTTGTAATATATTTTTAATCTTTATCAAATTAAAATTTCATAGTTTTAAATTTTAATTACTAAATGAGTTTATGAAAAGATACATATTGATCATGATGATGTTTCCATTGTTTGTTTTTTCTCAAAAAATGGTTTCGAAAGATGTAATGGAGGTGAAAAAATTTCAGGAAGACCTGAATGCAGAATATCTTAATTCTAAGGAAACGCCTTTGCGTGGAGATAATTTTACCAATTTCAAAGGGCATCCTTTCTTTCCTTTTAGCCCAAAATATAAGGTCACCGCAAAATTTGTAAAAACTAAAAATCCCAAACCTTTTGATCTTCCGACATCATCCGGAAAAACAAAATCTTACAGAGAATACGGAAAGGTAACCTTCGAATTAGACGGAAAACCCTATACTTTGACTTTATACCAAAGCTTAGATTTAATCAAACAAAAGAAATATAGGGATTATCTTTTCCTTCCTTTCCGAGATCTGACGAATGAAAAAGAAACTTACGGCGGCGGAAAATATATGGATCTCACCATTCCAAAAGGAAATACCATTGTTCTAGATTTTAATAAATCTTATCAGCCATTTTGCGCTTACAATGCTTACGATTACAACTGTCCGATAGTTCCTGAGGAAAATAAACTTCCAGTGGAAATTCGTGCAGGCGTTATGTATGAAGATATTTATCATCATTAAATCTGATATGATCAAGTTAAATTTTTTCAAACGGGAAGACTTATCTGAAGTCAGTTATACTTTAGATGAAGTTCAGTTAAAATATACATCAACAGCAGAATTTGCTCTAAATAGGATTAAAGATCGCAATACCGGCTTAGAATTTCCTATAACGATTTTTGAGGATAAAAAAGCGGTAGGTTTTTTTACATTAGATTTCGGAGAAGATAAACTTGATCTTACGGATAATCCAAATTCCACTTTATTGAGATCTTTATCAATCAATCCAAAATGTCAAGGCAGAGGAATCGGAAAAGCTTCCATGATTCTGATTGATGATTTTGTAAGAGAAAATTTCAAAAACTGCGATGAAATAGTATTAGCTGTAAACCAAAATAATTCCGCTGCTTACAAGCTTTATATTAAAGTTGGATATTTGTACGACGGCAAAAGCAGAATGGGCAGAAGCGGACCTCAATATCTGATGTATAAGAAACTTTAAGAAAAATTTAATTGTAAAATTTCCCGTTTGGCGTGATACTTTCTGCTAACTTTGAGTAACATCAAATAATAAAACATGGAAATATCACTTCGTAATCAGGTAGCTGTCGTTACCGGAGCTTCAAGCGGAATAGGAACAGGAGTCGCTAAATCACTGGCATCAGCGGGCGCAACAATTATTGTGAATCATTCTTCGGAAAGATCTACAGACGAAGCCAAAGCTGTTTTAAAAGAAATTACAGATGCCGGAGGAAACGGAATTACCTATCAATGTGATGTTTCCAAGGAAGATCAGGTGGTAAAAATGTTTCAGGATGTAGTTTCGCAATTTGGGACAGTAGACATCCTTGTGAACAATGCCGGAGTGCAAAAAGATGCCAAATTCACAGAAATGACGCTTGATCAATGGAATACCGTGATCGGAATCAATCTTACAGGTCAGTTTCTTTGCGCAAGAGAAGCCGTCAAAGAATTTCTCCGTCGCGGAATTGATCCTACACGCTCTATTGCCTGCGGAAAAATCATTCATATCAGTTCGGTTCATGAGATCATTCCTTGGGCGGGTCATGCGAATTACGCTTCGAGTAAAGGCGCAATCAGAATGTTGATGCAGACGTTGGCTCAGGAATATGGCGCGGATAAAATTCGTGTGAATTCCATTTGTCCGGGAGCGATTCAAACGCCGATCAATAAGGATGCGTGGAGTACTCCGGAAGCGTTGAATTCTCTTCTTAATTTAATTCCGTACAACAGAATCGGGCAACCGCAGGACATCGGAAATCTGGCTGCGTTTATAGCGAGCGATCTCGCAGATTACATCACAGGGACAAGTATTTTTGTAGACGGCGGAATGACGACTTTTGAAAGCTTTTCAACGGGAGGATAATTATTTTGGCGCACATTTCCGGCTTTCACTACTCGCTTTTTTGTGCCCTTGCATTTTCCGGGGCTTACAAAAAGAGCTCAGACAGGCCGTTCAATCCGGGGCGCATTGCAGTCGAAGTAGAGATAGTAGTCATTTGAATATCAATTGTGAAAAGTGAATTCACTTCGTTTGTCAATTTTTTTTAATTTGTACATTAAATTTAGAATTCACGCCAAAAATAAATTGACCATTCATTTCATCACACAAAGTTTAAAATTGACAATTGACTTGCGAAGCAAAATTAACCATTCACCCTTTAATCAATTATCATCAATCATTTATCAATTATGAAGGAAAAGGAAAGACTATCAGATATTTCGTGGAAAAAATGGGGATCTTATGTCAGCAACCGAGAATGGGGATTGGTGCGTGAAGATTACAGCGAAAATGGCGACGCATGGAATTACACCAACCACAATTCTGCGGAAGCAAAGACCTACAGATGGGGTGAAGAAGGTATTTGCGGAATCTGTGATGATCTGCAAAAGCTCGTTTTTTCCGTAGGATTTTGGAATAAAAAAGATAAAATGGTGAAAGAACGTTTCTTTGGCTTATCAAACGGGCAGGGAAATCACGGTGAAGATGTTAAAGAATATTTCTATTATCTGGATGCCACACCAACGCATTCTTACATGAAAATGCTGTACAAATATCCTCAAAATGCTTTTCCGTATGAAGATTTGGTGCAAACAAATGCAGCGAGAACAAAAGATGAACCTGAGTACGAATTAATCGATACCGGAATTTTTGACCAAAATGAATACTTCGATATTTTTATTGAATATGCAAAGGAAAGTCAGAATGATATCTTGGTAAAGCTTACAGTTATCAATAAATCCGAAAAAGAAGCATCATTAATTATTCTTCCAACAATTTGGTTCAGAAACACCTGGAATTGGGGATATGATGATTATAAACCTCAATTAGGCTCAGAAGAATCTACTTCGATAAAAATTAATCACAAAGATTTAGAAACAAAAAATATTTATGCAAAACAGTCTTTAAAAACGTTGTTTTGCGACAATGAAACCAATAATGAAAGGCTTTATCAGTCTCCGAATAGTACAAAATACAGTAAAGACGGAATCAATGATTTTGTAATTAATGGTAATTCTCAAGCTATCAATCCAAAAGATATCGGAACAAAAGCTTCGTTTTTTATTGACGAAAATTTTAAAGCTAAAGAAATCAAAGTTTTTGAATTCAGACTTTCAGATAAAGATTTAAAACAGCCTTTTGAAGATTTTAATGAAATTTTTAATTCAAGACAAAAAGAGGCAGACGAATTTTACAATGAAATTCAGGAAGGAATAAAAACTGACGACGAAAAATTGGTTCAAAGACAGGCTTTTGCAGGAATGCTTTGGAATAAGATGTTCTACCATTACAACGTCGAAAAATGGTTGAAAGGCGATCCTGCAGAAGTTAATCCGTCAAAATCCCGCGAAAAAATCAGGAATTATGAATGGAAGCATCTCAACAACGAACATATCATTTCAATGCCCGACAAATGGGAGTATCCGTGGTATGCGACTTGGGATCTGGCTTTTCATACGATCAGTTTCTCTTTAATTGATCCCGGTTTTGCCAAACATCAGTTAAAATTATTCCTTTTTGAATGGTACATGCATCCAAACGGTCAGCTTCCGGCGTATGAATGGAATTTAAGTGATGTGAATCCTCCGGTTCATGCCTGGGCGGTTTTCAGGGTGTTTAAAATTGATGAATATTTAAATAATAAACCCGATTTGGAGTTTCTGGAAAGTGCTTTTCAAAAACTTTTGATGAATTTTACGTGGTGGGTCAACAAAAAAGACAACAACGGAAATAATATTTTTGAAGGCGGATTTTTAGGACTCGATAATATTGGAGTTTTCGATAGAAATATGCCGCTTCCCAACGGTGAAGAACTCGAACAGTCGGACGGAACAAGCTGGATGGCAATGTTTGCGCTAAACATGATGAGAATTGCCCTGGAATTAGCGCTTTACAACAAAATATATGAAGAGATGGCGATGAAATTTTTCGAACATTTTCTTTCTATTGCCAATTCTCTCGACAATATGGGTGATGAATGTTTCAGCCTTTGGGATGAGCAGGATGAGTTTTTCTATGATGCGCTTGCTGCCAATGACGGAAGTCATATGTATCTGAAATTGAGAACAATCGTTGGCCTGATTCCCATGTTTGCTGTTGAGGTCATTGATGACGAAATGATCGAAAAGCTCCCCAATTTTAAAAAAAGAATGAATTGGGTGCTGGAGAATAAGCCTGAGCTGGCTTCTCTGGTTTCCCATTGGGAAGTGAAAGGACAGGATTCCAAACACCTGCTGTCGCTTTTGCGAGGTCATCGTTTGAAAAGATTGTTGAGCCGAATGCTTGATCCGAATCAGTTTTTAAGCGATTATGGTGTTCGTGCTTTGTCTAAAGAATATGAAAAAAATCCTTATCAGCTCAATTTAAATGGAACAGATTATTCTGTAAAATATACTCCGGCTGAAAGCGATAGCGGACTTTTTGGTGGAAACAGCAATTGGCGTGGCCCGATCTGGTTTCCTATTAATTTTTTAATCATTGAAAGTCTGCAACGGTTTTTCTTTTATTACAGTCCGGATTTTATAGTTGAATATCCTACAGGAAGTGGAAATTATTCGAATTTAGATCAAATTGCGGACGCTTTAAGTAAAAGATTATCTAAGATTTTTTTAAAAGATGAAAATGGAAACCGACCTTTTAACGGGCAGTATCCAAGATTTCAGACTGATCCAGATTTTAAAGATTATATTTTATTTTATGAATATTTTCACGGAGACAATGGCCGTGGAGTAGGAGCTTCCCATCAAACGGGATGGACGGGTTTAGTTGCAAAAATTCTTCAGCCAAGATTCACCAAAAAAGAAATTGCAGAATCTGAAACAGAAATGCCTGAAGATGCAAAATAATTAATGATTGCAATAAAAATTACTCAAATATCTGCTGTATCACTTCTAATGAAGCAGGTGTTTTAAAATCTGTAATATGATAATGATAGTAAACCAAAACACTATCCAGAAAGTTTTTTCTTAGTGAAGAATGAATTTTTATCTGATACGGATTTGCCGAGGAAATAATATTTTTCCAGATCAATGAAATTTCTTCATTGAAAAGATGATGAGTAGGAGTAAAAGAAAAAGTTCCTGTTTCCGGATCTAAATATTTCTTCTCATCAAGCAAAGGCGCAACACCTTGAATCTTTAAAATTTTAATTAGAAAAATTAAGTGAGACTGGTAATTCTGATTCTCCAGTTCATCTATAAACTCATCAAGGCAAAAGAAAATATTGTGATTTTTGTTTTCATGTTTTAAATTTTGGTTTAAAAAATCTGAAACAAAGAAAACTACAGAATTACATCTGATATCTGTATAAATATCGTTGCTTTTTGCCAATTCAAATTTCGAAATTGTCTGTATTCCGTTTCCTTTTAACGGATTTAGAGAAAAATTAAGTTTACTCAAAGGCAAAAGCAAGGCTTTTTTCTTATTTCTTTTGGCATAAATTCCTTTTAAGAAGTAAGTCTGAAACCCGTCATCTTCGGTAAAACAATGCAAAACAGCATCATTTTCGCCATATTTTATGAATGAAAGTAAAAATCCGTTTTGAGAATTCATTAATTAACCACAGCTATTTTTGCGGTAGCTTTATCGGAACCATCTTCGTTGGTCATTAATACAAAATAGATTCCTGAAGCTACTCTTGTTCCTCTCATATTATTAAGATCCCATTCGTAATAACCTCCTCTTGCAACTGCTGAATGCACTACATTTCCTGCAACATCTGTAATTCTGATATTTGTTTTTTCAGCCAGACCTTTAATGGTAACCTTGCCCTTGAAGTTAGAATAGACTACAGGGTTCGGGTAAACCAATACGTTACCAAAACCTGAAGTAACATCCGCTACATCGCCTTGATAAACAACAATTCCGTCATATGATGCGAAATATACTTTTCCTGTTTTTCTGTCAACTTTAATATCGGTGATACTGTTTGTTGGCAAAGGAGAGTTTTCTTTTGTAAAATGTTTAATCGTTTGCTGGCCGTCTGCCGATAAATAATAGACACCACCACCGTCTATAGAAACCCATTTGTGATCTCCGGCATCCGTTTCTATCTGCAAAATTTGTAGATCTCTGAAAAGTTCTTCACCCAATCCGTTTTGTTCGATAACTATAGGTTCAGCTTTAGGATTGGCTTCTTTAATTGCTGTAGCAGCATTTGATAAAATTCTTAAGCCACTATCTGTACCGATCCAGGCATCACCTGATTTGTCTATTGCGATGGAAAGTGATCCCCCTGCATTAGATGGCAGCCCATCTCCAGAATCAAGTTTGTAATCTACGTCATCTGTTATGCTGGGTGTTTTTTTGTAATCATATACAAGCAAGTTGTTTAATCTTGGTGTTGGTATCCAAAGCATATTTTCATAGTACAAAGGTTTTTGGGCAGCACCACTTGAAGAAGAAGTGCTTTTTATAATAAAACCATCAGTTGCTCTATCGTAAGATGCTATACCTGTTGCCTGTCCGCCTGCGTTTACATCACCTGTATAAGCTATTGAAGCAAATAAATTATTTTGGTCGTCAGAAACAAACCCTACCGGTCGGTAAAATACAAGATTGGGTGATAATTGATAATATTTAACAAAATCAAAATCTTTGCTTGAAGGGTTGTACTTCATTTTATAAAGACCACGTCCGGTCGTTAATGTATAATTAGTGAAAAATACATCATCGGGGCTTGCCGGGTCTAAGACGGCATCAAGAACATTAAAGCTTGTTGTGCTTCCTACAAAATAGGAAGAATAGATCCACTCCATTCCGTTAAAGTAATAGAAACCAGGGTTCTTGGGGTTGTTTATTGCAGTGTTGAACCTTGCCTCCCTTCCTCCACTTGAAACTAATATTTGATTATTATCATACAGACTAAGCTTATAAGCATAGTTTAGATAAGGGCCATCCGGTTTAAAGGTATTGTTTGTTTCGTTTTTTATACCAGATAATATTGTTCCGCCATAAACTCTTCCGCCAACAGTGGTAGCGGTATTACATTCTTCCCCAAAACTTGAAACAGTACCTGCAGTTCCATTTGTATTAAAAGAATATATTCTCGCCTTATCTGTTACAATAATATTATTTGTATTGACAACAACGTCATGAACGTTTGTAAATGTCTGCCCAATAGGTGTAGAAATACCATTGTTATAAATATAAGAAGTGGTAGGTGATGAAAATGTAAGTACAGATTCAGAATCTATGTGTGTGAAATTTCCGGGCATTTCTGTTACCCAAGTTGTAAATACCGGGAATGTGGTATTCATTTCGTGAGTTTTTAGTCCTGTATTAGTTACAGAATACACTTTGTTTCCAAACAAAACGGCTTCGTTACTGGCCTGGTAAACTCCGGCCGTTAAGAAGAATGCGGAATCATTAAACTCTTTCTTTTTTAAATCAAATATAGAAACCCCATATCCTACAGAAACCACGGCTTTATCGCCTGTAATTGAAATATGATTGATCTTTTTACTTCCGTTATAGCCAGTTGCGATAGGAATATCTACAACATACGTCACGCCATCCGGGGTAACCACATCCAAAGAACCGTTTTGATAACCTATAAGTCCAACTTTGGTTTGCGGATTATAATCGAAAGCTGTTATTTTTATCTCATGCAGGCCGTTTGCTTTAGACAGCTTTGTAATTTCTCCTGTGGAAATTGTATAGTAGAAAAGTCCGTTTTCTGCAGCGGCAACTATTTTTCCATTATCTTCTTTCATGGCGATAACGTTGTTGTAAGAAAACAAATCCGACCATTTTTTTGAAGAAATAGTTTGAGCATTTACCAATTGCAGGGATGCTAAAATACCAAGAGAAATTATAGAGAATTTTTTCATATTATGCTATTATAGAGCTGTCTATTGCCTGATTATTCCAGGAAATATGTTTTACATTTTTATTTGAATCAAAAAAGAAATCTATCCTTCCTAAAAGAAGACCTGCCCAACCAACTTGGTTTACCAAAACATTTTTACCCTGTCTGTTTGCAAAAGTCTGAGGTTCCGGTAAGAAAGTATGGGTGTGGCCGCCTAAAATTAAATCAATATTTTCAGTTTTGGCAGCTAAAATTTTGTCACTTATTTTATTAGGTTCGTCTTTGTAATCGTAGCCGATATGTGAAAGGCAGATCACAAGGTCGCATTTTTGTTCGTTTTTAAGGAAGTTTGAATAATGTTGAGCCACATCAATCGGATCTGAATAAATCGTTTCTCCGTATTGCTTTTTGCCAACCAATCCATCCAACTGAATTCCGACTCCGAAAATCCCGACTTTGATTCCGTTTTTGTTGAAAATCTTGTATTGAGAAGTTTTTCCGTCAAGGATTGTATTTTTAAAATCATAATTTGAACAGATAAAAGGAAACTGCGCATTAGGCAAAACCTTTAAAAATCCGTCTAAACTATTGTCAAAATCATGATTTCCCATGGTTGAAGCATCGTACTTCATCATGGACATTAATTTAAACTCCAGTTCGCCTCCAAAGAAGTTGAAATAAGGAGTTCCCTGAAAAATATCGCCTGAATCCAGAAGCAAAAGATTACTTTCCTGATTTCTGATTTGCTGAATTAAACTTGCCCTTCTTGCAAAGCCTCCCTGATTGGGATTTTTAGTATAGCTTGCATCAAAAGGCTCTATTCTGCTGTGTTGATCGTTGGTGTGAAGAATAGTCAGTTTATTTGCGGATTTTAGATCTAGAATTTTTAATTCTTCCGCCATCATCATATTCGGAGCTAAAGCCATTGCTAAAGTTCCACTGCCTATTGCTTTTAAAAACTTTTTTCTATCCATTACTTCTTACCGATAAAATTTAAACGAACATCTGTGTTAGGAACTACCTCAGAGCTTTTCTTGAAATATTCGATGAAAAGATCTCTCATTTTAATTCCTGTAGGAAAAGATTCTCCTTTTGCGAAGAATTTCATATTGTCACCTCCCAAAGCCAGATAATCAGACGTTGCAATGTAATAATCCTGGGTTGGATTTACTGCTTTCCCGTTGATTAAAGATTTGGTTACTCGTCCGCCGTTTGTTTCAATGTATAAATGAGAAACCGGATTGTTAACCTGATGTTCAGCGTAATAATCAAAAAGTCCGGCTAAATATGATCCTTTCATCTTTACGATAACCACTTCATTTTCAAAAGGCATTACTTCAAACACATTTTTCAACAAAATATCGCCTTGTCCGATCGTTGTACGGATTCCTCCGATATTAATTAACGCGGCATCGACATTTTTATTTAATTTTGACTTTGCCCAAACATCAGCTCCATCGAATGTATAGTCTGCTAAAAGATTGCCTAAATTACTATTATCCCCCTGTTTTGTAAGGTCTACATTGGTGTGGGAGATCTTCTGATTCATCTCTTTATCCAATTTTTGCTTATAAGGTTCAATAATTTTTACAAACTCCTCATCATTCTTTAGCTCATTATTAATAGAAATATTTTTCTGAGTCTTCACATTTGCTACCTGCAACGGAGAAGCCGTCTTACAAGCAGAAAGTGTAGCCAGAGCAATTCCTAGTAACAAGAATTTATTTTTCATATGCAACAAATTATCTTTTAGTATATGCAAATATAATTATATGTATAATAAAACATTATTATTTATTATAAATTCTTAGCTTAAATTATTAAATTTGGCAAAAATAATTCTAACAGATGAGCATTTTAAAAGGAGTAGGTGTGGCGTTGGTGACACCCTTTAATGAAGATTTATCCGTTGATTTCGACAGTTTAACAAAACTTGTTGAGTATAATATCGAGAACGGAACCAATTATTTAGTTGTTTTAGGTACTACAGCAGAAGCTGCGACGCTTTCTGATGAGGAGAAGAAACAGGTGGTAGATCATATCATTAAGGTGAATAGTAAACGCTTGCCTTTGGTGTTGGGAATTGGTGGGAATAATACGCTTGAAGTTAAAAAACAAATCGAGGAAACAGATCTTTCAGCTTTTGAAGCGGTACTTTCTGTGTCTCCATATTACAATAAACCTAATCAGGAAGGGCTTTATCAGCATTATAAGGCTTTAGCTTCTACAGGAAAAAATATTATTATTTATAACGTTCCTTCAAGAACGGGACAAAATGTTGAAGCTGAAACGACTTTACGTTTGGCAAATGAATTCCCGAATTTATTCTTGATTAAAGAAGCTGCACCAAATATTTTACAGTATTTCGATATTTTAAGAAAAAAGCCTGAAGGTTTCAATCTGGTTTCCGGTGATGATGAATACACGCTTCCTGTAACTTTAGCAGGTGGAAATGGTGTAATTTCTGTGATCGGACAAGGTTATCCTAAAGAATTTTCAACAATGGTTCAGTTAGCATTTGAAGGAAAAGTGAAAGAAGCTTACGAAATCCATAATAAATTAGTTGATATCACCAGATTGATTTTTGCTGAAGGAAATCCTTGCGGAATTAAAGTTATTTTGACAGAAAAGGGAATCATTAAAAATTATTTAAGACTTCCCCTTGTTGCTGCTTCGGAAGGGCTTTATGCAAAAATTAAAGCCGAAATGGCGAAAATATAAAGAGTGAATTGTTAATAAGTCAATTGTGAGTTTAATAATTTACTGTTTAAAATTAACATTTAATAAATTTCAGGTGAAAGGCTCAATGCTTTTCACCTTTTTAATTGAAACCTTGCTGGGTGAAATGCCTTTGCGAACGTAAAAAAATATTAATAATAAAATCTTAGCGACCTTTGCGCTAAAAATTATATCAAAATTTAAAGTCATGAAATTGGTAAAAGCAACAGAAAACGATATTCCTATGATTCAGGATCTGGCAAGAAGATCTTGGGAAAATGCTTATGCTGGAATTATTTCAACGGAACAAATTGAATATATGTTGGGAGAAATGTATTCAGCAGATGAAATTTTAAAACATTTTGCAAATCCTAATTATCATTATTATTTGGTTTTTGATGAAAATAGCGACTCTTTCGAGGGGTTCATCGGATATCAGCATGAGTATGAAAAAGGAACAACAAAACTCCACAGAATTTACCTTGTCCCGGAAAGTAAAGGTAAAGGTTTCGGAAAAAGAGCGCTTGATTTTCTGAAAGAGAGAGTCTCTGAAAGTAAAGATCAGAGAATTATCTTAAACGTAAACAAAGAGAATAATGCGAAAATTTTTTATGAATCTCATGGATATAGAGTATATAATGAAGTGGTTTTGAATATTGGAAATGGTTTTGTGATGGATGACTTCCAAATGGAGTATTTAATTCACAATTAAATGACTTAAAATTCTGTAACATTTCATTGTAATTCTATAACAAGTGATATCATTAATTATTTCATCTTTGTAATAGAACCAAATCACTTTACAACAATACATTCATATGCTTGGTTTTGAGCTTTTTTAGCTTTTTATCAGTATATTTTTTTTCATCCTTAGTGTTTAAATTCCTGTATTCAACAATACAGGAGTTTTTTGCGTTTACACAAAAAATCAATTTTTCTGCTCCTATTTCACTTTAAATTGAAATAAAGTATTATATTTACTAAAAAATTGAGACACTTATATTAGGATGAAAATGTATGTAAAATTTGATTTCAATGCTCTTTGTAAAAAGGTTTTGGATGAAAAACTTAAGGAACATGGTTTGAAATATCGCTTGCTGAATTTTGGAGAAGTTGAATTTTATGAATCGCTTACCCAGGAGCAGCATACTATTTTTAAGAAGAATCTTGAAGATTACGGTATAGAAATTATTGAGAGCCAAAGAACGGCTTTGGTTCAAAAGATAAAGGATGCAATTGTAGAGATGGTTTTCACTGAAGAGATGATTCCGGTGAAAGCATCAATTTATATTGCAGAGAAACTGAATCACAGTTATGGATATCTGTCTAATCTGTTTTCTGAGGTAAGTTTTACTTCAATAGAAAACTTTATTATTCTGCAAAAAATTGAATATGCCAAAGAGCTTATCATTAATAATAAGCAGAGCCTGACAGAAATTGCCCATAAACTGAACTATTCAAGTGTTGCTCATTTGAGTACACAATTTAAGAACACGACGGGAGTTACGCCTTCTCAGTTTCAAAAAATTATTATAAAAAGAAGAAAGGCACAGAGCCTTATCAGCAATACCAGAATGCAGTATGAATAGAGAATATTTGAGTGTAATTTTGGTAGATGATGACGAAGGAAACCGCATTCTTTTTAAGAATATTTTTAAGGAGCTGAAAATAGGAGTTAAAGTTCAGAGTTTTGGCAACGGAGCCAATTTAATGGAATATCTGAATAGCAAGGAAGCTCAGATTCCTGAAATTCTGTTTATGAATTATCATATTTCTCAGAAAAACAGTCTGGAATGTATTTCAGAAATAAAAACTGATTTTAGGTTTGATAATATGGTGACCGCAATCTATTCTGAAAATTTATCAGAAAATGAAGTTGAGGAGATCTTTGTAAACGGAGCTAATATTTTTATTAAAAAGAAGAATGATTATAATGCCTTGAAAAAGGTACTTTCTGATGTGATCACTATAAACTGGCAATATTATACCTCTGGACTTAATAGAGATAATTTTATCATGAAAGTATGATAAATAAGAAGTTTATTAAATTTATTTAATATTAGTTTTGATAGTATTTATTACATAATATTCACACAAAGGTGAAAATTTTATAACTAATAATTAAAATAATATAAAACTTTTTCCATTGCATATCATCACTTTTGTAAAAGCAATTTTAACACAATGTTTAGATATAAAAAAACATTAAATGAATGAAATAATTGTTTCATCAAGAAACTAAATTATATAAATCACAATGTTAGTTAAAACAAAATGAATTATATGAATTTCCAATTTTAAAAGCGAAGAAGATCTTTAAAAAAACGGTACAATCATGAAAACTCAAGAGTAGTTAAAGGAAAATATATTCGTTTCATTTAAAAAAAAATCCTTTAACGAAAAACGGTTAGTTTTTATAATAAACAAGTTGGAAACATAATTCATTTTGTTTTTTTTCAATTTATTTTAATAGTTATAACTAATAAATGCTTCAAGTAATAAGTATAAATATTTTCACACCAAATCACAAGATATTAAGTTATAACTATTAAAATATTTTATTAAAAACGATACAAAATAATTTCTTCAAAATAACAGTTTTATAAGGGGAAACCGCGTAAAGAAAAGTCTTTTCGCGGTTTTTTTATGAAATTTTGCTCCATTTATTTTTGCCTTTGTAATATCTCACATAGTAGTTTTTGATAACGAGATTTTCAGGCTTTGCTAACATTGGATCAGCTTCCAGAATTTTTTCTACCGTCTTTTTTGTAGCTTTTATAATCGCAGAATCATTTACCAGATCCAGTCTTTTAAAATCTACTACACCGCTTTGTTGGGTTCCTAAAATATCTCCGGGGCCTCGAAGTTGCATATCAACTTCAGAAATTTTAAAGCCGTCATTGGTCTCGGTCATCGTTTTGATGCGGGTTCTGCTTTCTTTAGATAGCTTGTCGGAGGTCATCAGAATACAATAACTTTGCTCGGCTCCACGGCCAACACGACCTCTGAGCTGATGAAGCTGAGATAAACCAAATCTTTCCGAGCTTTCAATCACCATTACCGAAGCATTGGGAACATTCACTCCAACCTCAATTACGGTTGTTGCAACCATTATTTCTGCTTCTCCTGATGCAAAATAATTCATGGCGGTATCTTTTTCAGCAGGTTTCATTTTACCATGAAGCATGGAGACTTTGTAATCCGGAAAGGAATTCATCACATGATCAAGACCTTCCATAAGATTTTTATAATCCAGTGTTTCCGATTCTTCAATCAACGGATACACAAAATAAACCTGTCTTCCTTTTTTGATCTCATCTCTGCAGAAATTATATACAAAAGCCCTGTCTTTTTCACGTCTGTGAGCTGTAATGATGGGTTTTCTGCCAACAGGCATTTCATCAATCACAGAAACATCAAGATCAGAATAAAAACTCATTGCCAGCGTCCTAGGAATAGGAGTGGCGGTCATCACCAGAATATGAGGCGGAATTTTATTTTTAGCCCAAAGTTTAGCTCTCTGGGCAACGCCAAATCGATGTTGCTCATCAATAATTGCTAAACCAAGATTTTTAAATTTAACTTTATCCTCCAAAACAGCATGAGTTCCTACCAAAATAGAAAGTTCACCACTTTCGAGTTCCTGATGGATAATTTTCCGTTCGGATGCTTTGGAAGAACCTGTTAAAATACGAACGTTAATATTTGTTTCTGCCAATAGCTCTTTGATCCCGTTAAAATGCTGTTGAGCCAGAATTTCGGTCGGAGCCATCAAACAACTTTGGAAACCGTTATCCATCGCTATCAGCATGGTTAATAAAGCAACCATTGTCTTGCCTGAACCTACATCTCCCTGTAAAAGCCTGTTCATCTGAATTGGCTTTTTCATATCTAAACGAATCTCCTTTAATACTCTTTTTTGAGCATTGGTGAGTTCAAACGGAAGATTATTGGCATAAAAATCAGTGAAATGGGCTCCAACTACAGGAAACGGATTTCCATGAGATTGGGTTTTATGATGAAGTTTTTTTAATCCGAATCCTAATTGGAAAAAGAAGGATTCTTCAAATTTTAATCTATTATTCGCTTTCTCAAAATGTTCCAGATCCTTCGGAAAATGAATATTTAAATACGTATGCTGTCTGGACATAAATTTAAAGGAATTCATCATATAATCCGGAAGATTTTCCTGTATCAGATTAGGAATTTCTTTACAGATATTTCTTAAAACTGTCTGAAAAAATTTTTGATGTAAACCTCTTTTTGTTAACTTTTCTGAGCTTGGATAAATTGGTCTTAAACGGTTGTCGTTTTCCTTTCTTTCGTCAATTTCAATTTCAATTTCAGGATGCGGCATTGAAAACTGATTGTTGAAAACATTAATTTTACCAAAAATGTAGATCTCGCGGTTGATAGGAAGCTGTTCCACCATCCATTTTGAATACTGAAACCAAACCAGATCCATCATTCCCGTGTCATCATTGAATTTTGCAGACAATCTTTTCACTTTTCCTGTCTGGATTTCCTGGACGCTAGTAATTTTTCCTTTCAGTTGGATCTCTATACTACTTTCCTGAAGCTGAGCGATTTTATACACTTTATTTTTATCAAGATAGCGGGTAGGGTAGAAGTTCAGAAAATCTTCCACGGTAGAAACTCCCAACACATTTTTAATGAGTTTGGCTTTTTCAGGACCGATTCCCTTAACATATTCTATGGATGTGCTAAGTTCCAAGTAAAAATTACGGCTACGAATATCGTTAAAACTAATTAAAAATGAAAGAAAGTGTTTCAAAAGACGTGATTGCAGTGAAATCCCCAGCAAATGATGTGAATTTCCCTAATATAGAATCGATATTAAATTACAAAATTTGTTATATAAGATTTATAAAAATGATCAGATAGACTGTGAAATTTTAAATATTAAAAACGAAAATTATGGATACTCCAATCGCAAATTTACAGCCACCATATTTAAGATATGATGTGCCTAATGAACTTTTATTTATTCAGGAAAAAATAGAAGCTTTACGGGAAGTTTCTTATGCGCTAAAACCAAAACCTGTAAAACAATTATCAGAAAGTATTAAAATCAATAAATCTAGTGCCAATCTTGTTAAAACTGTTATTGAAATACCGTCTGATTTACCAATATTCAATCCCAGTTCCGCAAAAATATCACAAATAGGACTTGAGGTTGTTCCAAACGGGAAGGTCGGTATGGGATTTAATTGTAGAAAGACATTTACTGTAAGTAATAATTTTAATGCTGATACATGTTATTGGGAGATTCATTTTAAAAATCTATCAACAGGTTTGTTTGATAAACTTCAGTTTATGGGAGGATCTTATACAAAAGTGACTCATAAACACACGATTACATTTGACATAGATTTCCAGGTATATAATCAGGCAGCTTATGTTTCTTCAAGCGTGGTAATTGGCGGAAATAATGGATTGGCTACTTTTAAAGTATTTTGTATGGGATATAATTATGCGATTCCTATTTTCAATTCGGGAGTCAGCTCAATACCTGGTCCTCAATGTTTTTCAGATGAAATTACATTAGATTTTAATGGCCCTCATTGTATTATTATTAACTCAATCTCGTTAAGTACGAATACTCTCAAAGGCGGTAAAAATGATAAAGAACCCAATATGACTGTTTATATAAGTGCTCCTGCTCCTCCGGGAGGATTGAAAGTGTTATTATCTGTTAGTAATAATAATTTGGGTAATATTATGGGGGATTGCTATTTTATTATACCGGCAGGAGAGACATCGGGATCGATCAGTTGGTTTTTGGGAACAAGAAGGGTATATACTACAGGAAAACAATTTAATATTATAGCAAAACTTGCATATCCTGATGGAAGTACTTCTGCGGAAGCTTATGCTTTGATAACACTTAATAAACAGTAATCACATTTCACAAAAATGAAAATGTCTCAAAATTTACTGTTTTGAGACATTTTTTTTAATCTTTTATTTTAGATTTAAATTTCTTCTGATAATCTTCCCATTGTTGTCTGGTTCGGATTTTCTTATATAAATCTTTTGAAATTAATTCTAAATAAGGTTCCAGCTCTTTTGCGGATAATTCTCCCTGCAGAATGGTGATAGGGCCACCTTTTTCATCCAAAAAAACAGTGCTCGGAACAGCTGATACATTCATGTATTGAGTAAATTCATGTAAAGAATTTCTTCCTTTTTTCTGCTCCGTATTAGGATTTGAAAATGTTCTGTCAAAAATTTCAACAGATTTTTTTTCTTCTGCATTGAACTTTACGGGATAATAGTTTTCATTTAAAATATTGGCAATTACCTGATGTCCGTAGGTGTTTTTATCCATTATCTTACATGGAGCGCACCAATCTGCATAAAAATCGATCAATATCTTTTTTGGATTCTCTTTCTGAGCCTTTAAAGCCTCTTCAATAGTCATCCATTTTACCTGAGCAAAGCTGAAACTTACAACAAATAGGAAAAGTATGCTTATAATTTTATTCATAATTTGGGTTTTAAATAATAAAAATAAGCATAATTTCCTTATTTCTATTTTACTTCCTGCATTAATTTTTTAACGAATGGGGAGATCAAAATTAATACAACTCCGGCAATTATAGCGTATAATCCTAATTGTTTATATCCATCAGTATAAGTGATTAAAGCATCATAGTTGGTTGAACCCTCTTTTGCTGTTGCCAAGCCCGCTCCAATGATTCCTGCAACGTATTGTCCGTAAGCTGAGGCCAAAAACCACATTCCCATCATCATTCCCTGAAGGTTTTTTGTGGAAAGTTTAGTCATGATTGACAATCCGATCGGAGAGAGACAAAGTTCACCCAAAGTGATGACTAATAAAGCTATGGTAAAGAAATTTAATGAAGTGATTCCTTGTAAAGTGGCAAAAAACTTAGTTGCAAATAATACGTAATAACCAAGTCCAAGGAAGATAAATCCAAGACCGAATTTTATGATCGTGTTGGGCTCTATTTTTCTTTTATTCAACCAAATCCAAAGCAAACCGATGATCGGAGCTAAGAAAATGATGAAAAATGCACCTCCTGAATTATTAACCCCATTCGGGTCTAGTCCTAAAAGATCTTTATTTAAATTTTTAGCAGCGAAAATACTTAGTGAACCTCCACTTTGCTCATAAATTCCCCAGAATAGGATAGAGAATAAAATGAAAACCAATGCAGCCCAAAGTTTTTTACGTTCTGCAGCAGTTACTTTTGTCATTTCATAGAACAGATAAATAAGCGTTAGTGGCCCGATTGTGTACATAAAATAGTCTGTATACTGCGTCTTTGCAACCATCACCATAATAATCGGAACGAAGATCAATGATAAAACATAAACTCCATACTCCTGCCATTTTGGGATTGGGGCAGATTTTATTTCATTATCCGGATGTCCTGGCTGAAGCCCGATTGTTCCTAAACTTTTTTGAGTAAAAACAAAATTAATTAAACTTATAACCATTACAATAGCAGCAAATCCAAAAGCAAGATGCCATCTTAGTTCTTCAGGGATAAAACTTGTAAAAAGCTCTCCTTTCCCTATTGCAATACATAAATAACCACCTAGTAATGCACCAAGATTGATTCCTGCATAGAAAAGTGAGAAACCTGCATCGGCTCTTGAGTCATTCGGTTTGTAAAGCTGACCAACCATTGATGAAATATTCGGTTTAAAGAAACCTGTGCCTACAACGGTAAACGCGATTCCAAGGAAAAAGAATTTGTGTGGATCTGTTGCAAGGATTAAACTTCCGACAATCATTAATAGTCCACCCCAAAAAAGGGATTTTCGGAATCCCAATATTTTATCAGCAAAAAGTCCACCGATAAACGTAAAGGCATACACAAATGCCTGTGTTGCACCGTATTGAAGATTGGCTTCTTTTTCGTGGAAATTAAGTTGTGAGATCATGAAGAATACCAACATCCCGCGCATTCCGTAGAAACAAAAACGTTCCCACATTTCAGAGAAAAATAAACTCCATATTTGTTTTGGATATTTTCCTTTGAAATCTTGTATTTCATCTAAAGTTAAGCTCATAATATTTATGATAATTTTTTAATTAAGATTACTATCAATTAATTAAATTCATGACGCAATGCGTCACATATTAGATTTTTTTTGATAAGCACACACGAAAATAAAAAAAACCTCTGACTTAGCAGAGGTTTTAATAATATTTTATTGATGCGGTTAGTTTACACCGTGCATCATTTTCTTTAAGATTGGTGAAATTAAAGCTAAAATTACAGCAGCAATACCACACAATACAACGAATACCATAAAGAATTCGAATAAGTTGTGGATTTCAACTCCTGCAAAAGTTGGATTTGCCAAAGGTAATTGAGCTTTTTCAAACGCTGCAACCTGAGCAGCATTTAATGTTACTTTTTTATCTAAAACATCTTGAAGATTTACTCCGATTTCCTGTGCTTTAGAAAACTTGTCGCCAGTCGCAGGAATCAATGCTCCTAATGAACCTGCCAATGCGTAACCGGCAGCATTAGAAATAAAGAATACACCATATAATAAAGATGCGAATCTTTTTGGAGCTAATTTACCTACTAAAGATAAACCGATTGGAGATAAACAAAGTTCACCACAAGTTTGGATGAAATATAATAGCATTAACCATTTGATAGCCAATAATCCTGAGTTTCCAAGATCTTTTACATTGTGTGCAATAATGAAATAACTTAAAGCGATTAAAGCTAATCCCATTGCCTGCTTCATTGGAGAAACCGGCTCTTTTCCTTTTGCTCTTAATTTATCCCAACATAAACTGAAAGGAACGGCCAATAATACAACAAATATACCGTTGAAAATCTGCACCATTGACGGTGGCATATTCCATCCGAAAATGCTTCTGTCAGTTTGGTTATCTGCGATAAATGTTAATGAAGATCCTGCCTGCTCGAAAGCTGCCCAGAAGAAAATAATAAAGAATGATACGATATAAATCACCCAAATTCTTTGTCTTTCTATCTTATTTTCGGCAGAACTCATAATTAAGAATGCCAAAGAAATACCTGCAGCATAAATGAAAGGATAAATAATTCCCTTGATTAATTGCCCCATCTCTACAGCTTTGAATCCGAATTCACCAACAAGTAAATATCTGAAAACGAAGAATAAAACAACGAAAATACCTCCGGTAATTCCTAATGATGCTCCAGTGAATTTTGCTGTCTGAGTCTCTCCTTCTTCAAAATCTGCACTTGTATTGTTTTTTGGTAAGCCTCCGATAGGTCTTCCTTCCGGTGTTACTACATACTTGTTTTTAAGGATAAAGAATGTTATTGTTCCGATTACCATGGCAATTGAAGCAGCTAAGAATCCCCATTTAAAAGCAAAGATATCTCTTACTCCCGTTGCGGCATCTTTTACGTCTCCTACGTATGGACAAATAAACTGTCCTAAGAACGCTCCAATGTTGATCCCCATATAGAAAATCGTGAAAGCAGAGTCTAATTTTGATTTTTCCTGTTTAGGATAAAGGCTTCCTACCATCGAGGAAATATTTGGTTTGAAGAATCCGTTACCGAAAATAATAACGAACAATGCCAGCCACATAATTGTTTTTGCGCTTCCTAAATCAGCAGAAAAACTTGATGCACTGATGAATAATAAGAACTGGCCAATTGCCATTAATGATCCACCAATTAAAATTGCATTTCGGTTTCCGATATATTTATCTGCAATGAAACCTCCCAAAAGCGGAGTCAGATAACATAAAGCTAAAAATCCACCGTAGATAATTGCTGCATCAGCTTCTTTTATTAATAAGGAGTTTACCATAAACAAGGTAAGCAACGCTCTCATTCCATAAAAGTTGAAACGCTCCCACATTTCCGTTCCGAAAAGAACCCATAATCCCTTCGGATGTCTGGAACCCTTATTCTCTACAAATTCATCCGGTTTCGGACTTAATGCTTCAATATTATCCATTTCTATTGTTAATTTTTGTTAAGACTAGCAAATATAGTTTTTTTTGGGTTTTTGGCAAGGTTTTAATTTTATATTTAAAGAAAAAAGCTGCGGAACGAGTCTACAGCTTTGATATTCTTTATGAAGATAAGGATTAATGTCCTTTTTCTTTCATGATTTTGTTTAATCTTTTCAGCATTGATAAGCCTAAAAGTGTAGCAAATATCAACAAAGCGAAATTAACTAGGAAATAATTTACTTTGTTATCATAATTGTACCAGGTACTTGCTAAAATCCCTGAAAGCTTATTTCCTACAGAGTTTGCCAAGAAGAAACCTCCCATCATTAATGCTGTTAATCTTGCAGGAGAAAGCTTAGACACAAAAGATAATCCCATGGGTGAAAGACAAAGTTCTCCAATTGTGATTACTCCATATCCGGCAACCAGCCATAATGATGAGACTTTTACGGCTCCGTTTTCTCCAGCCATTACTGCCAATACCATGACCAGACAAGATAATGCTGAAATAAATAATCCTAAGACAATTTTTGTTGGGGTCAAAGGTTCTTTTCCTTTTCTTCTTAATAAAGCCCAGAATCCTACGACAACAGGCGTCAGCGCAATTACCCAAAACGGATTGATGGATTGAAAGAGCTCTGTATTATATAAGAAGACCTTTTTTTCGGGATTCTTTTCCAGTTCAGCTTTCTGTTCGGGAGAAATATTTTTAAAATAAATATCTTTTCCAACTTCTTTAAGTGGTTTCCCATCTTTATCTTTTTGAGACTGATATTGATCATTATAAACAGGAACATCTTTGTCTTCAAAGCTTTTTCCTTCTACCATGTAAATGTTTTCTAATGGTTTTTCTAATGACACAGGAACACTTCTGTCGGTGTAATAATTAGCCCATCTCGTTAAAGCTGTTCCGTTTTGTTTAAAAACCGCCCAAAAGAACATACTGATCATAAACACAGATAAAAGAGCTCCGATAGAGGCTTTTTCTGCAGGTTTAGCTTTAAAGTATAGTGAAGCATAAAAGTAAATAACAGGAATACACGCGAAAATAAATGCATCTGTACTATCGCTTCCAAAGATATTGCCAGGAATAAACCATCCGATTACCCCTGCGATAATTGCTGGAAGAAAAACTTTAAGCAAAATTTCAGAAAGCTTGGTATCACCTTCCTGAACAGGTTTCATCTGAGCTGCATGAATGTAATGTTTTCTACCGATGGTAAAAATGACCATTCCGATTAACATTCCGACCCCTGCAGTGATGAATGCTTCACCCCAACCGAATTTATTACGCATAAAAGCAGCAATAATGTTGCAAATAAACGCTCCAATATTGATTCCCATGTAAAAAATATTGTATCCGGAATCTTTATTCGCTTTATAAGGTTCTTCAGAATATAAATTTCCTAGTAATGTAGAAATCGTTGGTTTAAAGAAGCCGTTTCCGATAATAATTAATGCTAAAGATCCGTAAAACAAAGGAAGTTCTTTAAAAACTCCCATCCCGATGTATCCGGCTGCCATTAAGATTCCCCCCAAATAAATGGATTTAATGTATCCTAAAACTCTATCCGCCAAAAATCCTCCGATGAAAGGAGTTAAATAAGTCAAAGCAATATAAGTTCCGAAAATATCGTCTGCGGTTTTGTCAGGAAGTCCGAGACCGCCCTTCATTCCGGTAGGTTCAATAACGTAAAGCACAAAAATTCCGAGAATTAAATAGTACCCGAAACGCTCCCACATTTCAGTAAAGAAGAGGAAAGGCAACCCTTTAGGATGTTTAGTCTTCATATGTTCAAATTTCAATTTTCCCAAAAATAGCTTTTTAATTTTAATTGATAAAATAAATAAAGTTTTATGAAACCGATTTATGAAATGAATATAAAAAATCCCTCTCAAAAATTGAAAGGGATTCTGTTTTAGATATATTTTTTTGGTCTTTATAAATTTTCCAAGATAAAATCAGTCATTTTCTGATACAATTGCGGTCTTGTCTGTCCACCAAAAATTCCGTGGTTTTTGTCTGGATAAGCCATGAAATCAAACTGTTTCTTGTTTTGAATCAACGCTTCTGAAAATTCCATAGAATTTTGGAAATGTACGTTATCATCAGCTGTTCCGTGAATTAATAGGAATTTTCCTTTTAATAAATTAGCGTATTCAGTAGGAGAGTTTTTATCATAACCATCAGCATTTTCCTGAGGCGTTCTCATGAATCTTTCTGTGTAAACTGAGTCATAATATCTCCAGTTGGTAACAGGTGCAACCGCGATTCCCATTTTGAAAACATCAGCTCCTTTGGTCATTGCCAAACTCGTCATATAACCTCCGAAACTCCATCCAAACATTCCGATTCTGGTTTTATCGATGTAAGATTGGTTTCCAAACCATTTTGCAGCAGTAATCTGATCTTCAATTTCGTATTTTCCTAAATTCATGTACGTAACTTTCTTGAATTTAGCACCTTTGTAGCCTGTTCCACGTCCGTCTACACAAGCTATAACGTAACCTTTTTGTGCCAGCATTTCAAACCACATTGCGTTTCCGTTGTCCCAAGAATTGGCAACTTGTTGAGAGCCCGGACCTGAATATTGGAACATGAATAATGGATATTTCTTATTTTTATCAAAGTTTTTAGGTTTAATAATCCATGCATTCATCTGATCTCCGGCTTCGTTTGGAATCGTGATGAATTCTTTTTCAACAAAATTATCAGACTTTAATTTTTGAAGCTGATCATTATTGTTTTGAAGTTCTTTTACAACTTTACCATTTCCGTCTTTTAAAACATAAGTGAAAGGTTTTGCCGCTGTAGAAGATGTTTCAATAAAATAATTATAGTTTTTACTGAAACTTGCAGAATTATTTCCGTCTCCGTTTGAGAGCAACTGAGATTTTCCGTTTTCAATATTAACTTTAGAAACCACTTTATTAATGCTTCCTTTTTCAGTTGTCTGAACGTAAATTTCTTTTGATTTTGGATTAAATCCATAATAATCGGTTACTTCCCAGTTTCCTTTTGTAACCTGTTTTTTAAGTTTTCCATCTTTGTCGTACCAGTATAAATGACGGTTTCCGTCTCTTTCAGAACCCCAAAGGAAAGAATTATCTTCTAAAAATTCCAATGTCGGACTGTCTGTATCGATCCACTTTTCATCAGTTTCCGTGAATAATTTCTGAACGGCTCCCGTTTTTGTATTCACTTTTAAAACATCAGAAGCATTTTGAATTCTGTCAGAAGTTATCAGAACAATTTCGTCCGGTTTTGCTGTCTGAATCACGTTCGGAATATAATAATGTTTAAAACTATCTAAATTAACTCTCGTTTTTTTACCATCACTTAACTGATAAATGTGAGCAGAAACAACAGAGTTTTTTTCTCCCGCTTTCGGATATTTGTAACGCATTTCCTGCGGATACAAAGATTTTCCATAGATTGGAATATAGATTTCCGGAACTTCAGTTTCATCTAATTTAACGAAAAGAATGGCATCAGAATTTTTTGTCCATTCATATAATCTTGCGTGCCCGAATTCTTCTTCATACACCCAGTCTGCAAGACCGTTTAATATTTTATTTTTAACGCCGTGTTCAGTGATTTGTGTAATTTTTTCTGAACTTAAATCCTGATAAAATAAATTGTTATCAACGATAAAAGCTACTTTGGTTGCATCAGGAGAAAATCTTGGTTCCTGAATAGGTTTTCCGTTATTTAAACGGATAACTTTTCCTGATTTTAAATCTTTAACATCAAAAGTTCCTAAAAAAGAATGTCTGTAAATGGGCTGACTTTCCTTTAGCAAAAGGATTTTAGACTCATCATCAGAAAACTCATAGCTTTGGAATTGTCCGTCAACAATATTTCCTTCTTTTTGAGAAGTTTTGTAAGAATATTTGGCAATTCCACCTTGTTCGATAACTAAATAATTTTCACCGTTTTTCATGGAAGTGATTCCGGCAATGCCTTTTCCGCGGTAATATCCTGAATATATTTTATCTAAAGTGATTTCCTGTGCGGATAAACTTTGAAATACAGCGGCAACTGTAAGCGTTAGTAAGAATTTTTTCATTTCTAATTTTAAAAGAATTCAAATATATAAAATATTTAAATCTTACAGATGAAGTTTGAGGTTTGGCGAATTATTTAAAACAAAAAAGTTGACATTTCTGCCAACTTTTCGTTTATTTATCAATAAAAATTATTAATTCTGCCAACCATAAAGGCTTTGAGTAAGCAATTTACTGTCACCTACTTTTCTCAGGAAAATCACACGGTCAGACTGCGGAATGTATTTCACAGAAGTTAAAATAGGTTGTCCTATCTTGGGGTCAGTGCTTGTATATCTGTTCTGGAATTCTACAAATTTACTTTTATCCGTGAAATCACTTCCTGCTTTATAAGGCGTGAAACCGTAACTGTCAGTGAAAAAATAGTTAATATTATCTTTTGTGAAAAACCCTATATTTCCTGGTTTTTGAGTTGAAGTAGTACTGGCAGTTCCGTCAGATTTTACAGTAAACCATTTGCCCGGACCATAAGAATAAATAGGATCAGGGAAGCGGTTAGCAGGCGTTGACGGCGGTAATGTTTTATTTACATTAAATCCGTATAAAAATGCTTTTCCGTCTACAACCTGAACCAAAGGAATATCTACTCCCGACATATTGGTATTTGATCTGAAGTCAGAAACCTCGCTCATCGTAATATTTCCGTTCTGAAGGTTGATGAACGCCATATCTCCAAAATTACTTTGGTTGATTCTCACTCCCGTAAAATATCCGAAAGAAACCAAATAATCCTGATCATTAATAGAAACCGGAGTCAACGTTTTTAGAATTAATTTCTCTTTTAAAGCAATATCCTGCTCGCCTTGAGCCGAAACGTAAACCAATTTAGAAGATTCTTTCCAACCTGTTGATTTTCTAAGAATTAAAACTCTTCCTGAGTTGGTAACTGCAGCGTCAGATTCAAAATATTCAGTGTCTAAAGTAATTTCTTTATCCCATTTTTTTGAAAGGGTAGAAAGGTCGATCACGATATTGTCTATGGTGTTCGCTGTTTTTTTAGATACAGATCTGTCGTTTACAATGGCAACATATTTTCCGTTTTCAGAGAATCTAAGGAAAGTTGTTCCTTGTTTCATTCCGCCTTCTGTGAAAAGTTTTGCAACGCTTGTCGTTGTAAAATTTCCATCTTTTCTGTTGAAAACATGTTGGAAAATCTCTTTTCTGTTGATCTTGGTTTCAATTTCTTCTGTGAAAATCACAAACTGATCGTTGCCGGTCTGGATAGAACCTAAATAATTATGCAAAACGCCATTGGTTTTATTGGCGTAATCTTTAATATAAGTGTCGATCAAGTTTCCGTTCTGATCAAGTTTTCTCATGAAAATCTTTTTGTGAGGATACGAGCTGTAACCGTCTTCGTTAATATCACTGAAAACATATTGGTTATAGTCGTCACAAAGAACTAATTTGATGTCTTTTTCGTATTTTGAGTTGAATTCGAAAGCGTCACCATAAACGAATTTCTTCTGCCCGAAAGCAAGAGCGCTAATTACGGTAAGCGAAATGATTAAAGTTTTTTTCATGGAATATTAGTTATAGATTTTTAGTTCAAGAGCTTTGAGTTCGTTGTTTTGATCCCAAGATAATTTAAGGTCAACAAGATGTTCCTGCATTTCATTTAAATATTTTTCTGCTTCAGCTTTGTTTCCTAATGCAAGATTCAAACGAATTAAGTTCATATAAAGATACGTTGCAATTTTACCGTTGTATATTGCTTTTTTATCATTGTAATCAATTTTTAATAAAGTACTTTTCCAGATCTCAACACCTTTATTTAGGTTTTCAAAAGCAGCCTTGTTTGGAGCGTAATCCGGTTTTGCCTGCATTTTTTTAAGATTGGTTGTTACGTAGATGTATGCTTTATCTAAATTATCATAATCTCCTTTATTTTTTACATTCTCCAATTTTACAGTTGAAATAATTTTTGAATACGCAAAATTCTCAGCTAGGATGTCATTAATTCTATTGATTACTTTTTGAAGGTAATTTTTTTCATGAACACTTAAATTAATTTCGTTTGTTGGGCTTGATGCGATTTCTTCAAAATCTGAGAATAAAGTTTTGTCGATTTTTACAGTACCATTTTGCTTTACAACCAATTTTGTAGGTTGGTTGGCAAAAGATTTTCCTGCGTTATCCTGAAAGTTTGTTCTTTCCATGTTTACAGAGATTTCGATGTAATTTCCGCCTCTTGAAAAGCCGTCAATATTGATTTGTGAAGCCAGAACTTTGTTGTCAACAATCAAAGCGTTTCTTAAATCCGGTTCAGTATAAACTGGTTTTTGCGGTACATTCAGTTGCGGACGGGAAGGAATTCTCAAAACCGGAGGAGTTGCATTCATCGCAATTTTTTCAACGGTTTTCAGTTTGTTATATTCTGCAGATTCGATTTTGTATTTTTCCTGAAGTTTTTTTACTTCAAGATCGTACTCTTTTAATCTTTCTTCGTGCTGAAGTTTTGCATCGGCTACGCTTTGGTCGTAATTATCTACCTTTTTTTGGAAATCAGCCTTAGCATCTGCCACCACATTTTCTTTTGTAATGTTGTAAGGCGAATTTACGACTACCGAAAAATTTCTGTTTTGAGCTTCGACAGCATTCGCAGGTTCTTTTAATATCTGAAAAGAAATGTTTTCTGAGTCGATTCTTTGCGCCTGACCCAATACGGCTGTTAATGATAGAAAAATTGAGAAAATAAAATTCAATTTCATAAGGTAAAATTTAGTCTGCAAATTTAATTCTTTAAATGAATATTATGGATTTAAATAATTAATTTTTAATTATATATCAAAAATGGTTTAAAATTCATAGTGACAATCATATTTCATAGTATTTTTGAATATTTAATAAATATTAGAGAAATAGATGATGTTTGGCAAAAAAATTGGATATATCATCATATCAATCAATTTAAAATAATAATTATGGAAACGAATGCATACGATCAGAAACTTAACCGTTATGTTTTGAGTGATCAAATTGTATACACAGGCTTTTCAAGCTTTCAAGATGCTGAAGCCTGTGCGCAGAAAAAAGGAGGAACTTTAGTTGAAGTCGCTTTTAAAGATGGAAATGATAATCCTCAAATTACGGATGAAGCCGGACTTATTGAGAAAAAACTTCATTTTTATGTCTATGCTGGTGATGAATATAAGTTTATTCATTCTTCTGATCCCGGATTTAGAAAATATGCCGACGAATTACAAAAAATAAAGGCGAGTAATGATAAAACGAGCCCTGATGAAAGATATTTTGCCAATTTTGAAATTGAAAATATAGAAGATCCGATTATTGTGATCAAAAATGATCATTTAGAATCAGTGACTTCAAGAGAGCGTTCAAAATATTTGAAGCATGCTGATGTTTATGAATTAGGAGTTACGTTGCCAAAATCTTAAAAAATAGTATCATGAGCAAAAAAAAATATTCAGATAAAGCTCAGGAAAAAATAGGAGAAGTAATGCACGAATTCAAGGAAGGAAAACTGAAATCTTCTTCGGGAGAAAAGGTGACGGACAGAAAACAGGCGATTGCCATCGGAATTTCTGAAGCCAAAGAACAAGGTTTAAAAGTTCCTAAAAAGAAAAATTAGTTAAACAAAATAGGTTTGTAAATTTCACAAATCTATTTTTTATATATAAAAGATGCTTCGGCTACGCTCAGCATGACAACGCTGCAAATTAATCGCTAATAAAGAACAATTAGTATTAGAGATGTCATGCTAATCGGAGTCGAAGCATCTATATAACGAATATTTACCTAAAAATTATCCTTTATAATTATAAAGATTTTTATAATATTCATCAGCCATTCTATCGCTATTGAATTGATCTTTAACATCATTCATCGAGTTATGCTGAATTTTTCTCCATTGATTAGGATTGTCGTAATAGGTTGGAAGAATCTCGTTTTCAAGGATTTCGTATAATTTATTCAGATCATAATTATCCTGTTCGTAAATACTCATATTATGATAATCTGCTTTTGGAACCACGAAAGAATTTTCTCCGTGTTTTGCAAATTCCGGGATCCAGCCATCGTCTGTTGAAAGGTTTACAGAACCGTTCATTGATGCCGTCATTCCCGATGTTCCGGAAGCTTCTCTTGGAACTCTTGGATTGTTTAACCAAAGATCAGAACCTTGTTTTAAAGATTTACTTAATGAAAGTTCATAACCTGTAAGAACCGCCATATTTTTGTGATTTTTACTTTCTTCAACCAACGTGTTGAAAGTAGAAATTGCGGAATAATCCATCGGATAAGGCTTTCCGGCCCAGATAATCTGTACAGGATATTTTGGATTATTTAATAATTTATAAAATCTGTCTTTATCATGTAAAAGCAAGTCCGCACGCTTGTAGCCTGCAAATCTTCTCGCCCAGACAATCGTGAAAATATTTGGATTAAATAAATTCCCGGTTTGGTCTGCAACAATTTTGAAAAGTCTCTTTTTTAGATGTTTTTTACGGTAATCAAATACGATTTCGTTGTTTTCATCTTTAGAGTTATAAAGCGGTTTATCCGACCAGTATTTGAATTCCTGAGCGTTGGTGATTGAAGTTATCTCACAAATTCCCGGATATTTGCTCCACATTGCTCTGGAAACAACCCCGTGAAGTTGGGAAACTCCATTGGCAACTTTTGCCATTTTCAAAGCGCAGAGCGAATGGTTGAAACGGTCATCATCAAAACCTTCAATACTTTTTACTTCTTCCATGCTGAAACCAGAAAAATAAGACATGTCGTAACATAATTTCATGTTATGCTTCTCATTTCCGGCTTCTTCAGGCGTGTGAGTCGTGAAAACTAATTTCTCTTTCACTTTATTAAGATCTCCTTTATATTTTTTCAATAAATGGAACGCTGCGGGAAGTCCGTGAGCTTCATTAAGATGGTAAGTATCTCTTTCAAGATTCATTTCATCCAGCAATTTGGCACCGCCTTTTCCTAATAAAATGTATTGTGCAAGCTTTGTAGACTCGTTGGCGTCGTATAATCTGTGCGAAATTGTTTTAGAAATATGATCATTTTCAGGAACGTCTGTTGAAAGGAAAAACATCGGTGCCGTATTGAAGATTTCAGGATCTAAATACCAGACTTTAACCCAAACAGGGGCGCTGTGAATTTCGATCTGAAATTTTATTCCTGTATCTTCCAGAAAACTGTACATTTTTTTTGTCCAGGTCGGCTGTAAGGTCTGATCATGATTTCTTGCCTGATCATAATATCCAAACTTCCAGAGAATCCCAATCCCGATAAGGTCTTGCTTTAAATTATAAGCACTTCTCATGTGAGAACCCGCCAAGAAACCCAAACCTCCCGAATATATTTTTAAGACCTGCTCAAGGGCAAATTCCATTGAGAAATAGGCAACTTTTTTAGAATATTGAGGATTAATACCAAACGGCATTTTAAAATTTTTAAAATCCATACATCAATGTTTTTTTTTGTAATCGAAAAACAAATGTATTGATTATGAAAATAAACTCTACATTAATTATATAATAAATTATTTTTAAAAGCATCTTCTGAACAGTTTTTTTGCTTATCTTTAAGTGTAAGAAATTGATAATCAAAAACTTTATTAGTGAAATCGTAGCGGGTATTTGTTGTTTAACATAATAAAAAAGAAGTCATGAAAAAGGTATTTTCCGATGAAGATCTGATCAAAAATCTGAGTTTATACTATCTGAACCGACATTTGAAAAAAAAGCCGATGGAGAAGTATCACCGTACGATAGATGAATCTCCGCTTCATGACCGCGAAAAATATAAGAAGAAAGCCGAGATCTTGCTCCTTAATTCTTTCATGCATCATTTTCCTGAAGTTAAATTTGAAGATCTTACCTGCGAAAGCCCTGACTTTATCGCAAAATTCAACGATAAAAAAATCGGGATAGAATTAACGGAAGTTATCAACCATTTGGAAATGAAGAAGATGGAAAGTAATCTTAATAAGATGTTCCGTCAGGCAGAAATATTATTAGAACAGGAAGACACTACGAAATATCGTGGTGTTTATTTTTTAGGATTTCACCCGAATATCAGATTTGAATGTCTGGAAGAGCAGGAGGAAAACATTCTGAATATTTATAAAAGTATTAAAAAGGGAAAACCTTTTGGCTGTGTAAAAAGTATCAGAAAGTCTTTTCATCGCAGAAATGTTTTCATCACTCATGAGTATAACATGAATTTGTTTGACGAGCTTTGTTCCGAGAAAATTTTAGAGTTAATAGAAAAGAAAAACGAAAAATTTCCTTACTACGACACTTCTGTGGACGAATGTTGGCTGGTTATTGTTTCTGATATGAACTCCATTGCTTCACGGTATACTTTCATTCAGGATAAAGAACATTTGAATGAAGTAAAAAGCCCTTTCCATAAGATATTTCATCTTGAAAATCTTTGCGGAAATATTACGAGTATAAAATAATCATTGTTGTTTTCTTTTTAAATGATGAATATATTTTAATTTTTCACACTTAAATGTATTATTTTTTTTGAATATTGTTATTATTGATTGGAAAAATGTTTATATTTGATATGCACTGTCTTACAATCATTTAAATTAATAACCATTGAAAAAAAATATATGAAAAAAACTCTACTATTTCTTCTCTTATTTATTTCACAGACCTTTTTTTCACAGGCAGATTGTACATCTGCATTGTCGGTTTGTGGAAACTCGAGTATAACGTATTCTCCTTCCGGAATTGGCGCCGTTAATGAAAGTTTGGGAGGATGCTTAACAACAGGTGAACATAATTCGATATGGTACAAACTCACGATTGCTACAGGAGGAACTCTTACTTTTGATCTGGTTCCGAACGATCCTGCGGCGGATTATGACTGGGCAGTTTATGGTCCTAATGTTGCCTGCGGAAGTTTGGGTTCGCCAATACGCTGTAACGCTGCAACTGTTATCGGAGTCGGAGCATCTACAGGATTAAATATGACAAGCACGATTACAAATGCTGCAGGAGGCTCATTAACGCCTTACTGCAAATATTTGGATGTTCTGCCGGGACAGACCTATTATTTATATATTGATAACTGGGTCGATGGGATTAATCCTACAATGGCTCCATTTGCTTTGACATGGGGAGGAACCGCTACTTTAGCTTCACCTTTTACAGATCCGGCAATACAGCCTCATCCGTTTGTAGCTCCGGGAATGCCTGCCGCAAATCCGGCGGATCCGAGAGAGGTAATTGTATGTAATAATCCTGCGGTTTTTGATTTCACGACTTTATCAGCGGGAATTCTTAATAATAATCCGAATTTCCTGATCAGTTATCATACTTCACAAAATAATGCACTTTCGGGAACGAATCCTATTTTAACGCCAATTACGGTTAATACAACGACTACTTATTATTACAGCATTCATTATCTGGATCCCGCAAACCCTGCAAATCCTATCAATTCCTGTCGACAGGTTGGTGCATTCAAATTTAAGATGGGAAATATTACAGGAATTAATGTTAATTTATTTACCTGCAATAATAACAATGCCGGATTAGGAACATTTAATCTTACAACCGCAGCAGTTTTTGGGGATCCTACCGCGACTAAGAAATATTATCCTACAATGACTGACCTTAATGCAGGAACTAATGAAATCCTGAATTTTACGGCTTATGTTGCCGCAGAAGGTACAGTGTATGTAAAAATAACGTCTCAGTTCGGATGTATCGGAACTGCGGTGATCACACTGAAGTTTTTCCCGGTAGTTGTGGTAAATGATGCAACGCTGAGATCTTGTTTTATTGAAACCAATCCTTCCACAGGATTATTTAATCTTACCAACGCTTCGGTTACAACACAGGGAGGAATTACCAAAAAGTATTATCCATCGTTAACTGATGCATTGAACGGGACAAATGAAATTCCTTCCACATTAGCAGCTGCATATATTGCTCCGAGTGGTGTTGTTTATATAAAAGTAACGAACGGAAACGGTTGTTTTGCCATTGCTAAAGTTACTTTAATAGTGATAGCTCCCGTTTATTCTACAGTTTTAAAAGATAAAACAATCTGTATGGAAGACAAAACTACATTGGATGCAGGGCCAGGATTCAGTTCTTATCAATGGAGCACGGGAGCTACAACGCAATCTATTACCAATGTCGGCGTTGGAACGTATTGGGTTAAGCTTAAGACAGGTGACTGTATCACAACTCAAACAGTAAAAGTATATGCTTCAGAACAGCCTGTGATTTCCAGTGTTGATATTTCAACAAATAAGGTTACGATTTCTGTGATGGGCGGAACTGCTCCATACAAATATTCAATGGACAATATCACTTGGCAGGATTCTAACATTTTCACGAATGTTCCGAGGGGTGATAATATGATTTATGTAAAAGATGCTTATGATTGTGAACCGATTAATATTACGATTGTTGTTCCGAATCTTATTAACGTCATCACGCCAAACAGTGACGGCATAAATGATGTGATTGATTATTCTGCATTGGCTTCAAAACAAAATCTGGTCTTCAATATTTTCGACAGATATGGATCTGAAATTTTCCAGGCTGATAAATTTAACGGCTATAAATGGGACGGAACCACTAATGGCGGAAAGAAAGTTCCTACAGGAAATTACTGGTATTCAGTATCATGGAATGAAAAAGATAAAAAGAATACCTTGTTCAAATATACCGGATGGGTAATGGTTAAAAACCGGGAATAATTAAATTATCAATACATAATAAAACCATCTTTCACGAGATGGTTTTTTAATTAAATATTTTTGTATCTTTAAAGTAATCAGAGAGATATAATATTTTTCCGCAGTCTGAAAACTGGATAATTGTACATATTTCATTTTCATAAATACCTTTTCCTGACATATTTCCCAAAGAATTGGTTTGGTAGAAATATTTTCCGTTTCCTAAAGGGAAAATCTCAGAAACCCGCCATTCGATATTTTCATAACGTCTGAAAATAGCCCTGAACAAAGCCAAAATTCTGTTTTTACCCGAAATTTCTTTGGAAGGAGGGATCCAGATGATACTTTCATCAGTAAACCATTTTTCAAGCTGTTCTGTTTTTAAAGAATTTAAATCCTTCATAAAATGACTGATCTTACAATTCATAATTTTCATTTATGTAATATACGCGAAAATTATTAACTTGGTTTTTTATTTTAAATGATATGAAAGAGCTATTCATCAAACGTTTCGAATATTACAAATCTCTTGGCGACAAAACATTTGAGCAACTTTCTGAGGAGCAGATCTTTTGGCAGTTTAATGAAGAAAGTAACTCAATAGCTATTATTGTGAAGCATCTTGCAGGAAATATGCTCTCAAGATGGACGAATTTTTTAACGGAAGACGGCGAAAAAAGCTGGCGAAACCGTGACGAAGAATTTGTCAATAATTTTAAAACTAAAAAAGAGATTGTAGATTTTTGGGAAGAAGGCTGGAAATGTTTTTTTGATGCTTTAAACCAAATTAATGATGAAAATTTATATTCTACACTTTATATAAGAGGCGAACCTCAGTTGGTTGTAGATGCGGTTTTCCGTCAATTGGCACATTATCCTTATCATATTGGGCAAATAGTTTACATCGCCAAAATGATGAAAAATGACGATTGGAAAACACTTTCCATTGCCAGAAATAAATCACAGGAATTTAATTCTGAAATGAAAAATAAATTCTCTGAGACTGATTTTAATTCAAATTCTTCGCCTGTTTGCTTTCGAAATAGTAGCGAAGTGAGAGACGAATATAAACAATAGACTGAATCAATTCAGAGTTTTTATTTAAATTACTATCTTTGCACCCATAAAAAATAAGGAATACTCAATGTCCCATTTTCATAGAACTGCCGCTTTTCATACACTCGGCTGCAAATTAAACTTTGCGGAAACATCTACTATTGCCCGTCAATTAACAGATGCCGGTTATGATAAGGTAAGTTTTGATGATAGAGCGGACATTTATGTAATCAATACCTGTTCGGTAACTGAAAACGCAGACCGTGAGTGCAAACTTCACGTAAAAAGAGCAATGAAAGCCAATCCAGAAGGGCTGGTAGTAATTGTTGGATGTTATGCGCAGTTGAAGCCTGAAGAAATTTCACAGATTACCGGCGTTGATTTGGTTCTTGGAGCCAAAGAAAAATTCAATATCCTAAGCTATTTGGATGATTTAGAAAAATCTGAAAGCGAGGGAGTTGTACATTCTTGTGAAATTGAAGAAACTGATTTTTTTATCGGAAGTTATTCTATCGGTGACAGAACCAGAGCTTTTTTGAAAGTTCAGGATGGTTGCGATTATAAATGTACGTATTGTACGATTCCTTTAGCGAGAGGAATTTCCCGTTCAGACACCATCGAAAATGTCCTGAAAAATGCTAAAGAAATTGCTTCGAGAGATATCAAAGAAATCGTTCTTACAGGGGTAAACATTGGTGACTACGGTAAAGGCGAATTTGGAAACAAAAGACACGAACATACTTTCTTAGACTTAATTTCAGAGCTTGATCAGGTTGAGGGGATCGAAAGAATCCGTATTTCTTCTATCGAACCGAATCTTTTAAAGGATGAAAGTATCGAGTTGGTTTCTAAAAGTAAAAGTTTTGTTCCGCATTTTCATATTCCGTTACAATCGGGATGCGATGATTTGTTGAAAAAAATGAAACGTCGCTATTTAACAAAATTATACAACGACAGAGTCAATAAGATCCGTGAGGTAATGCCTGATGCGGCTATCGGTGTTGATGTAATCGTTGGTTTTCCGGGAGAAACAGAAGAAAAATTCATGGAAACTTATAACTTCCTGAATGATCTTCCAATCACTTATCTACACGTTTTCACATATTCTGAAAGAGAAAATACAGAAGCTGTAGGTATGGAAGGTGTTGTTCCGGTTCCCGAAAGAAAAAAACGTAATAAAATGCTTAGAATCCTTTCTGAAAAGAAAAAGATGGCATTTTATCAAACACAATTGGGCAAAACGCTTCCTGTTCTTTGGGAGCATGAAAATAAGGATGGCAAAATGTTTGGCTTCACAGAAAATTATGTGCGAGTGCAAAAAGATTTTGACCAAGCGTCTGTAAACCAGATAGAATTTCTGAATTTAGAAAAAATCCTGTCAGATGGCACGGTTTCTGTGCAATCTTCTTATGAAAGTTTTTTAGCAAAAGCGTAGTCTCTTTGCAAAATTTCTACTAAATTTATTTTTAACTTTTAAATATTACATTCTATGAGAGATAAGTTTTTATCTTGGGGAATTGTATTAGTAATTGTTGCATGGATTGTAGCTTTACTAATCAGGGCAGATTATTGGATACCAATTTCGTTGTCTGCGTTCTATGCATTAGGCGTATACAACGCCTATCAGTCGAAACACGCTATTTTAAGAAACTTTCCTGTTGTGGGGTATTTTCGATACTTTTTCGAGAGTATTTCGCCTGAAATGCAGCAATATTTTATCGAAAGAGAGACTGACGGGAAACCTTTTCCAAGAAATCAACGTTCCGCAGTATACAGACGTGCTAAAAACTTGAGTGATACGGTGCCTTTTGGAACTCAGTTAGAAGTTAATCACAGAAAATATGAAGGAATTAAGCATTCCATTTATGCTAAATCTCCCGTAGAAGAACTTCCTAGAGTTTGGGTAGGAGGGGAGCAGTGCTCGCAGCCTTATCACGCTTCATTATTTAATATTTCGGCAATGAGTTTCGGGGCACTGAGTGACAGAGCTCAAATTTCTTTAAATAGAGGTGCTAAAAAAGGGAATTTTTACCATAATACAGGTGAAGGAGGGATTTCTCCCCACCATTTGGAAGGAGGTGACCTTTGCTGGCAAATTGGGACGGGATATTTTGGATGTAGAGATGATGAGGGTAAATTTAACCCTGAATTATTTACAAAATATTCCAATCTTCCGAACGTAAAGATGATTGAAATTAAATTATCTCAAGGTGCAAAACCAGGTCACGGTGGAGTTTTACCGGGAGTAAAAAATACCCCTGAAATTGCAAAAATCCGTCACGTCACACCGGGAATGACGATTATTTCTCCGCCTTCACATTCAGCTTTTTCTAATGCAGCAGGCTTGTTGAGGTTTGTACAGCAATTAAGAGAACTTTCCGGAGGAAAACCTGTTGGATTTAAATTGTGTATCGGGGATACTAAAGAATTTGAAGATATCTGCGTTCAGATGAATGTTCTTAAAATCTATCCTGATTTCATCACCATTGATGGCGCAGAAGGAGGAACAGGAGCTGCACCACCGGAATTTTCTGATGGAGTAGGAATGCCTTTAGAACCTGCTCTGATCTTTATTAACAGAACCCTGAACAGCTATAATGTAAGAGATAAATTAAGAGTCATTGCCAGTGGAAAAGTCTTAACAAGTTTAGATATTCTGAGAGCCGTTGCAATGGGTGCAGATATGTGTAATAATGCGAGAGGATTTATGTTTTCTTTAGGCTGTATTCAGGCGTTGAGATGTAATAACAATAAATGTCCGACGGGAGTTGCAACACAGGATAAAATGTTAATTAAAGGTCTTGATGTTACGGATAAAGCAGAAAGAGTATATCATTTTCATAAGAATACACTTCACACTTGTAATGAGTTGATTGCAGCAGCAGGAAAAAGTTCTTATGAAGAAGTTGATGCCACAATGTTTATGAGAGGTGATGAATTTGATCATCTGGCAGACCTTTATTTCCCTGATATTTTGGGGAATGTTAAGCAGAAAGCGAGATTTTAAACTATCAAAAAGTAATTTCAAAATAAAACCCGCTACGAATTTCATAGCGGGTTTGTTATTTTATAGATTGAATATTCTTATCTAGCAGTCGTTTTATAAACCTGGAAGTTGAAAACAAACGTTCTGTTTCTGAACGAATAACCACTGTAATTATAGTGAGCATCCCTTGCAAAAGCCGCTCTGGAAGGAACAATGATTACACCTTGTAAGTTATAAGGAGAACCATCAGTTTGATCAAAAGCCTTAAATTTTTGTAAAGCCTCGTTATAACCTTCAATTACGTAATAACTTGGTTGTTTTGCAGCATCAGTTGTTGCTTGAGTTATTAAAGGATCGGTTAGTGGATCAATATAGTAAAACTTTGGATCTACTACAGGCGAACCAGACCCGTCAATTGTATTGTATCCTGTCATATCAGTCCCTGAGATGAAAGCAACATTTCCATCTGTGTTGGCAGCAAGATAAGTTCTAGCTCTCATCATCGTTCTGGTAATATCCGTAGCGCCAATTGTTGTACCTGTTGTAGGTTGTGCATTAGCTTTTACGATATAAACGACACCTGAAGGCAATTTTACAGGAGCAGGAATCATAGCACTTAGTTTTGTTTGATGATCATCAGCTGTATCTGTTGCGCTGAAAGCTTTTATATTTCCTTGTGTATCCAAATAATTAGCATCTAAAAACTTATCAATAGACTGGTCGTCATAGGTGTTTTGTACTGCGATGTCTTCTGGTTCTACATAAGTTTCAACATCATCATCCTTTTTACAAGCAGAAAAGCACAGTGATCCCGCAAGGATATATAAAAATATTTTTTTCATTTCAAAAAACTTTGATTACTTTACAAATAATATAACGACAAAAGTATAAAAAATTATGAGAATAGATAAATTTTTATGGAGCATTCGTTTTTATAAAACCAGAACCATTGCTACTGAGGAGATTAAGAAAAATAGAGTTTCCGTTGGTGAATCGGTTGTAAAGTCTTCTAAAGAAGTGAAGGAAGGAGATGTTATTAAAATCCGTAAAAATCAGATTGATTACAAAATTAAGGTCATCCAGATTCCTAAAAGCAGAATGGGAGCCAAGTTGGTTCCGCTTCATATCAAGGATATGACGGACAAAGAGCAGTATGAAATACTCAAAATGCGTAAAATGACCCAAGATTATTACAGAACCAGAGGAGAGGGAAGACCCACCAAAAAAGACAGACGAGACATGGATGAATATTCAGGAAATGATATTTCCGGAGATTTTACAGACTGGGATGACTTTTTTGGCGAAACAGGTGACTCCAATGATACAAACGAAGATGAGAAAAATGAAAAAGATTTATAAATACAATTTTTCAATGATTTCATTAACGATGTCTTCCGGTTCTCGCGAATCTGTAATGATGTTAAACTGTGCTTTGCTGTAGAATTCATTTCTTTCGAATAAATGCTTAGCAATAAATTCAGGAAGGTTTTCATCCGAAATGTTGGCTATTATCGGCCTTTTCTCTTTTTGTTTTGAAATCCTTTCTGATAAAGTTTTAATCGAAGCTCTTAAAAATACACTCTTAGAGTTAAGATTAACAATTTCCATATTGTTGTAATAAACAGGAGTCCCTCCGCCCAGGCTTAAAACAAGATTTTCTTCCGTAGCCAGGAGCTCTTCCAAAGTTTCTCTTTCCAGCTTTCTAAAGTAGATTTCTCCCTTTTTTTCGAATATTTCAGGAATGGTTAATTTATTTCGCCTAGAAATCTCTTTATCTAGGTCAATTAATTTAAAATTTATTTTCTCGCTTAATATTTTGGAAATGTGAGATTTGCCACTTCCCATGTATCCTACCAGTGAAATTATCATGAATTTATTTTAAACAAATTTGCGAAAAAGTTTTGAGAAATAAAAAAAAGCTATATCTTTGCACCACTCAAAACAAGGGACGTTACTCACAACAAAACTTGATAATAAAGTGACCGACTCGGTAGCTCAGCTGGTAGAGCAATACACTTTTAATGTATGGGTCCTGGGTTCGAATCCCAGCCGGGTCACAAGCGAAAAAATGATTACTAGATTTTTGTAATTCTTTTTAGCCTGCGTGGTGAAATTGGTAGACACGCCATCTTGAGGGGGTGGTTTCCTAAGGATGTGCTGGTTCGAATCCAGTCGCAGGCACTGCAAAGAAAATTGAAATTTTATTTTAAGATGTGAATTATTTTTCATACTTTTGCAATCTTAAAATTTAGTGACCGACTCGGTAGCTCAGCTGGTAGAGCAATACACTTTTAATGTATGGGTCCTGGGTTCGAATCCCAGCCGGGTCACAAGTTTACTGAAAAGTAAATTTTTTTCATATTAATATTTTGTGATTTGGTGTTCAAAGGCTTCCTAACGGTGGCCTTTGATTTTTTATATATATTAAAGCTAAATCAATTTTTTAAATTAATCTTAGAATTTCATCAATAATAAACGGATCAATCTCAAAAGTTGGGGAGGAAAAAAATATTGCTAATTTTGTGGAATGTTAAACGATGCCGAACTCCTCAAATTATTTTTACCTGAACTCTTGATTGAGCATTTTGAGATTGTAAAATTTGAGGAAGAAAATAAAATCCTCCACATCTATTTTGACGAGAAAAATACAGCTCCGAAAGAGTTTTCGTCTCTGTTATTGCAGTCAAAAGGTTTTGTTCCGGAAATTAGCGTTGACGATTTTCCTCTTCGTGGAAAAACAGTAAAACT
>NZ_FPKW01000006.1 GCF_900114875.1 Chryseobacterium limigenitum
CAGAGTACAATTAAGAGGCGTGCGGGATAAAGCATTTTTCCTCTTCAGGTTGTCTAAACTTTTTGCCTAGTCCCCAAGTTTTGAGATTGATCCTAATAAACTTTGCATAAAAAAAGCGTCACTTAAAAAAGATAACGCATATTTATATTTTATATGAATTTTTTTTAATCCAAATGCATATTGTCGATCAATCTTACACCATCTACCATCACAACGATAAACGCTCTGAAATTTCTGTCTTTATAAAAGAAATCTGTTTCCTTTAGAGTTTCTTCGTCTGCAATAAGGAAATACTCCAGCTGCATGCCTTGCTGGTGATCCATAATATCCTGAACTCTTGCTTTGATCTCCGGAATCGTTACAACTCTGAACCAATCATTAACCTTATTTAAGGTCTCAAAAATAACCTTTGAAGCCTCTCTTCTGTCTTCATGAAGTCTCTGGTTTCTCGAGCTTAATGCTAAACCATTTTCTGCTCTATAAATAGGAACACCTTTTATTTTTACGGGAAGTTGTTTCTTTTCGACCATTTTTTTGATAATAGCCAATTGCTGGAAATCTTTTTCGCCAAAATAAGCGTTATCTGGTTTCACCTGATTGAAAAGCTCTTCTACAACAGTTCCTACACCGTCAAAATGCCCGGGTCTGGATTTTCCTTCCATTTCATTCTCTAATCCATCATAGTCATAATGTTGGCTTACTGCTTTATCAGGGTAAATATCTTCTACATTTGGAATGTAAACCGCATCCACAAGCCCTGAATTTTTTAAAATTAATACATCTCTATTAATGTCTCGAGGATATTTTTCCAGATCTTCTGGATTATTAAACTGAGTAGGGTTTACAAAAATTGAAGAAATGACAAGGTCGTTTTCTTTTCTAGCTGCTTCATATAGGGATAAATGGCCATTATGCAAAGCCCCCATCGTAGGTGCAAAACCTATCCTTTTACCCATTTCTTTCTGTCTTTCAATGAAATCCTGAAGTGTTTTTTTGTTTTTTAGAACTTCCATAGTTTATTTTAATAGCAATTCAAAAATACTAAAAATATCATATAATAAAATGCATTTTTAACAATTTGGAAAAGGGAATTATCGTAAAATAATGTTAATTAAAATAATGTTGGATGTTTTTTTGTAATTTTGCACATTAAAGCATTTTTACAAAAATTAGATAGAAGTTTATGCCGAATCAAAAAATACTGTACATTACTACAGAGATGTATCCATATCAAGAAGACACGAATATGGCTGCAGTGGTAAACAAAATGGCACTTAAGATGCACCAAGAAGGCAATGATGTAAGAGTTTTTATGCCAAGATTTGGACAAATAAGTGAGAGAAAGTTCCAGTTACACGAGGTCATACGCCTTTCTGGAATGAATATTATTATTAACGATCTAGATCAACCTTTAATTATTAAAGTAGCGTCTCTTCCGGGGGAAAGACTGCAGGTTTACTTTATAGACAACGAAGAATACTTCAAAAGAAAACAATATTATTTTGATGATGAAGGTACTCCTTTCGATGATAACGACGAGAGAGCAATTTTCTTTGCAAGAGGAGTAATTGAGACTATCAAGAAACTAAACTGGGTTCCTGATGTAATTCACCTTAACGGCTGGATGGCTTCTTTCGTTCCAATTTACCTTAAAACGTACTACGAATCTGATACTTATTTCAAAGATGCAAAAATCGTTCTTTCATTATACAATGAGAAAGATGCACCTTTTGATAAAAATATAGCTGATAAACTGAAATTTGATAATATTTCTGGATTAAAAGCGTTAGATAACCCAAGTGTTCAAAGTTTTGTAATTGAAAGTATGAACTATGTAGACGCTGTAGTAAAAGGAGACGAATTTTTGGATGGAGACCTAGACAAAGCCTTCAACGAAACATCAACTCCAAAATCGGAATATCTCGATGTGGATTCTATAAACCAACTTTATTAAAAAACACATTTTAATGACTTATAATATTAAAAAAGCTTTCGCCATTCTTTCTTTGGCGATTTTTGGAAGTGTATTGCTTTATAATTGCGAACCCGATCCGGATTCTTTAGGAGAACAATTATTCTTAGACGGAGCTGCACAAGGCAAGGAGGTTTCTTATCCTGTTATTGCCTATAATATTAATAATAATGACAGTATCAGAAGTGATGCTTCTAAATTAGGGTATGCAACTTTGGGTGCTGTAAAAGATGCTCAGTTTGGTAAGCAAAAAGCTTCTTATTATACACAGTTGAGACTTCCGGCATATAGTCCTGATTTTGGAACTAACGCAGCAGTGGATTCTGTTGTTTTAGTAATTAAGCCAACGTATGCTTCGGATTCTATTACAACGACTACGAATGAAGATTACATATATCCGGATGGAAGTGTAGCTGCTAAAAAAGTTGTAAATACGTATCCCGCAACTAAATACGGAAGAACAAAATCTCCAAAACTTACGATTAGAGTAAATGAGGTTACTGAATTCTTAAATGGTCCTGCGGATATAGCTTATTCAAACAAAGCTTATACTATTGGACAGGAAATTGGAACTAAAGATTTTACAGGAACGGTTAATTCTGTAACTATTACTAAAGATTCTGATGCTTCTTCTTTATTTACATCAACTACAGGTTTTAGAATTCCTTTATCTCCAAGTTTCTTTAAAACTAAAATTATTGATAAAAAAGGGCAGCCTGAACTTAGTGATGTGTCAAACTTTATCAGACATTTTAAAGGAATAAAGCTTTCTGTTGATGAAGATGATGCTTATTTGATACAATTTGCTCCTAATGATATGGAGTTAGTGATGTATTATAAAAATGATAAGACTGAAAACGGTACTACAACAAGACCTCAATCAACTTATACATTTGCTTTAGGTTCTGCTAATGCTCATATAGGAAATTATGTTTATGACAGAACTAACACGCCTTCTGGAACTGTAGCTTCAGGAACTGATCCAATAAATGGAGATGCAAGATTATATGCTCAGGGTATGGGAGGAGCTTCAATAGGAGCTAAGCTTTCTAATGATGCAATTGTAAAGCTTAAAAAATTGTATCAAAATGATAAAGCGGCGATTATCAGTGCTAAGATAAGACTATATACAGATGGTACTAATTGGACAAATCAATATGCAAAACCTAAAAACTTTACAATTGTTCAAAGAGATAAAGGTACTGATGGTAAGCCGACTACAGCATTTACTGCAGACTTACTTAATTTGACAGGAGCTAATAATTTTGCAATTTACAGAGCTTACGATTTAGACAAAAATCCAACATACTATGACTTTACAGTTACAAAATCTGTGAAAGATATTATTGAGGGAACTCTTAGTGATGATGCTATTGCAAATAAATATTTTAAAATCGATTTAGGTAGTTTCTTAACTACATCAGCAGGTAGTTTGGCAGGATACCAATATACATCAACACCATATGCTGTTGATAGAGCAGTATTTATAGGATCTGATTCTTTAAATCCTAAATACGCTCAGTTAATAATCATTTACGGGACAAAATAAAACTTAAAAACACTTGATAAAATTATGTGCGGAATAGTAGGATATACAGGTTTTCAGGACGCTTACGATATAGTAATCAATGGTCTTAGAAGATTAGAATATAGAGGATACGATAGTGCAGGGATCGTTCTGGAAGATAAAAATAACAAGCTTGAGGTTGAAAAGACAAAAGGTAAGGTAGAAGATCTTGTTAATATTGCCAGCCATTTAAAAGGAACGGCGACAATAGGAATGGGGCATACACGTTGGGCAACTCACGGTGTTCCAAGCGATAGAAACTCTCACCCTCATTTGTCTAATAACAATAAGATAGCAATCATTCATAATGGTATCATTGAAAATTATGATACAATTAAAAAAATGCTTTCTGAAAAAGGATTTACATTTAAATCTGAAACAGATACTGAAGTATTGGTAAATCTTATCCAATATTTTATGGATCTTAATGTAGAAATGGATTTTCCAACAGCTGTAAGATATGCGCTTAACGAAGTATATGGTGCATATGCAATTACAGTAATGCATGAAGACTATCCTGGAGTATTGGTTGTTGGAAGATTGGGTTCTCCATTAGCTATCGGTATCGGTGATAAAGAATATTTTATTGCTTCAGATGCTTCTCCTTTCGTAGAATTTACAAAAGAGGCTATCTACTTAGAAGAAGGTCATATGGCAACTATTTCATTGGAAAATGGAGTAGACATCAGAACAATTAACGATAATTCTAAAATTGAGCCTGAAATTCAGAAACTTAAAATGAGTTTGGAGCAGATTGAGAAAGGTGGTTACGAGCACTTTATGCTTAAAGAGATTTTTGAGCAGCCAAAATCTGTGCAGGATACAATGAGAGGTCGATTAATCGTAGAGGAAGGCGTAATTAAAATGGCCGGAATCTGGGATCATGTTGAAAAATTCAAAAATGCAAACAGAATCATCATCATTGCTTGTGGAACTTCTTGGCATGCAGGTCTTATCGGTGAATATCTTATCGAAGAGTATGCAAGAATCCCTGTAGAAGTGGAGTATGCATCAGAATTCAGATACAGAAACCCGATTATTACGGATAAAGATGTGGTAATTGCGATTTCTCAATCTGGAGAAACAGCTGATACTATGGCTGCCTTAAAACTTGCTAAAGAAAGAGGTGCATTTATATATGGTATATGTAATGTTGTAGATTCATCTATTGCCAGAATTACAGATGCAGGTTCATATACTCATGCAGGACCGGAAATTGGTGTGGCTTCTACAAAAGCATTTACAGCTCAACTTACCATTCTTAGTTTAATTGCGCTTAAATTAGGTAAACACAACGGTAACCTAGGAAACGCTGAATTTATGAGCTTAATTGCTGAATTGGATGCTATGCCTAAGAAAATAGAAGATGTTCTTAATGCAACCCATGAATTAACTCAGAATATCGCAAAAGACTTCGTCGGAGCTACAAATTTCCTTTATTTAGGAAGGGGATACAATTATCCTGCAGCTCTTGAAGGTGCCCTAAAACTAAAAGAAATCTCTTATATTCATGCCGAAGGATATCCTGCTGCAGAAATGAAGCACGGACCAATTGCATTAATTGACGAAAATATGCCAATTGTTATCATTGCTCCTAAAAAAGGACACTATGATAAGATTGTAAGTAATGTTCAGGAAATTAAGGCCAGAAAAGGAAAAATCATTGCTGTAGTAAATAGAGGAGACACGCAGGTAAGCGAAATGGCAGACTATGTTATTGAGATCCCTGAGACTTCGGAATGTTTCTCTCCAATTGTTGCATCAGTACCATTACAGCTTTTAGCATATTATATTGCTGTATATAGAGGTGCCAATGTAGACCAGCCGAGAAACCTTGCGAAATCTGTAACTGTGGAATAAAAAATACTTGTAAATAAAATAAATTTAGATTTCTTTCGTTATTTCAAAAAAAATCTTAAAAGTTTCTTAAAAAAATTATATATTTACGGCTTAATTATAAAAATTAACATGAAAAGGATATTTCTTTTATTATTGTCTGCGTCAGTAGCGTCGGTATCTTGTTCAGGTGGTGGAAGCTCTTCTGTAGGGAAGCCAGGAACAAAAGGAGAATTGATACCAAGAGAAAAAACAAAATCATTTGTTGCGGAAAGACCATTCGGAATGGTGGCAATTCCTGCAGGATCGTTTGTTGCTGGTTTAGCAGACCAGGATCCAACAAATACTCCTGAAAAAGCAGCATTGAAAACTGTGACTGTCTCTTCTTTCTTCATGGATGAAGCTGAAACAACTAATGCAGAGTACAGGGTGTTTATCAACTATGTAAGAGATTCAATTGCTAGAACTCTACTTGCTGAAGCTGCCGGAGAAGGTGGTGAAGGTGGTGGTAAAGGAGCAAGCATAGGAGATTATGCATACCTTGCTAAAAAAGAAGAGAATTTAACACCATATCAAGAGTATTTAGAGGGACAAGGAGGTAGAGATGACGGAGGTTTTGATGCAAGCAAGAGATTAGACTGGAAAATTCCTTTACATTGGAATACTACAAAATATCCTGATGTAGAATATGCAGAAGTATTAGAATCTTTATATTTACCTGCTTCTTCAAGAATGGGTAACGAAAGAATCTTAGATGTTAGTAAATTAAAATATAATTATCAGTGGGGAGATATGGATGCTGCACTTGCTGACAACGAGAGAGGTGTAAACTTCCTTAAAAGCGAGAGTATTGCAGTGTATCCGGACACTACAGTTTGGGTAAAAGATTTCCACTTTGCTTATAATGAGCCATTGTTCGAACAATATTTTTGGCACAAAGCTTACAAAGATTATCCTGTTGTCGGGGTAACTTGGGACCAAGCCAGAGCATACTGTAACTTCAGATCTAAATTGAAAACTGATTACAATGAAAGCTTAAAAAGAAGAAAACAAAGACCATTGAAGTTCCGTCTTCCAACAGAGATCGAATGGGAATATGCTGCAAGAGGCGGTATGCAAAATGCTACTTATCCTTGGGGAGGACCTTATTTAATGGATGACAGAGGTTGTTACTTAGCAAACTTCAAGCCAAAAAGAGGTAACTATATGGAAGACGATAAAAAAGGTACTTATACATATGCCGCTCCAGTAAAGAAATTTAAGAAAAATGGATTTGGGTTATTTGATATGGCCGGAAACGTTTCTGAATGGACAGAGTCTGGATATAATAATTCTTCATACGGCTTCTCTTCTACTTTAAATCCTTCAACTAAAGGTAAAACTGATACTAAGAAATCTGTAAGAGGTGGTTCTTGGAAAGACGTAGGTTATATGCTTATGACTGGTGCAAGAGATTGGGAAAGAAAAGATTCTGCAAGAAGTTATATCGGATTCAGAACTGTACAGGATATTCCTGAAGCAGCTGTTAAGCCAAGAAAAGTTAACAGATAATAATTATCGGATATTTATTTTTTCAATAACAATTTTATTTAACATTAAAAAAAACTAACTTATATGTTTAAGACTAAAGATGCTTGGATGAATTTCTTTTATTCGTTCGGTGCTGCAATTGTAATTCTTGGAGCTTGGCTTAAAATTACTCACATTACATTAGGACCAATCAATGGTAACATAGCTCTTACCGTGGGGCTTATTACTGAGGCAATTATCTTTATTATTTTCGCTTTTGACCCTCCAAAATCTGAAGAGTCTTATGCTTGGGAAAATGTTTACCCAGAATTATTAGATAAGCATGCAAATCCAAACCCAATCCATTCAAATATATCTTCTAAAAATGGAGCTGCTCAATTTGCGGAATTAGAAAATTCTCTTTCTACAAAATTGGACAAGATGCTTGCCGATGCAAAATTAGATGTTCAGTTATTTGATAGACTAAGAACAGGTATTGATAAATTTTCAAACTCTGTAGACCAGATCAATCAAACTGTTGACGTTTCTGCTTCTACTCATAAGTATAATGACCAGTTAAATAAAGCGGCTACACACATGGAGAGCATGAATGCTCTATATGTAATGCAGTTGGAAAACGGTAAAAGACAATCAGAATTTGCTAATAAATATGTTGCAGATATGCAAAAATCTGCTGAGCAGTCAGAGAAATTTAATCAGGAATTACAAGGTTTAACATCTAACTTAAATAACTTAAACAGAGTTTATGGTGGTATGTTAACTGCTATGAAGTCATAATTTCCTAAACCATTTCTAAATTTTAACTACTTAATCAAAAACAACAGAGAATGGCAGCAGGAAAACAGACGCCTCGTCAGAAGATGATCAACCTTATGTATTTGGTGTTCATCGCTATGATGGCCCTAAATATTGATGCAGAAATCATCAGATCATTTTATGATTCTACTAAAGCACTTAACGAGACTCGATTTTTAACTGAAAAGAAAAACGAGAAAATTTTCGAAAGAACCTTAGAGGCAAAAGCTCAGCAAGTACCAGATACTTACGCTACGCCTTGGGAGCAGTACAAAGTCTTGAAATCTAAAGTAGATGTCTTAGTGAATTCAGCAGAAGAGATTAAAAATAATCTTAAAAAACAATCTGAATTTCACGAAAAAGATAAAACTGGAAAAGATATTGATGTAAGCGAGAATTTCGCAGCACTTAATAATAATGAAGCTACAATGATTTACTTCTTTAAAGATGGAGACGAAAACTCTCCGACAAAAGGAGCAATGGATTTGAAAGCTAAAATGGATGATGTAAGAAATTATATTTCTGCAACTTTTGGGAAAAATCCTCAATTAAAGGATTTGGTTGATAGAGCGAACGCATCTATCGTTGCTGATTATCCTCAGGGAAAATCTCCAAATGGTAAAACTTGGTTTCAGAATAAATTCTATCACCAGTCACTTATCGCAGCAATATCAAATCTTGGAATTATTCAGAATGATGCAAGAAACGTACAATCTGATGCATTAGCATTATTGCTTCAGGAAAAAGTAGATGCGAGCATCAAGTTTAATAATTATGAAGCTATTGTTTCTGCACCTACAGATATTCAGTCCGGTAAAAAAGGTGAAGCAGTTATTATGCTTGGAAGTTATTCAAACAGTAATAAAATTAAAATTAACGGCGTAAGCAGACAAGAAAACGGTAAAGGATACATTCCTTTAAATACTGGAGGACTTGGAGAACACAAACTTAATGGATCTATTACTTTAACGGATGCGACAGGAAAAGCTCAGAACTTCCCGTTCACGCATACTTATAATGTAATTGCTGGTCCACAAGAAGTAAAACTTGAAAAAGGATTATTACTTTCTGCTGATAAGATGAACGTAATGTATAGAGGACTTGAGAACCCTGTTTCAGGATCAATCTTAGGTGCTGATAATTCTAAACTTTCATTATCTGCTCCGGGTGCTACAGTAAGAAGTACTGGTCCAGGAAAATGGATTGTTAGTCCAAGCTCAGGAAATACTGTTAAATTAACATTATCAGGTAAAAATCCTAGTGGACAAAGTGTTTCTCAGGTGTTTGAATACAGAATTAAAAATGTACCGCCACCACAAGGACAAATGAGAGGTCAGAACGTATTATCTATGCCTGCAACTTCAGTACCTAACCAGTCTGTACAAGCAGCAATACCGGATTTCGACTTCCCAGTTTCATTCACTGTTAATCAGTTTATGGTAAAAATACCTGGTAGAGCAGCATTATTGATTAAAGGTAGCAGCTTAGATGACGCAGCTGGATTAGTGAAAAACTTAAGATCAGGAGACGTAGTTTATATATTTGATATTAAAGCAACGGCTACAGGTCTAGGTAATCAGCAGATTAAGAATATATCTCCTATCGTTATCAATATTAATTAATTTTAATAAGTTTAAAATAGTATTATGAAAAAATATATAAGCAGTCTTTTAGTTTTAGTTTCGGGGTTTGCATTTTCCCAAACTATTCTAAACGCTTCTTCTCCTGAGGAGTTTAGACAGATGAGAGCTGAGAATAAACAAAAAGTTGGAGATACTATCGTTGACAAAACAGTGAAGCCTTTGGAATATGGTTTTGTAGATGATAAAGATATCTTAAAAAGTATGTTTGTTTGGGAGATTATTGATATGAATGATAAGATCAATCAGCCATACTATTATGATAATCCGGATGGATTATTGGCTACTCAAACAAGATCTTTATATCAATTGTTACTTGATGCAGCTATTACTGGAAAGATTCAGGAGGTATATGACGACGAGAACTTTGTAACTAAACTTTCTCCTGAAGGAATTCAGAAGAGATTAGAAAGTGTAAGAGTCTCTGATGCAGCTATTGATATTCTTAACTCGGGAAGACAACTGACTGAGCAAGAGAAGAAAGAATATACAGATATCTTTAAAACAACTACAGATAAGGTTAAGGTTCTTAAAATTATGGGTATGTGGTTTATCGATAAAAGAGATGGACAAATGAAATACAGACCTCTTGGTATCGCAGCAATGGGTCCAGATCCGGCTGTTCAAGGCAGAACAGGACCAGACGGACAGCCGTTGGTTGGAGCTGATGAATTGATCGATTTGTTCTGGGTTTATTATCCTAGTGCAAGAGATGTTTTAGCAAATAACTTTGTTTATAACAGAAAGAACTCATCTGCTGACCTATCATTTGATGATTTATTGAATGCAAGAAGGTTTTCTTCTGTAATCTACAAATCTTCAAGCGGTTTAGGAGATGGAGTTATCAAAGACTATATTCCTAGAAATGCTGATGAGCAGATTGAAGAAAGCGACAGAATTAAGGAGCAAATTCTTCAAATGGAAAATGATATGTGGAATTACTAAATTTCACTTGATATTTATAGAAAACCTGAGTACTTTTACTCAGGTTTTTTTATTATGAAAAAGGTAGATTATATAATTGTAGGAGATGGATATGCGGGGCTCTTTTTTGCTCATCAATTAATAAAGAATAATAAGTCGTTTGTACTGTATTCGGATGGGAAAAAGAGTGCTTCCCAGATTTCTGCGGGGATTATTAATCCCGTAGTACTTAAGAAATTCACAACCTTTTGGAAAGCTCAGGAACAGATAGATTTTCTTAAAAATTCTCTTAAAGAAATTGAAACCTATACTGGCAGAAATTATTTAATTGAAGCTCCTATCCACAGGATTTTCCACGACGAAAATGAACAGAATCTTTGGCTTAAAAAATCGGGAAATGAAGATTTAATTAATTTTTTAGATAAGGATTTTAAACATTTAGATGTAGTAAAAAATTCTTTCAGTACAGGAATGGTTAATCAATCTGCAAGGCTTGATGTAAATAGTTTTTTCACCGATTTCTTTAGTTATTTTGAACAAAATTCTCACTTAATAAAAGAGAAATTTGATTATACTAAATTGAATACATCCGAAAATACCTATAAGAATGTCAGTTTTAAGAACATCCTTTTCTGCGAAGGAATGGGTGTGAAAGATAATCCCTATTTTTTTGACATTGCTGTAATTCCGAATAAAGGGCATCATATTAAAGTAAAACTTTCTACTCCGATTTCTGAAAATATTACGATCAAAAAGAAACATTTTCTGTTTCCAACTTATAACGGTTTATATTTTTATGGCGGTACTTACGACAGAGAACAGTTGCATCATCACATAGACGATTCTGCAGTTGAGCAATTGGTCAAAGGATTATCGGAATTTTATCCCTACGATTTTGCAGTTGAGGAAGTAAATTTCGGTTTTAGGCCTACTGTGAAGGATCGGAGACCGATTATCGGGCGACACCATCAAAATAAAAACTTATACGTTTTTAACGGCCTTGGAGCGCGCGGAATTCTGAACGGCTGTTACTTTTCAAAAAGTTTATATAATTTTATTGAAAATAGTATTCCTTTGGATGAGGAGGTATCTTTGGATCGATTTCAATAAAGCTGATAGCTTAAATATAAAATGGGCGAAGAATTGAAATAAATCTTCGCCCAATCTTAAAATATTAATTAAAATTGCTTCTTAGTAATATTAAGCCGCAAATATTTTCTTCCATTTGGTGATTGTATTCCGGCTCATTCTCAGGTCTCTTGCCAACTCTGAATTATTCAGATTGTTTTTCTTCTGAATTTCCAATATTTCAATCACAGTTTCTTTGTCGTAAGATCTATGAGATTGATTGAATATTTGAGTTTCTTTATCCTCGGTCCCGAATATTTTTTCATTAAGATTAAGAATATCCAAACTGGATAATTCTTTTTTATTCAATATGTTTTGGCACTCTTTTTCTTTTTCAGGATATTTCATCTGTATCATATCATTGAAGATCCTTTTATAGTCCGGCACGTTTGAAATGTTCTTGTCCATAAGGTTACTATTTTCCGTCATTACTATTTATTTTATACTTGGCGATCCACTTATATAAAGTGGTTTTTGGTATTTTATATTCTTTTATAACCTGCGTTTTTGTTTTCTTTTTAGTTTCAATAAGCTCTATTATAAAATCAATTATTTCTTTGGTGTAAATATTTTTTCTAAACTGAGGTAGACTTGTTTTTTCTAATTTTGAATGATTAGATTTTGATGATGACTGTGGTGAATAGAGAATTAAATGCTGAGAATATATTCTGAAAAAATCATACTCAAGCAACTTACTCCATTTTAATAAGTGATCAGAATCTAAAGAATCACTCCTGTACATTCTATTAATCAGTAGCTCATCACAGTTGAAGAAATTACAAATTCTGGAAATATTAATATTGCATTCTGTAACTCTTTTCTTTATTAATGATCCTATATGTATGTTTTTTAAATTATGCATAATGCAAATGTTAGTAAAAGTGTTTTGAAAATTATAGAATAATATTCTCAAAATAATTTAATGGGTTGATAGCTAAAAGCTCTAGCAAATTTATAATAGATTAATGGTAAATCTATTACTACAATTATACTTGAATTTTGTAATAGATTAATTTGCAGGTTTTTATGTATTTATTAGATTTAATGAATGAGTATTTTTTTGCCAATTAATGATATAATTTCGCTCTATTTTTGTTATTCGCCCTGAAAATATCAGAGTGAATAAATAATGTAAGCTGAGTATTTATTCATTAGGAATTACTGTAATTTCATTTAACCAAACTCTTTTAGAATTAGTGTGACCTCATTAATATGAATGTGTTTAAATCTCTTTTAAAATAAAAGGATGCAGATACGTCAATTTCAAATCGGGATGACTTTTTAATATCAATATATCTGCAAGCCTTTCTAATTTGCTTACTTCGAAAAAAAATTTCACAAAGACTAAACTTGTAAGCAAATTTTAATAAATCGGATTATATAATATCTTAAAAAAATAAGAGTGTTTTTCTTGAAAATTAATAATATTTAAAAAAAGGTAGTAAGCTTACTTGTAGTTCACTTACTACCAACCCTTATTATAAATAAACTTGTAGTTTTTCTTTTAAAAAAGAGGAAGCAAACACTCATATAAATTGGGATGAGTCTTTATATTAAATATTTGCATTCCTACTTCCACTTCACTCTAATTAAGTTGTAAATTATTAATAAAGTAAAATTTAAAATAACCTTATTATGTCTTTCTATTAATTTTTTAATTTTATAAAATAGTGAGTGTTTTATTTGGGTTACACTCACTATTTAATTCCTTATTAAGCTAAGGAAACAAAATTTGTGTTTTGAAATACTAACTTGAATGTGGTACAAATGTATAGTCAATTTTTGAATAATATGGTACTGCAAATTTACTTACTGTATTTACTTATTTGATTTTTAGACGTTTATGTTTTGTTGAGTAGTAGTTTTGACGTAAGGCAAAATAATAGTTTTGAGGAGTTATTATCTGGAAAGTCACAAAAAAACCTTCGAAATATTTCATTCAAAGGTTTAAAAATTCTTTTTTAGCAAAGAAACTATAGCTCCATCATCCATTTATTAAGATCAACATCAGACGGAAGGTCTAGTTTTTTTCTCAATCGGTATTTTCTTGATTCAATGGTACGGATTGAAATGTTTTTGTATTGCGCAATTGTTTTAGTGGAAAGATTAAGCCTCAAAAAAGCGGAAAATCTTATATCATTTGCCGAAAGGTTAGGATATTTTGTCGTCAAAGTTTCATAAAACTCGGGATATACTTCCTTGAAACGCGTCAGGAAAAAGGGATCATTGGTCATGGCAAGTTTAGATAAATCTTCAAAAGCTTCGTTGAGTTTGCTTTTTAGCTCATCCGTTTCGTTCATGGTTTCGATAATTATTTCTTCAGCATGTTTCTGCTTTTTGATGTATCTTCTTGTGAGGATGATAACGACAACAATTGCTGCTGCTACAACTCCGGATATTAAGATAAAATATTTTAATCTTTCACTTTTTTCTTTCTCGTTTTCCGTGTGGATGATCTTATCGACCGGTATTTTCAAAGCTTCTCTTTCAGATCTAGCGATGCTGTCGTTAATGTTGGAATATTTTTGAAGATATTCATTCTTTTTCTCGATATCATCAAGAGAATCATAGGTAATGGAAATCAGTTTATAGACATTTTTAATATCACTTTTTCTCGAAATCTGTTTAGAAATGGCCAGAGATCTAAGATAATAATCCAAAGCTTTCTGATAATCTTTTTTTGCAGTATGCAGTTTGCCAAAAGTAAGGAGGGTCATAGATTTTTGATAATGACTAAAATCACCACTCATTTGGCTTGCTTTATTTAGGTAATATTCGGCGGAATCTGTTTTTTTATTTTTAATAAAATTTTCAGCCATATAAATATAAGTAAGTGGCTGAACCGCCATTTTTAGACGTTTTTTCAATGTAGAATTGATAGAATCTGTATCACGAAGTTCTTCAAAATTAGCTATTTTCCAGGTGTAATAAAAGTATAAAAGTTTTTCTCTTTCCTTTCTGTCAGAGATTTTTTTTGCAAAGTAAATAGAAGTATCAAGGCTGGCGTTAGACTGATCCAAAAGCCCAAGAGAAGCATAATTTCTTGCATATTCTCCATACATTCTTGCGCACAGAGTAGGATTTTTTATTTTTCTTAATTCTGTTTCTGCATTTTCCAGATATTTCAGACTTTCTTTATATCTGTGAAGGTTCCAGAACAGGCCGCCGATATTAATATAAGCTGCTATTATACCGTTCTTATTATTTTTCTTTTCGTAGTTTTTTATTGCATTATTATTAAGTTCTATGCTTTTCATAATGTTACCTTCTGTTCTGTATTTTTCAGAGAGGCTGTCGAGCTCTTTTATAGAATATACTTGTGCATCATAGTTGCCTATAAATAATAGGACGAGAACATATAATGTTTTTTTAACGTGGGATTTTAAAAACATGACTTGTGGTTTTGCAATACAAAAGTAGTTTTTATAGTATATTATTGTATGATTTACAGATATAATTTATTATTATTTATTTGTTCTTAATATAAATTGAATTGTTTTTATCTGATTTTTAGATTCATTCTTTAATTTGAAACAAAAAAAGAGGGAGGATCACTTAAAATTGGAGATCAAAATTAAGTGTCCGCATTCTCTTTCAAACTTATTTTTTAAGACTTTATGAAGTCTTTTTTTTCATTTCATATAAAGATCATTCATCTTAAAAAAAAATAGAATGCAGGTGCTAACACCGGATTATGGATCATGAGTCAGGTTCCTGCATTTCTATTCCCACTTTACTATTACTATGAAGATGTTTTTTTCAAATTCTAAAATAGGACGCAAATAAACAATGTAAAAAGAGATGAGTTTCTTCATTGATAATTATCTGTGCTTCCTATTTCCATTAAATAATTATATGTTGGATGATGGGTTAAAAATTTTAAAAAGGACATTTACATTCAGTAAGGCATCATTAAGGCAAAAATAGATGGCTGATTTTTCTATAGACCTTTCGATTTGGGGGAACACTAATAATAAAACACAAATAAAAATCAATACATTCTATATTTTGTCTTTACATATATTAGATTGTGTTTTTAAAGATTGTTTTTCATTATTGCTATGCCTTAAAAGAATGCAAATGCCTGTTTGAAAAATGTTTTTTCCACTTGGTAACCGAATTTCGGCTGAGTTTGAAATGGTTGGCTAATTGGGTGTTGTTTAAGTTGTTTTTATCTTGGTAATCAAGTATTTCCAGAATGGTATTTTTGTCGTAAGAACGGTGCATCTGGTTAAAAACGAGGGTTTCTTTATCCTTGATTCCGAAAATTATATTGTTGAGTTTAATTACATCAAGCATAGAAAGATCTGCTTTTTTTAAGATAGTATTGCACTGATCTTCTTTGTGAGGATGATCTCTTGCTATAATATCAGTATAGATTCTTTTGTAGTTTGGGGTTACTCTTTTCATGTTGTATTGTTTTAATAATTAGACTGTATTTTTATTTTTTTCTCCAATTCGTGGTTTCTGTATTTTACGATCCATCGGTGAAGCGTTGTTTTCGGGATACCATATTGATCTATTATTTCGCTCATATTTTTCTCTCCCGATTGTATCAATTCTACCATAAAATCTATAACTTCTTTAGTATAAATATTTTTTCTAAATTGCGGGAGCGCACTGGTTTTTTCTCTGTCTGCACTGTAAGCATTACTTGGTGGCGAAAAAAGAATAAGGTGTTGTGAGTATATTCTGAAAAAATCATATTCTAATAACTTGCTCCATTTCAGCAGAATATTTGCTTCTAGACTTTCAGATTCATACATTTCTTCAATTTCTTCTTCTGTACAGCTGAAAAAATTACATACTCTGGGAATTTCTATTTCGGATTCAGTAACTCTCTGTCTAATTAGATTCCCTACATCGATATTTTTAAAAGACTTCATAACATTATTATTTAGAGTTAAAAAACTGTTTTTGTTCCTGTAAAACTTTAAACAAATCTATGGGGTGAAGATTTAAAATGGTAAAAAATAGGTGTTAATTGGTGTTAATAAGAGCCCTTTTATTTACTGTAAAGTATTAATTTTAATTTTGTAAATGTTTTATTTATAGTGAGTTAGTTGTTGGTAAGTGTTAATTTTTCTTTGAATAATAATATTTTTCAAGTCATACAGAATTATTACAAATTGTTTATTTTTTTTAGTTCTTGGGGGTGAAGTTTGGATAAATTAGGGAAGTATTATGGTTATTTTATCTAAATAATCGATGGCAAGAATTATTATAAAAAATAGTTTTTTTTACTATGTAGAACTGCTTTGATTGTATTTTATAATACAGTTTTTAGTGTTTTAAAACTAACTTTCTTATTTTGGGATATTAGAAGAATTAAGTGATTTTTACTTGCTATTTTTTTCTATTTTAGAGTATGTGTAGAACTGCAATACTTTCTTTAATATTATTTTTTTTCCTGTATTCATGTCATTCTCAGAATGATAATGAGTATTTCTGTAAACTTGATAAAAAATTTACAGCAACTCGCAACGATCGCGAGAAAATTTATAGTCTATACATTAAAGAAAACGAAAAATATAAAAAAACACTCGATCTAAAATACCTCATCAGCAGCAAGTACATTGAAATGTTTCTTTACTCTGGTAACAGATCCAAAAAAATATCTTTGATCTACGAATTATTAAGGATTAATAATGATGAATACGATTATATAACCACGGCCTGTAACTTTAATCTGGCTCTTGAATTTGAGCAGGCATCTCCAAAATTATGCTTGCAATTTTTAGATGCTGCTATAAAGATTGAAGAAAAGTCTAAAAAAAAGACGTTTTTACCACATTTGTATCATATGAAGGGAAGGTGGTATTTTGATCATAAAAATTATTACCTGGCCAAATTGTATTTTGAAAAAGCTTTGAAAAGCTTTAGTAAAAAAGACACTTTATATATTGCTTCTATGTATAATAATTTTGCCCTTTGTGATATGAATATGGGGAAATTAGACTCAAGTATTAAGCAGTCTGAATATGCTGCTGAAATTTTAGATCGTGAAGCAAATCCCAACGATGAAAATGTCTTTTTTAGATATGTATTGACAGGAAATATCGGAACCTGCTATTTTCGTAAAAAAGATTATAAAAATGCTGAAAAATTTTTAACAGAGGAGCTTAATTTTTATAGAAAGAATGATAAATATGTTGTTAATATTGTTCGTAATGCCGGAGAATTATTTTCACTTTATCAAATTACGTCTCAAAAAGATAAAGAAAAGCAACTTGCAGATATTCTGATTACAGTTATTCCTAAAATGAAAGATCTAAACTATAAAATTAAAGCTTGTGAATTTTTACAGGCCTATTATGATAGGAATGATGATTTAAAAAATGTTAGATTTTATTCTTTTAAGCTATTAGATCTTAATAAAAGTTTTAGGATTGAGACTGTTAAAGATTTAGATGATATTTCTGATATACTGAATGGTTATATTATTAAAAATATTAATCAGGAATATGATTACAAAATTGCAGATCAACGAAAAAAAAGTGCTTTAATGATCGTTTTGTCAAGTATTATAATTGTATTTTTTATCAGAGCCATTTTTAGAATAAGAAAAAGAAATAAGGAAGAGAGGTATCTTCTGGAAAGCCAGAATACCCTTTTAGAAAACAATAAAGAAGACCTTGAAAAAGATATAGAGCTTCAGAAAGGAAAAATTAAAAATCTGCATCTCAACCTCAATTTAAAAATAGAGACTGAAAAAGCATTCTTAGAAAATCTGAAAAAAATGAAGAAATCTAAAAATATTAATGCGGAAGAAGCTGTGAAGGATTTGTTTTTCAAGATCAATAATCTTCTTCAGATTGATCAGAAAAATAATGAATTTGTAGGCGAAAGTTCTGAAGAGACCAAACAGTTTATGCAAAACATTTCCGAGAGATTTCCTTTTTTAACAGAACCCGAATTAAAGCTCTGTGTTTATTTCAGATTAAATTTATCATCCAAAGAAGTTTCTCTCTTAGAAAATATTACTCCGGGAAGTGTAAGGGTGTATAAAACTAGGATAAAATATAAAATAGGGTTAAATAAAGAAACCGATTTAAATTTTTTCCTGAATTCAATTAAATAAAATCTACTGTAATTGAAAAAAAGCTTTGTATTCTTTGCGTTTGAAAAATATTATTAAAAGTGAATATTCATAAATAATTTATTTAACATTCATAAATATTATGAAAATCATTATCTTCAAGGAAGAAATAAAGCCATGAACGAAAATGTTTTAGGTATTGTTGCAGGTGTGCTTACCTCTGCTTCCATGATTCCTCAGCTAATAAAAATTTTAAAAGAAAAAAATGTGAAAGATCTTTCATTGGTTATGTTGCTGGTTCTTATTACAGGAGTTTCTTTGTGGGTTTGGTATGGAGTTATGAAGGACGAATTGCCCATCATTCTATCGAATGGTTTTTCTGTTCTTGTTAATTTGAGTCTTCTTATTTGTTATTTTATTTATAGAAAATCTTAATATTTTACAGATCAAGTATCTGTGCTCTCAGAAAGCTCCAATTTCTTTTTTAAGTACGTATTCTTTTTTCTCTACTACAAACAGGGTGATATTCTCATGCCGGACAATTTCTTTACTTGAAAGATCAAGTTTGAGATATGCGCAGAATTTTACATCATGATTGGTAATTTTTGGATGTTGAGATATTACACTTTCATATTTTCATTCAGAATAAAAGATAACTCCACTATTTTGTATTTGTTTTTAATCATTTTGATTTACTTCAATTTTACTTCATGTCTGTTTTAAATTGCTGTAAATTAGCTATTTAATAATGTGACGTAAAATTGCAGTATTCATTTTTCATACAATTGGTTCTACATTTGCAACGAAGTTTAATCGAAAATAACTTTTTAATTAGATCTAAATTTTTTATTACTTTTTTTCAGATCATACAGTAAAAAACACAAATTTAATATATAACGTAAAGATCTGTTTAAACAGAAAATATCTTCAACAATCTCCCGAAAGCAAAATAATGTCTAAGGAGATAATTATTAAACACTAAGACAAATGAAAAACAAGATTACTTTAACTCTTGCCCTTATGATGGCAGGTATTACTCAGGCGCAGGTTGGTTTCAATACAGCTGCCCCAAAAGCTACCCTTGATATCGTAGCCAAATCTACTACAGGTAATGCGCCGGAAGGATTGTTGGTGCCAAGAGTAGATAGGCTGAAAGCACAAACAATGACGGGTATAGCAACTTCCACAATGATTTATGTGAATAGTATTGCTAATGGAAGTACAGGAGGAAATGCAGTAAATATCAATGCTGTTGGGTATTACTATTTTGACGGAACTGTATGGATTAAAATAAACACGGGAATTTCTGCGGATACCAATATTTATAATCAAAATGGAAATCTTACAGGAAATCGTGTTGTTACTCAAGGAGCTAATACTTTAGCTTTTAACTCAACAGCAACCACAGGAACAAACCATTTCTCAGTAGATGGATCTACGTTTTCTGTAAATGCTGTAACAAATGCCGTAGGTTTTGGAACCACTACTCCGGAAACAAAACTTGACATATTTGGAAATGGAACAGGATTACAGCATTCTAACGGGACGGTAAAGCTAAGATCTTTCCTTAGTACTGATTATGGTAGTTTTGGGACGTCTACAGCTCATAGATTATCTTTTTTAACGAGTAATACCCTCCGTATGACTATTGCAACTGACGGGAAAATAGGTATTGGGACACAAACACCTAATAATCTTTTAGATCTTGGTGGCGGTAATGGTAAAAAACTAGCAATCTGGAACAGTGCAGCCGGAGATGATTTTTATGGATTAGGTAATAGTGCAAACGTACTGCAGTTATTTGCGGGAGCTGCTGCTGCTGGAGATCCGTTAATGACATTGAATAAAAACGGAAGAGTCGGTATTGGAACTACAAACCCTCAGGCTAATTTCCACACCATCGGAACAAGAAGATTTGAAAATGCAACAGCAGGAACCGTAGCGGTAGGATCTGTATTGACTGCAACCGATACAAACGGTACTGCAGAATGGAAAACCCCGGTTGCAGAAGCTGTAGTAGGTGAATTAACCGGTGGTGGAATAGATATTCCTTTTGCGGCTAGTGGTGATTACAGATATACGGGAAGATATATAACGTTACCTCCTGGAAGATGGGCAGTAACAGTTACCCAACTGGCTCAGACATTAGGAGCTTTAGATACAGATGATTGGATGTTTGTGAGAAGTACTTTTACAGATCAGAATGTGGCTGTAGGTGCGATTGCAACAAGATCAGGAGATGTTAACGGAGGTCCGAGTTTAATGAGTTTCAGGGTTCAGGGACCAGGATCGGGCGGTGCTCTTCAGCAGTTCGATGTTTATCAGGGTGCTATTTTTATTAATAATACTTCTGGTGGAAATAAAACATACAGATATATTGCAGGAAATACAGTTGTAGGAGGAGGTCCAAATTCAGCTACAGTTATCAAAAACTTTGGAGGTACTTGGTCAGAAACTTCAATTTATGCTACTGCAATTAAGTAAACATATCAAGAAAAACACTTAGATGAAAAAATAATTTTATTGTGTTTGTGTATAAAGATAGCAGATTGATGAAATTCCCTTCTGTTATCTTTTATCCTCAAAAAAGTAACTCCCCTCAGTTACATTTTATTTAGATGAAAAAAAATAATGAAGACGGTAAATGCGGAAAATGTTAATTATAATGAAGACGGAAAATGTAGAAAAACACAAGAATTCTTATTAGATGAAAAAAAATAAATGAAGACGGTGAATGCGGAAAAAATTAGAGTCACTTTACGAAATGTAGAGTGACTCATTTATATTGATGTGTTTTATAAAAATGAATTTATTCCTGTAATACAAATTTAGCTAATGGAGCCATTCTTGCTTTATTAAGGCTTAATGTATTACCGTTTACAGAATAGTTATCGGCTGCCAATAAAGCTTTTGTGAATAATTGTTCGGTTTCCAGATCATCACAGGCCATCATGGTAGACATACCTTGATTGAATTTGATGCGCATTATGTCAGGCTTGATTTCGAAAGTTCCGCCAACGCCGTTGCATCCGCCGTTTCCTTCGTATCTCATTTCCTTCATATTTAATGAAAAATAAGGATTGCTTTTAGGATTTTTAAGAGCGATGGGCTTGCCGTTGATTTCTGTGAGTTTCCAGGTTTTTCCTGTAATATCATTTGATGTTGATGGAGGGGTAGGAGGCAAAGGCTTGCTCATGCACGATGCCAAAAACATTACAAAAAACAGACTCGCTAAATGATGATATAAAAATTTCATAGTTTTAATTTTAATGAGTGATTACTTTTAATAAGCTGCCATTTTAGTGGAAGAAGGTTTCTGCTTTTCATTACTGTGATGGAACAAAACCATATCAACATTTTTTTTCAGGAAAGTAATATTCCCTCTGATGTTTGAATATTGATATTCTGCGTTGGACGCAGTGTACTCGGGAAGGTCTTCACTTTTTTTCAATTCATAGGTTTTGCCATCCAGATGTACGGTTATTGTGTTTTTAGAATTGTTGATCGCAACTTCCATCTGATCTCCGTAAGTATCTGTGAAAACATCTTTGGTGATTTCATCTGTATTTACGGGTTGTAGAGTATTGGTTAGGGTTTCTGATTCTTTCGCAGAATGCCTACACGCTGTTACCGAAAAGGCGATGATGCCTAAAATTAAGATGTGTAATAATTTTTTCATAATAATGAGTGATTGGGTTTTTCATGAATTAAGTGTTAAAGTGTTATAAATTTACAAATATTTTTAATATAAATATGTTAATTTTACTTAAATTAATTAATAATTTTTATTTTAAGCTATTTTGCAAGCAGATAAATTATTGATTTCATTTTCTGTATATATCTAAAAAAGAAGTTTTTAAGAACTTCCTTTTGTTTTATTTCTGAGGTGTAATTAAATAAAATATTGATGTAATTGAAAATGTTAATAATAATTAATATTTTGTATGGATAAAATAATTTAATTGCTTGAAATTTATTGATATTAATATCTGCCGAAATGGTAGTTTTAAATAATTACAGCATCATTTTACCTCCTTGTTTTTTTAAAAAAAACAGTGTTAATGGGTTTTCAGCTTATTTAAAGGAGAGTTAAATATTGTTAATATGTGTATTTATCATGATTTTTTTTAGAAATGTATTCAAACTAAGAATTACATTTGTGCCTTGAAAATGAGAAACTACATCGTATACTTTTTGACCAGTCTTTTTCTGCTATTCGTAGTGGAAAGCAAGATTAATGTCAAAACGTTGAAAAACGATTATAATACTCATACTTCTCATAATTTACCTAAAAGAGCAAACCGTTTAAACCAGACTTACGAAAAGCTTTCCATGCAACAGGCTCCGGATGATGCGAGTAATGCTTATTCCTTGGAACTTGCGGAAGACGACTTCCAGCTGTCGGATACAGTGCAGTCTATTGTGTTTTTTGCAAGTGTTTTCACACTGGTTTATATTTTTGGGTTAAAAAGTTTCAAAAAATTAAAGCCGGCAATTCACGGCTGTTTATCTGAATTTTCTTCAGTTAAAACATTCATTCTGATTCGTTCCATCAGAATCTAAAATTTTATTTTTCGATTAGTTTTCTGCTTTTATTCTAGGCAGAAGATGTTCTGCGTTGTGCTGTAGGTGAGCTCACATCGCTAAAATACTCATTACCGCAATTTTTCTATTTAAAACATTAACGATTTATATAAACTCTAGTATTATGATGAAAAGAGTTGTCTCAAGCTTCGCGCTTGGCAGTCTTTTGTTGTTCGCAAGCTGCAACGGCAAAAAAGAAGAAAAGGAAGAAGTTACAATCTATCCGGTTACAAACCCTGTGAAAATGGACACTGTGATCAGCAAAGAATATGTAGCGCAGATCCAGTCTGTAAAAAACATTGAAGTTCGTGCACAGGAAAAAGGTTTTCTTGAGAAGATCTTTGTAGACGAAGGTCAGTTTGTACATCAGGGTCAGACATTGTTCCGAATTATGCCTAAACTGTATCAGGCAGAATTATTAAAGGCGCAGGCCGAGGTAGCACAGGCTACTATAGAATTGAAAAACGCAAGTACATTAGCCAACAACAACATTGTTTCTAAAAACGAAAAAGCAATGGCAAAAGCTAAGCTGGATGCAGCCAACGCAGAAGCAAAATTGGCTCAGATCCACTTGTCGTTCACAGACATTAGAGCTCCGTTTTCAGGGATTATCAACAGACTTCCTTTGAAGTTGGGAAGTTTAATTGATGAAGGAGATCTATTAACATCTCTATCGGATAACAATGATATCTATACGTATTTCAACGTTTCCGAGCCTGAATATCTGTCCTATCAGACGAATGTTGCATCAAGAGGAAGCAATCTTGTTTCTTTGGTGATGGCAAACGGAGATATTTTCCCTCAAAAAGGAGAAGTTCAGACAATTGAAGGAGAGTTTGACCGCGAAACAGGAAATATCGCATTCAGAGCTAAATTCCCGAATCCTAATAAACTATTAAGAAATGGAGAAACAGGGAAAGTACAAATGACTCTACCGCTTAAAAATGTTTTAATTATTCCACAAAAAGCAACTTATGAAATTCAGGATCAGAAATATGTTTTTGTGGTTGGTAATGACGGAAAGGTAAGGTCTAAAAATATTAAAGTAGCTTACGAGCTTCCTGATTTATACGTCCTGGCTTCCGGACTTACAGAAGGCGATAAAGTTCTTCTTGAAGGAATTCAGAAAGTAAAAGATGATCAAAAAGTTCAGGTAAAGTTCCAGGATCCGAAAAAAGTTCTTCAATCATTGAAATTAAAAGCAGAGTAGGACTCTAAAAATGAAATTATATGTTTAAGAAATTCATTCGCAGACCTGTTCTGTCTATCGTAATCTCATTGATTATCGTATTTTTAGGGATTCTGTCATTGGTGAAACTTCCCGTGACGCAGTTCCCTTCAATTTCACCTCCAAAAGTAAATATCACCGCAGAATATCCCGGAGCCAACAACGAATTGTTGATCAAATCCGTAATAATTCCGTTAGAAAGATCATTAAATGGTGTTCCCGGAATGAAGTACATGGCTTCCGATGCCGGAAATGATGGTGAAGCTTCTATTCAGGTGGTTTTTGATTTGGGAACCGACCCGAATGTTGCTGCCGTAAACGTGCAGAATCACGTATCTTCTGCCGTAAATAAATTACCTCCGATCGTAGTAAGGGAAGGGGTTAAAATTACACGTGAAGAACCTAACATGTTGATGTATATCAACTTGTATAGTGATGATCCGAAAGCTAATCAGAAGTTTCTTTTCAATTATGCCGATATCAATATTCTTTCTGAGCTTAAAAGGATCAAAGGAGTTGGTGATGCAGATATTTTAGGAACACGTGAATATGCAATGCGTGTTTGGTTGAAACCAGACAGGTTAACTGCCTACAATATCTCAGCAGATGAGGTTATGGAAGCTTTAAACGAGCAAAGTTTAGAAGCATCTCCCGGAAAAACGGGGGAAAGTTCAGGAAAACGATCTCAGTCTTTTGAATATATTTTGAAATATCCTGGACGTTACAGCAACGAAAAAGATTACGGAAATATCATTCTTAAAGCAAAATCCGGTGGAGAATTTGTAAGATTGAAAGATGTAGCTGATATCGAGTTCGGAAGTTCAATGTATGATATCTATTCTACTTTGAACGGAAAGCCGTCTGCGGCTATTACCATTAAGCAATCCTATGGTTCCAATGCAAGTGACGTTATTACAAATGTAAAAGCTTTGATGACTGATCTTGAGAAAAACAACCTTCCAAAAGGAATGCACTATGACATTAGTTATGACGTTTCCCGATTTCTGGATGCTTCTATTGAAAAGGTAGTTCATACCTTATTTGAAGCCTTTATTTTGGTGGCAATCGTGGTGTTTTTATTCTTGGGAGACTGGCGTTCAACGTTGATTCCGACGATGGCGGTGCCGGTTTCTTTGATCGGAACCTTTGCAATCATGTCCGCATTCGGGATTACCCTGAATATGATCTCGTTATTTGCCTTGGTAATGGCGATTGGTATCGTTGTGGATGATGCCATTGTCGTCATCGAGGCCGTTCACGCCAAAATGGAGGAGAAAAATCTCTCGCCATTGAAAGCAACAGAAGAAGCCATGCACGAGATCAGCGGTGCAATTATCGCAATTACGTTGGTAATGGCAGCCGTATTTATTCCGGTGGCATTTATGTCTGGTCCGGTTGGGGTTTTCTATCGTCAGTTTTCGATAACGATGGTTTCTTCAATTATCCTTTCGGGGGTAGTTGCATTAACTTTGACACCAGCATTATGTGCTTTAATCCTGAAAAATAATCACGGTAAAGCCAAAAAGAAAACTCCGGTAACTATATTCTTGGATAAATTCAATAATTTATTTACAAAAGGAGCAGGAAGATATGAGAAAATGCTTAACAAAACAGTTACGAAAAAAATCATAACGCTTCCTTTATTATTGGTTTTCTGTGTATGTACTTTCTTTTTAAGTAATTCACTTCCGGTCGGGTTTATTCCGAGTGAGGATCAGGGGATGATTTATGCAATTATTCAGACTCCTCCGGGATCAACCTTGGAAAGAACAAATGAGATTGCATTAAAACTGCAGAAAGTTTCAGAAGATATTGATGGAGTAAAATCTGTTTCTTCATTGGCAGGTTATGAAATTTTGACGGAAGGTACGGGCTCAAACTCAGGAACGTGTTTAATTAACCTTAAAGACTGGGGTGATCGTAAAGAATCCGCAGCCGAAATTATTGAACAACTCGAAGCAAAAGCCAAGGAAATTCCGGGTGCCAATATAGAATTCTTCCAGCCGCCTTCTATTCCGGGTTATGGTGCTGCAGGTGGTTTTGAACTTCGTTTGCTGGATAAAGCAGGAAGTGGAGATTATAAAAAGATGGAAACCGTAAGTAATGATTTCGTAAAAGAATTACAGAAACGCCCTGAACTGGGTTCTGCATTTACGTTTTATTCAGCGAGTTTCCCTCAGTATATGTTGAAGATTGATAATGACTTAGCCGAACAAAAAGGAGTAAGCATAGAAAATGCAATGGATAATTTATCTACTTTAATTGGTTCGAATTATGAGACGAGTTTTATCCGTTTCGACAGACCTTATAAAGTGATTGTTCAGGCAGGACCGCAGTATCGAGCTTTACCAAGCGATTTATTAAAGCTTTATGTTAAAAATGATAAAGGAGAAATGGTTCCTTATTCCGATTTCATGAAATTGGAAAAAGTGTATGGTTTATCCGAGATTACGAGACATAATATGTATAATTCTTCCGAGGTAAGTGGAACTCCTGCGCCGGGTTACAGCTCCGGACAGGCAATTAAAGCCATTCAGGAAGTTGCCGATAAGACGCTTCCGAGAGGTTTTGGGATAGACTGGGCCGGTATTTCAAAAGATGAGGTAAGCCGTGGAAATGAAGCCGTATTTATATTCTTGGTGTGTTTAGGATTTGTTTATTTAATTCTTTCTGCACAATATGAAAGTTTTATCCTTCCGTTACCGGTTATTTTATCGTTACCGACGGGTATTTTCGGAGTATTTTTATGTTTGAAATTATTAGGATTAGAAAACAATATTTATGCGCAGGTGGCAATGGTCATGTTGATCGGACTTTTAGGTAAAAATGCCGTATTGATCGTAGAGTTTGCCGTCCAGAGGAAAGCAGAAGGCGTTCCTGTTGCGAAAGCAGCGATTGAAGGAGCTGCGATCCGTTTCCGTCCGATTTTGATGACTTCATTTGCCTTTATTGCAGGTTTGATTCCGTTAGTAATGGCAACAGGACCGGGAGCTGTAGGAAACCGAACAATTGGTACAGCCGCTGCCGGAGGGATGTTGATCGGAACAATTTTCGGATTGATGATTATTCCGGGATTATATTACATTTTCGGACGAATCGCTGAAAAATCCAGATTGTCGAAATATGAAGAAGAAAATCCTTTAACCGAACAAACTGAACCTTATAAACACGATGGAAAACATGAAGACTTATAATAAATATATAGCAGCCATTGCTTTATCGCTTGTTTTAGCAAGTTGTAAAGCACCGATGGCGACCGTTATTAAAGATGAGGTGAAAGAAAATATACCTCAGAATTTTAATCAGGAAGAGCAGCAGGATGCCAATAATAATAGTGGAACAACCCCTTGGAGACAGTTTTTTACGGATCCGAATCTGGTTAGTTTAATTGAAACAGCTTTAAAAAATAATCAGGAGCTGATGATCACTTTGCAGGAAATTGAGATTGCAAAAAGTGGCGTTTTAGCGAAAAAAGGAAGATTAACACCCACTGTTTCTGCAGGAATTGGCGCCGGAGTTACTAAAGCCGGACGTTACACCAGTGAAGGAGCCGGTGACGCAACAACAGAGATTGAACCAGGGAAAGAAATGCCCGATCCTCTTGGTAATTTTGAAGGTGGATTAATGGCCAATTGGGAAGTTGACATCTGGAAAAAACTTAAAACAGAAAAAGAGTCTGCCGTAGCACATTATCTTTCCACGGTTGAAGGAAAAAACTTTGTTCTTTCAAACTTAATTGAAGAAGTTGCGGATAATTATTATGATTTATTGGCGCTTGATAATCAGTTGGATATTATTCAGCAGTATATCAAACTTCAGCAAAAAGCGTTGGAGATTTCTAAAATTCAGAAAGAAGCTGCAGCGGCAACTGAATTGGCGGTGAAGAAATTCGAAGCTGAATTAGCAAAATCAAAAGCTTCAGAATATACGATCCGTCAGAGTATTACTGAAAAAGAGAATCAGATTAATGCTCTTTTAGGAAGATACCCTCAGCCAATTGTAAGAGCGAAGGATAGTTTTATGTCAACAATTGCTCCGACTGTTTATACAGGAATTCCATCACAATTATTGGCAAACCGTCCGGATATTAAACAGGCCGAATTAGAATTAAAATCTTCAAAATTAGACGTAGAAGCGGCAAGAAAAGAGTTTTATCCTTCGTTGGAAATTTCTGCAACATTAGGTTTGGAAGCTTTTAAACCGTCTTATTTAGTCAAGTTGCCGGAATCAATTGCCTCAAGTCTGGCAGGAGAACTGGCGGGACCGCTTATTAATAAAAGTGCGATTAAGGCTAATTTTCAGACGGCGGATGCAAGACAGATCCAAGCGTTGTATGAATATGACAAAACGATTTTGAATGCTTATCTGGATGTGGCCAATTTAATGTCAAAAGTGAAAAACATAGATCAGTACTATCAGCTAAAGTCTCAGGAAACAAAGGCTTTGGATGAGTCTATCGATATTGCGAATCAATTATTCCGAAACTCAAGAGCGGATTATCTGGAAGTTCTTCTGAACCAAAGAGACGCTTTAGATGCCAAAATGGAATTAATTGAAGCAAAACAAAAACAGCTGAGTACAGTTGTTGATATTTATAAGAGCTTAGGCGGAGGCTGGAAGTGATTATAAATCCTTAATGTTTTAAAAAAGAAAAGAGGCTGCCCATACGGAACAGTCTCTTTTCGATTTTAAACTGAAAACTTTAATAAAGAAAGGTTCTTTTCCAAGAACCCTTCAAAATTTACCTGCAGGAAATGACCACAACTAAATTGAATATTTCAATGGATATTAGTTTTTATATGAAAAGGTTATTAGTTTTTTTTAACAAAGATTAGTTTTAAAAAACCACCCTTCCTTAAAAGAAATTTCCCAAGAAGGAAGGAGGTGATTTTACCATACAATCATGAAATTATATTTGTTTTCTTCAAAACTTATATTTGGTGTTTTTTGTGTGTTTTTACCCTTCTAATTTTTTTTTGTTTTTACAATCTTACTGTACTTTCCAATTGTTCCCATTTAAAATCTGAGGCCGAAATTATCACCTTGAAACGATTAAAAAAAATACTTGTTGTCTTAATTTATAAATTTATACGTCCTAATTTATGAATTGGTAGTATTTAATGTTTTGATTTGCAGATCGTTATTTTGTAAAATGGAAATAATTCGCAAGTTGGGACTAATTCATTAATCAATGAGAAAAACTTGTCAATTTTATGTACTTTTGATCGCAAATTAGAACACTGAATGTTCATCGGGGTGACAAAAAAAATATTCTTCATACTTTTTATCGTTTTTTTTAAACTTCTTCTGTCTCAGGAAGGGTATAGTGATTTTCAAAAACTGAGACAAAAATTCGAGAATCTTGAAGAGAATGATTCAAGAGCTTTTCCGTTTCTTAAACCTTATATTTATAAAGCAAAAAAAGAAAAAAACTATAAGGAATTAGTTCAAGGGTATAAGGATGGTGTATTTTATTCTACTGAAAATAAGATTAAATTAAAATATTCAGATAGCATGATTTGGGCGGCAAATCAGTCCAAAGACGGTGACCTGAAAAGTATAGCTTATCTTGAAAAAGGGGTTATATATTATTACCATTATAAAAAATTTCAGCAGGCACTTAATGAATATCTTAAGGCTTATGAATATTCTAAAAATACAAAAAATGAATTTCTGAAATATCAGAATCTGTATCATATTGGCGTGGTGAAAAGCTATTTGGGATATTATCAGGATGCCTCAGAATTGTTCAAAAATAGTCTGGAGTATTATAGCAGAGAAAGATCCAGATCCGATCTTGGGCCAAATGCTATTTATAACAGTACAAAAGGGTATTTGAACTGTCTTCATCAATTAATTATTTGTTACAGACATTTAAAGCAATATAAAGAAGCCGATTCAGCCATACAAACCGGACTTTCCGAGGTAGGAAATAATCCTGACTATGCTCAGGAAAAAGGATATTTTCTTTTATCCAAAGGTATTTCAGAATATCAGAATAATCAATTTCAGTCGGCATTATCAAATTTAAATCAATCACTTTCTTCAATTAAAAAAAGCAGGGATTTTGCCAGACTTTCGGTTGATTATTTTTACATTGGAAAAACTTATTATAGTTTAAAAAATACTAAAGAATCTATGATCTACTTTAAAAAAGTAGATTCTATTTTTAAAAAAAATCAGTTTATTCTTCCGGAATTAAGAGAGAATTATGAGATCTTAATTGATCATAGTAAAAAAGAGAAAAACCAAACGCAACAATTATATTACACAACCCAACTTTTGAAGGCAGACAGCATTATGTCTAAGGATTTTACGTACTTATCACCAAAAATCCATAAAGATTATGACACAAAAACGTTGTTGGATGAAAAAGAGAAGCTTCAGAAAATTAATTATTTAGGAACGATTGTTATTATTGTTCTCATTATCTGGGCAATTGGAATGGTTACTTTATTCACCAAAAGGCATAAGAAAGCGAAAGAAGTAAAGAAAAAATATGTTTTATTGGAAGAAAAATTCTCAGTCCATCAAACTGAAGATGTTGCTAAAAAACTGGCTTTCCCTGTTGAAGAAAGAAAATCAAGCCTAAATGAAAGCAAGGTTGAAGAATTGCTTCAAAAATTAAAATTATTTGAGGATAAAAAAGAATTTACCCAAAAAGGACTTACGCTGAGTAAATTAGCTACTCAATTGAATACAAATTCTAATTATCTTTCTCAGGTTATCAATGACTGTAAAGGAATGAATTTCAATAAATATTTGAGTGAACTAAGAATCAATTATATCACCAATTTATTATTCGAAAACAAAGAATATCTTAAATACAGCATCGAAACCCTCGCAAAAGAATGTGGTATTGCCTCAAGACAAAATTTCTCTGATCTCTTCTTTGAACTGAATGGAATTCGCCCGACCGATTTTATTAAAAATAGAAAGCAGGAGCTGGATAGTAAAAATAATTTATAAGGATTGGATTTTTTTGTTTTAATTTTTTATTCCTTATATTTATTATTAACTGATTATCACAAAAACCAATCACCATGAAAAAAATCCTTTTAATCATTCTGGGAGTTATTATTGTTTTAATTATAATTCTATTCATTAAAACTTTCACCTATCCTTTCAAAAAAAATAGTTCGACAACTACAAAAGAATGGAAAATTGTAAAAAATGATTCTGCTGTTCAAAGATTTTCAAACGGAATAAAGATCGCGACAATTTCTACAGGAGAATTGGGTGATTTTGATTATTCAACATTTGATACATTTAAAGAATATCTAAAAAAATCCTATCCGGAAATTTATAAAAATACAGAAAACTATGAAGTTAATAAGTACGGATTAGTTTTTAAACTAAAAGGTAGTCAGCCGAATCTCGAGCCTATTTTATTTCTTTCCCACATGGATGTTGTTCCTCCTGGAGATGCAGATATTAAAAATAAGGAAGAAAATATTTTCAGACCGGATGATAAAGTTTTACCGCGCGTTACAAAAGTAGCAGAAGATTGGGATTTTGCACCCTTTTCAGGAGCCGTTGCCAACGGAAGAATTTACGGAAGAGGTACAATTGACATGAAAGGAATGCTTTTCTCTTTGATGGAATCTATGTCCAATACAATTAAAAGCGGTCATATTCCAAAACGCGATATTTATTTGGCGTTCGGCTTTGATGAAGAGGTTGGCGGACAAAAAGGTGCTGCACAAATTGCTAATCATTTCAAAAAGCAAGGACTGAAATTTGATGCTGTATATGATGAAGGCGGATTGATTTTAGAAAAGGGTAGTGTAAAAGGGATTGACTCTGATGTTGCCGTAATAGGATGCGCAGAAAAAGGATTTTTATCAGCCAAAATCAAGGTAAAAGGTTTGGGCGGTCATTCTTCCATGCCTCCCACAGAAAGCGCCATCGGAAAAGCTGCTGTGATTATGCAGAGGTTAGAGGACGATCAGATGAAGCCTATTATTACACCTTTAATTAAAGAGTTTTTCGATAATATCGGAGGTTCGATGCCTTTTGCCAATAGATTGGCAATTTCCAATCAATGGTTGTTGCAGCCATTGCTTTTGTCACAATTAACTAAAAGCAATACAACCAATGCTTTGGTACGCACAACAACGGCTTTAACGATGATGAAAGGCAGCGATGGAACCAATGTTCTTTCCCCAGAAGTGGAATTTGTTGTTAATTTCAGACTGCTTCCCGGAAATACGGTTAAAGATATAAAAGATCATATTGCAAAAGCAACAAAAGGGTTTGACGTTGAAGTAGAAGAAATTGATAATACACGTGAAGCTTCTGCTGTTTCACCGACAAATACCAAAGCCTTTAAATTGATAGAAGCCGGAATTAAAGAAATCTATCCAACTGCGATCGCTACGCCTTATCTTACGGTTGGTGGTACAGATGCCTATAAATATCAGATTGTAAGTAAAAATATTTACAGATTCATGCCGATTAAAATAAATAATTCTGAACAGCAGTCAATTCACAGCACCAACGAGTATATCAGCATCGAAAACTATCTTAAAATGATCCATTATTTTGAATTTATAATGAAGAATTATGATAAGTAATGGCGGTATTCGTTAGGCTTTAAGTAGTAAGCTTTTAAAGATATTCAACAATAAGAATAATAAAATATTTCAACTAAAAAATAACACGTCAAGTTTTGTCGCATTACCGCTATAGCTTTGTCATATCAAAATACAGAGCTATGGAAATGCCGTTTTATTTAAGTTTTAATGAATTCGAAAACCGTTATTACGATAACCTTGAAAAGTGGTTTGAAGAATCCCGCAATGCAAGCGAAATAGACTATCTGAAAAGTCTTGCAGAATTGTACAGCCCTTATCTGTACTATAATTTTGCGAACGATAGATTACAATCGGATGCTTCTATTCAGATCAAAGACTGCTTTTTTCCGTACTATGAAAAAATAGGACTTTCATTCTGTACAAGCTGTGAAAACGGAAAGCAAATAAAAAACGGAATGAACCATGTATTCGAGTGGAAAACGATTACAATGATGGAATATGCCCAATATATTTTAGATAAGATCAACAAGTATTTTTCAACGAATAATATTTCTCCGAAAACAGAAAATGTGCTGAATTATATCAATGATCATGAGATCATTACTTCTAAAGACGGAGCAGGGTATTGTGTAAATTATAATCAACATCAATCAACAATTCCCTTCCTGAAAGCGTATTTACCATGTTACGGACAAACTGTTAATATCGCTGTGTACAGAGATTTTATGTTTTCCATTGTTCAGATTGCTGATTTTATTGATCTAAAACTAAAGTCAATTAAGGCTTTTGAACATAGTATTTATAACAAAGCAAGGTCAGAAGCCAAGTTCAGAGTGCAGATGAGCCATCAGTTTTTGACGATCTGCAATTAATTTTCACACCAAAACATTCATATATAGCTAAATTGTAGTTTGAAGAAAGTTAGTAGATTTTTCAAACAGAAATCCCAATCAAATCGATTGGGATTTTTTATTTTCAGCGATAATTAAAACTTATAAACTATTTCTTTTTATAAGGCAGGTTCCAGATCAGGTCAGCAGCCAGATAATGAACGCCGCCTTTTGTAATACTGTGGCTGTTTCTGATCAAATCATCTGCGTAGCCAATATCCATCGTAAAGGGTGAATTAGGGATTGCAAACATATAATAAATGCCAAGACGCATTTCTCTGTATCCGAATTTAGTCCACTGAGATTTCGGCTCATTAAGATAACTGATGGAAAATAGTCCTTCTGCACTTAAAGCCAATTTTTGATTATTTTTTGATGACAAATTATAGGTAAGCTGGCTTTTAATACGTGTCCTTAGCTGAAAGTTCTCTTCCACAGCATGAAAATTGGGATCAAAGAACTTCCTGAATTCCTGACGAAGGGTATTTTTAAGTTTAAATCTTTTTCCTAGATTAAAAGTATAAGAATATCTTCCGTACAATCTGAATTCCTGCTCCAGACCTTTTTTTTCATAGGGTGCCGAACTCTCATACTCAGGCTGGCGACGGTAACTCACGGCATAGCTGTACTGTTGATTTTTAGCAAAGGAATGATACACTTCATGATTAATAACAAAAATCGCCTGTTTTGAAAATAAATTAGAATTATCCGGATTACTTTTCCTTCCCAAGGCGACATAGCTCAAAGATTGCTTTTTGCCTAAGGAATCCAATTGTCGTCTTACACCAAATGCTGACCAAAAAGCAGTCTTGGCTTCCCCTAAACCCGGCGGGCTGATCTGTGCTTTTAAAGAACTTCCTATAAAGCTAAGTAAGAATAATACTAAAAATATTTTTTCTACCCTAAATATCTTAAAAAACCTATTGAACAGTATTTTAAATTGTTGACCAAACTGATTGATAAATGAAACATAAAAATTATAATTTGTCATAGCGAAATTTAGATTCTTTATTTGTTAAATAATGATGAAAATGTTTTCAATACTGTTTAAAAACAGGACAAATTAAATAAGAGATTTAGGAAGGTTTTAGGAATAAAAAAAACCTGCTGAAAAATCAGCAGGCTGTAAATGCGCATTGGCAGAGAGGAAGGGATTCGAACCCTCGATACAGTTACCCGTATACTACCTTTCCAGGGTAGCTCCTTCAACCACTCGGACACCTCTCTATTTGAGATTGCAAAAATAGGTTATTTTATTGAACTGGCAAATTATTAATTCAATTACTCGGTGATTTCTCCGCATAAGCTTTTTGCGAAATTATCTGCAAAACTACCAGTGTAATTCGGGTTGTCAATTAAATGCATTGCTTTCGTGATCGCACTTTCGGCTGTAATATCGTTTCCGCTGATGGCTCCGATTCTTGAGAAAATATTACTGTTTTCATATTTCCCAAAAGAGATTCCGCCTGAAATACACTGACTTACAACTACGATTTCAGTTCCATTATTCCTGATTTCCTGCAATGTTTCCTGCGTTTTTTCACTGCTGAAAATCGTTCCTGAACCAAAAACCTGAAGAATTAAAACCTTCATTTTTGGTATTTCCTTGAAATGACTTAAATGCATCCCTGGGAAAATTCTCCAGAATAAAATATCTTCTGAAATGTGTTCATCAACGTGAAATTTTACACCGGCCCCGCAACGGTATAGATTATCTTTAATGATATTTAAATGAACTCCGGATTGTCCCAAAATAGGATAATTCGGACTGGAATACGCATCAAAATACTCGGCAGAATATTTCAACGTTCTGTTTCCCCTTAATAATTTATATTCAAAATAAATGGCAACTTCCTGAATCACAGCTTCATCATTTTCGTACAAACTTGCATAATACAAACTCGTAAGAAGATTTTCTTTAGCATCTGTTCTCAGATCTCCAATGGGAAGTTGAGAGCCTGTAAAGATCACGGGTTTTTTCAATCCTTTTAACATAAAACTCAATGCAGAAGCGGAGTAGGACATGGTATCCGTTCCGTGAAGAATCAAAAATCCGTCGTAATCATCATAACTTTTAAAAATGTAATTGGCTATGATTTTCCATTCCTGAGGTCCCATATCCGAAGAATCGAGCGGTTTTGCGAAAGGGTGAACAAACACTTCGCATTCCATTAATTTCATTTCGGGCATTTTTTCGAAGATATTTCCAAAATCAAATGCACGAAGGCTTCCGGTTTCGTAATCTTTCTCCATACCGATGGTTCCTCCGGTATAAATGAGCAGGACTTTTCGTTTCATGTAGTACTTTTATTAGAATTTCGCGCCTGTTTCAGGTTCGTTCCTCAAAATTACGTTAATTTGCAAAGATTTGAAAATGAATGGAAGATTTAGCGAAAACTTTTGAGTATTTAAAACAATTTTTAACGGACGAAAGATTAAGAAAGATCAATCATTTTTCTCCGGAAAGTTCTGATTTTGTGCTTCCTGTGATGGATGATGTGTATCAGTTCAGAAATGCGGCGGCGATTATAAGATCGGTGGAAGCCTGTGGTTTTCATAAAGTTGTTGCAATGGAAGAAGAAAATGTATTTGATCCGAATCTTACCGTAACAAAAGGTGCCGAAACATGGGTTGAAGTCGAAAAAATGCCGAAAAACATTGATTCTTTACAAAAAATTAAAGACAGAGGATATAAAATTCTAGCCGTATCGTTAGAAAAAAATGCAGTGATGCTTCCTGACTACCAAATTACAGAACCGATTGCCTTGGTTTTCGGAACTGAAATGGCAGGAGTTTCAGAAGAAGTAATTGATTTTGCAGATGAAACGCTGGCGATTCCTATGTATGGCTTTACGAGAAGTTTTAATGTATCGGTGGCGGCGGGAATTTGTATGTATGAATTAAAACAAAAACTGATTAATTCTAACCTCGATTATAAATTAAGCGATGAAAAATTATTGAAAATGAAGATTCGTTGGGCAGTAAATTCAATGCAAAGCGGACAACAGATTTTTCAGAAGTATTTGAGAGATAATAATATTGAAATATGAAGAAAATAGTATTTCTTACATTTTTGGCATTCATTAACTGTAATAAAAAAACTGAAAAAAAAGTTATTATCAATGCCGATTCAGATAGTTTGAGATCACAAATTATAGCTCCTGAAAAAGAAGATACTGCAACTGTTCCATTTTCCAAATCTTTGACTGGAAATGGTTATTTCTATACACTTGAAGGAATAAAAAAATCCAATGAAACAATTGATTTTAAATCAATCAATATATTTTATAAAAGAGAACTCCATCAGAAAATTATATTTGATACTGTTTCTGTTCTTAATGAGAATGAAGCCTATTTTAGCATCGATAAAGATGCAAATTTTGATGGATACAATGATCTTGAAGTTGTTAATCAAGTAGGAAATTACTTTTCAAGTTCAAGTTTTTGGCTTTATAATAAGAAGAATAAAAAATATATTTATTATAAACCTTTCGACAGTATCATCAATCCCGGCATTGATGCCAAGAATAAAGCAATTATTTCAGACTATTATATAGGTCCGTCAAATTTTTATTCCAAAACGTATGAATGGAAGGGTGGAAATCTTATTTTACAAAGTATGAGGATTGATGAGGAAGGAGAAGTGACCGAAATGTATAGAAAAAATGGAAAACTAATATCCAGATAAATATTAATTTTCCATATGTTCTAATTTATTAAATGTATTAGGTGCTTATTCTATATTTCCCCAAAAAGCCCAATTTGTTCCATTGTAAAAACAAACCAGTTTCGCTACAGGATCATAACACATCATTCCTGCTGAAGGTGATTTTACATTGGTGGCGGGATCAATAATTTTAGGTAAGATTAAGGCTTTATCGTTTGATTCTAAAACTAATACACCTTTAGCCGTTGAGTCCGGCGCTCCAATGATAACTCCTGCTGATCTGTCTTGTTCAGTTCCGACAAGTAATGTTTTTGAAGCACCTGTCTGACCTGTAAGCTCGATCCAATCGGCTCCGTTATAATATTTTACTTTTGAAGAGGCTCCATCAAAAACAAAAGTTCCTGCCGAAGTGTCTGTCATGTTGAGATTATTTGTTACCTGAGGCAGTATAATTCCTCTTGTAGTACCTTCGGGAAAGTCTACTAAACCACTACCATCTATAGATTCTTTTTCAATACCTATTTGAGCGTTTGTAAAAACAGAAATGAAAAGAGATATAATGAAAAGTTTTACATTTAAATTCATAATTAATTACATGTTTGGTTAATACAGCTCCATTGAGTTCCGTCATATATTTTTAGACATAAGTCATCTGTGTCGAATACAATCATTCCGTTTACGGGTGTTGCAATTGATTCTTCCGGATCAGGAATTCTTGTGATTACAAGTCCTTTATCATTAGATTCAAGTGCTAAAAATGCATTGTTCATATCTGCAGGCCAGTTTGCTGTACTTTTTGAAGCTCTTGTTGAAACACCTATTTTGGTAATTTCAGGAGTTCCTGTTGCGCCCGGTTTGTAACAAGGGCATGCAAATGATTTTACGACATTGGAATAAATAAGGCATCCTCCGGGCGGAGTCACAATAACGTTATATTCTGCTGCGGAATTATCTGTTATTGGAATAGAATAATTACTGTTGGTTCCTCCGGAAATAGGAGCACCGTTTTTATACCATTGATAAGTACCTAAACCAGGCGTTACGGATAAAGATAGTGATGAACTTCCTGTAGTACCTGTACAAGGCCTTGTGCTGGGACTGTTGGCTACCGCAATGGTAACGATAGGAGCTGTCCCGAATCCTGAATAATATCCTCCGAATCCTGCGGCACCACTGGCTCCGACTAATTCGGCCTGAATGGTTCCTGCAGAGCTTACTCTTACGTTTTTAATAGTAGCTGTTCCTCCGGCTGCAGTGGCGATATTGTATCTGTAACTTCTCCAGTTGGCATTTCCGGGTACGGCTGTTCCTGCGGCTACAGTTGCTGCAAGAGCTGTTCCGCCTACTGTTACAACGGGGATGTTTGCAGTTCCGCTTGCTGCAAGTACCGCAAGTTCTGTGTTGTCATATGAGGTGGTTCCAATCTGCTTGGCATCAGGAATCATGTTCACTGATGTCTGTCCGAAACATGAAAGCGGTGGGATAAACATAAAGCTATTCGTATTAAGTGCAGAACTTCCGAATATTTTATGAAAAACATAGACTGCTTTATTTGTTTTCAGGTACATATTTTTGTTGGTGAAAAAACTAGCCGGAACAATTTGATAATCACCCATATTGGCTAATGTATAACTTGGATTTACGTTGGCATTCATGGTAATTGTTGTATTGGCTTCCGTAGCAACAACAATCACTCTTTCATAAGTGCCTCCATTTCCCTGCATCACTACATATTCGTTTCCTAACTGCTCAACGGGAACCAACTGATCTACACCAAAGTCACGATTGTCTGAAAGTGTTCCGGTTTCAATGCTTCCTTGTTGCATTAATCCTCCTACGGTAACAGCAATATTTTTATCTGCAGAGATTTTAGCTCCTAGCCAGCCTCGGTCTTGTAAGCTTAGTGCATTAAGTTTTACTTTGGCATAGAGTACAAAAGACTGCCCTTTTTGTAATGTTCTTGTAATGGTAGTTCCGGTAAGTGGAGTAGCATTAGCTCCATTAATAAATTGTGTTCCGGAATCAATATTAGATATGGTAATAACTGTATTGTTTTCGGTAGCCATCATTGAGACCATGTTACCAACTTCGGGAACATTAGTTGTAAATTCGTTGGGTGTTCCGCCCCAGAAAAAGTTTTTTCCCAAGGCTACTTTTCCTTTGGCAAGAACTGAGCCTGCCTGTGAACCTGATAATCCTCTATAATTTACAAAAAAATCATCAGTTGAAGTAAATACTAATCCTCCTATATTGGCAGGGATTATCGTCCCGGCTCTGGTGGTTGCTACCGTCATGGGCGATGATCCCGGTGGTAAAACTACATTTGACGCATTGATAACCGCTAATCTTAGGGGAGTAGTATTATTAAATGTTACAGTACCTGTAGCATTGTTAGCGGTTGTTGCTGCATTAATATTATAAACAGACAGTCTTGGAATAGTTGTTCCATCTGCCATTCTTACATTAACCGTGATATTCGCTGTAGACGGAGTCGAAAGATAAATATACTCTTCCGTTATGGTAGTTGTATCATACGCTCCAAAAATAATCGGTTGTAAATAATGGGTATTATCGAGTTGAGAAAAAAATAATTGATATGCAAAAAATGCTAATAATAAACAAATACGCTTCACGATATATTAATTTTAAGCGTAAAAATATTAAAATTATGCTAAAATATTCAATTATTGGTGATTAATTTTAAGTTAAGTAATTCCACGCTGCAACGAATATTCCAGCGGTTTCAGTTCTAAGTCTTTGGTTACCAAGTGATACGGCCTTTATTTTGCTATGCGATAAATAAGAAATTTCTCTATCAGAAAAATCTCCTTCAGGGCCAATTAAAAACGTAATGTTTTCTAAATGTGGGATTTCCTTCAATCCAATCCTTTCTAAATTTTCATTACAGTGTGCTACAAAAGTAGTTTCTGGGTTACTATTTTTCAGAAAATCAGGAAGTTTAATTAAATCATTAATTACAGGAAAGTGGAATCTCAAACTTTGCTTTGAAGCTGCAATTGCTTGTTTTCTCAGTTTGTCAATATTGATATTTTTACGTTCTGTTTTTTCAGTCTGTAAAATGGTAATCTCGGAAATCCCCATTTCTACAGCTTTTTCTACAAAAAACTCAATTCGGTCAATATTTTTCGTTGGTGCAATCGCAATATGAAGTTTCGGAGTAAAATCAGGAGTGTTGGTTTTAATTTCAGCAACTTCAATATTGGCTTTTTTGCCTTCGATTATTAACTTGCCGGAAGCAACATTGCCTTTTCCGTCTGTTAAATGAATTTCTTCACCATCTCTCATACGAAGAACTTTTACGATGTGCTGTTGTTCTTCGTCATTAATTATTGCTTTTCCGTTATTGATTTCGCCAAAAAAAAGTTTCATATATTAATTTTAAAATCTGCCTTAATTTTATTGATAAGTAATTATTAAAAGGTAATTTCATTATCGCTTAAAAATGCCACACCGGTTTTTATAGTGGTATAAATGTCACCTTCACAATCTCTGTATGAACATGAGTAGATTTCTTCAATCCACTTATTATTCATAAAAATTAAGTTCAGATATTCGTTTTTTCTTAAATTATTTTTGATGGATAAATAATCCCCTTCTTTGGGTTCGTAAGTAAAACTAAATACATTTTCTGAATTGATTTTCTCCACGATCTCTTCCTTTATATTTTGAACATATCCAATTTCTGAGCTTATCATTAAATAATCTTCGTCTTCAGATGTTTCTGTCACTTCATTTTTTCCTACAATGGTTTCTAAAACCCAGTAATATTTTGAGTTCTTTTTAGATTGTGTACCAAGTATTTTTTCTTCTAACAATATTTTCATAAATCGTATTTTGCGGTTGCGGAAGTTCTCAGATCCGTAAATTCACCTCGCTCAAATTTCAATTGAGCAACCATCGCGATCATTGCCGCATTATCGGTCGTATATTCAAATTTTGGAATATAAATACTCCAGCCTAATTTTTCGTTATTGTCCTGCATTGCTTTCCTCAACGCAGAATTGGCAGAAACTCCACCAGCAATGGCGACTTCTTTTATATCTAATTCTTTAGCCGCTTTTTCAAGTTTAGCCATCAAAATTTCAATAATTGTTTTCTGAACGGAAGCACAAAGATCATTTAAATTATCATTAATAAAATCAGGGTTCTTTTTAATTTCCTTTTGGATGAAATATAATACAGAAGTTTTGATTCCGCTGAAAGAATAATCGTAATTCTCTAATTTTGGTTTATTAAATTTAAAAGCTTCGGGATTTCCTTCTTTAGCAAGTCTGTCGATGATGGGACCTGCCGGATAATCTAAATCAAAGATCTTTCCGATCTTGTCAAATGCTTCTCCTGCTGCATCATCAATGGTTTTTCCGATAATTTCCATATCAAAATAATCCTTTACCAAAACAATCATCGTATGGCCGCCGCTTACCGTAAGACATAAAAACGGAAACTTTGGCGGCATAGGATTTGCATCCTCGATGAAATGTGCTAAAATGTGTGCCTGGAGATGGTTTACTTCGATCAAAGGAACGTCCAAACTCATTGCTAAAGACTTAGCAAATGAAGTTCCTACAAGAAGAGAACCCAAAAGTCCGGGTCCGCGAGTAAATCCTATAGCAGAAATAGCATTTTGTTGTATATTTGCTTTAGTTAGAGATTTTTCAACTACGGGTATTATATTTTGCTGATGCGCGCGTGAAGCTAATTCAGGGACAACACCACCATATTCTTTGTGGATTTCCTGATTCGCAGCGATATTTGACAGAATAGAATTTCCCTTGATGATAGCTGCTGATGTGTCGTCGCAAGACGATTCAATACCTAAAATTATAGAGTCGCTCATAATAATGGCAAAGTTAGAGAATAATAACGAGAATGAGAACAAAAAATCAGTAGCTGGAAACTTAGGTGATCAGGTACACAAGACTGTTGAGGGGGTAGAAGATGTGGTAAAGGAAGCAGTTAAAGAAGCGTCTGAACTTGCTTCAGATGCTATTCATCATCCCGTTCAAACTGCTGAAGAATTTGGTAAACAGGCTGTAAAAGATGTTACAAGCTATTCTTGGTGGGCAAAATTGTTGCTGATTCTTTTTTGGCTGGTGTTAGGTCTGATAACAGCAATCATTATCATTATTAATCTTCCTGCAACCAAACAATGGGCTGCAGATCAGGCTTTACAGATCGTGAATCAGGATTTTAAAGCTGATATGTCTACAGAAAGTGTAGAAGTGAATTTTTTTGGAAATGTAAAGATCAAAGGCTTAAAAATTAAAGATTACAAAGGTTTTGAATTTATTAAAGTAAAGGAATTTACCGCCAATTCAGATTGGTTTTCTTTGGCTACAAATATTGGCAAACACAATTCTTTAAGCTTTAATTCTTTAACACTGAAAGATGCCGATGTTCAGGTAATTACTTATAAAGGTGACAGTATTTCAAATTTTATCCGTTTCACACAATTGTTCGACAGCGGTAAAAAAAGAGACCCGAGCAAACCTCCTTTTCAGCTGAATTCCAGATTGCAAATTATTGATTCTAAAGTTTCTATTATTAATCAAAACTCGCCAGGCGAACCAGGAAAATGGCTGACGGCAACAAAATTCAATCTAAAGGCTCCGAATGTTAAAGTAAACGGAACCAATATTTCAGCGCTGATCAACAATATGTCCTTCGTCACAACAAGATGGGGGAAATCTCATTTTGTAGATACTTTTTCTACGGAACTTTCGATGTCGCAGGATTTTCTTTTTCTTAAAGATTTAACATTAAATACCGATCACACGCTTTTACAGGGAGATATTAAGTTTAATCTTCACAAGGGTTCGTGGGCAGATTTTGCCGACAAAGTACGTTGGGACATGAATCTTAAACAGGGAAGCCAGTTGAGCGGTTATGATATCAGCTATTTTGTAACGAATTGGGATAATTTCAAACCTTTCAATGTTTCCGGGAAAATGACTGGGCCGTTGAATAAATTTCACCTTGAAAATTTCCTGATCAGAAATCCTGATGTAAATATTGCCACTCAGACCATGAAGGTTAATAATTTGCTGAAAGGTAATTTTTTAATTGAAACCAATAATCTTTCAACAGATTTTACATACAAAGACCTGAAAGCAATGATGCCTTCATTTATTTCTAAAAAAATGAAGAATTTTGCTGATGATTTCGGGAAATTAAAATATAACGGAGCCGCAAGAGTTACTCCGGAGCAGGTTTATGTGCCGACCGGAAATCTAATGACCGGAATAGGGCAGGCAAAAATCACCAAGTTTTCTCTTACGGGATACAGTACGCCTGTTCCAAAATATTCAGGATATGTTGAGGTGAATGATTTAAATACTTCTGTCATTACTAAAAATAAATCGGTTGGATTAATTTCAGGGAAATTTGATATCAACGGCCAGAGTTTCGATGTTAATACGATGCGTTTGACTACAAAATCGCAGATCACTAAGATCGAGATCATGAATAAAGAAATTAACAATCTTTATCTTGATGGTTTATTGGATCACAAAAAATATAACGGACTTATCACAATTAATGATGAACAGGCGAAAGCAACCATAAAAGGGTTAATAGATTTCAGTACTCCAAAGATTTCTATGAATGTAGACGCAGATGTGGATCATTTAAACATGAATTATTTCACAGATAAACCCGGAAGCCAGATCGTAAGCGGAAAAGTTGTCGGTAAAATGGCAATGACCTCCATTAATGATCTGAATCTGGATGTTGAAGCCAGTAATATTAATTTTGCGACAGCGACTCAAAAATATGTTATTCCGAATGCTAAAATAAAAACCTTCTTGGAAGCAGGCGGTCGAGTGATCGATGTTGATGCACCGGGAGCTGTGAACGGAAAGATTTCAGGGAAATATAATCTAGCCGACCTTGTAGGGATGGTGGAAAACGGAATCGGAAGAATATTAGTGGGCCCTCCGCCAAGAAAATTATACAGAGGACAGAATTTTGCCATGAATTTTAATGTTCAGCAAGGTTTGGTGAGCTATTTTATGCCTGATCTAAAACTTCCTCAAGGTGCTGTAGTTGATGGGCAATACGATGGAAATTCAAATAATTTAATCTTAAATCTTGATGCAGCTTCACTGAAATATATCATGACCAAAAAGGTTGAGATAACGGAAGCCGATAAAGCTTTAGCCGAAGCAAATCCTGCCTATAAAATCAATGACAGAGATAATATTACCAGAGACAGTGCAATGGTTGACAGTGTTATGGTAAGAATTAATACAGCTAATCTTGACGAGCAGATTTATGCTAAAATAAACAGGGTAAAATACAACAAAAACATATTAAAAGATGTCACGTTAAGCGGTAGAAATGAAAATAACAGCATTCTTCATTTAGCAACAAAATTCAAGCATGGAAGTCCGGAAGATGAGCTTGATGATAAATTGAGAGAGTATGCTATTAATGTCAATCAGTCTACCAATGCCGCCGGAGATTTTGTATTTAAATTTGAGCCTACAGAAGTTAAGTTTAATGAAGTTATCTGGGCGATAGATACGAGTCCGGAACTCGATCATTCTATCACATATCGTAAGGCGACCTCGGATTTTGATATTAGAAATTTAAAGATTTATTCAGATAAAAGTTCACTGTTTATTAAGGAAGCTCAGTTTAAATCTGCTAAAGATTTTTATGTAGATGCCGATATTGAAGATTTTGCTATTGAAAAATTACTGGAAATGCAATCCGGCGGTAATTCAATGAATATCAAAGGTCTTGCGAACGGAAGTGTGAAAATCAAAATGGATAAAAGTACGCTTCAGCCTTTGGTAGACCTTACAGTAGACGATATCATGATGAACGGAAATGATATGGGAGATCTTACCATTTCTGCGACAAATGGTTTTTCATTGAATGTGTATGATGTAGATGTGAAAGTAACTTCGGCGGGAGTACTTGGCGGGAATAATTTAGATTTAACAGGTACGGTTAATAATAATACCTCTTCACCAACCATTGATTTAACGGCGCAAATGCGTGAATTTGATGTGTCTTTTGCGCAACAGTTCGTGCAGTCAGTTTTTGGGAATCTAAGAGGGAAAGCAACCGGAGATCTTAAAATTAATGGAAAACTCAATAACCTTGATTATAGTGGGGATATTGCGATGAAAGGTTTTGGATTAAAACTTTTATTCACAGGGGTAGATTATTCATTTGATGATACGGTAATTCCCTTATCTAAAGGATTGGCGGTACTTAACAATATAAGTGTTCATGACGGAAGATCAAACTCACAAGGCACGATTTCAGGAGCAATTCAGTTTGAAACGCTTTCTTCGATGGGGGTCAACCTCGTAATGAGAGCTGATAATTTATTAATGCTGAACACGACGCAAAAAGATTATGACCTGTTTTGGGGAAGAATTTACGGGCAGGGTGATCTCTATGTTGACGGACCGGTTTCGGGGTTAAGTATTTCAACACCAAATATGAAGGCACTGAATGGAAGTACATTCACCTTCAACTCCAGTTCTACATCAAATGTTGAAGAATTTAAAATGTTAAGGTTCCTGAAAGAGGGAAAAGACGGATTGATCACTTTGGAAGAAAAGAAAAAATCGGGAGCCAATATGAATATCGATTTCGATCTTGATGTTGATAAAGGCACAACGGTAAACGTATTGATCGGCGATGATGTAGGAAATATTACGGTAAAAGGGATTGCAGATAATTTGAGGTTCCAAATGAGCCGACAGGGAAATATTGCAATGAGTGGAACATATAAGGTAGATAACGGAACTTTCGTTTCTAAAGCGATTCTTAACAAAACCTTCCAGATTGCAAACGGAAGCAGTATCCGTTGGGATGGTGATGCGATGAAGCCTGCTTTAGATATTAAAGCCAATTATATAAGAATGGTTTCCAATGCGGGAGAATATTTAAATATGGGTGGCCTTCAGCCGATCAGTATTTTGCTTCAGGCTAATATCACGCAATCTCTTATTGATCCTAAGATAGATCTGAATGTTTCAGCACTTGATGTTTCCAGCCAGATAAAAGAAACGCTCGCTTCAAAAATGAGCCAGGATGGAGAGAAGGTTTTACAGTTTGGTTCAATTCTATTGTTAAATAGTTTTAACGTTTCAAATACCGGCGGGGTAGATATAGATGTTGCCGGTGTTGCAACATCTTCCGGATATAATTTGCTTTTAAAGCAACTAGGCTCGGTTCTTAATACGATGAGTAATGAGTTCCAGATCGACCTTAATTATGTAAAAGGAGACCAGAATTCTAATACAGGAGACAGGGCAAATGCCGGGGTCAGCTTTGCGCTTTCGCCTAGAATTAAAGTAAAAACAGGTCTTGGAATTCCTTTAACAAAAACCGAAAGTACGGAAGCAAATTATCTTTCAGGTGAAGGATCTATTGAGTATGATGTATCTAAAAAGAACGACGGAAGCTTGATTTTGAGAGGATATTCTAAGCCGAGTAATATCGGAATGGGTGTTGGGGCAGGAACTAACGGTTCTGCTAATCAAGCCTATGGAGGGGGTGTTGTATGGAGTCGCAGCTTCAATTCTTTGTTCAAAAAGAAGAAAAAAGATAAAAAACAGACCGAGCCAAAAACTGAAATAAAAACAGATTCTGTAAAAACAGGGGGTAAATAATCAGAATATTTTAATGATTTTTATCATACATGTTAATTATTGTTAATGTTTGATATAATTTTCAGGGTTAAATTATTTTTCCTAAATTTGCAAAGAATACATAGAATTTTTAAGGAAATTGTAATTTAACTAATATGAACTATCAACTGGACGAAATAGACAAGAAGATTCTTGACTTCTTAGTAGAAAACACAAGAATGCCTTTTACAGAAATTGCTAAGCAGATGGACGTTTCTGCGGGAACAATTCACGTAAGAGTGAAAAAAATGGAGGATGCAGGTATTATTTTGGGATCATCCCTTAATATCGATTATGGTAAGTTAGACTATCATTTTACAGCTTTTATCGGAATTCTTTTAACAAAATCAAACCGCACACAAGAGGTATTGAAAGAGCTTACAAGCATTCCAAACGTAATCGAAGCGAGCGTAATTTCAGGAAAATATAATATTTTCTGTAAAGTAAGAGCTAAGAATACGGACGATGCTAAGAGAATCATTTATCAGATCGATGACATCCAGGATGTTATGAGAACTGAGAGTATGATCTCTATGGAAGAATTCTTAAGCGATAAAAATAGATTGATCAACGCTATTTCTATTTAATCAAATTTTAAACGAATTACTATAAAAGAACTTATGAAATCTCTCATAAGTTCTTTATTTTTGTACCTATGGAAGAATACAGTTACTTTGACGAAGATCCAAAGAAAGGATGGGGTTTTATTGCAGCATTTGCCGCTTTGATGTTATTTACGGTAATGGGATTGGGAATTGATTTGGATGAATACCTGCAACACGAGTTTCTTAATATCCCAAGATGGTATTTTTACGTGATCTTTTCGATTGATGCATTAATGATGATCAGTTTGGTGCTGATGTTCTTTTATAGAAAAATAGGGATCTTTATATTCCCTGTACTGTTGGTTCTGCACTTCTTTATGCACAATTATTATTTATCAACGTTTTTATATACTGATGTAACCAATCTTTTCCTTTTTACAGGATTTGGAATGCTGGCGATTATTCCGAAGTGGAAATTTTTTAAGTAAATATTTCATTCAATTATAAAAAGAGGCTGCCCTTTTGAGACAGCCTTGTGTTTTTAGAATCGTTTTTTAACAACAAGAAGAATTGCTACAACGAGAACTTCCATCCTTATTGCTGCCAGTAACACAAGCTGCCATTGTGCATCCACACTCTACATCACTAATAGGGTCTTGAACAGGACCTTTTGCACCGCTTACTGACTTTATTTCTTTTCTTGAAAGTTGTTTTAATTTTTTCATTTTGAAATTTTTTAAAGTTTTAATATTTAATTTTGTCATACAATCCCTGACATGGGTTTTTGCTGATCAGCAGTTATTTTTTGTTGTGCGCACAAACAAAAAAAGCATCATTTGTATTTTCTTCAGCAAACATAGAATGAGCAGTTATTAAAACTTTAATTTTTCACCCTTAAACTTCTACTTAAATTACTAAGGGTACAATGTAAGGGTAGTTATAGTATTGAATTTTAGTTATTTAATTTTATTAAGTTATTAAAGAGTCTTTATACATTTTACTCATTTCCTGTATTTCTTTTTTACTTTTAATTTCTATTTTCTTGTAAATATTTGATAAATGAGTTGATAATGTCTTTTCAGAGATATTTAAAATTTTGCTTAATTCAGAATATTTCAAATTCGGATTGTCTAAAAGCATCATTAAAATTTCAGTTTCTCTTACTGAGAGTTTTTCAAATGAAATACTCTTTTTGATTTCTTTTTTTCTAAGAGGATATAGAAAGTAATCAAGTGATAGTACGAAAAAACCTAAGCTGAAAAATGTCTGTTCAATGAATTGATTATCTCCGAATATCAATATGGTCAAAGGCAATGAAGTAAGCCCCAAGAATGAGAAAATTCCTATAATATCATGAATTTTAAATATGATATTTTTATGTTTTTTCATTTTTTTTATTTGCTGCTTAGCCACTAGAACTATTGCAAGTGATAAAAGAGCAAGAATAAAAGTTAAAAAGTATATTCGTGAATAACTTAAAGAGCCAGTAATTGTATAGGGAAGTATAAAAAGAATCATGAGAGTTAGCAATGCGAAAATCGCAATTGTACTAAAAGAGAACTCTTTAATAAAGCTTAAGTTATATTCTTTTTTTATAAAAGTAAAATAATGAAAAGCTACTCCTACTCCGACAATCCAAGCAAAAATATTCTGAGACATAATATTGATTCCAATATTTTTATCGGGAAGTAGTCCTTCTACAAAATTATAAAGTAAACCGGAGTAAATAAGTCCTAAAAATTTTAAATAAAATCTTCGATCTCTTCTTTTCCAAACCAAGATCAGTTGTATGGAAACAACTATAATTAATAGTACAAATATTAGTATATAAAGAAATGTACTAAAGTTCATTTCAGTATTAAACATGTTTTAAAAAATAAAGAGGGTAGTCTAGCTCAAAAGTTTCATGAAAAATTACAAAATCATTTTGAGTATAAAAAGCACGATTTTCAGCAGTAGTAGTTTCTATGTAAATTAATTCACCTTTATAAAGTTGTAATGATTCGTTTAATAGTTTTGTTCCTATACCCTTCCCTTGTTCGTTTGGTATCACAGCCATTAACCATAAATGCACAAAATTTTCTTTAGGATGAAAACTCTTCAAAAGTTTTTCTCTTTTTAAAACTTTAAGCATATTACTTAGACCAATACAAGTAAATAATAATTTGATTTCCAATAATAGTTTTTTTAAACTAAACTCAGTTTTGTTTAGGTATAAAATGCATCCTTTGTAATCATCACTTAAAAATACATTTCCATCCAGCATAGATAAGTCGAACTGAAATTCCATTAACGCTTTCAAACGTTTATACCTATTGCGAGATTTATTTACAACAAAGTTTATAGAATTTGGGATAAGAACATCAATAAAAGCCTGACATAATATATCAACTGCTTTTTCTCTGTCCTGATAAGTAGCTTTTTTCATACATTTTATTTTTCCCAAAAGTATGAATAATTATATAATGATACAATTGTTGTTGCTTGATATTCAATTGATTATGTTTATTTTTGAACTTATGTAACTGAAATAAATTATATTTTAATATTATTTTTCGGTATTTATTTCTAAATTTTGCAGAATGTGCCAAAAAAAAGCATCCAAAACTGGATGCCTTAAGTTTTATTCTTAAAAAAGAAAAATTATTTCTCTAAAATTCTCTTCACAGCTTCTTTCACGGCTGTAGAATCGATTTTATATTTTTTCATTAATTCAGCAGGGGTTGCAGATTCTCCGAAAGTATCATTTACAGCAACGAATTCCTGTCTGGTTGGTCTTTTTCTAGCCAACATTCCGGCAATTGATTCTCCTAAACCACCAATATAGTTGTGTTCTTCAGCCGTAACGATTTTTCCTGTTTTTTCAACTGATTTTAAGATGATCTCTTCGTCCAAAGGTTTAATGGTGTGGATGTTGATCACCTCACAAGAAATACCTTCTTTTTCAAGCTCATCTGCAGCCACAAGAGATTCCCAAACCAAGTGACCTGTTGCAACAATCGTTACATCAGTACCTTCCTGAAGCATTATTCCTTTTCCGATCTCGAAAGGCATATCTTCCGGAATGAAAACAGGAACTACCGGTCTTCCGAATCTTAGATAAACAGGGCCTTCAAAATCAGCGATAGCCAAAGTTGCCGCTTTAGTTTGGTTATAATCGCAAGTATTGATTACAGTCATTCCCGGAAGCATTTTCATCATCCCGATGTCTTCCAATACCTGATGAGTAGCGCCATCTTCACCCAAAGTAAGACCTGCGTGAGAAGCACATATTTTTACATTTTTATCAGAATAAGCTACTGACTGACGGATCTGGTCATAGACTCTTGAAGTAGAGAAATTAGCAAAAGTTCCTGTAAAAGGAATTTTTCCTGTAATGCTAAGACCTGCAGCAATACCAATCATGTTTGCTTCTGCAATTCCTATCTGAAAGAATCTTTCCGGTGCTTTTTCAATGAATTTCTCCATTTTCAAAGAACCGATAAGGTCTGCACAAAGTGCTACTACATTAGGGTGTGTGTCAGCAAGTTCAGCTAATCCAGCTCCAAATCCTGAACGTGTATCTTTTTTTTCTGTATATGTATATTTCATTTTATTAAAATTTTTGATAATTGATAAATTATAGTTGATAAACGATATTGTAATGCGTCATTTATCATTGATGATTCATCATTTATTATTAATAGTCGGTTGGAGCTTCTAAATATAATTCTTTCATTGCCGTAGCCAATTGATCATCATTAGGAGCTTTTCCGTGCCAAGCGTGAGATCCCATCATGAAATCTACACCGGCACCCATCTCCGTATGAAGAATAATGACAACAGGTTTTTCTTTTCCTGTCTCAGCTTTTGCTCTCTCTAAGATTGCAATTACTGCTTCCAGGTCATTACCATTTTTCTCTTCCAGAACAATCCATCCGAAAGCCTCCAGTTTTGCATGAAGATTTCCTAATGAAAGTACGTTGTCTGTACTTCCGTCAATTTGTTGTCCGTTATAATCGATGGTAGAAATAATGTTATCCACTTTTTTAGCAGAAGCATACATCAAAGCTTCCCAGTTTTGACCTTCCTGCAATTCTCCATCTCCATGTAAAGTATATACTAAAGAGCTGTCTCCGTCTAATTTTTTACCTTGAGCTGCACCTAAAGCTACAGAAAGTCCTTGTCCAAGAGATCCTGAAGCGACTCTGATTCCCGGAAGACCCTCATGAGTAGTTGGGTGTCCTTGTAATCTTGAATCTAATTTTCTGAAAGTATTCAGTTCTTCAACAGGGAAAAATCCGAATCTTGCCAAAGTAGAATAGAATACCGGTGAAATGTGTCCGTTTGAAAGATAAAAATGATCTTCATTTTTGCCCTCCATTGTGAAAGGAAGGTTATAGTTCATTACCTTTCCGTAAAGCGCCGTGAAAAATTCTGTACAACCTAAACTTCCGCCCGGGTGACCTGAATTTACAGCATGAACCATTCTTAAAATGTCTCTTCTGATTTGTGTAGTAAGAGATTTCAACTCTTCGATACTTTTACTCATTATATCTGATTTATTTGCACACAAATCTACAATTTTTTAGTGGCTTACGGAAATGTAAAAATCCGAGATTAATACTCGGATTTTTAATTATAATTTTTTATTTTTATTAAATAACTAAAATAATTTACCATAGTCTTTGTCATTCTGACGAAGGAAGAATCTAAATTTTATTTGTAGAGATTCTTCACTTCACTATGTTTCGTTCAGAATGACAAAACCGAAGTATTATTTTAACTAATTAAATTTTCATACAGTTCTATCAATAGGGGCGGGCTTTAGCCCGTCCATACCAAAAAAGTTATTCAATTGGCTTTAGCCGAAACTTAAATTTTATTTCTTTCTAATCAACCACAAACCAAAGAAAGTCAACAATCCATTAATAATCAACAACTCCAGCCCGATTTTGAAATCTCCGAAAAGCGTAGCCTGATATTTATCGATAAAATAAGAAATAATCGGCGCTGCAATACAAACGTAAGGAACCAATTTATCCACCACTTTATATTTCGTGAAAATTCCAAAAGCAAAAAGTCCTAAAAGGGGTCCGTAAGTGAATCCTGCCAATTTAAGAATTAAACCAATCATGGAATTATCATTAATAATTTTAAAGATAACAACCATAACTAAGAAAGAAACAGCAACGATCAAATGAACATTTTTCCTGAATTTTTCCTTCTTTTTAGTATCCCAAGGTTTGTCTTTCATTCCGACAATATCAATACAAATCGATGAGGTAAGCGCCGTCATAGCACCATCCGCACTTGGAAATAACGCCGAAATTAAAGCAATGATAAATATAATTGAAATAAACCCGGGCATATGATTTAAAGCCACTTCCGGGAAAATTTTATCCCCGAAAATATCTTTTCCGTTTAATAAAAATTCTTTTTTAGAAATTCCGTCTTTAATAATTTCTGTGATGTGACCGCCTTCGCTTTGTCCAAAAAGATATAAAAGTCCGCCCATGTAAAGGAAGAGCGAAATTACTCCCAACAAAATAAAACCAAGCGTTACCATATTCTTCTGAGAATCTTTCAGCTTCGTTACAGACAGACTTTTCTGCATCATTTCCTGATCAATTCCGGTCATGGTGATGGTAATAAATGCTCCGGCAAGGATTTGTTTGATGAAAAATCCGGGAGAATTAAAGTCAAATTCAAATACCTTAGTGTAGCCTTTGTCGCTCATTGCTGTTAAGCTCTGTCCAACACTTAAATCTAAATGATTCAACATATAAACCGTACATATAATCAATCCTAAAAGCATGCAGGAAGTCTGTAAAGTATCCGTCCAGACAATGGTTTTCACACCTCCTTCATAGGTATAAAGGATAATCATGATTAAAATAATTAAGGTCGTCACAATAAAAGGAACTCCCAAACTATCTAAAATAGTGATTTGAAGAATATTAACAACCAAGTATAATCTCGCCGTGGCACCAACCAATCTCGAAACAATGAAAATCCATGCTCCCGATTTATAGGAAAGTTGCCCCATTCTTTGCTGAAGATAACCATAAATGGAGGTTAATTTTAACCGATAATATAAAGGAAGTAAAACGTAGGCCACCACAATATATCCGATAAGATAGCCCAAAGTGATCTGTAAATAAGAAAAACTGTCCTTCCCAACTGCCCCGGGAACGCTCACAAAAGTAACTCCAGAAAGTGAAGTTCCGATCATTCCAAATGCAACAAGCATCCAATTACTTTTACGGTTTCCGATGAAGAAACTCTCATTATCACTGCCTTTTCCTGTTTTGTAAGCTACCCAAAGGAGTAGGGCGAAATAAATGATAATGATGGACAATAATATAAGTGGAGACATATTTTATTCGATTAAAATTTTACAAATATAGTTTTTTTATGGTGTGTTAAAAAAGAAAAAAACCTCTCAGTATCTATAACTGAAAGGTTGATTTATTTTCTGTGTTTAATTTAAAACTAATTAACTAAAACATCCTGAAGCTCTTCACTTTTCTGGAAACTAGCCTTAGCAAACGGACAAAGCGGAATGATCTTCTTTCCGCTTTTCCTTGCGAAGTCTACTGCAGCTAAAAGCATTTCTTTACCAACACCTTTTCCGTTGTGCTCTTCGCCTACCTCGGTGTGATCGATGATGAATCTTTCTTCACCCGCCCAGGTATAAGTCATTTTTCCTGCTGAGATTCCGTCTATGAAAGCCTCAAAACTTCCGTGTTTTTCGTCGTTGGTTTGTTTTACCTCTATCATATTATGAAAATTTGGTTTGAATTTCTATGTCGTGAGTTAATATTTTGTGTACAGGGCATGCATCTGCGATCAAATGAAGCCTTTTCATCTGTTCTTCGTCAAGATTTGTGCCTTCAAAACTGATATTTCTTTTAAAAACGCAAAGTTTTGTCAAAGGAAAATTTTCCAACTCTACTTCTACATTTATTTTTTCTACGTTCCATTCCTTTCGGTCGATGTACATTTTTAATGTAGCTGCGGTACAGCTTGCTAATGACGTTGCCAGGATTTCAAAAGGGTTGAAACCTTTATTCTGCCCGCCTTTGTCTACAGGCTCGTCCGTGATCAGTTGGTTTTCGCCAGCCGTTACTTCGGTGTAATATTTTTCTTTTCCTAAAACTGCTTTTACGGTTACTGCCATTATTTGTCTGTGTTGATTTTATAACTTAATGCTCCGGAAGGGCACAGGTCTATTTGGTTTTTAAGTTCCTGAGGAGTTGCATTTTCAACTTTTATCCAAGGTCTTTCTTTTGGATTATAAACTTTTGGAAGAGTTTTCACGCAAACTGTTGAATGGATACATTTTTGAGGTTGCCAGATAACAGTAATTTCTCCATTGATGTATTCGTGTGTTTCCATATTAATCTTCTTTTAATGATTTTTCAATTCTTTTGTCGGGAATCAGCCATATCAAAGCAACGATGTAATAAAAACCTATTGCAATATAAGGATAAAAAAATGAAGTAATGATCCCCGAAATATAAAATATAATTGATATATACTCTTTAAATTTAGACGATATAGCTTCTTTTATCCTTGAATTTTCGCCTTCATTTTTGATAATTAAATTCTCAAGAATGGTATAGGCAATTGCGCTCATTATCAATCCTACACCATAAATTGTTACGGGATTCTTTGCAAAATGACTTTCCCCGATCCACTCTGTTGCGACCGGCATTAATGAAAGCCAGAATAACAAATGAAGATTAGCCCAAAGAATACCTCCGTTAACTTTTTTTACAGCCTGAAACAGATGATGATGGTTATTCCAATAAATTCCGATATAAATAAAACTGAAAATATAAGCCAAAAACTTTGGAATAAGAGGTTTTAAATCAACCCAATTATGTCCTTCCGGTACTTTTAATTCAAGCACCATAATGGTAATAATAACAGCCAAAACGCCGTCACTGAAAGCCTCTAATCTTCCTTTTGTCATTAGTTTTTAACCTGGATTTTAAAATTCTCAATTTTTTCTTTCAATTCTTTAAGCATTTCGGGATTGATGACACCGCTTTCCAAATCGAAGTTTTCGTAAAACTTAGAAAGAGAAAAAGTATCTTTAATATCAGCTCCAAAGTTTGGAAAGAACGTTTTTGCGGTATTCATCACATTTCCTCCGCCGTAACCGCCGGGAGAAGTTGACATCAAAAGCATCGGCTTATTCTGAAAAACTTTAACATTAATTCTTGAAGCCCAGTCGAAAACGTTTTTAAAAGCTGCGCTGTACGATCTGTTATGCTCTGCAAGAGAACAGATGATCACGTCGCATTCTTCTATTTGCTTTAAAAAATTGTGCGCTTCATCCGGAAAACCTTTTTTCTCAAGATCAACAGAAAAAGTAGGCATCGTGAAGTCATTAAGGTCAATTAAGTTAATTTCTTCATCCTGAAAATCTTTCAAAACAAATTTCACCAATTCTCTGTTAATTGAAGTGGAAGAAGTACTTCCTGCAAATGCTAATATTTTCATTATTTTATTACTGTTTTCTGTTATTTTTCTGGTGAATCTTCTTTTACTTTTTTCTGATAATCTTCTTCTAATTTTTCAAGTTTTTGAAAATAGACTTCTTTATCTGCAAATAGTTTCGGATTGTAAGCATCTCCTTCTTTTCGTTTTGAATGCAAGTCAAACTGACTTGCATGAGAAGTTACCCAAATATCAAAATTCACATTTTTCATAGCTTTAAATGTCTCGGCATAATCTTTCTGAATAGTCTGATAAGTTTTTACTTCAGAGAATTTTTTGTCATCAATAATGACTGAAGGCAAGTTGGCAATTAAAACTTTATACGTTTGGTTTTTATCTTTGGTTTCGAATAAAAAACTACACGATCCCTTTGTATGTCCCGGATGATGAAGTAAAGTGAGTGTCGTATTCCCGAGTTTTATTTTATCGTTGTTTTTCAACAGATAATCAGGAGTTACAGGTTTAAAAGTTACGCCGTATTTTCCCAGTTCGTAGTCTGATTTCCCGCCGCTTTTTAATTCTTCTGCATCTTTTTCGTCCACATACAATTTGGCGCCTGTTTCTTTTTTGATGTAGGCCATTGCTCCCATGTGGTCAAAATGAGCCTGTGTTAAAGTCAGAATTTTGATGTCCTTATAATTAAAACCAAGTTTTTTAATATTATCCTTGATCATTGGAAGTGAGCCTTCTAATCCTGTATTGATAAGGATATTTCCTTTATCGGTAACAATCAGGTAAGATGCCAGATCGTAAGTTCCGACATAATATAAATTGCCTGCAATTCTGAACGGCTCATAAGGTTTTGACCATTCTTCAGGGTTGTTTTTAGGCTCATTTACAGTCTGAGCGTTACTTACAAAAGATATAACTATTAAAAATGCAAGGATTATTCTATTCATTTATTTAGGATTTATTGGTAAATATTTTGAAGTTTATTTTCTGTTTAAAATAGCTTTTGGAAGCGGCACAAATTCATGCTCATCGCCTGGCACCAAAGGAAAAGCGTCATGATTTTGGTCATTCCAGTTCACTTTTGCTTCATCGATTAATTCTTTGTCTGAATTTACAAAATTCCAGAATATAAAACGCTCTTCGTCAAAAGGTTCTCCGCCGAAAAGATAAACCGTTCCATTTGCGCTCATGTCGAACTCACAAAGTTTGGTATCTTTTGCGATCATTAATTGTTTTGAACCGTAAGAATTTCCGTCTGTAGTAACGGTTCCGTCCAAAACATACATCGCAGCTTCACCGTAAAGATCTTTTCCGATACTTATTTTTTGAGCGGTTTTTGTTTTAATTTCAATGAAAAATAATTTACTGTGAACAGGAACGGGAGATTTTCTTCCAAAAGCTTCTCCTGCAATTAGTTTATATTGAATATCACCTTCTTCCCAAACCGGAATTTCATCCGCTTCAATATGATGAAAGGTAGGTTCTGATTGCTCTAAATGTTTCGGAAGACCAACCCAAATTTGGAAACCGTGAAGTTTTTTATCGGTATGTCTTAAATATTCCGGCGTTCTTTCTGAGTGTACGACGCCTTTTCCTGCGGTCATCCAGTTTACGGCTCCCGGCTTTATTTCAAGAGCGCTTCCGATGCTGTCTCTGTGGAAAATTGATCCTTCCAAAAGATAAGTTAAAGTTGAAAGTCCGATATGTGGATGAGGCGGAACATCAAGATTTTGATAATCTTTCAATTCAGAAGGTCCCATGTGATCGATAAAAACGAAGGGTCCGACAGCTCTTTTCTCACGGAAAGGCAATAATCTTCCCACCAAAAAGTTTCCTATATCTGCTGATTTTTCTTCTATAATAAGTCCGATGTTTGACATGATATGTAAAGTGATTTTTTATGTTCTTATCTCATTGCGAAGAGCTTTGCGACGTGGCAATCTAAATATTTATGAAGATGAGATTGCTTCGGCACTTCGTTTCTCGCAATGACGAAATGAGTGTATTATTTTTAATAACAGAGCTTATAAAGTTAGTAAAAAAAGAAATTACTGGAGTTTAACTGAAATTTAAATCTTGTTTAATCCGCCAAATATCCAAATCTTCCCAAATTATAATCTTCAAAAGCCTGCATAATTTCTTCTTTTGAATTCATTACAAAAGGGCCGTGTGGATAAATAGGTTCGTCTAAAGGCATTCCGCTGATGATTAATATAATTGAATCTTCAGATGCTTCAATGGTGAAATTTTCTCCTTCGTTTTGGAATAATACCAAATTATCTGTCGGTGCTTTTTCGGCTCCGTTTACGATGATACTTCCTTCAACGACTAAAGCTGCGGTATTAAAGTTTGCGGGGAAATTAAAGTCTGCTTTTCCTCCGGCTTTTAGCTTTGCATTCATCATGTGAACCGGACTGAAAGTAAAGGCAGGACCTTTTTGACCGTTATATTCTCCGGCAATAACTTCTATAAATCCGTTGTCGCCAAGATCTACTTTTTCCATATCAGAGTTTTTGATTGCCTGATATTTCGGGCAGCTCATTTTATATACTGAAGGAAGATTGACCCAAAGCTGAACCATCTGGAAAATTCCGCCGGTTTTTGCCCATTCGGTTTCGTGATATTCTTTGTGGAGAACGCCTTTTGCAGCGGTCATCCATTGCACATCGCCTTCACCGATAATTCCTCCACCTCCCGCGCTGTCGTGATGTTCAACTCTGCCTTGATAAGCTATGGTTATGGTTTCAAAACCTCTGTGAGGATGTACGCCGACACCTCTTGGTATTTCTGTTCCGTTAAAATGAAATTTTGAGTTATAATCGAGCATAATGAAAGGATCCATTCTCTTCATATCCAATCCCTGTACGCCCGGAATAAAATTATGCACCCTAAAACCGTCACCCACAAAATGCGCAGGTTTTGGAGATATTACCATTTCTACTTTTTTAGTTGCCATAATAATTGTTGATTTATAGAGACAAAATTATTAAAGTTAAAAATCAGATGCATTGATGTGTGATAAGTAGTTGGTTTGTTATGAAGTTAAGAGGCGCTAAAACGTGAGATATTGAAATACAATTTTTCTGAGCGTTATGACAAACCTCACAGGTTTTGAAAACCTGTGAGGTTTATTGTGTGGAAAGATTCGAGTCTAGATCCCTGTGGGATGACAAGCTTTGCGGGTACTCGAAATGTCAAATATTAGGCAAATACCCTAGCCCCGATTGACTCTCTCATTCATATTATAATTATGGAATCGTCGAAACTCGTTCCTCGTTTTGCAGCGAAAATCCTTTTTTGAAAAAAAAGATTGTAGTGGAAAGCGGGAAATAGCTTCAAAAAATATGTATAATTTTAATCTTCTTTCGATTTCATGTTTTTTCCATCTGAGACATGAAGTCTTCTGAAAACAAGTCCGGAAATGATGGTTAAAATTCCGACGGTAAGAAATGTATATCGGAAAGCGTTATGAATTTCTCCTTCAATTAAATCCGTGTTTTCATATAATTTTAAGACAATTAAACCAAATGCGATCCCGAAACCGATGGCAAGTTGTTGATTAACTGATATTAAAGAGTTTCCGCTGCTTGTCTGGAAATTTCGCAGATCTGCAATGGAGATTGTATTCATTGAGGTAAATTGAATCGAATTGAAGAATCCCAAAACCGCAATAATCGGGACAAACCAATATAAAGAGGTGTGAATATTCGGAATGGCCAGTAAGCAGATTAAAGTTCCGATGATGAAAGTGTTGACCATCAGTGTCTTTCGGTAACCGAATGTATCTAAAATTTTAATGACATAAGATTTTCCAAACATGGCGGTCAAAGCCATTGGCGCGATGATCCAGCCGGAAGTTACGGCAGATTGTTTATACGCGATCTGAATCATTAACGGTAATAGCAGTGGAATAGCGCTGATTCCTACTCTTGTCGCCAGGTTTCCTACAACGCCTACACGAAATGTTCTTACCTGAAAAAGATTTAACGGAAAAATAGGATTTCCGCCTCTTTTTGCGTGTCTGTAGTAATAATACATGAATAAAAATCCTAAAATAAATACCACCAAAACAGGCGTTGTATTTTGAAGATCTCCAAAAAGTTCTAACGAAATGGAAAGCAGGAGAGAAGCTGCCGCAAAGATCAAGAAGCCTTTAAGATCGAAATCGGGGGACTCGGATTTGTAATTGGGCATGTATTTGGCGCCTAAAATAATTCCGATCACTCCAAACGGGATATTAATTAAAAAAATCCAGTGCCATGAAAGATAATCTACCATGTAACCTCCGACCAAAGGGCCTAAAACAGGGCCAATCAATGCCGGTATAATGGCGAAATTCATTGCTTTTAATAATTCATTTTTATCGAAAGTTTTAATTAAAGCTAATTTTCCGACAGGAGTCATTAAACTTCCTCCAACACCCTGAATTACTCGTGCGATAACCAAATGGGTAAGGTTTTGCGAAATAGCACAAAAAAACGAACCCAAACTGAACAGTACTAATGAAAATATAAAAACTTTCCTCGTTCCAAAACGATCTGCCAAAAAGCCGCTTACCGGCATGAAAACCGCTAAAGTGAGAACGTAACTGATAATCGCGTTCTGCATATTAAGAGGAGATTCATGCAGATCTTTTGCAATCGATGGTAATGACGTATTCAAAATGGTGGAATCCAGCATCTGCATAAAAATCGCAGTGCCAAGAATTAGTGGAAGTATTTTTTTTATAGACGTTTGGGGTGAGCTTACTTCAGGCATTTGTTCAGGCTAGAATTTTATTTTTTTCTAGTAAATTATTGGGTTAAAAAAAACTGTATTTGGTACAGTCTTTTTCTTAGATTAAGAAATCTATATAAAATTAAAAAAGTCTTGCGATATTTCACAAGACTTTTTGATTTATTTTCTAGGTTTTTCTACTCCTTTCCACTCGTCACCGGCTTTTCTGTACTGGCTTAGTTCGTAAGTTTTGAAATCCTTTGTTTTGTATTCGATGTTATCGGTATTCTGCTCAAAAGGCATGATGTAGTAAAAATCTACGTCAGTTTTATCTGTTTTAGTTCCTTTTTTAACTGAAGGTACATATTTGGAGAATTTATAACTTGGAAGATATTGTTTCAATCTTGCATAGAAAGCTTTGTTTCCTTTCTCTTCAGGAATGATGTCTACAATATTGAAATCATCTTTTTTCTTGTCGATCCAAAGATAATAGGTTTTCTCTTCCTGAGTTTTTTTGTTCATAGAGTTGAAAGCAAATAATTCTTTTGGTACCAATTCCTTGATTTTTTCAGGATCTACTTTTGTGAAGTATTCTCCTTGAGACGGATCAACGTATGTTTCAAGATTTAACATTAAGACATTGTTGTTCTCGAAATTTTTGTTTTTAAAATATTGATTTAAAGATAATTCTGCTGTTGCTCTTAATTCTTTACCTCTTGCATCCAGTTTTTTTGTTGGGTTTTGAGGATTTACTTTTTTCACAAACTCATACAAAACCTTAGGCTTAACATCCTTAAGGTGTGGATACGTTTTTAGCTGTTCAGCTTTTGCAAGCCAATAGAATTGTTGATAATAATCATCCTTTTCATTATCCTTTACGCTTTTGTAAGTTAAAGCAAGTTTTTTTGAGTTAAGATATTTACCAAATTTACCCTGACCAAAGGTAAAAGTTATAGATAATAAAGCAAAAAAGATAGTAATGTTTCTTCTCATTTTTATAAAATTGATTTTTCGTTTTCCAAATATAATTATTTATTAGATACTATTTTGGATTGTCAGTTAAATTATATCAATTTATTATCGGTTTTTCAAAAGAAAATCCTGTATGGCTACAGGATTGATAAATTTTTATTTAGGAATTAGGATTCAGGGCTTGGGAATTAGGTTTTCCGCTTACTGTTTTAAACTTTATTTTTTCCTAAACCCTAAACCCTAAACCCTAAACCCTGATTCCTTTTATTCATACGAAGTTTCGTGAACCTTTACAGATCTTCCGCTCGGGTCATTCATTTTTTTGAAAGCTTCATCCCATTCCAGGGCAATTGGGCTTGAGCATGCAACAGATGGAACAGATGGTACTGTAGCAGCAGCCGTTTCACTCGGGAAATGTTCTTCAAAAATTGTTCTGTAACGATATTCTTCTTTGTTTTGAGGAGTGTTTAACGGAAATCTGAATTTCGCATTTGCCATCATTTCGTCAGAAACTTCTTTTTCCGCAACCTCTTTTAAGGTATCGATCCATGAATAGCCCACGCCGTCCGAAAACTGCTCTTTTTGTCTCCATGCAATAGATTCGGGAAGTAGATCTTCAAAGGCTTTTCTTAAAACCCATTTTTCAATTTTTCCTTCGGCAACGTTGATCATTTTATCTTTAGGATTCACTGCCATTGCAATATCCATGAATTCTTTATCTAAGAAAGGTACGCGGCCTTCAATTCCCCAGCTCATCAACGCTTTGTTGGCTCTCAGGCAATCGTAAAGGTGAAGTTTTCCTAATTTTCTTACCGTTTCATCATGGAATTCTTTTGCATTCGGAGCTTTATGAAAATATAAATATCCACCGAATAATTCATCGGAACCTTCACCGGAAAGCACCATTTTTATTCCCATTGACTTAATAACTCTAGCTAAAAGATACATCGGGGTAGAAGCTCTGATGGTTGTTACATCATAAGTTTCTAAGTGATAAATCACGTCACGAACCGCGTCCAGACCTTCCTGAACGGTAAAATTAACCTCGTGATGAACAGATCCTATATGTTCTGCAGCTTTTTTTGCAGCGATAAGATCGGGTGAACCTGCCAAACCTACAGCGAAACTGTGTAATCTGGGGTACCACGCCTCCTGAGTGTCGCCACTTTCAACTCTTTGTCTTGCAAATTTTGCAGTAATTGCAGAAATAACAGAGGAATCCAAACCTCCTGAAAGAAGTACTCCGTATGGAACATCACTCATTAATTGTCTGTGAACGGCATCCTCCAGCCCTTTTCTGATCTTCGAAATATCCGTTTCGTTATCTTTTACATGATCAAAACTTTCCCAGTCTCTTGTGTACCATTGCTGAAGTTCAGCTCCATCCGGACTGAAGACAAAATGTCTGGGTAAAAAAGTTTCGATGGTTTTGCAAACTCCTTCCAAAGCTTTTAGTTCAGAAGCTACATAATAGTTTCCGTTTTTGTCCCAACCTTGATATAATGGGCAGATTCCCATGTGGTCACGGGCAATCAGGTAAACATCATTTTCTATGTCATAAAGAGCAAAAGCAAAAATTCCACTTAGTTTTTCGATGAAATTTTTCCCGTATTTTCTATAAAGAGCTAAAATAACTTCGCAATCTGACTGCGTTTGAAATTCATAATCAGGAAATTCTTCCTTTAGTTCTCTATGGTTATAAATCTCTCCGTTTACTGCTAAAACTACGTTTCCGTCTTTAGTGAATAAAGGCTGCTTTCCTGAGGTAGGATCCACAATAGCAAGCCTTTCATGAGAGAAAACTACTTTCTCATTTTGAAATACGCCACTCCAGTCCGGACCTCTGTGACGGATTTTTTTTGACATTTCTAAAACTTGAGGTCTTAATATTTCGGTTTTTTGTTTTGCATCAAACAAGCATACGATTCCACACATTTTTTATCATTTATTTAAAGCAAAAATAGAATTGTAATTTAAAAATAGCAACAAAAAATACATTAATGTGAAAAATTTTAACTTATTAATTTGTTTAAGGGTAAAATATTAACTAAATCTGTTAATTATGGCGATTTTGATTAATATTTTTCACATCTAAATATTACATACGAAATAAAAATGAAATATTTATTAATCTATGTTAATTAATTATACGAATTTTTGCCCTTACTTTGTGGCTCGAAATAATTTTTTTTCATCATTTGTGTTTTTACCTTCTTGCAATCCCATTGCAAGAAGGTTTTGTTTTATTGAAACCCTAGTAAAACTCCGGATACATTCCATGAGCTGAAACTTGTTCCTTCTGTTGGTCCCTGAGGTATTTTTACCTGAATAGTGTGCTTTCCTGCTTTTAGATCTCCAATAGGAATGAAGTTAGGATTGGTAATTGTTCCCGGACACCAGTTTGATCTGCTTAAGTCTGATGATGAAAGCCCATCAGGGAAATTTCCCGATGCAGGATTGTAAAGTCGGTAAGATCCGCAATCTGATCTCCATGGAATAAAAGAAAATGCCATTTTGCCGTCAAGAAATATAGAATTGGCTTTAGGAACAAATTCGTCTCCGTTTTCCCAACCGCCGTGGCCTGTAGTTATATATCTCAGTTGCGCATTTTTCAAATCTTTCTGTAAGGTAAACTCTACAAAAAGCCCTTTGTCGTTATTGAACATGGTAGAATAATCCTGTCCGGCCATTTCCATAATGTTCAGTGTATTGAAAAGTGGAATGACCGTATTATTTTTATTCACAGCCTGATCGCTTTTGTGAATGGTAATTTCTAAACTCACTTTGTGACCACCTTTGTCGTAGTTACCGATAAAAGTACCGATCCAAAGTTCTTTTTCAGAAAGAGAAGGTTTCAGTTCGGTGATATCCTGACGGTAGGGCGTGATCGTTTGCCATGTTTTTCCTTTTAATTCGAGATGATTGAATTTTTGAGTTCCGAAAGCGGTGAAAAATCTCATCATTTCCATTGCAGGATTATAATTTTCAGTAGAAGTAATTCCGTAATACTGCTTTCCGTTGCCGTTGTCATAAAGCGGGAGTGTTTTTGCGCCTTTTTCTAATCCATCAAAGAAAGATTGTGACTTATCCTGTGGAATAAAGAAAACAGTTCCGGTTCTGTCGTAAGCGTCGCCGTTGGATTGTTGCTTCAATTCAGCAAAAATAAGTTCACCTTCCGAGATTTTAGGGAACTTAATTTTTTTAAGTATAATTGTTCCGTTAGCGAATCTTTTTATTTGTTCGTCTGATTTTGATTCATCTGAAAAATTAATAGTTTCATTTTCGAAAACTTTTAAAGTTGTGAATCTGCTTTTCCAAAGAAGGTCTTTATAACCTAATAAGTCTGTAGAGTTTATGGAACCTTTTACTAAAGTTTCAATATCAGTTTTCTTAATTTTTTTAATTGAATTGGCTGTTATTACGGAATTTTTATTTCGCTCAACTTCCAGCACCAATCCTAAACTTTGCCCTAAAGTTGATGGCCCGCCTTTGATTTTTAAATCATTCGTGTACCAAACTTCAATGGTGTTTGAATTGATTTTTGTCACTGCTTTTTTGCAATTATATCCAAGAATTTTTTTCGTTTCATTCGTAAATTCAAAAGTTTGTTTTCCTATGGATTCTGCATCAGAAGTTGAAATAATTTCGTTGGGCTTTAAAAATCCATAAGAAATAATCGTGTTTGATGGTTTTTCAATTTTCGTTATTTCAAAAGGGTAATTGCTTTTTTGTTCTCTGATTTTGTTATTTAGGATGAAATTTTCTTTTTCACTAGCCCAAACTAAAGTCGGAGTCTGATCAGTCAATACTTTTCCGTTATACGAACTGATGTATTGGATTTCGTATGTCTGAGCAAACGTTAAACAAAATAAAAAGAAGGTGAAAAAACTTGATAAAATTCTTTTGCACATAAAAGGTTAGGTTTCTCACAAAGATAAAATTTAGCTAACATAATATCAACTTTGCGGATTTTCAAAATAGCTTTTGGGTAATAGGTATGAAATGATAATGTGAAAGTTACAGCTCAATAAAAAATATTAATTTTTTAGGCAGATTTATAAAATTTTTATTTTTCAGATTTTAATGGGAAACAACAAAAAAACTACTCCAAAAATAGAGTAGTTTATATATTTGATAATGTTAAGCTAATTTTTAAGCAAGTCTCTCGATCAAAGCCATATAGAATCCGTCATAACCTTCGCTTGGCATTACTTTTTCATCTTTAACCATTTTGAAATCCGGATTGTTTTTCAGGAATTCTTCAACCTGCAAGTTGTTCTCAGAAGGTAGGATAGAGCATGTTGCATACACCATTTTCCCACCTTTTTTAAGGATTTTAGAATAATCCTGAAGAATTTGCTGTTGTTCTTTTTTAATTCTGTCGATAAAATCTTGGTCGATTTTCCACTTACTGTCAGGGTTTCTTTTCAAAACTCCCAAACCTGAACATGGTGCATCGATCAATAATCTGTCAGCTTTCTCATGAAGACGTTTGATTACTTTATTGTCAGCAATCATACGGGTTTCAATGTTGTGAGCTCCGGCTCTTTTTGCACGACGTTTTAGTTCAGCTAATTTCCATTCATAGATATCCAAAGCGATAATTTGCCCTTTATTACCCATCAAAGCAGCTAGGTGAAGTGTTTTTCCACCTGCACCTGCGCAAGCATCAACTACTCTTTGTCCTTCTTTTACATCAAGGAAATATCCGATTTTTTGTGAAGTAGCATCCTGAACTTCAAATAATCCGTCTTTAAATGCAGTTGTAAGAAAAACATTCTTTTTCTCTTCCAATTGTACTGCATCTGGATAATTTTTTACAGTATAAGAAACAATATTATCAGATTCCAGGTCAGAAATAAGCTCTCTTGGTGTAGTTTTTAAAGCATTCGCTCTTAAAACGGTAGGAGCGCGCTCGTTCAGAGCTTTCATTTCTTTTTCCCAAATTGGACCTAATTCTCTTTCTAAGGTTTCAACCAGCCATTCAGGAATAGAATATTCTATTGCTTTTGTCGGAACAGTTCCTTTTTTAAGCTTAGTGGTGATATCGGCGATTTTTATTCCTTCAAATTCTTCAAATCTTTTATAATTTGTTTTGCTCCAAAGTAAATATGCGATAATTAGTTTATAAATATTATCAGGTTTTACGCCTTCTCCCATATAATATTCCAGACGTTTTTTCCAACGGATAATATTATAGAAAATCTCAGAAACAACGGCTCTGTCCTGGCTTCCCCATTTTCTGTGAGCTTTTAAAAGTCTTTCGATTACTTTATCGGCGTATTTATTTTTCTCGAAAAATGTTTCTTGTAAAGCATCGTGAATTCCGATCGCTAAGTTTCTGTGAATAAGTTCCATAAATTGCTTCTCCTGTTTTGAATCTGCAAAAATACGAAAATTATAAACGTTATTAGTTATGATTTATAAGTTATGAATGATGAGTTTTTCACGACACAATAACTTACCTCTCCCAGCTTCAAGCTTCCATATGATTAATTATAAAATTTTAACTTTGCAAAAATTAAAAAATATGAGTGATACTGTACTTTGCCCGAAATGTGGTTCCGAATTTACTTATCCAAGCGATAACATGACGGTTTGTTCTCAATGTTTCTACGAATGGAATGCCGAAGAAGCAGCTTCTGAAGCTTCAAACGAGGGAAAAATCCTTGATGCTAACGGAAATGAGTTACAAGACGGAGATTCTGTAGTTGTAGTTAAAGATCTTCCCGTAAAAGGAGCTCCGAAACCGGTAAAAGCAGGAACTAAAGTGAAAAATATTCGCTTAAGACCAGACAGCGACCATAATATTGATTGTAAAATTGATGGCTTCGGTTCTATGGCTTTGAAATCTGAGTTTGTAAAGAAAGCGTAATTACGCTGTAAGCAATAGGTTTTAGGCAGTAAGCTTTTCCATGTTTGCTGCCTAAATTCCATAAAAAAAAGGAAAGAATTGGACAGTGTTATCTTTCGAAGACTTGATTGCAGAATCTGCTAATGTCCGTCTAATGGATGAAAGAGAATTAACCAAAAATTTCCTTATGCTGTGGTGCTACAAATCTAAGAAAAAGATTGATAGATTGTGATTTTTTTTATCCACAAATTGACAATAACTGTTAGTAAATGTGGTGATTATGTTTTTTTTAGAAGCTGTTTGACTACGTCGAACAACTAATATTTATTTGATTATTTGAAGCTGTTTCCAGCTATCCACTCATACTCCTCGCGCCAGCGCACGCCAGCGCTCAAACCTTCCCACACTCCAACCCTTACTGCGGGGTAACCGTTCCTATCTGGGCTAGGGTGGTAGTCGTTTTCTCAAATTTTGTCATTGCGAGGAGCGAAGCGACGAAGCAATCTCTTAATAATCTTAACCTCTTAACAAAAATCTTAATGGTTAAATTTTAAAACATCTAAAATGATAATTGACTGTTATATTTAATCAAAAGAAATTTGAACAGTATTTTCCTGCTTTCCATCAGTATAAACAACAAGTTCCTTATCCTTCATTTTCAACTTATTCCAATAATGATTTCCTGCAAATCTGCTTTCTAAAACTTCTGCTTCAAAACCATTTTCTGAAATCGTAATTTCATGCGGATAATAAGAAAATTTAGAAATTTTTAAATCTGAAATCTCATTTTCACTGAAAATATTTACTTCTCCAAAAAGCTTTGCAACATAAGTGTTATAAGGATTTTTGTAGGTTTCTTCCGGACTTTCATTCTGAATTAATCTTCCTTCCTGAAGAATAACGATCTGGTCAAGCCAAGGCATGATATCCTGTAATTCGTGGGTAGAAATAATCAGAGAAATATTGTGTTCTTTCACATATCTGAAAAGTTTTTCACGAAGCTCAATTTTTCTCGGAAAATCCAGATTACTGAACGGTTCATCTAAAATTAAAAGCTTGGGAAGTACAGAAAGTGCTCTTGCAATAGCCACTCTCTGCTGTTGACCGCCACTTAAATATTTAGGTAAAATAGTTGCGAATTCTTCCAATCCAACAACTTCCAGAAGTTCGGTTACGGTTTCTTTTTTCTTTTTCAGATCAATATTAGAAATAAATTTTCCCACATTATCAGCCACGGTGGAATAAGGCATCAGATCAAAATTCTGAGCTACAAATTTCATTTCAGCTTCTCCGGGAACTAAGTTTCCTTTTGGCCCGAAAAGTTTGGCTCCGTTAAAAATAATTTCGCCGCTTTCCCAGTCGAGAAGTCCGTAAATCAAGTTTAATAATGTAGATTTTCCACAACCGCTTTCCCCCGCCAATGCGATGATCTTACCTTCTTCAAACTTGATGTTGAGGTTCTGAAACAGCGGTTTGTCTTTGGTATGTGAGAAGTATAAATTGTTTATTTCTAATAGCATATTACAAATGTAGCGATTTTAGGAAAAAATAAAATATTTTATTATATTTACAGTTACAATAAAAATAGATCAAAAATGAGAAAAAAACTGTTTTCGTTAGCTATTCCTGCTCTTTTTACTGCGGTTGTAGTGGTTTCTTGTAATAAAGACAAACCTCTTACAAGCGAAAGTAATGAAGTTGCAACAACTAAGGACGGTAGTCAGTTTACATTGGATACTTTAAACAGTAAAGTGGAGTGGAAAGGATATAAAGTTTTTAAATCTGAAAATACAAGCCATTTCGGAACCATTAAGTTTGAAAGCGGAGACGTTACAGTAAAGGACGGAAAACTTGAAAGCGGAAAATTCGTTGCTGATATGAATTCTTTAACATCAGTTGATTTAAAAGACGATGCTGAGCAGTTAGAAAAATTAAACGGTCATTTGAAAAGCGGAGATTTCTTCGAAGTAGAAAAATTCCCGACAGCTTCTTATGAAATTACAAAAGTTACTCCGGCCGCAGAAGGTGATTACAACACATTGCTAGACGGTAACTTAACAATTAAAGGAATTACAAAACCAACTCAGTTTAAAGCCAATGTTTCTGTAAAAGACGGAGTAGTGAGCGTTGCAACTGAGCCTAAGGATATTAAAAGAGAAGAGTTTGGCGTGAAATTCCAGGCTCCTGCTGAAAACGGGGTTATTAAAGATGAGGTAACTCTTCAGATCAACGTTAAAGCTTTAGAAAAAAAATAATTTTTTTATTTAAGTGAAATAAGTGATTGAAGTCTGCCTCCGAAAAGAGGCAGATTTTTTTGTTTCAAATAAATTATTAAACTTAAAAACCGTATTTTTGCAAAACATTTTTGAAAGTGTAGAATAATGATAGAAAAGATAGAAGAACTACTTGTTGAAGTAAACGGCTTTAATGCTACATCTAGAGAGGAGATAGAGAACTTCCGAATTAAGTACAATGGTAAAAAAGGTGTTCTGAATGATTTTTTTGAAAAATTTAAGGAAGTACCGAACGACCAGAAGAAAGAATTTGGACAAAAGATCAATACTCTAAAGCAGGCTGTTGCTGTAAAATTGGAAGATTTGAAAACATCGTCTGAATCTTCTATTATCTTAGAAAAAGAAGATCTTACAAGACCTGCTTTTCCATTGGATCTGGGTTCAAGACACCCGATTAATGTGGTGAAGAACAGAATTATTGAGATTTTTAAATCTATCGGTTTTGCTGTTGCAGACGGACCGGAAATTGAAGACGACTGGCACAACTTTACAGCCCTGAATCTTCCTGAATACCATCCGGCAAGAGACATGCAGGATACTTTCTTTATTGAGCAAAATCCGGATCTTTTGTTGAGAACACATACTTCTTCTGTACAGATTCGTTATATGGAAGAAAATCAGCCGCCGATCAGAATTTTATCGCCGGGAAGAGTATTCAGAAATGAAGCAATTTCTTCACGTTCACACTGTATTTTCCACCAGATCGAAGGTTTGTATATTGACGAGAACGTAAGTTTTGCAGATATGAAACAAACGATCCAGTTCTTTACAACTGAGCTTTTCGGTAAGTCTAAAATCAGAATGAGACCTTCTTATTTCCCGTTCACTGAGCCAAGTGCTGAGATTGATGTATATTGGGGATTAAACTCTGAAACTGACTACAGAATTACGAAAGGAACAGGCTGGTTAGAAATCATGGGTTGCGGAATGGTAGATCCTGCCGTCCTTAAAAATGTAAACATTGATTCTGAAAAATATTCAGGTTATGCTTTTGGAATGGGTATTGAAAGAATTACAATGCTTCTTTACCAAATGAGTGACATCAGAATGTTCTTCGAAAATGATATCCGAACGTTAGAACAGTTTAAAACTTTATAATAAAAATCAAGCCTCCGAAAACTTCGGAGGCTTTTTTTATAGAAAAATATCTATAATCTTCCCGATATATATCTAGGGTATTTAAAACAATCATATACTGGATGTTGGTATCTTTGTATAAACAAAATGAAAAAAAGTTATTTCTTTTTACACAAATGAATGATAACAAAACCTCCGAAAATTTCCGGAGGTTTTTTTGTTTTTAATTACTGACCTTAGAAACAAAACATAATTAAAAACTGATTATTGAAAAACTTATACAGTACTTATTATTCTTAAAAGATGCTTCAACTCCGCTCCACATGATATTGGTTCGGTATAATACATCATTAAACAGCTCGTATTAAAGATGGTATTAAGCCTGTCGAAGCATCAAACTAACTTTTCGTATTCTTCTTTTTCGTCCAAGTCTTCACTCGATTATAATCTAAAAAGTAGGTTAGTTTTAACGAAAAATTATTCACCATCGGTTCGCTGAAGAGTGTATCGTAGTTTTTTCCCACATTCAATCTTGACATTTCAAGATAATTTGAAGTTGCATTTCTGTATAATAATGTCAACTGACTTCCCGGAGCAAACCACCACGAAAATCTTAAATCAACATTCCAGGCATTGTAAGTTCCGTCAAGATTTTTGGTGAAATTATTGGTGTCTGTTAAGCTTCCGTCTTGATTTAAAGTATAAAAATTTTTATAGGTAACATCTGAAAAATAATGGCGGAAAGTCAACGTTAAAGCCATTTTTTCATTAAAAGTATATTTTGAGGTCAAAGCATTTTCGTACGTATTTCTTTGTCTTCTTCCGATGAAAATATCTGTGTCATTTTTTCCTGCAAAACCTGTTTCATTGTTGCTGAAACTTGGATTAAAACTCCAGTTTACATTAAATTTATCTGAAAATCTGTAACGTAATCCAAAATTGGTAAAAACCTGATTTCTTCCTTTTTCATCAAATGCATAATAATCTACCGTAAAATTATACTGCAATTTTTTTCGGCTGTCACTTTCAAACCAAAGCCAAGAATCAAAGTATCCGGGAATTTTAAGATGTCTTCCAAAGGTTCTGGGTTCGTAAATATCGTTTTGTCCGAAAGGGGTAAACTCCACACCGCCACCGAAAACTCTGAACTTTTTATCAGTAAAACTATTATTATTGTTGAATATGAAATTTGAGTTTAAAAATGGTTCAATTCGATGAAAATAATTGAGATTAAAATTCATGTAAATATTGTTGAATTTCTCTGTTGGCTGTAAAATTCTGTAACCGTACCAAGCATTATAATTAGCAAAATTGGTTTTAGTTGAAAATCCGAGGTCATTGATGTCCCAATCTTTTGTTGTAGCGTTTCCGTTTAATGAAAAACGGTGTTTTCCTGCAATTTTTTCAACTCCGGCCTCTGCACGGGATCCGAATTTTGTTCCTTCATCCATTACCCAGCTCCCTTTTAGGCTTCCAAAAGTTTTGTAGGTGTTCTTTTTGTTGATCAAATCCCAAAGAATTCCTGTAGAATTGGCATCGCGAAAATCTCCTTCTCTGGTTACATTGGTGTTCACAAGGGAAACCGATGAGTTTCCGTTGAATCTCTGATCAAAAACCAAGACGTTATAATTTGTCCAGGGTTCTACAACTTCTTTTCTGGTTTCGCCTGTTTCATTATTTAAAATCGTAGCTTCCATTTTTTGAGTTATTCCATTGAAAAAGCCGATTCCTAAGCCTTTTTTTGTTCTTCCCGAAATTTTAAAAGCATTGAATAATTTTACTTTTGCAGGATATTCTAACACTTCCTCGTTTTCTTTTGTTGCTGGATATCTTGAAGGTTCACCGCCAACTCTTCTTGAATAAAACATTCCGCCTTTGCTGAATAATTCAGTTCCTTCGGTGAAAAAAGTTCTCTGCTCAGAAAATTGCTGCTCGAATGGACTTAAATTTAAAATAGAATTATCAAAATTAGCCTGCCCAAAGTCCGGAATTAAGGTCATATCAAATGTAAAGGCATCATTAATTCCATATTTTACATCCATTCCGCCATTGAAATTTGTTGTGGTTTTTCCGTCAAAACTATTGATGTAACTTGAAAAATAAGGTGTAAAAGACAATCTGGTAGGAGGATTGATATTTTCGATACCTTGTAAAACTCCATCAAAAAGTGTGTAGGAGTTTTTGGCATTATCTACAAAATTCCAGTCGTAAAAAGTTTTTGTCCGCTGAATTTTTCTGAACATATTCATTCCCCATTCCTGAACATTATTCTTTGGAAACCTCAATTCGGAGTAAGGAATTTTTATTTCAACGGCCCAGCCTTTATCGTTGATTTTTGCTCCACTGTACCAAATGGAATTCCATGTATCATCTTCTCCGTCTGTCGTTAATTTTGCATCATACTGCACGCCCGCTGCGGTTACAACAAACTCAAGACTTTGCTGTTTATCATTATATCCATTCAAAGCGACTCCGAAAAAATCATCATTGCTGATTCCGTCTCTCTCCGTCAATTCCTTTGCAATCTTTTGGGGAGTAGGATCGTACATTTGAGCAGCGAAATAAATTCCGGTATCATCGTATAAAATTCTGACCTCTGTTTTTACCGAATCTGCCTGAGGCTTTCCATTGTTGGGAGTTCTCTCGATGAAGCTGGTTGCAATGGGAGCATTTTGCCATTCTGCATCATCAAGAATTCCATCTATTTTTGGGAATGATGAAGTTTTTGTAATAAGAATTTTTTTTCTTTCAATATGACCATCTTCTTTTTTCTGAGAATATGCTATAAATGAGTGAAATAGTAAACAAATGATCAGTAATTTAGTTCTCATGTTCTTAGTGTTATAAAATCAAGACAATCTAAAACGAGAATTTATTACATCTAAAAACAAAAAATGCCTGTAAAAATATTACAGACATTTTCAAATTAAAAAAACTAACTATATTTTATTTTGTGAATTTCAAAGGATATTTCACATTTTTATAATCATCAATACTCGCTTTTAGAGAACCTACAGCCAATTCTGCTTTCAATAGCATCGGAACATGATTGGCGTCATTGGAAACCCACATCGTCACGCCTTCTTTTTCTTTGAAAACTCTTCCGCTTTTTACAGACGGAATAATTTTTAAACAATTGATCTTTCCAAACTTGGTTTTTAAATCTTCTGTTCCTATTACTTTTAACTGAAATGGAAACATTTCATCATCAATCCAGACGTTCATGTTGATCACAGTTCCTACTCTCAGCTCAGCCGGGCTTTTGCTTCTTAAATAATAGAAACAAGAAAGCATATCCTGAACTCCTTTTACTGATTTTACGATTTTAGAACCATTTGCAGGTTTTTCTTTATCAGTTAAAATTAAAGTCTGATTATCGTGATTGAAAACGGTTTCGAAATGTTGCGTATAACTACCTTCTTTTACGTTTCTTACATAAAAACTCGGAAGCCCGGTTTGTATGTTGATGAAACTTTCATACAGATCTTCAACTTTGAAAAATGCTTTTACAGCACCCGTCGTAGATCCGGTTCCTTTCACGTAAAGGTGCGGAACTCCTTGATAGGTAGTTGTTTTGGTTGTTAGGTTTGCAGTTCCGGCATTTAGAAAACCATAATGAATTCTCAGGGTTATAGATTCGCCGTTCGCGATATTATCTATCTGAGCGCTGCCCAAACAGAAAACGAATAAAGTTAAAATAATAAATATTTTCTTCATGCTAAGAGTTTTACAAAAACGTTGCCAAATTTAAAGTTTTTATTTTTTTAATGATATTTGATAAATCTCAGCTTTTTATTTAGACTGAATTAAATATGCTTAGCATTAAAATTAGTAAATTTGCAACTATACTTATAATTAAATTATCTTATTATTATGATAACTACTGATATATTGATCATAGGAGCCGGACCAACTGGACTTTTTGCTGTTTTTGAAGCAGGTTTATTAAAAATGAAGTGTCACATCATCGATGCACTTCCTCAACCTGGAGGCCAATTGACTGAGCTTTATCCTAAAAAGCCTATTTTCGATATTCCGGGGTATCCTTCGGTGAATGCAGGGGAGTTAATTGATAATTTAATGGAGCAGATCAAGCAGTTTCAACCTGGTTTTACTTTAGGCGAAACGGCTGTTTCTTATTCTAAAGTTGATGATGAGTGGTTTGAAGTTATTACCAACAAAGGAACGGTACACAGAGCAAAAGCGATTGCAATTGCAGGTGGATTGGGAACTTTTGAGCCTAGAAAACCAACTTTTGAAAATGTAGCTGATTATGAAGAAAAAGGTCTTGAATATTTCGTTAAAGAACCTGAACATTTCAGAAATAAAAAAGTAGTCATTGCCGGGGGTGGTGATTCTGCATTGGATTGGAGTATTTTCTTGTCAAATGTAGCGAGTGAAGTTACTTTGATTCACAGAAGAAACGAGTTCAGAGGAGCTTTGGATTCTGTAGAAAAAGTACAGGATCTTAAAAATCAAGGGAAGATCAAATTGATCACTCCAGCTGAAGTTACAGGAATTAAAGGAGACGGAAAAGTAGAATCAATCACTGTTGTGAAAGATGGTGAAGAAGCTTATGATCTTGAAACTGATTATTTCATTCCATTATTCGGATTGACTCCGAAGTTGGGAGATATTTCTACCTGGGGATTGAACATTGAGAAGAATGCGATCGTTGTAAACAATGCATTAGACTATCAGACAAACATCGATGGAATTTACGCAATCGGAGATATTAACACTTATCCGGGTAAATTGAAGTTGATTCTTTGTGGTTTCCACGAGGCAACATTGATGTGTCAAAGTGTGTATAACAGACTAAATCCGGGTAAGAAATACGTCTTAAAATATACAACGGTAAGTGGAGTAGACGGATTCGACGGAAGCCGTAAAGAAGCTGAGAAAGCTGTTGTGAAAAAAATTGATTAATAATAATTTAGTTGATGGTTTTTAGTGTTTAGAAATAAAAATATTTATAACTTTTTAGCCCCAAATACTAAACACCCAAAACTAAATACCAACGACTAAAAATGAACGACATTAATATAAAAATCACCGATAGAGACGGTGTAACTCACGATATTGTTGCTCCTACGGATATGTCCATGAACTTAATGGAAATTATCCGCTCATATGAATTAGCAGAAGAAGGAACAATCGGAGTTTGTGGAGGAATGGCGATGTGCGCATCATGTCAGGTGTATGTGATCAGCGATCCGGGACTTGTAGAAATGGGCGATGAAGAAGATGCAATGCTTGCAGAAGCTTACCATGTGAAAGAGAATAGCAGATTGGGCTGCCAACTGCATATTGTTGAAGAAATGGAAGGTCTTGAAGTGGAGATTGCTCCTTATCCTTAGAAAAGTTTTAACTAAATAATAAAAAACTCTCGAAATTTTCGAGAGTTTTGTTTTTACAGATGAATTTAATCTTGTAATTATTTTACTGGCTGAAATTTCGGATGTCCCACTTGCCATAAAGCAAACGCATAGATATCAGAATATTCATGGAAAACGACATCTTTGTCACTTGTAAAATGTCCGTTTTCATAATTTACATATAATAGAACAGGTTTTCCTGAACCTGAATTTTTCTGCAAAATTGCAGCAAATTTACCAGGTTCCCAAGGCGTAATCCTTGAATCGTTCATTCCGGTACGGATGATTACTGCGGGATATTTTACTCCTTTTTTTACTTTACTCTGAGCATCCATTTCCATCAAATTTTTTGTATCCTCTTCATTTTGTAGGGTTCCCACTTCAGGAATTTGGTTTGGACCATTGGCAGTAGTTTCTGAACGAAGTGCATTCGTCATACCAACTTCAGCAATTGCAACAGCAAAAAGATCCGGTCTTTCAGTTATTGCTCTTCCGATAAGAACTCCACCCATACTTACTCCATTTCCAATAAGTTTTGAAGGAGAAGTGTATTTTTGAGCAACTAGATATTCTGAACACGCAATAAAATCTTTCCAAGTATTTGGTTTGTTGGCTTTCATACCTGTCTTGTGCCAGTTTTCGCCTTTTTCACCACCACCTCTTACGTGCGCAATAGCAATAACTACTCCTTGTTCTAATAATGCAGTCAATCTTTGGGAAAATCTTGGTTCATAAGATATTCCGTAACCACCATATCCAGTAATATAAGCAGGAGAGGAGCCATTCATTTTCATATTTTTAGGGCAAATAATAGAAAGCGGAACCATTACTCCGTCGTGACTTTTTACTTCAATTTCTTTTACGGTGTAAAGTTTGTTATAATCTGGATAATTTCCGTCAGAGCTAAGATATCTACTCTTTACCGGAGCGCCTTTTTCGGGGTTATAATCATAAATAGTTAGTGGAGTAAGCCAATTCATATTCTCACAATAAATATTGTCATTTTCATGCGGATTTAATGATAGCGACGAGTTTACACCAGATGGTAATGGAACCTTTTTAGTGTCTAGAGTCTTAATATTTACCTGATATTTATCTCTTGTAATGCCATTACCTAATGAATAGTATAAATAGTTTTTAGAAGTGTGAATTGCAATAATCACCGCATCCTTACTTTCAGGAACTACTACTTTTGCATTAATGAAATCAGGATTTGCTAAACTTGTAAGCGTAATTTTATAATTGGGAGCATCTTTATGGGTAAGCAGGAAAAGTTTATCATCAGAAATATAGATATCAGTAATATCATCTGACGCTTTTACGATCTGTTTCCAGTTGATTTTTTTATTTTTTAACTCTGAATATGGCGCAACAAAAATTGGACTTTCGGATTTTACAGAGCTTAATCTCAGAATAATATATTTATAATCATCACTAAATGTTATACTTGTAAACTGTTCAGTCAAAGCATTTAATTCAGGATAATCTACTCTTGAAGCTAATATTTTATCATTTTTTACATCAGTACCAATTTCGTGAAGCATTGCTTTCATGTCTTTTAAAAGCATGTTGCTGTTTGGGTCTCCAGTACTCATTTTAGTATAAATGATAGACTTGCCGTCTTGTGTAAATTCAAAATTAAATTCACTCCAAATCGGATCAATGGAATCGTTCAGCAATTTTTTTGCATTAAGATCTAATATTTTAAGCTCACAAATCTCACCACCAGATTTTGATAATAATAAAGCAATCTTTTGTGCTTTTAGGTCAACGGTGAAATTGGTTATTTGAGTTCCTTTTTTGATTTTTTCAGGATCAAATATTAAAACTTCTTTTCCTGTAGAAATGTCTTTTGAGTATAATTTTGAAAGGTTTTCTCCTTTTTTTGTTTTTGTGTAAAAATATGAATTTTGCCTTTGCATGATAACACCGAAAGAATCTCCGCTCATATTTTGAATATCTTTCATTTGTTTGAAAAGATCTTCACGGTGAGGAATTTTGTCGATGATAGTATTGCTAAAATCAGATTCAGCTTTGAACCAAGACTGTACAGCCGGACTTTTAAGATCTTCCAGCCATCGGTAATTATCTGTAATTTTAGTTCCGAAATAATCATCTACAACAGGATGTTCCGGTGTTGCAGGATAGTTATATTGAGCGGAAAAGAATTGACAACAGATTAAACCTGTAAACAAAAGTTTTAATTTCATTAGATTGTATTTTTTTTTATTTCTTACAATTGGGATAAAATAATAATTATTGCAAATGTATTAAACTTCGGATTTATAAGTGATATGATCTCAAATAAAAATATCCAAAATCAAACGACTTTGGATATTCAATATAACAATTGTATTATGTTATTTCTGAGGAATATTCGCTAAAATATCTTTTAGGAAACTCCAGAATTTCTGTGCAGAAGGGATATTTGCTTTTTCGTCAGGAGAGTGAGCCCCTCTGATTGTTGGCCCGAAACTTACCATTTCCATTTCTGGATAATTGGCTCCGATAATTCCACATTCTAATCCTGCATGACAAGCAACTACATGTGGTTTTTCTTTGAATTTGTCGATGTAGATTTTCTCCATCAACTGAACAATTTCAGAACCCGGTTTTGGCTTCCATCCAGGATAAGAACCGCTGAATTCTGTATTCATTCCTGCTAGTTCTGCTACAGATTTTAACTGTTCTGAAACAGAATCTTTAGAAGAATCAACCGATGATCTTGAAAGGTTTAAAATCTTCAATCCTCCTTCTTTTAGCTCAACTCTTGCCACGTTGTTGGAAGACTCTACCAAATCTTTAACATCCGGGCTCATTCTGTAAACACCGTTGTGAAGAGCTTTTAAAGTTAAAATAATTTTCTTTGAGTCTTCTTCTGAAATTGCTTTATCAGAACTTGTTGAATTTTCAATATTGATATGAAGAGCAGGCTCAACCGTTGCAAATTCTTCTAAAATCTCTTTTTTAAGACCATTCGTAATTTCTTCAATAAATTCTTCAGCATTTCTCACAGAAATGATGGCTACACCTTCTCTAGGGATAGCATTTCGCAATCCGCCACCGTCGATAGAGATCAACTGAATATTTTCTTTTGCTAAAGCTTTATAAAGCAATCTTCCTAAAATAACATTTGCATTTCCGAAACCTTTGTGGATATCCATTCCGGAGTGGCCGCCTTGCAAACCTTTAACTTCAATTCTTACGATTTGTCCGTTTGAAGCTTCTATCGGATAGTTTTGAGAGATTGTAACATCAATTCCGCCAGCGCAGCCGATGTCAATTTCATCATCTTCTTCAGTATCAAGGTTTAATAAAATTTCACCTGTCAATTGTCCTGGTTTTAGACCGATTGCTCCTGTCATTCCGGTTTCTTCATCGATTGTGAAAAGCGCTTCCAAAGCCGGATGCGGAATGTCTGAACTTTCTAAGATAGACATAATTGTAGCCACTCCTAAACCATTATCAGCGCCTAAAGTTGTCCCTTTCGCTTTCACCCAATCTCCATCAATTTCCATTTTGATTCCTTCAGTTTCGAAATCAAAATTTACATCATTGTTTTTCTGACAGACCATATCCAAATGCGACTGCAGCACAATAGATTTACGGTTTTCCATTCCTGCTGTGGCAGGTTTTTTAATAATTACATTTCCTACTTCATCAACTGTGGTTTCCAATCCTAGATTTTCACCAAATTCTTTAATGAAAGCAATTACTTTTTCTTCTTTTTTTGAAGGTCTTGGAACAGCATTTAATTTGGAGAAATTTTTCCAGATTATCTGCGGTTCTATATTGGATAATTCCATAAAATTTATTTTTATCAAAATTACGAAATAAAAAATGCTTCCGTAAATCTGGAAGCATTTTTTATTTTTGCTTGAAGCTGTTTAACATCCGCATTCACCATAAATAGACATTGTTTCAACGGTGCCATCAGGCTTTTCAATAGTCAATGTACCTTGGAATAACAGAGCTTCTTCACCTTTTATTTTTTTGCCTTTTACAGAGATCTTGTAATCGTCAATTTCAATTTCTTTGCTCAGTTCTTCATCAGATTCCATGTCGCTTGAAGAAATAAGATTCATTGCTAATCTTTTACCATCAAGTTTCATATAAGCTGTTTTTCCAGCATCATCAGCATAAATATATTTTTCTGCTTCAAAATCTGCTTTATTTCTGGCAAAATAGCATGAACATTCTTTAATTTCTTTAGGAAAAGCAATAGTTTCAACTAAAATTTTACCTGAAGAAGCTGTTGTTTTTGCAGAATCCTGAACAATATTCAGTGAATCTTTAGCTGTCGAATCCGAAATTGTTTCTTTGTCTTTTTTACAAGCGATGAATAAGAATGCTGAAAAGAAAATAATTAGGTATTTCATTGTTTGTGGTTTATATTATTTATCCTCTGCCTCTTTCTAGAAGAACCATCATTAATAGTGAAAGAATAACTAAACTTTCGTCTTCGTCGTCAATATCGATCATTCTGTCAAGCTGAAATCTTCTTCCAAAGAATGAAGGCATTTTTTTAAGTTTAAAATATTCTTTACCGTCAATTCCTCTTACCGTATAAGCGGGGTTAAGAAAATATCCTGTAAACATACCGATAATTGGGATCTCGCTTACCATTCCGTCGAAGAATTTTGTCCATGCATTATCTTCTGTTACAGTGAATTTTGGCTGATCATTTGAGTCTAAAATATTATAAGTAGACTTCCAGATAGAACGCATTCCTTTCCTTGCCAATCTTCCGTAATTTTTCTTATCAATTAAGTCATTTAAAGAATAAGAAGCATTAAAATCGATCCATTTATTCGCCTGAATTCTGAAAAGCTCTTTTGATTTGCTTTCGTCATTAAAGATAATCACATCTTCTTTCAATTTAAACATTTTTTGACGAACGTAGGCAACGGCATTTCCGTTCTTGTCCGTAATATTGAAGTCACTGGCTAATGTTGTGATCTTGAATTTAAAATCCAGCGGATAATTTAGGTTGTTAAGTACCATTTAGTTTATTTTTTTCTCAGATTAATATTAAGTTTCCAAAGATAATTTTTTTCTTGGAATTATCTCTTGATTTAGCCCCCGTAAAACTACGGAAAATCATCTTTTTGTATTATTTTTGTAGTTATGGATTACCCTAGTAAAGTTTTGGCAAAAGCAGTGGATGAGATCTCAGGATTACCGGGGATTGGCAGGAAAACAGCTTTACGTTTAGCATTACATTTATTGAAACAGCCTAATTCCAGAGCGACGACTTTAGGAAATTCTCTGATCAATCTGGTTAACGAAATAAAATACTGCAAAGAATGTCATAATTTCTCTGATTTTGAGATCTGTGAAATTTGCAGCAATCATAAACGAAACGACGACGTTATTTGCATCGTAGAAGACGTTCGTGATGTTATTGCGATTGAAAATACAGGGAAATATACAGGGAAATATCTGATCTTAGGTGGGAAAATTTCCCCGATGGAGGGTGTTGGGCCGAATCAGTTAAATATTCCGAGTATTGAAAAGAAACTTACTGCCGGACAGGTCAAGGAATTTATTTTTGCATTGAGTGCAACGATGGAAGGTGATACCACAGCGTATTATATTTATAAAAAATTCAAAGGTTTTGATGTAAATTTTTCAAGCATTGCAAGAGGAATTTCGGTAGGGGACGAGTTGGAATATGCCGATGAAATCTCTTTGGGAAGATCGATTATCAATAGGTTGCCGTATAATGAAGCAGGCTAATAAATTATTTCTAAATTAATTTTAAATGATCTCGGTAATAATCCCAATGTACAATGCAGAAGAAACAGTTATTAAAGCTTTAAATTCTGTTAAATTCCAAACATATGATGTAGGAGAGTTTGAGGTTATTGTGATTAATGATGGTTCAACCGATGGTAGTAAAATTTTAGTTGAAAATTATATAAAGGTTAATCCTGAAATTAATATTCAATTGATTAATCAGCCTAATAGTGGAGTTTCAAAAGCAAGGAATGCAGGGTTGAAATTGGCAAAAGGAGATTATATTGCTTTATTAGATTCAGATGATGAATGGCTTCCGAATAAAACAGAAAGACAAATGTTTTTTCTGAAAAATGAAGAAGTGGATTTTATTACAGCTTTAAGAAACGGGGAAAAAATTTGGTTTCCTTATAAAATAGAAGAGAATAATTTAGCCAAAATGACTTTGAGAAAACTACTTTTAAGAGTGGATGGACAAACTTCTACCGCAGTATTTAAAAGAAAAGTATTAGAAAATACAGGATTTTTTGATGAAAATCAAAGATATTCAGAAGATGCTAATTATTGGATGAAAATTTCTGAGAATAATAAGATGTATATTTTAGCAGAAGAATTGGTTTTTACAGGTGGCGGGAAAAAATCATTTGGAGTTTCCGGTTTATCTGCCAATCTTCCGGAAATGGAAAAAGGAATACAGAAAAATTTACGTGAAATGTATGAAAATAAAAGAATAAATTTTATTGAATATATTTCTTTTTTCTGTTTTGCAAAAATCAAATTCTTTGTTAGAATTTTAAAAACAAAAATATGATCTATAAGATTTTTTGGGCATTAAGAGCTGTGTTGTATGCTCCATTTTTCGGAAAATTTGGTTTTCCCGGATATTTGGGCAAACCATTGTTTTTAATGGGAATCAAAAAAGTTTTTATAGGTAAAAAAGTTAGGATTTTCCCTCATTTGAGACTGGAAGTTCATCGTTCCGGAACTATTCATATTCAGGACGATGTTATTATTTCACAAAATGTACATATTACTTCTGCAGGAAATCTGGTGATCGGTAAAAGTTCGTTAATATTAGCCAACGTATTTATTACCAATATCGATCATGATTATGAAGAGATCGGTAAGCATGTCGTAAAGCAGGAATATCTTGTGAAAGATACAGTAATAGGAGAGAATTGTTATATTGGGATGGGTTCTGCAATTATGGCGGGAACAGTTTTGGGAAAGCAGTGTGTTGTAGGAGCAAACTCAGTAGTGAGGGGCAAGTTTCCTGATTATTGTGTCATTGTTGGGGCTCCGGCTCGAATTGTGAAAAAATTTAATCCCGAAACTCAAAAATGGGAAAAAGTCAATTAATCATATGATGAAGATTTTAGTCACCGGTGGAGCTGGTTTTATAGGAAGTAAGTTATCATTAGAGCTTACGAAAAAGGGGCATGAGGTAACGGTGTTGGATAATCTTTCGTCACAGATCCATGGAGAAGATCCAACGGAGGATTCACCTTTGTATAGGAGTATTTTAAATAAAATCAACTTTATTAAAGGTGATATTACGAATCGTGAAGATTGGGAAAATGCCATTGAAGGTCAGGATATAATTGTTCATTTGGCGGCTGAAACAGGTACCGGACAGTCAATGTATCTGATCGAAAAGTATACGGAAGTAAATGTTTCGGGAACAGCAAAAATGCTGGATATTTTGGTTAATAAACCTCATCATGTTAAGAAAGTAATCATCGCATCTTCCAGAGCTATTTATGGCGAAGGAAAATATCTTCACCCAAAGCTTGGACTGGTTTATCCAAAGCCAAGAAAAGTTGAAGAAATGAAGAACGGTGACTTTGAAGTGAAATATTCTGACGGACAAGTTCTTGAAGCTCTTCCGACCGATGAAGAATCAAAAATTCATCCAACATCTATTTACGGAATTACGAAGCATAATCAGGAGCAAATGGTGATGACAACCTGCGCTGCTATTGGGATTGAACCTGTTTCATTAAGGTTTCAGAACGTTTATGGGGAAGGTCAGTCTTTATTGAATCCATATACAGGAATTTTATCTATCTTTTCGTCACAAATCCTTAATGGAAATAACATTAATGTCTTTGAGGATGGGAAAGAATCAAGAGATTTTATACATGTTGACGATGCCGTAGAAGCAACGATAAAATGTATCGAAAATGATGAGGCCAATGGTGAAATTTTTAATGTAGGAACAGGAGTTTCCACTGCTGTAACTGCGGTTGCTGAAAATCTGCGAAAATTTTACAATAAAGATTTTGACATTAATGTTTCCGGGCAGTTTCGTTTGGGAGACATCAGACATAATTTTGCGGATATCAGTAAAATTAAATCAAAGCTTAATTTCCAGCCAAAAATTTCTTTCGAAGAAGGAATGTCGAGGTTTACAACTTGGGTGTTACAACAGAATATTCAGGATATAAAATTCAAAGAATCGTTGGAAGAAATGAAGGTTAAAGGACTTTTAAAATGATCAGTTTAAAGGATAAAAAGATACTTTTCTTATCGGTTAGCTTTTTTAAATATGAAAGAGCTATTGCAAAAAGACTTACCGAGCTAGGCGCTGAGGTTGATTTTTATGATGAGAGACCGTCCAATTCCAATTTTTCAAAGGGAATTATTCGCTTTAATAAAAGATTGTATCAATCTCAGATTACAAAATATTACAATACAATTTTAGATGAGATTAAAAATAAGAAATACGATTATTTTCTATTAATAAAAGGAGAGGCAATCCCTGTTTTTTTTCTTGAAAAAATAAGAGAATTGAATCCTGAAATGGAAATGATTTATTACAATTTCGATCCATTAAAGGAATATCCAAATCTTATTTCAAATCTCAAATATTTCGACAGAAAAATTACGTTTGAATATGATGATTCTGTGAAGTATGGATTAAATTTCAGGCCACTTTTTTATTTGGATGAATATAAAAATTTAAATCAAAATTCTAAGGCTTTTGAATATGACATTGTATTTATCGGAAGCGCTCACACAGACCGTTACATCGTAGGAGAAGAAGTAAAAGCTAAAGCTGATGCTCTTAATTTAAAGACTTTTTTCTATTATTATGCAATGGGAAAAATTGCTTTTAGAATTAAAAAATTAATTGATAAAAATCTTAAGAAATTCGATAATGAAAAGTTAAGCTTCAATAAGCTCAATCATCAGCAAATCATCGATTATTATCAGAAATCAAAATCTGTATTAGACATTAATAAGCCTTTTCAATATGGTTTAACGATCAGAACGTTTGAAGTGTTGGCTTCGGGAAGAAAGTTGATAACAGCGAACACAGATATTAAAAATTACCCTTTTTATAATTCTAAAAATATTTTTGTTCTTGATCGTGAAGATATTCAATTAGACGCCCAATTCTTTAAAACAGACTTTGAACCATTGGATAAAGAAACACTGCATATGATGTCTTTGGATTCTTTTATTGAGTGTCTATTTATATCTAACCAGGATGATTATTGGAATCAATACAGATAAAAATCAGTTAAAGGAATAAAAAAAATAACTCTCGAAGCCGAGAGTTATTTTTATATGTAAAAAATTATTTGCTTATTTAGCCGGTGGTGTCGCAGGAGCGTTAGCCGGAGTAGCTGTTTTAGAAGCCGGAGCAGATTTTGCAGGTGCTTCTTTTTTAATTGACTGTTGAGCGGGAGCCGTTTGTGTCGGTTTTCCTGTAATTACAACACTGATAAGGATAAGAACGATAATGATTGCTCCTAAACTCCAAGTTGCTTTTTCCATGAAGTCATTGGTTCTTTGTACTCCGAACTGTGCAGAAGATGCACCTCCGAACGTACTTGAAAGACCTCCACCTTTTGGGTTCTGAGCCATAACAACGATTACTAATAAAACACTAGCAATCATAATAAGAACCATCAATAATATAAATATAGTATCCATTAATTCGATATCTTTTTGAATGGGCAAATTTAATCTTTTTTTACCGAATGACAAAGAAAGATGTTCGCAAATGTTAATAAAAATAAAAAGCGACAACAATTGTTGCCGTTTTTTATATGAAATTGGTTGTTCTTATTTGAAATCAGAATCTTTTGCCTGATTGATCAGGTAAGACTGTACCGTTAAATTAATATCCATTCCACCCATATTCTGAGTAATCGTGAAAGGTAATTTAACTCCTGAAACATCCTTGTAATCTGCATAGCTTGTTGGGATAGAACCTCCTTCTCCAGCTTTTACCTCACCAGTTTTCAAACCGGTTTTTACGCTGTAGTAATACGTTTCTTTTGCACCTTTTACAACGTAAGAATCTTCATTGTTGTATTTTTCGATTCCTGCAAGTTTGTACTCAGGCGATTTTGCAAAAGTAAGTTCCGGGAAAAGCTCAACATCTTTCGACATATCAGCTTTTTGCTTATCGTTAAGAGGCATTTTCTTTCCTTGAGCTTCCATGTAACCGTCTTTTCCGTCAAATACAATTTTTTGAACTGTATTTCCCATCATGCTAACATTCATCGCCATTTTTCCGTTCTTTCCCTGGATCATTTTCATGCTCATATCCATTCCCTGAACCTTAGTAGTAGCGTCAGAAGAGATTGAAGTGATCTTTTGAACAGCTGCCAAACCTCCGATAGCATTGATATATTTATCAGCTACAGATCCTATTGTTACACTTGCGTCAACTTTCTGAGCAGCAGGTTTTGCAACGGGATTTGCATCTTTATCAAAATATTTTACAGGGTAACCCAATTTTTCCAATCCTTCAGAAATATCAGAAGCCTTACCAGCGATGAAAATTCTGCTTTGGTTTGGTAAAATAGTAGCTTTTACAGCATTGGTAATATCTGCAGCTGTTACTTTATCAATTGATTTTAAATAATTAGTATAAAAATCAGAAGGCAGATCCTGAACTTTTTGGTTTAAAGCAAATCTTGCGATCGTTTCAGGCTTTTCTAGAGACAGGATGAAAGATCCTTTCAATTTAGCTTTAGCATTTTCTAATTCTTCTGGTTTTACGGTAGAAATAGCGTTAAGTTCATTCATAAATTCCTTAACCGCTTTATCCGTAACCTCATTTCTCACACTTGCTTCAGCAGAGAATTCCGGAGAAAACTTGCTTGCAGTCATGCTAGAATAAGCTCCGTATGTAAAACCGTTTTTCTCACGAAGATTCATGAAAAGTCTTGCTTCACCACCACCACCTAAAATATAGTTGGCCATTGTAGCAGGGAAGTAGTTAGGGTCTTTCATTTTCAACGTGTTAAGGTTGTTTACAGAAACTACAGACTGCACTGCGGAAGGAACATCTACAACATTGATCTCGGTTTTAGCTACATTAGAAGCCGGTTCTAAAGTTCCGATTGGTGTATTGGCTTTTTTCCATCCTCCGAAAGCTTTCTCGATCAAAGGTTTTACCTGATCAAACTTCACATCTCCAACAATGACTAAATACGCGTTGTCCGGAGCGTAATATTTTTTATACACATTCTGAACATCAGCTAATTGAATTTTGCTGATAGATTCAACGGTTTCAAATTCTCCTCTCGAAGTATTTTTTCCATACATTAAAGCTCTTGAAACTCTTTCAGCGATAGAAGAAGCGTTCTTTTCGTCAGATTTTAATCCTTCAATAGCTCTTTCTTTAGAGTTTTGAATTTCCTCTGCAGAGAATTTTGGATTAACGATCGCATCTGCCATTAAACCTAAAACTTCAGGGAAATATTTTGACAGTGTATTAGCAAAAGCACCTCCGGAAGAGAAGTTTAAGTTTGCTCCCAAGAAATCAACTTTTTTGTTGAATTCGTCTTTGCTTAAATTTGTTGTTCCGTTTTCCAGCTGTTCCGCCATAATTTGGCTTACCCCTGTAACGTTCCCTTCGTAATATGGAGGTCTGTCCATAGAAAGGTTTACATTTACTCTTGGCAGTTTATTGTTTTCAACGACCATTACGGTAAGTCCGTTGCTTAACTGGAAAGTTTTTGGCTTAGCAATGTTGATCGCAGGAGTTGGTCCCGGTTTCGGCATTGCATTAATATCTATTTTTTGTGCAGAAAGCATTCCTGTGAATAAAAATGCTACCGCTATATATGTTAATTGCTTTTTCATTTGTAAAAAATTTAATTTTTAATAATTCTTTTTTAAACATTGATGATATTTATTAATTCTAAGGACTGATTGATAGTCTAAAATCTAATACCTCATGTCTATTTAAAAATTATTTTTTTTCAGGAACGTAATTAATAACTACTCTTTGGTTAGGATTAAGATACTTTTTAGCCGCATTCTGCAGATCTTCTCTTGTGATACCTCTGTAGATGTCTATTTCTTTGTTGATTAAGTTGGTATCTCCCATCAAAACGTGGTTTGTTGCTAATGAAGCAGCAATTCCCTGAATGCTCGAATTCTGATTTACAAACTGGTTCTCAAATTGATTTTGAAGTTTCTGATAATCTTCCTGAGAAATTAAAGTTGTTTGAAGTTTTTTGATCTCAGCATCAATGTCTGTCTGTAATGTCTGCTTAGTCGTTTGTCCCATTGGGATTGCGAAAAATGCAAAAATTCCATAATCTTCAAGACCTTGGTTGAAAGCCTGTACCTGAAGTGCTTTTTTCTCCTGATCAACTAATTTTTTGTATAAAACTGAAGATTTTCCACTGCTTAAATAAGAAGAAAGCATATCTAAAATGTAAGCATCTTTTTCTTTGTTAGCAGGCGTTCTGTAAGCAAAAATATATGCTGGAAGCTGGATGTTAGGGTCTGTAGCCGTAACTTCTTTTTCCTGAGTGATAGGAGCGTCTTTCGGATAATCTTTCGGGTAAACGGTTCCTTTAGGAATCGCTCCGTAATATTCCTGAATCCATTTTTTAGTCTGCTCAGGCTTAATGTCTCCTGCAACGACCAAAGTAGCATTGTTCGGAACATAATATTTTTTATAAAAAGCCTGGAATTCTTCTAATTTAGCTGAATTCAAATCTTCCATAGAACCGATTGTAGGCCAGTTGTATGGGTGATTCGTAAATAGATTTTTTTGCACTGTTGAGAATAGATTTCCATAAGGCTGGTTATCCATTCTCAATCTTTTTTCTTCTTTTACAACCTCTCTCTGAGTATCTACCCCAACTTGGTTAATAACAGCGTGACGCAATCTTTCAGACTCCATCCAAAGACCCAGTTGCTCGTTGTTTGAAGGGAAAGTTTCGTAGTAATATGTTCTGTCGTTGGTAGTGTTGGCGTTGTTTTGTCCTCCGTTTGAAGAAACTATTTTAAACCAGTCACCTCTTTTGATGTTTGGAGTTCCTTCAAATAAAAGATGCTCGAAAAAGTGAGCAAAACCCGTTCTTCCTTTTACTTCATCCTTTGCACCTACGTGATACATTACCCCTGTTGTAACTACCGGCGCCGAATTATCCTGATGAAGAATTACGTGAAGCCCGTTTGGTAGGTCATACTCTTCGAATTTAATTTGTTGTGCATTCAAAGCCATTCCGAAGAAAGCCACTGCAGCAACAGAAAGAAGTCGTTTTTTCATAAAATAGAAATTGTTTTGTCAATTAGTGTAGAAATTACTTGAATTGTTACATATAAAATATGAATTTTTTTTGAATGAAATAATGATTTATTTAATAGATACAGATGATCAATCTAAAATTTGAATTCTCCATATAATACACTAATTTTGTGTTCCCAAAATTTTTTGCAGTATGGATTATCTGAAAGGACTCAACGAATCACAATATGAAGCCGTTACCACATTACAAGGACCTCTGATGGTGCTTGCGGGAGCGGGTTCCGGAAAAACTCGTGTACTCACGATGCGTATCGCTCATTTGATCACGAATGGAGTAGACCCTTTCAATATTCTCGCGCTTACCTTTACCAATAAGGCTGCAAAAGAAATGAAAGAACGTATTGCAAAAGTTGTCGGACAAAGCAATGCGAGAAGCCTTTGGATGGGAACTTTTCACTCTGTTTTTGCAAGGATTTTAAGAATTGAAGGTCATTATTTGGGCTATCCTTCTAATTTTACGATTTATGATCAGCAGGATGCATTAAATGTTATCCGAAAAGTGATCAAAGACATGAATGTAGATGCAGATCTTTATAAGCCTAAAAAAGTTCAGTCAAGAATTTCTACCTATAAAAATAACCTGATAACGGTAAAAGCATATTTCAACAATCCTGAATTGGTTGAAGCTGATGAAAAGGCCAACATGAAATTCATCGGGCAGATCTATCAGAAATATGTTGAGCAGTGTTTCAAAAACGGGGCAATGGATTTTGATGATCTATTGTTGAAAACCAACGAATTGTTGACTCGTTTTCCGGAAGTTTTAGCAAAATATCAGGATAGATTCAGATATATTTTGGTGGATGAGTACCAGGATACAAACCATTCTCAATATCTTATTGTAAAGGCTTTAGCTTCAAAATTTGAAAATATCTGTGTGGTAGGAGATGATGCGCAGTCTATTTACTCTTTCCGTGGCGCGAATATTTACAATATCTTAAACTTTAAAAAAGATTATACAGACGCAGTAACAGTTTCTTTGGAGCAAAATTACCGTTCGACACAGACAATCGTAAATGCTGCCAATGTTGTGATTGCTAAAAACTTACAGCAGTTTAAGAAAAACGTTTTCAGTGAAAATGAACAGGGAGATAAAATAAAAGTCTACCGTTCGCTTTCTGATGCTGACGAAGCCAATTTCGTTGCCGGAAATATCTGGGAATTAAGAAACAGAGATCAAAGAAAATACAGCGATTTCGCGATTTTATACAGAACAAATTCTCAGACACGTGCTTTTGAAGATGCGTTGAGACGTAAAAATATTCCGTACAAAGTGTATGGAGGTCTGTCTTTCTACCAAAGAAAGGAGGTTAAAGATTTAATCGGATATCTTCGATTATTGGTCAATGAAAATGACTCGGAAGCGTTGATGAGAATCATTAATTATCCGACAAGAGGAATTGGAGAAACGACTCAGAATAAGTTGATTGTGTTTGCGGATTCTCAAAATATTCCTGTGTCTAATGTTTTAGATAATCTTCCGATTTATGCACCGCAATTAGGTTTTAATAATGGAGTTTTAACAAAATTGAGCGATTTTTGGTCGATGATCAAGGCATTTCAGGTATTGTTAAAAGCAGAAACTGCCTACAATGTTGCGATGGAAGTTGCTAAACGAAGCGGTTTGATTAAATTTTTAAAAGACGATCAGACTCCGGAAGGAATTTCGCGTGTAGAAAACGTTCAGGAATTAATGAACTCTATGCAGGGGTTTATAGAAGAGCAAATGCAGTTAGAAGACGGAGATCCAAGCTTACCGAATTTCCTTGAAAATATTGCTCTTTCGGCGGATACACAAAATAAAGATAATGAAGATGAGATGGTTTCTTTAATGACCATTCACCTTTCAAAAGGACTGGAATTCCCTGTGGTTCACTTGGTTGGTTTGGAAGAAAATCTTTTCCCAAGTTTTATGAGTTCTGCAACCAGAGAAGATGTGGAAGAAGAAAGACGATTATTTTACGTTGCCTTAACGAGAGCTGAAAAACAGGTGTTTTTCTCATATGCCGTTTCACGTTTTCAGTGGGGGAAAATTACCGATGGGGAACCTTCGAGATTTTTAAGTGAAATTGATGAAGAATTTATTGAATTTGTGAATCCTGTTATGGAGAAACGTTTCATTAATAATGCAGGCGTGAAATCTAATATTTTTGATGAATATCCATCCGAAGGCAGAAGTTTCAAAAAAGTTGAAAAGAAATCTATCGAAAGGGCAGAAGGCTCAAAACCAATTGCAGAGCCTAGAAAATTAAAACCCGTAAGCACAGCTAAAATCATTAACCCAAGCGGAGCTTCTTCTCAGGATATCGAAGTAGGAGACAGCGTAAGGCACGACCGTTTTGGAATCGGAGAGGTAACTTTCCTGGATGGAACAGATCCTCAAAATATCAAAGCCAAAGTTGTTTTCATGCATGAAGGCGAGAAAAACCTGATCTTGAAATATGCTAAGCTGACAAAAATTTAGGTCATTGCGAGGAGCGAAGCGACGAAGCAATCTCAAAATAATCTCCCACAGATTTGCACAGATATTTGTGTTGTATTTAATTAAAAAAATATGCGTAATCGTCTGTGCAAATCTGTGGGAATTTAAATTCAAGTAAAAAATCAATCCTCAAGCTTCCCATTTCACAAAAGACTCCATCACCTCATATTCTGCCAACCCTAATTCATCATAAGCTTTAGCGGTTTCACGATTACGATCTTCTGCTCGTTGCCAGAATTGCCTTGCACCATCTCCCGTAAAAACAGCTCTGTCTTTCATTCCTTTGAGCTATCTATTTTGAAGTAAATTTAATTTAGTCATATCATGTATGATTTAAGTGTAAATATAATAAGTTGTTATTGATTATCAGTCAGCGTGCTAATATTTTAAATCACTTTGAAGTGAAAATATTTATTGAAACGAAATGGGTTGATAAAATATCATTTTGCTCTTTAAAAATTAAATTGACGGTGCTTTTTTGATAGAAAATGTATTTAATAAATTTAGACAAAGAATATTTTTAAAGTTTATAAGTCTATTAATTTTGTAGACTAATAAATATGGCTTACATTTGCTCCTCAAAAAACATAAATTATTAATTATTTTAGAAAATCTATGAAAAATAAAAAGACAATTTTTTCAGTTTCGGTACTTTTTTTCTTAGGAACTTATACATACGCGCAACAAAAAGATACCTTAAAGACGGGGGATGTAGAGGAAGTGGTAATTTTGGGGTCAAGAAGTGGGGCAAGATCTAAGGTCGACAGCCCGGTTCCTGTGGATGTATTTAATGTAAAAGAATCTTCGGTTATTCTTCCGCAAACTAATATTTCGCAGATATTGAATGCAGTGGCTCCATCTTTTACGTCTACAATTCAGACGAATGCGGATGGTACAGATCATTTGGATCCTGCGCAGTTGAGAGGACTTGGGCCAGATCAGGTCTTAGTTTTAGTGAATGGAAAAAGAAGACATACTTCAGCTTTGGTGAATGTCAACGGATCGCCAGGAAGAGGAAGTGTCGGAACGGATTTAAACTCAATCCCATCGTTTGCATTAACGAGAATTGAGGTTTTGCGTGACGGAGCTGCCGCTCAGTATGGTTCGGATGCTATCGCAGGAGTTATCAATTTAGAATTGAAAAGAGATACTGGAAGACTAACCGGACAAGTAAATTATGGAGGAAATCTTACGCCAACTGCGAATGATAATACCGGAGATTTTGACGGACAGAATATTCAGATTGATCTTAATTACGGGAATAAAATTGGTAAGAAAGGTGGTTTTTATAACATAACATGGACTTCACAATTCAGAAATCCGACTTACAGAGCGGGAACAGAAAGCGGTACGATTTACAATGCTTACAACGCCATAGAACAACGCGCTTTGAATAATGGAGTGAATCTTTCTTCCCTTTTTACAAACATTGGAAGTACGCCCAACTCTCAGCAAATTGTTAATTCTATTCATCAATATGCTCAAGGGGTAAATTATTTTTCAGCAGATTTTCAAAATCAGATACAATCGGCTACTACCATCACTGCTTTACAGGGACTTTTAAATACAAATGTTACCGATCAGGAATTAGCCTACAGAGGGCAGGATAGAAAGGATTTCAATATGCAGGTTGGCCAATCTAAACTCAGCAATCATCAGTTATTTGCCAACATTGAAATTCCTGTAAATGACAACTGGAAAGTCTATACTTTTGGTGGTTACAGCTACAGACAAGGGACTTCCGGAGGTTTTTACAGAAAACCGAATCAAAGCAGAACGTTTACAGGATTGGCTGCGAACGGATATTTACCACAAATTGGAACAGATATTCAGGATTTGTCACTTTCTGCTGGAATTAAAGGAAATTGGAGTGGCTGGAATATTGATTTCAGTAATACTTTCGGGCAAAATTCATTTGATTATACCATTCAGAATACGGGAAATACATCTCTGAGATTTGCTTCACCAAGCGAATTTAGCGCAGGTGGATTAAGGTTTTCACAAAATACAATCAATCTGGATTTGTCTAAAAAATATGATGTCTGGAGCGGAATTAATATTGCCTTCGGAGCAGAACACCGTTATGAAAATTTCAAAATCACTGCGGGAGAAGAAGCTTCATACGCAACCTATGATGTAAATGGAAATGTATGGAATGGCAGTTCTGCAAGACCAACCGATTTCTTTGGAAATGTTCTTCCCGGGGGATCGCAGGTTTTTGGAGGTTTCAGACCTGAGAATGCAGTAAATAAAAACCGACAGTCACTTGCCGGATACGCAGATTTTGAATTTAATTTCACGGATTGGTTATTGGTAGATGCAGCAGCGAGATATGAAAATTATTCTGATTTTGGTTCTACTTTTAATTATAAATTGGCCTCAAGAATTAAATTAGATAAAAATTTAAACTTCAGATTTGCCGGATCTACAGGTTTTAGGGCTCCTTCAATTCATCAGATTTATTATAATGTAACTTCAACCTTATTTACAGACGGGGTTTTAAAGGATGTCGGAACTTTTAGTAATGATTCAAAAGTTGCCAATTTATTAGGAATTCCAAGTTTAAAACAGGAAACCTCAAAGTCTGCAAGTGTAGGATTTACCTATAAAATTCCTGCGGTTAATTTAACATTTACCGCAGATGGATATTTCACAAGAATTGACAACCGAATTATTCTTACAGGACAGTTTGCGAGAGCCGCAGTTTCAGCTCAGGCACAAGCGGCTATGGATGAGGCCGGAGTAAATGCCGTTCAATTATTTGCCAATGCTATTGATACGGAAACCAAAGGTTTGGATGTAGTTATCAGTCATAATCTGAAGTTTTCAGGGGTAAAGTTGGATAATAATTTTGCGATCAATCTTAATCAGACGAGAAAAGTTGGAAATATACATTCCTCGGGTTCTTTACAGGAAACGAATTTAGAAAATGTCTATTTTTCTGAAGCATCAAGAATCTATCTTGAAGAAGCTGTACCAAGGGTAAAGGCGAGTTTATCGAACCAACTTTCTTGGGAAAAAACAATTGTTTATTTAAGAAATACTTATTTCGGAAAAGTAACCAGTCCTGACATCATTGATGCCAACGGAAACGGAATTATTGAGACCAACGAACATCAACAGATCACTCCAAAAATCATCACGGATCTTTCCGTAGCTTATCAGTTTACAAAAAATGTAGGTCTTACGTTGGGAGTGAATAATTTATTTGATATTTATCCTACAAAAAATCTTACAGCGTCTACCAATAACGACCAGTTCATCTATTCGCGTTCTACATCGCAGTTTGGACAGAATGGCAGATATGTATTTTCAAGACTTAATTTCAATTTTTAAATGTTTTTTTAGCTTTCTATTATTATTTATTAGGAACGGATTCTTTATGGGAATCCGTTTTTTGTTGATTATAGAAAAGATTTAATTTTAAGGGGTTAAAATATTTAAAGTTGAACTATTTTTGCTGTCCGATAAAAACAACAAAACAAGTAATGAAAAACTTCAATTTTTATTAAGAATGGGAACTTTTTATAATAATGCAGTGTGCGATATCTACATGGGAAAAGGCGCCGGAGCAAAACTGATGCAGGATATAAGAAATGCAAAGAAAAATGTAAAAATTGTATCTCCCTATCTTTCTCCGTTTTTAATTAAAGAATTGATTTTTCTTCATTCCAGAGGGATCAATATTAAACTTATTACAAGCGATGAAATAGAAGATTTTTATGGATATGAAAAAAATATTCACAAATTAATTATTCAAAACAAACACGTCGATCAGAAAGCAAAAGAAACGAGAGATAATTTAGAGAGCTTATCGGGAACTCTACTTTTTGCAATGATCGGGCTGGCAGTCGTTCTGTTTCCTTTAATGTATCTTTTGAAAGACTTGAAATTTGCGTTTGGTTTTATTATTGTCATTTTAATTTTTTTTGTTAGAGATTCTGTGGTTAAGAAAATTAAAAATACCAAAGTCTATCATTACACCTATAAACAGCTATTTCCTTTCAAGGTTTTTGTTTCGCCTAATAGTGGAAATTCTTTCAATAAAACCTTTATTCATAGCAAAATTTACGTTATTGATGATGAAATAGCTTATTTAGGTTCCCTTAATTTTACAGGAAGCGGTGTAAAGGAAAACCATGAAACAAGAATCAGGACAACGGATATTAATGCTGTGAAAAAAATCATTGAAGAAATGAAAGATTTATTTTTTAATTCAAATTTAGCTGAAAGAGACATTCAGTTTTGGGGAAGTCAGCTCTATGATGAACCTGGAAATTAATTAGTTTTTCTTTTGCGAAACAATAAAATTTACCATTTCATTATTGATTTGATGTAAATACGTCTTGTCGGTTGTTCCAAATCCGTGCATTCCGTCTTTTACGATAATTAAAGAATTTTGTACGTTGGCTTTTTTTAGTTTTCTGCTGAGCTTTTCAGATTGTTGCAAAGGAACAACTTTATCTTTGTCACCTTGCACAATTAAAGTTGGAACAGCGGTATCTGTATACGTTATCGGAGATATGGTTTTGAAATATTTTACAACTTTTCTTTTGTCTTTATTGATATCATATCCGGAAATTCCATTGACAAGATTTTCTCTCAAAGTGACAATTTTGTTTGAAAATATTAACCCAACGAAAAAAACAGGAACTTTTCCGATTCGGGTATGAAGAAGTGTATTAAGATCTGCCGGACCAAAATTATCTACAACATAATTTACTTTTGCAGAATAAGCCGCCAGTTCAGGACTTCCGATGAATTCATTATCTTGCGTATAAGCTGCAAGCATCGAAAGATGAGCGCCCGATGAAGCTCCGAATAATCCAATATTATTGGTGTCAAAATTATATTTTTCAGCATTTTTTCTTACCCATCGTATCGCGTCTTTAGTATCCTGAAGCGGTAACGGAAAATGAATGTTCTCGCTTAATAAAGTGTAATTTATTGCAATTACAGCATATTTCTTTTCAACCAATTTTAGAAACATATCTTCAATATAAGTCTCTGATCGTATGGTTTTATCACCTTTTACCCATCCTCCTCCGTAGACATAAATTACAACAGGAAGTTTCTCTGATGAGGTATCTTTTGGCGTGTAGATATCCAAAGCCATTTGATCGCCATTTTGATTGGTTTTGTAGATAATGTTTTCAGAAACATTCGTTTTTTCCGGTAACAGGGTGCTTTTTCCTGTTTTCGGTTCAAATGGAAGCTGAGAAAAACTTAAAGTAAATAAATTTAAAAATAAAACAAAAAACAGGTTTCTTGAAAACCTGTAGATTGATATGCTGCTCGATAATGATTTCATATGATATTTCTTGAAAGAGTTCCTTATTTTACTAACTCTTCAAAAAGTTTACCAAAAGTCTTTTCCAGATCTTTAGATTTTCCCGGATGAGGTCTTGAAGTTTGAACAACAGAACTTCTCACGGCTGTTAGCCAACGGAAACGTTCTGGGATTTCAAATTGCGCAATGGGTCCGCCGTCTTTATCGCCATTCGCTATTTTTCGGAAGCTTTCCAGATTTTGAATAATATCATCGTAGTCCAGTTTGCTGTGCATTAGTTTAAATTTATCGGGACATAAATAATAATCTACTTTGATAAATTTCTCTCTTTTTGAGAACATAACGAGCCCGACATTGAAAAACTCTTCTCTCTCAACCTTTGGTACCAGACGTATTACAGCGTATTCGTAAATTTTATCCTCTTGCATTTTTGGCTTCGTTTAAAAAGATTTCAGAATTTTCTAATCGTGTTTTCAGGAAGTTGAAATAGATCTCACGAATTTCTTCAGGCGTTTCATCGGCGTCATTCCAATGTAACCAGTCTTCAGGAATCAAATTAACGATTTCTCTGAAAACAGTATCATTCAAAACTTCTTTTGCAAAGGTATCAGCTTCATCCAGCATTTTCGCCTGTGGAAGCAAAACATGGTCTTTCACATATTTGAACGGAGTTTTCGCTGCCGCATCAAAATTCTGCCAGGAATGGTGGAAATAAAACGAAGCACCATTGTCGATCACCCACAATTCTTTATGCCACATCAAAAGATTGGTATTCTTAAAAGTACGGTCGATATTGGTGATAAATGCATCCAGCCAAACGATTTTTGATGCCAGAAGCGGATCTATTTTCACACTCGGATCATAAGTGATCGAACCGGAAAGATAGTGCAGTCCTAAATTAAGTCCCTCAGAATTTTTCAACAAATCCTGAATTTCTTCATCCGCTTCTGCTCTTCCAAAATCTACATCAAGATTTATAAAAACAAGTTCAGGGATTTGCAGTCCTAAAATCTCAGTGATTTTTCCACCTAACAATTCAGAGATTAGCATTTTAACGCCATGACCTGCGCCACGGAATTTCAAAACATATTTAAAATCATCATCAGCCTCTGCCAAAGCCGGAAGCGAACCTCCCTCTCGAAGTGGCAGAATATAACGCATGACAGTTACTGTTCTTATATCCAACATACCGCAAAAATAAGATTTTACTTTGTGTTTAGTTCAATTTTTAATATTTTTAAGTGAAAATTGGTTGGTAATCGCAAAGGCGCAAATAATTTTTCAACGGAACATTTTAAGACGCAAAGATTTTATCTGCGATAAAATTGATTGAGTTTAAACATTAAAATAAAATGAATAAAGGAAAATCTCCGATTTTCTTGCGCCTTAAAAACATAATTAAAATAAAAACTTAGCGCCTTTGCGATTAACCAACAAATAAATAGAACAAAATCGAAACATGAAAATTACAAAACAACAAAATATAATCATCCCAAACTCTGAAACAAGAGATTTTCTTGCAGATGTATTTTACCCTGAAACAGATAAAAAATTACCGTTAGTAATCTTCGTTCACGGTTATAAAGGTTACAAAGATTGGGGTGCGTGGGGTTTAATGGCAGAAAAGTTTGCAGAAGCAGGTTTTTTCTTTGTTAAATTCAACTTTTCTTACAACGGAACAACAGTTGAAGATCCTCTTAACTTTGCTGATCTGGAAGCTTTCGGGAATAATAATTATTCTAAAGAACTTTCAGATTTAGGAGCTGTGATTGATTATTTTGTTCAAAATTCTAAAGTGGATGACCAGAAAATTGTTTTGATCGGACACAGTCGAGGAGGAGGGATTTCTATTATTAAAACGTTTGAAGATGAAAGAATTAATGGTTTGATCACATTGGCAAGTGTCGATACATTAGATCGTTTCCCGAAAAATGAAGCTTTCGAAAATTGGAAGAAAGCGGGAGTTTATTATGTTTTAAACGGACGGACAAAACAGGAAATGCCTCATTATTATCAGTTTTTTGAAGATTTTGAAAAGGATGAACACCGTTTTGATGTTGAAAGAGCCGCGGAAATGGCGAAAGCGCATATGTTGGTTATTCACGGGACAAATGATGAAAGTGTAGATGTAAAAAATGCCGAACATCTTCATATTTTAAATCCAAATTCTGAATTGTTTTTAATTGAAAATGCCAATCATACTTTTGGGTCAAAAGAACCTTGGGAAGTGGAAAATTTACCAAAAGAACTGAATACAGTCGTCGAAAAATGTATTGAATTTATCAATGATAAGATAGTAAATGAATAAAGAAAGGAGTGAAAATTTTTCACTCCTTTTTATTTTGACTATTAAGATTTTATTATTTAATTAATAATTTCCAAGCCTCATTAATTTTGTTTTCCAGTAATAATTTCTGAGCTTCTTGATGAATATTTTCGTCTGCATGGCAATTTTCAGAAGGTAAAACTTCTACGTTAGCAAGCATTCCAAGATCATTTCCTGTGAAAATTTTGCTAAGTTTGATGGCATCAGGAAGAAGATCAAAGCCAATTCCTTTTGTTACCAATGGTTTTGGAACTTCAAAAAGATTGTTTTCATTATTTCTCGAATACCAGTTTCCGCTGAGACGAGCGACCATGTCGAGTTTTTTCTGGTCTAAATTTCCTTCTTCATTCAAATATTCTTCTCTGATATGGATTTTCTGAACCTCACAGATAACCAAATTTCCTGCGCCACCCTGATCTCCCAAAGATTTTATTTCTAAAACTTTACATTCAAAGTTGACGGGACATTCTTCTATTAATTTTGGTTGAACCAGATCAGCATCTTTCATGGTTAAACCAGATTTGATGAATTCATTCACTCCATTATCATATTCTGTAGAAGCTAAAGAAATCTGCTGCACGATCGGGAAATTTACGGTTCCGATTACCACTTCCGGAACTTCTAAAACGTTTTCCAAGGTATGTTTCGTGGTATTGTCACGCACTCTTCTCGATGGTGAAAAGATCAAGATCGGAGGAACCGTGCTGAACATATTAAAAAAACTGAATGGCGATAAATTATGATTACCGTCTTTATCTACCGTTGAAGCCAATGCAATCGGACGCGGTGAAACGGCTGTCTGCATAATGAGTTGTAGTTGTACTGAGGATATTTCGGATGGGGTTACTGTTTTCATATTTTTTGTTTTGACCAAAAAAAGACAAAAGTTTATTTTTTAGAAGAAATATTTTAAGCTTATATGTTGATGAGATTTGAACCACAAAAGTCACAAAAGATAATTAATCTAAGATGAGAAGTCTTAATTCTTTTAAGATCAAAAAAGCATATTGTAATATTTATTTACAAAAGTTTCTTGCCCATCGTTATATAAATTTTTCACATTAAAGTTTACTAGAATTCCTTTAGGTTTTTTCATTAAATTAATATAATTCAGAAGTTGAGCTCGATGAATTTCGTTTAATTCAGAAACAGCTTTCAATTCAACAACAATTAAATCTTCAACCAAAATATCACAAAAGAAATCACAATTAATTTCTTTTCCTTTATAGACTATAGGAATTTTGAATTCAGATTTAAAATTTATATTTCTCAATCTAAATTCTTCTTCCAAACATTTATGATAAACACTTTCTAATAAGCCCGCGCCAAGAATTTTGTGAACTTCTATGCAAGCACCATTTATCTTATATGTTAAATCAGTCAGATAAGATTGTGTAATCATAAAATCTTTTGTGACTTTTGTGGTTAAATATTATTGTTATTATTTAGTAGGAATTATTTTTCCGCTTACTTCACCGAAACCAACTCTGATACCGTCTTTTTCAGCCCAGGCTTTCATCGTTACGGTGTCGTTATCATCGATGAATTTTCTTTCTTGTCCGTTGCTTAGTTTGATTGGGTTTTGCCCTCTCCATGTCAACTCAAGCATAGAACCGAAAGATTTTGGATCGCTTCCGGAAATCGTTCCACTTGCGTATAAATCACCAACTTCTACATTACAACCGTTTACGGTGTGATGCGCCAATTGCTGAGTCATATTCCAGTACATGAATTTATAATTGCTTTCAGAGATTAAGTTTTCTTCACCGTTTTCCGGTTGTAAATAAACCTCTAAATTAATATCGTAATTTTTATCTCCTTCAAATTTTAAATAATCTAAAACTTCAGGATCTTGTGTAGGAGAAGCTGTTCTGAACGGCTCTAAAGCTTCCAACGTTACAACCCAAGGAGAAGCTGATGAACCGAAGTTTTTAGCTAAAAATGGTCCTAGTGGAACATATTCCCAGGATTGAATATCTCTTGCTGACCAGTCGTTGAAAATAATCATCCCAAAAATAGCGTCTTCCGCTTCATTTGTGGGAATACTTTCACCCATGTCTGTATTTTTGTTGATGATGAAAGCCATTTCTAATTCAAAATCCAATTGTTTTGAAGGTCCGAAAACCGGTTTGTCTGCATCTGCAGGTTTCGTCTGACCTTTTGGACGGTTGATATCCGTTCCTGAAACCACAATTGATGAAGCTCTGCCGTGATATCCTACAGGCAAGTGTTTCCAGTTTGGTAATAATGCATTGGCAGGGTCACGGAACATTTTTCCAACATTGGTTGCATGTTCGATGCTGCTGTAAAAATCTGTGTAGTTCGGAATGTGAACCGGCATCATCATTTTTACTTTATCCAAATCATAGAAAGCATCTTCAATGGTTTTCTGATCTTTAGACAAGATAGAACCTTCAAGTAATAATTCCTGAATTTTTAAACGAACTGCATTGGTAACGGGTTTTCCCAGCTCAATAAATTCGTTTAAGGTATATGCTTCAAAAACATTGTCTTCTAATCCGTCAATGTCTTCAAAATAACTAAGGTCGTACAACGTCGCAAGATCAACGATCTGATCTCCGATTCTTGTACAACATCCGATATATTCTTTGTTAAAAACTGCTACTCCGAACGGAATATTGTGTATTGAAAAGTCCGAATTGGAGGAATACTCTACAAATGATTTCATAAGATTTGAATTTAGTTTAGATTATTAAAAAGATTGCTTACTTCGACAGGCTCAGCATAAACTTACGCTTTTTGCAATGACGAGTGTTCTTCCAAGATTTATATTATTTTTTTGAATACGATGCTTCATCTATCCATCTGTCTTTTGTGTTGACATCGATAAGATACAGAATATCTTTCTGCTTTGTAAGCAATAAAGTTTTGGTAACCGGAATCGGAACTTTTTTATTTTCAAGCATATTCGCCCGTAAAGAAATAATGTTCTTTTTTCTGATAATATCTCCGGTAAAAACATTTGAACTGCTTTCTCCGGTAGCTTTATCGTCAAAAACTTCTACATAAGTAGCATTTTTTCCTTTAATAATAATAAAATCCCTTTCTGTATGGTCTTCTGCGTCTTTAATTAAGACAAATTTTTTGTTGTCTACACTTTCATTTTCCAGATGCTGATTGATGCCTTTTTTTTCTTCAAGGATGGTAAGAATTTCATTCATTGATCCGTATTGTGCTTTTAAGCTCAATGCTCCCAAAAATAAAATCCCGATAAATAATTTTTTCATAATATGTGTTTATAAAAAAGTTTTGCCAAGACTCTGAATCCTGACAAAACTTGTAATTGTATTTTTAATTAAAGATTACCTCTTTTCTCTTGCTCTCTCTCCAATGCTTCGAACAATGCCTTGAAGTTACCTGCACCAAAACTTTGTGCACCGTGTCTTTCAATGATTTCGAAGAAAAGAGTAGGACGGTCTTCTACAGGCTTTGTAAAGATCTGTAAAAGATATCCTTCTTCATCATGATCAATAAGTATACCTAAATCCTGTAATTTCTTTAGATCTTCATCGATATGGCCAACTCTTTCAGGAACCATGTCGTAATATGCTTCCGGCGGAGCAGAAAGGAACTCTACACCACGTTTTTTAAGTTCAGTTACTGTATGGATGATGTCTTTTGTAGCTACAGCGATGTGTTGTACACCTTCTCCTTCATAGAAATCAAGATATTCTTCTACCTGAGATTTCTTTTTACCTTCTGCAGGCTCGTTGATAGGGAATTTTGCGAATCCGTTTCCGTTTGACATTACTTTAGACATCAATGCAGAATATTCTGTGTTGATCTGCTTGTCGTCAAAAGAAAGGATGTTTACAAATCCCATTACTTTTTCGTACCACTCAACTGTTGGAATCATTCTGTCCCAACCTACATTTCCTACGCAGTGGTCTACATATAATAAACCTGCGTCTTCAGGCTGATAAGCGCTTTCCCACTTTTGGTAACCAGGCATGAAAGGACCTGTGTAATTTTTTCTTTCTACAAACATGTGAACAGTCTCCCCGTAAGTGTAAACTCCGGACATTTTTACTTCACCATGCTCATCTGTTAAAGTTACAGGCTCTAAATATGGTTTTCCGCCTCTTTTTGTAGTTTCTTCGAAAGCTTGATAAGCATCATCTACCCAAAGTGCCAATACTTTTACTCCATCACCGTGCTTTTTTACGTGTTCATTGATTGGGGAGTCAGACTTAAGACCAGTCGTTAAGATCAGTCTAATTTTTCCTTGTTGAAGAACATAAGATGCACGGTCTCTTACTCCTGTTTCAGGACCAGCGTATGCTACAGACTGAAAACCGAAAGCGGTTTTGTAATAATGGGCAGCCTGTTTAGCATTTCCTACATAAAACTCAATGTAATCTGTACCATTAATTGGTAAAAAATTCTCTGCTTGAGCAATTTTTTCGGCAAATGTAAGTGTTGACATATTTTCTCTTTTACTTTTATTTTATAGGTATGCAAAATACAAAATTCCCTGAAACCTTAAAAATATTAATGTGTAATCCTTACATATAGTTAACATAATCATAAAGAAGAGTTCATTTAAGTATATTTAAGTTTCTTATATAACGATTAGGTTATCTACATTTGTGTACACAAAGCAAGTGGAAAAAAAATATTTCGAAAATGTGAAAGCCGTAGATCTCTACGGCTTTCATTTTTTATGTTATTCGGTTTTCTTATTTAATCTTCCTGCATCGGGATTGTAATTGTCCCATATTTTCCAGATGTTATCTATTTTTTTGATGAAATAGATTTGTGTATTGAGTTGATTTACAAAATGTTCCTCACCAGTTTCACCAACTTTGAATAAAAGATTCCAGAATTCCTGAGATTCTAATATTTTTTTATCGGGTTCGTCCGTAACAACATGAATATCGAAAACTTCAAAGTTGGAGCGGTTATTTTTTGTTACCAACTGAAAATCCCGTTCACATAATTCTCTGCTGAATTGTGATGCTCTTTCTAAAAACGGAGAATCGTCAAAAACCAATGGTTTGAATAATTCTGTTTTATGATCAGGAAATTTTTTATAAAACTCAAAAACAGTCGCACAATAATCATAAACCATTTGTTTTAAAAATGTCTGATCATCGGAGTCATTTTCCTGTTTTTTCTCTTTTATAAACTGTATGTAAGCATTAAGGTCTTTATAGCCTAAAAAAATACATATTTTATCTAAAGTCTTTAAAAATCTTAAATCATTATGAGTTTTATCCTGATAGTCATTTTCAAAAAAGCGTTGTAAGGTAACGTGCGAAATAGTGTTTCCTATTTCGAATTTTTTTCCGCCTTTCATCTCTTCAGATTCCGACAGCTCATCTTTGATGATCTCAGAAAGAATTATATAATGGCTTCTCTTCCATTCGCCAACATTCCCTAAAACTGAGTTTTTTACTTTAGAATGTCTTACAACTTCCTCCCTTATCGAATTATATATAGTCTTCAAGTTCCTGATTTTAAAAAGGTTTTTATCAAATATTCTGCCAAAACCTTAAGGCATTTTTACCATTTCTTTATGTTAAGTTAAAAGTACGTTTTTTTTGCATTAAATAAAATAAATCAAGGAATAATTTAAATATTAACGTTGTTAATGCTTAAATCTTTCAAAAGCTGCTCTTTCCAACATCTCTCTATCGTCAGGATGTGCGATGCTAATTAATTCCTGGGCTCTTTGACGCAGATTTTTACCATAAAGATAAGCTGTTCCGTATTCAGTAACCACCCAATGAATATGACCTCTTGTGGTAACAACACCCGCACCCTGTTTAAGGAAAGGAACAATTCTGGAAACGCCTTTTTTAGTTCTTGAAGTGATGGCAATAATTGGTTTTCCATCTTCGCTCAGGGCGGCACCTCTCATGAAGTCCATCTGGCCACCAATTCCGCTGTATTGCATGGTTCCAATAGAATCTGCACAGACTTGTCCGGTAAGATCAATTTCAATGGCTGAATTAATCGCAACCATTTTATTATTTCTCATGATATTGATCGGAAAGTTGACATCACTCACATCTTTGAAATCGAAAACAGTATTGTCGTCTACATAATCGTACAGTTTTCTTGTTCCGAAACAGAAACTTGTAATGGTTTTATTATCGTGATAGCCCTTATATTTATTGTTGATAACATCATTTTGAATTAAATCAATCACTCCGTCGCTCAACATTTCGGTGTGAACTCCAAGGTCTTTATGATTTCCTAAACATTTTAAAACCGCATCAGGAATGGTTCCGATACCCATTTGTAAGGTTGATCTGTCATCAATCAATTCAGCAACATTTTTCCCGACAAGCATTTCATCAGGTCCTACTTTTGAACCGTAATCTACGGTTTGAAGCTCCTCTTCATGCCAAACCAACTTGTGAATTCTGCTGATGTGGATCATTCCGTCGCCGTGGGTTCTTGGCATTAAAGGATTTACGATGGCAACAACCAATTTAGCAGTATCTACAGCGGCTCTTGCAACATCTACTGAAGTTCCCAATGTGCAAAATCCGTGTTTGTCCGGTGGAGAAACTGTAATTAAAGCAACATCCAGCGGTAAAATATTTTTTCTGAAAAGAATAGGAATTTCACTTAAAAAAATAGGAACATAATCTCCGTTTTCGGAATTAACCGCATTTCTTACCGGTGTGGAAACAAATAGTGAGTTAACAAAAAAACTGTCCTTATATTCTGGTTTGGCAATTTCTACAGCGCCCTGCTGAGTGATAGAAACCATTTCTACATTTTGCAGTCTGTGAGATTGTCTTGCCAATTCATCAATTAAATAATTTGGAGTACATGCACTTCCATGAAAAAACACGCGGTTTCCGCTTTTTACGGTATAAATTGCTTCTTCTGCGCTAATATAATTATACATATTAGAGTTTTTAATTTTAATCTCTTAAAGATAATTAATATTGTATTTATTTGCTTTAAAAACGGTTGTGTTTTTTTCAAACATTTGTCATATTCTAGAAAAAAAATAAGAACTAAATGCGCACTTAGTTCTTATTTTATATTTAAAGATTAACAGGTTTTTGAAACGTGTTAGCTTTAGAATTTGAAAATTGTTCGTCTGATTTTATTCTTCCAGCCAAGAAGTTTTGTATGAAGGATCTTCCACTTTCATGGCTTCTTCCGTAATTTTTAAAGGACGGAAAGGATCAACCATCACCGCATATTCTTCAGTAAATTTTTTGCCGATACTTCTTTCCATAGCTCCCGGGTGAGGGCCATGAACGATGCCTCCCGGGTGAAGCGTGAAATCCATTAAATCAATATGATTACGGCTCATGAAATCACCTTCCGTATAAAATAAAACCTCATCAGAGTCGATATTTGAGTGATTGTAAGGCGCAGGAATTGCCTGTGGATGGTAATCATACATTCTTGCACAGAACGAACAAACCACAAAATTATGTGCCTCAAAAGTCTGGTGAACCGGTGGCGGCTGGTGAATTCTCCCTGTAATCGGTTCGAAGTTTTTAATATTAAATTTATAAGGATAAAAATAACCGTCCCAACCTACAACATCGAATGGATGTGTTGCATAGATGAAATCGGTGATTTGATTTTCTTTTTTTACTTTAATTAAAAATTCCCCTTTTTCGTCTTTTGGTTCAACGAAAGTTGGTGCGATGATATCTCTTTCGCAGAATGGAGAATGTTCTAAAAGCTGTCCGAATTCGTTTCTGTATCTTTTTGGAGTGTAAATCGGAGAGTGGCTTTCCACAACAAAGAAAACGGTGTCGTCGGAGTTTAACTCAACCTGATAAATGGTTCCTCTCGGAATAATCAGATAATCACCAACAGAAAAATCCAGATTTCCCACAAAAGTTTTCAAAACCCCGCTTCCGTTGTGAGCATATAAAAGTTCGTCACACTCAGCATTTTTGTAGAAATAATCCATCGACTTTCTTGGTTTTGCCAATCCCATTTTCAGGTCGTTATTCACCAAAAGGATCTTGCGGCTGTCCAAAAAGTCGTCTTCAGGAGTTACATTCATTCCCTTGAACATTCTTGGCGTCACGTTTTTGTCAACGGCGATTTTCGGAGTCACATCTTTTGGCTCGCCAATAGATTTTATCTGAGTCGGACGGTGAATATGGTACAGCAAAGAGGAAATTCCATGAAAACCTTCCGTTCCGAAAAGCTGCTCGTAGTAAAATTTATCTTCCGGAGACTTAAAAATAGTATGTCTTTTTGGTGGGATTTTTCCCGACTGGTTATATCGCATTTTACTTTTATATGTAGTTTCTCAAATTTAATAATTTTTCATGAATTGTTTTTAAGAATATTTTTCATAGAGTTTTGCCGTTCTAAAAATAAATGTTAGTTTTGTCTAACAATTTTAATTTCATGAAGCGAATATTATTTTCTGCCATCTTTTTTTCAGGATATTGTTTTTCACAGGAAACGGATAGTTTGAATATAAATCAGTCAAAAAAGGTTGATTCTGTGAAAATCCCACAACGGGAAGAGAGGACAAAACTAATCGATGATGTTGTGATCACCGGAACCATAAAACCGATCAGCAGATCGAAAAGTCCGGTTGCTGTGGAAATTTACAGTCAGAAGTTTTTTCAGAAAAATCCGACTCCGAATATTTTCGAGGCTATTGCCATGGTAAACGGCGTAAAACCTCAATTGAATTGTTCGGTTTGTAATACGGGAGATATTCACATCAACGGTTTGGAAGGACCTTACACGATGATCTTAATTGACGGAATGCCGATCGTAAGTTCACTTTCTACAGTTTACGGCCTAAGCGGAATTCCTAATAGTTTGATTGAAAGGGTTGAGGTTGTAAAAGGTCCTGCGTCATCTCTTTACGGTTCGGAAGCGATGGGCGGAGTCATTAATATTATTACTAAAAATGCTTTGACGGCTCCGAAATTGAGTGTCGATCTTATGACAACAAGTTGGGGCGAAAATAACCTGGATCTTTCAACAAAATTTAATTTTGGAAAAAATGTTGCTTTATTATTAAGTTTAAATTATTTCAGTTTTAATGAAAAAATAGATCAGAATAAAGATAATTTCACGGATTCTGCTTTACAAAACAGAATTTCCGTTTTCAATAAATGGAATTTCCAAAGGAAGGAAAACAGGATGGCTAGTTTTGCGCTGAGGTATTTGTATGAAGACCGTTTCGGAGGAGAAATGCAGTGGAATAAATCTTACCGAGGAAGCAGTGAAGTGTATGGTGAAAGTATTTATACCAATAGAGTAGAGGCTTTTGGGATGTATCAATGGCCGATGAAAGAAAATATTATTACTCAGTTTTCGTATAATTTTCATGACCAGAATTCTTTTTATGGAAGTAATCCGTTTGATGCGACACAAAAAGTAGCTTTCGTTCAGACGTATTGGGATAAAAAATTGGGAAGTCATGATTTGATTGCGGGAGTTACTTACAAAAGAACTTTTTATGATGACAACACACCCGGAACTTTATCGGGAGATGGAGTGACGAATGAGCCTATGAAGTCACCGATTTTGGGAGCGTTTATTCAGGATCAGTGGGAGATCAATGATAAAAATACGTTGTTGCTGGGTTATCGATATGATTATGATAAAATCCATCATTCTGTTCATTCACCGAGGTTTGCATGGAAATTTTCTCCAAATCCTTATCATACGTTGCGATTCAATTTTGGGACAGGTTTCCGAGTGGTGAATTTGTTTACAGAAGACCATGCAGCTTTAACGGGTTCCCGTGAAGTGGTGATTAAAGACAATTTAAAACCTGAAAGATCAATTAATGGGAATTTAAATTATGTCTGGAAAATTCCTGCTGGAGACAAGTTAATTAATTTGGATGCCTCTGCGTTTTATACCTATTTCAGTAATAAAATTGTAGGAGATTTTGATACGGATCCTCAGAAAATTATTTACGATAATCTTCATGGATATGGCATTTCAAGAGGTGCTTCGTTGAATGTGGATTTCAGTTTCAGTTTTCCTTTGAGTGTTAATTTTGGAGTGACTTACCTTGATGTTTATCAAAAATTTGATGGAAACGATGAAAAAGTTCAACAGCTTCATGCCCCAAAATGGAGCGGAACGTATAGTCTGACCTATAAATTTCCGAGTAATCTGACGATCGATTTTACAGGACAGTTTTATGGACCGATGAGATTACCTGTTTTGCCGAATGATTTCCGACCGGAATATTCTCCGTTTTATTCATTAGCGAATATTCAGGTTTCCAGAAGTTTCAAATCAGGATTTGAAGTGTATTGCGGAGTGAAAAATCTCTTCAATTTTACTCCGAAAGATCCATTGATGAGGCCGTTTGACCCGTTTGATAAGCATGTTGATGATCCGATCAATAATCCCAATCATTATACTTTTGATACTACTTACGGATATGCTCCGATGCAGAGAATCAGAGGGTTTCTGGGTGTAAAATATGCTTTGAAATAAAGATTGGCTGACATTATAAAAAAGATTTTTTGACGCAAAGATTTATAATTAGAATATTTTCTTTAGAAAGCAAAGGCAAATAAATTTGCTTCGCGAAGCTAGAATAATAGCTTCATCAAATCAACTTGTTGATTCATCTTTGCTCACTTTTATTAAATAGAGAAAATTAAAACTTTGCGTTTAAAAAAACATTTTTGAAGTAAAAAAGATTTAAAAACAAAATAATGAAAAATTTCATAATATTTTTATTTTTAATGTTTGTGCCTTGTCTTTGTCTCTCACAGATAAAGACAGGCACTTTTTCTGACCTGGAAATTCTGCAAAAGGAAACTCCAAAACCTACGATTATTCACCTTTATACGGATTGGTGCGCGGTGTGTAAGATCGAATCTTTTCAATTAAATAAAAGCAGAGATGTGGTTAAAATGATCAACGACAATTTTTACTTTATCAATTTTGAAGCGGAAAAAACTAAAGATAAAATACATTTTCAGGGAAAAGAATTCAATTATCTGCCTAATGGAAATTCAGGGATCCATGAATTGGCGCTGGCTTTATCTAAAAATAAAAAACAGCCTGTTTATCCGTTGTGGATTATTTTGGATTCAAACCAAAACTTGGTGTATTATCATGAAGGAGAATTTAAACCTGAAATGATGAAGCAGAAATTATTGGAGATTTCTAATTTGTAGTTCTGCTTGTTTTGTTGGTTAACGCAAAGTCGCAATTTTTTCTCAGCATGATGTTTTAAGGCGCAAGGATTTTATCTGCGATAAAATTTAGGAACGCAAATTATTACAGATTAATACAACATAACGCTTGGTGAAAATCTTTGATTTTCTTGTGCCTTAAAACAGTATATCATTTAATTCTTTGCGCCTTTGCGTTGCCCAACTTATATTTCTTATTGATTTAGCGGATGATTATGCTTAAAGTTAATTTTTAAAAACTCTAAAAAAATCTGCAAGAGAATTATTAACATTATTTTTTATCCAACCATAATTTCACAAGCTCAGAATGGTCTTCCACCCATTTTTTAGCGGTGGCTTCTTTGTCTTTACTGTCTTCCATTTTAGTTAAAAGATCAGCCATATTTTCATCATCAAAATGTAATTTAGAAAAGAATTTTGCCAATTCGATATGATCTTTAACAAAGCCTTTTCGGCTGTAGGTTTTAATTTGCTCTGCTTTCCCAAATGTATTTTTAGGATCTTCAAGAAACTTAAGTTTCATTTTTCCAAACATCCAGTGGGGTTGCCATCCTGCTACAACAATCCATTCTTTACGTTTGATGGCATTCTGAAGTTCGGTGATCATGGCAATGGTAGAGGAATTGATTTGTTTGTAATTGAGTTGATAATCAATAATTGCTTTATCTGTTCCGGATGTTAATCCTGCTCCCTTTTCAATTCCAATAATTCTGTGATTAAATTGCTCCTGATGCTGATTTAATTCTTCTATCGAATTAATCGGAACATATTCAGGAACCACCAAACCTATTCGTCCGCTGTCATAATTGGTTCCAAGATTAATTAATCCCGGGAATTTGGCAACTTTTGTAGCGTGGGTGTAGGGTAGCCATACGCCCATGAAAAGGTCTGTATCTTCGTTATTCATCGAAGCCAAAATCATATCTGTTGAAGCTTTCTGAACAATTACGTGATATCCCTGCTCATCCAGAATGGCTTTGGCAACATATGTCATAGCAACGTCTTCTGCCCAGCCGTCTACCATTCCGATGGTTATATATTTAGAGTTTTTTATATTTTCACATGAATTTAATACACCGAATAGGGCAATTAAAATCACAAAAAATAGATATTTTAATTTTTTCATCTTATTGTTTTTTCTTTACAAATCCTTGGGTAATTCTGTCCAGAATAATGGCTAAAATCACAACGGATAATCCACTTTCAAATCCTAATCCGATATCCAGATTATTAATTCCTTCCAATACTTTTTCACCCAAACCGCCTGCGGCAATCATTCCGGCGATAACAACCATGGATAATGATAAAAGTATTGTTTGGTTGATCCCTGCCAAAATCGTTTTCATGGCTAAAGGAAGTTCTACCTTAAATAAAATCTGACGGTTGGTAGCTCCAAAAGCTCGTGCTGCTTCTACAATATCTTTCGGTACTGCCTCAATTCCTAGTGTGGTTAATCGTACCGCCGGTGGCATCGCAAAAATAATCGTTGCAAAAGCTCCCGGCACTTTACCGATACTGAAGAATAATACAGCAGGAATTAAGTAGACAAATGCAGGCATTGTTTGCATCAAATCCAGTAACGGACGAATGATTTTTGCCGCCAATTTGCTTTTAGCCGCCCAAATTCCCAAAGGAACGGAAATGACCAACGCGGTTATGGTTGCTACAAAAATAAGAGCCAGAGTTTCCATCGTTTCTCTCCATAATCCCATTAAAAATATTAAAGTAAGTCCGGCTACGGTCATGATGGCGATGCCTTTTCCGGCTTTCCACCAAGCTAATAGTGTAAAAAGGAGAATGATTATATAAAAAGGAGTGTTTACCAAAGCCCATTCAATTCCCATGATGGAGGAGTTTCCTACATGTTTTATGACATCGAATACTGGTTTCCCGTTTTCTGTGAGCCAATTGATTGCAGTTTCTACATATTGACCGATATCTATAGTTTTATTCATTTTATTGGTTGTTTGCGATTTCTTTTAATTCAATGATTTCTTCTTCGTTAAACTTGGTAGCTTCTATGATAAGAGATAATTGGGTAACAAGACCTAAAAATTTATTGTTCTCCTCTACCACAGCGATGGCCGATTTACTTCCGGAGATTAACGGCAACATTTCTTCAACAGTTGCTTCCGCATAAACAGACGGAACATTACTATTGATAATTGATTCTACCGTTGTTTCTTTCTTCTTTGCGATTCTGACAACATCATTAAGGGTTACAAAACCAAGAAATTTATTTTGAAAATCTACAACGGGTAAGTTTTCCAAACCTGTTGCTCTCATTTTTCTCAGGGCACCTTCAGGACCGTCTTTTCTGAAACGTACAACGGTGGCTTTGTCGAACATCAAAGATTTGGCGGTGATAATTGTTTTACGGTCTACTTTTTCCACAAAAGCTTTTACGTAGTCGCTGGCCGGGTTGGTTAAAATATCTTCGGCAGTTCCAATTTGTTCGATTACACCGTCTTTCATAATGACGATACGGTCTCCGATTTTAATGGCCTCGTCTAAGTCATGGGTAATGAAGACAATGGTTTTTTGCAATGTATCTTGCAATTCAAGCATCTGATCCTGCATTTCAGACTTGATCAAAGGATCGAGGGCGGAGAAAGCTTCATCCATAAGCAAAACTTCAGGATCGTTAGCTAAAGCTCTGGCTAATCCTACTCGCTGTTGCATACCTCCTGAAAGTTGAGAAGGAAACTGATTTTCAAAACCATTTAAACCTACGATGTCTAATGCTTTTTGAGCTTTTTCATCGCGGGAAGCTTTACTTTCTCCTCTGATTTCCAGTCCGAAACCTGCATTATCTAGAATATTATGATGGGGTAGCAGTCCAAATTTTTGGAATACCATGCTCATCTCTGTTCTTCTTACTTCAAGAAGTTCTTTGTTATTTTTATCGGTAATATTATCATCATTGATATATACTTTTCCTGAAGTAGGCTCATTCAGCCGGTTAAGGCAACGCAGCAAAGTAGATTTTCCGCTTCCTGATAACCCCATGATCACAAAGAATTCACCTTCGTAGATTTCAAAACTTGCTTTGTTAATCCCTACGGTGCAACCCGTTTTTTCGAGAATTTCCTTTTTGGAAAAACCTTTGTCTAAAAGTTCCTGTGCTTTTTCTTTGTTTTTGCCAAAAATAATAGTCAGATCTTCAACTTTAAGTTTTACTTTTCTACCGTTTTCAATTTTTTCCATATTCAGAATTTTTCAATTAATATTAATACATAAGATATTCTACATCAGTTAAAGATTATACGTTTAATCTGAACTGTTCTGTTAATGACGATAGTACAAAATAATCTGTATGAGCTTTTAATGATAAAAACTTTATACAAAAAAATAAAAGCATAAAAACCTGTGGCCTTATGTTTATATTTTAAATATTTCAAATAGATTATACTCTAGAAAAAGAGTGAATCATGTAAAAAAGAGTTAATCTTTTTAAATAGATTCTACAGTTAAATTACTAATGAAGTAATTACAGATATGTGTACTGAACAACTTGGATTTCTACATTTCATCAAAATGCAGGCCAGCATAAAAAAGCTGAACATCAATTTCTTATGACAGTGCAAATTTACGAATTTTATATTAAATGGATTTTTTAAGGCCTAAAAAGCTGGTTTTAAGCCTGATGATGGAATGAAAAATTCATGAAAATTTAGCTGTAAAAATTTAGCTAAAAAAATGATTTAGATGAAGAATTTAAGTTTTAAAACAAAAAATTATCTCTGTAAAAGATGAAAGAAATTACTCAAAACAACGGCAATAATTCCCAAAATAGCAGGTAAAGCCTGAACGAAAAATATTTTCTTTGTTGCTGAAATAGCTCCATAAATTCCGGCAATAGCCACGCAACTTAGGAAAAATAAAGAAACATTGGTTTGCCATTTCGGATCCTCAATAAAGAAAGACCAGATTAATCCTGCAGCCAGAAAACCATTGTAAAGCCCCTGATTAGCGGCCAACCCTTTAGTCGGTTTGAACATTTCTGCGGGTAAAGCAGCTTTGAAAACTTCCTTTCCTTTTGTTTCCCACGCAAACATTTCCATCCAAAGAATGTAGATGTGTTCTATTGCGACTAAGGCGATCAAAATTTTTGCAACGATGTCCATGATTTAATGTTTTTTGGAATTGTAAAACTAAAAAAATAAAGTTAAGTTTGAGTACTAAATTTTACAATGGAAACTTTCAAAGCACATTTAGATAAATTCATTACGATCAATGACGAGGAATTTGCTTCTATTTTTTCTTTTTTTCAAATTTTAAAAGTGAAAAAGAAAGAAAATCTAATGCTTGAAGGAGATGTTTGTAAATGTAAGTATTTTGTGTTGGAAGGATGCCTGAGAAAGTTTTTTGTCAATGAAAAAGGAGTGGAACAAACTACAGAATTTGCCATAGAAAACTGGTGGATGTCCGATACTTTCGCTTTTGAAAAACAAATGAAAACCAGTTTTAATATTCAGTCTGTGGAAAATTCCAGCATTTTAGCTATCGATTTCCAATCTCAAGAACTTTTGTTTGAAAAACATCCTATTATGGAAAGGTATTTCAGAATGGTTTACCAAACTGCTTATGCGGCTGCCGAGAAAAGAATCCGCTATATTTATGAGATGACGAAGGAAGAATATTATGTGCATTTCAGTACGCTGTATCCTTGGTTTATACAGAGAATTCCGCAGTATCTGATTGCTTCTTTTCTAGGTTTCACTCCTGAATATTTAAGTGAAATCAGAGCCAAATTACGTTCTTAAACCAGTTTAAGATTTTTACAATCTAGAAGTCGCAACTTTGTCCTGTTCATAAAAACAACGACAATGACAGGCAAAAAAGACTTTCAATTTTCACAACTATTTTTAAGGTTAGCAATCTCAGTAACAATGCTTTCCGCAGTGGCAGACCGATTCGGATTTTGGGGTAAAAACTCAGCTTGGGGAAACTGGGAGAATTTTGAAAAATATACTCAACAACTGACTTTTTTTCTTCCTGCAAGTTTAAGTGTATTTTCGGCATATTTCGCTACTTTTTTAGAAATTCTATTTCCTTTCTTATTACTTATTGGATTTAAAACTAAGATTGCAGCATACGGTACAGGTTTTTTACTACTCATTTTCGCTTTATCAATGACGATGGCTTTAGGAATTAAAGCTCCTTTGGATTATTCTGTCTGGGTAGGAAGTGCGGGTGCGTTTTTATTGGCAAGTCAACATCAGTTTTCATTAAGTATCGACGAATTAATCAAGAAAAATTAATCAAATACATATACATAACATGAGCGCAAGAGTAAACATCGCGACAGCAGAATCAGCAGCTTACAAAGCAATGATGGGATTAGAAGGATATCTTCAGACGATTTCTTTAAACCATATTCAGAAAGAATTAATTAAAATCAGAGCTTCACAAATCAACGGATGTGCTTTCTGCTTGGATATGCACACCAAAGATGCCATCAAATATGGTGAAACTCCACAAAGGATCTATCTTCTAAATGCCTGGAGAGAAGCATTGGAGCTTTACACAGAAGAAGAGCAGGTTTTGTTGGCAATGACAGAAGAAATCACTTTGATCAGCCAGAAAGGGTTAACGGAAGAAACGTATTACAAAGCAAACCAATTGTTTGACGAAAAACAAATCGCACAGATCATCATGGCGATTGTTACCATCAACGGCTGGAACAGAATTGCAATAAGTACCCACATGCCAATTGGAAAATAAATTTTCAATAATTGGTATTCACCAAAAAGCGCTTCCCAATGTTGAGAAGCGCTTTTTCCTTATGATGAAGTCATTGCGAGGAGCGAAGCGACGAAGCAATCTTCAGTACATTAACATATAAGTTAACCACACACTTTGTCATCGTGAAAGGATCTAAATGGTTTAAAGCATGAGTTTTATTAAAAAATATAGAGATTGCTTTATTTCGACAGGCTCAGCATAAACTTGCTTCGCTCCTTGGAATGACTGTATGTATTAAAGTTTATCCAATTCAGCATTGATAAAACTCAATTCTTCATGAGAAAGATCGAAAGACATTGCTTTTGCATTTTCAATAGCCTGTTGAGCATTTCTGGCTCCTGCCAAAACGACTGTGATTGCGGGTTGTAAAGTCGTCCAACGTAATACTAATTGTGAAAGGGTAGCACCTTTTTCCTGAGCGATCGGTTCAATTTTTTCTAAGAAATTTTTTACTTTATTAAGATCAAACTGAGAAAAATATCCATTTCTGTGGTCGTTTTCTTTTAATTTATCTTCTTTGAAGTATTTTCCTGTTAAAAGGCCTCTTTCCATCGGGCTGTACACAATAATTCCTGAATTATTTTCCAAAGAATATGGAACCAAATCTTTTTCAATCGCTCGGTTCAGCATGCTGTAAGAAACCTGATTGCTGGCTAAATTCAGCGTTCTGTTGGCTTCCTGCATCTGTTCAATACTATAATTACTTACTCCGGCTGAAAGAATTTTTCCTTGTTGGATCAATAATTCCATAGCTTCCATGGTTTCACAGATACACGTTGTACTGTCCGGCCAGTGAAGCTGTAGAAGATCGATGTAATCTGTTCCCAGTCTTTTCAGACTTTCTTCAACCTCCTTAATAATATTCTCTTTTGAAGCTAATTTGTACACAGGAAGCGTTTTTCCGTCATCATTCGCATCAAAGAAGAATTCTCCTTTTCCATTGTTGCTTCCGTCCCAAACCAATCCGAATTTGGTCAATAACTGAATCTTTGAACGGTCTTTTCCTTTAATGGCTTCTCCGATCATTTCTTCACTCAGTCCAAATCCGTAGAAAGGTGCGGTATCAATGGACGTTACACCATGATCCAAAGAGGCGTGAATTGAATTTATAGAGTCTTTTTTCTCATTTCCGCCCCACATATTTCCACCGATTGCGAATGCTCCATGTGTGATGACGGACAATTCGAGATCTGTGTTTCCTAATTTTCTATATTCCATTTTTTTTGTCTTGATTTCTAATTTGATTTAACCACAAAAGGCACAAAAGTTTTATTGAAACACTTTAGTTTTAAAGTTTAATGTATTGAAAACAGTAAGATCACATAAGCCGAAAATCTAATATTTTCATAAACTTAAGTGTTCTTTTCAACAAAATAATTTTAGCTTAAAATAACTTAAGTGTAAAAGTCTTTTGTGACTTTTGTGGTTAAAATATTTAATAATTACTTATTTAATTCCTTTAAAATAGCTTCGCCAACACTTTTTGCAGATTGAGGGTTTTGTCCTGTGATTACTCTCTGATCTGTCACCACATGATTTTGCCAAAGACCTGATTTTTCAAATATTGCGCCTCTTTCTTTTAATTTATCTTCTAAAAGGAAAGGAACAACGTTGGTTAATTTCACTTCAGCTTCTTCTTCATTGGTAAAAGCATTGATTTTTTTACCGTCAACTAAATATCTGCCATCGTTCAATTTAATATTCACCAAACCTGACGGACCGTGGCAAACTGCGGCTACAATTCCTCCGTTTTCGTAAATTTTTGAAGCAATGTTGGCTAATTCTGTATTGTCTGCAAAATCCCACATCGCGCCATGACCTCCTGCATAAAATATGGTTGAATAATCAGCAGGATTTACTTGTGTTGGCGTTAAAGAATGATCAATTTTACTTTTGTCTTTGCTTTCCCAAAACTCTTTGTTTACGGGATCTTTTAGATCAAATCCGTCAACGGGAGGAGTTCCGCCTTTTGGACTTACAAAATCGATTTCGTAACCTGCTTTGTGTAAAACTTCCCAAGGATGCGAAACTTCACCAAGATAATATCCTGTATTTTCGCCTGTATCGCCTTTTTTGTCATGACTGGTAACGACAAATAAAATTTTCTTTTTCATATTTTTTGATTTCTTGGTTTGAGCCTGAACAAATCCTATCGTTAAAATGGCAAGAACTAAAAACGCTAATTTTTTCATGATTTAGATGAATTGTATTGGGTTATTTTTTAACCACAAAAGAATCAAAAGATTTCAATACGTTATAAGACTTTCAAAAGTGTGCAAAATTGAAACGCTACATTTTGTCTGCTCTTGTAATTCTTTTTTCAATCATTTCTTTTGTCGCTTTTGCGGTTAAAAAAATCTCGTTTTTTATTAAATTTTAAATAATATTAGTTAAATAAATCTGAGGTTCTTCTTGTAATTTTTCATCAACCAAAGCTCCAAAAGCCTGAATATACGCTTGTTGATTATGTTGAGTTAAGCCCTCCTGATCTTTCCAAATCTCATAGAAAATGAATTGGTTTTTATCTTCAATTCCTTGATGTAATGTATACAATTCGTTGGCTTTTTCTTTTCTGGTTTCTGCGACCATATTTTGAAGAACTTCCAACACTTCTGTTCTGTGTTCTTCTTTTGCTTTAATAATTGCAGTGAGATAAATTTTCATTAGGCTAATTGTGGTTTTAATTCTTGTTCAAAAATGTTGGTAAGATGTTCTTTGTAAACTTTCATGTCACGTTCGATATTTGCATTTTTTTCGACATCGTGGAAGTGAAAACTTTCCATTTTTTCAAGAGAAACAAAGGCGTTCATTCTATGGAATCCAAATAATGGCCCATTATCTACACTTGTTTCATTGAAAAATTCTCCCGGAAGCGTAAAAGCAGTTTCCGGTGCATTCCAGCTTGTGGTTACCATGTATTTTCTGCCACCCAACATTCCTCCGGTTCCGTAATTGATCTGTGGATTGTCTGAAGTTCTACCGTCACTCATATAAATTCCTTTAGCATGACCTGCCGTGAAAACTTCGTCGATATATTTTTTCAAACCATTTGGTAATTGGAACCACCAGATTGGGGTATGATAGATAATGACATCTGCCCAAACGAATTTCTGAACTTCCTCGTCTTTATTGTAACCTTCGTCAACTGTTGTGACTTTTACCTCTACATTTTCAAATTTTTGTAGAACTTCCAGTGTGCTGTCTGCAATCGTTTTATTATATTTTCCTCCTGAATGTCCGAAGTTTTGTCCACCGTTGATGATTAATACTTTTTTCATTGTTGTATGATTGTTTAAATTTTACTCTGCAAAGTTAGTTTGGGATTTTGTATAATAAAAATAGTATAAATTATAGTAAAGTATCAGAATTATGATGATTATGTGAATTGTGAATTTTGCTTCGGGAGTGAATAGTCAATTCTCAGGCCTATAATTCATAATTCACTTGCGAAGCAAAATTTACAATTCACGTTTTATGTTTAAATATCATATTGATTTTAAATCTGATTCTAAAACTTCTCACGTAATTTTGTTTGAATAATTTGAATAAAATAGAATGCAGATAGCAATTTTTAGCGATGTACATGGAAATCTTCCCGCACTGGGAGTCGTGTTAAATGATATTGAAGAAAGAGGAATTCATCAGAAATTCTGTCTAGGAGATCTGGTTGATTTTGCACCGTGGGGAAATGAAGTGATTGAAAAGATCAGGAACTTGAATATTCCTTGTTTGATGGGAAATCATGATGAAAGAATTGCTTTTGATATTCCGGTAGTTCCTTTGCTTAAGCATTCTCAAGAAGAAACTGCCGCAAGGTTTTTAGCTATTGATCATTCTAAAGAACATATCACAAAAGAAAATAAAAAATATTTGTCGGAATTACCTTTTCATTTAAAATTAAGCTATAAAATTGGAAGAAAACATTGGAATATTCAGTTGGTGCATTCAACTTTAGAAAGCAATGATACGTATTTGTATGGATCTGAGAATGATGAGGTTTTTACGGATTTATTATATGATTCTCAGTCAGATGTCGTCATTATGGGACATACGCATTTATCTTTTAAAAAATATTTTGATGGTAAATGGGCGGTTAATGCAGGCTCCGTTGGTCGATCAAAAGAAGAAAACCAATTGGCGTCTTATGTGATTTTAACATTGGATGAAGAAAGTATTACTCCTGAAATTATTCAGTTGGAATATCCGCTTGAAGATGTTGCCAAAAAAATTGAAGAAAGCGAAATCCCCAATTATTATGCTTCATTTTTAAGAAATGAAAAACTATCAGTATTCTGATTATTTTGTAACTTTGTATCACAGAAGTGATGATTGAGTTGTATTAGTTGTTAATTGTGAATCTGCTTTGCAGTGAAAAGTCAATTTTTAGACTGTATAAATTCACAAGAGAAACAAATTGACAATTCACTATTGACAAAAGTTAGAATTATGGTAAATTTAGAATGGTACAGAACGTTTAAAGCAATCTACAAAACCGGAACATTAACGGGAGCGGCAGAAGCTTTATTTATATCACAGCCAGGAGTGAGTTTACATTTAAGCTCTTTGGAAGCTTATGTTGGGTATAAATTATTCGACAGAACGGGACGGAAAATGCATCCCACGGAAAGAGGAAAAGTACTATTTAATGCAGTTTCCGAACCATTGACAAAACTTGAAGATGTAGAGAAAAATTTCCAAAAATCTACCGAAAAAACAACTCCGACGATAAGCGTAGGCATGTGTTTTGAAACTTTTCAGACTACTTTGGAGCAGTATGTTTCTACGTTGCCTTTTAACTTAATTATCAGCTTTGGAGAATATCCCGAAATGCTGGATCAGTTGGATAAAGGGATTTTAGACCTGATTATTACGCCTAAAAAAGGAGTTTCTCCTAACATTCTGCATGAAGCTTTTTCGTCCGAACAGATTATTTTGGTTGGAGGAAAAGATGTAGACACAGAAGCTTTCAAAAAAGTACTGAAAACCAAAGATAAAGAGCAAATTGAAAATTGGCTGAAACAGGAAAAATGGTACGGAACAACCGGAGATATGGAGCATCTTTTCCAATTCTGGACTTTAAATTTTGGACATAAACCAGATTTCAGAGCAAATTATATCGTTCCTAATTTAAATTCAATCATTCGTTGTTTAAAAGGAGGAACGGGATTGGCGGTAGTTCCCGATTTTTTATGTAAAAAAGAAATAGACAACGGGGAAGTAAAACTGATTTGGGAAGGAGAGAAAAAGCTGGAAAATACGCTGTATTTTGGTTGTAGGAAAAATACCAGTTATCAATTAGAAATTGAACATATCAAAGGATTGTTCAGACAAGTAATGAGTAAAGATATTTTTACGGCAGATTCCCAAATTTCCATGATTTTGGAATAGTCTTCTGAAGTAGCAATTTTTATTGGATGTGACATTGGATGAAATTTTTACAGAAGTAAAGAATTAGAAACCATATTTTGGGAATTAATATGTAAAGAAACCCCGCACACGAAGTACGGGGTCTATTGTAAACAAATTATTTCTAGTATAAATTATTCTTTAATGAATTTTTTGCTGATATTTTCTTTACCTCCCATTAGGTTTAAAAAATAAATACCCTTTTCAAGGCTTCCGGTATTTATTTTTGTTGTTAGCCCTTCTAATTTTTGAGTATGGATGGTTTTCCCTAGCATATCAGTAATCGTAACCTCCATAGATGGTGTAAAATAATCAAGCTTTAAAGTAATATTATCTTTTGCCGGATTAGGGAACACATTAACTGTTGTGGCATCTTTCACAACCTCATTAGTGGCCAGATTATCTTGAGCAAGTTTTACGACCCAAATATCATAATCTCCATGATTTCCACTTACATCTCCATTGGTTGAATTTGAACTTCCGGCAATGACATAACCGCCATCTGCAGTTTGAATAACAGAGCTAGCCTCATCGCTTCCTGATCCTCCTAAGCACTTTTGCCATTGAATACTTCCTGTAGCGCTTAGTTTTACAGCCCAATAATCATAAGAAAGAGGTGCTTCGCCAGGACCTGTACTTGAAGGGGTATGATATCCTGTTACCTGACCATCATTTGAAGTCGTGCTTCCTACGGCCAAATACCCACCATCAGCGGTTTGAATGATAGAAGAAGCGTCATCTACCTTAGTTCCTCCTAAAGCTTTCTGCCATTGAAGGTTTCCATCAGAATTTAATTTTACGATCCAAGCATCTGTTCCATCATGATTTCCCGTTACATCTCCATCATTAGAAAAAGCGTTACCAGCTACAATATAACCACCATCTGAAGTTTGTTTAATAGAATATGCTAAATCCTGATGTGATCCTCCTAAAGATTTTTTCCAAAAAATAACGCCTCCATCAGTATTTAATTTTAGAATCCAATAATCTTTTCCACCATGATTTCCTGTTACATCTCCATTGTTATTTTCAGCATATCCGGCAACAGCATATCCACCATCGCTAGTTTGAACAATAGAAATAGCCCTGTCATCTCCTGTTCCTCCTAAAGATTTTTTCCATTGAAGATTTCCATCAGCATTTATTTTTACGATCCAATAATCTACATAACCGTTATTTCCCGTTACATCGCCATTGTTTGAAGAAGAATTTCCTGCAAATATATATCCACCATCTGTCGTAGGAATCATTTGATTGATAACATCATAATTTGTTCCTCCGAAAGATTTTTGCCAATAAATAATTCCTGCATCAGAATTTAATTTTAGAACCCAGCCATCTGTAAGTCCATGATTTCCTGTTACATTTCCGTTGTTTGAATCAGAGGTTCCGGCAACCACATATCCGCCATCAGCAGTTTGTATGATAGAACTTCCATAGTCAGTTCCTGTTCCTCCTAAAGATTTTTGCCATTGAAGATTTCCTGTTGCATTTAATTTTGCAAGCCAGTAATCCTGATTTCCGTGATTTCCTGTTACATTCCCATTGTTTGAATTAGATGCTCCGCTAATCATATACCCTCCATCGGCTGTTTGAATGATAGTGTGTGCTCTATCGGGGTTTGTTCCTCCTAAAGATTTTTGCCATTCTATGGCCGGAGCTTGTGCAGTAATAGCATTTGAACAAAGAATACCTATAAAAGGTACCATTTTCTTGTAATTGAATTTCATGATTTTAGTTTATTTTAATTTAAAGATGCAAAAGTATAATTTGTAAAGGAATAAATACTCATATTTTATAATTTTTAATATTCAATTTTGCTTTTGAAATCATATTTTAAAATGCAAAATAAGAATTATAGCAGGTAAAATATTTAGTAAAAATTAAAATCTAAAGTAAAATTGGTAAGCAGAATTTCAATTTTTTATCGGAAATTTGTTTGACTTTAGAAAAAAATAAACAAAATAGTATGCAAAAGAAAACATATGCAGGACAACCTGTGATTACATTAAATAATGGAGTTGACATTCCAGCCTTAGGCTTTGGTGTCTGGCAGATTGATGATCAAAAAGTGTGTGAATATACGGTGATCAAGGCTATCCAAACGGGATACAGAATGATCGACACGGCTTCTATTTATCAAAACGAAATTGGAGTCGGAAACGCTATTAAAAACAGCGGAGTAAACAGAGAAGAATTGTTTATTACTTCAAAACTTTGGGTTCAGGATACTACTTATGACAAAGCGAAAAGTGCATTTCAGAGAACATTAGACAGATTGCAGCTGGATTATCTGGATATGTACCTTATTCACTGGCCTTATTCGGATTTTACAGGAGCTTGGAAAGCGTTAGAAGAATTGTATCATGAAGGAAAAATAAAAGCAATCGGTGTTTGTAATTTTACGGTTGAAAAACTGGAAGAATTAAAAGCTAATTCAAGCATTCTTCCTGTGGTTAACCAGATCGAGTTACATCCAATTTTCCAACAAAAAGAGTTACAGGTTTATAACAGAGAAAATAATATTGTTACTCAACCTTGGAGTCCTCTTGGAAACGGAAATGCTGAATTGTTGAATAACGAATCTTTAAAATCAATTGCTGAAAAACATAGCAAAACGGTTGCTCAGGTTATTTTAAGATGGCATTTGCAGGAAGGTTTCTGTGCGATTCCTAAATCTGTGACGCCATCAAGAATTGAAGAAAATTTCAATGTTTTTAATTTTGAATTAACTGAAGACGAAATGAATACTGTTCGTTCTCTGGACACTAACAAAAGAATATTTTTTGATCCAAAAGATCCGGAATGGGAGGAAAAGATGTTGAATTCTGTTGCGGATATTTAACGATTTTAAAATATTTTTTCCCCAGATTTATTAATTCAAGAGGAGAATTAACTTGGAAAGGAAATAGAGAAAATGATATTACGCTAATAAAATTCAGTATTTAAGCAGAAAGTATTTAATTAAAATTAATTTATTTTTGTGACTTTAAAATTAATTATGAAAAAATTATTTTTTCCATTTATCTTATTTTCGATTGTTTCCTGTAGTAGTGATGATGAGGTTCAGAATTCCGGCAATAAAGCTTCAATTATCGGAGAATGGTACATTGAAAAATCTGAGATATATCGATCGTCAAATCAACAGATTCAGATTTCTTTCTCAACCGATTGCCAAAAAATGAGCACACATGAATTTACTTCTTCACACGTTTTCTCGATTTCTTATGCCCAAAACAATAATACATGCGAAAAAACAGATTCTGTAGCAAGGAAATACACATTCGATAAAGGAAATGGTAAATTCTGGTTTGAAGGTGAGGAAAATTATCCTTATTTCGTGACTCAGCTTACTTTAACCGATATGGTTATGGAAGACCGGACTCAGGATTTTGACGGAGACGGTACCAAGGATATACTAAGACGTTTTTATAAAAAAATCAATTAAAATAAAAAACTCCTTTCAAATCGAAAGGAGTTTATTTTTATGTAAAAATTATTATTTTGTTAAATCTAAACCACCAAAATTCCCCGAACTCATCATCAGGAAAACACCATTGGTTTTATCTAAAGTTTCCCAGTATGCGTGAAGTTCTTCAGCATTGGTAAATACTTTTAGATTTTCATTTTTAAATTTTTCTTTGATCAGATCTGGTGAAATCGGATCCATTCTTTTGATTTTTAAAGCATCTTCGGAATAGAAAACAATTGCTTCCTCCAATCCGTCCATAGCGTGGTCATATTGCTCTAAAAATACAGGATTTAAGCTTGAATAGGTATGAAGTTCAAGAAAACCATATTTTTTCTCATTTTTAAATTGCTCACAGAAAGCTTTTACAGCAGCTTTTACCTTGCTTGGCGCGTGTGCAAAGTCTTTGTAAAGCGTTCCTTTATCTTCTCTTTCTACTTTTTCAAGACGTTTTGAAGCTCCTTTGAAACTCATAATCGCATCATAGAAATCTTCATCCATAATTCCCAAAGTGTGGCAGATATGTCTTGCTCCTTCAAGGTTTAATAGATTGTGCGCTCCAAAAACAGAAAGCGGAATATCTCCCATTTCGGTTTTTAAATACACTTTTCCGTTGTTGATCTCGTATTCAGGCGTTTTGTAAGGTATTTTTCTGAAATAATTTTCAGCTGCTTCTACTACTTTTACAACCTCTGCATCTTCTTCATTATACACTAAAACTCCACCCGGAGTAATGCTTGCAACAAATCTTCTGAACTGCTCGATATAATCATCAAATGTTTTGAAAACATTGATATGATCCCATGCAATTCCGCTCATTAAAGCGATATTGGGCTGATAGAGTAAAAATTTTGAACGTAAATCGATAGGAGAGGAAAGGTATTCATCACCTTCCAATACCATAAAATCATTATCCTGAGTCAGTTTTACCATACAGTCGAAACCTTCCAATTGCGCTCCCACCATGTAATCAACATCTTTCTGATGAAAATTTAAAACATGAAGAATCATTGAAGTAATTGTCGTTTTCCCGTGAGAACCTGCAATAACAACTCTGGTTTTGGTTTTAGACTGTTCGTAAAGAAACTCCGGATACGAGTATATTTTTAAACCCAGTTCTTTCGCTTTTGCCAATTCAGGATTGTCCTGATGAGCGTGCATTCCAAGAATTACGGCATCAATATCAGACGTTACTTTTTCCGGAAACCATCCCAATTCCTGAGGAAGAATTCCTTTCTTCTCAAGCCTTGATCTTGATGGTTCAAAAATAGCATCATCTGAACCTGTCACCTGATATCCTTTGTCTTTTAACGCAATAGCAAGATTATGCATGGCACTTCCGCCGATAGCAATGAAATGGGTCTTCAATTTATTTACTGTTTTTTAACATTGTTATTAATGATCTCCTGGAAAGCATTTAAAATGTTGTTCCAGTTTGTTTTATAATTCGGCATTACCAGACTTGCATCTGTTTTACTGCCTTCATTAGGACCTTTTTTAACATTGATAGAAGTCGTTACATTGTCGTATAATTTTTTACGGTCTTCCTGTATTCTTCTAAAATTGTTTTGAGAAAGAATGTTATCTAACTTTTTTAGATCCTCGTTGGTGATTTTAAAATCTTGTTTAATCTTTTTTCCCTGTCCCTCAAAAGAGTAATGCGCATTGTTTTCTTTGATAAGCAGATTCTCATAAATCGGGGCAAAACCGCCGCTTTTAGAATAACTTATGTCAAAATCCGAATATACTTTTTGGCTGTTACATGAAACTAATACTATGATTGCGAATAAGATCCCTATTATTCTTTTCATATTTAATCTACTTTAATTATCTGAGTCCTTTTGTTCTAATTTTTTAGCTTTAAGTTCTTCATCATAATTGTGTAGTACATTGAAATCTTCTGTCTGCTCAATGGCAGTCATTATTTTCAACAAAATTTCCGGTGCTTTTTCGTTATCGTAATCGATATCGAGAGGTGCTTTAAACTCCATGGTAGGTTTTACGCCTGTTACCTTTACGCGGAGACCTTTTTTATCAAACGCTCTTCGGAATCCGTTAATTTTAATAGGAATCACGATAGGACGCTGATTTTTAATCAGTTTTGCCGTACCTCTTCTTCCTTGCGCAAAAGCGGATGTAGTACCTTGAGGGAAAGTAGCTACCCAGCCGTTGTCTAAGGCTTTCATAATATTATCAACCTCTGTAAGATCTACCATTCTGTTGACATTCTGGCCTTCAGCTCTCCAGGTTCTTTTTACGGTTACAGCGCCTGCAATTTTAAAAATTTTTGGAAGAATACCTTTATTCATGGTTTCTTCGGCGGCGACGTAGTAAAAATCGATCTTTGGATTAAGCAGATAGATCGGATTTTTTATAGTGTCTAAATATCCGTTGTTTACAGCACAGAAAGCGTGATACATTGCTGCCACGTCTGCGAAATAAGTCTGATGGTTACATACAAAAAGCACATTGGAATCCGGAAGATCCACAAGGTGTTCTGTACCAGTAATTTTTAGTTTATTAAAGCCATTGAATCTTCTGTAAGAGACAATTCCTAAAATAAAAATGATAAACCTTTTTAGAAAATAAGGAGTTCCGAATGCATCGGTGAAAATATTTTTCTTCGCCATCTCTTAATTAAACACAGTCGTGCAAAGTTACATTTTTTTCAACAATTGGCTGAATTCACTTAATATCATTGCTGTAGCTCCCCAGATGATGTATCCGTTGAAATTGATGACCGGGACTTCATGTCCTCCCGCGCTTGGTAAAGCCATTATTTCAGGCTTATCGGGAAGATTTAGGAAAGAAGTGATGGGGAATTCAATGGTTTCTACCACCTCGGTATGTTGTAAAATAAATTCCGGATCTTTTTTGGTATAAGAGATATACGGATAAACGTAGAAATTACTTGGCGGAATGTAGATGGGAGACATTTCTCGTATGATTCTTACATAATGTTTTTCAATGCCTATTTCTTCAGAAGTTTCGCGAACGGCTGTTTCTGCAAAATCTTTGTCCATTTCCTCGCGTTTTCCGCCTGGTAAGGATATTTGTCCGCTATGTCTGTCTCTTTCGTTCTCGGTTCTTAATATTAATGGAAAATACCACTCATCGTCTTTAATATACAAAATAATATTTACGGCAGCGAATTTTGGATTCTTGGCTAATACTTCATCATATGTAAAAACAGGACGTGAAGGAGGTGAAAAAACACCATGAGCATGTTCTCCGGGTAGTTCAACACTTTTTATTTTTCGTAATAAATCTTTTCCAAAATTTTCCATAGCTCAAATTTAGCAATATATACTGAAGAAAAGAAGAGGCAAAAATGTTAATTAATGATAAAAGGACGAAAAAACAGGTAATTAATAATTGGTAATGAGTAATAATTTCAAATGAAACAATCCCCGTATTTCTACGTAATTACTTATGGTGATGGTCAATAAACTGTAAACGGTTACAAAGAGTACTGTAATTAGTGATTTTGAAAATTTGCCCTTTTATAGTGGTTCGTCCGATTACTTTAGAATCTACCTTTGTCTGACTATTAACCAATTAATTTTATTAAAATGAAAAACTTTATAACAGGTGTGTTTACACTAATGGCCATGGGTTTTACTTTTGCACAGGCAAATGTTGATGTAACAACTCAAACCGGAAACTGGAACGTTGCTACCGTAAACCAAACAGGTTTAGTAAATATGAATACTCTGAATCAGGATGGTAATCGTAATACGGCCGATATAGATCAGGTTGGAGCCTTCAATACCAATACAGCAGAAAGTATCGGAAACAGAAACTCAATAGACGTAGATCAACTGGGACTTGGAAACTCAAATGAAGTGAGCCAAACAGGAAACAGAAACTCTGCTACAACATGGCAGGTAGGTTTAATGAACACTACGGAACAAACTCAGGTAGGAAGAAGGAATGAAGCTTCTTCAATTCAGTTGGGTAACGATAACTTTGCTTATCAACTTCAGAGTGGCAGAAGAAACGAGGCTTCTTCTACTCAGCTTGGAGATGACAACACAACTCTTCAAGTACAGTTAGGCAGAAGAAATGAAGCTACTGGAGTACAGGTTGGAGACGGAAATATTCTTATACAATACCAAGATGGAAATGATAACGTTGCAATGCATGGCCAAGTAGGTGATGATAACGTTGCAGTTTCTGTTCAAGAAGGTAGCGATAACACAGCAATGGGATTACAATGGGGTTCTGATAACCAATTGTATCAACAACAGGATGGAGATAACAATACAGCTATCGATCTTCAAATGGGAGACAACAACTTCGCTTCAATAAGCCAAAGTGGTGATTCTAACATCCATTTAGGAGCTCAGGTAGGAAATAATAATACAATCATGGTTAATCAATCAAATTAAGGAAAGTACATTACAAAATCTTAATCAACATGGGAGAGGCTGCGGCTTCTCCTTTTTTTTGTTTAAAAATTTTCAATGATTTTAAAACGTAACCATAAACCGTGATTTTTCAACTGTAACGGATAGGTGTGTTTTATAGAACGCTGTAATCCAGTAACTTTAATAAAAATTAATACCATGTTTAAATTGGGGTGGAGTGTATTCGCACTTCTCATTTTCTTGTCTGTGAAGTCACAGCAGATCGATTGGGATCGCATAGACAGCAATACTGTTCTTAACGTTATTGCCGGGCAGAATCCTGATCAGATGATGTCTTATTCCAATATCATTCAGATGGGGGATGCTAATAATGCTGAGCTTTTTCTTAATGCCAAAACCAATATTTCTGTCAAACAATTGGGAGATTACAACAGTCTTTATTTTAATAATTCATTTACTGATACTGAAACCAAGACAGCTATTACAACGCAGGGAAACAACAATATTATTGATGTTACAGGAAGCAACAGTATTTCAGATGGCCTTCAGATACAGGTGAAAGGAGATAATAAAACGATTTTCATGAGAAACTATTAAAAACCGAATGATGAAAAAATTTTATTCTTTGATTTTGTGTTCTTTTATTTTCCTGTCTGTTTCGATAAGCGGACAGGAAGATAAAAAAATCAATGCAAAAATTGAGAGTAAAATAATGGAGGGGCAAATCAATCTAAAAGGTGTAGTTACCAATTCTACTACAATCTATAAAGAACTTAATTATCTTTTGGTTTCCATTAAAAAAGGAAGTGGCGGAAACCTTTCAAACAATCAGCAAAGCGGAAAATTTTCTATTAATCCGAATGAAACCAAAGTATTATCTGAGATTAATGTTAATCTTGAAAAAAAAGATGCTTTAAAAGTTTTTCTTTATATAAAAGATGAAGAAACTCAAAAATTAGTAGCCAAAGACAGCCTTGAGCTTAATAATGATTCATTTAAAAAGAAAGTGAGTAAAGTAGAAGAAGATGTTGTTTTTGAATTAAAAGGGTTAACGATCGATGAAACCAAAAGCAAAGTAGGAAAAGATTTTTATGATTTTTTTTACCTTCAATACAGTCAGCTTCCTGATAAAAGCAATTCTGCCATCACGATCTCCGAACTTCCCGGTCGTGGAACCAACGGACAAATCAATATCGAAATTGATGATAAAGTAGTCTACAGTTTTATGACTAATCCAAGTGAAGATTATCTTAAAGAGCAATTAACTAACAGTTTAAAATACATAAAAGAATTTAATGCAAAGAAAAACCTTATAAAAAATGAATTTATATACTAAAAACGTCCGCCATGAAAACTTTAATACTTATTTTGACCTTTTTTGCAGGGATTTTCCTCGGGAAGTCTCAGCAACTCGTCTACAAGCCGGTAAATCCTGCATTTGGGGGAGATACATTTAATTATCAATGGCTTTTAAGTTCAGCAAATGCCCAGAATCAATTTGATCAAAAAAATGATTACAGCGATTTGCTGGGAAATTTGAATTCTGTTGACAGTTTCAGTCAAAGTTTAAACCGACAGGTTTTGAGTGAATTGTCCAGAAAATTGTTTGAAGATCAGTTCGGAGACGGAAGTATTCAACCCGGAAATTATCTTTTTGGGTCTATGTACTTACAGGTTACAACTACCGCTCAAGGACTTTTAATAAATATTTTGGATACCAGCACTGGCGATCAGTCCGAGATCGTAATTCCAAAATAGAATAAAAAAAGTAATTAAAAAACCAAACTTACCATGAGAGCTTACACTTACACCAGAATTTTTTTCTGTGCCGTCATGTTGTGTGTCGTACAGGCGTGCAGCTCGTTATTCGGATTGCCGTCCAATCCCGAAAAATCTACGATGGGAGAGAATACTTCTTACACCGCAGAATTGAAAAATTTACCTTTGCCTAAAGAGAAAATTGTTATCGGTGTTTATAAATTCAGGGATCAGACAGGGCAGTACAAGCCTTCTGAAAACGGAAATAACTGGAGCACCGCCGTTCCACAGGGTACCACCACTATTTTAATTAAAGCTTTGGAAGACAGCAAATGGTTTATCCCGATCGAAAGGGAAAATATTGCCAATCTTTTGAACGAAAGACAGATCATCAGATCCACAAGACAGGAATATTTAAAAGATGCCGAAAAAAACAGCCAGGCTTTACCGCCACTTTTGTACGCCGGAATTCTTCTGGAGGGCGGAGTGATTTCCTATGACAGCAATATTATGACGGGAGGATTGGGCGCCAGATATTTCGGAATCGGAGCTTCAACTCAATACCGACAAGACAGAATTACGATTTATCTTCGAGCTGTTTCTACGTTGAATGGAGAAATTTTAAAAACAGTTTACACTTCAAAAACCATTCTTTCAACAAGCGTCAACGGAAGTTTTTTCAGATATATTGATACTGAAAGATTATTGGAAGCTGAGGTTGGAATGACACAAAACGAACCCGTTCAGCTTGCCGTATCTGAAGCCATCGAAAAATCGGTAAAATCTTTGATTGTTGAAGGCATCAGAGATAAAATATGGGGGAAAGCAGTTGATAATACAGTAGATTATCAAGCTTTAATCGATAATTATAACAGAGAACAGGATCAAAACCAAAACAGAGCCATCGGAAATAAGTTTCCGGATAACCAAAGAGGGAAATTTTCGGTTTTTGCTCAGGCTGAAGGTCAAAAAATTAAAGATGACTACATTAATCCTAAAATGAATATTGGCGGAAAATTAGGCTTTAAATATTTTATAAGTCCAAGTTTCAATGTTGAGGTTAACGGCAGTTATTTCACGTTGGAAAATCAAAATATTCTTAAAAGAAATTATTTCGTTCCCGAAGTTAATCTCGAATTTTTAGTTTTCCCCAAATATAAATTTACGCCCTACATCTATGGCGGTCTTGGAGCTATGTATTCTGAGTTTAAACCTAATTACAAAGGCCAGGCAGGAGGCGGATTAGAGTATCTGATTGATAAAAACGTTGCTGTAAGAGCTTCAGCGCAATATGATTTGGGTTTTAAAGATAATTGGGAAGGTTTGGTAAATGGTAAAAGGAAAGATCAGGCGATGCGATTTGCGTTGGGAATCAACTTTTACATTGGTAACAAATAAAAACATAAACTATGAAAACTTTAATACAATTAATCAGCATAATCATCTTTTCTGTTTGTTTATTTTCCTGTAACGAAGAACTTGTAGATCAGGCTCAGACAGGGGTTTTAAAAGGAAAAGTGGTGAAAAGAGGAACCAACGAACCTATTGCCAATGTGAAGATCTTCACAGCACCAACAACGCAGACCGTGTTCAGCGGAACAGATGGTTCTTTTGAAATAGCAAGTATGCCTGTGGGAAATTATTCTGTGAAAGCAGAATTGTCCGGTTATCTTACCAATTTTCAGGCAGTTAATGTGCAAAACCAGAATCAGGTCGTAACCGTAGTTTTTGAAATGGACGATGACGAATCATTAAATTCTCCACCCACAACACCTGTGTTGCTAAGTCCGGTAGACAACGCGGTGAACCAGCCTTTGAGTGTGGAATTGACATGGAACGCCACCGATCCCGATACGGCGGATGTTTTGAAATATAGTTTAACAATTAAAAATAATCTTGACACTAACGTGATTCAGGTTAATGATTTGACGGCGAAGCATTATTCGCTTTCAAATTTGAAGTTTGGTGTAAGTTACTTCTGGCAGGTGTCTGTTTCGGACGGCATTCACCAGCCAGTTTTAAGTTCAATCAGTAAATTTACCACCAACACCGTTCCGTCTAACCGTTATCATTATGTTCAGAAACAAAACGGAAATTTAGTGATTGTCTCAAGTGACGCTTCTGGAAATAATTTCCAATTTACCAATTCGTCCTACAACAGCTGGCGACCACGGAAAAATAATAATGCCGGATTAATAGCTTTTTTAAGGACAGAAGGCGGAAGCGCACATCTTTACACAGCAAATCCTGATGGTTCCAATTTATTTAAAGTAACATCAGTTCCTGTAGCGGGTTTTAATAATTTTGAAATGGATTTTTCATGGAGTACAAACGGGCAGGAGCTTATTTATTCAAACTTTAATAAATTATATAAAATTAATAAAGACGGAAGCGGACTGACGCTCATCTACACGACTCCCGACGGAAGCATGATCTCAGAATGCGACTGGAGCTATGACGGCAGTAAAATTGCCCTAAAAACCAATGATTTTAACGGGTATAATGTCAAAATTTATATTGTTGATATGGTCGGAAGTGTGGTGAAAACCATTCTTACCGGAGTTGCCGGAGCAGCCGGAGGACTGAATTTCTCCGTTGACGGACAATTGTTGCTTTACACAAAAGATGTTTCTGCCTATCAGGACGGAAGCGGAAATTACCGCCAGCTTGATTCGCGAATTTTCATCTATAATCTAACAACAAATACAACAATCGATATTTCTACCGAAAGCGATAAACCATTAGGAACAAACGATCTTGATCCTAGATTTTCGCCCAATAATGCACAAGTTATTTTCATGAATACTTCTAATGATAACGTTTCTCAGAAAAATGTTATGACTATTGATCTGAGCAGTTCTATGACAGATCTTGTAAGAACTGCTCTTTTCAGTAATGCTGAAATGCCGGACTATGAGTAACGACTAATGAATAGTGAATAGTGAATAGTGAATAGTGAATTTTGCTTCGCAAGTGAATGCTGAATTTTAAAAATTGACAATTCACTATTCACAATTATTGACTTGCGAAGCAAAATTCACCATTCACTTATTAATGCTTAGATTTTTTTCAAATATTAAAAAATTCCAAACCCCGTAAGGTTTGGAATTTCTGGTTAATTAGTTTTGGTTAATGATCAGTCGATCATATGATTTTCTAGTGCGTATTTTACGACTCCAACGGAGTTTTTTACGTTGAGTTTAAGGAGAATTCTTTTGCGGTGCGTTTCTACAGTATTGATACTGATGAAAAGTTTTTCGCAGATATCTTTACTGCTGAGTCCGTCGCAAATGAGTTTTAAAATTTCCATTTCGCGTCTTGTAAGAGGATCCTTGATGTGAAGTCTTTTCTGAGCCTGCTCACTGCTGATGAAATTAATCATTCTGTCTTTTGCGTGATCACAAATATAAATTTCGTTAAGCAGAAGAGCCTGGATAGATTTTATAAACTCATCATATCTGCTGTTTTTATCCAGGTAGCTTTTAATTCCTTTATTGAAAAGCTTTCTTATATCTATAATATCATAGCTGTTGCCAATAATGATAATTTTTATGTTTTTATTTTCTGAGGTTATGCTTTCTACAGATTTATAAAGTTCTGTAAGCGTAAGCATGTTTGAACTTATCATGAGAAACTCGGGTGGTTCCTTTTTTAATTGTATTGATAGTGCTTCGTAGCAATTGAATACATCAATAGTATTAAAAATCTTACTTTGAATCAATAATTTTGATAAACCTTCAGTATATAACACCGGCTCATCAAAAATGGTTAATCTGGGCTTCATCATGGTTAGTTTTGTTTATATAAAAATATAAAAAATTATTTACATTTTAAACAAAATAATCATAATATTGTTCTTTTTTTTAACGATACTTATAGTAAAATTTAATTTTATTGATTATTTGTTAAATAATTCTCTTTTGGTGGAGTTTTTGTTTGAAAATTTAGAGTTATTGTTAGGTAAATCTAATATTCATGGGTTTTTTGAAGTGTACAAAAAATATATTAAATTGATTTAACTAACACAATAGGGATATGTTTCACAGGGAAATTTACCGAGTTGGCAATAAAACAGAATTCATTTGCCTTATGATGAAGCTCTTTTGCCTTTTCAATCATCGATTCTTCTGTGATTATGACCGTCGGATTGAGCGTAACTTCTCTAAAATGTCCACTTCCGTTGGCTGTTTCTTCCATAATCCCGGTTGCGCTGTCGGTATAATCAATAACAATAATTCCGGCTTCCGAACAAAAGTGAAGATACCACAGCATATGGCAAGACGATAAAGACGATAGAAGCAGATCTTCAGGATTGTGTTTTGTCTTGTCTCCACGAAAAGCAGGATCTGAGGAAGCTTCAATAACAGCTTTGTTTTCTATGGAAATAGTATGGCTTCTTTCGTAATTTCTATAATTGCTGGTTCCGGTTCCTTTGTTGCCTGTCCATTGGATGGCGGTTTTGTAGTGGTGATCTTTGCTCATGATGTAAATTTATTTTGTATCAGCTTAAAAACAAAAAAGTATTTACTAAAATTAAGTAAATACTTTTATAAGATTAAATGAGATTTTTCAGGTGAAAAATTAATTCTTCATCAATTTTTTTACAACTGTTTTTCCATTCTCAAAATTGATTTTCGCAAAATAAATTCCTTTTAACAATTCTGAAACACCTGTATTGTTGTCTTTTAACGTTTTAACTATTTTTCCGTCTACAGAATAGATTTCTATTTTACTTACCTTTTCTTTTGATTTGTAAATTAAGTTTTGTTTAACAGGATTTTCGAAAGATATATCAATACTCGTTTTTGTAGCTTCAGCAGTTGATAATGTTGTAGTATTAAGTAAATATTTTACGATTGCTGCATTTCCATTTGAAATGATACTGTTGTTATTAACAACCATTTCTTCAACACTAACAAATGAACTGTCCGGATAATACCCAAAATCAGGAGCTATCGAACCACTTTGAGTGAGCTTTGTAAAAAAGGTAGGAGATTCGTCTGAACTATAAGGGATATAGGGATGGGATGATTGGTTTCCTCCAATGTAATAATATCCATCTTTTTCAATAATACTTTTTGCCAAAGCGTTAGGATATATTGTAGATAAGGCACAATTAAATGTATTGTCAAGAGTTCCATCTGGATTTAGTCTGAAAATTTCATTGCCTGTAGAATTTGATTTTGAAATAACAATCTTATTATTGCTGTCTATAATTGCAGTACCCAAAGGTTCAAAAATCAAATCCGATTGTAAAATGCCATTATTTCCGAAGCTCGTTACCGCCTGTCCATCGGGATTGAATTTTTTAATAATACCATTAGCATAGGCAGAGTTGATCTTGGTAATACAGACAAGATTAGATTGATTATCTAATAGTACAAGCGCTCCATAATAAAAATTTCCCTGAGTGGCTACAGAGCCGTTGTTTCCGAAAGAGGTATCAATACTTCCATCAGCATTGAATCTATATATAGTGCTAGCATCATAAACGATTATTTTTCCATTTTGTAGGATTAGCCCTACAGAACGACCATTTACATCACCACCAACGCCATTAGGTGTTGTCGAAATGCCATTGGTTCCGAAAGTGGTATCTGGCTGTCCGTTGGGAAGTATTCTATATACTATTCCTACACTAATAGAACCAGAAACTCCACCATTAGTGTTGCCATAACCAAAAACTACCAATTTTCCATCTGGTTGCATTTTTAATTGACATTGGTAGGTGTAATAAGGTAACTGAATTTTTCCATTGTTTCCAAAAGTTGAATCCAGAACTCCATTAGCTGTAAGTTTATATACAAATGTTTCGGTACTATTCGGGATTGAATAAGATGAATAAATATTTCCATCAGAATCTTGAGTCATAGTCCAGGCAAATGTATAATTGGCAACATTAGATACTCCGCCCGAACCGAAAGAAAAATCCTTAGAGATGATTTGTCCAAAAGCAGTCTGCACTGCGAGAAGCAGCACAAGAAATAAATTTTTTGTCATTGTGTATATGTGTTTTTAAGACCACAAATATAACAAAAAAACCTCCAGACAAGCCAGAGGTTTTAAAATTTTGTATTAATTAGAATATCCTATCAATTCTTCTTTTTTCGAATTGTAAATCTTGTATTCTAAATATTTAAAAGAATCCCTTGGGATGATGGTTACCCATTTTTTATACTTGATAAACCATTTCATCTGGATACTTTTAATACCTTTTGTAAGGTAAGCTTCCACGAAAGGGTGTACATGAAGGTAAAGTTTTCCTTTATCCTTTTGTATAATATTTCTGATGGTTTCTTCCAGTCTTTCCACAATAACGATCGGAGCAATGATTTCTCCGTCTTTATTTGGGTTGTCTTCTTTTGTTTCGATCTGTTTTTCCTGACGGTTTCTTTGTCTGGTAATCTGTATCAATCCAAATTTACTTGGAGGCAGGATCTTGTGGCGGGCTTTGTCGCGCATCATTTCTGCTTTCAGATGTTCAAATAGATCTCTTCTGTGATCGGGGTTTGGCATGTCTATAAAATCGATAACGATGATGCCTCCCATATCACGGAGACGCAATTGCCTTGCGATTTCTGTTGCTGCCATTTTGTTCACGTTCAGAGCGTGTTCTTTATTGGCTGCATTTCCGGTTGTGATGTTGTTTCCGGAATTTACGTCAACTACGTGTAGTGCTTCTGTGTGTTCTATCACAAGGTAAGCACCTTTTGAACTTGGAATATTTACGTGTTTTCCGAAGCTTTGTTTAAGCTGTTTTTCTACGTTATAATATTCGAGGAGAGGGATGTGTGAATCGTAAAACTGAACAATGTTTTTTCTTTCCGGAGCAATTACTTCTACATAATTTTTCATTTCTTCCACCATTTGCTCGTCATCACAGATGATGCTTACAAAATCTTGGTTGAAATTATCTCTCAGAATAGCCGAAGCTTTGTCATCTTCGCTTAAAACTTTAGACGGAACCTTGTTTTTCTGGATGTTTTTAAAAGTGCTTTCCCATTTCTGAATCAGCTGATTCATATCATTATGAAGGTCGGCCACTTTTTTTCCTTCTGCAACAGTTCTTATGATAACTCCAAAACCTTCTGGTTTGATGCTTTCAATTAAGGTTCTCAATCTTTCTTTTTCCTCATAGCTTTTGATCTTTTTGGAAATAGAAACTTTATTGTCGAAAGGTATTAAAACCAAAAAACGTCCCGTTAAAGAAACCTGAGTTGAAATTCTCGGTCCTTTAGTAGAAATAGGTTCTTTGGTAATTTGAAGCAGAACGAGATCGTCTTTAACGATCACTTTTTCTACTGTTCCGTTTTTGTCGATTTCGGGTTGTAGCTCGAAATTTTTTAAACTTGAAGCACTTTGCTTTTTAGAAATAGTATCTTTCAGAAACTTTCTGTAGGTAAGATACTGCGGTCCCAAGTCCTGATAATGCAGAAATGCGTCTTTATCGTAACCGATATTTACGAATGCTGCATTAAGGTTCGGAGCCAGCTTTTTTACTTTTCCTATAAACAAATCTCCAACTATAAAATCACTTTTGTCCTCTTCCTCATGAAGTTCGCATAGTCTTCCGTCTTCTAGCAGTGCGATCTTCGTAAAGTCGCCTTCATGCGAAACTATTAGTTCTTTCTTCATTTTGTTGTAAGATAAAATTATTAAGATGTTGTGAAATTGGTGTGGTTTTTATCGGGGTGATTAAGTTTTTAAATTTAGTAATAAAATTAAAACGACCCTACTTTATTGATAAAAATAAAAGTGACCACTCCTGATTTTGCACAAAATCTTATAGTTGTTGCAAAACAAAAATATAGTCGGTGAACTTTAAAAAAATAAAACCACCAACTATATTGTTATATTATAAATCTCGAAAAAAAGAGATTATTTTTTCTTGTGTCTGTTCGCTCTTCTTCTTTTCTTTCTCTTGTGAGTTGCAACCTTGTGTCTTTTTCTTTTCTTTCCGCTTGGCATAATTTTAATTTTTTAGTAACTAGTTAATATTCAGTTAATTTCTTATTTTACTGTAACTTTCGTTTTTACTTTCTCAACAAAAGATTTTGATGGTTTGAAAGCAGGAATGTTGTGAGCAGGGATTTCAATTGCAGTGTTCTTAGAAATGTTTCTTCCAGTTTTTGCTGCTCTTGTTTTAATGATAAAAGAACCAAAACCTCTTAGATAAACATTGTCCCCATTATACATAGAAGTCCTGATCTCCTGCATAAAAGCTTCTACAACTTTCTGTGTTTCATTCTTTTCTGTTCCCAACTTATTTGAGATGGTGTTTACCAATTCTGCCTTTGTCATTTCCTTTTTAAATTTTAAATTTTAGGTGTGCAAATTTAGTTAAAAAAATTGAATACTAGCAAATTAGTCGCGAATTATTTTTCGGTAAAAGGTTGAGATTTTAATGTTTACTATATATTATGTTTGCGTTAAGATAGTATTACATGCTGGAATTGTAGTATCCGTTTTCTACGCAGAAGCGTATGAGATGGAGTTTTGTTTTCAATCCGAGCTTTTCGGTAAGCCTGTTTATATAGGTATCGATTGTCCTTGTGCTGAGATTTAATTTTTCTCCTATTTCTTTGTTACTGAAGCCTTCATAACAGAATTTCATCAGCTGAATCTCGGTAGAAGAGAGTTCTCCCTGGCTCTTTTTCTGTCTGTCCATATACTCCTGAACGGCCAACGGCTGCTGTTCCCACTCTCTGGAATAAGCTTCGTAATCAAATGTATTGGATGCAATTTGGCCTTTCACAATATCTTTTATGACACTGCTTTTTTTCTGGCAATAAAAAGTATTTGGGATTTTTGAAAGGATTTCCGCCATATCTTCCTGATAAGTTCCGGAATAGGTGATAATCGGGGTCTCAGAATTGCTTTTTCTGATGTATTTTATGGCTTCGATTCCGCTTAATACCGGCATAAAAAGTTCAATAATGAACACGTCTTCCTGTCTTCTATAGATCCTGTTTACAAGCTCGTGGCCGTTGTTACAGTCATTGAGAAGCATGTAAAAAGGGTTTTCCATAAGCGTTTTGATCATTATTTTTTTAAAATAAAAATCACTGTCCGCTATAGAAAATCGTACGGTATTAGTTAATAGTTTACTCACTTTAATATCGATTTGGTGTAAGATATTTAAAATTTAGAGGCCTAATGTATGAAAAACTTATTAAAGTGAAAATTAATCTTAAATTAAATAACATAACAGCATTATTTAACTAAATAATTTAAATATTGTGCATAAAAATTTTTTTTTATATTTTCACTGGCCAAACAAATCACAAACATATGTCTTCGAATAGGGAGAAAAAATTAAACAAATCAGACGTTAGAATAGGCATTTGGAAGTTTGTTCTATCTTTTGTCGTCTTATCAGCCGTTTCTTTCACCAGTGTGTTTTTCTTTTTTAAAAGTTATGACATCCAAAGGGAAGGAATTAAAAAACAGGCAGACGATTACCGAGAATTACTTACCCGCAGCGACCTGCTGAGGACTCATGTAGACAGCATCTTATACCGTATGGATCAGCTTGATATAAGCAAGGTTGATAATGATATTTTCCTTAAAAATTATATCATGGACAATGTACGGGATGCCAAAAACATCATGGGAAAAGACAGTGCGAACAACTTTAAGCATTATTCAATTTTGATGAAACAGATAGAGCCGATGCTGGCTTTAAAGAATCAGATCGTGGGTATTTCTTATAAGGAACAGACTGCATTGAGGGACTTAAGCGAGTGTCGAGGCAAAGTCGGGATTGCAAATAATGAACTCAGATTAGACCCAACAAGGAAATTTACCGGAAGTAGAAGAAGAAAATAAACACAGAAACTATGCAGGGACAAATCACATTATCAAAAAAGGAAAGGCATTATCAGTTTATTTATTTATTATTAATGCTTTTCGCAGCAATCTTATTTTTAGGAATTATTTTTCTGAAAGGTTTTGAATCTCCATTTTCCGATGAAGACATTATTTCTGTTCAGAATCTGGAGCAGAAAGCGAAATTCGATCAACAGCAAAAAGCTACCCAAAGAGTCCTAGACAGTACATTTACGCAGATCAACAGACTTACCAATGAGGTTCCTCAGCCTTTTGAGGAAAATAACATCATGAACGGAATCAATGATGTAGCCAATTCATTTGAAAATGCGGATGTATTAGATATCAGAAAGGAAGCGTATCCTCAGATCGCAAAATTTTACAAAATGTTCTTCGACGATAAAAAAGTTATTTCAAGTAAAACTGAAAACATAAAGAATTTTGAAAAACAGTTTGAGGAATGCTCAATAGGTTTTAAAGAAAAGAAAAGCCAGCTTTTTCAGCGTGAAAATGCCTTAAAGGCAAGAAACCAATAATCAAAATTCAGAAAATTACAAAACACATCACAATTATTAAATATGAATTATTTTCAAAAAAACAAAAAGAACATTATCATTGGTGTTATTGCAACTTTGCTCATAGCAGCCTTGGTTGCCTTGTGGTTGCAGAAGAAAGTTATACACTCCGCCGATGACATTGTGGGAGTGGTGTATCCGTCTTCTCTCAAAGTAGGAGATACGCTTTTATTTGAAGATAAAACCCAGTTCGCAAAAACCAAAAGATGGAATTTTGGTGACGGTACAACTTCTGATAAAAGCACAGGGTTTCATTTTTACAATAAACCGGGATATTACTCGGTAACGCTTATTGTGGATAATAAATATTCCAAATCTTTCCCCGTAATGGTGTCTGCAAGAGGAATTCCGAAACCAAAAGATACAACAAAGGTAAAAACTTTGATCGATGCGCAATCTCAGGCCATGCAGTTTGAAAATGTTCAGTTCCGTGCGGTTTCTGATGCCAAACAATTCACTTGGAAATTCGGAGAAACAGGAAATATTGACTCCAAAGACAAACTGGCGATTTATTCTTACAAAAAACCGGGGGATTATGTCGTTACATTGTACACCGACGAAAGTGCTGAACCAATTTTGCATCAAATAAAAGTTCTTCCTGCCTATGACGCTTTGGAAGAAGAGGTAAGTGTAGAAGATGCTTATGCTAAAATTGATAACGATTTTAAGTATCATTTACAGCAGATCGCGAACGGAAACAGTTTCAACACGCATTACAATTATCTGTTGAGAACGTATCTGTGTAATAACGAAAATACAGTGGTAAAAGTAAACGACAGCAAAGTAAATAATTTTTACATGTATTGTGCGGGACTTCAGTTTGACAAAAACAATGTCATCCAGACTGTAAAAGTGAATTTTGATGATACGCAGAACTGTGTAACCAAAGTTGATATTAATCAAAGCAAATAATCGTCCTTTCGGGCGCACCAATCATAAAAGATAAATTAGGATGAGAAATAAACTTCCTCTAGCAGCATATTACATAGGAGTTTCTGTATTATTAACGAGTTGCCAGGTAAAACTGCCGTCGAAAAAAACTCCGGAGCCTTCACAATACGGACAGGTTGATAACTCACCGGTTGTCAATGGTTTTCCTAAAAAATCAGTGCCGTGGATCGCTATTTCAGACAGATCCAGAAATACTGCCTATCTTGATAAAAGTGATGAAAAATCATATAAAGAAGTTAAGTTTTTAGAGCCGTTAATGGTTCTGAAACACCGTGACGGAATGGTAAAAGTAGCAGAATATATTCCTGATGCTTTAATGAAAAAAGTTTCGTCTAAACAAATCAAAACCTACGGCTGGATCCCGGAATCTGATCTTCTTCTCTGGAGTAATTCTTTAAAAAGCGAAAAAACAGGTTTTCCTGTAAGAGTAGCAGTATTGCCGAGTAACAGTGATGTTATTAAAAGCTCGGAGAGATATTATAAGAATGATTCGATCATGGTATTTAATTCGCCAAGTCTGATCGAACAGGCAAATGTTAAGATCCCGAACGGGCAAGTTGTTTACATCTACAAACAGGCCGAAAACAACAAAAGATTTCTGGTTGGTAAAAGACCATCGGTTGATATGGATAGTATCAGCACGAGCCTGTATGGATGGGTGAGCTCAAATGTAATCTCGGCATGGGGCGAACGTTCTGCTGTGAAAATGAAAAATACAACAGGAGTTTCAGAAACTGCTTTAGGTTTGCATGAAGGTTCTCCGGGCGGAACCGATGTCGAGAACAGAACTGCCGTTCTTCTTACCGATGTCAACAAAAGAACGCCTCTTGAAAATATTTATCCGGTAACCTTGCCTTTAAATAATGCTCCGACGGCGGACTCTAAAACAAAGTATTTCACTAATGTTTTAGATTACAGTAAAAACTATGTTTTCAATGTTTTGGGCGAGCCGATTTACTTCGATCGTTACAGAGAAATTACAGAAAAAAATAAAAAAATCAATATTGTTTTTGCTTTAGACATCAGTGCTTCGAACGCGCCGTATGCTCCAATTGTAAAATCATTATTACAGGATCTTCAGCTTAGATTTGAAAAACCGTCTTACTTCAATAATGTGAAATATGGAGTTGTTTTGTTTAAAAATAATTCTTGTGGAGACAATGTAGCAGTATCAAATTTAAGTACAGATTACAGCAAGATTACAACATTCATCGACCAAAAAACGAATGAAATGAATTGCCCTAGCAATAGCGGTTATCAACCTGTAAATGAAGGTTTGATGGCAGCCGGAAATCTTCTTTCAAATGTTCCGGATGAGACGAATATTGTTATCACTGTCGGAACTTCTGCCAATCAGGGCGGAAATATGTACGGAGTGATCAATTCCCTTACTCAGGCTCAGGCTAGATTAATTATGTTCCAGACAAGCGCAAGATCATCAGATACTTATAATGATTTTGTGTTGCTTTCCGAAAGTGTTGTCACCAACACTGCTAAAAATATTGCTGAACTTAAAAAACAGAAGATCATCAATCAGAATGATGTTTTAACGAAGAATAATTTCAGTCTTGTAGAAGGAGATGAAGGTTTTTTTTCATTAAATTATCCAAAACAGAGTATGTCTCAAGGTTTCGTTATTTTCCCGAAAAAAGGGGATATCGCAACGCCGGGCTATCTTAAAAAATCTGTTGACAGTTTAATCGCTCAGGTTACTTTAGATAATGAAACTTTAGATAAATCATTAAATGATTATTTCCACTCTTCAGTTGGAGCCGGAAGAACCGATGTTGATCTAAAATATAAATATCTTTATCCGGGACTTACAAATCCGGTTCCTGCAGGAATTGCAGCTCAGTTGATCAATTACGGAAGTCCGTTTTTAGTGAAAGGTTTCATTCCAAAAGAATTAAAAGAGTTTAAGCCAGGCCTTGAAAAAGGTATTTTGATCTCCGAAACGGAATATGATAACTTAAAAGCTTTCTACACCGAGGTTTATCTTAAAACAGGCGCTGAAAGAGCAGATTTCAATCAGTCAAGTGCAATTAATGAATATATCAGGTTGCTGAAAAAGTATAATCCTACCAATAAATTTTTGGATAAAAGTGATTTATATGAACAGCCAATGTCTTATGCAGTGGGCGTAAGTACCGGTTTTGACAATTCTGAAGAAGAATTGATGTCAAAATACAAGCTCAAAGGCTGGAAAAAATCTAAGATCATTACCAATGAAACGGCAAGAACCTACTTCCGTCATTATAAAGATCTGGCAGACAGAATGCTTACGCACAGAAATAATCCGGCGGTAAAAATTCAACAGAACGGACAAACATTTTATTGGTTAAATGAGTACTTTATGCCAACCATGATGCCGGTTGAAGAACCTGAATATACTAAACATTAATAACGTATAATATTGAAAAGCAGAAATTTATTTCTGCTTTTTTTATTTTTTAGCGTAAAATTTTTATCTTTATACAACCCAAATCATACAAATATGTCAGATCAATCATCACCTCATGACGGCAAGCACTTTGTCGTTCAGAAAGGCAAGGCTGAATGCAATCAGGGAAATCAGTTTCCTCAGTATAAAGTCACGGCTCATAAACAGCATTATTGGAATGATTCTGAAGGAAGTGCAGATTATCTTGCCGTAACAGAAGACGATCTCCAGTTCAATCCTCCCGGGCCAAGTTTTGGTCAGTGTAAGTTGAAACCTAGCTCAGGAGGGTATTTGCCATGCTCATATTCTCCGGCAGGAAAATGGCAGAAAACCTACGACAAAGTGAAAGTAATGGATAAAAAGATCGTTACCGAAGAATCAGAGCTGCAATGTGTTATAGGAGGAAAGATTACGATAAAAGATCATGGTCAGCGTGGAGAAATGAGCAAGGATAACGTAAAAAATGCGGATAGCAAAACGGTTCAGCATATCAATCCGCTTGTGAAAATAGACGACTTCAAAGAGACAGTTGAAGAAAGTGAAATAGATGCTTATTAACTCTTAAAAAACTTTCTGATATGTCTAAACAAGGAGTTTCAAAAATATCAGGGAATCCTGCTCCCAAAGTAGGAGAAAAGACCCTGTATACAATTGCGGGATGGTATCCGTCGACACCAAAAAATAAACAGAATCCTGCATTGGTAACCTGGGAGTTATTTAAAAAACGTTCCAACGGAAGTTTTACCACCACCAACATCAAAAAAAAAGGTGATGGCAATTTTACTTTCGGAGAAGTAGCTTCAAAGCATACTTACCGCTTGGAAGCATATCTTTATGAGCCTGAAGGTAAGGGTTCCACAACCATTGATATTACGCCGCAGCCATCCGGAGTTCCAAAAATTAATAAAGTTGAATTACATTATATTGATGATTCTAAAGGAGCTGTTTTTAGTTATACCGAAAAATTGGTTGCCAAGGCTCAGTGTGTAAATCTTATAGGGGAGAAACTCTTATTCACACTTTGGGAAGATGACGCAAAAGGGGAGGGGCATAATTCAAACAACCTTTTTGTTGACAGTAAACAAGCTATTGTAGGAAAAAATGGTATGGCAACCGCAGAGTTTCTTTTAACGAAAGCTTTAATGCAGAAAGCCTCAAAAGGAGAAACAGATCCTGAAAAAATGGAGTTTTATGTAATGGTTGAATATTATAAAAATAAAAAGCATGCTACCGCTAATATCGACGTAAAAAATCCCGAACATAAACATAAACCTGCAGAACAGCCAAAACCTGCCCCAAAAGCACCTGCTTCTGAACCTCAGGGCAAACAGCCTCCCAAAACAAAAGATTCACCTGTAGGACAGGAGCCTGAAGCTAAAGCAGAAACTAAAGGCACAGTTGAACCTCAGAAACCCGCCACCCAGCCGAAACCTGAAGGCAAAAGTACCAGTGTTGTGGATAATGTAAAAGTAGAAGGTCTTTTGGATGCTTATTTTGCTAAAGAAGAATTTAAAAAAGAGACTTCAGAAGCTGCGGGACAGCATCAGTACACATTCCAAAGCAATAATAACAATATTGATAAAGATAAAATTGCCGGAATCATTAAAGCCAGAGTGGATGATTTGGTTAAAAATGATAAAAAATATGCTAAACTTGAGGACATCAAAACTGCACTCACGCAAACTTCGTATAAAAAAGGTGAAAGTATTTCTGTAAATTTATACAAACTTGGCCCCGAATTCGTAAGAATCAACAACGCGCCTCTGGAAGAGGAAGTGTATGTGGTTGCCAGAACGATGTTGTTGGATGGTAAAGAAGTCAGTATTAATATTAGAGAAAAAGATGCAATTTTAGTTGAAAAAGATGCAAATTTACCGGTTTTAGAAGGTAGAGAAAATGGGAATGAAATTACAACCTTAAAAGCTACTGCTCAAGGCGGCTTAGCAAAAGTAAAAATAAAACTCCGCCCAAAATCTGATGAAAATTTAGTGACTTGGAAAGATAAGTTAAGCGGAATAAAAGACGGAACTCATACGTATAAATTCGGAAGCAATGGCAATAAGACAGCAACGGCAGAACAGAAAAAGAAAATAGCAGGCATTGTTGCCAATAAAATTAAGGATGAACTTGAAAAAGAGAAAAAATTTCCGAAAATAGAAACCATCGAAAAGGCTTTGACCAATGAGGTTTATAATAAAGATCAGGAGATAACTTTCGATGTTTATAAAAGTGTGACAGAATATCTTTGGCTGAAAGCAGAATGCACAGGAGATATTAAGAAACATAACGGAGAATTCCTGAAAAAAGATGGCGCTTATTTTGAAATTGGCAAGAAATGTGAATGTGAAGCAAGAATCAGAGCATTTATGAGAATGCTTAGGGTAGGAGAAGGTACAGAAGGTGAAAAAGGCTACACAACACAATATAGCGGAACACAGTTTTCAGATATGACCAAACATCCTGAAAATGTGATCACAGCCGGGGATTATTCATCTTCAGCAGCCGGAGCTTATCAGATAATGAGATACACCTGGTGGTGGCTGAAAGGAGAACAACTGACCAAAGACAATAAGAAAGCCGGAGTCTATGAAGAAGCTCACGATTATATTAAAAAATATTCGGTGCCGGACTTTACTGCAGAATCGCAGGACAAACTTTGTATTTTGATTCTTAAACATAAAAGAGCAGGAAGTTTACCATTAATCACGAAAAATCAGGTAAAAGAAGCATTGGAGCAATATGGAAGTTATGAATGGGCAAGTTTACCGCCGGGAAGGTACGGACAGCCTGCTCAGACAATGACTGCCGCTTTAGAAAAGTATGATAAGTTTTTAAAAGAAGAATTGGGCGGTACTACTGATCTACATCTTAAAAAAGGATTTTTAAAAGAATTCGGAATTCAGTGTAACTGCGGAAAGATCGGTGGAAGCTCAGAATGGCACAATCCTTTGGATAATATGGAGTTAAGAGGATGGTATTCAGATACACAATGGTCACCAGGGAAAAGTGATTACCATGGAAGAACAGGTGGTAAGCATGATGGTTTAGACCTGTATGCTCCTGTAGGAACGCAGATATATGCCTGTGTTGACGGGGAGATCACTTATTTAGAAGATCCCAACGGATACGGAAACAGAACATTTTTAGAAGGTAATTATAACGGACAAAAATATTTTTTCATGTATTGTCACCTTTCAGAATATACAACAGGTCAGGTAAGTGCAGGAGATCCGATCGGAAAAACAGGACAGACAGGAAACGCAAGCGGACAGGCTGCAAAAATGGCTCACTTACATTTTGAGGTCAGAAAAGAGAAGATGTCGAAACCATCTTTTAATCCGCTTACGGAAATTACAGAATTAGGAACGGATGTTAATGTAAATCCGGACCAAAACAACCAAACAGGAACATAAATGAAACATAACGTAATTTTTTATTTATCACTTTGTATGTTAGGGTTTTCATGCAAAGAAAATCGAAATTTAACAGAAAAAAATGCAGCAGCCGATATCAATGTACAGAGTAAAAATAAATATAATATTCCTTCTGATTTAAAAATTCAGAGTCAGGAAGAAATAAATATTGATGGCGATCCTGAAAAAGAAGTGATCATCACAGCATCAGATTCTGCGGCCGAGAATACACATGAATTTTGGTTTAAAAATGAGAAACTCATGTATCAGTTTACCTATCCGTGGGCTTCGATCAATAAAAAATGGCTCGTAGATCTGGATAACGATGATAAAAAAGAAATTGTAAGGGCTCAGGGTTATGAAGACGGGGTAGATTATGCAATTTATGATATTGTGGAAAATCAGCAGAAGCCGGTTTTATATTTTAATCCGGTTTTGCAGGATAGTCGATTTCCCGGTGTTTATTTATGGGCTTATCCTAATGATATCACTGGGTTGATCATTAATCCGCAAAAGGAATTACAGGTTTCTTTAGATAATAATTATCAAAGAGATGATGAGCATACTGTTCCGAATAATCAGAAAGAATTACCTTTTGTATTCTTCAAAGGTCAGACAAAACAGTCGGATATGAGGATATCTAAAATGAACCAACCTCAATCTATGACCCTCGCTGGGATAGTAAACAGTGTACGAAATAATGGTGGGACAACTGCAAAAGCAGCTCAGTCGGACAAACAATGGATCGGCAATTACACAGCTCGTTTTCTGAGAATGAAAGAAGAATCCGGTGATCCTCGGGGTTGGGGGCAGATATCGGTTAAAATTGATGGTAATTCGGCTAAGTTTCAGTTAGACAGTTATGTAGAAAATATTAAAAAAGATTTAACAGTAATAAATACAACGGCAGATGAAATAATACTTGCTGAAAAAGATAATAAAAAATCGACATTTACAATTTCCAAAAACAAAAATAAGTATGTATTAAAAAGCGTTTTCATCAATCAGACCGTAGGTGATACAAGCTCATACGAACTTGAAAAGAAATAAAATAGATAATTTTATTATACCTAAATCTTTAATGGATTTATAAAAAATAGTGTACAGATCTTGTATGATGTTTTTTTATTTTAATTAATCTTTAAATGTCATATTTTATAGAATTTAGTAATATAATATTATTTTTTAAGAGAATATTTTTAACTAAATTGCTTTGCATCAAAAAAAACAAACACTATGATTGTTCATTTTATACTTCATGGAGAAACACTGGAAAGTATATCTGAAGAAATTAAACTCGAAAACCCCAAATACCTCAAAGAATATCACAATAAACGTTGTGCAAGGGAAGATTATATTCAGGATGAACTAATTCCGCGGAAAAAACTATTAATTCCCGACTTAAAGGATATCAACGAATATAATTCGAGAAACGATGCGCCTTTCAAACATCCCAAACTAAATCCGGTATTATCTTTTGATCCCGAAAATTTCAGCAAAATATATGATGTAAATATCAACGAAATTACAAAAAACGAAGCTGGAAAAAAAGGCAATTTTATTTCTTTCACAGTTTCTTTAAAATGGGTCAGAAAAGATTCCGAGGAACATATTTTTCATCTTTTTAAAAATAATTTTTACGATCAGTCAGGAAGCAAAATGTCCGATCTGGCCACGGAATGTATGCGTTCTTTGAATCCGGCAGTTATTAAAACAGATTCAAAAGGAAAAGTTATTAGTATCAGTCTGAAAAAAGAAACCATTGATAATTTTCATTCAATAAAAGAGAAACTGCTCGATCTTTTTCCCGATAAATATGCTAAAATCTATATCGATGAATATGAAATGGCAGTTCTCGACCAAAAGTTATTTGATCAGAGAATGAGAGATGATACTTTTATCAAAACCTATTTTGCTCCCGTGAGAAATGAATTTATCAACGGAAAATCTTATGTTGAGCAGACCGTTGGAGAAGATAATACATCAATTACTATTCAACAAAAAGTTGGAAATGAAAATTATTCTCAGGAAATAAGTCTTGTGCAAATTTCTCCTTCAAATCCTGATGTTGATTTTAACGGAAAATATACACTGTTTTCTGAAAATGGGTTAATTAAAAATATTGACATCATTTATAGTATTTCCCGATATGGTGTGCAGAATGTGACTAATATAAAGATCAAGCAAAAATCATAAACTATCATCAATAAAGGGTTTATAAGTTTTTGTTTTTATCACCTGATCGTAGAATTACTACATCAAATCGTAGAATTACGACAAATTTTTAAAATTACTTTCAAATGCTTTCGAAAAATAATTAACCGTTTTATATTTGTTGAACAATCACTGAGTCACAAAATACTATTAACGATTAAAAATTTACTATCATGGCAGCAAATTCAAGAGGAATTTTAAAATTCAACGGAGGCGAGGGTCAAAAGTTATTGAAACTGAATTACAGTGTTTCAAGATCAACAGACGTATCTGGTAGAGTAGCGTCAGACCCCTCAAACGCAATCATCAAATTAACCGTAGAAGCAACAGAAAAATCTGATATTCTGGAAAGCTTACTAAACGGAAAGTACAAGCCTACAAGCGGAGAAATTACTTTCAACAAGTCTCACGAAGAAGGTACATTGATCACTTTAAACTGGGAAAACGGATACGTAATTCAGCATGAAGTAGACTTCGATGCAGTAGACGAGAACAGCATGTTGATCAGCTTTATCATAAGTGCAGAAAAAATCAATTATGGTAATTCTGCTTACGAAGGTCTGTGGCCGTCTAGCTAAAATTTACCCATAATCAACATTCATAAAAAAGACTGTCCCCTCAAGGCGGTCTTTTTTACCATTACCCAATATATCCATTTCAAAGTTTGAATTTTTTTATGATTTTTTAATATTTTAATTAAAAATATTCTTTTAAACTTAGCTGAGTGAAACGCCTTTGCGAACGCAAAATATCCTCAATCATTTCAAAAAAAATCTTTGAGGGCTTCGCGTTAAAAAAAGTAAATATTCAGATAATTTTTTTCCTGTAATGTTAACTATATCACATTTAAAAGACATATCTAATATTATTGAAAAAAAACTAATATCTTAGTAAATAATAAAAATTTTAATGATTGTGGATTAATATTTGTTTAAAATTTAATGAAAACATAATCAAAACACCACACACCGAAATCAGATATAGTATTAATTTTTGAGAAAAATAGTAAAATGGGAGTACTAGTAACCAACGAGACAGTAAAACAGCTTTTTCATATTGCACAATCAATCGCGCGAGAAAATTATAATGCCACTTACGGTGGTCCGCATATTCTGCAGGCTTTAATGCACAAAGATATCGGTCTTAATGAATTTTTAAAAAACATAGATAAAGATCCGGGATATTTTTACGAATGGGCAGATGTCCGTATTGAAGATTATCCTAAAACTACACATCTTCCCGATGAGGCTAAACCAGATGAATTTGTAGACAATATTATTGAGGAAGCAGATGATATTCGTTTGAAGTTAGGGCTGGACGAGATCACTCCTATTTGTCTTTTAACGGCTATCGTAAAACCGCAGGTTGTTTTTTCACTGCAGCAGTTGAAGTCATTACCGCTCAGAGAACACGAAATATTCAATTTATACAGAAAAGATACACCATTTGGAAATTCTGAGGAGGATGGAATTTCTTCCTTATTTTCAAATGGTTCAGACTATTCAGATAATTCTTTTCCATCCATTAAAGCCTATTGTGTAGACAGAACGGCTCAGGCCAGAAAAGGTGATCTGGAAAATATCATCGGAAGAGATAAAGAACTGAGAATGTTGGTTGAAATTCTTTGTAGAAGAACGAAACCCAATGTAATTATCATCGGAGAACCCGGAGCTGGTAAAACTGCTTTGGTAGAAGGTTTTGCCACTGAAATTATCAAAGGAAACGTTCCCGAAATGCTTAAAAACGGAACTCTTTTAGAACTTGACACAGGAGCTTTACTAGCCGGAACTTCTTATAAAGGCGAAATTGAAGACCGTCTTAAAAAGATTATTACTGAATGTAAAAAGATTGAAAAAGCAATTCTTTTCATTGATGAAATTCACACGCTTTTAGATCCAAAAGGAAGCATCGGAAATGTTGCTAATTTGTTAAAACCAGAACTGGCAAGAGGAGAAATTACCGTAATCGGAGCCACAACTCAGGAAGAATATAGAAAGATCATTGAGCCGGAACAGGCTTTCAACCGTCGTTTTGAAGTTTTAACGGTCAACGAACCGGACGAAAAAACGTGTGTTAAAATGATCGATGTTTTATTAGAAGGTTACAAAAAACACCACGGAATTGAAGTTGAAAAAACGGCTCTTCCCGAATGTGTCCGCTTAGCAAAACGTTATGCAAAAGGTAAAAAGTTACCTGATGCAGCAATTGATTTGCTTGACAGAACAATGGCCGCAATTAAAATGCTTGACGAACTTTCAGAAAAAGAATTAGAAAGCTGGAAAGGCATTTATGAAACCATTTTACAGGAAGAATATCTGGATGATAAAGACAAAGCAGACGAATTGATCTGGAATTATAATTTATTGAGAGATAAAATAAGTCCAATTTTGTGGGGTTCTTTAAGTGAACAGCCACAAATTGACAATTCAATGCCTGTCGAGGAAATTCAGAAGATAATTGAAGAAACTTATGCTGAACTTTTACAGCACGCATCAAAGAAAAGAGAAAAAGTAGATCGTTTGGAATTGGCAGCTGTGATGGCAGCGAAAACAAACATCCCGATCGGGAAAATCCAGGCACAGGAAAAAGAAAAACTTCTGAACATGGAATCTATGTTGCTTAATAGAGTTGTCGGTCAGGATCATGCGTTGAAAATCCTTTCCGATGCGATCGTTGAAAACCGAAGCGGATTAAACAAACCCGGACAGCCAATCGGTTCATTTTTCCTTTTGGGACCAACGGGAACAGGGAAAACTGAGTTGGCAAAATCAATGGCGGAACTGCTTTTTAATGACGAAAAAGCAATGGTTCGTTTTGATATGTCTGAGTTTAAAGAAGAGCATTCGGCGGCACTTTTATACGGTGCGCCTCCGGGATATGTTGGTTACGAGGAGGGAGGAATGTTGGTGAATAAAATTCGTCAGCAACCTTACACCGTAGTTTTATTTGATGAAATTGAAAAAGCGCATCACTCAGTTTTTGATGTGTTTTTACAGATCATGGACGAAGGAAAAGTACATGATAAGCTTGGAAAAGAGGGGGATTTCAGCAATGCGATCATTTTATTTACTTCAAATATCGGAAGCGAAGAAATTGTAAAGCAGTTTGAGGAAGGAAAAGTTCCGCAATCACCTGCATTAATGCAAATTATGTCTAATTCAGGTAAATTCAGACCGGAATTTTTGGCAAGAATCACAGAAATTATTCCTTTTGCACCGATTACAGAATCTATTGCAGAAAGAATCTTTAATATTCAGTTAAAATCACTTCACGCGTCACTTCACAGATTAGGAATGACTTTAAAAATAACGGATGAAGCCGTGAAAAACCTTGCATTAGGAGGGTTCAGCAGTAAATACGGAGCGAGACAGATTTCAGGAGTGATCCGGGCGCAGTTGGCTAGACCGATTTCCAAAATGATCGTGAGAGAAGAAGTAAAAGCCGGACAGACACTGAATGTTGACTGGCAAGAGGATGCATTAACATGGAAAGTAGAATAAAATAAAGTAAAAAAGGCAGATTTGCTGTTTTTAACAGAACGGCAAATTTGTCAAAAAATATAAACATGAACTTCAAAAATATTTTTTTAGGAATAATATTGATGAGTTCTTCACAATTTGTGAACGGACAGTTTCTTGCTGCATCTGATACTTCGGAAAACAGCGTGAGACGATATAAAAATATCATTAATTCAAATAAAGAGATCGTTGATTTTATTGAATATTCTCTTGCTCAGAAAGGGTTGCCGAGACATTTGAGGAATTTAGCTTTAATTGAATCTCATTTTGACAGAAACATCACTTCCGGAGCCGGAGCGGTGGGCGCCTGGCAGCTTATGACCTCTCATGCCAATCAGTACGGGCTTTCGGAGCAAAATAGAAACGATTTGTATAAAAGTACAAAAGTAGCGGTGGTTTCTCTGACGAATCTTTATAAAAAATATAACAATTGGGTGACCGTCGTGGCTGCTTATAACTGTGGAGAAGGAAATATAGCCAAAGCAATGCAGGCTGCAGGTTCTTCACAGTATCATGTTTTTTCTAAATATCTTCCGCTGGAAACCATTAATCATGTCAAAAAATATTTAAATGCATGCTATGCGACCGGAGAACTGCAAAGCGTTTTGAGTAATTATAATTCTTCGCGAATGAATACCGTTTTCTTCGTAAACGGAGGAAGCGGAAAAGATAACTCCACGTTGGCGGAAACAGAAATCAATGCAGGATTTAATTTAAATGTAATTGCGGATGAGCTTGATGTAGATGTTGATAAACTTCTCTCATGGAACCCGGGAATTACAGAAGAACTACAAAATAAAGGCGAAAGTATGTTGTATCTTCCAACAGATCTGATGCCTGATTTTTTAATGAGAAAGACCAAAATACTTTCCAGATCAATTAAAGAAGGAAAATGATATAAAGAACCAAACACCACACACCAAACCACAAAATAACACGGGGAGATAATGTTTAACCTATCTAAACGCAGATAATATGAAAACAGAATCACAAAATATACTGAACAGCCCTTCCTATCGTCCGTCACAGAATGCAGACGGCGTATCGGAAAGCCATCACGCCGGGATCAACAGGCTGGTGAAATTATCCTTGGTCATTGAAGGCAAAGTAATCAAGTATTACAAACACTTTAAGCTGAAACAAAGCGCACAGCGTCACCATGAGTTTACGCTCACTTTGGCGCACGACACGTTAGGAAATAATCAAAATCATACCTTGGAAGAGGCTAATAAATTCCTCGGAAAACGTTTGACAGCCGTTATTTCATTCAAAGATATAGAAAACAGTCCTGAAAGAACTTTTGTTGGAGTGATCACAGGAGTTGGTTTCAGTCAGGAGAAAATGAGCCTAGGAAATATTGTTCTGTCTGGTTTCAGTCCGACCATTTTACTGGACGGAGCCCGTCATATTCAGAGTTTTGGAGGTGATAAATCTGTCAATATGGGGATCATTGCTGAAGAAGTAATAAAACAGGGAATCGATAAAAGCCGTTTTGATATCAGAATTGATGCGAACGATTATTCTCAGATCATTTACAGCAGTCAGTATGATGAAACGCACTATAATTACCTGGCAAGAATGGCGGAAGCTTACGGTGAACAGTTTTATTATGACGGTGAAGTCCTTCATTTCGGGAAACTTCCGCCTCAGAATAAACCAATCAAGCTTATTTACGGAAGCAATGTTAATGATATTAAGGTTGAATTAAAAGCAAATCATACAAAACCTCAGTTTTATGGCTACAACAGCAGTAAAAATGAAAAACTTACGTCCGGAGCAACACCAATTCTGCATAAAAGCGATTTAGCAAAAACTGCTTACGAGCATAACGATAAAATTTATAAAACGCCGGCTCTTCAGGTGGCGCCAATTAAAGCATCAACCCATCTTGATGTTGAATATTCTCAAAAAAGTTCATCAGGAAGTGAAGCGGTAAACGTATTTTCATTGTCAGGAAATACCACTGTTCCGTTTTTACATCCTGGTTGCGTTGCTGATGTTCAGATGAGAAAAGTTGATTCTAATGAAAGCTCTTATTTCACCAAGATCATGGTGACAGAAACGACTCATGAAATTGATACGATCGGTCATTATACAGGAACTTTTGAAGGAATTGCTTCAGATACCGGATTTTTACCGAAACCGGAATTCACGATGCCAAAAGCCGAACCGCAGATTGCAACCGTAATTTCAAATGCTGATCCGGAAGGACAGGGAAGGGTTCAGGTGAGATTCGACTGGCAAATGAATGATACAACACATTTCATCAGAATGATGAGTCCTGATGCAGGAGGAACGGATCAAATCAGCCAAAACAGAGGTTATGTTGCCATTCCCGAAGTTGGAGATCAGGTGATGGTGAATTTCGTTCACAGCCATCCGGACAGACCTTTCGTAATGGGAGGAATGTTTCATGGTGGAGTAGGATTAGGCGGTGGTGTGGATAACAGAGTGAAATCAATTCAAACCAGAAGCGGTCACCGAGTGGTTTTCACGGAAGATGAGAGCATTATTATTACAGATAAATCAGGAAACGAAATTCATTTGGACACCACAGGAAGCAATATCACAATCACTGCTCCCGAAACAATGACATTGAATTGCAGAAATATGAATATCAATGTCGGTGAAAATATGACGACCAACGTCGGAGTAAATAAAATGGATACGATTATGATGAATCACAGCGAAAGCATAGGTTCTATGAAATACGTTTCTACCGGAGCCGATTTTATTACCAATGTAACCGGAAAAATGACGGAATTTATTCAGGGAAATAAAGAATCTCATACTGAAAAAGACAGATTACGTGTAGCCAACGGACAAATTACCACGCAAAGTCAGGGAACTTTTGAGCAGCATGCTGAAAAAGAAGTGCAGAACAACTCGGGACAGAAATCTAAAAATTACTAAATCTTTTGTAAAATGGGTAAGGAATCTTACATAGGTGGTGATTACATAGAGACAACCGGAGGTGATGCCAAAGTTTTTGCAGGAAAAAGTATTGTAAACTCTTCTGCAGATAAATTTGCTCAAAAAGGCAAAGAAAAAGGAGTGAGCTATAATGTGAGCGCTCCACCGCCGTCATTGGGAAGTTTAGATCTCATTAAGATTAAAATAAATACAACTTTCGATATTTGTCATGATGAGGTTGATTCTTTCAGCGAGTTTAAAAATTTCTGGGTATTAGAAGACAAAGGAAAATATTATCATTGGCTGAGTCTAAGATCTAATGCTGATGACAAAAATAAGCCTGATCCTTTACCAATAACCCTTGCAAGCACCGACAATTTTGTGCTTACAGCTACTTTTAAAACAAAAGCGCCGATGGCCTGCAAGATCAGGATAAAAGATGCTAATAATAAATATGTTTTTAAAGAACAGCAGCATCCTAAAAAAAATAAGGATGAGGAACATGAGCTTACATTTACCTGTGATACAAAACCTTATAAAGATACCGTACAGTATTTTGAAAATTTCACTCTCAATTTTGAATATTCAGAAGACGGAACCAATTGGGTACCCATGAGAAGTGTTAAGTTTTGTTTTTATCTTACAATCGGAAATCCGGGGTATGACCAGTTATCTCCGTCATCGGGCAGAGGAGGTGAATATACCGCCGAAGATGGAAACAGGATGATCATCAATAAAGCAAATAGCAAAGAAAGCATTTTAGAAACATTCCTGTATCTTGGCTGTAAGTTTGGAAAAGGATCTAAAAATGCTGATGAAATCATGACCAATGTTTTCAATCACATAAAATCTTTAAATGTTGAAAGAGCCCGTGTGAAAGGAGCTATGGGATATTGGCGAAATACCAGTTCATTACATGCAAGCAGTATGCGATACCGTGGCGTAAGATATTTAATAAAATATGGTGAGGCAAGATGTGGAGAATGGAGTTCGTTTTTACAGGATATCTGCAAGATACAATCTGACACCTTATTTGGAGGTAAGTTTGATGATTTTGTAATATTCCCGACAGGAACTACAGATAGCAGCGGATATAAAAATTCTCTGTTTTTAGTTAAAGAATGGACAATAAAAGATCCCGCAGCGCCTGTTGACATAAAGCAAAAGGCACAGGATCTGAAAAATGTTCCGCTGAATTTATTCTGGGATCATGTATTTACCAAATACGGAAACAAATATTTTGATCCTTCTTATGGCTTAACTTCGGCTACAACTTTTGCAAATGATGATGCTTTATTAAAAGATTATTCGGGGAAAGCTCTAAGCGGTATTTTATATGGTAAAATAGATCCAACCAACCCTGTGATAGACGCTATAATATATAAACCACAGGCCGGAAAATATATAGAACCGTTTAATGCGTATAGTCTTACTCCGGTACAAAAAAATAACTATAAGTATAAGACTGTGGTCACCAATATGCAGAAGGAACTGAGTAAACAGGTTATTCCTAACTAAAAAGAATGTTATGAAAAAGATACTTTTTTTAATATTAGTTTTCTTACTAAATTTTGTCTCATGTCAAACCAATATAAAATCTAATATGAATACAGATGCCGAATTGATATTTTCCAAAGAATTAGATAAAAATATTTCTGTTGAGTGCTTTGTCAGCAATGGCAATGATAATTTTGCTTGGGAATTTAAAATTAAAGGCAAAGAAAATAAAACAGTTGATAAATTTAAGATCAATAAACAAAAATTACAGGAATACAGCCCATTGGCAAACCGTCCAGATTTTTACAAACAGTTAAAAGTTATTTCGGTCTTTAAAAATGGGGATAATTTAGTTTTTCTGTTGGATAAATTCGGGCAGGTTGATGCGCAGGTTTATCCTTTATCTGACAGCGGTCCTAAAACAGTTATTCCTGTGAAAACATATCAACTGTCTCCAATGGATACCGAATTGCTGGGCGAAGACTTTCAGGATGTGAAGCTGGTTAACAATACAATCTATGGCCTTTCAAAACATCTTAGAGGAAACAGCGGATTGTATTATATTTTGATGGTCAATCTGGATAGCAAAAAATCTTCGGAAGCGTCAGTAAATGTTTCTTCTAAAGAATCTGTTGAAGATGAAAAAGTCGATCATAAAACAATTGTTCAGTTAGAAGACAGTTCTTCCAAATCCACAGGTTTTGGGTTTAAATTTTTATTATTAAATAATGATCTTGTAGATGTAGAAAAGAACAATTCAAAATTTGCATTGAAAAAGATCGGTTTTAAATCTTCCGAAATTGATAAAACTAAGAGTATTAATAATATTATAGAATAAATTAATTGAAAGTTTTAAAGAAAATGAACTTATTTAAACTTTTTGTTTTAACCACAAAAGCAACAAAAGATTAACACACTAGATATTTTAAGTTAACCAATAAACCACAAATAAGACCACATAAGTTTTAAAAATCTTTGATTTTTATTCTTTTGAGAGCTTTTGTTTTCAAAATAGCTAAACTTTAAATCATCTTTTGTGGTTAAAACAAAAAGTTTAAACAGGTTTAATGCCTAAAATGTCTTATTTATAAAATAGGACATTTTTATTGTAAGGATAATTTCTGAAAATTTTAAATCATAACTGCTTTCAAAATAGGAATCAAACGTTAATAAGAGTTAATTGAATCTTAAATAAATCTTAATATTTCCCGTTTTAGTGTGAAAATATGCATTAATTCAATATTGATAAATTGCTATAAAACACCATTAATAAAGGAAATTATTAATAATTTTAAGTCAAATGTCGTAGAATTACTACATCAAATCGTAGAAATACTACAAAAAATCAGATTGAGGTTTGAAAACTTTCAGGGTAGGAATAAGGAGTATATCTTTGCTATAGAAATCAATCACCAAATCACAAAATATTAACGATTAAAATTTACAAAACATGGCAGCAAATTCAAGAGGAATCTTAAAATTCAACGGTAGCGAAGGTCAAAAATTATTAAAGCTAAATTATAGTGTATCAAGATCTACAGACGTTTCAGGACGTGTAGCATCAGACCCTTCAAATGCAATCATCAAACTTACAATTGAAGCAACAGAAAAATCAGACATTCTGGAAAGCTTACTAAACGGAAAGTACAAACCTACAAGCGGAGAAATTACTTTCAATAAATCTCACGAAGAAGGTACATTAATTACTTTGAACTGGGAAAACGGATACGTAATTCAGCATGAAGTAGACTTCGATGCAGTAGACGAAAACAGCATGTTGATCAGTTTCATTGTAAGCGCAGAAAAAATCAATTATGGTAATTCTGCTTACGAAGGTATCTGGCCAGGAGGCACTAACTAACAGTTACAATCATCTTAGTAAAAATAAAATTGGTACAGAATAGTGCGCTCCTCACAGAGTAAGCTATTCTGTTTTTTTATGAAAAATAAATTATTTCAGATTTAAAATACTGTAAATCAGATTTTTAAATTTAAAAACATTTGATTAATTAAAAGTTTATTTGATTTTTTTTATCGAATAAATTTTAGCATTTAAAACACATATACACCAATTAACCAAAATCACAAGGCTATGTTTCAGGATGATAACACGCCAAGAACTCCGGCTTCCAAAACCGGAAAACCATCTGTAACCAAACAAATGGGCGATACGGCAAAAACACAAGCTGTAAGTAAAGCTGACCAAAAGATTCAGGAAAAAACAAACGGAAAAGTTCAGAAAGCAACAGAAACTCTTGCAACGGCTCAGGCCTATTCAGGAATTGCCCAAAATTCTTCCGGAATGTTTATGAATCAGGTAAAACAGGCAAATATTCCAACTTTGGTTGAAGATAAAGTCTGGTCTAAACAGCCCACCTCCAAAATACACAATGCCAATGCAATCCCTGAAAGTCAGGTTTTAGGAATCAATCGCGTGGTAAAACTTGACATTATTATTGAAGGTAAGGTCATCAAACATTTTAAACATTTTAAATTAAAGCAAAATGCAGTCAAGCACCACGAATTTGATCTGATGCTTGCTCACGATTCCTTAGGAAATGCAGAAAACCATAATTTAGAAGAAGCCCAAAACTTTTTAGGAAAACGAATTACCGTTATTTTTAAATATAAAGATGTTGAAGACGGTCCCGAGAGAAGCTTTGTGGGCGTGATTACAGAAGTTGGCTTTAGTCAGGAAAAGGGAAGTTTGGGAAATATTGTTCTTACAGGTTTCAGTCCGACAGTTTTGTTGGATGCTGCTCCACACATTCAAAGTTTTGGAGGAGGTCAGGAAATAAGCCTGAACAGTATTGCTGACCAGGTCATTAAAGAAGGGTTGGGGCAAAATAAATTCGATTTCAGAGTAGATTCGCAACACGGGAATGTTTCTTACAGTTCTCAATACGAGGAAACCCATTACAATTATCTTGCAAGAATTGCTGAAGCGTATGGCGAACAGTTCTATTATGACGGTGAAGTTCTTCATTTCGGGAAGCTTCCGCCACAGGAACAGCCCGTAAAACTTACGTACGGAAGCAGTGTAAATGATGTTAAAATAAAAATGAAAGCCCAACACGTAAATCCCACTTTTTACGGTTACAACAGCAGTAAAAATGAGAAATTAACGACAGGGAATTCAAAAATAACTCATACTTCAGATATTGCTAAAAGAGCTTACGAGATTTCAGAAAAAACATTTCAAACGCCCTCTTTAAGGGTTGCTCCGATCAAGGCATCTTCTTTTATGGATATTGATGCTTCCCAAAAAGGAACTGCAGGAAGTAAAGCTTCTGATGTATTTGTAACCTCGGGAGCCACTACTGTTCCATTTTTATATCCGGGATGTATTGCAGACATTGAAATGCGTAAGACAGATACCAATCAGACTTCTTATTTCACCAAATTAATGATCGTAGAAGTGAATCATGAAGTGGATGCAAGAGGATATTATACGGGAACTTTTGATGCAATTGCTTCGGATACCGGATTTATTCCGCGACCAGAATTTCAGTTGCCAAAAGCCGAACCTCAGTTTGCAAAAGTAATTTCCAATACAGATCCGATGAATCAGGGGCGTGTGCAGGTTCAGTTTGATTGGCAAAATGGCTCAACCACCACAGAATTTATACGAGTAATGACTCCAGATGCAGGAAGTAGTGATAAAGTAAATAAAAATCGAGGGTTTATGGCAATTCCTGAAGTTGGAGATCAGGTAATTGTGAATTTTGTTCATCAACATCCCGACAGACCTTTCGTAATGGGCGGAATGTTCCACGGAGGAGTTGGCGGCGGGGGCGGACAAAATAATAACATTAAAAGTCTAAGCAGCCGAAGTGGAAATAAATTAGAACTCGATGACGGCGCAGGTTCGGTTTTCCTTACCGATCAGGGCGGCGCGAATATGAAGTTTGACGGTGCAGGAAATGCCACAACCAACGCCAACAACGATAAAACGGTTTCGGTAGGAAATAACAACACTGTGAATACTGGAAGCAAGAACATAATCAATGTCGGAAGTAAAGATGGTGGCGGTGCAAATTCTATGTTTTCTATGGATAATGCAGGAAATATTTCGTTGGAATGTGATACTAATATCACCATTAAAACAGGGGCAAGCTCAATCACATTAAACACCGACGGAACGATTATTCTCAGCGGAAAAATAATCGGTATCGGCGCTGAAGGAATAGGAATTGCAGCTTCCAAAGGTGTTGACGTCTCTTCTCCGGCCAACCATATCGGTGGCGGACAAACGAAAATAGACGGCGGTGATGCTTTTATTAATTAAAATCTGATATGAGTAATTCATTTAAAATAAAAGAAAAATTCTCTGAACAATACACGCTGATCATCGATTCGGATATCAGGGCGGTGAATGTTCACATGACTTCCCGGTCTCAGCTGAGATGGGATTTTAGTGTTTTGAAAGTGGAAGAAGATTTTGTTGAGGTTAAAATCATTATACTGGACCATATTTTACTCGAAGCTAATAATCCTTTGATTAAAGAAATTGCGGCGTTAACCAATGCTTTTTCAAGGTTGTACAACGAATTGCATTTGAGAATAGATAATGACGGAAAAGCTGTTCAGGTTTTAAATATGGATATTATCCGTTCAAAATGGAGCCAGACAAAGGCCGAAATGGAAAAAATTGCAGAGAATAATCCCGATATCAAAAATGCTATTGTTTTAAATGATAATATTTTTCAGAATCAGGAGAAATTAATTGAAGGAATCCAGAATAATGAATTTTTTCTAATGTATTTCAATAAAATCTATGGAAAAAAAGTTCCGTCAGGTTTTAAAGATAATGCTTTAAATTTTTTCAATTCTGCTAACGTACATTGGAGTTTTAATCTGAAAAACAGTACGAATCCATTGCTTTCTTCAGACGAAATGATCGTAGAACTTTCCGGTGAACCTTCCATTTTATTGAATATTGGATTTTACAACAGAGCATATGTTCAGTTCGCCAATCAGATTGATACAAATAAGCTCCAAACTTCATTAAACGAAAAAGGAATTTACAGATTTGATGAAATTACAGGAAGAATGATCGAAGCTTCTTTAAGCAGAGAAGAGATCGCCGATCCTGAAAAACTTTATACAAAATTGAAGTATACATTTTATAGTGACGAAATTTTTAAATATAAAATGTCCAATGAATACCTTACAGAAAAACAATCTTGACATAAAAACTTTTAGCAAAGAGTTTTCTATAAAAAATTATCATTTTGAATTTAGGTTCAGACGTGATAAGCAAAATAGTGTCAAAACCTTTTTTGTTTTCATTGAAAAAGGATATAAGAAAGAGCAGCAGGGATTTATATCAAAAATTGGTTATGGTCTTGATTATCAGATCATTAATAACAGAAATAAAATAACAGCCCATACAAGAAAACAAATCTTAAAAAAAATAGGATATGGGGAATAAAATTATAACAGAAAAAGATTTCTGGATGTGTTCCAGCGGAGCAATGCCCGCCCAGCTGCAGGGAACCAGAAAAAGTAATAAAAAAAGTTCGGGAGACGTCTATATTACCGTTGCAGATACCGCAACAAGTAGTTGGATAGATTTCGGATGTACTAAAAATATGCTTTGGGCAGCACTTTTAACAGCAGTTGCGGTTATAGTTGTCGTAGCATTAATTGTTGGAACAGGAGGTATTGCTGCCATCGGTTTAATGGGAATGATGGCGATCGGTGCCGCGGCAGGTGTTGCCGGAGGAGTCATTGCAGCCGTTGATGGAGCTTTAAAATGTGGACAAAAAAATGCAACCGCCAGAACCTGGGACGGAAGCAAAGATAATATGCTTCTTACCGGAACCCCCGCAATAACAGGTGACCGAACAATGACCTGCTCTATCGGCGGAGTCGTAAAATTTGCCCCCGAAATCAAAAGCTGGACACATGCTTTGGCTTTGGGTGGATTTAATTATGTCTCTCAGTTGGCAGGATGTGCTTTAGGCGGAGCCGGAGTAGGAGCCGGAGGTTTTCTGGCTGCGGGTCTTGCAGGCGGCTCGCTTGCGCTCGCCGCACCCACTTTTTCAAGTGTATTATCGAATGTTGCAGGAAGTTTTACCGGAATTTGGGGTGGAAGCCGTGCGCTTTTCGGCTTAAATTCTTTAGCCAACGAACATGCATATGGAAATGTTCAGGATGCGGAAGATGCCGGATCGGCTTTGGTAAATGGTGGTATTCCCGAAATTGGGATGGGACAGCGCATATTTTCAGGGCAGGCACAGCCTTCCGATTACCTTCTTTTCTTATATTTGTTAAACATAAAAGCAAAAGGTCCTAAACCTGCTGTGGAAGAACCGAACGCTGGTGGTGATAAAGACGGAAATACGACCAGTAAAGAAGAAGGAAATCGAACGCCTGAAGATGAAGGTACGAATGGAAGCAAAGGGCAAGGGGAGAGTAAAGGAAAGCCTAAAGAGGGAGATGAAGGAAATGCTTATGAAGAATCCATATATAGACAAGATAGTCGTCCTAATTCTTCGGAAGGATCTAAGCCGGGAAGAGTAAAGTCAAGCGTAAATGAAAATGGTGATGTTGTTCCCGCAAACAAAGATGGACAAGCTACAGTAGCCGACCATGTGAGAGGCTCTGAACCCAAGAAAAGTGATAGCCCTTATACTTCTTTTTCTGAAGGTAAACCGGGAGTTGGTAAAAAATATGGAGATAATGTAATAGAAGTTGATATTAAAAAACTAGAAGCAGATATTGCAAATGGTAAAGTTAAGGATGTAGAAGTTTTAAGACCTGAAAAGGTGCAAGCTGAATTACAAGGTAAAGTTGATGCAGCAAAATCTAGGTATGATGCTAATCCAACACCAAAAAATATGGAAAGATTACAAAATGCTCAAAGAGATTTAGATAATACGATAAGAGATCGAGAAGTTTTAATTAAAGGCCAGATACCAGCAGAATACATTAAAGTTTATCCTAATGAATAAAACATAATCATGGAAGAAAAAATGTCAAAAGAAACATATGATACTTTGTATTATTATAATGAAGAAGGAGAAGATGGATATGACCTGAATGAAGTAATGCTTCTCGATGATGTAAATAATACTGAAAGAATAGAAAAGCTTACCGAATTATTAGAATCATCAGATAAAACCATAGCTTATCAGGCGATACTTATATTAGTTTCTTGGAATAAAGAGCAAGGATTTTCTAAACTTCAACAATTTATAGATGAAAGGTGGGATAAAAATGAAAATTTTGATCCACACAGAATATATGGAGAAGATACAGCATATGATAAATTTTCACATGCGCTCAAAATATCTACCTATAATGGAAGCTCTGAAACTCAGTTAATGCCCTACATAAAACAGTTTTTAGCATTATATAACGAGGTTTTTTTTGAAAGCTTTTTTAAAGATTTATTGTTATCAATGAATATAATTAGTTTATATATTGGAGAAGTAGAACAAACAGTTTTAAAAACAGTTGACGCTAATAAACCTTATCAAGCGAGCCAATTGTTTCCTGTTTTAGTTAAAAATAATAATTCTTATTTTGAAAAATATAAAGATTTTTTTGAAAGATTAAATTTAAAAGATGGCAGAATAATTTATAACATCGAAGAAGCTGAAAAGTTTTTATAACCGAATTTTATTTAACTGTAATAGTCTGTGATTAATAAAGATATAGAATTGAGACTTGAAGATATTGACGATCGTTTATTTACAAAAAATGACAGAAACGGCTATGCTGTATATTTTTTAGATCAAAATTTAACAGAGCCTTTTACGGGAGAGATTTATGTGAAATTTAATGATGCCATAGAATCCGAAGCTGAATATAAAAACGGCTATAAAAACGGAATTGAGCACATCTATAATTCAGAAGGAAATTTAGAACAGACCAATGAAAATAGAGGAAATGTAATTTTCGGAATTTCAAAAGAATATGATGAAGATGGAAATACGGTGATTGCCAGTATCGTCTATAATAATGACTACCTTAGATCTGTAGAATCTGTTGATAATAAGATTCAGGAGATAAAAGCTTACGATGATAAATTCGGGGAATCTTTACCGGAATATATTCAGAAATTATTGAAATTATCCGACGAAGAAGTATTTAATTATGAATTTAAAATCAATAATCCATATTTAAATTATAAAGATTAATTTAAAATAAAACCAACCTCAAATTTTTAAATATGAAAAAACTACTCTTAACTCTTATCATAGCAACTTTCTCATTGTTATCAACGGTAAATGCTCAAACGAATTCTCTTGCAAAGACAACTTGGGAAGTAGAAAAAATGAATGCTGACGGAAGTGCTACTTTCAAAAAAGCAAAACCTATTAAATTTCCGACAGAACAGCCTAAATTTAATTTTCTTCAGTTTGAAGCCGACAAAAAATTCCATACCGGAACTTCATGCTTTCACATGATGGGAACTTACAGTGTTTATGAAGATAATCAGGTCGAAATAAGCGAAGGTATGGCAGATATGGCAGGCGACTGCAAAGAGCCAAAAACACTTAACGGAACGTATCAGTTCAAAATAGATAAAGATCGTCTTGAGTTGATTCCTGTAAAAAATTAAAATACTATTCTCGAAAAATATTACATTTTTAATTGGATCAGCCCAAATAATAAAATCCATACAGTAATAATAAAATCCAAAAGACCGTCATACTCTGGCGGTCTTTTTTGAATTTAAAATAAGGTTAAAAGAAAACACTTTTTCTTATATTTGTTCATTATAGAAAATATGGAGGCAACACAAGATAAAAGGCTATTTCTCATCGATGCTTATGCGATGATTTTCAGAGGATATTACGCATTGATCAGAAGTCCGAGAATAACGAGTACAGGAATCGACACATCTGCTATTTTTGGATTTACCAATTCATTGATTGAATTGATCAGAAGAGAAAGACCTTCTCATTTGGCCGTCGTTTTTGATGTAGGCCAGGCAAGTGTAAGAACAGATGATTTTGCAGAATATAAAGCCAACAGAAGCGAAACTCCGGAAGCCATTAAGATTGCTATTCCATACATCCACAGGATTTTAGAGGCGATGCATATTCCTTATTTGGGAGTTGAAGGTTATGAAGCGGATGACGTGATCGGAACCATTTCTTGCAAAGCAGAAAAAGAAGGATATACCACATTTATGGTGACTCCGGATAAAGATTTTGCACAATTAGTGACCGATAAAGTCAAGATTTATAAGCCGAGTTTAAAAGGAAGTGAGATTGAAATTCTGGGTGTTGAAGAAGTGAAAGCTAAATATGAAATTGAAGACCCGAAACAGGTGATCGATTTCTTAGCAATGATGGGTGATGCGGTGGATAACATTCCCGGATTGGAGGGTGTTGGAGAAAAAACCGCCATGAAATTCCTGAAAGAATTCGGAAGCATAGAAAATCTTCTTGCCAATACAGATAAATTAAAAGGTAAGCTTAAAGAAAAAGTAGAAGCTTCTGCCGAGCGTGGAATTTTATCTAAAAAATTAGCGACCATCATTTGTGATGTTCCCGTAGAATTTCACCAGGAACAGTATGATCTTGAAACTCCGGATTTTGAAAAAGCAAAAAAGGTTTTTGACGAAATAGAATTCACAAGACTATATGAAAACCTTTACCGTGCTTTTGCGCCTTCTCAAACAGAAGTTGTGGCTAAAGATGCTACCGCAAACGGTGAAGTGGTTTCTCAGCCCGCGGAAACTCCTCAGCAAAAAGTGGCTCAACAAATTGGTCAGCTCGATCTTTTTGCCAATTTTGAAGAACTGGATCAGGCAACCTCCACAAAGTCAACCATCGCGGAGAACGAACATTTATATCAGTTTGTTGATAATCCTAAAGCTCAGAAAATTTTAGTTCAAAACTTATTGAATCAGAAAGCCGTTTGTTTTGATACAGAAACAACTTCTTTGAATGAACTGGAAGCCGAATTGGTAGGAATGAGTTTCTCCTATAAAAAAGGATTGGCGTACTATATTCCCCTGTCTGAAAACAGAGAAGAAGTCTTGGCAACATTGGAAATTTTCAGACCATTTTTTGAAAAATTAGACCTGCTTAAAATCGCTCACAATCTGAAATTTGATTATAAAATTTTAAAGCAATACGATATTACCGTTCAGGGAGCAATGTTCGACACGATGATCGCCCATTATCTTCTAAATCCGGACGGAAGACACGGAATGGACTATCTTTCAGAGGTCTATTTAAATTACAAACCTGTTTCCATTGAAACCATTATTGGTAAAAAAGGAAAAAATCAGGGAACTTTCAGAGATGCAGATCTTAGAACGCAGACCGATTATGCGGCGGAAGATGCAGACGTAACTTTCCAGTTGTATGAATTGTTTGCCCCTCAATTAAAGAAGGAAAATTTAGAAGATCTTTTCTTCAATATCGAAATGCCGTTGATGGAAGTTTTGGCTAAAATGGAACTGTCCGGAATTTCTCTGGACGAAAAATGGCTGGCTCAGGAAAGCATCGATCTTGAAAATGATCTAAGACAATTAGAAGCTAAAATATTTGAAATTTCGGGTGAAGAATTCAATATGAATTCGCCTAAACAATTGGGTGAAGTGTTGTTTGAAAAAATGCAGCTTGACCCGAAAGCCAAAAAGACCAAAACAGGTCAATACGCGACTTCGGAAGATGTATTGCAGAAGTTGGCTTCGAAACACGAAATTATTCAGCATATTCTTGAATACAGAACGTATCAAAAATTAAAATCGACTTACGTTGATGCATTGCCATCACAAATCGACAAAGATGATCGTGTTCATACCAATTTCTCACAAACTACGGCTGCAACAGGTCGTCTGGCGAGTGTAAACCCGAATTTACAGAACATCCCGATCCGAACATTGAGAGGTCAGCAAATTCGTGGAGCGTTTGTTTCGGCAGAAGGGAAAAAGATTATTTCTGCCGATTATTCACAAATTGAACTTCGTTTGATTGCCGAGATTTCGGGTGAAGATAATATGATCAAAGCCTTCCAGGATGGGGAAGATATCCACGCTTCTACCGCTGCAAAACTGTTTAAAATTCCTCTGGAAGAAGTTTCTAAAACACAGAGAAGTCAGGCTAAAACAGTAAACTTCGGAATTATTTACGGTCAGGGTGCTTTTGCATTAGCTGAACAAACAGGTTTGTCGAGAACGGAAGCCAAGCAAATGATCGAAGCCTATTTCGAAACCTATCCAAAGTTGAAGCAATATATGGCTGAACAAGTGAATAAAGCCCGTGAAATCGGTTATGTTGAAACTATTTTAGGGAGAAAACGTCATTTAAAAGATATTAATTCAGGAAACTTTGTCGTAAGAGGTCATGCCGAAAGAAACGCTGTGAATGCTCCTGTTCAGGGAAGTGCTGCAGATGTTGTGAAAGTGGCGATGATCAAAATTCAAAAAGAACTGGAAAAAGAAAAACTTCAGACAAAAATGTTGCTTCAGGTTCATGACGAATTGGTGTTTGAAGCTCCGATTGATGAGGTAGAAGTCGCTACAAATATCATTAAAATTGAAATGGAAAATGCCATTGAAACGCAGGTTCCTCTGTTGGTGGAGATTGGAGTAGGGAATAACTGGCTGGAAGCGCATTAAGAATATACTTTTTTATATAAATGCTTCGACTCCGCTCAGCATGACATCGCTAAAAAATTACTGTTGAAATAATGCAGTTAGTATTAGAAATGTCATGCTGAGCGGAGTCGAAGCATTTTTATTGGATAAATAATATTTTATCTGTTATTTAATTATAAGAAGTAATAATTTGACTTTCATCAAAGTAGAAACAAGATGGATCATAATCGTTCCAGCATGCTTGATAATTAGGGCCGTTTCCGTAGTTTGAAGTATTCACATTATTCGGTTTTCCTCGCATGTAAACAAGCATTTCATACTTCATTCCAATCCAAATTTTATGTTCAGAAATATTTATGCAATCTTCTTTTGACCATTCTGGATGTTTCTTATGAATTTTTCCAGCTTTTGTTTTTGAAAATTTTTCTTCTTCAATTTTTTGCTGTTTATCAATGCTGTCAATTCTTGCTTGGTTTTTAATGCTATCTTTCTTTAATAATTTGGTATCAAGTTTACTGGAGTAATCAATTTTATCTTCGGTTTTTGAACATTGTTTAATTAAAAAGAATAAGATTAGAAATCCAAAAATAAATAGTAGAGCTATACCACATCCATTACTTGGTTTCTTTGGTGCAATAGAATTGTTTACAGAAGTGTTCGGATTATCCTTGATTAGATAGCCACAATTAGGACATTTTATTGTAGTACTGTTTATTATACTTTTACATTTTGGGCATTGGGTTGATGACATAGTTGTAATTTTTGATGTTCAAAAGTATTCTGAACAATTCAAAAAAAATTACGGAAATCCGTAGAAACTATATTATATCTACTTCGCTTTCGAAATTGCCATTTTCACAGCAAGAAAAACTAACACACTCGCCATAAACCATTTCTGTATTTTAATCCAAATAGGATTTTTTGCGAAAAACAGAGATGCTTTTGCTGCTGTTAACACAATGATAAAGTTGACGGTAAAACTTATGAAAACCTGAGTGACTCCAAGTTGTAAACTTTGAGTGAAAACAGAACCGTATTCGGGTTTTATAAACTGTAGAAAAAAAGATAAATAGAAAACGGCAACTTTGGGATTGAGTACATTGGTGAAGAAACCGACTGCAAATAATTTTCTTGGTCTGTCTATCGAAATATTTTTATCAACTTCAAAAATGTTTTTACTATTGGGTTTAATAGCCTGATAAGCGAGATATAAAAGATAGATCGTTCCGAGCGTCTTTAAAACGATATAGGCATAAGGTACTGCAAATAACACGGCCGTAAGACCAAAAGACACCATCACAATGTGGAAAAGAAATCCACACACGACACCTGCAAGTGATGTTAAGCCTGCTTTTCTTCCTTGTGTTATGGATCGGGAAATTAAATAAATCATATTAGGTCCCGGACTGATTACCAAGACAAGGGCAGCTAAGGCAAAAAAGAGAAGGTCGTGAAATGGAATCATAATTTTTATCAGTGTTTTGCGGTGCAAAGATAGAAATTCATGCTTATATTAATGACTAACAAATTTAGTTTTTATTTCCTTATAATTTAATAAGATAACAGAGATGCAACACAAAATAATGACCGGAAAAATCGATTGCGAAATAGTGTAATATATTTCTTCATTGAAAAGATAAGTGCTCCATGAAGATTCCCTTTCTACAAAAATAGTATAGTTCCAGAATAGCCATAGAAAAACGAGAAGAATGAATTCTATTACCGTTTTCACGTATAAGTTTTTAAGTAATGAAAATATTGAAAACAGGATAGTAAGAAAAAAGCCTGTAAGCAACGAAATAAAGAATACATCCTCAAAAAAACTGCATTCTAAACAGCTACTCGAAGTGTTACCCGAAAGTCTTCCCATTGCCCAATATATCTGCAAAAATGTTGCAGTAAATAATATGAAAAATGCGATTCCATTCTTCTTTAAAAATAAGATAATTTTGGATTTTAGGAAGGAAATCTTTTTTTTCAAATGTTGTGGGTTTATTAATTTCAATCTGAAATTTGATATTTCGTGTCTGTAACTAATTTTCCTTGGGATAAGCAGATGGGATTTCCTTTCTCATTATATTTCCACCCAAGGTTTATAGCTTCAATTATTTTTTCTTTAATCATAACCGGAGTTACGCTTTTAATAAAGTCATCGCCGTAACCATAAGACCTACCGAAATTAACATTAACAAATAATAATTGCCCTTCACTTTCATGCTGAACGGGTATTGAATATTCATCATTATGTGCTTCGTTATGTGAAATTTTCCTTCTGATTTTCCAATAAAAAATCTCATTATTTACATTAATCTTTCTAAGACCTTTTTTTGAAATTGCCATTTTATGAAGAATAAATTTTGAATATTTCTAAACACTAAACTCAATCTTCCCCAGATAAACCAAGCTAAACATTTCATCTTCCACAGAAACGGGTTTTGCAATTTGTCCGCTGTTTAGGAAGATCAAAGAATTGATATTTGCCTTAATATCCAATTCATTGATTCTGCTCACTAAAGTCGGAAGCCACTGATCTGCAAAAGAATATTCTGAAAATTTATCATAGATATTATTGTTGGTGTCATCAAAACCGTATTCCACGAAATCATAATCCAGCCAGATCGTATCCTGAGATTCTGCAAATTTTGAATTATGGGTTTCATCAGATTCTTCTTCCACATAAAAATCTTCATCTTCATTCATGAAGTCTTCAAAATCTTCTTCACTGCTAAAATTTCCTATCCAAAAATCTAATATTTGCGTATCCATAACTGTTTTTATCCTCTTTTAATTTAATTGCCCTCAAAGTTATGACAATATTTGTAAACCCTTCAACAGAAAACACGGCTATTAGGGATTTTGATGAAGCTTTTATTGTATTCTTTTTCCTGCTTCACTCTCTTTAATCGTCTTCTCCAGCCTTGAAATTCTCGTTTTTTCCTGTTTAGCACTCATGATCCAGTGAAGCATTACTTTTTTATAAGATGGAGCCTGATTATCAAAAAATTCCCAGGCTTTTTTGTTACTTTTAAATTGCTTTTCATACGTCGGATCTAGAACCGCCAGTTCTTTTTCGTGAGAATAAATGGCAGATTTTTCTTCTTTTCTTAGTTCAAATGCTTTTATACCTTCGGGTTTCATCAATCCGGCTTTGGTCAATTCTTCCACTTTTTTGATGTTGATAACACTCCAGATACTTGTCGGTTTTCTTGGGGTAAAACGGTTGCTGTAGCTTTCTTCATCAATTGATCTTCTCACACTGTCAATCCACCCAAAACATAATGCCTGATCAACAGCTTCCGACCAGATCATCGACGGCTTTTTGGTTCCGACTTTATAAAATCCTACCAAAAGCTCTTTTTCAGTGGCGTGGTTTTTCTCAAGCCATTCTCTGAAGTCGTTGGGTGTGGCAAAAAAAAATGCTTCCATTTTTATGTTTTTAGAATTGAAAAATAAATGTACTTCTAGTTTTTGGTATTCATCAAAATAATTTTGTTCGTTTTCAACTTATTTTCTAGCCAGGCCTTTAGCTTTTCTTCATCTATTTTGGTTTCGGATCTGTAGATGAAAGCTGTTTCAACTCCTGCAGAGTCAGGCTTGTAGAAGGTTTGCAGTTTTCCTAATGAGATATTTTTCACTTCAGGGAATAAGATCCCTATTTCCTTTATGAGTTCAGGATTATCAGACTTATATTGATTTAGTTCTCCTTTCAAGACATTGATCTGAACATCTTTTTCGCTAACCGTATTTTTTTGGGAATTAATTTCATTGAGGATTTCAGCTTTTAGATCAGAGGTATTTTGCTTAATAATTAAATTGGTATTATTGATCCCGAAATTTTTCAAAGAGTTATTTAGGCTTTTTATTTCAAGGCTGTCAAATTTTTTGGAAAGAAAGGCAAGCTCAACTGATTTTGGATTAGAATTATAATTTATTTTCTTATAAATAACGGTATAGCCATTATTTATAAATTCATCATTAATGAAATTTTCTACATGTTGAGTATATTTTCTTTCATTCAATAAATTATAGGCCAAATATGCACTTGGAACAATCATGATCACAATAAGCACTGTAATTCCGTAGCGTATTCTCTTTTCATAAATTTTGTTGGTTAATAAAACTGGTTTATATTTCAGGAATTTAATGATAAAAAAAGTGGCAATACAAATGAAAAAACAATTTATGGTATACAGGTAAAATGCTCCGAAGAAAAAAGAATAATTTCCTGTAGCAATCCCAAACCCTGCTGTACAAAGCGGGGGCATTAATGCTGTTGCGATAGCAACACCCGGAATAGGATTTCCTTTTTCAACCCTTGTAATAGAAACAGCTCCTACAATTCCTCCAAAAAAAGCGATAAGAACATCATAAATATTAGGTGAGGTTCTTGCCAGTAATTCAGACTGAATTTCTTTGAACGGACTTAAATAGAAGTATAAAATAGAAACCGATAAACTTACAATTGTTGCTATTAAAAGGTTTTTCATGGATTTTTTTAATAGATTGAAATTGTATGTCGCTAAAGCAAAACCTGCACCTACAATTGGTCCCATCAAAGGGGAGATAAGCATTGCGCCGATAATTACTGCTGTAGAATTTACATTCAATCCAACGGAAGCAATAAGTATTGCACACGCTAAGATCCATAGATTTGCACCTCTAAAAGACACATTTTTAGTAACATTCTCCAAGACAAGATTAGGATCTTCTTCACCGGTATGCAGATTTAAAAAATCAGAAATAGTCTTTTTCATTTTCATTAATGTATTTATAGTAAAATTTATTTAATCTGTTGTGATGTAATTTTTTTAGTGTAAAAAATAAATAAAAATGGCGGAATGAAAGTAAAGTTTCATCCCGCCGTTTACAAATGTACATTTTTATATTTTAAAACCAAATAATTCTTTTGGATTCTATGATGAAGTGTAATAAAGAATCATAATTCTTGTCCACTAAATATCTTCAAATTGATCATTTGTTAAGCACTCAGCCAATTCATAAGGATCCTGCATCGCCATATTGACACCTTCTCCTGCGTAAGGAGGCATTCTGTGTGCAGCATTATTTGTTTCGTTTATTCTTTGATTTTGTAGATTAATATTTTATCAATATCCGGAATTAAAGTTATGAATGGTATTAAAATATTTTAGTCAGCAATTCTTTTATTTAAAACAGAGCCCAGAAGTTTAATTTGCTCCTGAGTAAGATTTTTTAAATATAATTTTGATGTTTGTGACATGAAATAATCCCTCATAAAAACGATTTCTAGATTGTCTTTGCTAACATTAAACTCTCGTATCTGCTCAGGTTTTCTGGTTTGTTTCGTGTATTTATTATTTGCGGTTGAATACACCAGGTTGATTGCACGACTCGGAATAAAGTAAAAACTTTTTGGAAATAAAAAAACAGAATTTTGATTGATCAATATATCGAATGTAAACCATTCAAACCTTTGACGCAACATTCCACTTGTGGTAACAATTGAACCGGAAATGTTGTTAATTTCTATAGAATTTAATTGTTTGTAATTGGCAAGAATTTTCTTTTTTTCAATGAAATGATAAATGCTCTTGCCAATAGCAAATAGAAAGAATGCAATAATGAAATAGAAAAATATATTATCAGGCATTGTTAATCATCATTTAATATTTTATGGTCGTTGCCTAGATTGGTTAAAAATCCTTCAGGATTTGTCAAAAAAATATAACTGTTTGAAAGTTTTGCCAATTTATAAACTTCTTTTTGTGCTGGAATGACAAGATTTCCTTGAAGATCCATTAAGAGGCAATCATATTTTTTCGCAATTTCAATAAAATTATTTAAAAAAATTAAGCCGTCTTCTCTTAAATCTGCCCGAAAATGAAGTTCTTTTATTTTTCCATTTTCTTTATTTAATATTAATGATGCATCATGATCTATTGTTGTATCAATGGTTCTCTTATAATGTTTCCAGTAATAATAATCAGATCTACTTTCTAATGGTTTTCTGGGAAATAATTTATTGATGTAATAAATTATTTCTGTTGGAAAAATCTCTGCAGAATCCCAAAAATTTATAGTTAAAGCATCTATAAAAAAATCAGTAGAATCCAATAAATTATCTTCTTCAAGGTTGTAATGATTTGTTCTTTCTTGAAGATTGATATTTAATTTATTAGGAATAAATCCGAACTCATTAATAACTCCTTTTCGTGGAATTAGATTTAGTCGAAACTGATAAATAGCCATTTATCAAATGTAAAAAAAATTATTTAAGCCAAAGGCAACTTAAAATAGAAAGTACTTCCCTGATTCAGCGAGCTGTTCACGCCAATTTCGCCATTTTGTTTTTCAATGAAGTTTTTGGAAATCGCCAAGCCTAAACCTGTTCCGTTTTGATGCTCTCCGGGAACCTGAAAATAACGGTCGAAGATCTGGCGGTGGTATTTTTCATCAATTCCGCTTCCTGTATCTGTGATGCTGAATGTTACATATGAATCTGATTTTTCAACTAAAATCTGAATATTTTCATCCTGAAAAGAATGTTTAATGGCATTGCTCAGGAAATTATTCATTACCCAAACCGTTTTGTCAAAATCGGCAGAAACAAAATTGTTTTCCTCTAAATTATATTGAAAATTAATGGCTATATTTTTCTGTTCAGCCAGTTTTTCAACATTTTTAATGGCGGTCTGAACAATGTTCTTGGGCGAACAACTTTCAATATGTAATCTTATATTTCCTGTTTCAACTTGTGATAAATTCAGGAGTTCTCCGGTAATATCCAATAAACGTTGTCCGTCTTCATTAATGCTTTTCAATAATTCTTTTTGCTGCTCATTCAGCTCACCGAATTTTTGATTTCCTAATAGCTGAACACCCATTTTAATGGCAGAAATAGGAGTTTTTAATTCGTGAGAAATGGTTGCAATAAAATTGGTTTTAGCAAAATCCAATTCTTTGAAAGGCGTGATATTTCGGAGTAAAATTACTTTTCCGATATATTTTTTTTCTTTTTCGCCGGTTTTTACAATGTTGATGGGAACAATCTCCTGTTCAAAATAATTCTCTTTATTATCAGTGACAATTTTTATTGGTTCTTTTACGGGATGATCAATGTTTTTTAAAAGTTCTCTCACCAAATCATTGTTAATGGCCACTTCATGAGCTGTTTTCCCAATAATCTCTTCTTTTCTAAGATTGGTGATTTTTAAAGCTTCATCGTTAATCATGTAGATAAAATGATTTTCATCGAGCCCAATTACGGCATCGTGCATATTATTAACTAACGTTTCAATCCTTTTTTTATCCATCAATTGCGTAGAAAGGGTACTGCTTTCATATTCCTGCAGTTTTTCGGCCATGATGTTGAAAGAATTGGCAAGGTCATTAAACTCTTCACTTCCTTTAAAATGAACCCTTTCATTATAATTTTTATTCGCAATTTGTTTAATGCTGAAAGTCAGTTGATTGATAGGTTCTGCAATGGTCTGAGGTAAATTAAACAACAAAGTGAAAGCGATCAGAAAACAACCTGTACCAATACTTACGATCCAGAAAGTCGCATTTTCTGCGGTTATAATGGCGATATCACTTTTACGTTCAATACCTTTCATATTCAGCGACATGATCTTGGCCAGATCTTCGCGGATAAGCTTTTCTTTTTCGATGGTGGGCTGTTGTAAATAGCTGTCGAAATGCAGATTAAGATTTTGAGTGGCTTCTTTTTCACCAAATTCCGTGAGATTTTTTTCCTGTAAACCATTGTTTTTTTTGAAATCTTTGATGGCAATCGCACTGTCTGTACTTATTTTATCCAATGCCAGGAACATGTTTTTGGAGAATTCTAAACTGTTGTAATTAGCAGTAAGAATTTTTTCGGTATCAGATTTTAATTTATTGATATACACAGAGCCAATCACTGAAAGTAAAACGATCAGTAAGAATAAAAGACCTACGCCGAGGGTAAGTTTGGTTTTAATTTTCATTGTGTTTAAGATAAAATAATAATATCGATCTGTCGTTCATTCAATCGGTTCATCAGGGTGTAGATCCAGCTGTAGCCGGAAAGTCTCTGCCAAAGTTTGGCATGAGGTTTTCCGATGCAGACAGTGGTGATATTATGCTCAACTACATAATCTAAAATTCCTTTATGCACGCTGTTTTCTTTTATTCGGATCACTTTTGCGCCCAATTCTTGTGCTAAATTAAAATTATTAATCAAATATCTTTGCTTATCTAAAGCTATTTTTTCGGGATTTTCAGATGGTTTCTGAACATATAAAACCGTCCACGGACTATTGTAATAACTCGCCAGTCTTGAGGTTTTCCGGATGATATTTTTAGCAATTTTATCGTTACTGCTGATGCATGCGAGAAATTTTATAGGTTTAAAGTTTTCGGTTTTAACCTCTGTTTCAACCTTTTTTTCAACGTGTGTGGCTACTTCTTTTAAAGCCAATTCGCGAAGCTGTAAAATATGGCCGCTTTGGAAGAAATTATTTAAAGCTGTATGAATTTTTTCCTTTTTATAAATCTTGCCTTCTTTCAATCTCGTTAGAAGTTCGTCAGCGGTTAAATCAATATTCACTACTTCATCAGCTAAGGCTAAAATTTTATCGGGAACGCGCTCTGAAACTTCAATTCCTGTAATTTTTTTCACCTCCTCATTCAAACTTTCAATATGCTGAATATTCATTGCACTGATGACATTAATGCCATTATCCAGGATTTCCAACACATCTTGCCATCTTTTTTTGTTTTTTGAACCTTCAACGTTGGTATGTGCCAATTCATCCACCAAAACAACTTCCGGATGTTCATTGATAATGGTCTGAAGATCCATTTCTTCAAGATTTTTGCCTTTATAAAAAGCAGACCTTCGAGGTATTTCAGGAATTCCGTCTACTAAAGCTACGGTTTCTTCTCTTCCGTGAGTTTCTACGTAGCCGATTTTTACATCAATACCATTTCGCAGTAAAGCATGGGCTTCCTGGAGCATTCGGAACGTTTTTCCTACCCCCGCACTCATCCCAATATAGATCTTAAATTTTCCTTTTTTGGATTTTTGAATGAGTTCTAAAAATTGCTTTGCTGATGATGACATTGATTTTATTCTTTTTAATTTTATTTTTTGAAACATAGGTAGTGGTGGAAGCTGGAAGTTGGATGCTGGAAGTTATTATAGCATACTATTTACTTCCAGCACCCAACTTCAGACTTCCCGCTTCTTAAAACCAAGCTGCTAAACTTGTGGTAATAAAAAAGTTTCCCTGTTTAAGTTCATCGTTCTTTACAAAGATCGCATCTTTTGACGTAAAACCTCTTGCTTCTGTACGGAATACAACATTCTTTAAAATCGCATAATCTACGTTTAGAGAATATCCGTAGGTCTGAAAACCATTGGGCGTTTTCGTGTTGATAATGACTCCGTTTTTATCGTTGTAATATTCCAATCTTCCGGCCAGCGCCCATTTATTATCTAATTGATATTTCATCAAAATATTCGGACTATACCAAATATTATACTGCTCACTTCCTTTTAATTTCTGCTCTGCTCCGATATCAAAACCTAGAACCGTTGAAAATTTTTCTGTCAATTGAAAACTTCCATACAAATCATGGAAATAACGCATTTTTTTCTCTTCTTTTGATTTGTCGTTTCCGATGAATGAACTGCTGTTTAATGTAATTTTTTCATTCGGTTTATACGTTAGCTGATGTCCGAAAGAAATGCTTTGATTGCCTTCAGGTTTTGCAATACGCTGCCATCCGTTCAGAACCAATCCGCTTACAAACCATTTTCCGTTATCTGAAGTGTAGGAAATTTTCGCTCCTGTTTCAAAATATGGCGAATTTTCTGCTGCAAAACTTCTCGTAAGATTAATATTATCTTTTCCGATTGCGCTTTCCCAACCGATGTGAGAAGGCATTATTCCTGCATCGATCCATAAGTTTTTGTTTTTGGAAATTTTAATTCCAATATTAGCTTCATTTACATAGCGCAGTGCTTCCTGTTCTGCAGCCATATTATCCTGTGCATAAGTTCCGGCCATCAACGCAAAATTAGCACGAAGATTTTCACTTTGATAAGCTGCTTTTACAAGTCCTAAGTTAAGATTCAGTTCATTATGACGATTATATGAGTATAAAAAATTCTGACGCAGATGATTGGACGGTTCATTAAAATCATATGTGTAAAATAGTTCAGCGTATGCAGAAAAAGTTACTTTATTGTTTGTCTTTAATGAATCTGATGTTTGAGCTTTTGAGAAAAATATTCCCAATAATAGACTTGTTATGATATATTTTTTCATGGTAGTTGTAAACCTTATTATTTTTAACCGAGAGTTTGAGTAGTTAAGAAAATTAATAATTTTATTTTAATTGATCAAGAGCTATATTTAGTTTTAAAACATTGATCTTTGATGGCCCGAAAAGTCCAAAAATAGGTTTCTCTGTTTTAATATTAATAAGATTTTCAATTTTTTCCAGAGAGATATTTCTTTCTTTTGCAATTCTTTTAGCTTGGTATAAAGCGCCTTCTTCAGAAATATCAGGATCTAATCCGCTTCCGCTTGCGGTTACCAATTCTACAGGAACTTTTGCGGTATTCATTTCCGGATTCTGCATTTTTAAAGTGTCGATTCTTTTTTGAACGGCCTGCAAATATTCTTCATTGCTCGGTCCTTTGTTGCTTCCTGCACTTCCTGCCGCATTATAATCTACAGCAGACGGGCGACCGTGGAAATATTTCGGAGATTTAAAATCCTGACCGATATTGGCATAAAATTTTTGTCCGTTATGATTGATGATCTCTGCATTTCCCTGATTAGGCAATACTTTTGAACCTGCATACACAATGATCAAATAGATGCCTACAATAACCAGCATGACGATAGTGAGTCTGAATGCTGATACAATATAATTTTTCATTTTTATTAAATTTTTGAATTAAATGGATGGAAGATGGGAGAGGGATGATGGAAGTTAAAACGTTCCTGTGTTCACTTCCAGCCTCCAGCTTCAACCTCCCGGCCTTTTAAAAGAATAGACTGACAAATAAATCGATAATCTTTATTCCGATGAATGGTGCGATAATTCCTCCCAAACCGTAAATTAAAAGGTTTCTTCTTAACAATGCGCTTGCTCCGATTGGTTTATAAGCAACGCCTTTTAAAGCCAATGGAATCAGGATCGGAATGATGATTGCATTGAAAATAATGGCTGATAAAATCGCGGACTCCGGACTGTGAAGATTCATAATATTCAATTTCTGAAGTGCCGGAATAAACGTTATAAACAACGCCGGAATAATAGCGAAATATTTAGCAACATCATTCGCAATACTGAAAGTCGTCAGCGTTCCGCGAGTCATTAATAACTGTTTTCCGATTTCTACGATTTCAATCAGTTTTGTTGGATCATTATCCAGATCAACCATGTTTCCCGCTTCTTTAGCGGCTTGAGTTCCACTGTTCATCGCAACGCCAACATCGGCTTGGGCTAGGGCGGGCGCGTCATTCGTTCCATCACCCATCATCGCGACCAATTTTCCTTCCTGCTGTTCTTTTTTAATGTAATTCATCTTATCTTCAGGTTTGGCTTCTGCGATAAAATCATCTACACCGGCTTTCTCAGCGATAAATTTTGCGGTTAGAGGATTATCTCCCGTTACCATCACTGTTTTCACACCCATTTTTCTCAATCGTTGAAAACGTTCCTGAATTCCTGTTTTAATAATATCCTGAAGTTCAATAACTCCCCAAACCTGTTCATTCACAGAAACGACCAATGGAGTTCCTCCGTTTTCAGAAATTTTAGTTGTTGCTTCCTGAGTTTCCTGAGGGAAAATGTTTCCTGCTTTTTCAGTCAGTTTTTTAATTGTGTCGTAAGCTCCTTTTCTAATTCTTGTGTTTTCAAAATCAATACCTGAAGTTCTGGTTTCAGCCGTAAAATCAATGTAGACAGGATTTGGAACAAGCAAGTCTTCAGATTTTAATTGGCTTAATTCAATAATAGATTTTCCTTCCGGAGTTTCATCGGCAACAGAACTTAATGCCGAAGCTTTTATAAATTCATTAATATCAATATTATTTGATGGGTGAAATTGCGTTGCTTTACGGTTTCCGATGGTGATCGTTCCTGTTTTATCAAGAAGCAGAACGTCAATATCTCCCGCAGTTTCAACGGCTTTACCACTTTTTGTGATAACATTGGCTCTTAAGGCTCTGTCCATCCCTGCAATTCCAATCGCAGAAAGCAGACCTCCGATCGTTGTGGGTATCAAACAAACGAAAAGTGATATAAATGCCGCAATAGTGATAGGCGTCTGCGAATAATCTGCAAAAGGTTTTAAAGTAACTGTAACGATAATGAAAGTAAGGGTAAACCCAGCTAACAATATGGTTAAAGCTATTTCGTTAGGTGTTTTTTGTCTTGATGCGCCTTCTACAAGGGCAATCATTTTATCTAGAAAGGACTCACCCGGTTTTGTGGTGACTTTTACTTTTATTCTGTCTGAAAGCACTTTCGTACCGCCTGTTACGGAGCTTTTATCTCCACCTGATTCTCTGATCACGGGCGCACTTTCTCCTGTAATTGCTGATTCATCGATTGTTGCTAAACCCTCGATAATTTCACCATCCATCGGGATCTGGTCGCCTGCTTCACAAAGAAAGATATCTCCCAGTTTCATTTCAGCAGACATTTTTAAGGCTGTTTCTACCTGAAATCCGGGTTTGTTGTCTACAATTAATTTAGCCGGAGTTTCTTCACGGGTCTTTCTCAGGGTATCTGCCTGAGCTTTTCCTCTTGCTTCTGCGATGGCTTCTGCGAAATTGGCGAATAAAACAGTGAAAAATAAGATGATAAATACTAAAAAATTATATGCGAAACTGCCTTGCGATTTGTCACCCGATAAGCTAAATAAGCTAACGATGAACATGACGATTGTTCCGATTTCTACCAGAAACATGACAGGGTTTTTAAACATGATTTTCGGATTCAGCTTAACGAAAGACTGTCTGATGGCTTCGTTGACCAAATCTTTTTGAAACAATGTCTGTGATTGATTTTTCATTTTTTTGAAATAGTTATATAATTGTAATCAATGGTAACCATTAAGGTGAATAAAGAGATAAGTGATGAAATGGATAATGTTATTCAAGTGAATGATTCTATGAGATTTAGACTAGTTGTCTTACTCTTTTCAATTCCTTAATGGCTTACAATTGATTTTAATTTTTATTTAGAAAAATATTGAAGTTGTTCTGCAATTGGTCCCAAAGTAAGTGCAGGGAAGAAAGACAGGGCAGCGATTAAAAGAATGACCGCTAAAGTCATAAATCCAAAAGTTGCGGTATCCGTTTTCAAAGTTCCTGCACTTTCCGGAATGTATTTTTTCTGAGCTAAACATCCTGCAATTGCAATCGGGCCTATGATCGGGATAAATCTTGATAACAGCAGTACAACTCCTGTTGAGATATTCCACCAAGGGGTGTTGTCTCCCAATCCTTCAAATCCTGAACCGTTGTTGGCGGATGATGAAGTAAATTCATACAACATTTCACTAAAACCATGGAATCCAGGATTGTTCAATGTTTTCGCTCCGAATTCAGGCATATAAGCTGTTAAAGCTGTTCCTACAAGAATTAAAAAAGGGTGAAATAAAGCAACGATCATCGCGATTTTCATTTCTTTGGCTTCAATCTTTTTACCCATAAATTCAGGTGTCCTTCCTACCATCAGACCGCTCATAAATACCGCAAGAATGATGAATATAAAGTAGTTTAGAATTCCGACTCCGCAACCGCCGTAGAAGCAGTTGATCATCATCGCTAAAAGCTGATTCATTCCTGAAAGTGGCATCGTACTGTCATGCATTGCGTTTACAGAACCTGTAGATATTACGGTTGTCGCAATACTCCAATATCCTGAAGAAGCACTTCCGAAACGAATTTCTTTACCTTCCATCGCTCCCAAATGATTGTCGGTTCCCATTTCTGTAATTAATGGATTTCCCTGAGTTTCATTCACAACATTCGGAACGGCTAATGCCAGAAAACCGATGGTCATTACGGTGAAAATAGTCCAAGAAAGTTTTCTTTTCTTTAAATAAAATCCTAACGCAAAAACCAACGCAAAAGGAATGATCATCTGAGTAACCATTTCAGTCATATTGGTCATGTAATTCGGATTTTCAAGAGGATGGGCAGAGTTCGCTCCGAAGAAACCTCCACCATTTGTTCCTAAATGTTTGATTGCCACAAAAGCAGCAACTGGGCCTCTGGAAACATCAACTTTCTGACCTTCCAGATTGGTGATATGATCTTTCCCTTCGAAAGTCATCGGAGTTCCGTTGGCAGAAAGGATAAAAGCCACAACAATACTTATCGGAATTAATATTCTGATTATTGATTTCGTGAAAAAATCGAAAAAATTACCTAATTCGGTCGTTGTTTTTTCTTTAAATGCTTTGAAAAGTACTGCCATCGCAGCCATCCCGGTTGCAGCCGTTACAAACTGTAAAAACATTAAGTACAACTGACTTAAATAACTGACTCCCGTTTCTCCCGAATAATGCTGTAGGTTACAGTTAACCAAGAAAGAAATTGTTGTATTAAAAGCCAGATCGGGCGACATATCCGGGTTTCCGTCTGGGTTTAAGGGAAGGAATGACTGATTTAATAAGATGAAAAATCCGATGATGAACCAAACTAAATTAATGGCCAGCATGGCAAACATATTCTGTTTCCAAGTCATCTGACGGTCCGGGTTGATCCCTGAAATTTTATAAATAATATTTTCAATCGGTTGAAAAATTTTATCTAAAAAAGTCTTTTTATAACCGTAAACATCAGCAATGTATTTCCCTAAGAAAATACCAATAACTAATGTGATCGCGAACATCGCTATGATGCCTAAAATTTCTGTATTCATGATTTTGATTAAAATTTTTCAGGTTTCGTTAAAACATAACAGATGTACCCAAAGGCTAGTATTGAAAGGATAAATAAACTCCACATAATTTTTATATTTTGTCGAAAAAATCAACAGATTTGTACAAAAGCCAAAACATTACTGCGAAAAGCAGTATCAAACTAATGAGCATCATGATGTTACAATTAAGGTTAATAAAGTAAAAAGTACATACGATACAATCAAAAAGCTGAATTTTGAATGCTCCCGTTTTTTGAACGTTTTTCTTGAAATTGTCATTTTTAGAATATTTTATTTAAATCCTATATGCCAAAATAAGAACCATTTTGCTAATATTAGAGGTAAGTGTTTTATTGATAGTGTTTTATGCGGTTTTTAGATGGTGCCACAAAACAGAAAAGCCTATCAAAATGATAGGCTCTTTATTATAATGATAGGATGCTTTAGGCGAGAAGCAGTAAGCTATAAGCGAATTCTAGCGTAATAATTTAAAACTCTTAAACACTAAGATTCTCCAACCCTCAAACTCATCGCAGTTCGTATTCTTCCAATTTGCGGTACAAGGTTGCAATGCCGATTTCCAGTAATCGCGCTGCTTCGGCTTTGTTTCCTTTTGTATATTGAATTACTTTTTGGATATGTTCTTTTTCCAAAGATCTCATACTCAAGGAATCTTTATCAGCAGAAACTGTTTTTTCGGAATAATGCGGAAGACTTTCTGTATCCAGCATATTGTCATTCATTAAGATCAAACTTCTTTCGATGGTATTTCTTAATTCACGGATATTTCCTTTCCAGTCGTTTTTTTCTAAGGCTTTATAATATTCCGGGGAAACCTGAACGGATGACAAATGCAGTTTATTTGAAAAAATATCAATAAAATTTTTAGCTAAAACTTTTAAATCATCTTTTCTTTCACGAAGAGGAGGAAGATTGATCTCGAAAACGTTTAACCTAAAATAAAGATCTTCCCTGAAATGTCCCTGCTTTATTTCGTCTTCTAAATTTCTGTTGGTGGCGGCAATTAATCTGAAATCTGATTTTGAAACCTTTGTTTCACCCATTTTCATAAACTCTTTCGTTTCCAGGACGCGAAGTAATTTTGCCTGAAGCTCAATCGGCATTTCACCAATTTCATCAAGGAATAAAGTTCCGCCATTAGCTTCTTCTACAAGCCCTTTTTTGTCTTTTATGGCTCCGGTAAAAGAACCTTGCTTGTGCCCGAAAAGTTCACTTTCCAGAATTTCTTTGCTGAATGCAGAACAATTGATCGCTACAAAGTTATTTTTCTTTCTGTCGCTTCCCTCATGAATGGCGTTCGCAAAAACCTCTTTTCCGGTTCCGGTTTCTCCTGTTAAAAGAACGGTTGCATCTGTTAAAGCCACTCTTTCTGCCAGTTTTTTAGCCTGAATAATTAAAGGAGAAATTCCAATGATTTGATTAAATCCTTTTTGAATATTACTCTTTTGAACGGTCTTGGATTTATTATCTTTTGCTTTTTCCAGCGTTTTATAGACCAACGGAATAATTTTCTCGTTATCATCGCCTTTTACTAAATAATCGTAAGCTCCGTTTTTCATTGCCTGAACGGCATCGGTAATATTTCCGAAGGCGGTCATTAAAATAATTTCAAGGTGAGGATATTTTGTTTTGATGGATTTTACAAGATCAACTCCGAAAGCATCGGGAAGCCGGACGTCACTTAACACAACATCAAAGTCGTACTGTTCGAGCATCGTCATTGCAGAGCGCGCTGTGGAAGCTTCTTTTACGTTAAAATTTTCTTGGGAAAGGATCATTCCTAATAATTTCAGGAGCTTGATCTCATCATCGATGATCAGAATGTTTCCGGACATGGTTGTTATTTTTGGAAAACTTAGTGCAAACTTAGATAATTATTTTGTAAAAAGGCAAAGAAAGCTGAAGAGGATTTTATTGTTTGTGAGCCTTGTCAAGGTTTTTGGAAGAAAAATAATGTAACAGTCCAACGAAAAAAAATCTTAACTGATTGGATGGCTGCATAATAATTTACCGACAAAAGCCTAGCCGCGATAGTAACGGTTACCCCGCAACAGGAAGTGGGAAAGCTGGCGGGTTTGGTGTGGGGAGGGTCGGCGTGAGGAGTATGAGTGGATAGCGCGAAACAGCTCCTGAAAAATAAATAATGAGTAAGTGGCAAGTAATTAATAATCGTCACAATAGATGTAATAATAGAAAAAGTAGAAAGTGTTCTTTTTTGATTGCTTACATTTGTATACATTCTTATCTTAAACGAATGAAAATGAATTTATATATGACCGACAAAAGATATAAGGAGACGATTCATACCGATAAAAATAACTACGAATATACTACCATAACTCAGGACGAAAATAAAGTAAGAATCTATACTCTGAAAAACGGGTTAAAAGTTTTTCTTGCTCAAAATTTTGATGCTCCGAGGATTCAGACCTACATTCCTGTAAGAACGGGAAGTAATAACGATCCGTCCGATAATACAGGTTTGGCGCATTATCTTGAGCATATGATGTTTAAAGGAACTTCAAGATTAGGAACTCAAAACTGGGAAAAGGAAAAGGTTTTACTAGACCAGATTTCTGACTTATACGAACAGCATAAAGCAGAACAAGATCCTGAAAAGAAGAAAGAAATCTACACAAAAATAGATGAAGTTTCTCAGCAAGCAAGCCAGTATGCGATTGCGAATGAATATGATAAGGTAATTTCTTCCTTAGGCGCAAGCGGAACGAATGCCCACACTTGGTTTGACGAAACCGTTTACAAAAATAATATTCCCAATAACGAACTTGAAAAATGGCTGAAAGTCGAGAAAGAAAGATTTTCTGAATTGACATTAAGGCTTTTTCACACTGAATTAGAATCCGTTTACGAAGAATTCAACAGAGCGCAGGATAATGATTCTAGATTGGTGAATTATGAGTTGATGGATGCTCTTTTTCCGACTCATCCTAACGGTCAGCAAACGACTTTAGGGAAGCCGGAACATTTGAAGAATCCTTCTATGAAGGCTATTCATAAATATTTTGATGAATATTATGTTCCTAATAATTATGCCATGGTTTTGGTGGGTGATCTGGATTTTGAAGAAACGATTCAACTTGTAGATCAGTATTTCGGAGCTATTCCTTACAAAGAATTACCAAAGAAAACTCCAATTATTGAAAAACCACTTACTGAAATTGTAGAAAGAACAGTAAAAAGCCCGACGACACCAAGAACTCAATTAGCTTGGAGAACCGACAGCTATGGGAGCCGAGAAGCGATATTAGCTGATATTATAGCAAATATTTTAAGCAATAGAGGAGAAGCAGGATTATTAGATTTAAATATCAATCAGACGCAAAGAATGCTTTGGGCACAGGCTTTTTCTGTTGGGTTAAAAGAATACGGATATTTTTCAATTGTTGCTGTTCCGAAAGAAATGCAGACCTTGAATGAAGCTAAGGAAATGGTGTTGGAACAGATCGAATTATTGAAAAAAGGAGATTTTCCGGATTGGATGCTTCCTGCCATCATCAATGATTTTAAACTTCAAAGAATGAAAACGCTGGAAACAGCCGATGGTCTTGCAACAAATCTTTATGATACTTACATCAAAGGCAGATCTTGGGAAGAGGAATTAAGCGAGATGGATGAATATTCTACTGTTACCAAACAGGAAGTTGTAGATTTTTCGAATGAATTTTTTAAAGATAATTACGTTCTCATCAACAAAGAAAAAGGAGTTAACGATAAATTATTGAGAGTTGATAACCCGGGAATTACCCCTATAAAAATCAACCGTGAGGCTCAATCTGAGTTTTTACAAGAGATTTTAGCTGAAAAGACAGAAGATATTCAACCTGAATTTATTGATTATCAAAAAGAAATAAAAACGACTTCGGTTAAAGATAAAAAACTGAGTTTCGTTAAAAATAAATATAACGAAATTGCTCAGGCTCATTTTATTTTCCCTTTTGGAAGTGATCATGACAGAGATTTGGGAATTTCTACGCAAGTTCTTCAGTATCTCGGAACAGAAAAATTTTCACCCGAAGATCTTAAAAAAGAGTTCTTTAAAATCGGGGTTAGCAATGACTTTAAAACCTCTGCCGATCAGCTTTTGATCTCATTGAGCGGTTTAGAAGAAAATCTTGAAAAAGGAATTGAGTTGCTTCAACACTGGATGCATAACGTGCAACCAGATCAGGAAATCTACAATCAGTTTGTAGAAACTATCCTTGAAAATCGTGAAGCAGTAAAAAAAGATAAAAACCGTATTATGACAGCTTTGACAAATTATACAAAGCTTGGAGAATTCTCCCGTTTTACAGATATTATTTCGAAAGAAGAACTGGAAAGTTCCAACGTTGAGGTATTTACAGACAGAATGAAAAAACTGTTTGATTATCCTTATCAAGTGTTTTTCTACGGGAAAAGCTTTGAAAACTTTACTAATTATATCGAAAAATATATTGAAACGGCAAGTCTTCAAATTCCTGAGCCTAAAAAATATCCTGAACCGGAAACGAAAGGAAATGTTTATTTCATGAACTACGACATGGTGCAGATGGAGATGAGCAAAATCGGAAGAGGAAATGAAGTCAACACCGCAAACTTCGGAAAGATCAATGTTTTCAATGAATATTTCGGAAGAGGATTGTCGTCGATTGTTTTCCAGGAGATCCGTGAGAGTAAGAGTTTGGCATATTCTGCGTATGTTTCTTACGCTGCCAATTCAGAATCCGGACATCCGGATTATATCACAACGTACATCGGAACTCAGCCGGATAAATTGCAAATTGCAGTTGATACGATGAGCGAATTGATGAATGAACTTCCTGAAGTGCCCATTCAGTTTGAAAATGCCAGAAATGCAGCATTGAAACAAATTGCATCAACGAGAATTACCAGAACAACTATTTTCTTCAATACCTTAAGGTTAAAAAAAATAGGCATTTCGCATGATTTTAGGAAAGATATTTATCAGCAGATCCAAAGTCTGAAATTTGATGATGTGAATAAGTTTTATCAGACAGAAATAAAACCTGTACATTTCAATACAGCCATTATCGGGAAACGAGAAAACCTGAATATGGAAGCCGTTAACCAAATGGGAGAGTTCAAAGAATTGACTTTAAAAGATATTTTTGGACATTAAAATTAAAAGAGGCTTAAAAAAAGCCTCTTTTTTTATGTCATCACACAATCACCATCGCCGTCCTGAAAATTAGGATCAAAGCCATTGGGAAGGTTTTTAATAAGCTGTTTGTGGAACATATACCGTCTTTCCATATTTCGCTGATGGATTTTTGGAAATATATTCATCGATTCTGCTTTTTTGTTGAATTCTGTTTGATAGCTTATTAAATAATTAATTTTATTCTTAACGACAAAATAGCTTAAAAATGTAACGAATTGTTCCAAATCAGATTCTGAAAACAGATAAGAAATTTTTAAGTGACCATTTCGTACAAACAAAAGCGCACAAGTCTCTAAAACATTTTTCTTGTCATAAATTTTTATCCAGAAATAGTTGATGCTCTCAGAAAAGCTGGAAAATAAATAGTTTTCTTCTTTGTTTTTACTTTCTAAAACCCATGGATTTTCTATTGCCCAATTGAGTTCCTCAGCATTTCGGTTACTATGAAATTTTGAAATGAAATCAACGCTTTCACTATCCACTTTATCAAGAATTTCAAATTTGAAATCAGGTTTTTGAATGAAACAGTTTTTTACTGAAATAAAAGTATTTAACAGAGCATCTCCCAAGCTGAAAATTGGCTTTAGATTCTCTGTTTTAGGCTTTTTTGAAGGAATTATCGTTGCAAGATCTGTACGGAAATAATATCGCTTGCCAACTTTAGGCCGGATGTATTCAAAAGTCCCCATTTTGTTATAAAGTCCTTCTGCTTCTTTTGTAAATTCTGTGAGCGCAAGATTCTCGTTATATTCTTCAAATGCCTTTTGTAAAAGGGATTGAGCAATCCTTTTTCCTCGAAAATTACTGCTTACATATAACGTACTCAGCCATGCATAATTAAACACTTTTCCATCAATGATAAAATTATCGGGAAAACAACCGATATAACCGGCTAAATTCTCATCGTCAAACGCTAAAATAAGTAACGTTTGATCATCATTTGCTTTTGGATTATTGATGTGAGATCGAGCTCTATGCGCTGTAATTGGTAAAAAATCGTATTTTTTGAAATCTCCGGATGATACAAATTCCCCCAATTGTTTTTTATTAAATGTCTTTAAATGTATCATTTCCTTATGATTTTATTTTTATTGAAAATACTTTTTAATTGATAGTAACAAATTTCTTTTTTTAATATTGTTTCAGCGTTTTTCCCTGTTTCCATCGGGATTCTTTGGAGGTTTTTTGAAACGCTGTCGAGCTTTATTCCTGCGCTTCCGAAAGTACAGAACATGTTTTTATTTTTAAATAATTCGTCAAAAAAAGACTTTTCCACTCCGAAATCTGTAAAAGGAAAAGCGAAACTTTCGTATAGAAAATTGTTAATATTTAAATAGTCAAATGTTTTGTTGGTCGTCTCTAGTTTTTCACTTAAAGACAACTCATTGTACAAAGGATGATCCCAACTATGCGAGGAAATTCCGAATCCTTTTTGAGTTAATGATTTTAATTGGTCGAAGCTTAAATAAGGTTTTTGTTCTTTTAAAAATGAACTAATATTGATTTCAAGTGCTCTCGTAAGCTTATTCAGAGTATCTGTTTGATGATAATTTAGCTGTAATATTTTCTGTTTAATTTTTGATTTTGAATCACTTTTAAACTGAAGAATATTATAGATTTCTGGGCTTATATCTTTATTTTTTTCAATTTCATTAATGATCAAACTTGCTTTGCTGCGAAACATCAAATCTTTATTATCAATGAAAGCCGGATTGATAAAATTGACGGCATAAATTCCTTTTCTTTCTAAAATCGGAACGACAACATCATAAAATTCCCTAAAACCATCATCAAAAGTAAGTAAGGCAATTTTCTTTTTAGGTTTAAAATTTCCTTTGATAAAATCTTTAAATTCTTCCCAATTCACAAACTGAAAATACTTTGATAAGTAATCCAGATCCTGCTCAAACTGCTTTACATTTTTATAGTTGATGATATGATTAAGATGAAGTAGGTTTTCATCAGAAACACAGTGGTAGACAGACAAACAATAGGGAAGAGGAAACGATTTTTCGATATCATTTCCTGCAAAATTGGCTAATAAATTTATGATTCGGTCTTTCATAAAATAAAAAGAATCTATTTAAATTAAGATTGAAAATTTAAATAGATTCTTAAAGTTATCATTAAAAAAATTACTTTATCACTTTCATTTCATCGATAAGCCATTTAGAATCGGCATATTTATCAATAATGAAAAGAATATATTTAGTGTCAACCATGATATTTCGGCTGAAACGCGGATCATAATTGATGTCACTCATTGTTCCTTCCCACTGTCTGTCGAAGTTTAGACCAACAAGGTTTCCGTTAGCATCCAAAACCGGACTTCCTGAGTTTCCTCCTGTCGTATGGTTCGTTGCCGTGAATCCTACAGGAACATCGCCTGTTTTATCTTTATAGTTTCCGAAGTCTTTTTTGTTGTAAAGATCGATCAGTTTTTTAGGAACATCAAATTCATAATCTCCCGGAACATATTTTTCAATAACTCCCGCTAAATGCGTCTGGAAGCCATAAGAAACTGCATCTCTTGGTGTAGATCCTTTCACTTTTCCGTAGGTTACACGAAGGGTAGAATTGGCATCGGGGAAGAATTTTCTGTCTTTATCCGTTGCTATTTGTTGTGCCATGAACGTTTTTTGTAACGCATCAATTTTAGTCTGAAGAGACGTAAATTGAGGATCAGCAGTTTTCATATACGTATCTCTTATTGATAGATAAAGCTGATAAACAGGGTCTTTTTTAATTGTTTTAATTAATTTATCCTGATTGGAGAAAGCTTTTTCAATATCTGTGCTAAGATTTGCTCCATTCACAGCAGTTCTTCCCGTAATAATTGAATTTTTCGAAATATCTTCAATGACAGGAATGTTCTGAGCCTCATTTTTATATTTGTCAAAACCAGAAGGTAAGAATTGTGGAGCCGTTTTATTAGCATATAAAGCCAATAGTTTTGCCGTTACTTTTGCATCTAATTCTGCGCTGTAATCTTTGTAGAATGCAGTTAGTTTTGTTTTAAGTTTAGTCAACTCTTTTTCATCCATTCTGCCAGATTCTACAGAAGAAATGTAAGTATAATAGTCACTTGCAAGCTTTAATGTTTCTGCATTTTTGATGACTTCTGTGTAATATGCATTATTTAAAGCAAAAGGAGCCTGATCGTTGTATAATTTATTTAATTGGTCTAAAGTTGCCTTTACCTCATGGTTTTTAGCGACCAAAGAACCTTCATACATTACTTTTTTCTCAACTGCATTAGATTTTTTCAAACCTTCAACTTCACCGATCCATTTTTTCCAGTAATTGGCTACGGAAGCAAATTTTGAAGCATATTTGATACGGGTTGCATCATCGGTACGCATTTTTTCGTCCAATGTTTTCAAAGCAACATCACGTACGGCAATTTTTGCAGGATCGATCTCTTTCATGATCTTTTCTACGGCGATTGCAGGAAGATATTCCGTTGTTTTTCCAGGAAAACCGAAAACGAACGTGAAATCATTTTCGTTTTTATCCTTAATAGAAACCGGAAGATAGTGCTTCGGAGTATAAGGAACGTTGTCTTTTGAATATTCTGCAGGATTATTGTTTTTGTCCGCATAAATTCTGAACATAGAGAAATCTCCCGTATGTCTTGGCCAAACCCAGTTATCGGTATCAGAACCGAATTTTCCGATGCTTTGTGGCGGTGCACCTACCAAACGAATGTCTTTATACGTTTCGATGGTGTAAGCGTAGTATTTATTTCCGTAATACATTGGTTTTACAGAAATAGATTGATAAGATTCTGTTTTTTGAGAATTTTTATAAACCTCAATATTGGTATTAATCTTTTTGGTAAGATCGGGTTCTGTAAGGTTATCAGTTCCTTCTAAAATCTGATTGGAAACATCTTTGATATCTACGATAAAGTCTACTATTACTCCCGGATTTGGAAGTTCTGTACTCATATTTTGTGCCCAGAAACCATTTGATAAAAGATCATTTTGTACGGTTGAATGAGCCTGGATCTGACCGTAACCGCAGTGATGATTGGTCAATAACAATCCTTTTGGAGAAATGATCTCGGCAGTACAACCTCCGTTGAACTGTACCACAGCATCTTTTATGCTTGCTTTTTGAGGATTGAAGATGTCTTTGGCAGAGATTTTCATTCCTAAATCTTTCATTTCCTTTTCATTGAGCTCTGTTGGGATCCACATTCCTCCGTATTGCTGTGCAAAAGCCATGGCAGCCGGCAAAAGAAATACAGATAAAAGTATCTTTTTTGTCATAATCAAAATTTTGCCCTAATTTACAAAGAAAATGGGAGATTTTGGTTATGAATTATCAGTTAAAAGCTATAAAATGTATAGTCAATTATTGATGATCGATAAATCATTAAAATGATGCTGAATTTGTTATTCAATATTAATTATAAATGATAATTGTGTTTTACATTTTTAATCTAGATTTAAAATTGATACGCGATTATTTTGGGATCATTCATCAATTGTTTAATTAAAGTTTCATGATATTTGTTTTTTCCTGTGAGCCTCCAGGTTGTTGCCAGATTTCCTACGGTATATTGCTGTCCTATCATTAAAAATTTCAAATTATTATTTCTGAATAATTCTTCGCAATGTCTTATTTCATCAGAGGCTGTAATGGCGATTTTGTATTCTCTTATTTTGTGATTGTCATCAATAAAATTTTGAAGATACGTAAGTGAACTTAAAATTAATAATATCAAAACGGTTCCCATGAGTGATAAATAAACATATCCGGAACCAACGGCCATTCCGATTGAAGCGGTTGCCCAGATGGTTGTTGCGGTGGTAATTCCGTCGATTTTATTATCACCTTTAAAAATAACTCCGGCTCCCAGAAAACCAATTCCGGTAATGATATTGGCGGCTAAACGATCGGGGTTTTCAACACCTATTTTAATGGAAAGAATCGTAAACAGGCAAGATCCAAAACATACCAAAATAAAAGTACGCAGCCCTGCCGATTTGTTTCGATATTCACGTTCTGCGCCTATGAAAATGCCCAAAAGAACAGAAATAAATATCAATAACAGCTCGTTTTGTATAGAATGATCCTGTAAAAATTCCATTTTTTTAACTTTAAACTTCTTATACTAAAATTACAATAAAATCTTGATCTATAAGCATAAAAAGACTGCCTATAAAGACAGTCTTTTGGTTTGCTGTTGTGTTGAATTAATTTATTGTTTTTCGATCAGATCCAAAAACTGCTGTTCGTCCAAAATCTCAATCGTTCCGATGTCCTGAGCTTTTTTCAGCTTGCTTCCGGCTTTTTCACCGACAACAAGAAAATTAAGGTTTTTAGAAACTGCAGAAATATTTTTTCCACCGTGTTTTTCTACCATATCTTCTGCGGATTCTCTTGTGAATAAAGATAATTTTCCGGTAAAAAGAAAAGTTTTTCCGTCTAAAACATTGGATAAAACTTCATTTGTATTTTCTCCTTTTTCAAGCTGAACACCGTAAGATTTCAGGCGTTCAAGCATCAGAATATTTTCAGAATTTGCGAAGAAATCAACGATGCTTACAGCGATTTTGGTTCCGATATCTTCAACCTGACAAAGTTCTTCTGCGGTCGCTGCTTTTAAATCATCAATCGTAGCGAAGTTTTTGACTAATTTTTTCGCAACCGTTTCTCCAACGTGTTTTATACCAATTCCATACAATACTTTTTCAAAAGGAATTACTTTAGAATTTTCGATTCCGGTGATAATATTTTGAGCAGATTTTTCCGCCATTCTTTCCAATGGAAGAAGTTGTTCTTTTGTTAAAGTATAAAAATCGGCAGGATTTTCCACTAATTTTTCTCTGTAAAGCTGTTCTATGGTTTCGCTTCCAAGATTATCGATATTTAAAGCTTTTCTCGAAACATAATGAATCATTCTTCCCACAACCTGTGGCGGACAATGAAGTTCATTAGGGCAGAAATGAATCGCCTGATCTATTATTTTCACCAATTCCGTTCCGCATTCAGGGCAATTTTTAATGTATTCGATTTCTCTGCTTTCGGAAGTTCTTTTATCCGTGTTTACCCCAACAATTTTAGGAATAATTTCACCTCCTTTTTCTACATAGACGAAATCATTTTCGTGTAAATCGAGTTTTTTAATAATATCTTCATTATGTAAAGACGCTCTTTTTACAATTGTTCCGGCTAATAAGACAGGTTTCAGATTGGCAACAGGAGTGATGGCGCCGGTTCTTCCGACTTGGTAGGCAACGCTTTTTAACTCTGTTTCTACTTTTTCAGCTTTAAATTTATACGCCATCGCCCAACGTGGAGATTTTGCGGTATATCCAAGTTGTCTTTGTTGTTGTAATGAGTTGATTTTTAAAACAATTCCGTCAATTTCAAAAGGTAAATTATGTCTTTCAACATCCCAGAAATTGATAAATTCTTTCACTTCATCCATCGTAGAACAGAGTTTTGCCTGTTGTGATGTTTTGAAACCCCATTCCTGAGCTTTTTGAAGCAGTTCCCAATGTGTTTCTGCAGGAACTTCTTCCGAAATATATTGATATAAAACCGAAGAAAGAGAACGTTTTCTCACTTCCGCGCTGTCCTGCATTTTCAAACTTCCGCTTGCTGTATTTCGAGGATTCATAAAAGGGTCTAAACCTTCTTCCTCACGCAGTTTATTAAGCTTATCGAAATTTTTTCTTGTTAAATAAATCTCTCCACGCATGAAAAACTGATTCGGAAAATCACCTTTTAAAGTCAAAGGAATATCCGAGATCGTTCTAACATTTGCTGTAATTTCATCTCCCTGAAAACCGTCTCCACGTGTTACAGCCTGAACCAACTTTCCATTTTCGTACAGAATGGAAATTGAGGCTCCGTCATATTTTAATTCTGCTACAAATTCTACAGGATCATCGATTGTTTTAATGATTCTTTTTTCCCAGTCTTCAAGATCATCAAAATCATAAGAGTTGTCAAGGGAATACATCCTGAATTTATGCTGAATGGTCGGGAAATTCTTAGTTATAGCCCCCCCAACACGCAAAGTAGGAGAGTTGATATCATTAAATTCCGGATACTGAGCTTCAAGATCCTGAAGTTCTTTTAATTGGCTATCAAATTCAAAATCTGAGATGGTGGCTTCATCAAGAATGTAATAATTGTAATTATGCTGATGTAGCTCTTCACGGAGCTTTTCTATCTTTTGTTGAATGTTTTCAGGCATTGCTATTCTATCTTTTAAGCAAAAATAACTAAACTAATTGCATTTTAAAAAATAAGACAATTAAATATTTTGAGAAAATTAATATCGCGTAACATATTCCAACGAATTGATTGTCTATAGAATAATTTTCATGTTAAAACTAATTTAACATAATGTTGTATTAAAGTTTAAAAAATGTTAAAACTCCCGTAAACAGACGGCTCATAAAGTCAGGATACCTTTGCACAGCTAATTTGAAGATATGAAAAAAGTAAAGATTGTATTGGGATTATTGTTCTTGAGTTTTGGAACGCTGGCATATGCACAGACCACGCAGGCTTCCATCGTTGGAAAAGTCATCAATACCGGAAACAGCAGTCAGGAGAAAGTAAAAGTAACAATCGTAAATGAGTCCACAGGTTTCAGAACAGAAACAGAAACGAACTCAAAAGGAGAGTATATTTTTAAAGAAATTCCTCTTGGCGGGCCTTACACGGTGATTGTAAATGATGAGAAAAAAGAAGGGTACACGGTGAATTTTGGTGATCAGGTAACGGTAAATGTTGACCTTGCAAACAGAGAAAAAAGCATCGAAGAAGTTGTCATCACCGGAAATTTAAAAAACAAGATCGGAAACTTAGGTGCTGCAACAGCCATTTCTGCTAAGAATATCGGGATCTTACCAGTGAACGGACGAAATTTTACCAACCTTACGGAACTTTCTCCATTAAGTGGAAAAGGTGGTAATTTATCAGGTCAGTTAGGATCTTCTACCAATTTTACAATTGACGGGATGATCGCGAAAAATCCAACATCTGCGGGAGCTACAACAAGCCGAAGCGGTGCGCCTTTTTCAATCTCGATTGAAGCGGTTCGTGAATTTAAAATTACAACCAACCAATATGATGTGACGCTGGGAAGAAGCGGTGGTGGTACGGTAAGCGCGGTAACAAAATCAGGAACGAATAAATTTTCAGGAAGTGCTTGGGAATATCTGAGAACAAATTGGCTTTCAAGTTCGTATGACATCAGAGGAAATAAAAGAACAAATGATTTCTCAACTTCTCAGTTCGGATTTTCATTGGGAGGACCAATTATTAAAAACAAATTACACTTTTTTGCAGCTTGGGATCATCAGTTGGATTCAAGACCTTTGGTGATCGCGGATGTTCAATCTAAAGAAGATGCGTTGAGATTTGGAGTTACGAATGAAACGCTTAATCAGGTTTTAGATATCGGAAGAGCGAAATACGGTATTGGAAATTCGCCACAATTCGGAACTTTCGATAAAGTGAGAAATTCTGATGCAGGGTTTTTGCGTTTAGACTGGCAGATTAATGATAAAAACTTATTAACCTTAAGGAATAACTTTACCTACGATTTAAACAAAAATGGATTAACTGATAACACAGCAATCAATTTCTTTGAATCTTATGCGAATGATAAAAACTTAGACAACAGTTTGTTATTAACGTTGAGATCAAACTTAAAACCTAATGTAACCAACGAATTAAAAGCACAATATTTATATACATTTCAGGACAGTTATCAGAATGATCAGCTGGGGCATCCGGTTCCAAGAGGAATCGTAGAGCGCGTGCAATCGGTTATTGATGACAAGAATAAGCCGACAACAAGTATTCAGTTCGGAGGACATCGTTTTGCGCAGGAGGGTTTTAGAAATAATGTTTTCCAGATTGTGGATAACTTATATTACAATACAGATAAAATTAAATACACTTTCGGAGCAGATTTAATGTATACAGGTTCAAAATCAATCTACGGAAGTGAGGTTAACGGAAGATTCCATTTTGATGGGTTAACCAATTTTAATAACCTTGTTTCAAACAGATTTTATAGAGAAGTTCCTTTAGTTGATGATACTTCTGTAAGATCTAGTATCTGGAATTTAGGCGTTTACGGACAAATTCAGACTAAAATTGCAAAAGGTCTGGATTTAATGGCTGGTTTAAGATTAGATTACGGTGGTTATCCTAAAGCTGAATTTAACCAGAAATTATTTGATGAAATGGGTATCAGAACGGATAATCAGATCAAATCATTCATTATCCAGCCGAGATTTCAGTTTGATTGGAATATCAATGAAGGAAATAAAGATTTCTTAAAATTCGGAGCCGGAATCTTCTCTTCCGATATTAATAATTACATGGTTATCAATAACTTGGTTTTTGATGGAAAACATTTGGCAACCGTAGATGTTAACCCTTCAAAAATTGGCTTGACTCCTGATTTTGTAAATTATAGAAATGATTACGGAACAGTTCCTACACTTGCTCAATATCAGCTTCCAACCATCAATTATACAGGAGAAGATGCTAAAATTCCAATTGTTTACAAAGCAAATATCTCTTACACTCACTTCTTTAATGAAAGATTCAGAGCGGGAGTTGCGGGTTATATGGCTTTAGGAAGAAACAATTATTTCTATTATGACAGAAACATGAGAGCAAATCCTTTTTTCACGTTGGATAATGAAGGCGGAAGAGGCGTATTTGTCCCGGTAAGTACAATAGATCCTACAAATGGAAAAGTTGACTGGAAAGAGGGGACAATCAACAAAAAATTCGGAAGAGTTCTGGAACTTGTGAGTGACGGTAAAGTAAACCAGTTTTCATTCGTGGTTGATACCAGTTACCGTTATTGGAGAGACGGAGAAATTACCGCAAGTTACACATGGTCTGATATTAAAGACAATACTTCCTACAACGGAAACGTGGCGAATTCAGCGACATTGTCTACGCTTGTTCAGAGTGATCCGAGAGATTTGAGGATGACGTATTCGGATAATCAGTTCCGTAATAAAGTTGTGTTGTATGGGAATTCACCAACGATTGCAGGATTTACGGTGGGTATCAGATATTCAGGAATTGGAGGAACTCGTTTCTCTCTGACTTCAGGAGGTAACATTAATGGAGATTTCGTTGATACTAATGATTTGGCGTATATTTTCCCGAATCTTACTCAGTCGTTGCTGGCTGATCCTGAAGTTGGCAAAGCGTTAAAAGATTATATTACAGATTATAATAACAATATTGCTGAAAGAAATGGCGGTAAAAACGGATTTTATGGAGTTTGGGACGTTCGTGTAGCGAAAAAAATAAAATTTGATAAAATCGGTGCATTCGAACTTTCGGTTGATATTTTTAACCTGGCGAATTTACTTAACAAAGAATGGGGCGTAAACAAATCATACGGAAACACAGCATTGTACAGAATTAAAAAGTTTGATCCGGTTACAAAACAGTTTGAATATGATAGAAATACCAGTGGTTTAGCACCTTTATCAGGAAATCCTTACCAAATCCAGATCGGAGCGAAGTATAGTTTCTAAATATATAATGGTGAATGGTGAATTTTGCTTTGCAAGTCAATTGTTAATTATAAAAGATTTACTTTAAAAAATTGACAACGAAGTTAATTCACCATTGACTATTGATCATTCACTTTTAAAATTATTACCTTTATCTAAAAGTCTCACGGCTTTTTAATATTAATATCTAATTATATTATGAAAAATTTTATCTTAGGGTTAGCAGTTTTAAGCACAGTTTCAATGAAGGCACAAACCCAGATTATCGCACACAGAGGTTATTGGCAGACACAACCTCCCACAACGGAAAATTCAATTAAATCATTAGAAAATGCCCAGAATTTAAAAATTTATGGGTCTGAGTTTGATGTAAGAATGACGAAAGACGGTATTTTGGTGGTCAATCATGATGAGCATCATGCAAAAATGGAAATTTCTGAAACCAATTTTAAGGATTTAGAAAAAGAAAAATTATCAAACGGTGAAAATTTTCCTACGTTAAAAGATTATTTAAAACAAGGGAAAAAAGACAAATCGTTGAAGCTGATTGTTGAGATAAAGCCTGATAAAACAAAGGAAAAAGAAGATGAGCTGACAGCGAAAACCATCAAAATGATTAAAGATATGAAGCTGGAATCTCAAAGTGAATTTATTTCTTTCAGCTTAAATATTTGTAAAGAGATCAAAAAATTGGCACCTACATTCAAAGTTCAATACCTGAACGGAGAATTGTCACCCGAGCAAATCAAAAAAGAAGGACTGGACGGAATCGATTACCATTACAGTATTTTCGATAAAAATCCAACCTGGATCTCTGAAGCGAAAGCATTAGGTTTAATCACCAATTCTTGGACGGTAAATGACGCTGCGGTTTATGACAAATTAAAAGCTCAGGGAATTGGTTTTATTACAACAAATATTCCTGATCAATTAAAAAATAAGTAATCCTTTATTAAGGTTAAGTGTTAAGCAGATTTTTCTAAAAAATAAAGCTTAATTTACTATTCTTAATGGCTTGAGTAACAATCAACCTGTCTCTTTTTTAGGCAGGTTTTTGTTTTTTTTGGCTAATCTCGTTTAAAGATTAAATACTCAAAAGTCTTTTTATTAAAGGGAAAAAAGTATTATATCAAAAAAGGACAATAAAGATAAGTGAATATAGTATGCTATTCATATTAAAAATGCTTAATTACTCAATATATTGTTAACCAAACGAATATGATTTTTATTAATCATAAATTAATATTTTGTTTAATAATTATTTAATAAATGTTAAAGTCTTGTTAAGATCGTAATCATAATGTAGGTTTAATTTTGCGCAAACAAAAAAGGATATGCGTAAAGAGACACAAAAGTTGTTGGTTTTGTCACTGCTCGGGCTCGTCAGTGTCAGTCTGACGGCTCAGGAGAAAGCTAAAAGAGACACTATTAAAAACATTGACGAGGTTGTGGTAACGGCTTTAGGTATCAAAAGACAAGACAGGTCTTTAGGATATGTTGCCGAAACCATTAAGTCTGAAGAATTATTAAGGACTCAGAACAATAACTGGTCACAGGCATTGGAAGGAAGAGTAGCGGGTCTGAAAATTCAGACAGCAGGAGCCGGACCTTTGGGAAGTTCTACCATCAAATTGCGTGGTGATATTTCCATGAATGCGAGTGAGAATAACGCTCTTATTGTTATAGACGGTGTTCCGATGAATAATAATACAACTGGAACAGGTTTTTCGGCTTATGGCGCAGGGGCCAAAGCAGATTTGCCCATCGACTACGGAAACGGTATCAATACGGTAAACCCTGATGATATTGAATCAATTACTGTTTTAAAAGGTTCTACAGCATCCGCTTTGTATGGCTCGAGAGGGGCAGGCGGGGCGATTATGATCACCACAAAATCCGGAAAAAGCAAGAATGGAAAAATACAGGTTTCTTTAAATTCTTATTCAAGTTATGATACCGTGTTGAAATGGCCGGATTATCAGTATGAATACGGGCAGGGAACCATGCAGAAAGATGCCAACGGAAACTATTTTTATTCTTATCAGGCCTCGGCAGATGGTGTTAATACCGGTGGAACAAGTAGTGCTTTCGGACCGAAATTCGCGGGACAGTATTTTTTTCAATATGATCCGGCAACGGAAGGTCAAAGCGCAACCAGACAATTGTGGCAGCCTTACAAAGACAATATCAAAGGTTTCTGGAAGACAGGAACGACGTTTTCAAACAATATTTCATTAGAATCTTCGAATGAAACGACATCTTTCAGGTCATCTTTAACCTATTTAAAGAATGAATGGATGATGCCTAACACTGGTTTCGACAGATTTAATGCAACTTTTTCAGTTGATCATAAATTAAGTGAAAAATTAAAAATAGGGATTAAATTCAATTATAATAAAACTAAAAGCGACAACTTACCTGCAACGGGTTACAGCAACCAGTCGATCTCTTATTTCATGATCTTCCAGAATCCGAATGTTGATCTGTCTTGGTACGCACCGATCTGGAAATCAGGGAAAGATCAGGTAGATCAGATTCACCCGTTCAGTTCGTTTATCGATAATCCATATTTGATTGCTTACGAAATGTTGAATGGTGTTGATAAAAACTTCATCACAGGAAACGTAAACCTTAATTATAAAATTACTAAAAACTTTGAAGTGTTGGTAAGATCCGGAATGGAATTAACCAACGAATTGCGTACCCAAAAAAGACCCTGGAGTTCTGCAAATTACCTTCAGGGAATGTACAGAGAACAGCACATCAGGTTGATGGATTTAAATAATGATGTCTTATTTACGTATAAAAATAAATTCAACGATTTCGATTTCAGTGCATCAGCAGGAGGAAATATCCGTTATACAGAATATACGATGAATGATTATCTGGCAGAAGGACTTCTGAAACCGGGGCTTTATACAATGCCAAATGGAATATCAAACATCAATAAATTTGCAAAACCAAGTGATAAGCAGGTTAACAGTACGTATGCTTTGACAACTTTAGGATATAAAAATAAAGCTTTCCTAGATCTTACCGCAAGAAATGACTGGAGCAGTACACTTCCGAAAGAGAACCGTTCTTATTTCTATCCTTCGGTTTCTACATCCTTCATTCTTTCAGATATTTTCAAGTTAACATCTGATAAATTTAATTATTGGAAATTAAGAGCTTCCTGGTCTAAAGTAGGCAACGATACAGATCCTTACATGTTGATAAAATACTATAATAACAGTGATTTTTCAGGTTCTGTAGAGTCACCCGCATTATATCCGAACCCTAATCTGAAGCCCAACATGATTACAAACATGGAGGGAGGGATGGATTTCAGTTTTCTTAAAAACAGGATTAATTATTCCATAACGGCTTATCAAAACAATTCTAAAGATCAGATTGTAAAAATTCCGACATTGTGGGAAACGGGTTACAGCAATAGAGTGATCAATGCCGGAGAGGTTAGAAACAGAGGACTGGAAATGACTTTAAATACCTATCCGATCAAAAATAAAAACTTTTCATGGAGTGTAAACGCCAACTGGTCGATGAACAGAAACAAAATTCTTTCTCTTCCTGAAGAATTCCACGGTGAGCCTTACACAATGGCAAGTGTGGGTGGAGTAGTGTACTATAACGCATTTGTAGGCGGTTCATTGGGTGATATGTATGGTTACGGATTGATGTATTCTCCTGACGGACAGGTTGTTTTCAATGCAACGGATGGGTTAACAGCAAAGCCGACCCAAATGAAGAAGATCGGAAATGCATATCCGGAATGGAGAGCTGGTCTTCAGAATGAATTCAGATATAAAAATATTACGGTAAGCTTCTCATTTGATGGTCAGTACAAAGGAATGGCGTATTCACAGTCTCATCATAAAATGACGGAACAGGGGAAATTAGAACATACCTTGATCGGAAGAGATAACCCTGGAGGTTTGATTGTTGGAGCAGGGGTTGTGCAAAATCCTGACGGTTCATTCTCTCCCAATACAAAAGGAGTTTTGGTATCAGCTTATTACGCAGATTATTACAGAAGAGCCAACGTGGAAACCAATACTTTCGATACCTCTTTCATTAAATTAAGAGATGCCAGAATTTCATATTCTTTCCCGAAAAGTGTAACCGAGCAGCTTAAAATCACAGATCTGACTTTAGCCTTATTCGGAAGAAACCTTTGGATGTGGACGAAGTTCCCATTATTCGATCCGGAAGCTGCAACGCTTAACGATAACCAGATCACTCCGGGTGTTGAGATGGGACAATTGCCGACAGCCAGAACGGTAGGTATTCAGCTTAATGTTAAATTCTAAAATTTAAAATCATGAAAAAATTACTTTTAAATATATTATTAATTACAGGAATTGGTCTGGTTTCAGTCTCTTGTGACAGGAATTTAGATGAGGTTAACGTTGACGAAAGCAGAATCAATGAGCCTGTAGCTTCAAAATTATTAGTTCCGATTCAGTACAATATGTCTGCGATCAACTACATGAGAGCAAACGATTTTACATTCGACATCATGCAGGTTTCTCTTGATTTTCCGAACGAAGGAAACTCTCTGAGCCGTTATTATGTTACGGAAAACACAGGTGCCGGCTTTTGGAATAACAGCTACAAATGGCTGATGCAGATTCAGGATATGAAAAAAGCGGCAGTAAGAGATAATGATGTTAATTATCAGGCAATTGCAATGGTTTTGAATGCTTGGGTTTATTCAAATCTTACGGATACTTACGGTGATGTTCCGTTTTCGGAAGCTTCCAATTTGGATGGAGGTATTTCTCAGCCGAAATTTGATAAGCAAAAGGATATTTATATTCAATTATTGAATGATTTAAAAGTCGCAAACTCACTTTTTGTTACTACAAAATTACTGACAGGCTCCGACCTTTTCTATAAAGCAGAATCAGACGTAAATGGAATTGTAAACTGGAAAAAATTCTGTAATTCGCTTTCATTGAGGTTATTGACAAGGATTTTAAAGAAAAACGGTGAAGTGAATGTTCATGAAAGAATTCAGGAGATCATCAGCAATCCTGCAACTTTCCCGATTTTCCAGAGCAATGCTGAAACTGCAAAATTAAATGTTACCGGAGTTTCACCGCTCCTTCCTCCGATTGCCAGACCGCAGGATTTCACGACAGGAAGAGCTGCTTCCGCTTTTTTTGTTGAAACCTTAAAAGCAAATAATGACCCGAGAATGGCTTTGTTTTTTGGTCAGGCAAAAGATTTGGCAAGTGTAAATATTGGCTATAAAGGGGCTCCGTCAGGGTATACGTACGGAACGGTATTTAATTATCAGCCTTCCAACATGAACCAGAATTTAGCAAAAGCGCCGTTAAATATCTTGATTTATCCGTATGCGGAATTACAGTTCACCTTGGCAGAATTAGCAAATAAAGGAATTATTCCCGGAAACGCGCAGACTTTCTATGAAAATGGCGTAAAAGCAACCATCGAACAATGGGGTGCTGTGATGCCTGCCAATTATTTTACCAATCCGGTTGTGGCGTATGACGGTTCTTTAAGCAAAATATATCTTCAAAAATATATTGCTTTATTCTTTGTAGACCAGCAGCAATGGTTTGAAAAAAGAAGAACAGGTTTCCCGATACTTCCCAACAATGGCGGACTTTTAAATAACGGAGATCTTCCTCAAAGATTGATGTATCCTCCAAATCCTAAAGTTTTGAATACAGCCAATTATCAGACTGCAGTTCAGCAGATGGGAGGAGATAATATCAATCTTAAAACCTGGTGGAATCAGTAATAATTTGAAATATTTAAGTGAGTAATAAAGCTAAATTTAAATTAAAACATAAAAATTAACCACAAACTTAAGCATAATAATTAACCACAAAGTTTGTCATTCAGGAGGAATCCAGACTATGTTTTCAGAATTAAAAATCAATAAAGTAAAATGAATATAAAATTTTTAATGCCCTGCCTGCTAATTTCAGCAATGGCATTTTCTCAGACTTCTGTTTCAGGATATATATTTGAAGACACTAATAAAAACCTGAAAAAAGAAAATAAGGAAAAAGGAATTGAAGGAGTTGCTGTTTCAAACGGAACACAGGTTGTGTTAACAGATAAAAGCGGAAGATACAGCTTGCCAATTCAGGAAAATCAGACGGTTTTTGTGATTAAGCCTTCAGGATATATGACTCCTGTAAACGGAAATAATCTTCCTCAATATTATTATCAATACAAACCTAAAGGTTCGCCTGCAGATTTCAAATACAAAGGAACTGCGCCTACCGGAGAACTTCCAAAAGAATTAAATTTTGCATTAAATAAACAAAATGAAAGCAAAAACTTCGACATTCTGGTTTTCGGAGATCCGCAACCTTACACAGAAAAGGAATTGGATTATTTCAAAAGATCCATCGTAAATGAGGTTAAAAATACCAAGAAAAATGCAGTATTGGGAATCAGTTTGGGTGATTTGGTTGGAGATAATTTAAGTTTGCAAAAACCTTATGCAGATGTCATGAAAGAAGTTGGTCTGCCTTGGTACAACGTAATGGGCAACCACGATATGAACTACGATGCAAAGGAAGATTTGTTCTCAGATGAAACATTTGAATCGAATTTTGGGCCTGCAAATTATTCTTTCAACTATGGAAATGTTCACTTCATTATTTTGGATGATATTTTGTATCCGGATCCGAGAGATGGAAAAGGATATTGGGGAGGTTTCCGTGAAGATCAGTTAAAATTTGTGGAAAATGACTTAAAATTGGTAGACAAAAATAAATTGGTTGTCGTTTCTTTCCACATTCCGTTGGAGCATAAAAACGAAGATAATTTCAGAAATGCAGACCGTCAGAAATTATTTGATTATCTGGCACCTTTTCAAAATGCTTTGATTTTATCGGCTCACACTCACATTCAACAACAAATTTTCTACGGAAAACAAGCAGGCTGGAACGGTTCAAAAGATCTTCACGAATTTAACGCAGGAACAACTTGTGGTGACTGGTGGTCCGGAACGGCAGACGATGCAGGATTGCCGACTTCAACGATGAGAGACGGTACTGCAAAAGGATATTCTTTCATCAGTTTTAATGATAATCAATATAAAGTTAAATACAAAACAGCCGGAAAACCGGAAGATTATCAGATCGGTTTATTTGTTCCGAAAGCAATTCCGGGAAGAACTTCTGCAAAAATATTGGCTAATTTTTTCATGGGAAGCAAAAAAGACAAGGTAGAATACAGAATCGACGGGGATCAGTGGGAAGCAATGGAGTATGATGAAACATTGGATCCAAACTTTGTAATGTCAGTTTTCAAATGGGATGTTACCCCAAATCTTTTACCAGGAAGAAGACCTTCAAACCCTGAAATGTCAAAACACATCTGGACGGGTGCTTTTCCTAAAAAATTATCATTAGGAAAACATAAAGTTGAGGTAAAAGCGGTGGATATGTACGGAAATCAGTTCATAACATCAGAAGAATTCGAAGTTCAGAACCCTGTTCTTATTCCTTAGTTTTTTATTTTTTTACTATACTTTCAAAGAAACCGACTTCATGTGGAGTCGGTTTTGTTTTTATTTAAAATCTTCTTTGAGCATAAATGAACACAAATGTTTTTCACAAATTTCACTAAATATATTATGCTAAAATAAAGCGGTTAGTATTCGCAATGTCATGCTGAGCTTGTCGAAGCATCTCTTTTGAAGATAAAAAATTGTGTTATTAGTGAAAACATTTGTGTTCATTCGTGTTTCAATCAAAAATGACTTTCGTAAATTTGCTTAAACGAATAAAATACTATTAAAATGAATATACAAGGAAAAAACGCTATTGTTACGGGCGGAGGAAGAGGTCTTGGTAAAGCGGTTGCTTTAGCGTTGGCGAATGAGGGAGTAAATATCGGTATTACAGGTAGAAATGAAGAAAACCTTAAAATGACCGTTGAAGAAATTAAAAATCTTGGTGTCAATGCCACATATGCTGTTTTCAGCATGGATAATGAAATTCATGTAAAATCTGGAATAGAAGCTTTGGCAGAACAATTGGGTGGAATTGATATTTTAATCAACAATGCAGGAATCGGTGATTTCGGATCAATCGAAGAAATGCCTTCTGAAACTTGGGAACAGGTTGTTAAAACCAATCTTTTCGGAGTGTATTATGCTGCAAAAGCAGTTCATCCTTTCATGAAAGCAAAAGGAGAGGGAGATATCGTTAACGTAGCATCAACAGCAGGTTTAAAAGGCGGCCCGAATATGTCAGCATATGCGGCTTCCAAAGCAGCAGTCGTTTCTCTATCTCAATCCATGATGGCGGAATGGAGAAAACAAAATATCCGTGTGATTACATTAACACCAAGCACAATTGCTTCTGATATGTCTATCCAAGGCGGGCTAACAGACGGAAATCCTGAAACAGTTCTTCAACCGGAAGATTTCGCAGAATGGGTAAGAGATATTTTAAAAATGAACAGAAGAGCGTTAATTGCTAATGGTTCTATTTTCTCAACGAATCCATAAATTGTTTAAAATTTAAAGATATCAATAGGAGCGGGCTTTAGCCTGCTTTTTTTATGTAAGCATCCGTCATTGTGTGGAGCGAAGCGACGAAGCAATCTCATTAAAAAATAGTAAAGCACTTAGCTTGCTATTTTATTTTTCATTCTGAAAGGGTCTTAATAACACAATTAAAACTTTGTAGAGATTCTTCCTTCGTCAGAATGACAACTAGACGGCTCTTTGCGTTAAAAAAAACATTTCGACTTCGCTCAATATGACATCTCTAATACTAACTAATAAAATTGTGATGTTAATTCTTTATTTTTGCAACAAATTATTCACATGCAAAATTATTTAGAATTCGATTTCAAAATTTCTCCGCTTCAGCCTTGGAGTGATATATTAATGGCAGAGCTTATCGAGATAGGTTTTGACAGTTTCACGGAAGAGTTGGAAGGTATTTTAGGATATATTCAGAAAGATTTATTTAAGGAAGATGAGCTTAAAGCGTTACCGCTTTTCCAAAATGAGGAGGTGAAAATTGAATACACTTTCAAGGAAATGCCGAATATCAATTGGAACGAAGAATGGGAAAAGAATTTTGAACCTATTAATATTGATGATAAAGTATTGATCAGAGCAGAATTCCACGAATCTGTTCCGGGAATGCATGAAATTATCATTCAGCCAAAAATGTCTTTCGGAACGGGGCATCACCCAACAACGCATTTAATGATCCAGCAGATGATGGATATTGATTTTAATGGAAAGAAAGTACTGGATATGGGGTGCGGAACTTCGGTGTTGGCAATTTATGCAAAACAGCAGGGAGCGGGTGACACAAAAGCAATCGATATCGATGAATGGTCAGTTGAAAATTCAAAAGAAAATTCAATAAGAAACGGAGTAGAATTAGATATCGAACAAGGAACTGCCGAAAATTTAGGAAAGGAAAATTACGATATTATTTTAGCAAATATTAACAGAAATATCTTGATTTCAGACATTCCAACTTACGTTTCTGTGTTGAATGAAGGTGGAAAATTATTACTTTCTGGATTGTGTTTCTTTGACGTTGACGATATTTTAGAAGTCTGCAAAGAAAACGGACTCGAATTAAAAAAGAAGCTTCAAAGAGAAGAATGGGTAAGTTTATTACTTGAGAAATAAAACACTGCAAAATAGTAATATGAAATCTTTATTTACAGTTTTATTTTTATTAATCATCCAATTTTTTTCTGCACAGGAAGATGAAATTACCTATGCCAATGGAATTTTTAATTTTGAAGAAAATAAAACTCAAAAAATATTCACAGATTGGGCTAGGGTAAGACAATCGCCAAAGGTTGATGCTCAAATTCTGGATTCTTTGCAAACCAATCAACAGGTTTTGATCATTAAACAAGATGAAACCATTTTAAAACTTGGAGAGCGAAGATCAAACTGGTACAAAGTATCTTATCAAAAAGACGATAAAACCTCAGAAGGTTACATTTGGGGCGGAAATCTTTGTGTAGGTTACAGAAATAAAAACGGCTATGATTTTCTTTTTGGCTTAACGAAAACAGTTAACAAAAAAGACAAGCAATATCCGGAAATCATTAATCAGCAAAATATTGCTGCTGTAAAAGTCATTGAAGGAAATACATTAATTGATGAAGTTTCTTTTGATACGGGATCTGGTGAGAGCTTAAGTTATGGAACGTTTACTATTGAAAGTAACCATAAGCTTCAGAATGTTGAATTAACCTTAAAAGCGATGGTTTCCGGCGAAGCTTGCGGAATTGCTAGTTACGACCAGTATATTTTATTTAAAGATAAAAAGGTGATAGCTCTTCCTCAGCTCATGAACGTTGGCGATGCCGATGTTTATTATCACACCGAAGAATTTATTTTTCCAAACGACAAAGGCGGCATTCCAAACGCTTTCATCTTTAAAATGGAAGAAATGGAAAAGGATGATAAAGACAGAGAAAAGAAAAAGCGATCTTCTAAAACTTATCTTTGGGATGGAACTTCTTATAAGTTGAAGTAATTTTTTTTAATAGATATGAAACCACTGTATATTTACGGTGGTTTTTTGCTTTAAATAAGACTAATATTATGAATTATTTTCTATACAGACTTGAACACATTTATACTGATGACACTCATACGGCTTGTAAATTTTTAGGATATTTTGATGACTTGAAAAAGTTGGAAAAAGCAAAAGAAAAAGCTTTAACTCTGCCTGGATTTTCAGAATATCCAGATGGATTGGTCATTAAAAAATGTCAGTTAAATAAAATTCATTGGAAAGATGGATTCAACTCTGTAATAGGAGAAATCGGTCGAGATTATTTGGATGAAGAAGATGTAGTGAATAATGATAGCAAATCAATCAAAGAGTTGAATTTGGAATATATTTTTCAAATAAGTCATACTTATACCATTCATACTTTTTTAGATGATGAAAGGATTATAGGAGTATTTTTTGATGAAAATAAGGTTAATGAGATAGTTGATGATCTTAAAAAGGAAGAAGGGTTTAAAGATTATCAGGATGATTTTATAATTGGTAGATTTACTTTAAATAATCAATTGTGGACTACAGGATTTTGAAATGTCTAAAAAATGTGGATCAATCTCAAAAGTTGGGGAGGAAAAAAATATTGCTAATTTTGTGGAATGTTAAACGATGCCGAACTCCTCAAATTATTTTTACCTGAA
>NZ_FPKW01000015.1 GCF_900114875.1 Chryseobacterium limigenitum
TAATGCTTAAACGTTTTGTGAGCGCCCAAATGAAAGCCAATCATAATGGTAATGATTTCAGAATCCGACATTACCGATTTTCTGTTTCTTCTCTTTTTGTGATCTCCGAGTGTTTGAAGTTTCATTTGCTTGATTTGGGAGTCAAATTCTTTACAAAAATCGTCAACTTGTACAAAAATATTTGTAATTTGGTCTTTCAAAATCATAAGCAATAGTTCGTTTAAATATTTGAATGTCAGAAACTTAAATATACGAATTATTGCTTTTTATTGCAAATTTTTATTCTGTTTCTTATCCCGAGCTCAGGTTATTTACGATCAATTATATTCAGCTTTTAAATATAAATTATCTGTTCCGGAACCATAAGTTGCTCGCACAGATTGTGAACTTGAACAAGATACCGAACCGAAAATATCAAGTCTATAGGTTCCTGCCGGAAGATTAATATGAGGATTGGCAGAGCTGTAATATGCTCCGGTTAAATTTGAGGTAACACTCACGCTATTTGAATGTGAAACCGATGATAATCCCATATTATCCTGAATAATAGTAGCTCCCGTAGAATCTGAAATTCTTGCCCAGGTAAATGAAATTCTTGGAGTTCCGTCGGATATTACGGTTCCCGTTGCTGTTGCAAATGTTGTTGACATTGAGTAAAACATTGAAACAATAGCGGGACGTGTAATGGTAAATGTTGTATTAAATAATGATCCAATTACAGAACCTATCGCACCTGCAGTAGCTGTTACTGTTAAGTTTACAGGAGTTGCATTAGGAATAGCGTTAGTGTTTGAAATTAGCAATTCTGAAGATTTTCCTTGATAAATATCACCCGTTGCGGTATCTAATACTAAAGGAACGGAAGTCGCCGGTGTTGTTGGAGTAGCTGCCTGTAAATTCGATACTCTTATAGGAGCCGCAGCTGCATTTACATCAAGTTTTCTTGCAGGAGCAGGTTGATTTATTCCTATATTTCCTGCAGGAGCAGCTACAGTTCCATTCATTCCTGTTCCAAAAAGTAAGTTTCCAACATTCATTTGATTGCTTGTTGTTGCAGACTGTATTTGGGTTGTATTTCCTATGGCAATATTATTACCGCCTGTAGAAATATTATTTCCTGCTGTATCGCCTAATAAAGTATTGTTTGCACCAGTTGTGATTGCGGCTCCTGCATTGATGCCAATTGCAATATTAGAATTTCCACCTGTATTTGCCAGTAAAGCATTGTCTCCAATGGCAATATTCCTTTGTATTGCAGAAGCACCGGTATTAGACAGGGCATTTCCACCGATTGCAATATTGGTGCCTCCGGTTGTAATTCCTCTTCCCGTATTAAGGCCTATTCCTACGTTTCTTACTCCTGAAGTTACTGTGCTTAAAGAGCTGTTTCCTAAAGCTGTATTTCCGGATCCTGTTACCGTTGTTGGAATTGAACTTACACCAAAAGAAGTATTGGTTGTTGTTAATAAACCTGCCTGTACATTACTCCTTTTAAAAATAAGGTCTTGATTGTCTGCTGTTCCTAAGTAATTGGTTGTGGAACTTGTTCCGGTATTTCCTGAAATATTCCATGCCAAAGCATTAACAGAGGCGGGAGTTGTTAACTTCTGCCATACACCGGCTTCAAAATAATAGTAACCCACTGATGTAATGTTTACGGCTTGTCCTGCAGCAGTTCCCGTTGCTGGATCGTTAATGTAAATTAATGTCCCTGTAGGAATGGCAGACATGACCTGCGCCCTTTGCCTGTCGACCCTCGGAGCAATTAATCCGTCTACATTGGTGGTGGTTCCTGTAGCGTTTTTTGCTACAATGTCTAATGATGACGCAGGATTTGATGTGTTGATACCAATTTGCGCATTGATGGATCCTGCAGAGCCGATTAATGAGATGGTAATAATAATTTTTTTCATAAAATTGAATTAAATGATGTTGGTTTACTAAATTTATTAATTAAAAAATATAATTTGAATTATATTGATTAATTAAATCTATAATTCATATGGATGGGATATAAATATAGCATTATCTTGGCATATACGATATTTTTAATCTGATGGATTTTTTATTGACTCATAAGCCTAAAAACAATTATCTTTGCACGTTATTGAAATATAGAGAAATGCAATTATCAGAACAGGAAATAATACGAAGAGAAAAGCTTAATAAACTTGTTGAAATGGGGATCAATGCGTTCCCTGCGGAAGAATATACAATCACAGATACTACAGAATCTATAAAAAAGGACTTCGCTGAAAGTAAACACGTGAAGATCGCTGGTAGATTGATGTCCCGCAGAATTCAAGGGAAGGCTTCTTTTGCTGAATTGCAGGATTCTACAGGTAAAATTCAGGTATATTTCAACAGAGATGAGATCTGTACAGGAGAAGATAAAACTTTATATAATGAAGTTTATAAACATCTTTTAGATATCGGTGATATTATCGGTATTGAAGGAGATTTGTTTACAACTCAGGTGGGTGAGAAGACAGTTTTGGTTAAAAACTTTACGCTTCTTACCAAAGCTTTACGTCCGCTTCCTCAGGCTAAAACTGACGAAAACGGAGTAGTGCATGACGCATTCAACGATCCTGAAATGAGATATAGACAACGTTATGTAGATTTAACGGTAAATCCGCACGTGAGAGAAGTTTTCGTGAAAAGAACAAAATTGTTCAATGCCATGAGAAATTTCTTCAATAACGCAGGGTATTTTGAGGTTGAAACTCCAATTCTTCAGTCGATCCCTGGTGGAGCTGCTGCAAGACCGTTTATGACGCATCATAATGCTTTAGATATTCCGTTGTATTTAAGAATTGCGAACGAATTATATCTAAAAAGATTGATCGTTGGTGGTTTCGACGGTGTTTACGAGTTCTCAAAAAACTTCAGAAATGAAGGGATGGACAGAACGCACAACCCTGAATTTACAGCTATGGAAATCTATGTAGCCTACAAAGACTACAACTGGATGATGGATTTCACAGAAAAATTATTAGAATTCTGTGCAACTCAGGTAAATGGAAATACGGAATCAACTTTCGGCGAACATAATATCAGCTGGAAAGCTCCTTATCCAAGAGTTTCTATGACGGAAGCTATCCAGAAGTTTACCGGTTTTGATATCACAGGAAAAACTGAGCAGGAATTGTTCGATTTTGCTAAATCTATCGGAATTGATGTAAACGAAACGATGGGTAAAGGGAAATTAATTGATGAAATTTTTGGTGAAAAGTGTGAAGGAAACTTTATTCAGCCGACTTTCATTACAGATTATCCGATCGAAATGTCGCCTCTTACTAAAAAACATAGAAGCAAAGAAGGTCTTACAGAGCGTTTTGAATTAATGGTTTGTGGAAAAGAAATCGCCAACGCATATTCTGAGCTTAACGACCCGATTGATCAGAGAGAACGTTTTGAAGAGCAGTTGAAATTATCCGAAAAAGGGGATGATGAGGCAGGACAGTTCATTGATGAAGATTTCTTAAGAGCCCTAGAATACGGTATGCCGCCAACTTCTGGTTTAGGTATCGGGATGGATAGATTAATTATGTTCTTAACAAATAATGCATCAATTCAGGAAGTATTGTTCTTCCCTCAAATGAAGCCCGAAAAAGCAGTTGTTCAAATTGAGTTGGGAGAAGATGAAAATGCGATCCTAGATATTTTAAAAACTCAGGAAGAAGCATTTCCTTTAGCTGAGGTTAAAGAAAAAAGTAAACTTTCCGGTAAAAAATGGGACAAAGCTTCTAAAGTTTTAACTAAAAATAACTTGGTGAAAGTTGAGAAGATTGATGAGAATGTTTTCATGAAATTGGCTTAAAAAGTTATATCACTAAAAATAAACTATATAAAAATCCTGAAATTTTTCAGGATTTTTTCTTTTTAATAAACTATAAATTGATTTTTCCCGTTTTCTACAAAACCAAAAAACTGATGAAATTTATTCTATTTTGCTTTCTGCTTTTCTCTTCCATCGGAATTGATGCGCAAATGCTCACATCAGTTTATTTTATGCATAACAGTTCTGAACTCAATGATGAATCTAAAAAGAAACTGGATAGTTTGGCAGAGTTAAAAACCAACCTTACATTCAGAGTTTTTGGAAATTGTGATCTTTCTGGAAGTACAGAATATAATAAGGTATTATCAGAAAATAGAGCAAATACTGTAAGTGAATATTTAAAAAAGAAAATCGGAAATAATATCAAGCTGGAAAGTACATCCGGTTTAGGCGAAGAAAAGCAAATTAATGATAACAGTACAGAAGAATTACGCGGGAAAAACAGAAGAGTAGATTTATTTATTGAACAAGAATTTGACCGTGGACAAGAAATTTCACAAATGAAAGTGAAGGAAATTTTCTCACTGCCTAATCTAAACTTTATCGGAAACCGCCATATTTGGCTTCCAAACGGTAACGAAAGTCTTAATCAGCTTTTTAGAATAATGAAAGATAATCCGACATTGGAGATCGAATTACAAGGTCATATTTGCTGTGATTACGAAAATTTTGATGGTAAAGATATCGATTTGGGAACCTTTAATCTTTCTTGGACCCGAGCTAATTCAATTAAGGAATTTCTACAAAATCAAGGAATAGATTCTGGCCGAATAAAAGCTATTGGGCTTGGTCACCTCAATCCTTTAATTTACCCAGAACGTACAGAAAATGATCGTATTAAGAATAGGAGAGTGGAGGTAGTTTTACTTAAAAAATAAAAAAACCGCCAAAGATTGACGGTTTATATTGTAAATTTATTTTCTCAACTTACTAAACGAAGCCATCAGATAAAACAAAAATGGTAAAATAAACAACGAGCCAAGCATCAAAGCCCAGCCTAATGCTGAAATTGTTTTTGGGGCTGCTACATGTTCCAATAATGAAAGATGCTGCCCGTTTCCTAATAAAATAATATTCGGATTATGCTGATAAGTTGCAGCAACTAATATCATAATGATTTGAAATCCCGCCAAAGCTCTCACCGGAAGCAGTTTTCTGTTATTCATAGCTTTCAATATTAAGCCTAAAGCAACTGTTGCAAAAACGGTGGACATAACTCCTAAAGGTTTTGAAAAAACCCATGTTACCAAAGGAATTTCTGAAAGATAAGCTGTTAAGAATACTAATGCTCCTGTAATCACTACGAGGATCATCGTTTGTTTTGATTTTTTAATCATTAAACCTAATTCCAGTCTGTCGGTTGTTTCTCTTAAAGAAAAAATAGACGCCAGATAAGCGCAAAGTGAAACTGTGAACAAGCCAACTGCCACTCCAAACCAATTCAGCCAGCTGAAAATATACAGATCTAAAAATGTGGTCGCATCAGGATTGATAGATCCGGAAACCGTTGCAGCAGCAATTAATCCCAGGAAAAAAGGAGTTAAAAGACTTGCATAATAGAAAATCTGGGTATATAAAACCTGCCAGTTATCTTTCACCGCATCATAATGTCTGAAAGTGAATGCTGTGCCTCTTGCAATAATCCCTAAAAGCATTAAAACCAATGGGATATGGAGATAAGTTGACATTGTTGTGTAAATCTCAGGAAAACCAACGAAAAGGATTACAATTGCGATAATCAGCCACATATGATTCGCCTCCCAAACGGGAGCAATAGATTCATACATGATTTCTTTGGTTTTGTCGCGGGCTCTTTTTTTTGTGAAAAGTTCAACAATCCCTGCTCCGAAATCGGCACCCCCTAAAATCACATACAGGCAAATGGACAGCCAAAGAAAGCCTATAACTACGTAGATCATGATTTCATATTTTTATCGTTAAACTGAGAATCGGTTGGGTCGTACAATTTCGGAACCATCTGTATCTGTCTTCTTAAAAGGAAAATAATAATTAATGATAAAGACACGAAAATTGCGGTAAAAAAGTAAAAAGAATATTGAATTCCCGGCATTGGAGTAACGGCATCAACTGTTCTCATGATTCCGTAGATGATCCAGGGTTGTCTGCCAACTTCAGTTACCGTCCAGCCCGCTTCCAATGCGATATATCCGAAAGGGGTGGCAAAGAAAAATGTTTTTAACAACCAATTTTTTGTAAGCCAATCTTTTTTAAAGAAAACAGCATACAAGTAAACAGCTCCTATACATATCATCACAACTCCAAAAAATATCATGATCTGAAAAGCGTAATGAACAACAGAAACTGGCGGCCATTCGTCTCTTGGAAAATCATTCAGACCTTTTACTTCGGAATTAAAATCATTACTTACTAAAAAGCTCAATACTTTTGGAATTTTTAAAGCATATTTTACTTCACCTTTTTCTTCGTCAGGAATTCCTCCCAAAACAAAAGCCGCGCCTTTTTCTGTTTCGAAATGGGCTTCCATTGCAGCTAATTTAATAGGCTGTCTTTCTGCAACAGATTTTGCAGCGACATCTCCTGTCAACGGAGCACCGAAAGCACCGATCAATGCAAAAGCAGCTGCAATTTTAAATGCTTTGGTATGAAATTCTACATTTTTCTTTTTCATGATTAAATAAGCATGAACTCCTGCTACCACAAATCCTGTCGCACAAAATGCCGCAACAGTCATGTGTAAAGCCTGCGGAAACCAAGCATCATTAAACATCGCTTTTATAGGATCTATATTAACGTATTGTCCATTAATATAATCAAACCCGGAAGGGGAGTTCATCCACGCATTAGCTGCAACAACCAAAATTCCTGAAGCTAAACCGCTTAAACCAACTAAAAATCCGCAAAACCAGTGAAACCATTTATTAAATTTATCCCATCCATACAGGAAAAAACCAATCGCGATGGCTTCAATGAAAAAAGCAGTTCCTTCCAAAGAAAATGGCATTCCGAAGATTGGTCCGGCATGTTTCATAAATCCGGGCCATAGAAGTCCTAATTCAAATGAAAGCATTGTTCCGGAAACAGCTCCTGTAGCAAATAAGATAGCAACTCCTTTGCTCCACGCTTTTGTAAGACCTTTGTAGATCTCATTATTGGTCTTTAGATATTTCCAGTGTGCAAAAGCCATTAAAAAAGGCATAACCATACCGACACAGGCAAAAACAATGTGAAAACCTAAGGATATGGCCATTTGTGCACGAGCTGCAAGAAAATCGTCCATAATAATCAATTTTTGAGTAAATAAATTTAAGCATAAATTATTGATGTTTAATATGATTTAAAACAGTAAGGCCTGTTCGGAAATTGCTATAACTTTGTTTGTTTTTAATTAAAAAATTCCAGTCTGTTTTTGTTGAAAACTCTACTTTTTTTTGACACTTTTTAACTTTGATAAATCGAAAAAATTCACGATATTTGTAGGTCTTTGCATATAGCAAGATTTTAATATTTAATATGAGTCAAAAACAATATACAGCTAGCAGTATCCAGGCCTTAGAAGGGATGGAACACGTTCGACTAAGACCATCTATGTACATTGGTGATGTAGGAGTAAGAGGTCTTCATCATTTGGTTTATGAAGTAGTAGATAACTCTATTGATGAGGCTTTAGCAGGATACTGTGATACTATTAAGGTAACAATTCATGACGGAGAAAGTATCTCTGTAAAAGATAATGGGAGAGGTATTCCTGTAGATTTCCACGAAAAAGAACAAAAATCTGCTCTGGAGGTTGTAATGACTAAAATCGGAGCCGGAGGGAAATTTGATAAAGATTCTTACAAAGTTTCCGGAGGTCTTCACGGAGTGGGGGTTTCTTGTGTGAATGCTCTTTCAACTTTATTGGTTGCTACAGTAAGTCTTAACGGAAAATTGTATCAACAGAAATATTCAGAGGGTAAGGCATTGGCGGATGTTGCTGAAATAGGAACTACCGACGAAAGAGGAACAGAGGTTTTCTTCCAGCCGGATGCTACGATCTTTCAGGAAACGGTTTACAACTATGATACTCTTGCAACGAGATTAAGAGAATTGGCTTTCCTTAATAAAGGAATCACCATCACTCTTATCGATGAAAGAGAACCAAACGAAGACGGATCTTTCCCAACAGAAATTTTTCATTCTGAAGGTGGATTAAAAGAATTTGTAGAATATATCGATGGAAACCGTGAATCTATTATGGAACACGTTATTTTCATGGAAGCAGAAAGAGATGATATTCCCGTAGAGGTGGCGATGCGTTATAACACGTCATTTAGCGAAAATCTTCACTCTTATGTAAACAATATCAATACGCATGAAGGAGGTACTCACTTGGCAGGTTTCAGACGTGCTTTAACGAGAACTTTGAAAAAATATGCTGATGATTTGGGGATTCCTGCTAAAGAAAAAGTAGAAATTACCGGAGATGACTTCCGTGAAGGATTAACAGCCGTGATTTCTGTAAAAGTAATGGAGCCTCAGTTTGAAGGGCAGACAAAAACTAAATTAGGTAACTCGGAAGTTTCCGGAGCGGTTGATAAAATTGTTGGGGAAATGCTTTCTAATTTCTTGGAAGAAAATCCTAATGAAGCAAAAATTATCGTTCAGAAAGTTGTTTTAGCGGCAAAAGCTAGACAGGCAGCGAAAAAAGCTCGTGAAATGGTTCAGAGAAAATCGCCAATGGGTGGTTCTGGACTTCCGGGAAAATTATCTGACTGTTCATCTAAAGATCCGGCAGAATCTGAACTATTCCTAGTGGAGGGAGATTCAGCAGGTGGAACGGCTAAACAAGGTAGAGACAGACATTTTCAGGCTATTTTACCTTTAAGAGGTAAGATCTTGAATGTTGAAAAATCTATGCTTCATAAAGTATATGATAACGAAGAAATCAAGAATATTTACACAGCTCTGGGAGTTTCTGTAGGGACTGAAGAAGACAGTAAAGCCTTGAATATGGCTAAGTTAAGGTACCATAAAGTTGTGATCATGACCGATGCCGATATTGACGGTTCTCACATTTCTACATTGATTCTTACATTCTTCTTTAGATTTATGAAAGAATTAATTGAGAACGGATATATCTATATTGCTCAACCTCCTTTATATTTATTGAAAAAAGGAAATAAAAAAGTATATGCTTATAACGAAAAAGAGCGTGAAGACTTTACTTTAGAAATGTCTCCGGATGGCAGAGGTGTTGAGGTTCAACGTTATAAAGGTCTTGGAGAGATGAATCCTGAGCAGCTTTGGGAAACAACTCTTAACCCTGAACACAGAATCTTGAAGCAGGTTACCATTGATAATGCTGTTGAAGCAGACAGTGTTTTCTCAATGTTGATGGGTGACGAAGTTCCGCCAAGAAGAGAGTTTATCGAAAAAAATGCAAAATATGCTAAGATTGATGTTTAATTGATCTTAGTTTAAATAAAATTTAAAGACTTCAGAAATGAGGTCTTTTTTTATTTTGAAAAATTAAGTTTAACATTTATTAAGATTTCATTACTTTTGCATAATTTTAAATAATTATGATGAAAATCCTTTGTATTGGGGCTTGCTCTATAGCGTCTCTTTACTACGCACAAACTTACCCTGCTTCGGCAATTCCTGAGAATTTAAAGAAAAATGCAGATGTTGTTGTTAGAAAAGACTTTACAACCATTCAGATCAGTAAAATTGATGATATTAAATATCAGTATAACAGAGTTACAACTGTTCTCAGTAAAGACGGAGATGAGAAGGCTGTTGTTTATATTCCCTATGAAAAAGGAGATCAGATTTCTGATGTTAAAGTAATTATTTATGATGAATCCGGAAAGAAAATAAAGTCATACTCAAAGTCTGATTTTAGTGATTATGCCAATAACTCACAGGGAGTTTTCTATTCTGATGACCGATTTTTAAGTCTTGCTTATACTCCGGTTCAATATCCGTATACGATAGAATATTCCTACCAAATATCAGATGAAAACACAATTTTTATTCCTGATTTCGTGCCTTTTTCAAGCACAAATACATCTGTTGAAGAAAAGCAGTTTAAGATCATTAATAAATCTGGGATAGATCTTAGAACAAAAATTTATCCTTCAAAATATAATTACGCTTCAGTTATTGATAGTAGTAATGGAACAGAAAAAGTGTACACTTATAAAAATACTCCTGCAATTGATGAAATTAATTTATTGCCACAACCTGAAAAAATATTGCCAAAAGTAAGTTTTTCATTGGCGAAGTTCAATCTAGAAGGCAAACAAGGAAACCTTACAACCTGGTCAGACTTCGGTTCTTGGTATTACAACAGTATCTTGCAGCCGGTTTCTGTTTCTACACCAACCATTAAATCTGAGGTTGCAAGCCTTAATTTACAAGGTTCTACGGAAGAAAAAGTGAAAAAACTTTATCAGTATATGCAGGCAAAAACAAGGTATATATTTGTTGCATTAGGGATTGGAGGATGGCAACCTATGCTTCCGGATGAGGTTGATAAAAAAGGATATGGAGACTGTAAAGGTCTTACTAATTATATGAAAACTCTTCTTGATGAAGCAGGTATTCCTTCTTATTATTCTGTGATCAATTCAAGCGCTTCTGATATTTCTTTTGATCCTGATTTTCCTAAAATGGGAGGAAATCATGCCATTTTAATGGTTCCTACAGAAAAAGGAAATATTTGGCTTGAAAATACCTCTCAACAAGTGGCTTTTAATCATTTAAATTATAATACAACGGATAGAAATGTGCTTTCAATCAAAAAGGATGGAATTGAGCTTATCAATACTCCTGCTTCCTCGGCTGAGAAAAACAGAGAAAAGCAGATTTTAAAAGTTAAGCTGAATGAAGATAATAGCTTAACAGGCGTGGGCGAATTTGTTTATACGGGAAGCCAGTACGATTTCACGCTGCCATTTTCAAATTTATCTTCAAAAGAAAAAAATGAAGCGATAAAAAAACGATTGGATGTTTTGAATTTCGAAAAAGTTGAAATGAAAAACTTCGTTAATGATCGAGACAATGCCGTTGCTACGTATAATCTGGATTTTAAAGCTAATAATTATTCTAAAAATGCAGGAAGCAGTGTAATATTCCGAGCTGTTCCGATATTTACAAACAGTATTTACAAGACAGAAGAAAACAGAGAACTGCCTTTTGAAATCGGACAATCTTTTGAAGATGAATTTGAAATTAATTTTAGCATTCCAAACAGCTTCAAAATAGATGAAGTTCCTAATGATGTAAACCTTAATTCGGAGTTCGGAACTTATAAATTAAGCTTTGTGAAAAACGGGACGGAGCTTAAGGTAAGCCGAAAAATCCGTGTTAATAAAGGTATTTTTCCAAAAGAAAAATACAACGATTATATCAACTTCAGAAAAAAAACGATAAGTAACGATAACTCAAAAATTCTAATTACTAAGATCTAACCATGAAAAAAATATTCTTAATTGCTTTTTGCTCAATAAATTTTGTTTTTATTGATGCTCAAAAGCATGAATTTCTAGACCCTCCAAAATTCAATGATGCAGATTTATCAAAGCAAAAATCAGCTTTAGATGAAAATGCTCCTGCAGAAATTTTATACAAATCTCAACATTTTATGATTGATGTTGCTACGGGAGATCTTCATAAAAAAGCTTTTTACAGGGTAAAGATCTATGATAAAGATAAGGCTGAAGATTGGTTGAATCTTGAAATTCCACTTTACAAGAACGGAAGTAGTGAAGAAAAACTGAATAAGATAAAAGCATTTACTTATAATTTAGAAAATGGAGTTGTTGTACAGGTCAAAGTTGAAAAAAGTTCAAAATATAAGAGTAAGGAGAGCAAATATCTTACGATCAATAAATTTGCATTCCCTAATGTGAAAAATGGCTCTGTGATTGAGTATCAATATGAAGTTATTTCACCATTTTTGTTTGCCATCCCTGAAGTATTGATAGAAGGAGATACGCCTTCAATGTATACAGAATATGTTTTGGATAATCCTTTAAACATTTCATATAACATCAATTACACAGGTTCTCTAAATCCAAAATATAGGATTGTTGAAGAAAGGAATTTATACGGAACACAGTACAGAACATATAGATTTGGATATGAAAATTTGAAAGGTTTTAAGGCTGAAAAATTTGTTAAAAATGACAGAAATTATAGAACAAAATTAAGCGCAGAGTTAAATTCAACGAATTTTGGACAATTAAAGCTTTATTCTTCATCTTGGGAGCAGATCAAAGACAGGTTATATGAAAATGAAGATTTCGGAGGTGAACTTAAAAGATCAAAACTGGCAAAAGAAAATATGCCGGCCGAAGTTTCAAACTTAAAAAATGATACAGAAAAGGCAGATGCTATTTTTAATTATGTGAAAAATACTTTTACATGGAACAATGACAGAGGTATTTATACAGAAGATGGAATAAAGAAGCTTTTAGAAACCAAAACAGGAAACGGAGCAGAAATTAATCTTTTTCTTGTTATGATGCTTCGTGAAGCGGGGATTAAAGCAGATCCGGTTCTTATTTCGACCGTAAATAACGGGTTGATCAACCTTACGTCTCCCAACGTTTCCAATATGAATTTTGTTATCGCTGCTATCGAAACAAAAGATGGATTACATATTTGTGATGCCACTTCCAAGCAGTCTTCTATGGATCAGCTGCCACCAAGAGACTGGAATAATTTCGGGATCTTATTATCAAAAGAGAAGGTAAAACAGATACAGATGACGAACTCTAAACCTAGTTTTACTTATCTTACGGCCAATGCAAAGATCAATGAGGACGGAAGTATTTCGGGTACTTATTCCGATAAAGATACCGGAACTTATGCGATGTTTGCTAAGGAAAGTTATGATGACAATAATGATAAGTACAAAAAACAGTACAAAGAAAATTTTGCAATAGATTTTACAGGAATCGATTCTAAAGTGCTTGAAAGCGGTGATTTTGAAAGTACAATGAAGTTCTCTTCAGATAATCTTATTGATAGAGTGGGGAAGAAAATGATCATTAATCCGATGTTGTTTTTAAACAAAAATTCAAATGAATTTGATCAGACGGAAGAAAGAAAGTATACAATTGATTTTATTTCTCCTTATACAAGAGTGAAAAAAGTTGTTTTGGAAATTCCAGAAGGATATACAATTGAAGAACTTCCAAAGAGTAAAAAGATCGTTACTGATGACAAAGAAATTGCATATAGCTATGTGATTGAACAAAAAGGAAATACTCTTGAAATTATTTCGACAACAACGGTTGGAAGTGCAGATTATCCTAAAGAATATTATCCTGCATTTAAACAAATTTGGGGCGTAGCTTCAAAAAGTGAAAATCAGGTTATAAGCTTGGTTAAGAAATAAAATACGGGTATTCAATGTTTTAGCTAATAATTAATTTAGATATTGAATAAATTTTTAAAATAATCATAAAACCATTCATTTTTTGAATGGTTTTTGTATTTAATAGGAAAATTGAAATATGAAAAATACAATTGCTGTCTTAGCATTATCCTCTTTCTTTATTTTTTCAGCTTGTAAAAAAACAGAAACTACAAATACTGCAGACGAAAAAACAGAAATTCCTCAACCAGAAAAATTTACTGTAGATTCTGTAAAAGTGAATGATTCCATAAAGCTTAGTGATTCTTTACAGTTGAAATACACTTCAAAAATGCTGGTTTTTCCTTCAATTAAGGATGGGAAATTATTAGATAGTATTTATTTTGCAAGTAAAAATATTAAAGATTTTTCTAAAAAAGGAATAGAAACTTTACTGCAAAAAGAAAAAGATGAGTTTTATAATTCTATTAAAAAAGATTCAAAAGACTTTATTTCTGATATAACCTTTTCTCAGGAATGGTACACAAGTTCTTCCATGAATCTTAAATCTAACGTTAATGATTTCATGCATATAGAATATATCTGGGGGTCATACGAAGGTGGAGCGCATGATAATTATGGCTTTAATGAAAGGGTTTTCGATCTGAAAAATAACAAAAAAGTTGAACTGAAAGATATTACTTCAATGTCAAAAAATAAACTTGAAACACTGCTAATGAAGAATATTAATAAAATAAACAGCGGGACAACAGATGAAAACGGAAAAGTTAATAATTCGGACATGCTTTTAGTAGATCTAATTCCGGTTACAAATAACTTCTATTTTGACGATAAAAACCTGTATTTCCATTATAGTCCTTACGAAATAACGGCTTTTGCGGCGGGAGATATTATCATCCCGATTTCATGGGCAGAGTTGAACGGAACTTTAAATCCGGAATTTAAAAATAGAATGAAAATCAAATAATACCAAAGCTTCCTTTTCAGGGAGCTTTTTTCTTTGGAACATTTTTTGACCTATAAAAGCAAACGCAGATGTATGAAAAATGCAGGTATTATTTTAATCGCTTTGTTATTTCTAATGTTTTTCTCCTGTAAAGAGATTGGCTTTAAAAATAAGCACATACAGTCAGCTATTCCTGTAAATTTCACTATTGATTCTGTTATAGAAGAAGATTTTACAAAACTTATGGACTCTATTACTGTGAAATATTCTTCACAGCTTTTGGTATTTCCAACCTTGAAAGATCAAAAACTGCTTCATACCATTTATGAGAAAGACGATATTAAAGACTTTTCCAAAGAAGGTCTGAAAAAATATCTGGAAGCAAAAAAGAATGAATTATATGCTAAACTTAAAGGTTCAAATAAACTGGTTCACCTAAAACACTTACAAAAATGGGAAAAAACTTCTCAAATGAATCTTAAATTTAATAAAAACGGGTATCTGCACATTCAATACTACGAAAGTATGTTTGTTGGTGGCGTTTGTAATTTTTACAATTATTCTGAAAAGGTTTTTGATCTTAATGATAATAAAAAATTAGCACTTCAGGGTATTACATCTATTTCGAAGGACAAACTTTCTGAAATGTTAAGTAATAATATCGATAAAACAACAATGATGCAGCAGATGAAAAAATATGATGTAGAAGAGTATAATGCATTGTTAGCTGAAAAAATTCCGGTAGCAGATAATTTTTATTTCGATGAAGATAATCTGTATTTTCACTATAATAAGGATGAAATTAAAAAAGGATATTCAATTGGTGATATTATAATTCCGGTATCATGGAATGACCTGAGTGGAACTTTGAACATCGAATTTAAAGACCGAATGAAGATCAAATAAAGCTTTATTATTGAATTGTAATTAAATAATTTTAAAATACTTCTCAATAACAGCACAATTTTTTACTTTTGTACCAATGGAAAAAGTAGCTTTTATCATCAATCCTTTTTCGGCCAAGAAAAATTATCAGCCATTTCTTAATGAACTGATAAAAAAGGTTGGAAATCCTCTGTATTATGTTTCAGAATCTATTCAGGGAACGGATGATTTTATTCAAAATAACTTTGAGAAAATCGATATTTTTGTGGCGATTGGTGGTGACGGTACGATTTCTACGGTGGCCAGAAATCTTATCAATACAGAAAAAGTCTTAGCTATTTTCCCTGCGGGCTCGGGAAATGGGTTCTCTAATGAAACAAAATTCAGTAAGAACTTAGACGAGCTTTTAGATAAAATTAAAGCAAAAAATTCCAGAAAGATAGATACATTTACGGTTAACGAGAGGCTTTCTATCAATGTTTCGGGAACTGGTTTTGACGGAAAAGTGGTCAAAGAATTTGAAAAAACCGATCGTGGATTCAAAAACTATATCAAAGTTTCGCTTAAAACTTTCTTTAACTACAAACCGATTAAGGTTAAATTTTCAGATGAAAAATATCAACAGTACAACGGCAAATATTTGATGCTGAATATCGCCAACACCCGTCAGTTCGGTAACAATGCCTACATTGCTCCAAACGCGAGCAAAAGTGATGGTTTGGTAGATATGGTTTTGGTTAAAAAATTTCCGTTGACCTATTCTGCACTTTTTGCCTTTAGAATGTTTACAAAAAGATTGAAAGACGACAGTTACGTAACTTATCTACCTGTCTCAGAGATCGAATTCAAAGTAAATACCAAAAATTGGCATTTGGACGGAGAATTCAACAAAATAAAGTCGCCAATTCATGTGAAAGTTCAGCCTTCAAGTTTGAATATTTTGATATAAGTTTAGTCATCTAATTGATTCCATCAAAAGCGTAAATATCACCATAACCATCTTTACATTCTCTGAAAAACTCTTTAGGTAATCCATTTTTCAAACTGATTTTTGAGGCTACATTTTTACTACAGTTAGAATCTGTATTTTGGAAAATTAGAATTCTATTTTTCAGTTTTGTCGGTAAATCAATATTTAATGTCACATAATAATTTCCTAAATACTGATTATTTGCATTAAAAATTAAGATTCGATTTGTTGCTCTGTGTGATAATCCCCAGATCCATATTGAATTTAAAATTTTATATGTCTTTCCTTGATTTGTCTTTACAGTTCCTAAATAGGTTAAATGTGTTTCTGTTTTGCCTTTCTCATTCCATTTTCCAAAAACTAATTCTTTTCCAATTAAACCTTTTTTGAGAGCTTTTATTCTGATATTTTGATCATTGATTTGAGATATTCCAAATATTGGAATTAATAAAACTAAAGCGAATGAAAACCTCATTGTGTATATTATTTTCATTAAAACTAAACCTCCAATTTCTTCTCAATCTCATTCGGATGATCCAGACAATATTGCAACTGATCTTTATCCAATTGCTTTTCCCAGTTTGCAACTACTACCGTAGCCACGGAATTACCAATTACATTCGTTAAAGCACGGCATTCGCTCATGAATTTATCTATTCCAAGAATCAAAGTCATTCCCGCAATCGGAATTTCAGGGACAACAGCTAATGTTGCTGCTAAAGTTACAAATCCGGCTCCTGTAACTCCTGCGGCTCCTTTTGAACTTAACATAGCGACTAAAAGTAAGATTAATTGTTTCTCAATTGAAAGGTCAATATTTAAAGCCTGTGCAATAAATAATGAAGCTAAGGTCATATAGATATTAGTTCCATCAAGATTAAATGAATAACCCGTTGGAACCACCAAACCTACAATTGCTCTTGAACAGCCTGCTTTTTCAAGTTTCTCCATGATTCCCGGAAGAGCCGATTCTGAAGAACTCGTTCCTAAGACCAAAAGCAATTCTTCTTTCAAATAATACATCAGTTTAAAAATGCTGAAACCATTGTACCATGCTACAGCTCCCAACACCAAAACAACGAAAAGGGCAGAGGTAATATAAAAGGTTCCGACTAAAAATATCAAGTTTAAAACAGAATGCAGTCCATATTTTCCGATAGTAAAAGCCATTGCTCCAAAAGCTCCAATTGGCGCTAGTTTCATCAGCATATGAACAATTTTAAAGATCGGAGTTGAAAGATCCTGTAAAAAGTCTGTTATTTTCTGACTCTTTTCTTTGGTTAAAACCAAGGCGGTTCCCATTAAAATAGCAACTAAAAGAACCTGCAAAATATTTTCCCCAACCAATGGACTAAACAAAGTTTCGGGAATAATATTCATCATGAATCCTGTTAAAGTTGTTTCATGGGCTTTCTGTTGATATTGCGAAACGTCACCAGAAAGGGTAGCGGGATCAATATTTAAACCATGTCCCGGCTGTAAAATATTACCAACAATTAAACCGATAATTAAAGCCAAAGTGGAAAAAGTAAAGAAATAAATCATTGCTTTTATGGCAATTCTTCCCACTTTTTTTAAGTCTGTCATGTGAGCGATTCCCAAGGTTAAAGTGATGAAAATTACGGGAGCAATGATCATTTTCACTAATTTGATAAAACCATCACCTAACGGTTTCATTTTCTCACCCAATTCTGGATAGAATCTGCCTAAAAGAATACCTGCAATGATTGCTATAATGACTTGAAAATAAAGTTGCTGATAGATTTTTTTTGCTTTCAAAACGAAAAGTTTATGATTTTAAAGTCGGAAATTAAGCAAATTTATCTTCACAGATGATAAAAGTCAGGAAAATTTTCGGCGGGGCTTTCAGCCCCGCCGAAACTGATTGATAATAATTTTGAATTCTATTATTAAACCCTATAAGGTTTGATGTTGCTTGCTGTTTAAAAGGCTAAAATCATTCCACCGCAACAGAATCATCACCACGACCATCTGCAACTGCATGAATGGTTCCATTATCGTCAATGACAATCATTTCTGTTTTACCAATCTGTTTTATTTTTTCGATGACATAATTTTTAGCTTTTAACTCTGAAATCGTTGCTTCCGGGAAATTATTTTCAACAGAAACCGTTTCAGGAAGCCATTGATGATGAAATTTCGGAGCATTGACAGAAATATTAGCATTTAACTTAAAATCAACAACATCAACAATAGATTGGTAAACTGAGGTAGGAATAGTCGTTCCTCCGGGAGTTCCAACCACCATATAAGGCTTTCCGTTTTTCAGAATAATGGTTGGGGTCATAGAAGAAAGCATTCTCTTATTGGGCTGGATCGCATTGGCTTCTCCGCCTACAGCTCCAAACATATTGGGAACACCAGGCTTTACGGAGAAGTCATCCATTTCATTATTTAAAAAGAATCCTGCCCCTGTTACCAATACTTTGCTGCCGTAATATCCGTTAAGAGTTGTGGTTACTGAGGCGGCGTTTCCATCTTTATCAATCACCGAAATGTGTGTTGTTTCGGTTGACTCTTTAGGCTGTTTAATGATATTTCCAACCTCTGAACTTGGAGTTGCTTTATTGAAACTGAAACTTTTCCATCTGTTTTTTAAATAATTTTCAGAAATTAAGTAAGACGTTTTATCTTCAATAAAATCTGGATCTCCCATATATTCGGCTCTGTCGGCATACGCTCTTCTTTCTGCTTCTACCATGATCTGTACGGCAGGAGTGGAGTTTTGCTGATACTTTTCCAGGTTTTCAAAAGCAGCCATCCTCAACATTTGAGCTAAAAGAACTCCTCCGCTTGAGGGCAACGGCATTGTAACGACATTGTTTCCTTTATAATCGAATTCCAAAGCTTTTCTTTCAGCAACTTTATAGTTTTTTAAGTCCTCTAAAGTGATGATTCCGTTTCCTTTTTTCATTTCGGCAACCAAAAGATCGGCGGTTTTTCCTTCATAAAACCCTTTAGCTCCTAATTTTTGAATGAGTTTTAAAGTTTCTGTCAATTCTTTCTGAACCAAAAGATCTCCACCTTTCCAAGGTGTTTCTTTTACAAAAAGGATTGATGATTTATTATGCTTTTGAAAGTATTCTTTTTGGGAATTCAGCATAGCGGCTTCCTGATCTGTAATTGCAAAGCCTTTTTCAGCTAAATCAATTGCAGGTTGAATGATTTGATTCATAGGAAGTTTACAGTATTTTAAAGTCGCGAAAAATCCGGCAACACTTCCCGGGATTCCAACTGCCAGTCTCCCGTTTTGGGATAGATCTGTGTTTGCTTTACCGTTTTTATCAAGATACATGTCTCTTGAGGCTTTTTTCGGAGCTGTTTCACGGTAATCGATGGTAAATTTTTCACCATTACTTTTCGCGCCAACTAAAAATCCACCACCACCGATATTCCCGGCCTGAGGATAAACAACGGCGAGAGCATACTGTGTTGCTGTGATTGCATCATAGGCATTTCCGCCCATTTTTAAGATTTTTGCTCCGGCTTCACTGGCTAAAGGGTGCGCAGAAACAACAACTCCTTTATTTTTAACCTTAACTTCTTTTACAATGTTGATATCGGTGTATTGTGCTGAAACCGAATGAGAAAACAGAATGATGGAAATAATTAACTTTTTCATTTTTAAAAATTATAATCGAATTTACAATTTTGTTTTAGAATAGGGTCTAAAATTTCTATTTTTGCTTTTGATCATCAAATAAAAAAGTAAAAATGGAATCCTATACGGAAAGAATACTAATTACGGGTGCTTTGGGACAGATCGGCACCGAACTTACGAACAGGCTTGTTGAGATCCACGGTGCAGAAAATGTAGTGGCTTCTGGACTAGACAGATGGCAAAAGGGCATTACTGCCGCGGGTCATTACGAAAGAATGGACGTTACAAATACTCAGTTGGTAAGACAGGTCATTAAAGATTACGACATTACAACTGTTTATCATTTGGCTTCATTGTTGTCAGGGACTTCTGAAAAGCAACCAATTTTCGCTTGGAAATTAAACCTTGAACCTCTTCTTCAGTTTTGTGAAATGGCAAAAGAAGGTCTTCTTAAAAAGATATTCTGGCCAAGTTCTATTGCTGTTTTCGGGAAAGGAATTCCTAAAGAAAATGTAGCGCAGGATGTTGTTTTGAACCCTACAACGGTGTACGGAATTTCTAAAATGGCGGGTGAAAAATGGTGCGAATATTATTTCGACAAGTATGGAGTAGACGTAAGAAGTATCAGATATCCGGGATTGATCTCATGGAAAACTCCGGCAGGTGGAGGGACTACAGATTATGCTGTGGAGATTTTTTATGAAGCAATTGAAGAAGGAAAATATACAAGTTTCATTTCTGAAAATACAGGAATGCCGATGTTGTATATGGACGATGCGATCAACGCAACATTGAAATTAATGGAAGCTCCAAAAGAAAGTTTGACGGTTCGTTCGTCTTATAATTTGGGCGGAATGTCTTTCACTCCAAAAGAATTGGCGGAAGAAATTAAGAAAGAAATTCCAGGTTTTGAGATCGATTATAAACCTGATTTCAGACAGGCAATTGCAGATTCTTGGCCGGCTTCAATTGATGATTCTGTAGCGAAAAAAGATTGGGGATTAACGTATGATTTCGGAATTTCTGAGATGTCTAAAGACATGATCAAGAATCTTAAAGTGAAATTGGGTAAAGATTAATTTATCTAAAGTAAAACTTTAATTAAAAAGTATTTTAACATCTGATTATTAATTAAATATAAATTTTATCTAAAAATTAGTTTAAATGGTATTGTTCACTTTTAACATTATAAATACTGAAGCAGGAGTGAAAAACAGCCTTCAAATCACTGATGAAGAAAGACTGAAAATTACAGAAGATAATACAAAAGCTATTCTTAGAATTTTAGATATTCATGATGTAAAAGCAAGTTTTTTTGTGGAGGTTTCTATCGCTGAAAAACTTAAAAATCTGATAAAAGCAATTTCATCCCAAGGGCATGAAATTGCTTTTTATAATAAAAATTCCAGTCTTCAGGAAATTGAAGAAACTAAAAAAAATACGCAGGATTTTCTCGAAAAGCAGATCCGCGGAATCCGCCAAAAAGATTTTAAGCAGCCTCAGGAAAGTTTAAAATTGCTGGAATTTAATTATGTTTCCAATATCGATAATGCGAATATTCTTTTTCCTTTTAAGCGTCTAAAAAGAAACACGGAGATCACAGAAGAGGATGGATTGAGTGTTATTCCGGAAAGTATTTCGCCTTACTTCCAACTGCCATACAATGATTTTATGTTTCAGATTTTACCGATGAAATATTACCGGAATATGGTTTTTGAAACGTTGAAGAATGATGACTTTGTTTTGATCTACCTTAATTCGTGGCAGTTCACAGATTTCAAGAAATATCGATTTGATATTCCATATTACAGGAGCTTATTTTCGGGCAGAAAAATGGAGGACAAATTAGATGTCCTCCTTACCTGGATCAATGAGAATGACATGGCTACTTCTCGTATGAAAGATTATATTTTTTAGTTTTCTTTTTGTTCTTTTCCCACGGATTTCACAGATTTGCACAGATGTTTGTGCTTTAAATTTATAAAAGTAATAATGTATTTAGAAAGTTTATTTAAACGCTAAGATTTAATTATTAAAGCCGTTGATTTTTAGAAAGCAAAGGCAAATAAATTTGCTTCGCGAAGTTGGAACGATAGCTTAATCAAATCAACATGTTGATTCATCTTTGCTCACTTAAATATAATGTTCAAAATAAAACCTTTGCGTTTAAAAATTCTCTAAAATTTTTTAGATTAAGCATATATTTGTGTTATTCGTGTAAAAAATAGTGTTATTTGTGTTTAAAATTAAGCCAATTCAAAAAGCGTAATTTCCGGTAAAACTCCAACTCTTCCAGGGTAACCTAAAACGCCGAATCCTCTGTTTACGTAAAGCATTTTTCCTTCGCTTTCGTATAAATCAGCCCATTTAGGGTAACGGTATTGTACAGGTGACCATTTTATGTTTTTTAGATCCAAACCAAACTGCATTCCGTGTGTGTGACCTGAAAGTGTCAAATGAACGTCTGTCGGGTGTTTTTTTACCACGTAATCGAAATGAGTAGGGTCATGGCTCATTAATATTTTTGTTGCTGATTCCGGAACTCCTTTTAAGGCGTCATCAAGCTTTCCAAATTGAGGGAAAGGTTTTAATCCCCAGTTTTCAACGCCCAGAATATAAATTTTCTCACCGTTTTTCTCGATAACTCTATGTTCGTTTCGAAGCATATCAAAACCTGCTTGTTTTTCGTAATCGATGAGTGTATCAAGATTTTTCTTCTTAGCGTCTAATGAAGTCCATGTTACGTAATCTGCATAATCGTGATTTCCGAGTACGGCAAACTTACCATCCTTCGCTTTGATTTTTGAAAATAAAGGAATGAACGGTTTAAATTCATCCGCGATATTATTTACCATATCTCCTGTGAATAGGACTAAGTCGGGATTTTGTTCATTAATTAAATCAATCGCATGTTCCAGTTTACTTGGATCAGAGAAACTTCCGCTGTGAACGTCAGAGATTTGTATTATTTTATATCCTTTAAAGCTTTTCGGAAGGTTGGTGAAATTTATTCTCACTCTTCTTACTTTATGGCGGTATTTCCCGAATGTAATTCCATCAATAAATAACGCTGAGAGTACACCTCCAAGACCAAGTCCCATAATACTTAAAAACTTTCTTCTTTCCGGGAAAAAGTTTTCAGTAGGCCTCGTTAGTCCGATTAAATACCCCCCCGTTCTAAAAATATCATCAATCAATAGAAACAGAACGATGAAAATTTTAGGCAAAATAAAGACTAAAAATAATGAGATCATGATTTGTGCCCTCACTGTACTTCTGTCCGATCTTTGGAAGTGGGAAACTTCGTAGGCGAAAAATCCGTAAACAGCCAAAGATACAATCCAATATCCGGCTCTTATCCAAGGATTATCCGTTAACGTTCTTATTGCCTGATAGATATAGATTTCTAAAAATAAGAAGATCGCAGCAATAAACAAAAAATTTCTTTGCATAATAATGTTTAAAAAAAGCACAAAGAATAACTTCCCTGTGCTTTTTATATTTTTAAATTAAATATTTTTAAGGAAATCTATAAACGATAGCATTGATGTTCATTCCGGCACCAACCGAAGCCATAACAATATTACCTTTATCTTTAAACGAATGACCCTCCATTTTTCCTTTAATTATTAAATCAAATAATGTAGGAATTGTTGCTACAGAAGAATTTCCCAGCTTCTGGATCGTCATAGGGGAGATGGAATGATCATACTCTTTCACATTATAAAGTCTGTGAATTCTTTCGATCATTGCGTAATCCATTTTAGCGTTTGCCTGATGAATTAATATTTTATCGATGTCTTCAATAGAAAGCCCCGCATCATCAATCGTTTCTTTTACAGCTACAGGAACATTTTTAAGAGCGTACTCATAAATTTTTCTCCCAAGCATTCTGATATAGAATTTTTCCTGATCTGCTTCTTGGTTAAGAGATCCTCCGCTTACTAAATAATCAAGCTCAGGGCCGTTGTCGCAAATTGTATTATGGTTAATAATTCCTACGTTTTCTTCGTCAGTGGCTGTTACAACAACTGCTCCGGCTCCGTCTGCAAAAATCATTTTATTTCTGTCGTAAGGATCTGTAACACGGCTTAATGTCTCACTACCAACAACAAGAATCGTTTTTGCAACATTAGCTTTAATCAAATTATCAGCCAAGATCATTGCTTCTACCCATCCCGGACATCCGAAGATCATGTCATAAGTTATACACTTTCTGTTTCTGATTCCTAAGTGGTTCTTCACTCTTGCTGCCATTGTTGGCATGAAATTCACAAGACCGGCAGTACTCACCTCACCAAAATTACTTGCGTAAATGATGTAATCTAATTCCTCGGGATTTACTTTGGCATCTTCAATGGCAATTTTGGATGCTTCGTAACCAATCCTTGAATTAGAATTATCGTCTTCAATATATCTACGTTCTTCAATTTCTGTAATTTCTACAAATTTTGAGATGATTTCTTCTGTAGGTTTTTCTATTTTTTCACCTTCATCCGTATAGAACTCAGCATCCATGAAATAGTCTCTACCAATAACTCTATTAGGAATATAAGATCCAGAACCAATAATGATCGTATTCGGCATTCGTTTAAATGATTTTTTTTAAAGACGCAAAGTTAATAATTAATATTAATAAGAAAGAATTAAAAATATTATTAAATTTGCAAAAATTGTACTTTACAATCTATGAAAAATAATCCATCTTTAAAAGGTTTAGCGATTGCTGTTGTGGTGTTTATGATGGCCTTTGGGATTTACTTCTTCTTTTTAGCTAAGAAAAATTATTACTTAGTAGATAATCCTACGCCTAATACCTATTATTATAAGATCAATAACGGTTCCGAAGGAATTATTTCTGCAGGGCAGTTTGTGCATGTAGATCTTAAACAGGGTAAAAATGCCATTAAAGTTTTTGATCAGAATAAGAAATTACTCTATGATTCTGCGTTTGAAGTGAATAAAATCCGCGGGCTTTTGAATATTGCTCATGAAGATTATTATGTTAATCGTCAATATTATGGATACAATCTTAAAAAAGATTCATTACTTTTGGCGCTGGATAAGACTGTTATAGACGGAAAACAGTATTTTGGGGCGCCAAAACGCTTCAATAAGCTTTATACAGAAGATTTTTACTACAATGTAGATGAAGATTATGATAAAATGATCAAAAACATCCAGCAGGTAGAATCAAGATCAAAGATCTTCAGAAAACAAGATTTCCTTAATTATTATAAAGAATATTACAAGTTTTGACAAACGATATCAACAAAGTGACTCCCTACAATTCTGAGGCTACGAAAAAGAGCCAGGTAGAGGATATGTTCGACAATATTGCACCGAAATATGATCTTTTGAATCATGTTTTATCCATGAAAATTGATGTTTTGTGGAGAAATACATTGGTGAATATGATGAAAAAAGATAACCCGCAGGAAGTGCTGGATGTAGCTACTGGAACGGGAGATCTGGCCATTGCCATCGAAAAAGGAACCAATACAAAAGTAATTGGTTTGGATTTATCGCAACAAATGTTAAATGTTGGCGTTATTAAAATAAAAAAACTTAAATTAGACGGCAAAATTTCCATGCAAAAAGGGGATGCAGAAAATTTACCTTTCGAGGACAATAGATTCGATGCGGTTTCCGTTGCATTTGGAGTAAGGAATTTTGAGAACCTTACCAAAGGTTTAGCAGAGTTAAGAAGGGTAGTAAAGGATAACAAGAGTGTTTACATACTGGAGTTTTCAAAGGTTGAGGGGTTTTTAGCACCATTTTATATGTTTTATTTCAAAAATATATTACCTGCCATCGGCAGACTGGTTTCTAAAGATAATAGGGCATACACATACCTTCCGGATTCTGTGAATGCTTTTCCTTTCGGGGAAAAGATGAGACAAATTCTTTTAGATACAGGATTTAAAAAAGTTGAATATAAAAAACTAAGTTTAGGTATAGCCACAATTTATAAAGCAACAAAGTAACCTATGAATAAATTTCTATTAAAAGCACTGGTTTTAGCCTCAGTAAATATTGCTGTTTTTGCAGACGCGCAATTTAGAACCCGAAACAGAATGGACAAGTTGGAAGATTTCGACCAGCAGATATTCAGTTGGGGGTTTTATTTAAATGGTAATATAGTAGACTACCGTATAGTACTTAACCCAAGATACGGTATGGAAGGGAACCAAAATCTTGTTTCATCTAAAAATAGTAAAAGTTTCGGGGCGGGTTTGATCGCAAAATGGAGACTTAACGATTATTTAGATCTTAAAGTTGAACCAGGCTTGCAATTTGCTCAGAGGGAATTAACTTTTAATACACAGTCAAACGACCAGTACGCTGCAGGAACTTTGACGAATGCACCTTTTATTCCAATTCCATTGAATGATAAAGACAAGACAAGACAGATCAAATCTACTTTGGTGGATATTCCTGTAATGTTGGAGCTTCATGGTCAAAGATGGTACAACTCAAGGCCTTATGTTGCTGCCGGGGTGAATTACATTGTGAATTTACAGTCTAATTCGGATTCTACGGATGATAACCAGCAACAGGTATTCAGATCTACAACGCATAACTTTGCATGGTCTGCCGAGATGGGTATTCAATTTTATTTCAATAAATTTAAATTGACGCCGGGAATCAGAGGAACATTCATCATGAACAACGAGTTGGTGGCAGATAATGCCAATACACCACCTTATTGGACGGCTGCAATGTCTACACTGCAGACAAGAGCCGTATTCTTTGTATTGAAATTTGAATAAGAAAATAAGCTTAAAAAATATAAAGGAGGTGTGTTACATCTCCTTTTTTGTTGGAAAATCAAAATATAGGGAGTTTTATTTTTGTTACTGTCATTATTTTTTTATTTTTGCTAATAGTTAGAATATAGAAACCTGAAATGCTTCAAGATTTAGAAAACAATTTTTCAGAATTAGAGAAAAAGATTTTGAACTTACAAAAGAATTATCAAAATCTTAATGAAAGATTAACAGAATTAAATACAGAGCATGAAGAACTGAAGAAGAAATACGATGAGGAGAGAAAAAAAAATCAGGTATTAGCAGAAGAACAAAAAAATATAAAACTTTATTCAGCAATATCAGGAAACCCTGAACACAATAGGTTAATGAAAAATCACATCAACAGATTGGTAAAAGAGGTAGATTTCTGTATTGCTCAGCTTCAAAACAGTGGATTATAATGGAGGTAAGAAGAATAACCATCAATATCGCAGGAAGAGTATATCCGCTGAATGTGCCCGCAGCAGAAGAAGAAACTTTAAGAAAAGTGGGGAAGCAAATTGAGAATATGATTAAAGATTTTGAACAAAACTTCGATGTAAGAGATAAGCAAGACGCTCTGGCAATGTGTGCCCTGAAATTGGGAACTAATGCAGAAGTGGTATCTCTGAACTACGAAAAAAATATAAATTCTACCAACGATAGATTGGCAAAAATCAATCAGTCGTTGAATGAAATTGGAAAATAGATTTTTTTTTCCAGAAAACCTGCCTACAATAATTCTAACACATTAAAGGTAAACTCAACGCTAAAAAATTACCGAACAAACATCCATCGAATGGCGCGCCGGTTATCCGGATTACAGACAGTGGAGATCAGTTCAAATCGTGTTGATTAGGAGTTTACTCTATATCACTGGATTATTGTAGGCTTTTTTATTTTAATATTAACATAGACAATTAAAACTCAATATATATGACAACAGCCATTATAGTCGGCGTTATTTGTTTAGTAGTTGGTGCAGTGCTGGGGATGCTTTTCTCTAAGAGCTCACTGAATACTAAAGCAAAATTTATTATAGATGATGCACAGAAAAATGCCGAAAACCTTATAGAAAAAGCTAATGTACAAGCTGAATCCATAAAAAAAGAAAAGAACCTTCAAGCTAAAGAAAAATTTCTTGAATTAAAATCTCAGCACGACGCAGACATCCAATCGAGAGAAAAGAAAATGCAGGAGGGCGAAAAAAGGATCAAGGACAAAGAAAATAAGCTTAATGACGAACTTAGCAAAGCAGGAAAGCTTGAAAAAGACTTGGACAGACAGATTGCTGATTATGCTAAGAAAACTGAAATTTTAGATAGAAAACAACAGGAGCTAGACATCATAACTTCTAAGAAAGTTGAAACTCTTGAAAAAATATCTAACTACACAGCTGAAGAAGCTAAAGCAGAATTGGTAGAATCAATGAAAGCTGAAGCAAAAACCAGAGCTCAGGCTCACGTTCAGAGCATCATGGAAGAAGCTCAGCTGAATGCTAAAGGTGAAGCGAGAAAAATCGTTATTCAAACGATCCAGAGAATCGGAACAGAACAGGCGATCGAAAACTCGGTATCAGTATTTAACATTGAATCTGATGAAGTAAAAGGTAGAATTATCGGTAGAGAAGGTAGAAATATCCGTGCTTTAGAAGCGGTAACGGGTGTTGAGATCATCGTTGATGATACGCCGGAAGCGATTCTTCTTTCATGTTTCGATCCTGTAAGAAGAGAAATCGCAAGGTTATCACTGCACAGATTGGTAACAGACGGTAGAATTCACCCTGCAAGAATTGAAGAAGTTGTTGAAAAAACAAGAAAACAAATCGAGGACGAGATCATTGAAGTTGGTAAAAGAACAATCATTGATTTAGGAATTCACGGTTTACACCCAGAATTGATCAAGATCGTTGGTAGAATGAAATACCGTTCTTCTTACGGACAAAATTTATTACAGCACTCAAGAGAGGTAGCCAACATCGCTGCAACAATGGCTGCTGAATTAGGTTTAAATGTAAAATTAGCGAAAAGAGCGGGTCTATTGCACGATATCGGTAAAGTTCCTGAGCAGGAGTCTGAACTTCCTCACGCTTTATTAGGGATGCAGTGGGCTGAAAAATACGGTGAAAATGCAGAAGTTATCAATGCGATTGGAGCTCACCACGACGAGGTAGAAATGACGTCATTATTATCTCCGATCATTCAGGTTGCGGATGCTATTTCTGGGGCAAGACCGGGAGCAAGAAGACAGGTTCTTGAATCTTATATCCAAAGATTAAAAGATCTTGAAGCGGCAGCATTAAGCTTTGAAGGGGTTTCCAGCGCTTACGCAATCCAGGCAGGTAGAGAGTTGAGAGTAATGGTAGAAAGCGGAAGAGTAAATGACGAAACTGCTTCTCAGTTATCTTACGACATTTCTGAAAAGATTCAAAACGAATTAACATATCCCGGACAGGTAAAAGTAACAGTAATCAGAGAAACGAGAGCTGTGAATATTGCAAGATAATAATCAGTCAAAGATATTTTATAAAAACCTTTCAAGTAATTGAAAGGTTTTTTATTTTTATCAAAATTTAAAAATGCAAGAACTGTCATTGTCTTCAAAACTGAAGTACATTTTTTCTATTCCCGTGATCATTGCGGCCCTGGGCTATTTTGTTGATATTTATGACCTGCTTTTATTTGGGATCGTAAGAATTCCGAGCTTAAAAGCTTTAGGCTTAAATCCTGATGTAGACGGCACTTTTATCCTCAACTGTCAGATGATCGGGCTTCTGATCGGAGGGATTTTCTGGGGTGTTTTCGGAGACAAAAAAGGAAGGCTGTCTGTATTGTTCGGATCGATTTTAGTGTATTCTTTAGCGAATATTGCCTGTGGATTTTTACCCCATTTTCCCAAAGAGCATTTAGTGTATTCTTATGCCGGATTAAGATTCATCGCAGGAATTGGTCTTGCCGGTGAACTTGGAGCGGGAATTACACTGGTTTCTGAAAGCTTACCAAAGAGTTTAAGAGCAATCGGAACTTCAGTCGTAGCCGGTTTTGGATTAATGGGAGCCGTGGTAGCTCAATTAACTGTAGAATTAGCTGGAGGTTGGAATATTTCTTACATCATCGGTGGAGTTCTCGGAATTATGCTTTTATTTTTAAGGATAAGTGTTTCAGAATCGGGTATTTATAAAAATATTGAGATGAAATCTGTCTCCAAAGGAAATTTTCTCTCCTTCTTTACAAACAAAGACCGTTTCATAAGATATATAAAATGTATTGCTGTCGGGTTGCCAACTTGGTATTGCATTGGGATTCTAGCGGTATTAGCGAACCAATTTGCTCCTGAATTCGGAATTAAAGACCTGAACCCAGGGAAAGCGATAATGTGGGCTTACGTCGGAATTTCCGTCGGAGATTTAGCGAGCGGATTTATTTCTCACGCATTAAAATCTCGTAAAATGGCGATTTTCTACATGTTGATGTTCACTTTACTCGGCGTTGCTATTATGCTCTTCGGAAATACGGATACCGAAACAAAATATTACCTCTTCTGCGTCTGGCTTGGTTTAGGAACCGGATATTGGGCGATGTTTGTGACATTGGCGGCAGAACAGTTCGGTACGAATATCAGAAATACAGCAACAACGACGGTTCCGAATATGGTAAGAGGACTTGTTCCGGTAATGATTTTGGCTTTTGATCTTTTTAAAAATAATTTTTCAGTGATCGTAAGTGCTGCGATTGTCGGTGTCATTGTTTTTGCTTTGGCACTGTATTCTGCATTGACAATTTCTGAGACGCACGATAAAGATCTGGATTTTACAGAATAAGGTGTTTAAATAATATTTTCCTTTTTTTATCGTTATTTAAATAGTATCTCCAATAATATCAATGATTATTAAATAAAAAATGAATTATGTTGCAAATAGTATATTTTTGTTTAACTTTGAAATGATTAAACTATATTGTTAACTCCAAAACCAAATCACATGTCAAACAACATTTTAAAAAACGCCAAGAAATTAAGAAAAGATGATCTTAAAAACATCATCGGAGGAATCGGTAAAATCGGGACTCCGGATTTATCACTTTGCGGATGCAGCTGCACAGGAGCAGTGACAGGACCTAAATATTGCTCTCAATACATCGGTTGTCCGCAGGTAATTACTTGCTAAGCAATTTTTAGAATTATTTCAACCTAGAAATAAACATTTCCACATTTAATATGCAAAAGCCTTCTGGAATATTCCAAAAGGCTTTTGTATTTTTAGTTCATTATATAAAGTAAACTTCCAATACTGATCGTAATCCAGAGAATTACTGCTGAAGCTAAAGGTTTTAAACCAATTGTTTTCAAGGTTTGTAAAGAAAGAGTAGAACCGATTAAGAATAAAGTTACATTCAATCCAGATTTTGAAGCCTCAGTAATAACGGAACTAAAACGATCGAAGAAAGGAAAATAAGTATTAACAAGAATAGCGAGAATAAACCATCCGATAAACCATGGAATTTTTATTTTTGAACCCTTATTTTTAAAAATAAACATGGTAATAACGGATAAAGGAATAATCCATAATGCTCGGGCTAGTTTTACGGTAGTCGCTATTTTTAACGCTTCATCACCATATTTACTTGCTGCACCAACTACGGAGCTGGTATCATGAATTCCGACCGCGCACCACAACCCAAATTGTTCTTGACTAAGATGTAAAATATGCCCAACAAAGGGATAAACGAACAATGCGACTGAATTAAGCGTAAAAATAATGGCAAGTGCCAGAGAAATCTGTTTTGTACTTGGTTTAATGATGGGAGAGGTTGCTGCAATAGCACTTCCTCCACAGATAGCGGTTCCCACAGAAAGTAAATAAGAAAGCTGTTTGTCGAGTTTATATATTTTTCCTAAAAAATATCCTAAAACCATAACAGTACAAATACTGACAATTGTTAATATAAATCCTGTTTTCCCGGCTTGTAATGCTTCATCTAATTTTAATCCGAAACCTAATCCTACAATGGAAACTTGTAATAAAAGATGGATGTATTTATGCAGATGCTTTTCGAAGGGATTGCCTATGAAAATGGCTAAAATAATTCCCAAAGCCAAGGCAATTGGTGAAGAAATAAATGGAGTAAGGCAAAAGATAATCACCCCAATGAAAATTATTTTCTGTGAAGTCTCGTTTTGAATAAAATTCTTCATATTGTAAAGTTTTGAAATCATGGTTCAAAATTCTACAATTTATTATTACGATGTAAATCGTATTTTGTTATACTGGATAACTTTTAGTTATAACTGATGAATCTTAAAAATAATTGAATCAGCTCAGACTGTTCTCCTTTGGGAAAGATATAATGAAAATTTCTTTCAATACTGAAGTTTTTAATATCAACAATCGTCAAAACGTTATTTTTTAGTTCATTTAAAACAGTACTGATCGATAAAAAAGCCATACAATCGGAATGTAAAAGATAGTTTTTGATACTTTCACTGCTTCCCAATTGCATTACAGTATTCAAATCATCAATATTAATTCCTTTTTCTTTTAAACGATTTTGAATAAATTCCTGAGTTCCTGACCCTTGCTCGCGAAAAATTAAATCCAGGTCATAAAGATCTTTTAGGTGTAAATCTTTGCTGGCTAAAGGATGATTGGTTTTGGCAACAAGTACAATTTCATCGGCTTTAAAAGTGATATATTCAAAAAAAGAAGATTGAGATTCTCCCTCAATAATACCCAGATCTATTTTGCCGTCTTTTAGAAGAGAAGAAATTATTTCAGTATTTTGAGTGAGTAATTCTATTTTGATGTCTTTATAATAAGAGTTGAATTTTGCCAGAATTTCTGGTAAAATATATTGGGCGATGGTTGTACTGGCTCCAATGATCAGTTTTCCTTTGTGCTGCTGATTCATCTGGTTGATCTCAAATTCTAAATCACGGGACATATTCCTGATTTTTTCCGCGTATTCGTATAAAATTTTTCCACTTTGGGTTAATTGAATAGAAGTTCCTTTTCTGTCAAATAACTTTGTATTAAGTTGATTTTCTGTTTCTTTAATATGCTTGGTAACTGCAGGTTGAGAAATATTAAGTTCTTCCGAGGCTCTTGTGAAACTCAGTCTGGAAGCAACGGTATGAAAAACTTTTAATCTGTAATCAAACATATTCACAATTTATTTAAAGAAAAAATTATTATTTTGAATATAATCTCTACTTATTTTAATACTCTCAAAAATATCCTTATCACTCGAATCCTGTTCAACAAACCAATGTTGTAAGCCTGCTTTTTCTCTTGCTTTAAAAATTCTCTTAAAATCAATAACTCCGTTTCCTATTTCAGCGAAATCTTTTGTATCCTTTTTCATGTCCTTCACGTGCCACAAGGGAAAACGGTTAGGATATTTTTCAAAATACAATAAAGGATCGAGCCCGGCTTTTGAGATCCAATAAAGATCGAGTTCCATTTTCACAAGATCGGATGAAGTTTGATTTAAAATAAAATCATACACATTTTGATTTTCATTAAATTTTTCAAACTCGAAATCATGATTATGATACGCAAACTGAATTCCTGATTTTTTGGTAGTTTCTCCACATTTTTCAAATAATTCGGGCAGTTTTTTATAGTTTTCAATCGTTCTTTCTTCATCAAAAAGATAAGAGCAGACCATATATTTTGACCCGATGAACTGTAAATCTTCAACCGATTTCTCCCAATTGTTTAATAAAGTTCCTTTCTCTTGGTGAATAATTCCGGTTGTATGATGAGAACTGATGACTTTTAATCCTGTATTTTTTAGAATAGATTGAAACTCAGTTCTGCTTTTTCCAAAGAAAGTTCCGTTGTAACCATAAATTTCCAAGTCTTGAAAGCCCAAAGCTGCAAGTTTTTCCAAAGCCTTTTCCAGATCATATGAAATTGCATCACGAATGGTGTAAAGTTGTATTGCCAAAGGTTTTTTATTTGTTTTTGAGTGAAAAATTCCGCAGGAATACAATCCTAGAAATCCCAATGAAGAAAGCTGTATGAAGTCTTTTCTAAGCATTTTTCAGAAACTATAAAAAAGGTTTCATTTCATCTTCAATCTGTGTTCTGAGATCCATCAGACGTTTTGCATACTGTTCCTGCTGTTTTTCCTGTTCGGTTTCAGGAATCCATTTTGGGACAGGAAGTTTTTTTCCGTTCTCATCAACGGCCACAAAAACAATGATACAGTGTGTTTTCTTATCAAAAGTAGGCTGTTTCAGGTTTCTTGAGAAAACATTGATCGAAATATGCATACTTGAAGAACCAGTGTAAATGACCTGTGCTTCCACCTTTACAATTTCCCCTATTTTGATGGGTTCATAGAAACGTATTCCGCCAACATACACAGTTACGGAATAATTTCCGCTCCATGTTGTTGCACATGCGTACCCTGCTTGGTCGATCCACTTCATTACACTTCCTCCGTGAACATTCCCTCCATAATTAACATCCGAAGGCTCAGAAATAAACTGAAAAGTGATAGGCTTGTTATCCATTATTATAAAATTTTAATAAAGGTATTTAATAATTCTTAAAATGGCAGATTAAATCATACTTTTGGAGGTTGGAACTTTCGTAAGAGTTTCATTTAACAAAAAATAACTTAAAAAAATAAATGAAAAAAGTATTTTATCTTAATACATGTGACACTTGTAGAAAAATATTAGCACAGTTTAGTCTTAAAGATTGGGAACTTCGTGAGATCAAAAAAGAGCCTATAACGATAGAGGAATTAGAAGCGATGCATAAAATTGCAGGATCTTACGAAGAATTATTCAGTAAAAAATCTACTCAGATCAAATTGAGAGAGCTGGATCTGAAAACGTTGGGAGAGGAAGATTTTAAGGAGCTTTTGCTTGATCATTATACATTCCTTAGACGTCCGGTATTCCTTACTGATAAAGAGATTTTTATAGGAAATGATAAAAAAAATATTGGAGAATTGAGAGATTATTTTCACTCGAACTAATATCATTACATCATCATTTGCTGTTCTGATTAGATAAGAATTTCAATGAAGTATTTGGTTTCCATATTGATTTTTATTTCGTTTAACCTGATTGGGCAAACGGTTTATAAAACACCTTCAGGGGCAAAATATCATCTGTCTGCCTGTAAAGTGGTTAATAATTTTTCTTCACAGCTTGATGTGGCTCAGGCGGTGAAAATGGGTTTGGAGCCTTGCAAAAAATGTAATCCGCCAAGACCATCTGTGTATGGAATTGTTTCTAAACCTAAAAAAGTAAACGGAACCAATAAAGGAAATCGCTGTCCCGGAACAACAAAAAGGGGAACAAGATGCGAGCATTATACTAAAATAGGAAACGATTATTGTTTTCAGCACGCCCCAAAGTAGTGTCAGTCTCTCAGGCTGACAGCAATTTTCTTGTGAAAAAGGTTAATATTTTTAATTAAGAATTTAACTCACATTTTAATCTTGAAATTACTTCATATTTTACAAACATAGGATGACAAACTTGGCGGATAATTGCAACATCAAAATAAAAAAACCGCAGAAAGCTCTGCGGTTTTTACTATTCAATATATCTTTTAATTATACAAAAGGAGTTTTCACCACTTTTGCAGGGATATTTTTATTTCTTACCTGAATAAAGATTTCAGAACCTAGCTTAAAGTGAGGTTTATCAACATAAGCCAATCCTAAACCTATCTTTTTCATTGGAGACTGAGTTCCGGAAGTTACTTTCCCGATCACGTTTCCTTCAGCATCTACAACAGGGTAGTCATGTCTTGGAACCCCTTTGTCCTGAAGTTCGAAGCCAACTAATTTTCTTGTAACGCCTTCTTCTTTCTGTTTTGCGAAAATATCTTTAGAAACAAAATCTTTATCGAATTTTGTGATCCAGCCTAATCCTGCTTCAATCGGAGAAGTAGTATCATCGATATCCATACCGTAAAGACAGAAACCTTTTTCAAGTCTTAAAGTATCTCTGGCAGCCAATCCGCAAGGAATGATTCCTTCAGGTTCTCCTGCTTTAATGATCTCGTCCCACAATTTTTCAGCGCTTTCATTTTGGAAATAAATCTCAAAACCACCGCTTCCTGTGTACCCAGTGTTAGAAATAATAACATCATTCACACCTGCTACAGATCCAACTGTGAAGTTATAGTAAGGAATCTCAGAAAGGTTTGTATCTGTCAGTTTTTGAAGAATTTCAGTAGCTTTCGGCCCTTGAATTGCCAATAACGACATATCATCAGAAGCATTCGTCAATACAGCATCAAAATTGTTGTATTTTACGATGTGATTCCAGTCTTTTTCAATGTTTGAAGCATTTACAACCACGAAATACTTTTCATCTTCCATTTTGTAAACGATAAGATCATCTACAATTCCTCCGTTTTCATTTGGAAGACAAGAATATTGAGCTTTTCCGTTTTCTAAAGCGTCTACATTGTTAGTTGTAACCAATTGCAGAAGATCTTTAGCTCCGGGACCTTCAACGAAAAATTGTCCCATGTGAGATACGTCGAATAATCCTGCTTTTTCTCTTACCGCAAAATGCTCTTCTGTAACTCCGGAATATTGTACAGGCATTTCAAAACCTGCGAAAGGTACTATTTTCGCTCCTAAAGAAGCGTGTTTGTCGTACAAGGCTGTTTTCTTCATATTTATTTCTATTTCTTTATTTTAAAGCTGTTAAAAGTATCATTGAAAAGGGTCATGTAGTTTCCGTTCCAGTATTTCTGACCGCAGTTGATGGAGACAAGGTATAAATCTTTATCTTTTTGAAAAACTTTTGTGATCCAGAATAATTTTTCTTTTTCATCTAAATATTCATAAAAATATTCTGTATATCCTTTTTTACCGTTCTTACTTTTTATTTTGCTTTCATCATCACTCGATTTGTAAAGAGCAAGGATGAATTTTTTTGTTTCTGTTTTTGGAAGATTCAAATCATGATATTCCGAAATAGTGATCGCGCCAATTTCATTGGTAGGGAAAATATTGACAATATCGCCTTCATTCATGGCTTTCCAGCCGTCAGGAAGATTGATAGAATAATTTGGATTCTCGTAAACCTTAAGTTTTTGGGCAAAAGAAAAAAATCCCAACAGTAATGTTACTATTAATATTGATTTTTTGATCATTTTAAATTGTCTTTATATTCTTCAAGAATGATTTTGAACCATTCTGTGAAATTTTCAGGATTTTCGGCTATTTCTTTGTTGAGATCTTCCAGTGAAATGTATCTCACTTCTTCAACTTCGTTTTTATTTAAATTAAAATCAGCTTCGTAGTTTCCTATAAAAACATGGTCTAATTCATGTTCCCAAAGTCCGCCGCCAACGTCTGCTTTGTAAATAAAATTGAATTTTTCTGAAAGTTCGGTATTTATTCCCAATTCTTCTTTTACCCGGCGTTTTGCTCCATCGAGGTAGGTTTCACCGTTTCTTGGGTGTGAGCATACAGCGTTGGTCCATTGGTTAGGAGAGTGGTATTTTTCTGATGCTCTTTTCTGTAAAAGCATCTCACCTTTGTTATTGAATAAAAAAACGGAAAATGCGCGGTGTAATAAGCCGTTAATGTGAGCCTGCTGCTTTTCCATTAAGCCTAAAACTTCATCCGCCGGATTGACCAAAACTACGAATTCTTCCATTCCTACAAATGTAAGTTTAATAAATGTATTTTGGAAATTTTTGGTGAAACATCATATATCTGTGAGGATAAAATTATTTTTCCAATGCTTTTCCAACCCTGATATATAAAAAGCAGATAATGAAAAAGAATATGGCAATGAATAAAGAATTAATTAAAACTTTTGTCAGCCCCAAAGCGGTTACATCTACAAAAGGATAAGGATAAAATCCTGAAAAACTTCCTCTGATTAAGATAACAATAAAATAAACAATCGGAAATATGGCCCATTTTGATATCTGACTGTATTTTACACGAGCTTTATTTTCAAATAAATACCAGAAAATAATTGTAAGAACAGGCATTACACTGTGAAGTAACTCATCAACAATTCTTTGAAGACCTGTCGGTTGCCAGGTGCCTCTCAGGATGATCTGATAAGTGGCTCCAACAATCGTAATATACACAGTGATTGCCGTTAAATATCCTGAGTTTTTGCCCTCAATTCCGTGTTTTCTGAAAGCTGTACTTGTGAAATAAATGGTAACAATTAAATTAACCAATATTGTAAAATAAGTGAAAAATCTAAAGTTAGTTTCCAGTAAAGAACTTATCCTGTTTTCTATGTGTAAATAATATTGAGCAATTAAAGCAAACCAGCCAATCAGTGCAAAAATTAGGGCGATATTTTTTTTCATAGTTTGTAATTAGTTGATATTAATATAAAACAAAAAAGTCATTTTAAAAGGCTGAAAAATGACTTTATGTTTTGATATGCTGTTATTTAATGTCTTTCCAGATATTTCTGTTAATCGTTTCTATGGTATTTCCTTTGATGAGATATTTGTCTGGACCTTTAATATAACTTGTTGCTCCGTGACTGTATGTCATTAAACTGTAATTTACGGTAACTGTATCTGCATTTTGCTCAAAATTAAGATATTGAAAATCCGAAAAATTGGAAGCCGAATTAGGTGGCTGGAAAAAATCCTGAGCGATTAATTGATCTGCAGCCTTGTTATTTGAAAACCACTTTTTTACCAAATCTTTTTGTGCCTGCGAACCTTGTTTTCCTAAGCCTAAAGCTGTAGTCAGTTCACAGTTTTCGCCTTGACAATTTGATCCTCCGAGTCCGCTGTATAACGCAGCGATGGCTTTTAAAGGCTCAGATAATTTTTGAATTGTAGTTTCATTAATGGTTCCCGGAGTTTCCTTAGATTCGGCTATCAAAATATAGTTTTCAGTTTTAGCGGCTTCTTTAATTTCTTCAGTTGGTGTAGAGTCCTTTGCTGGCGGAGTTACAAGAGTACTGTCTGTGTTTTTTGTAATCGTTTCTTCAGTTTTGTTGTTTTTATTACATGAAAAAAGGAATAATGATAATACTCCGAGGGTTAAAATATTAAATTTCATAATTTATTTTTTGTGATATGATCAATAAAGATACCAAATCAGCCTTAAATTTCAATATAGAAAGCTTACAAATGATATTTTATTCTTTGCTAAAGTTTACCCTATTCTAAAACAGAATATTTTTAATCTCAATTATAAAAACGATAGGGTAAGTCTTTATTTTATTCGGGAAATAATAATTTAAAGAGTGTAATTTTAATTTAAACTAAGTTTAGTAACTCTGTTCGATGTAAAAATCGTAACTTTGCAATTCAAATTTTCATGATGGAATTAGAATATAAAGAGCATTTAAGTCCGATTCTAAAGGACGGGGTAAAAAACTATTTAATAGACATCGACGGAACGATTACGGACGATGTACCAAATGAAGAGCCGGAGAGAATGGTTACTTGTGAGCCTTATCCAGACGCTTTGGAAACAGTGAATAAATGGTACGACGAAGGTCACCAAATCTGTTTTTTCACATCAAGAACAGAAAATCTAAAGCAAATTACCATTGATTGGCTGGATAAGCACGGATTTAAATATCACAGTGTTTTATGCGGAAAACCAAGAGGAGGAAACTATCACTGGATAGACAACCATTTGGTAAGAGCAACAAGATATAAAGGAAAATTCACGGATCTTGTAGAAAAGCAAGTTACGATTGAAGTTTTTAAAGATTAAACGATTAAAGTGGGGGAACCTGCATGATCTTTTAATTTTTAAATCTTTTAGTTTTTAAATAGATAAAGAATATTTATGAAAGTTTTAGCAAACGATGGGTTGGATCAGTCTGGGATTGATGCATTGACTGAGAAAGGTTTTGAAGTGATCACTGCAAAAGTTCCGCAGGAGTTTTTGGTAGATTATATCAACGAGCACAAAATCCGTACTTTATTGGTGCGTAGTGCAACGCAGGTAAGAAAAGATATTATTGATAATTGTCCGTCGCTTGGCATCATCGGTAGAGGTGGGGTAGGAATGGATAATATTGATGTAGATTATGCAAGAGAAAAAGGAATTCATGTGATCAATACGCCTTCTGCTTCTTCAGAATCGGTTGCTGAATTGGTTTTTGCTCACTTATTTTCGGGAGCAAGATTTTTGCAGGATTCTAACAGAAAAATGCCTTTAGTTGGAGATACAGAATTTGCTGGGCTTAAGAAAGCTTATGCCGCAGGTATTGAATTAAGAGGAAATACCATCGGAATTGTTGGGATGGGAAGAATCGGGCAAGAGGTTGCAAGAATTGCTCTAGGTCTTGGAATGAGAGTGGTTGCAGCTGACAGCAATGTTGGAAGAGCAAGTATCAAAGTAAAGTTCTACAACAACCAATTCATTAATGTAGATATTGAAACAGAGCCTTTGCAGGAAGTTTTGAAGCATTCAGACTTCATCACGCTTCACGTTCCGGCTCAGAAAGACGGTTATATGATCGGTAAAAATGAATTTGAGATCATGAAGGACGGTGTTGCTATCGTAAACTGCTCAAGAGGTGGTGTGATCGATGAGTCTGCTTTGATCGAAGCTCTAGATTCAGGAAAAGTAAGGTTTGCAGGTCTTGATGTTTTCATCAATGAGCCAACACCTTCTAAAGAGATTCTGAATCATTCTAAAATCTCTTTGACACCTCACACGGGGGCGTCTACTTTGGAAGCTCAGGACAGAATTGGTCTTTCTTTGGCAGAACAAATTTCAAGTATTTTACAGATTCAGTAATCTGATGATTATAAAGAATAGAAAAACACCTCGATTTGAGGTGTTTTTTGTTTTATAGATTGTTTTTACTTTTAAGCAAATCTCTGATTTCCATTAATAATTTTTGGTCTTCAGTAGGACCGGCAGGAGCAGCTTCGTCTTTTTTAACAATTTTATTGGCGCCTTTAATAATCCAGAAAAGTACCATTGCAATACATAAGAAACTAATTATAGCAGAAATGAAATTACCATAAGTAACCCCGTTCCAGGATAGTTTCGAAATGTTTTCTGCACCCGCAGCTTTAAGAGCAGGATTTAATAATAAAGGAGTAATAACATCTTCTACCAGAGACGAAACGATTTTCCCAAAAGCTCCACCAATGATAACACCGACAGCCAGATCAAGTACATTTCCTTTAAAAGCAAATGATTTAAATTCTTTAATAAATCCCATAATTTATATTTTTAAGTATTATAAGCAAAAGTAGGAATTTATGTTATAAAATTTTTTATGATTTAAAGTTTTTTATTCAAAAAAAAAATTGGATTAATTTTTTAAGCAATTTAATTTCGTATTAGGTTTATTTGTTGATTAATTTTAAATATTAAGAGAAAATTCTTTGTAAATTGCTGTTAACACTAGTATGTATAATAAAAATAATAACAATTATGAAAATTTTCACAGCGGAGCAGATACGTAAATGTGACGAATTTACAATTTCTGATGAACCTGTTTCGTCAATTCAATTAATGGAAAGGGTAGCACAAAGCTGTGTAGACTGGATCTATGAAAACTGCAAAAACCACAGAAATTTTACCCTATTTTGTGGAAGTGGAAATAATGGAGGAGATGGTTTTGCCATCGCGAAAATGCTCTATTTGAAGGGTTTTGATGTTGATGTTTTTGTAGATCCAAAAGCAAAATATTCCAGCGATGCTAATGTAAATTTCAGAGAATTAAAAGAAGTTTCGGGAGTACTTATTAAGAATTTTAAGGATGTTGAAAGCTATCGTTTTGACAGCAGAACGGTAATTATTGATGCTCTTTTCGGAACCGGACTATCAAGGGAACTGGATAAAGATTATAAGCAACTTGTCAATGATCTGAACTCTAAAAATAATGTCAGAATTTCAATTGATATTCCGTCAGGATTGTTTACAGATGTTATTTCTGATGATAATTCTACTATTTTTAAAGCAGATTATACATTAAGCTTTCAATTTTGGAAAAAGAGTTTCCTGCATCCTGAAACAGGAAAATATACAGGAAAAGTCGTTATTTTAGATATAAATTTAAGTGAAGAATATATTTCAAATACAGCGACAACAGATTTTGTTATTGATGATAAAATTGTAGAAAATATTTTCAAGCCCAGAAACGAGTTTTCTCATAAAGGAACTTACGGTAAAGTAACGATTGCTGCCGGAAGTTATGGCAAGGTCGGAGCGGCTGTTCTGGCTACGAAATCAGCTTTAAGAACCGGTGCAGGGCTAACTTTTACACTAGCTCCGAAATGTGGATATGAAATTCTCCAAACTTCTTGTCCGGAAGCCATGTTTATACAAGGTGGTGAAAATTATATTGATCAGTTTGATATTGATGAAACTTCAGTTTGTGGAATTGGTCCAGGATTAGGAACAGATTCTGAAACAGAAAAATCTCTATTAGAATTTTTAAAACAACATCCAAAACCATTATTACTGGATGCCGATGCTTTAAATATTATTTCTAAAGATCAAAAAAACTTACAATTAATTCCAAAAAAATCAATTATAACTCCGCACCCAAAAGAGTTTGAAAGATTATTTGGAGTAACAAAAAATTCCTTCGAAAGAATAGAATTAGCCCGAAAAAAAGCTAATGAACTTCAAATTTATATTGTCCTGAAAGATCATCATACCCAGATTATTACTCCTGAAGGAAATGTTTTTTATAATATTACAGGAAATTCTGGTTTGGCAAAAGGCGGAAGCGGAGATATTCTTACGGGTGTCATAACTTCTTTTCTTGCTCAGGGATATTCTGAAGAAAATGCTGCTGTTTTCGGTGTCTGGTTTCATGGAAAAGCCGCTGAATGTGCTGCTGAAAAATATTCTAAAGAATCTATGCTTCCAACGGATGCTATTAATGAATTCGGAAATGTTTTCGAAGAACTCAATAAAAATACTTCGATAAAATTATAACATCAATAAAAAAGGCAAATTCGCATGATGCAAATTTGCCTTTTTCAATATGATAAAGTAAGCTTATTCCGGTTTCCCGTTTTCTGCTTCCGTGATTTTGAATTTCTTAGAATAGATCATAATCACAAATCCTGCGATCATAAAAGGAATTGAAAGGATTTGCCCTGTATTTAATCCTCCAAATTGAATAAATTCATCTCCTTGTGGCTCTTTTAAGAATTCTACAAAGAATCTGATTGCCCAAAGAATGATAAAGAACAGTCCGAATAACCATCCCTGTTGGTATTTTTTGTTGGTTCTTGTGTATAAGATCCATAATAAAACGAATAAACAAACATACCCGATCGCTTCAAATAACTGTGTAGGATAACGTGGAATTGTTACGCCGTACTCACTGCTTTGCTGAGGGAAAAATATAGCGAATGGTGAGCTGGGATCAACCGGCTTTCCTATAATTTCAGAATTGAAAAAGTTGCCCATTCTTACAAAAGCACCTCCTAAAGCAACTACGATTCCTATCCTGTCATATACCCAGAACGGATTTTTCTTGATGATTTTAAATGAATAATAAAGCGTTGTAAAGATCAAAGCGATTGTAGCTCCGTGACTTGCCAATCCTGAAAATCCTGTGAATTTTAATCCGTTTTTAGTACTGATCGGTAAAAATACACTCCAGAAATCTTCTTTAAATAATTCAGGCTGGTAAAAAATAACGTGTCCTAATCTTGCTCCCAAAATAGTTCCGATCAACGTCCAAGTGAAAAGAGGTTCCAGATATTTTATGTTTACATTATCGATCTTGAAAATTTTAGCCATTAAAACATAACCTAATCCAAAAGCGAAAATAAACATTAAGCTATAGAAATGTAGTGTAATCGGTCCTAATTGAATTCCCTTTGAAGGATCCCAGATTTTAAATGGAGTTTCCAATTCTACCTTATCAGAAGCTGTAATTGGCTTGTTAGCTTTTACAGCATATTTAAATGTAGTGATATTGTCCTGCGTAACTCCCGTTTCGATTAATTTAAAGTTCTTATCAAAAAACTGGTATTGATTATCCTTAAATCTTGCTAAAGTTTGTGCACTGAAATTATAATATGAAGGCTCAAAATTGGATTCATTTAGAATTACCAGAACATTCTTATCTATTTTTTGGTCAGAAAATCCGCTCAGATCTCCGGCTTCAGTTGTTGCGTAAATTTTTACGGGTATTTCCGTTGAATTTACCTTTAAAGTTCCATCTGATAAACTGCCCTGATAATCCTGTGCAAAAAGACTTTGCGTAATAAAGGCTAATAATACAAGGTAAATTCTGAAAAAAATATTACTCATTTCTATTTTTTTTAATAGTTTGTTCGTTGATTTTATTTTTTTGGTGGAACAGGATCATATCCGCTTCCTCCCCAAGGATGACATTTTGAAATTCTCTTCAATCCCAACCAAAAACCTTTAAAAATACCATGAACCTGCAACGATTTCACCATGTAATGTGAACATGTAGGCTCGTAACGGCAGTTTTTTGGAAGTAAAGGCGAGATGAACCATTGGTAAAATTTTATTAAAACTACCAAAGGAAATGTGATGATTTTATTGAATGTAAGTTTCAAAGCAATGCAAAAATAGGGTAAAAAAATTAAAATTAGTTTAAATTTGTTATAAGTTTCGGGGCGTAAATAGTTGTTTCATCGGATAAATTCCGCCGTTTGTCAATTTTGTATATTTACATACTCAAAATTGAAATATTTATAGAAGTTTTGTCATTTTTATATTAAAAATTTTCACTTTAAATCAAATCAAAAATCTTGAATCAAAATATTCCATTAGCTGAAAAATTAAGACCTAAAACCTTAGATGAAGTTCTTGGGCAGGAGCATCTTACGGGAGAAAAAGGAACCATCAGAAAAATGCTGGAAAACGACGCTTTGAATTCTCTTATTTTCTGGGGCCCTCCCGGAACCGGAAAAACAACTTTGGCTGAAATTATTTCTGAACAATCGGGAAGGAAATTTTATAAGCTTTCCGCGGTTTCATCTGGTGTGAAAGATGTTCGGGATATTATTGATGAAGCAAAAAATCAGAATTTGTTTTCCGGAAAGTCACCAATCTTATTTATTGATGAAATTCACCGTTTTAATAAATCTCAGCAGGATTCGCTTCTTCATGCGGTTGAAAAAGGCTGGATTGTTTTAATTGGCGCAACTACGGAAAATCCAAGTTTTGAAGTTGTTTCTGCATTGCTTTCTAGAAGTCAGGTTTATGTTTTGAAGGCTTTGAGCTATGAAAAACTGGAAGAATTGATTGATATTTCTTCTGAAAGATTTAATAAGGAAGAAAATACAGATTTTAAAATCTTAGAAAAAGAAGCTCTCATTCAATATTCGGGAGGTGATGCCAGAAAACTGATTAATTCTGTGGAGCTTGTTTTAAATCAATATAAAAATTCTGACACCAACGAAATCATTAATTCTGATGTTCTTGAAGTTCTTCAGGAAACAATGGCTTTGTATGATAAAAATGGTGAACAGCATTATGATATTATCTCGGCTTTCATTAAATCAATGCGCGGAAGTGATCCTAATGGTGCAGTTTACTGGCTCGCAAGAATGATCGCAGGAGGAGAAGATATTAAATTTATTGCCAGAAGAATGTTGATTTTGGCGGCTGAAGATATTGGTTTGGCTAATCCGACTGCTTTAATGATCGCTAATAATTGCTTTCAGGCGATCAACGTGATCGGTAATCCGGAAGCTAGAATTATTTTGAGTGAAACAGCAATTTATCTGGCGGTTTCCCCGAAAAGTAACTCAGCATATATGGCTATTAATGATGCTTTGGCGTTGGTGAAGCAAACCGGAAATCTTCCTGTTCCTCTACATCTAAGAAATGCACCGACAAAGCTGATGAAAGACATGGATTACGGCAAAGAATATAAATATGCCCATTCTTATGAGGGCAATTTTGTGGATCAGGATTTTCTGCCACAGGAAATCAGAAGTTTAAAACTGTACAAACCCGGAAATAATGCTACCGAAAAGAAAATCTATGATGAACTCAAGAAAAAATGGAACGATAAATACTAAAAAAGGATACTCACTGAGTATCCTTTTGTATTGTGAATAATAAAATTATTTCGCTTTAGTTGTAAAAGTTAAGAATTTTTTACCGTTCTCTTCTTTGATCTGTTTGTTATTCAGAATTTCTGCGTAAACCTTGGTTTCAGGATTTTTAAACTCATAACCATCGATGAAAACCGGTGTGTCTTTTGGAAGGCTGTCCATTTCATTGATTTGAGCCACAGTAAGTCTGTCTAAGCCTTCGTAACCTTTGATAAACTTATATTCTACAAGTCCGTTATCTGCAAGATCAGCATATTTTTTAAGGTTTTGTGGTAATGCAGCCTTTGTTCTTGGAATGCCTTTACCTTGAAGCATATTGCCTTTAGTCGCGAACATATCTACAGATCCTACAATATCATTGGCAATTGCAAATTTTGTAGATGTATTTTTCTGAGCAAATAAACTTGCTGAAGCAAATATTAATAAAGAGTAGAGTAATTTTTTCATAGTTTATGGAATATGTAACTGTTAAAAACTTGATAAATATAAGTATTTTTTATAAAATGTGAATGGATTTTTGGTTTAAATTAAAAATTAGCCATCAATAAGGTCTTTTATTGTAATTCTGGATTGTCATTTTCAATCGTCTCATCTTTTTTATCAACGAGATTTTTAATGATATTTTTTAATCGCTGAAACATAAATGAACTCAGTAATAAAATGATACCCAAAATAATAAATGCAACGATTCTTGATATATTATCCATCTGCCAGACGTCGTAAGCGTAAAGTTTTAAAATCATCAGGCCAAGAAGCGCAAAGCCAACTTTGTTGAGTTCTGAAATGTTCTTCTTTAAACCGAAATAAATAAAAATAGTTGAAAGAATTGCCCAAATTATTGGTAAATATAAAATGCTGAAGTGTTTTTCAAGCTTCCGGACTGTCAAAATGTCAGTCGTATTAGCCAGAATATATAAATGATAAAGCTCACAACTGATTATGGTAACAAATGTGATGGATGCAAACCAATATGCAATTTCTTTTTTGAAAAAATCTGATTCCGGTAATATTTTCCAAAGTGTATAAATAAATGGAATCAAGTAGAGCAGGTGTACAGCGTAAAAATTAATATCGATTTTTTTTACTAAAATTGAGGTCACAATTCCTGATGCCGAAAATGAAACATTCAACATTAATAGGAACAAAAAGATATAGATCAATCCGGTTTCAAAATCTTTATTGATGTCTAATTTTTTGCGGAACAATAAAATGATGAAAAGGTAATAAACACTGAATAACAGTCCGATACTGAAAATAAACGACCATGGTTTTTCCGAAATATGATAAATGATTTCCAGTAATAGGGCAATGTAGATTACTCCAAAGCTTAAAATTTTAAAGGTATATTCAAAAAAACTGTTGTCCTGTTTTTGAGTTTCCGGAAGTTTTTTCAGTAAAATCAAGTTTGAAAGAGTTGTGATTACGGTAACAGAACTTGTTAAAAATACAGGATTAAAGACAATGTTGAGATTCTTCGCAGTATAATATTCTGCCCAAGTCACCATTTGAGTGACAATGACCAAGGGGAACAAAACATAAAAGCAAAGTTTAAAAATATTGAGATTGGTTTTCTTCCAGATAAATAAAAGCAATGTTGCTTCAATGGCCCAAACAGTGGTGATTAAATGGGTCTTAAATTGTAACGCAAACGCAATAGTAACAAGGCTTACCGTAATTCCTGTAAAAACAGAATAGCTGATTCCAAAGTCTTTTTTATTATATTCTCTAAACAGTAATAGGCTGTTAATTAAAGCAAAAATAATAGGAAATATAATGACCGGCTCATATTCTAATTCATTGAAAATATAGATGATGCCAATAATACTTGAGAAATTAATCGACACAAGCATTAAGATATCATAAGTAGAAAGTAAATTATTCTTGATGTAACTCTGTAAAGCAAATGCGTAGAAGACAATATAAGTAATAATGTAAAAGTAGATGCTTAAAATTTCCGGTTTTTCTACAGTCCAGTAAAAAAGATAAATATTAGTAAAAACAAAGGCTATCCAACCCACACTTTTCCATTGTTTTAGAAATGCTATTGCGAGCATTCCGATATTTAAAACCATTATGTAAGTAAACAGAAAAGGGTAGTTGCTTTGTCCTGTACTAATCATTAGCGGCGCTAAAAATCCGCCAAATAAAGAGAAAATAATTAACGTTTCACTCTTGTAGTAATAGGATAGGAGTATGGAAATCAGTGTGATAATGCAAGTTATGACAAAGGAGAGATTCTGAGTAAACAAATGATATTCCCTAAAAGCAATAGTAGTTGTAAAATATAAAATTGCAATTCCGCCGCCCGTAATGATTGATGAAAATACGGCATAATTTTTCCTTAAAAAATGGGCAGTCAGTATGATTCCGCCACCGATTAGGAAACCAATTCCTGCTCTTGAAGTTTCTCCGATCCAGTTTTTATCAATCGCGTACTTTACAAAATAACCGATACCCAGAACTAAAGTGAAAATTCCTATGATTGTTAATAAGTTTTGTTTCAAAAAATCAAAAATCGGAGTAACCCAATCTTTTTTCGGAGGAGTTTCTTCAGAAGCGGAAAGCTGTTGTTTTATTGGCTGGACTTGCTGAATATCTTCATCTAAAGTAAATTTTACTTCAGAATTTATTTTTTCTTCCCTAATTTCAGTTAATTGTACACTTTTAGTTGCGTTTTTTCTTAACTCAGAAATTTCATCTTCAAGATGGCTAATCTTTTTGTTAAGTGTGTAATATGCAAAAATTAAAGCGATAATTAATATGATGATCAGGGAGTTTTCCATTAGTTGTTTTATTTATCAAATATAGAAAATTCGGTAAGGTTACAAAGAATTAATCCATCACATAAAACATGCGATGGATTAATTATATAGAGTGATTAAAGTAAAAGTAATTTTCTAGTTCGATACTTTGTAAATATAGAAAGAACCTGTGCTAGAGCCTAATAATCCAGCATCAAGCACTGAAGATCCTGTAAGTCCAAAGGTGATCTTATCTCCAGATTGTAGAGTGTAAAGAGAGTTTAGACTTGTTTCTGAGATCGTTAAGCTTAATAAAAGAAGATTAGCCCCACTGAATGCTCTGCTGTCAATAAGAGTTGCAACGCCAGCACGTGTTCTTAGAATTCCTACTCCTGGTGAGTTTGATAAAACGGCAGCCTGAAGTCCTGTTCCGTATCGGAAAGAAAATCCAATTGCATAAACTCCACTTGTAGGAACGGTATAACTATTATCCGTATCGGAAAATAAAGATGTACTTCCTAAAGTTCTTTCTGCCTGTAAAAAATCTACGGCTCTAAATCCCGTTGGAAAAAGCCCTAAACTTAACAAAGTAATACCTGTTGTTTTCTTAGCAGAGTATACACTTGTATTTGCATTTGCTGTATTGATGGCATTTACAGCCGCATCAACAATAAGTTGAGGATTTACCTGGGCAACCATAAAGTCACCGCCACTATTTTGGTTTACCGCCAGAATCTGGTATCCTGGAAGAGCGGGAGCAATAGGAGTACTCCTAATTTTCATTGTTCCGTTGACATCTAGCATCGCTAAAGGAGTTGAAGTTCCTATTCCGACTTGCGAAAAAGTATTAATAGCAATTAAGGATAAAATTGCACTACAAACTTTAGTTTTCATGTTAAAAAAATTAATTAGTTATGGTCAAATCAGTTAGTTTTCAGAACTTTTTAAAGCAAAAATCATGCCCGTGTGATTAACTTTATTTTAACATTAATTCAAAATTTATAAAATATTTTTAACTATATATTTGATATGTGTTTAAAATTTATATATAATTTAGTTATTAGTATGAATATGAAATATCGAATAAAGCTTTTAGGTTAAAAAAAATCAATTAATAAGTCACTATTCGGTTAATTATTTTAATTGAAAAAAAAATAATACTGTCATAAAATGTGACAGTATTACTGATAAATAAGAAAATTTGTGACTTTAGCTTTCCAGGAGAAATTCATTATAATTCCCCAAAAAATCTACATTTGCATTGATTGATTTTAATTCTTCTAAAGCGTTTTCATGTAAAACGGCATCCCATTTTCCTGCAACATTAATGAAGAAAAAATAATTTCCAAGACCTGTTTTTAAAGTTCTGGACTCTATTTTGCTTAAGTTCATCTTTCTCCATGCAAAGACAGATAATACCTGATGCAAGCCTCCTGCATGATCTTCCGGCAAGGTAATCAGTAATCCTGATTTTTCGCCAATAACTTCAAGCTGATCATTATTGTAAATATTCTGTTCTTTTGATATAATAATAAAACGGGTATGATTCTGTTCAAAATCCTGAATATTCCTGTTAATGATTTTCAACCCATACAAATTGGCAGCAAACTGATTGGCAACTGCTGCTCTTTTAAGCTCGGGATGCTCAGAAATATATTTTGCAGCCGCCGCGGTTGAAGAGAAATCCTGTCTCTGCACCTCTTTATAATTCGTATCCAAAAAATGAAAACTCTGAGCCAAGGCCTGAGGATGAGAATAGATTTTCTCGATATCATTAGCGTTATTGTCAGGGTGAATCATCAGGTGGTGGGCAATTGGCATCACCGCTTCGGCCTCAATTTTTATCGAAGAAGTTTTATATAAATAATCCAACGTCATTGAAACTGTACCCTCAATTGAATTTTCTAACGGAACCACCGCTTTATCTACTTCACCTTTCTCAACCGCATTGAAACAGTCTAAAATATTAGCCTGTGGTAAAAGTTCTTCATTTGGAAATAATTGAGCAGTTGCAAGCTGCGTAAAACTTGCGTGAGGACCCAAAAATGCAATCTTCATCATATTTTTTATATTAAATTCTATATTTTTTTTGAATCAAAGTTCAAATATGGCAATAAAAATTTAAACTCAGGTTATTTAACTAAACACTAAACACTAAACCCTAAACCCTAAACCCTAAGACTTCCAATTTTCTTCAATAAGTTTCATAAGAGCATCGGGGCACTTAATAATTTTATTCATTTTTGCGTCTAAAAAGAATAAAGTGGTGGACGCTTCGGTAATTTTAATATGCTCTGCATTGTAAATTTCGTAAAAAAATTCAATTTTCACCCCCGGAATTTTTTTTATGAAGGTATGAATTTCTAATTCCTGGTCATACAAAGCAGGCTTCAGATACTTAATTTTATACTCTGAAACGGGCAGCCAAATTCCCTGGTTTTCAATCTCATCATATGACATTCCTATGCTTCGGAAAAGTTCAACTCTGCCAATTTCAAAGTATTCTGCGTAGTTGCCGTAATAGACGTATTTCATTGGGTCTGTTTCTCCGTAACGTACTCGTATTGTGTGTGTTGTGTGTATCATTTTTAATGCTTAATTATACATACAAATATATTTTTAAATAATCAATACCTCCAAAATTTTTTTATCAGATAAAAAATTCGACCTTTGTCTTCCTCCTAAAAAAAGTACTAACCAAGAATTAATCGGGGCATAAAAATGGATGACAATTTAATGATGATATGGCAGAGGTGCCTTCAGTTTATGCGTGACAATCTTAACGCAGCTGAAGATAGTTCTGATCTAAAAAAACTTGAGAAATCTTTCGACTTATTATTTGATAAGGTGCAGCCAATTTCATTGGTTGACAATAACCTTACATTGATGGTTCCGAGTGATTTTTACAAGGAATATATTGAGGATAATTACCTGTCCTTACTTTCTGCTGCCCTGAAAAAAAATATAGGTAAAGGAGTAAAATTATGGTATTCTGTAATGGAAAATAAGCCAAATGGTTTAGAAAAACCCGTTACAATGAACATGAAAGGGAAAAGTGTTCCCACTCCGAAAATGCAGGAAACAATGCCTCAGGGTTTTTCTTCGAATATTGTAAACCCTTTCGTGGTTCCTGGAATCAAGAAAATAAACATTGATTCTAATTTAAAATCTGATTTTTCTTTCGATAATTATGTTGAAGGAGAAAGCAACAAATTTGCTGCAACAGTAGCAAGATCTATCGCAAAAAGACCTGGTGCAACGGCTTTCAACCCTTTGTTTTTATACGGAGGTTATGGAGTAGGAAAGACGCACTTAGGACAGGCGGTTGGTCTTGAAGTTAAAAGCCAGTTTCCTGATAAAGTCGTTCTTTATTTGTCTTCTGAAAAATTCATTCAACAGTTTATTTCAGCAGCAAAAGCGCACAAACAGACGGAATTTGCAAACTTTTACCAGATGGTGGATGTTCTGATTATTGATGATATTCAGTTCCTTTCCGGGAAATCTGCTACTCAGGACAGTTTCTTCCATATTTTTGACTATTTGCATCAAAATGGAAAACAGATTATCCTTACTTCTGATAAGGCTCCTGTTGATATTATGGATATTCAGGACAGAATTGTTTCCCGTTTCAAATGGGGACTTTCTGCAGAGATAAAATCTCCTGATTTACAGACGCGTAAGAAAATTATTGTTGATAAATTAAGCAGAGACGGGATCGTTCTTACAGAAGATATGTTGGATTTCCTTGCTGCTGAAGCTAAAACAAACGTACGAGAGCTTATTGGAGTTATCAATTCTGTAATTGCTTATTCCACGATTTACAAATCTGAGTTAAGCCTTGAATTATTAAAAGATACGATCAATAAGATTGCTGCAAACCAGAAAAAAATCATCAATATTCCTTATATTCAGGATGTTGTATGTGATTATTTCGGAATTAAGAGAGAGCAGCTTTTATCTAAAACAAGAAAAAGAGAGATCGCTCTTCCAAGACAATTGGCGATGTATTTTGCTAAAGAGCTTACCAACGCAACATTCACTAAAATTGGTGAAGAAATGGGCGGAAAAGACCACTCTACAGTAATGTATGCCTGTGATACGATCAAAGATGTTTCTAAGATCGACAAGGAAGTTAAAAAATATGTTAAGGATCTTGCGGAAAGAATAAAACATTAATATTTTTAATTAAAATAAAGAAAATGAAGAATAATTTTTATTCTTCATTTTTTATTTAGTTTTGTCAGAATAAAATATTGTAAGCATTAAATTTTTCAATCTTTTAAATTCAATAGCATGAAAATACTGATGGTCTGTCTGGGAAATATTTGCAGAAGTCCTTTAGCAGAAGGAATTATGAAAGCAAAGCTTCCTGAAAATTTCTTTGTAGATTCGGCAGGCACAATTTCAATGCACGAAGGTGAACATCCTGATGAAAGAGCTGTGAAAACGGCATCTAATCATGGAATTGATATTTCAAAACAAAAATCAAGACCTATTGTAAGCTCAGATTTTGAAACCTTTGATAGGATCTATTGTATGGATCATCGGGTGTATGAAGATGTGATTTCAAAAGCTAAAAATGATGAACAGCGTCAAAAAATTTCATTATTTTTAGAAAATGCAGAAAATCTTAAAAATTCTGAAGTTCCCGATCCGTATTGGGGCGATATGAATGATTTTGAAAATGTTTTCCAATTGCTTGATAAAGGTTGCGATGCAATTCTCAATCAACTAAAAACAAACAACTAGCAACAAACGTATAATTAATAACTTATAATTCTAATAAAAATGCTTTTTTTACTCCCGGCTTATTTATCTGAAAATACTTCTATTACTCACTTTTCGCCCGTATTGAAAGATTATATCATGCAGACGGACTATTTCTTTGTAGAGAACGAGAAGACTGCAAGAAAGGTTGTGAAATTTTTTGCACCTGAAAAAAAGCAGTCAGATTTAAAACTATTTTTATTAGATAAATACACCGAAAATAAAGATATCAAAGAAGCTCAGGAGTTAATGTTGAAAGGTCAGGATTTCGGTCTGCTTTCCGAAGCAGGACTCCCATGCATTGCTGATCCCGGAAACCTGATCGTAAAATGGTGTCACGAAAAAAACATTCGTGTTGTCCCAATTTCAGGGCCTTCATCTATTATTTTGGCTTTAATTTCAAGTGGTTTTAATGGTCAGGAATTTAGCTTTAATGGATATTTACCAATAGAAAAAGGGGAAAAGAAAAAGCAAATTTTACAGTTGGAAGGCTTGGTTCAGAGAACTGGATATTCTCAAATATTTATGGAAACGCCTTACAGAAACAATGCTCTTTTTGAAGATCTAACTAAATTTCTTTCTCCTAATACAAAGCTTTGTATTGCAGCTAATATCAACGATCCTGAACATGAATTTATCAAAACCAAAACCATTAAAGAATGGCAGAAACAAAAACCTGAACTTCATAAAATTCCGGCTGTTTTTGTTTTAGGTAAATAACTTTAACATGCGTTAACGTAAGCTTTGCATCATTCTTGTGTATTAAACAGCATAACATCAAAAAATTAAATTATGTCTGAAAAAAAATTAGCAGGACTTTGGATCGACAGCGAGAAAGCTGTAGTTGTTAAAAATCATGATGCTCAAAATGCATTTAAGTTTTTTCTTTGCAGTCCGGTAAAAGCAGAAGTTCAACATGGAAATTCAAGCGAAAATGCAGGAAACAATGCTGAAAGAACGAATAAAGTGAAATTCTTTAAAGAAGTGGAGCACTTATTGACAAATTCTCAGGAAGTTTATATTACAGGTCCCGGAAAGATTCAGGAAGAGTTAAAGCATTATCTTCATGATACAGCTCAGTTCAAAAATCTGGATATTACATTAGATACTGCACAGCAGATGTCTGATGAACAGGTTTTGGAAACAGTGAAAAATCACTTTAATGCTTAAGTTTTAAGCTAAAAAATACAATCCGAATATTAATCAATATTCGGATTTTTCTTTATTTTTTTCTTCTTGCTTTCCATCTTCTCCAAAGTAAAATAATTAATGGAATTAATAAAAAGAATGGCCAAAAAGAAATAATTCCGAGAACAAAGCTCACAAAACTATTCCAGCCTTCGGTAATTGAATCTCCGAAACGGCTTCCAAAACCGATTTTTGAAGTGGCTGAACTTCTCACTTTTTCTTTATATAAACTTAAATTTAATGTGCTGTAATTCACTCTGTCATCGATGAAACGAAGTCTGCCTTCCGAAACATCAATTTCATCTTCCAGTTCACGTATATTTTCCTGAATTTCAAGAATATCCTTAGTCGTGGCTGCGCTTTTAAGCATGTCTCTATATTTTTCAAGATAGATTTTCTTATTTGCTAATTTTATAGAAACGTCTGTATATTCTTCAGTGACATCGTCGGATGAAATATTTTTAGACAAAACAGAACCCATTCCATCAGAAAATGAATTGATCAATGCATCAAAATTCTTATGCGGAACACGGATAACTAAATTTAAATTTTCATCAGTATCTGTGTTTCGAAATTCTTCTTTTTGAATGTAAGCTTGGTTCTTATTCAAAATTTCAGACGTCTGATTCTGAGCTTTTTTAATATCCCCAACCTGAATTCTTAAATTACCATTTTTAATGATTTTCTTTGAAATTGTGTCAGTTTTATGAGTTGAAATTGGTTCGTTTTCAGAAACTGCTTTTTCAGAAATAGAACTTGGAGGAGTAGGAGCTTTATTAGTATATTCTTCCGAAATTTCTTTATCACTGTCATGAGGAACCGAAATCATCATGGCTTTTGGCGATTCATCGGCAAGCATTTCATTTTTTTTGCAATGAATAAGAAGAAGGCAAAATAAAGGGATAAGTAATTTTCTCATGAATAAGTTTTGATAAATTCTTATCAAAAACTATGCTTAAAATTGTAATTTGATGTGAAATTTTTAATAATTGATATGAATTGATGAAAATGTTTTGGTTGTGAAGGTTTTTATTTGTTTAAGTCATTAGAAAATCAAATTATTTTATATTTTTATTGAATGAAAAAGAGTCTTTTAGCATTTGTATTTTCTCCATTTTTAATGTACGCTCAGGAAGTTCCAAAACTTACCGATGAAATGGCGATGAAATTGGCAGATAAACCCATCCATTGCATCAATCAGGAGTACCCGAATAAAACGGCACATATTATCAATAATGAAAAAGAAGTTCCTTTAACTCCAAAAGATCTGCACCCCAGCTTTTATGGCTGTTTTGATTGGCATAGCTCTGTTCATGGACATTGGATGTTGGTTAGATTACTGAAAACGAAACCTAATTTAGCGAATGCAAAAGAGATTGAAAAGATTCTTGACAACTCATTTCAAAAAGAAAATCTCCAGACAGAAGCAGATTATTTTACAAAATATGAGTTAACTGCAACATTTGAAAGAACTTATGGCTGGGCTTGGGTGCTAAAACTTGATGAAGAATTAGCGACTTGGGATAATCCTAAAGCTAAAATCTGGCATCAGAATTTGAAACCTTTAACGGATAAGATTTTAAATTCGTGGAAGACTTATTTACCTAAACAAACGTATCCGAACAGAACGGGAGTTCATCCGAATACCGCTTTTGCAATGGTTTTTGCACTCGATTGGGCAAGAGCAACCGGTGATAAAGCTTTTGAAGCCCAATTAATAGAAAGGGCGAAATATTTTTACTTAAATAATACCAAAACACCTGCTTATTTAGAACCCGACGGCTCAGATTTCTTCTCTCCAAGTTTAGAAATTGCGGATTTGATGAGAAGAGTTCTTCCTCAAAAAGAATTTGTAAATTGGTTAGATAACTTCTATGAAAAACGAAGCTTAGAGAATATCGAAAAAATTCCTGTTGTAAGCGATTTGTCTGATTATCAAACGGTTCATTTGGTTGGTTTGTCCTTTACAAAAGCATGGTGTATGAAAGGGATTGCAAAATCTCTTCCCGATCATCATCCATTAAAAAAGGAATTCCAAAAAACGGCAAATGTATTTTTAAACAACGGACTTCCACTTCTTTTCCAGGGAAATTATGGTGGTGATCATTGGCTGTCTAGTTTTGCAGTATATGCTTTGGAAGATTAAAAAGGTCGTGAGGTCGGAAATTTTTTACACGGGATAAACTTCACTCTTCCGGCATCCAGCTTTCAATCTAGAAAAAAGGGTATTTAATACTTGATTCCCAGTTTTTTAAGAACAAAACTTAAAAGCCAGATTGGTCCTACTAAAAGAAATTGTAAATCTTTTAAGAAAGATGGTTTTTTACCCTCAATTTTATGGCCTACAAACTGTAAAATCCAAGTGACGATGAAAACAGCAAGATAAACAATCCAAGAATTTTCTTTAAAACGAATATTAATTCCGTAGGCGAAACGTTCCATTAAGGTCATTACAAAAAGCATAATCAGACCAATTAAAAAAGAAAGTCTCATGTAAAATATGGTTACTAAAAGCATTGCAAAAAGACTTACATAACTGATACAGCCAATATATCTGAAGCAAATTGACATTGAGGGGATAAGAGAAATAAATCCTAAAATCGTCCAGAAAATAAGAGGAACGCAGATCCAGTGAATCAGCTTATTGGTTGAATTTTTATGGCTTTCGGCATATTCAGCAAATAGTAAATCAATCTTTCTCATAGCAGGAATTTGGAAAATACTAAATTAATAAAATTTTGTAATCGCAGAGCATATTGCTTACATTTGTGTTATGTCTGTCTTAGAAAAGTTTGGAGTAGAGATTTTTACACAACATAATATTTTCGAAAGGATCTCTGCCGATAAGCCTTTTCGACCAGATAACCCTGCTTTTATTTTCATTAAATCAGGAACAATAAAGCTCAAACAGCATTTTCGTGATTTGGAGCTTTCTGAGAATATGTTTATGGTAACAGACCCACAAACAATTTATGAAATGGTTTCTGTAAGCGATGATTTCCAGTCGAGAATGGTTTCTTATAAAAGGGATTTTATTTCAGCTTTATCATTGAAATTCAATAGATTAATTACGTATCGCTACTTTAGACAACAGATGAATATTGGCGTTCCTTTTCTGCAAGACGAAATGGATGTTGTTTGGAAAAGTGTCAATTTTTTAAAATACATTCTGGATTCTCCTACCGAAATGACCTATAAAAAAGAAATGGTAGAACATTTGTTTTCAGTGTTTTGCTATCAAATGGCGGGAATTATTTCTAAAGAAGATAATAATTCAATGAGTCAGATGTCGAGACAGGAGGAGATCGTTTTTAATTTTCTGACAGATCTTGCGGAACATCATCTCACAGAGCGATCGGTTGAGTTCTACGCCGAACGACAATCGATTACAACGAGACATCTTTCTTCGGTAGTGAAGATGATAACAGGGAAGTCGGCAAGCCAGATTATAGCCGTGATTGTAATGAATGAAGCCAAAGTGCTTTTAAACTCCTCTAAAAAGCCTGTTTCAGAGATTTCATCGATCTTGGGATTTAGTGATCAGTACTCATTTTCTCACTTTTTTAAGAAGCATTTGGAGGTGAGTCCGAGCCAATATCGAAATCAGTTCGAAACGTAAAATATTACATTTGAACATCTTTTTCCAATTCTCAAACATTTGTTTGACTTCATAACCACCGTAACTTTGTACTCGTAAAACAAGGTAAAATGGTTAAGAATATAAAAACAGCACTATCACTCGTGATAGCATTATTTCCTGCGCTGTTTTTTTCACAAGAAATTAAACAGCTGACAGCGAATGAAGTCGCCGAACTGGCGGTACAAAATCATCAGCAATTAAAAATTTCGGCGCAGAATATCGACATTGCAAAGCAAAATACGAATGTTACAAAATTGCAGAAGTTGCCCACAATTACAGCTTCTACAAGTCAGTTTTATTTGGGAAATGTTTTGGCAATCGACAAAGATTTTTCAAACTCTACAAACATTCCAATGCCTCATTATGGGAGTTCTTATGCGGTGCAGGCGACTCAACTGATCTTTAAAGGTGGATTGGTGAATAAGTCTATAGAATTGGCCGGACTTCGTGAGCAATTATCAGAATTAGATTTAGAGAAAAACAAACAGGATGTGAAATTTTTAGTGATCTCTAATTATTTGGATGTCTATAAAATTTTAAATCAAGAATCGGTTTTTCAAAACAACAAAAAACTGGCTCAGGAACGTCTGAAAAACATTCAAAAATTCTATCAACAAGGAATGGTTACCCGAAATGAGGTGATCCGTGGAGAATTGGCGATCAAAAACTTAGATCAGGGAATTTTAACTTTGGCGAACAACAAGAAAATACTTAATTATAATTTAAGTATCGCTTTAGGTTTACCGTCTGATACTGAGATTATTCCGATTGAAAGTTTAACCAACAAAGAATCTGGAATAGGGATGGATTATTATTTTGATTTAGCCCACAACAGCAATCCACAAATGAGATTTGCAAAGACCAATATTGATGTTGCAGATAAAAATATAGAGATCATTAAAACCGATAAAATGCCCACAGTGGCAGGTTTTGGAGGATATACTTTGCAAAGACCGATTACGACGAGAAATCCTGTCTTGGATATGTATTCGGGAGGTTGGCAGACCGGTATTTCTTTGAGTTATAATATTGATAATCTGTATAAAACGAAAGAAAGAGTAAAGCTAGGAGAGTTACAGAAAAATCAGGCTAATGATGCCATAACGTTGGTTCAGCAAAATATTGATATGGGTGTGAATGCTGCGTATGTTAAATATCAGGAATCAATTCAACAGGCTGATATTCTGAATGATGCTAAGTTGTTAGCAGAAGAGAACTACAAAATTACGGAAGCTAAATATCTGAATCAATTGGCTGTACAGGCTGAAATGATTGATGCTCAAAACCAAAAACTACAATCTGAACTGGATTTTGCGAATGCAGAGATCAACGTTTTGTATCAATATTACAATCTTTTGAAATCTACAGGAACACTTTAATCTTTTAAAATTAAAATCAAGACAATGGAAAACAAGGAACAAAATACTCAAAATATAGCGCCACAAACGGTTCAGGCTCCTGAAAAACCAAGTACTGCTCAAAAAAAGAGAGAAAATAAAAAGAATAAAATAAGAGCCATTATTTCAAACACGATCGTCTTTTTACTGATCGGTTTCGGATTGTTCTGGCTGGTACGGGAATATTTCCATATTGGAGATAAAACGTATACCGAGTCGGCTCAGGTAGAGGAATTTATCAACCCAATCAATACGAGAGTTTCGGCATATATTAAAGAAATTAAATTCATTGAGCATCAACCCGTAAAAAAAGGAGATACGCTGGCTATTCTGGATGATCGTGAGATTATCACACAATTAGGACAGGCAGAAGCGGCGTATCAAAATGCTTTGGCGCAACGTTCGGCGACTTCTTCATCAGTAAATACCGTTTCCAATAACGTAAGTGTAATGGAATCTAATATTGCCGGAGCAAAAGCGAGACTTTGGAATGCCGAACAGAATTTAAACAGATATAAAAATCTTTTAACTGCAGAAGCGGTAACAAGACAACAATACGATCAGGTAAAAACGGAATATGATGCTCAAAAAGCAGCATATGAAACATTTGTTAATCAAAAACAATCTGCCAATCTTTCAACGACGGAAGTTAAGAGTAAATTAGGAATCAATGATGCTGAGATCAAAAGAACAAAAGCAGCTTTGGATATGGCTAAGATCAACCTTTCTTATACCGTAATTACCGCGCCTTACGATGGCGTGATGGGAAGAAGAACGATTTCAGAAGGACAATTAATTCAACCGGGTCAGCAAGTTGCAACGATAGTTTTAAATGGTCAAAAATGGGTAACCGCCAACTTTTTGGAAAGTCAGATGCCTAATATCAAGATTGGAGAGAAAATGATGATGACGGCAGATGCTTTGGGCGGACAAAAATTTGAAGGAACTGTAACGGCAGTTTCTGCAGCAACGGGTTCAAGATATTCAAGTGTACCGACGGATAATTCTACCGGAAACTTTATTAAAGTTCAGCAAAGAATTCCTGTAAGAATCGAGTTTACGAATTCTAATAAAAAAGAAGATATCGCTAAACTGAGCGCGGGAATGAATATGAATATCAGTATTAATCAATAGTCAATTGTGAAAAGTGAATATGTCAATTTGAATAGGAAAATTCACAATTGATTTATTGACAATTCACAATCAAAATAATTAATTATTAAAATGTATAACAAAGGACTATATCACAATTGGGTACCAAAACCCATACAGCTTTTGCTGATTGTATTGCTGCTTGCTGTGGTGATGCCGCTAGGTGGTGTTTACACAGGAAATATCAGTTATGTAGTGAGCGGTACCGGTGCGATGACCGAATATTTCATGTGGGCAAATTATGCTACAACGATTGGAATGGGAGCGTGTATGCCTATTGTGATGAGAATGAAAATGAGGTTTAAAGTTCGTGATAAAATGATTGTTTTATTGGTTCTTTTAGGCTTGTTAAGCTATCTGAATGCGACTACTTTTAATCCGATGATCTTCATTTTTACCTCATTAATTATCGGTTTTTTAAAAATGATGGTTACAATAGAATTGTTCTTACCATTAATGGTGATGATTGGTAACAGAGGAATGTTTTACGGAGCATTTTATACGTTTGTTTTAGTGATGAACCAAGTGGTAGCTTATTATGCGGTAGAAGTTTCTATTCAATATAATTGGAAGCAATTCTATATTTTAATCTCTGTTTTCTGTTTTATTTTGGCTCTTGTACATTGGATTTTTATGCATGATAAATATTTTGCGTTAAAAGTTCCGTTACATTATATTGACTGGTTAAGTATTTTACTTTTCATTTCAACATTCATGTTTTCTGCGTATGTTTTCTCTTTTGGGAAACAGCAGGATTGGCTGAATTCAAAAAATATTATCAATGCTAGCATAGGAGCTTTTGTAAGTTTTGCATCGTTGGTATTGAGACAATTAACATTAAAAAGACCTTATTTATCTTTCACTATATTTTCAAAAAATAATGTTCAGCACGGTTTATTTATGTTGCTGTGTCTGGGAATGTTTTTAGGAACAACCTCTATTCAAAATACATTTGCCGTCGGCGTGTTGGGCTATGACCAATTAACGAATGCGAGATTAAATTTATTAATGATTCCCGGACTGGTTTTAGCGGGAGCAACAGCTATATTTTGGTTTAAAAAAGAAATTCCATTGAAAATGTTCATCTTTTCTGGCTTTTCAGCGATGATGGGCTATGTGATTATTATGTACTTTTCGATGGTCTTAGAATTCAGTTATGACGGATGGTATCTGCCGATGTTCCTGAAAGGATATGGAATGGGTTCACTTTTCATCTCAGTCTGGTTTTACACATTGGATAAACTAGAGCTAGACGACATGCTAGCCGCCATCGGATTGGTATTGGTATGGAGAACATTTTTTGCAGTAGGACTCTTTTCGGCTTTGTATTCTTGGTTTCAATATCAGTTTCAGGTTGTTGCCATTGGAGACTTAGCAGTTTATATGGATGGAATGACCATTACGCCTCAAAATGTAGCAGCCAATATGAAAACGATACAATTAAATGCAATAATTGCTGCCAATAAAAAGATATTCGGATATGTAATTCTTGCCGGTTTTGGAGTTTTGGTTTACATTATAACGCATCATTTTGGAAGAGAACAATTTACCTATGTCCGATTCGTAAGAATGTTGAGCGGAAAATCGGTGATCGCAAGAAGAAGATTAAGAGAACGGAAAAGATTAATAGAAGATATAAAAGATGCAGCCGGACCTACGATATAACGATACCTTGTTTTTCATTTGTAAAACTCCATTTTATCATAAGATGGGGTTTTACTTTTTTAATGATTAAATCAAAAAAGGTGTAATAAAAATCTGTTAGGTTTAGATTTATTGATATTGCAAGGTTATTAAAATAAAAGGTTGTTCCAAAATATTTGAAACAACCTTTTTAAGTTATATATTTTTAATCTTAATTTCTCAAAAACTGCCCAATTCCCGTTGAATCAAATGTGAAAGTATTTTGATTTTCAGCTTTATCTAATTTTTTACTGATCGTTAATGCCCACAAAACTAATTCTTTACAGAAATTTTGATCTTCAATACTTAATTCTGAAGTATTCTCTTCAACAACGTCTACCAAAGGAGCGATGCTGTTGAGTTTGCTGTTGAATTCTTCGTCTGTATCTGTATAATTAAGTTCAAAATGGTTTTTGTTGAACCATTTAATTAAATCAGTGTATGGGTTTTTAATTCCGTCTTTTTCCAGTTTAGAAATGCGTGGGAAAATATTTTCAAATTGTATCATGACTGCTTTGTCAATCAGTATTTTAGCTACATAATCTGCACCTTCCTGCTCGCCTTCGTATACAAGCTCAATTTTTCCTGTAATTGACGGAATAATCGACATGAAATCGAGCAAGCGAACCGTAGTTTTGTCAGCGTCTGATTCAATTAAACGTAATTTTGCTGCAGCTACTAAATTTTCCATTGCACTGATAGTAAGTCTTGCACTTACGCCACTTTTGGCATCAACATATTCGCTGTCACGGGCTACAAAAGCAACCTGTTCCAAAAGATCTTTCGCTAAACTGGGAATCTGTATCTGTGATTGATCTTGAGTTGAAATGGCAGCTTCCTGTTCGGTAATTTGTCGGGCAAGAGCAATTGTTTTTGGATAATGAGTGAAAATTTGTGACCCAATTCTGTCTTTCAAAGGAGTAACAATGCTTCCACGATTGGTGTAATCTTCCGGATTTGCCGTAAAAACAAACTGAATATCAAGAGGCATTCTCAATTGAAATCCGCGGATCTGAATATCACCTTCCTGCAAAATATTAAATAAAGAAACCTGAATTCTAGCCTGTAAATCGGGCAATTCATTCAATACAAATATAGAACGGTTGGCGCGGGGAATCATTCCGTAATGTAAAACACGTTCATCGGAATAAGGCAGTTTTAAAGTTGCTGCTTTGATGGGATCGATATCACCAATTAAATCCGCAACATTTACATCCGGAGTCGCCAGTTTTTCAAAGAAACGGTTGGAGCGGTGTACCCATGAAATGGGAGTTTCATCACCAAGTTCTGCAATAAGATCTCTTGAATATTTTGAAATCGGATGAAATGGACTGTCATTAATTTCAGATCCTTTTACGATCGGCATATATTCGTCAAGAAGATTGACCATGCTTCTTGCAATTCTGGTTTTTGCCTGTCCGCGTAGACCTAATAAATTAATATGATGTCCAGCAAGAATAGCTTTCTTCAATTGTGGAACCACAGAATCTTCATAACCCCAAAGTCCTTCAAATACAGGTTCTTTAGCTTTAATTTTTGCAATTAAATTAGCCTGAATTTCTTCATTGATTGTTTTATCTACGTATCCTGAATTTTTTAATTCTTTGAATGTAATATCGTTTTTCATTTTAAATTTTATTATTTCTGAGGGTTGGATGGAGGAGGGCTTAATTTTGATAGTTGAGGTTTTGGGTATAATATTTAATGTTTATTTTTGATTTTTTATTTCCCCGGGTTTTACCCGAGGCTATTATTATTGAACCACTTCGTGGTTCGGTGTATATTTTATTAACTTCTAACCTCCAACTTCCAGCCTTTTACTTAAATTCTCTTTATTCTGTTTTTTTCGTAATCTTCAAAAATCATTTCGCCCAAACCGGAGAGGCCTGTTAAAAAGGCTTTTCCTTGATTTTGAGCAGTAAATGCATTGACAAACTGACGAAGATAGGGATCTTGTGCAATCATAAACGTGGTGATCGGAATTTTAAGTTTCCTTGCTTCTGCTGCTTTGTTGAGACATTTGTTGACAATTTTTTCATCCAAACCGACACTATTCATGTAAAACTCTCCCGTAGGAAGCTTGATACAACTTGGTTTTCCATCGGTGATCATGAAAATTTGTTTATTGGTATTTCTTTTTCTGCGAAGAATATCCATTGCCAATTCTAACCCGGCAACAGTGTTGGTATGATAAGGTCCGACTTGTAAATAGGGCAGATCTTTGATTTTGATCGGCCAGGCTTCATTTCCAAAAACAATAATATCGATGGAGTCTTTTGGATATTTTCGTTTGATTAACTCCACTAATGCCATGGCTACTTTTTTGGCGGGTGTGATACGATCTTCGCCATATAAAATCATAGAGTGGCTGATATCGATCATCAGCACAGTACTCATTTGCGCTTTATGTTTGGTTTCCTCAACAATAAGATCATCCTCTGTCAGTCGTAAGTCTGAAATTCCGTTGTTGATCTGAGCATTTTTTAGACTTTCGGTCATATTCACCAATGAAAGATCGTCTCCATATTGGAAATTACGGTTTTCACCATCCCGTTCATCTCCGACGCCTGTTTTTGTGGTGCGATGATTTCCTACGCCGCTTTTTTTGAGTTTTCCGAAGATTTGATCTAAGGCATACTCGCGCAAAGCAGCTTCAAGTTTGGCGGTCAGTATATTTTTACCTTTTCCTGATCCTGAATTGCCGTCTTTAGAATCTTCTTCCTCTTTGATGTATCCGCGTTTTTTTAAGTCTGCTTCAAAATCTTCAAGAGTATATTCATCATTGAAAATATTATATTCTTTATCAAGCATATCGAGCCAGTCAAAGGCTTCCTCAATATCACCCGAAGTATGCGTCAGCAAATCCTTGAAAACATCAAATACCCGATCAAAAGGCGATATATCTTCCGGAATATGTTTACTGAAAGTATATCCTTTTTGATAATTAAAATCTTTATTTGTCATAAGATGTTGATGCTGTTTAAAACACTACAAGTTATGGAAATATTTTTGCAAGATTAGGGTTGGGAAAATAGAAAATAGTAATGATGGTGATAGAAATAGGAACAGTATGTATGCCAATCAAATTAGATTTGTTTGTAAAGTTTTTTGCGTTATTTTATTATTACCTAATTCAACTTTCTTTTCCAAAACCCTTATCTTTGCTTCATTAAAATAAGACATGAAAGATTTAATGGGTAAAGCGATCTGGGATTATTTTCACAACGAAAATCCCGAAGATCTGCAAACTGAAACTTCAATTTCCGAACTGGATGAACTTCCGGTGGAATATCTTTTCAGAGACTTTGAAGAGATGAATGATATCGAACAAAAAGCGTTGGAATTATCTCAGGGAAAAGTTCTGGACATTGGAGCGGGAGCGGGTTCACATTCATTATATCTTCAGAATGAAAGAAATCTTGATGTGTTAGCTTTGGATATTTCTCCAAAATCTGTTGAGGTTTGTAAACTGAGAGGAATCAAAAACGCAGTTTATGAAAACATACTTAATTTTTCAGATCATACTTTCGACACGATCCTATTATTAATGAACGGAACCGGGATTTTTGAAAGTCTTGAGAAAATTGATATTTATCTTAAAAAACTTCATTCTTTATTGAACCAAAACGGTCAGATTCTCATCGACAGCACTGATATTTTGTACATGTTCGACAAAGATTATGATGGTGGAGTTTATATTCCCGCAGGAGGGTATTACGGTGAGTTAGATTATATTGTTCATTACAAAGGTGAATCGGAAAACCCGATAAAATGGCTGTATCTTGACTTTTTTACCCTACAAAATGCCGCTGAAAACAATGGTTTCAATATTGAAAAAGTAATGCAGGATGAAGATTCTTATTTAGCAAAATTGACTAAGAAATAGTTTTTTAATAAAGTGAAAACAGAGATGCTTCGACTTCGCTCAGCATGACATCTCTAATACTAAACGGTATTTTGTAGCATCGTCATGCTGAGCGAAGTCGAAGCATCTCTATAATTTAAACAAAACTAGAAAACAAAAAAGACGCATAAAATCTATGCGTCTTTCTTTATCTAAAATATTGAAGATTATCCTATCTCAATACCGTTTTCTACATGAGAATCATCTGGAGTTACGAAAGATAATTTTCCGTCTGGTTTTGTCGTTAATAACAACATTCCCTGAGATTCAATTCCTCTGATTTTTCTTGGAGCAAGGTTTAATAAGATCATTACCTGCTTTCCGATAACTTCTTCCGGAGTGAAACTTTCTGCAATCCCGGAAACAACTGTTCTTACGTCAACACCAGTGTCAACAGTCAGTTTTAATAATTTATCAGCTTTCTCAACTTTTTCAGCTTCAATAATAGTAGCTGTTCTTAAATCGATTTTCGTGAAATCATCAAAAGTTATTTCCTCTTTCATAGGATTTGCGTTAGGGTTTGTTTTTTTATTGTTTTGTTTGGTATTCTCTAATTTTTGAATCTGAGCTTCGATTACATCATCTTCAATTTTTGAGAAAAGAAGTGATGACTCGTTGATTTTATGGCCTGTTTCAATTAAAACATTTTTAGTTTCAACATCACTCCAGTTTGATTTTTCAACGTTAAACATATTCAATAATTTCTCGGAACTAAAAGGCATAAATGGTTCACACAATTGAGCTAAAGCAACAGCAATCTGAGCTCCGACAAATAATGATTGTGCAGCCTTTTCAGGATTATCTTTGATGGTTTTCCAAGGTTCTTCTGTTTGAAGATATTGATTTCCGAAACGTGCCAGATTCATTAAAGCCGTTAAAGAATTTCTGAATTCATAATTTTCTAAGAATGCTGAAATTTCTTTGGCTGATTTATTGATTTCCTGTAACTCAGAAGCGTTTACATCTCCTTGAGGAACGATTCCATCATAATATTTATGAATAAGAACGGCAACTCTATTGATGAAATTTCCGAAAATTCCAACTAATTCAGAATTATTTTTAGTCTGAAAATCTTTCCAAGTAAAATTATTATCCTTCGTTTCAGGAGCAGAAGAAAGCAAAGCATATCTTAATACATCTTGCTGTCCCGGGAAATCCTGAACATATTCATGAGCCCAAACAGCCCAGTTTCTTGACGTTGAAATTTTATCGTTTTCAAGATTCAAGAATTCAAAAGCAGGAACGTTGGTTGGCATAATATAATCTCCGTGAGCCTTCATCATCGCAGGGAAAATAATACAGTGGAACACAATATTATCCTTTCCGATAAAGTGAACTAAATCACTGTTTTCGTTCTGCCAGTAATCTTTCCAGTCTTTTCCGTTTTTCGCTGCCCATTCTTTGGTGAAAGAAATGTATCCAATAGGCGCATCAAACCAAACATACAATACTTTTCCGTCTGCATTTGGAAGCGGAACAGGAACTCCCCAGTTTAGATCTCTGGTCATGGCACGAGGTTTTAACCCATCGTTTAACCAGGATTTAACCTGTCCGTAAACGTTAGGCTTCCAATCGTCTTTGTGACCTTCAATAATCCATTCGTTAAGGAAATCTTCATATTCATTTAATGGAAGATACCAGTTCTTAGTTTCTTTAAGAATCGGAACATTTCCGCTCAACATTGATTTTGGATTAATCAGTTCTGATGGAGAAAGGGTAGAACCACATCTCTCACACTGATCTCCGTACGCATTTTCGTTTCCACAATTAGGGCAAGTTCCAACGATATATCTGTCGGCCAAAAATTCATTAGCCTGTTCATCAAAATACTGTTCAGAAACTTCTTCTGTAAATTTCCCTTTTTCATAAAGAACTTTGAAGAAATCCTGACTTGTGTCATGATGATTTTTAGATGTTGTTCTGGAGTATTCATCAAAAGAGATCCCAAGATCTGAGAACGATTTTTTGATGATCTCGTGGTATTTGTCTACAATATCTTGTGGAGTAACTCCTTCTTTTTTTGCTCTGATGGTGATAGGAATTCCGTGCTCATCTGAACCACAGATAAACGCGACATCTTTTCCTGATCTTCTCTGAAATCTTGCGTAAACATCCGCAGGAATATAAACACCTGCCAAATGTCCTATATGAACCGGTCCGTTTGCATAAGGCAAAGCTGCCGTAATCATCTTTCTGTTTGACATTTATAGTAAAATTTTATCTGCAAAGATACGGATTATCTCTCAGAAACTCTTGCTAGTCTCTGTTTAAAAAGCTTTAAAATTGTTTGTGAAGCTTGGAATGTTACATTTAGTTAAACTAATGTTTAACTTTTTGTTAACCTTAGCGTATTATTATGTTCTGCATAATTTATCGTAAATAAATGAAAAACAGATAATTGGTTTAAAATGATCAATAAATATACATAATTTTATCTTAATTTTCATTAAATTTATGATAATTCTATTTTTTTTATAAATTGCAAGCCTGACTAAGAGTTAAAATTATTATAAAAACAAACTATATAAAAAAAACAATATTGTGAAAAATTTTACAACGGTATTAAAAATTGCGCCTGCTTTTCTCTTGGCAAGTACAATGATACATGCACAAACAAAAGACTCTACCACTAAGGAGAAAAAAATAGAGGAAGTTGTGCTGATTGGATATGGGAAACAGAAGAAAACGGATTTAACAGGATCAATCACTTCTCTATCAACAGCCGATTTTAATAAAGGTGCTGTATCAACAGCAGAAGGACTTATTAATGGTCGTGCTGCCGGAGTGGTAATTACCCAATCTGGAACACCAGGAAGTGAACCAATCATAAGAGTAAGAGGCGGTTCTTCTTTAAATGCAAGTAATGAGCCTTTATTGGTTGTTGATGGTTTACCTTTAGATGGAGTTTCTTTATCTACTATCAACCCAAATGATATAGAATCTTTTTCAATATTAAAAGATGCGGCTTCTACTGCAATCTATGGATCTAGAGGATCTAATGGAGTTTTATTAATTACTACCAAAAAAGGAGGAAAAAGATTAAGAGTTTCATTAAACGCATTTACCACAGTAAATACTTTAGCGAAAAAAATTAAAGTGTATAACGGTGATGAGTTTAGAACTTTAATTAATCAGTTTGTTCCAAATAAAGTAGCCCAATTGGGCACTGCTAATACAGATTGGCAAGACGAAATTTTTAAAACTTCTGTAACGAATGATATTAACGCTTCTGTTTCTGGAAGTTTGTTTGGAAAAGTACCAACTCGTTTCTCTGTAGATCATTTAGAGAATAGTGGATTATTAATTACCTCCGGTTTCCAAAGAACAACAGGAAATATAGCAATTAGCCCTAGTTTTTTTGATGATCATTTGAAATTTAATATTACAGGTACTTATTCTTATACTTTTAAAAATAATGCAGATGAAGGAGCTATTGGTAATGCACTTTCTATGAATCCTACACAATCAGTTTATGATGATAATTCTATCTACGGAGATGGTTATTACGAAAACAGATTGGGTAATTTTAATTCTACTACAGGAACTTATAATCCTAATGGAGTTTCGAATCCTGTAGCACAGTTAAGAAATAAGCATGATATTCAAAATTTCAAAAGATTTTTTGGAAATGTAAATATGGAATATAAATTTCATTTTTTACCAGAATTGAAGTTAGTTGCTAATGCAGGTTTGGATAGTAAAGAATTAGATGGTCACGTAACGACCAATAAATATTCTAGAAACGGATATTATTCTGTTAAAAATACTTTTGCCTATTATGGATCGGAATCTTTCTCTGGAGAAAGCCTGTTGAATAAAAACGCTAACGTACAGTTGAATTACGGTAAAACTTTTGGTCAATTCAATTTCGATGTAATGGGAGGTTATGAATATCAAAACTACCATAAAACAAGCTTTGCAAGTGGCAATACATTTTTATATACTTTAGATCCTGTTAATAATTTTTATAATCCGGATTCTAAACCAGATGTTAATTTACAAGCATTTTTTGGGAGGTTAAATTTAGGATATGCCGGTAAATATTTACTTACTGTAAATTATAGAAGAGATGGTTCTTCTCGTTTTAGTAAAGATAACAGATGGGGTAACTTTGGAGGAGTAGCTGCTGCATGGAAAATTTCTGAAGAAAGTTTCTTGAAAGGAAATTCTACATTATCTGATCTAAAACTAAGAGCCAGTGTTGGTAAAACAGGACAGCAAGATATTGGAGATTACAGGTATGATTATTTTAAAACCTATAATGTTTCTTCAACATTATTTTATCAATTTGGAAATACATTTTATCAAATTGCAAAAGCTAATGGATATAATGAAAACCTAAAATGGGAAGAAAGTTTAAAATATAATCTAGGGTTAGATTTTGGATTCGCCAAAAATAGAATAACAGGAACATTAGATTTTTATTTAGCAGATACTAAAGATTTGCTTTCTGTTGTACCGGAAGGTCCTTTAGAAAATTTAAGAATTATTGGCCCTAAAAATATTGGTAGACTACAGTCTAAAGGGATAGAGTTGGGATTGGATATAAAAGCAGTGAAAAAAGAAAACTTTACCCTAAATTTCAATTATAACGCAACCTATAACAATATAAAAATTAAAGAATTAGAGTCAGATAAAATTGATAAAGGAGGTGTCGGTTTAGGAGCATTTATACAAACATTTACAACAGGATATTCTCCTTATGCATTTAATGTGTACCAGCAAGTGTATGACAGCAATGGTAAACCTATAGAAGGAGCTTACGTAGATAGAAATAATGATGGTGAGATAACTTCTGCAGATAAATACATCTATAAAAAGCCACAGGCAGATGTAACAATGGGCTTTATGACCAATGCAACTTTTGGAAAACATATCGATTTCTCTATGGCTTGGAGAGCAAGTATAGGAAATTATGTATATGATCAAATTTCTGCGGATAGAGCTCAATTAGGTAATATTTACAATACGGTAGATGGTACTATTAATAATGCTCCTGTAGATTTTAGTAATACTAACTTTTCGCAAACACGTAAAGAATCAGATTACTACGTAAAAAATGGAAGTTTTGTGAAATTGGATAATGTAACTTTAGGATATACTTTTAATAATTTATTAAAAAACAATGGTTCTATAAGATTTTATACAGGTGTAAATAATGTACTTATTATCACTAAGTATAAAAACATAGATCCAGAGGTTTTTAATGAAGGAAGAGATGGTTCTATTTACCCAAGAGCAAGAATGTTTACTTTAGGGATTAATGCAAACTTTTAAACTTTAGAAAAAATGAAATTAAATATATTAAAATTAAGAAACCTGGCTATTGCTGGCGTATTTCTTTTATCAGTAACTTCTTGTATTAATGATTTGGATGTTAAAGTAAATGATGATGAATTATACACATCTGAACAATTTTATGCCAATCCAGACTCTTACAAACAGTTTTTGGCTAAAATTTATGCTGGTTTAGCGGTAACAGGACAAACTTCTCCTAACGGAAATTCAGATTTAGGATTAGAAGTAGATGGGGGACCTAACGAAGGTTTTTCACAATATATTAGAGGATATTGGCAATTACAAGAATTAACAACTGATGAAGCTATTATTGCTTGGGGAGAATCTGATAATCCTGGGATTAGAGATTTAAACTTCAATACTTGGAATGCAGATAATAAATTCAATGAGGCTTTTTTTGCAAGAATATTTTTCCAAATTGGTTTGGTGAATGAGTTTTTAAGAGAAACTACCGATGAAAAATTATCATCACGAGGAGTTTCGGCAGATTTGAAAGCCCAAATAAAAACTTTCCGTGCAGAAGCAAGATTTTTAAGAGCCTTATCTTACTATCACGCCATAGATATTTATGGCAAAATTCCTTTTGCGACAGAGAGTGACGTTATTGGTTCTGGTGCAATACCATCAGCACAATCAAGAGAATATGTTTTCAATTATATACTTGGAGAGTTGAATGATATAGATGGAGATTTAGCAGCTGCAAAAACTAATGAGTATGGTAGAGCAGATAAAGCTGCTGCCTGGATGCTGAAAGCCAAACTATACCAAAATGCAAAAGTATATACTGGTACAGATAGAAGTACGGAAGCTTTAACCGAAATCACAAAAGTAATTGGTTCACCATATAAAATAGCAACAATACCTTATGCTGATTTATTTAAAGCCGATAACAATGTCAATGGAGCACAAGACGAAGCTATTTTCCCTATTACTTTCGATGGTATTAAAACAAAAACTTACGGAGGAACTACTTTTTTGATCCACGCAAGTTGTACTAATGCAGTCGGCGCTACATTAGGTGTAGATGCAGGTTGGGCAGGTTTTAGAGCTCGCCAAGAATTTATTCAATCTATAGGAACAGACACTAGAGTAATGAAAGTAGCTGGAAGTACAGATCCTGCATCTATTTCAGATTATGCTAAATTTGAAGAAGGTACAAAATTGATTAAATTTTCTAATAAAAAAGCAAGCGGTGCAAGCGGAAGTGATGGTACTTTTGCAGATGCAGATTTTGCTTTATTCAGAATGGGAGATGCTTATTTGATGTATGCAGAATTAGCAATTGTTAATGGAAAAGGGAGTACAGGTACAGCTTTAGGATATATCAATACTTTAAGAACAAGAGGTGGTGCTACAAACATCACAATGTCTGATATTAATGCTCTTACTACAACAGACGCTAAAGAAATGTTTATTTTGAACGAAAGAGCTAAAGAATTATATTGGGAAGGCACAAGAAGACAGGATTTAATTAGATTAAATCATTACGTATCCGGCTACACTTGGCAATGGAAAGGAGGGATCCAAAATGGAAATTCCATCGCACCTACCAGAACTTTATTCCCTATTCCGAATAAATATTTGAATATTAATTCTAACCTATCTCAAAACCCAGGTTATTAATTTTAAAAAAATTACAATAATGAAAAATATAATAAAATTCCTTTTCGCAGCCGTAGCTATTATGATGGTTTGGTCTTGCGAAAAAGATGAAGATCAAGCTGTTTTATCTTTAAAATCCGAGCCTACACTTAAAGCAAGTGCAACTGCATTGTCTTTAACGAGTGCAAATGCAAATAACAATGCAATTAATTTCACTATTACTCCTGCGGAATATACACCTGCGGTAGAAACTACCAATGTGTTACAATTTGCAGTTACTGGCACTAGCTTTTCCCCACTAAAAGAAGCAGGTTTAAGTAGTGGAGTATTATCTAAATCTTATACTGTAATAGAATTTAATGCTTTAATGTTGAGCCTTGGATTACCAACTGGTGTTGCTTCTAATGTAGATGTAAGATTAAAAACTACTGTAGGAAAAGGAATCCCTGTTTATTCGGCAGTACAAAAAATTTCTGTAAATCCTTATGCATTGATTTCTTATATCTATGCTCCGGGTAAATATCAGGGATGGGATCCTGGTACAGCAAATACTCTTATGTCTCCTACTTCAAATGGTATTTATATTGGTTACATTAAATTTCTAGCAACTGCAGATAATGGACTTTCATTCAAAATTACTCCACAGAAAAACTGGGATAATTCTTACGGAACAAATAGCCAGTTTTCATCAGGAGTAAATACAATTCCTATTTTGTATAATACAGGTGGTGATATTGTAGCACCTGGTCTTGGTTACTATCAAGCTACAGTAGACACGAATGCTAATACTTTGAAGATGATCCCGTATCAAATGAGTTTAATAGGATCTGCAACACCTGGTGGTGACTGGAGCACAGATATAGATATGGTTTGGGATAATACTCAGTTGAAATGGACGGCTACAGCTACCTTTTTAGCTGGAGAGTTTAAATTCAGGCTCAATCATGACTGGAGTCAGCCAAATTGGGGTGGCTCTGGCGGAAATGCTTCAACCTCTGGAGGTAATTTAGCGATTTCAGCAGGTCAGCATACGATTACTTTCGATCCGTATGCACTTACTTATACTATAAATTAGTAACTATAAATTCTTTAAAACTGTTGCTTTACAGCAGCAGTTTTTTTATTTTTAAAGCTTATAATAATCAATATGAAGAAAATTACAGTTGGGGCGTTTTTGCTGTCAATGATGTTTGTGGGAGTGAATGCACAATCTTTAAAATCGCCGGACGGAAAGTTTGAAATGAACTTTCAGCTTAAGCAGGGAGTGCCTTATTATAATCTGAAATTCAACGGCAATGTAGTAGTTGAAGATTCTAAATTAGGATTAAGATTATTTAAAGATACTTCGATAAAATTTGCCTCGGAGATTGCAAAGCCTGAAGATGCAAAATTCGATCTTAACAATGGTTTTACAAAAACAGACGAAAAAAGAGATTCTAAAAATGAAACCTGGCAGCCTGTTCTTGGTGAAAAGAAAAACTATATCAATAACTATAACGAATTGGCAGTTACGCTTAATCAGGCGTCGGCAGACAGAAGTATTGTTGTAAAATTCAGATTGTTTAATGATGGTTTGGGATTCAGATATGAGTTTCCGCAGCAGAAAAACCTAAACTATTTTACCATTCGTGAGGAAGACTCTGAAATCGATTTCCCAACAGACATGAAAGCCTGGTGGATGGTTGCAGATTACGATTCTCAGGAATACCAATATCAGGAAACGAAAATTTCTGAAATTCCGGCAAGATGGGACAAGGCTTTTGATGCCAATGCCTCTCAGGCTTTAGTTAAAAATGCGGTTCAGTCTCCATTAATGCTGAAAAAAGAAGGGAAAGATCCTTTATATATCAACGTTGCGGAAGCTGCGGTTTTAGATTATCCGGCTTCACATTTGGAGGTTGATGCTCAGAATTTTAAATTTAAAACTCACCTTACTGCAGACAGACAGGGAGCAAAAGGATATATTCAGACACCTTCTGTTACGCCTTGGAGAACAATTATTGTTTCGCCAAAAGCAGAAGAAGTGATGGCTTCAAAAATGATTTTTAATCTTAATGAGCCAACAAAATATACAGATACATCTTACATTCATCCAACAAAATATATGGGCGTTTGGTGGGAAATGATTATCGGGAAATCTCAGTGGGCATATGCTGAACCTGAGTCAAATGTTCGTATCGGACAAACCGATTTTTCAAAATTAACTCCAAGCGGAAAACACGCTGCCAACAATACAAAAGTTAAAGAATATATCGATTTCGCAGCAGAAAACGGTTTCAAAGGTCTATTAATTGAAGGTTGGAATATCGGTTGGGAAGACTGGTTCGGTCATTCAAAAGAATTTGTTTTCGATTTTATCACGCCTTATCCGGATTTTGATATTAAAATGTTGAATGAATATGCTCATTCAAAAGGGATTAAGCTAATTATGCACCACGAAACTTCTGGCTCTGCCACGAACTACGAAAGATGGGCAGACAAAGCTTTCCAATTAATGAATAAATACGGTTATGATGCTGTGAAAACAGGTTATGTAGGAGATATTATTCCAAGAGGAGAGCATCATTATTCTCAATGGACGATCAACCATTTCTACAGAATTGCTGAAAAAGCAAACGAGTATAAAATCATGGTGAATTCTCACGAATCTGTGCGTCCGACGGGGGAGAGCCGTACGTATCCGAACTACATTTCAGCAGAAGCCGCTCGTGGAACGGAATATGAAGCATTTGGAGGAAATAATCCGGATCACCAGACAATTTTACCTTTTACAAGATGGATGGGAGGTTCTATGGACTATACGCCGGGAATTTTTCAGACAAAATTAGATTATTATTTCCCTGGAGATAAGCGTTTTGTGAAAACTACATTGGCAAAACAGTTGGCTTTATATGTTACAATGTACATGCCTCTTCAAATGGCGGCCGATTTACCTGAAAACTACAAAAAGCACATGGATGCTTTCCAGTTTATCAAAGATGTAGCAGCAGATTGGGATGATACGAAAATCTTATCGGCAGAACCGGGAGACTATGTAATTACTGCCAGAAAAGCTAAAGGTACTGGAAATTGGTTCGTTGGCGGAATCACCGATGAAAACAAGCGTGAGTATACTGTAGATTTTTCTTTCTTGGATAAAGGTCAGAAGTATGAAGCTATAATCTATGAAGACGGAAAAGATGCAGATTATATCAACAATCCTCAAAGCTATAATATCTACAAAAAAGAAATTACAAGCAAGTCTAAAATTAATTTTAAAATGGTAAGAAGCGGAGGTTTTGCAGTTTCCATTAAGCCTGTAAAATAATTTTAATATTTGTATTATCAATAGGAGTGGGCTAAAAGCCACTTTTTATAACGATATATGAAACGGCTTTAGCCAAAAATTTATAAAACCTTACAGATAAAGATTTTCTGTGAGGTTTTTAAATCAAAATACAATTCCAATGAAAAAATTATATTCAATCATCGCTCTTTCAACGGCGGTTATCGCCTTTTCCCAAAAACCTTTAGATAAAGTAGAACCCGCTTTCTGGTGGAAAGGAATGAAAAATCCTGAACTTCAGATCTTAGTCTACGGAAAAGATATTGCCAACAATGAAATCGAGCTTTCAGACGGTGTTCAGGTTAAAAATATTCAGAAAGTTGAAAATCCGAACTATATTTTTGTGACGGTTAATACCAATGAAATCAACGTTCCGAAATTTAAGATCAATATTAAAAACAGCAAAAAAAATATTGGATCTTACACTTATGAGTTAAAAGAAAGAATGCCAAACTCTGCCAACAGAGAATCTTTTACGTCAAAAGATGTGATGTATCTAATCATGCCTGATCGTTTTGCAAATGGCGATGAAAGAAATGATTCAAGTCCGAATTTGACGGAAAAAGCTAACAGAAACCTTCCAAATGGCCGCCATGGCGGAGATTTACGAGGAATTATCAACAATCTTGATTATATCCAGAATCTTGGTGCAACTTCAGTTTGGTTAACTCCGGTGAATGAGGACAATGAAAAGGTTTATTCATATCACGGTTATGCCCAGACCGATTTATATAAAATCGATGGACGCTATGGCACCAATGAAGAATACAAAGAACTTTCCCAAAAATTAAATAAAAGAAATATGATGCTGGTGATGGATTACGTCACCAATCACTGGGGAATTTCGCATTGGATGATCAAAGATCTGCCCACGAAAGACTGGATTCACTTGTTTAATGATGGTGAAAATGGTTTCAAACGTTCCAATTACAAAACAACAACTCAATTCGATACAAATGCCTCTGAAGTTGATAAAAAAGTAGCATTAGACGGTTGGTTTGATACGACGATGCCTGATATTAATCAAAAAAATCCTTTAGTTTTAAGATATTTAACACAAAATGCAATTTGGTGGATAGAATATGCTGAATTAGGTGGTTTTCGTGTAGATACTTATCCTTACAACGATAAGGAAGCGATGGCAAAATGGGCAAAAGCGATCACTGACGAATATCCAAAATTCAATATTGTCGGAGAAACTTGGCTGAATACCGCGGCCTATATTTCAGCTTGGCAAAAGGGTTCAAAAACAGGGGAAGCTGCAAATTATAACTCAAATCTTCCGTCTGTGATGGATTTTATGCTGTACGGCGATATGCCAAAAGCTTTGAAGGAAAAAGAAGGCTGGGATACAGGAATGAACAGAATTTACAACAGTTTAGCAAGCGATTTCCTTTATCCGGATATCAATAATGTCATGGTTTTCTTTGAAAATCACGATACAGAAAGATGGAATGAGATTTTTAATGATGATCCGAAAGCGTACAAATTGGGATTAACCTTAATTTCAACCGTTCGTGGAATTCCACAAATTTACTACGGCTCCGAAGTCGGAATGCGTGGCGACAAAAATAAAGGCGGCGATGCAGATATCCGAAGAGATTTTCCGGGAGGATGGAAATCAGACAAACAAAATGCTTTCCAGACTTCTGCTCAAACGCCTGAACAAAAAGAATTTTATGACTTTACTCAAAAATTACTGAACTGGAGAAAAGGAAAAGAAGTAATCCATTCCGGAAAAACTAAAAACTTCGTTCCTCAGAATAATGTTTTTGTATATTTTAGATATAATGAAAAAGAAAGTGTGATGGTGGTTTTAAATAATAACGAAAAAGAAGAAACATTAGATTTAAAACATTTTGAAGAGTCTTTAAACGGTTTTTCAAAAGGTAAAGATGTGATTTCTGATAAGGAAGTTTCATTACAAAATAGCTTAACGATACCTGCAAAAACTTCAATGATTATTGAATTAAAATAAAACACTAATAGCACAAAAAATTTCACAAATTATTTAATGTCATTCGTGAAAAAATTAGAGCTATTTGTGTTTAAAAAAAAGAAAACAATAAATTAAACATGAAAAAAACTACAATATTCTTCACTTTAATCTTATTTGTATTGAGCTTTACAACCATTTCAGCACAATCAAAATTTGATAAAGAAAAAACGGAAATCGGAACAATGCTCGACGGCTTCAATGTTGCAGCTGCAAAAGCAGATTTCAATGCTTATTTTAATTTTTATGCCGATGAGTCGACTTTTATCGGAACAGATGCAACTGAAGTTTGGGATAAAAAAGCGTTTATGATTTGGGCAAAACCTTATTTCGACAAAAAGAAAACCTGGAATTTTACTTCATTAAAAAGAAACATCTATTTCAGCAAAGACGGAAAACTGGCTTGGTTCGATGAGGTATTAGATACTCAAATGAAGATCTGCCGTGGTTCCGGCGTGGTTGAAAAAATAAACGGAGCCTGGAAAGTGAAACAATATGTGCTTTCAATGACAATTCCAAACGATGTGTCGGATAAAGTGGTTGCTGAAAAGGCTGCAATCGAAGATGTATTAATCCAAAAACTTAAGAAATAATGGCAGAGATGGTAGGTAGATACGGGAGCGGTAAATTTGGGAGAAGAAAAAAGCCAGATTTGTCCATGCCCAAAATCATCAATATGAGCATGGGGTTTTTGGGAATTCAGATGGCTTTTGGTTTACAGAACGGAAATGCGAGCAGGATTTTGGCCAATTTAGGAGCTGATGTTCACGAATTATCTTGGTTTTGGCTGGTTGCACCTTTTACAGGACTGATCGTTCAGCCGATTATCGGTCACATGGGCGACAATACCTGGAGCCCGTTAGGAAGAAGAAAACCTTATTTTTTAATTGGTGCAATCTTATGTGCAATCGGGTTGGTCTTGCTTCCCAATGCGGCAACGGTAACTCATATGTTTGCGGCAAATGCACTTTTATTGGCTGTTATTTTCCTTGCGATGATGGATGCTTCCGTGAATATTGCGATGGAACCTTTCAGAGCTTTGGTAGGTGATATGCTTCCAAAACATCAGGGAACATTAGGATTTTCAATTCAGACTATTTTAATTGGAATAGGGGCAGTTGTAGGTTCGTATGTTCCAAGTTTACTTACAAAATTAGGTGTCTCAAATGAAGCTCCAGAGGGTTTTGTGGGAGATAATGTGATCTATTCTTTCTATGTTGGAGCAGGAATACTCATACTAACGATACTTTACACGATTATTACCACCAAAGAATATTCACCAAAAGAATTTGCAGAGTTTGAAGATGGAAAAGAAGTAGTAGAAGAAAAATCGAAATTCAGCGATATTTTCAAGGATTTTGCCAACATTCCTACTCAAATGAAAAAATTGGGGATTGTTCAGTTTTTCTCATGGTTTGCGTTGTTTACGATGTGGGTTTTTACAACAAGTGCTTTAGCAACCCATCATTTTGGGCTTTCTCCTGAAGATACTCATTCAAAAGCCTTTAATAATGCGGGAGACTTAACGGGCGAATTATTCGGAATGTACAATCTTTGGGCAATTCCATTCGCTTTTTTATTAACTCCAATTGCCAAATGGATTGGAAAAAAACAGACTCATGCTCTTGCTTTAGCTTGTGGCGGATTAGGATTGATTTCAATGTATTTCATTAAAGACGTCAATCATCTTTGGATGTCTATGATAGGATTAGGATTTGCTTGGGCGAGTATTTTAGCAATGCCTTATGCGATGTTGATTGAGGTGATTCCACAAAGAAAAATGGGCGTTTACATGGGGATTTTTAATTTTTTTATTGTAATTCCACAGATCATTAACGGACTTTTCGGAGGCCCGATTGTAAGCAACATTTTTGGAAATCAGGCAATGGATTATGTTGTGGTTGGAGGAGCCTGCATGCTGATCGGAGCAGTAGTTACCATGATTTTCATTAAATCAGAAGACGAGACTCCAAAAGAAATTGAAGAGGAAATTCAGCAAGTGCATTTTTAAAATACAATTTCAATATCAATAAAACGGACTTCGGTTCGTTTTTTTTATTTAAAAATAAAATGTTAAAATAACAAAAAAACATTTGATGTAAAATTTGTAAAAAATTTTTTGAACAGAAATAAATCTTTAAAAAGAGTATCTTTCAAAAGAAAATATGAAATATTCCGTTTAATTCTTAAATTTGACTCATGCGAAAGAATCTTTATCTCATTATTATATCATTTTCTCTTGTGAGCTGTTACACCTACCAGGTTAAAAAACAGGTGGATACGACAATCGATAATAAGTCAGGATCTAAAAATACTGCAGGTCTTGCTAATAATACAACTGCACAAACGAAAAGTATAACAGCTCAAACACAAAATCCGAATTCACAACAAGCGCCTCCTCCGATCAATATTCAGGAGAAACTCACACCTAATAAAAATGTTAGAATTAATGTTGATGGCAAGAATTATAAAGTAATAGTTGACAAGTGGGAAAGTGACAGTCTGGTTGTACATCCGGTTCATAATTCTAAAAAAATTCTGAAATTCCATAAGAACCAGATCAATGGCGAGAAAATTGCTGAAAAACGTTTTTCACAACCCATAGCTGATATCATTACCGTTGTTGCATATGCCGGTATTGGTGTTTTAATCTATTCTCTCATCCGATAATTCTTACTTATTTAAATGAACGATAAATTTTAAAATCAAAATATTCAAAAAGCGGATTCATTAGGGTCCGTTTTTCATTTATTATGACGGATCAGTACTTAAACAAGTTCCAAATATACTTTCGCCAATAACCAAAATCATCTGCTTAGATCTGAGACATCTGTGGAGAATCATCAAAACAGACTTCATTCCGTTTTACAAAAGAATATCAAAATCCGCCTTTATTCAAAGCTTATCGATATAAAATTTCACATTAATTATAATACAGATTTTCAATTTCTATTCATACAATCTATTGAATTTTAATTTTTTATTAAGCTGGTCGTAACTTTTAATCTCTAATTTAGATAGATCAAATTAAGAAAAAATGTACGACGTCATTATAATAGGAAGTGGAGCAGGAGGAGCAACAATAGCATATCGATTGGCAGACAGCGGAAAAAAAATTCTCGTGATTGAAAGGGGAGATTACGTTCCCGTAGAAAAAGAAAACTGGGATTCTGTAGAAGTTTTCCAGAAAAACAGATATACAACAACAGATCTTTGGCTCGATAAACACGATAAACCGTTTCGCCCGGGAATGCATTATAACGTAGGTGGAAATACAAAATTTTATGGAGCTGCTTTGTTTCGTTTAAGAGAAGAAGATTTTAAAGAAATTCAGCATTATGGAGGGGTTTCGCCAGCTTGGCCTATTCAGTATGAGGACTTGAAGGGGTATTATCTTGAAGCAGAAAAACTTTTTCATGTTCATGGTAAAAGAGGATCAGACCCCACAGAACCCTATGATTCTGAGCCTTATCCAAATCCGCCAATACCGCATGAGCCGAGAATTCAGGAGGTTGTTGATGAATTAAATAATTATGGATGGCATCCGTTTGAATTACCGATTGGAGTTAATTTTAAACCTCATGAAACCGCAAATGCACCCTACACTTTAGACCGATTCGACGGTTTTCCCGATGCTGCAGAAAGAAAAGGTGATGCTCATCTTTGTTCGTTATCAAAGGCTTTGGAATATCCAAATGTAGAATTAATGGTGAATACAAAAGTGTTGCGATTAAACACCAATGAAGACGGAACCAAAATCACTGAAATTGTCGTAGAGCAGAACGGAGAAACAAAAACATTGACTTCTGATTTGATTATTCTTTCCGCAGGCGCAATCAATTCCGCGGCACTTCTTTTGGAAAGTAAAAATGAAAAATTCCCCAATGGACTTGCCAATTCTTCAGATCAGGTGGGCAGAAATTATATGTTTCATCAAAATACGGCATTGGTAGCATTGTACGCAGAGCCTAATTATACAAAATTTGGTAAAACATTCGGAGTTAATGATTTTTACCATGCCAATAAAGACTATGAATTTCCGTTAGGGCATATTCAAATGTTAGGAAAATCAGACGAACATCAGATTAAAGCCGACAGTCCAGTCGCAGCGCCGGGTTTTACTTTTGAATTAATGGCAGAACATGCTGTGGATTTTTGGCTGACTTCAGAAGATTTGCCCGATCCTGAAAATAGAGTGACGGTAGAAAACGGACAAATTAAAATCAGTTACAGTTCCAACAATCAAAAAGGGCATGAACTTCTGAAAGCTGAATTAATCAAAGCTTTGAAGGCTTCCGGTAAGTTTGAATCGTTTTTATTCAAAGGAATTTATTTCAGTAAAGGAATGGACATCGCTTCACCCGCCCATCAAAATGGAACGACAAAAATGGGACTAGAGCCAAAAACTTCAGTCGTAGACACCAATTGTAAAGCGCACGATCTTGATAATTTATATATCGTTGATGGCGGATTCTTCGTTTCAAGCGGTGCGGTAAATCCTGCGCTGACGATCATTGCAATGGCATTGAGAGTAGGAGATCACCTTAAAAGTAGTGTTCTGAAATCATGAATTCCAGAATAGCCCAAATCGTTATCATCTTTTTATTAGCTTTCTTTACGGGAGTTAATTTTGTCGTGTTTCCGGCTTTAGGAACGGCATTTACGGATTCTTCGCTTTTTGGTCTGTCATCGTCACAGTTTGGAAATTTATTCATTCCGCAGGTGATTTGTATTATTATTTCGTGTTTGGGAGCGCCGTTTTTGGTGAATAAATTCGGTCCGAAAATCGTTTTGGTGGCAGGACTGTTATTAATGATTACTTCAACAGGAATTTTGTGGACGCTTCAGTTTTTTATGAATGATAAATCCCTATTATTTCCGATATTAATGATTTTGGTGGCGTTCACGGGCTTAGGCTTTGGATTATCCATTACAACTTTGAATCCTCTGGCAGCAAGTCTGTTTGAAAAACAAAAATCTTCCGCAATTTTAATATTGCAGTTTTTGGTTGGTCTAGGAACTTCAACCTCTCCAATGATGATGAATTTAATTGGAAATGTAAAAAACTGGATATACGTTCCGGCAAGCATTTTTATTTTAGTTTCAATAATTTTCGTTCTGTTTTTATTTTTAAAACTGGAAAAAGGAACATTTTTCGAACTTCCCAAACATTTTAAAATTCCTGCAAAACTGTGGATTTTCTTTATGGCGATCGTTTTGTACGGCTTTATTGAAGGAACTTTCGGAAGTTTTGGAGCAATAATTCTCAAAAATCAGGGATTAGACAATAATAAAGCGAGTTTGGGATTATCATTATTCTGGGGCGGAATTGCCTTAAACCGTTTACTTTTCGGAATTTTTTCAAAAAATAATGATCTGTCTTATGTATTTCTGTTCTCTCCTTTAATTGTCGCAGGATTACTTTTGATTCTACTAATATATCCAAATGTAAGTCTCATCGTATTAATGATGTTTATGATCGGATTTTTCATGGGAAGTATATTTCCTGGATCTATCGGTTGGGGAACGGTAGAATTTCCGACGTTGTCCGTTTTAGTGTCCGGATTTTTAATGGCAGCCAACCAAATCGGAACCGGAATTATCACCAATGTTTTAGGAAATTTTTCTAATCAAACCAATATTATTTTCCGGTTTTTAATTGTCTGTATGATTTTCATTTGCGCTTTACTTTTCTATTTAAAGAGAAATTCTAAAATAAAAGAGGCCTTTTAAAATAGCAAAAGAGAATCAGCTCAAATTTGCTTCTTCAATGAAACCATTGTACCCGGAGAGATGAAAACCTCGACATCTGTAATTCCGGAGAATCCGAATAATGGTCTTACATAATGCTCTATATTTTCGATCAATCCGTACAATTGCTTATGACTCATTTTTTCGGAGCTATTTCCCGCTTTCCGTTACAATCTTTTTTTTCAAAAAAGGATTTTCTCTCCAATCGGGGCTAGGGTAGTTGCCGTCTTTTCAATTATTCCCGTCATTTCGAGGAGCGAAGCAACGAAGCAATCTCATTAAAAATTGATATTTTCAATATTAATAAAAGCTCTTTGCGTTTAAAACAGCCGTCCAAAAGTCTCTTACCTTTCTTACCTTACATCAACATTTTTCCAACCAACAACCCATAAATTTGTATCATAAATAATCACAATATGAAAACAGTATATCATAAAGCAGATACAAGAGGTCACGCCAATCACGGTTGGTTAAATTCTTACCACACCTTCAGTTTTGCGAACTATCAAAATAGAGAAAGAAGTAACTTTGGCGTTTTAAGAGTATTGAATGACGACACCGTTTCTCAGGGAATGGGTTTCGGAACACATCCTCATAAAAATATGGAAATCATTTCAATCCCTTTGGAAGGCGATTTGGAACATAAAGATTCTATGGGAACGACTGCAGTGATCAAAAAAGGAGAAATTCAGGTGATGAGCGCAGGAACTGGCGTAATGCACAGCGAATACAACAAAAATAAAGATGAAGCGGTAAAATTCTTACAGATCTGGGTTTTCCCCAAAGAAGAAAATGTTGAACCAAGATATGATCAAAAAAGCATCAAAGAAGGCGAAAAAATCAACGGGTTTCAACAGATCTTATCACCAGACAAAAACGACGACGGTGTTTGGATTCATCAGGATGCTTGGTTTAATTTAGCCAATTTTACCAAAGGAAACGGCAAAAATTATACGCTTAACAAAAAAGGAAACGGCGTTTATGCTTTTGTATTAAAAGGAAGCGCAAAAGTGGGTGACAGAATTTTAAATGAAAGAGACGGATTAGGAATCTGGGATACTCAAAGCTTTAATATCGAAGCAATCGAAGACACAGAAATCCTTTTAATGGAAGTCCCAATGGAATTACCTTCTTATCTTAAATAATAACTAAATTTGCAAACTTTAAACAGATAAAAATATAATGAAAATTTTAGCAGTAGCAGGAAGTAATTCTGACACATCAATCAATAGACAATTGGTAACTTACGCAACAACATTATTCGAAAACGCTGAAGTGGAAATCGTTGACATGAACGATTTTGAAATGCCAATTTACAAACATCAAAGAGAAGTAGAAAGCGGAATTCCGCAGCAGGCAGAAGACTTTGCATCAAAAATTGACAGCGCAGATGTTCTTTTGGTTGCACTTTCTGAGCATAACGGAACGTATTCCTCAGCATTCAAAAATGTGTTCGACTGGACTTCAAGAATAAAGCCCAGAGCAGTATGGAATGAAGTTCCGATGTTGTTGATGGCGACAGCTCCGGGAGCTAGAGGTGGTTTAGGAGTTTTAGAAGCTGCAGCAAAACGTTTCCCTCTTCATGGAGGAAATATCGTTGATACCTTTACGCTTCCTTTCTTTAATGATAATTTTGACAAAGCGGCTCAAAAAATTTCCAATGAAGAGAAAGACAGCGAATTAAGAGAAAAAATTCAGAAGATTTCGGCTATTGAAACGATCCTTGAAAAATAGGTTTGAATATTAATTTAAAATTAATATCTTTGCAAAAAGAAAAAAGATGAAAATTCAGTCCACTTTCAAAGAATGTTTCTCCATAAAAGGGAAAACTGTGGGCACTGAAATTCTGAGATAAAATAACGGCCGATAATCTACCAAGATTGTCGGCTTTTTTATTTTCTAAAATTGATATAAAAAGACAATATAATGTACCAATTTATCAATGTGCCAACTTAATTGAAAGCATTGTTACATTGTTAAACTGATACATTGCTAGATTATTTTAAATATTATGAGCAACACGTACAAATCAGCAGGAGTAGACAAAGAAGAAGGATACAAAACCGTTGACAAGATCAAAAAAGCGGTTGGGGAAACTCACAATTCCAATGTATTGAATCATTTGGGAAGTTTTGGGGCTTTCTATGAAATCGGAGGATACAAAAATCCTGTTTTGGTTTCAGGAACTGATGGAGTGGGAACGAAGCTGAAAGTAGCTTTAGATTCTAAAAAATACGATTCTATCGGAGTAGATTGTTTTGCAATGTGTGCGAATGACATCCTTTGTCACGGTGCAAAACCATTGTTCTTTTTAGATTATTTGGCTTGCGGAAAGTTAGATTCCGAAATCGCTGCTGAGATCGTTTTAGGAATGGTAGCAGCTTGTAAAGATAACAACTGTGCATTGATTGGTGGTGAAACTGCTGAAATGCCGGGAATGTACAAGCCTGGAGATTATGATGTTGCAGGATTCTGTGTAGGAATTGTTGAAAAAGATCAGATTATCGACGGTTCTAAGATCAAACCGGGTAACAAAATTATTGCGCTACCAAGTTCAGGATTCCACTCAAACGGATTCTCTTTGGTAAGAAAAGTATTCCCGAATTTTGAAGAAGAATTCGAAGGAAAACCTTTATATGAGACGCTTTTAGTTCCAACTAGATTATATTACAAAGATATTCACAAAGTAATTGAAGAAGTACAGGTTGCAGGTATCGCTCACATTACGGGTGGTGGATTGTACGAAAACATTCCAAGAATTATCGGTGACGGATTGTGTGCTTCAATCGATGCTTCAAAAATCAAAATTCCTAGTATTATGTTGGAATTAGAAAAAAGAGGTGGCGTAGCTCGTGAAGAGATGTTCGGAACATTCAACATGGGTGTCGGAATGATCGTTGTAGTTGATGCAGAACACGCAGAAAAAGTATTACACCTTCTGGACGATGCTTACGAGATCGGAGAAATTACAGAAGGAGGCGAAAAGATCAAATTATCAATATAACAATTTATCGATGTACCAGTGTACCAATTGAATTCATTGTTACATTGCTAAACTGATACATTGTTACATTAATTTTATGAAAAACATAGTTATACTTGTTTCTGGTTCAGGTTCCAATCTTCAGAGAATTATCGATACCATTGATAATGGAGAAATCCAGAATGCAAAAGTATCTTTGGTTGTTGCCGACAGAGAATGTTACGGATTGGAAAGAGCCCAAAATCACAATATAGAACACGTTCTGATTCCGAGAGGAAAAAACTTCAGCAGCGAATTGAGTAAAATCATTCCTGAAAATACAGATTTAATTGTATTGGCAGGATTTTTATCAATCCTAAAACCTGAATTTTGTGAAAACTGGAGCGGAAAAATAATCAACATCCATCCGGCTTTACTTCCAAAATACGGAGGAAAAGGAATGTGGGGACATCATGTTCACCATGCGGTTATTGAAGCTAAAGAAAAAGAAAGTGGAGCAACCGTACATTTTGTGACTCCGGGAATCGATGAAGGAGAAGCAATTCTACAAAAATCATTCGCTGTAACAGAAGATGATACTCCCGAAACGGTAGCAGAAAAAGTTCATTTAGTTGAATATGAAATTTTCCCAATTGCGATCAATAAAGTATTAGGAAACTAATTTTAGCGCTCTTTGCGTTAAAAAACTAATATTTAGTATTAGAGCTGTCATGCTGAGCGAGTCGAAGCATCTCTTTAATCAAATTAAAAAAACACATTTAGATTTTAAATATTTCGAAAAAAAGCAAAAAATCTAAGTAAAATAAAGTAAAATCGGAGGTGAAAGACCCGATTTACAGTTTGAAATAGCTGTGAAAAGTAAAAAATTGAAAGTAAAATGAGTAAAAAGAGAGTTTTAATCAGTGTTTCTGACAAAGGCGGATTGATAGAATTTGCACAGTTTTTGGAAGCCCAGAATTACGAATTGATTTCTACAGGAGGGACATTCAAACATTTGAAAGATGCTGGTTTAAATCCAATTCAGATTGATGAGGTTACTAATTTCCCTGAAATGTTGGACGGTAGAGTAAAAACTTTACACCCGAAAGTTCATGGAGGTTTGTTGGCTGTTCGTTCAAGTGAAGAGCACATGAAGACGGTTAAAGAACATGGAATTGATTTGATCGACATGGTTATCGTCAACCTATATCCTTTCTTTGAAAATGTTAACAAAGACATTTCATTACACGAAAAGGTAGAGTTTATCGATATCGGAGGTCCGTCAATGCTTCGTTCGGCAGCTAAGAATTTTGATTCTGTAACGGTTATTACTGATGTTGAAGATTACGCAGCAGTAAAAATTGAAATGGAACAAAACGGTGATACTTACATCGAAACACGTAAAAAGTTAGCAGGTAAAGTATTCAATCTTACTTCGGCTTATGATGCTGCTATTTCAAGAATGCTTTTAGATGAAGATTATCCAACTTATTTAAACGCATCTTACAAAAAAGTTTCTGACCTGAGATATGGTGAAAACCCACATCAGACGGCTGCTTACTATGTTTCTACTTTCGAGAACGGAGCAATGAAAGATTTCGAACAATTGGGAGGTAAAGAATTGTCTTTCAACAATCTTCGTGATATGGATCTTTGCTGGAAAGTGGTAAACGAATTCAAAGAAGAAATGGCTTGTTGTGCAGTGAAGCATTCTACACCTTGTGGAGTTGCGATCGGAACTTCAGCATTGGAAACGTACCAAAAAACTTTTGAGTGTGATCCTATTTCTATCTTTGGCGGAATTGTTGCTACCAACTACAAGGTTGACGCTGCAACAGCTGAAGAATTAAACAAAACTTTCTTGGAAATCGTTATGGCTCCTGATTTTGATGAGGATGCTTTGGAAATTTTAAGAAAAAAGAAAAATTTAAGAATCATTAAAATAATTAATGCGGTCTCTGACCGTCAGACTTGGGTGAAGGTTGATGGCGGAATATTAGTTCAGGACAACGACAGTATCTTCTCTGATGATATTAAAGTGGTTACTGAAACTCAGCCGACAGAAGAGCAGAAGAAAGCTTTGCTTTTCTCTCAGAGAGTAGTGAAATACGTTAAATCAAACGCAATTGTTGTTTCAAACGGAATCCAGGCTTTCGGAATCGGTGGCGGACAGGTTAACAGAATCTGGGCGACTCAGCAGGCTATTGAAAGAGCAAAAGGAAAATTCACAGGAGATCTAGTTTTAGCTTCTGATGCATTTTTCCCTTTCCGTGACGTAGTTGATTTCTGCGCTCAGGAAGGTATCACAGCTATTATTCAGCCGGGAGGAAGTGTAAAAGACCAAGACAGCATCGAGGCAGCGAATGAGCATGGCATTCCGATGATGTTTACTGGTGTTAGACATTTTTTCCATTAATTAAAATAGAATTAAAATTATATTTTGAGATTGTTTTTTTAACATTCAAAATTATATATTTGTAATATTATAGACTAGTTAATTAAATAAAGTATGAGAATATTAATCATAGGTGAAGGTGGAAGAGAGTCTGCTTTGGCAGCTAAACTTCAAAATGACTCGAGAGTTTCTAAAATGTTTTTTGCAAACGGAAACGCTACTACCGATGTAATAGGGAAAAATGTTCATTTATCAGAGATTAAAGAACTTAGAGATTTTGCCATTAAAGAAAAAGTAGATCTTACGATCGTAGGTCCTGAAGCTCCGCTTGTAGCAGGGTTGAAGGATGAGTTTAAGAAGCACGATCTTAAAGTTTTTGGTCCGAATCAAAAAGTAGCAAGTCTTGAAGGAAGTAAGGCTTTCTCTAAAAAATTCATGCAGACCTATGATATCAAGACAGCAAAAGCTGTGGTATTTGATTCATATAACGAAGCTAAAGAATATGTACAAACTCAGGAATATCCTCTAGTGATCAAGGCGAGTGGTTTGGCAGGCGGAAAAGGTGTTGTAATTTGCGACACGTTGGAAGAAGCTGAAGCTACGATTCACGATTTCATGATCAGAAGAATCTATGGAGACGCAGGTATCCGTTTGGTTATTGAAGAATTTTTAGAAGGTTTTGAAGCTTCTATCATTGCATTCTCAAACGGTGAAAAATTATTCCCTTGTATTGCTGCAAAAGATTATAAAAAAGCTGGAAACGGTGATACAGGACCGAACACAGGAGGTATGGGATCTGTGGCACCAAGCCCGGAATTTACAGCAGAACACGCTGCAGATTTCGAACAAAATATTTTAGAACCTACTGTAAAAGGTCTTAAAGCTGAAGGTTTCAGTTTCAAAGGAATTATCTTCTTCGGATTGATGGTAACTAAGAAAGGAACTTACCTACTTGAGTACAATATGAGATTCGGTGATCCTGAAACTCAGGTATTGATGGCTTTAATGGAAAACAATCTGTTAGACGTTATCAACGACTGTATGGAAGGAAGAGACATTGAGCTTAAGTTTAAAGACGAAAAAGCGATTTGTCTTGTAATGTGTTCTGGAGGTTATCCTAGAAACATTGAGACAGGTTTTGAGATCGTAGGCGAAGATAAAGTAAAACACAGTCAGCTGTTATATGCAGGAGCTATCAAAAAAGGCGACAAAGTCGTTTCCAATGGTGGCAGAGTGCTGAACATTGTGGCTACAGGAGCAACTTACGATGATGCCCGCAAGAAAGTATACGAAGATGCAGGACATGTACACTTCGATTACAGTTTCTACAGAGAAGATATCGGGAAGTTTTAATAAAAATCACGAAAAAAGATTTGGAACATTTCCAAGTCTTTTTTTGTAAAACGTTTCATCAATAGGATCGGGCTGAATAAGCAAGTTCTAAAGACACTTAAGGTGAGCCCTGAAGGGGCGAAACTATAATAGCTCCGGGTGAAACCCGGATAAAAATCATTTATCAATCATCATTTATCAATTATAAAATGAATAACGGTATTATCATATTAGATTTCGGATCTCAGTACAACCAGCTTATCGGAAGAAGAATCCGTGAGATGGGAGTATATTCTGAAATTTTACCTTTCAATACGCCATTAGAAACTATTTTAGAAAAGCAGCCGAGAGGAATTATCCTTTCCGGCGGACCAAGTTCTGTGAATGCAGAAAATGCTCATTTAGTTGAAAAAGAATTATACGAGCAGGGAATTCCTGTGTTGGGAATTTGCTACGGAATGCAGTTAACGGCACATCTTTTAGGCGGAAAAGTAAATAAAGGTGAAAAAGGAGAGTACGGAAAAGCTCATTTAGATATCATTAAAGAAAGTTCTTTATTAAAAGGGGTAACTCAAAACTCTGTAGTTTGGATGAGCCACTTTGATGAGGTTGGAGAATTGCCGACAGGTTTTGAATTAAACGCAAAATCTGGTGTAATTGCTTCTATTTCTAATGAAGATAAGAAAATCTATTGCGTACAGTTCCACCCTGAGGTTTCTCATACTGAGGAAGGTGGTAAAATGTTGGAAAATTTCGTTTTCTCAATCTGTAATGCAGAGAAAAACTGGAAACTGACCAATTATATCGAAAAAACAGTTGCAGAAATCCGTGAAACAGTAGGTGACAATAAAGTGATACTTGGTCTTTCTGGAGGAGTAGATTCTTCTGTAGCAGCCGTTTTAATTCACAAAGCAATTGGTGATCAGTTGCAGTGTATCTTCGTTGATACAGGTTTATTGAGAAAGAATGAAGACGTAAAAGTAATGGAAAATTACGGCGAGCATTTTAATATGAATATTAAATTGGTTGACGCTTCAGAAAGATTCTTATCTAAATTAGCCGGAGTTGACGATCCTGAACAAAAAAGAAAGATCATCGGAAACGAATTTATTCATGTTTTTGATGAAGAATCTCATAAAATCGAAGGTGCTAAATTCTTGGCACAGGGAACAATTTACCCTGACGTTATCGAAAGTCAGTCGGTGAACGGACCTTCAGCAGTAATCAAGTCTCACCACAACGTTGGCGGACTTCCGGAAGAAATGGAATTTGAGCTGTTGGAGCCTTTAAGAGAGCTTTTCAAGGATGAAGTAAGAAAAGTTGGGGAAGAATTAGGTATTCCTCATCATTTGGTACACAGGCACCCTTTCCCTGGTCCAGGTTTAGGAATCAGAATTTTGGGAGCTGTAGATGCTGAAAAAGTGAAAATCCTTCAGGAAGCTGATGATATTTTCATTGAGGAATTATATAAAAATGACCTTTACGAGAAAGTTTCTCAGGCATTCGTAGTTTTACTTCCTGTAAAATCTGTTGGAGTGATGGGTGATGAAAGAACATATGAATATACTGCGGTTGTTCGTTCTGCCAACACCATCGACTTTATGACAGCAACATGGAGCAGACTTCCTTACGAGTTTTTAGATACTGTTTCAAGCAGAATCATCAACGAAGTAAGAGGAATCAACAGAGTAGCTTACGATATTTCAAGCAAACCACCTGCAACTATTGAGTGGGAATAATCTTGATTTAATTTAAAATATAAATCCTGTTCTTATGAGCAGGATTTTTTTGTTTCAAATATCTTATTTTAAATTAAGGAAAGCATAGGCTCAAAAGCATGATAGTACACATTCTCTTTCCAAGGAAATTTTGCTGTAATCTCATCATTATCCAAAAAATCTCTCACTGAAAATTCATCATCCTGAAAGAAAATTTCATCAACACGACCATCTTCGTTATATGTAAATTTAATTGTGGGAATTGTTTCATTTTCAAATTCATACTCAAATATGGAAGGATCACCATAAAAGTTTTTAAACTTATCCGTTTTGTTTCCCGTTAATAGATCTATTGAACAGCCTGCTAATTTTCTATTTCTTTCATCAAATATAGAAATAGCTTTACCATGCAAACTGCCGTTACGATACAAAATAGAATCCCATTGAGTTTCTCCTTTATCGTTAGCTTTTTTATTATAATGAAACGTCCAGGGCTTACCAAACGATCCGATATCTATATGATTGGTAATTACTTCCGGTAAAATATCTTCCGGAGAGAGATAAACTTCTCCTCCTAACTGTTCAACCTCCTTCGTTCTGTAATTTTTAGAAAACCGCTCTATTTTTTTAAGTTCATGGGTTGTACTGTCATAGGTCAAACGGTTAAATTCTGAAAATTGATCAAGCTGTTTTTGTGAAGTTTCGTTATTATTTTCATCGGTGTATTTTATATAAGTATCCAAATCCATTATAGTTTCTAGGTAATTTTCCTTAAATTTAGGTAAAATTACATGATATGCAAATAGACACACGTACACTGACGGTTCAGGATTACGATGAATTGGTAGTGACAATGAAGCGTGCTTATCCTCAAATGTCTGAATCTATATGGTCAAAAAAAAGTATAGAAAAACTGACTAGAATTTTTCCTCAAGGTCAAATTTGTATCACAGTAGATGGTAAATTGGCTGCGGTTGCCCTTTCCATTATCGTTAATTATAATGAATTTGGGGATGATCATACCTACGTTGATATCACAGGAAATTATACTTTTAATACCCACTTATCAACGGGAGATGTTTTGTATGGAATTGAAGTTTTCGTTGATCCCGAATATCGCGAATTACGTCTGGGAAGAAGACTTTACGATGCCAGAAAAGAGCTTTGTGAACTGCTCAATCTTAAATCCATTGTTTTGGGTGGAAGAATCCCGAATTACCATAAATACAGCCATGAACTTTCAGCCAGAGATTATATCCGAAAAGTAAGAGATAAGGAAATTTATGATCCTGTTTTGTCTTTTCAGTTATCGAATAATTTTCTGCCAATTAAGGTTTTAAAAAAATATCTTCCGGAAGATGAATCTTCAAAAGAAAATGCCGTTTTATTGCAATGGAATAACGTCTATTACAGTAAAAAACCAAATACCATGCAGGACAGCATCATTCGTTTAGGATTGGTGCAGTGGCAGATGAGACATTTTAAAGATATTAATGCTTTCTACGAACAGGTTGAGTTTTTTGTGAATGTGATGGGCGATTACAAATCAGATTTTGTGCTTTTCCCTGAGCTTTTCAATACGCCTTTATTAGCGCCTTTCAATAAACTTTCAGAAAGAGACAGTATGATCGAATTGGCTAAACTGACGGAACAAATCAAGGCTAAAATTTCAGAATTGGCGATTAGCTACAACGTCAATATTATTTCCGGAAGTATGCCTGTTTTTGAAAATAATGATCTGTATAATGTGAGTTATCTTCTTCATCGTGACGGAAGAGTAGACGAATACCGTAAAATTCATATCACTCCAAACGAAAGAAAATACTACGGAATGAAGGGCGGAAGCGAAATAAAAGTTTTCGATACCGACTGCGGAAAAATTGGTCTTGTGATCTGTTACGATGTAGAGTTTCCGGAACTTCCGAGAATTTTGGCAGATCAGGGCATGAAGATTTTATTTGTTCCTTATCTTACCGATACCCAGAATGCCTACATAAGAGTTCGCCATTGTGCAGCAGCCCGAGCTATTGAGAATGAATGTTATGTTGCCATCGCGGGTTGTGTAGGAAATTTACCGGGGGTTAATAATATGGATATTCAGTTTGGCCAGGCGGCAGTGTTTACTCCATCTGATTTTCCTTTTCCATCAAATGCTATAAAAGGGGAGGCAACTCCTAATACGGAAATGACTTTGATTGTTGATGTTGATTTAAATTTATTGAAAGATCTTCACTACAACGGTTCTGTTCAGATTTTGAAAGACAGACGAAATGATCTTTACGAAACCTATCTTAAGTAAATCTGTTTTAGGTTAAAAATATAGTAATCCTGCTTTTTAAAAGCGGGATTTTTTATGATTAAAAATAAAATATTTACTCTCAATTATTACAAAAAAATAAGCTCCCATTTCTGAGAGCTTATTCTATTTTAAAGATAATTTACTATTATTCTTTGATGAATTTCTTTTGGGCAGTACCCTTAACATCATCGATATCTATCACATAAACTCCGTTGATCAAATTACTTACATTGATCTTGTTGTTTAAGATAATTCCCGCTGATACTATTTGTCCTGCTGCATTGTAGATCTTATAATTAGATCTAGAACTTGTATTTTTCACATTCAATGTAGTTTTTACCGGGTTAGGATAAATCATGATATCCGTCTGGTTTGTTGCATTAGGAACAGGAGTTTTAGAAATTCTCACTGTATAATCTTCAACTTCTCCGTTTGCAAAACTTGTACAGTTTACAGGGATACCGTCTCTCTGCATTGCTACTCTCATGACAACATATTTGAAGTCAGTTAAGCTGATAAATGCATCCGTTGGTACGCTGAACGTTCCTTTAACAGGAGTCGTTGTACTAGGAGGTGAAGCAAGGATTCTTTCATTAATATCGAAAGTTCCGTTTCTGTCAAAGTCGATCCAAACAGCAATACCCTCATTGTTGTTAGTCCCTAACCAAGATTTTTCAATAGCAATTTCGTTGCCTGTAGAACCTTGAATCAATTCGATGAATTTAGCAGGAACAGCCGTATAATCTGTATAAGTAGATCCTACTGAAGTGTTTTCCATTAATGGCTTACCGTTTGGCTTTACAGTTACTTTTGAAATAAATTCATTAGCTGCACTTGTAGAAGACATTGGACAGTAAGTTACTGTTGGCGTTGTAAACAAATATGGAGGAGTGAAAGTTCCTGGAGTTCCACTACAGATATTGGCAACCTGCATTTCATATTTAGTTAATTCCAATAACCCTGTCAATGTAAGAGTATTCGTTGACACTGATACATTTGTCCAGCTCGGAATACCTACTTTTCTATATCTCAAGATATAAGTTGCTCCCGGGAACGGATCCCAAACCACAACTGCTGTAGTAGGAGTAAGGTTAGTGATCGTTAATCCTGGAGGAGCGATATCACATGTTCTCTCAGTCGTAAATACTTTAGGGTTAGACCAAGGGTTAAGCGTAGTAGTTCCGTCACATTTGTTTGCGATCTGTACTTCATATGAAGTATAAACAGCTAAATTCTGAAGTGTGTATGTATTTGCAGGAGCTAATGGTAAAGCTATTTCAGCATTTGGCCATCCTGTAGTACCCACTTTTCTCCATCTTAATGTATATGATGAACTAGCCGCAAGCGGAGCCCAGGTAATCAATGCAGATGTTGTCGTAATATTACTTATTGTAACATTTGGTGGAGTAGGATCACATTTTGTTGTAAACTGATTATGTGAGAATACACCAGGTGTTGCGTTACAAACTGCAGCGACTTCTACTTCGTATAATGTTGCAGCTAATAAGTTGGTTAAGTTATAAGTGTTATTCGCTGTATTTACGGCAGCTACACTTGCTGTAGACCAAGGTGCTGTAGAACCAACAGGTCTGTATCTGATACTATAACTAGCACCTCCGATATCCTGAGGCCAAGTAATGGTTGCAGAATTATAAGTAATAGAAGCAGGCGTTACTGTTACTACAGGCGTTGCATTACTGCAAATACGCAGTACAATATTATCAATAGCCGCAGGAGGCTGAGTACCACCACTGCCATCATTTTTCCATTCAAATACAAGACGCATTGTAGTACCGGCAAAACTGCTGATATTTAAGTTGGCATTAGAATATGACTGCCAGGTTGCTTGTTGATTATAGTTAGTTCCTAACTGTATTCTACCTGTTCCGGCAGTAATTTGAGTTCCGGCAGCCGGCATATAAGACGCAGGTACCAACCAAACTCTTAAATAATCGAAAGTACTTTCTCCAACTGCTTTCCAGTCGAATGAGAATGTTGCGATCGTTGTTCCGGCAGGAACAGTAATATCTCTGTATGCATGCACCGTACTTATAGCACTTGTAATTGTATAAGAATTGGTAACACCATTATCATTTGAGATATAAATAGATTTTCCAGGGTTTCCTGTAGCAGTACCATAGAACCATTTGTTAATCTGAGTTCCACTTGTAAATCCTAAATCATTAGTGGTTGTGAAATCCTGAAGATAAGGAATCGTTGCAGGGATCTGTGTCGTTGTAAAACTAGGACCGGCAACCCAAAGACTACGGTCTGTAGGACTACAAACAGAACGCACCCACCAGTAATAAGTTGTATTCGGTGTTAATGGAGTTAAGTTTGTCGTAGTTGTAGCAGATGCTCCTGTAGGTGCTGTAGCAGCAACCGGCGGAACACTTGATGTGCTTAAATAATATTGATATCCATTTGCAGGAACCTGAGTAGGAGCCGTCCAGTTAATTGTAGCATTTGTTGCTCCAACAGTTGGTACAGCCATTCCTGTAGGTACAAAACAAGTAGGAATAAACAAGTTGATGTTATCAATCGCAGCAGGAGGAGTAGTACCACCGCCACCATCGTTTCTCCATTCAAATACCAAACGCATTGTAGCACCTGCAAAGCTGGTTAAAGTTACGTTTGTATTAAGATAATTCTGCCAGGCAGTTTGGTTGCTAAATTCACCACCAATCTGTATTCTACCTGTTCCGGCAGTAATCTGAGTTCCGGCAACAGGCATGAAAGTTGAAGGAACCATCCATACCCTTAGGTAGTCCCATCCGGTTTCACCTAATGATTTCCAGTCAAATGCCAAAGTAGCAATAGTTGTACCTGCAGGGATTGTAATATCTCTGTAAGCATGTACTACACTTGCAGCACCTGAAATTGTATAATTATTGGTAACTCCGTTATTATTAGAGATATAAACTGAATTCGCAGCATTACCTGTTGCAGATCCATAAGCCCATTTGTTGGTTTGTCCGGCACTTGTAAATCCTAAATCATTACTTGTATTGAAACTTTGAGTATATGGAAGAGTTGCAGGTATCTGTCCTGTTGTAAAACTAGGACCGGCAACCCAAATACTGTTATCAGTAGAACTACAAACAGAACGTACCCACCAGTAATAAGTAGTATTCGGTGTTAATGGAGTTAAGTTCGTCGTTGTTGTAGCAGAAGTTCCTGTAGGTGCTGTTGCAGCAACAGGTGGAGTGCTTGATGTGCTTAAATAATAAGCATATCCATTTCCGGGAGCCGGAGTTGGAGCTGTCCAGCTAATTGTAGCATTCGTTGCTGTTACAGTAGGCACAGCCATTCCTGTAGGGACAAAACAAGTTGGAATAAATAAGTTGATATTGTCAACAGCAGCCGGAGGAGTAGTACCACCGCCGCCATCATTTCTCCATTCAAATACCAAACGCATTGTAGTACCTGCAAAGCTGGTTAACGTTACGTTTGTATTAAGATAATTCTGCCAGGCAGTTTGGTTGCTAAATTCACCACCAATCTGTATTCTACCTGTTCCGGCAGTAATCTGAGTTCCGGCAACAGGCATAAAAGTTGAAGGAACCATCCATACTCTTAGGTAGTCCCATCCGGTTTCTCCTAAAGATTTCCAGTCAAATGCCAGGGTAGCAATAGTTGTACCGGCAGCAACTGTAATATCTCTGTAAGCATGTGCTACACTTGCAGCACCTGAAATTGTGTAATCATTGGCAACTCCATTATTATTTGAAACATAAATAGAGTTTCCTGCATTACCTGTAGCTGAGCCATAAGCCCATTTGTTAACTTGTCCAACACTTGTAAATCCTAGATCATTACTTGTATTGAAGTTTTGAGTATATGGGATTGTAGTTGGGATCTGTCCTGTTGTAAAACTTGCACCGGCAACCCAAATACTGTTATCAGTAGAACTACATACAGAACGTACCCACCAGTAATAAGTAGTATTAGGAGTTAGAGGATTTAAGTTGGCAGTTGTTGTAGCAACAGTTCCCGTAGGAAGCGTAGCAGAAGTAGGCGGAACACTTGATGTGCTTAAATAATAAGCGTATCCATTTGCCGGAGCCGGAGTTGGAGCTGTCCATGAAATAGTAGCTGTCGTAGCAGTAATTGCAGATGGAGCTGTTGGTGTCGGCACAAAACAAGTTGGAATAAACAAGTTGATATTGTCAATCGCAGCAGGAGGGGTAGTACCGCCACCGCCGTCATTTCTCCATTCGAATAGCAAACGCATTGTACCTCCGGCAAAACTGCTGATATTCAAGTTTGTATTAAGATAAGTCTGCCAGGCAGTTTGATTGCTGAATTCAGCACCAATCTGGATTCTTCCTGATCCTGCAGTTGTTAAAGTACCTGGTGTAGGAGTGTAGGTAGTTGGTACCATCCAGACCTTTAAATAATCCCAGCTTACTTCACCTAAAGACTTCCAGTCAAATGTAATCGTAGCTATAGTAGATCCTGCAGGAATTGTTATGTCTCTATAAGCCTGGACTGTACTTGCTGCACCTGCGGTGGTGTAAGCATTTGTAACTCCATTATCATTTGAGATATAAAGAGAATTTGCTGCATTACCTGCCGCAGAACCATAAAACCATTTGTTTGGCTGAGTTCCGTTGGTTAAGGTAAGATCATTTGCTGTCGAAAAATTTTGTGTGTAGGGGAGTGTTGCAGGTGCCTGTCCATAGGCCCTCGACAGGAAACCTACATTAATCAGACACAGAAGAAGTACTAAAAGAGTAGAAAGTTTCTTCATAAGTTATTGTTATTAATATTAATTATGCAAATCTAAATGGTTTTTTACGAATATATAGTATATAACACAATGTTTTTTATAAAAATTGTATAAAGAATCCATAAAGATTTTAGGACTGAAAGTTGTTAAATAGTTGAATATTGAAAGATAAACGCTCTATGCTTAATTTTAGTATTTAATTTTAAAGTTAAAATCTCATAAAAAATGTTTATTATCTTTATTAATAGAGTTTTTACCAATAAAAAGGTTAAAGACTTTTTTACTAAAAATTCGGCAGCGCTATAGTTCTGTTTTCATATACAAAACAGAACATTATATAAAACAAAACCCACCGCAATTTTGCGATGGGTTATTTTTATCTACTCAAAGTCACAGACTTTGCGCAGCGGGGTATATATTATTGATTTATAAATCTTATAAAAAATGTAATAATACGTTCTTTTTATTTTTCTCATAATTTTTATAAAAAAGAAATTAAAAATTGGAGCATTGAAAATTCAATACTCCAATTGTAATGCTCTAATTATTTATGATTTACATCACTTATAGAATCTTTAATTCTTTGAGATTCAATATATTCTTTAGAATATGGACCTGTATGATTCTTTTTAGCTCTTTCAAATAATAAGTAATATGAAAAAATTAGATTAATAACTACTAAAGCAACTAAACTCCAAACTATTATCCCTCCTTTTTTATTTAATTCCTCAGGTAATTCATCAAACTCTTTGTTATATTTTTTCCATACATCTATATGAATAAAAGAAAAATAGTTTAATACAAAAATAATTGTAAGCGGAATAAAAACAATAGGTTGTTGAATAGTTAATTGGCCACTAGATTTTTCGGTTATTAATAAAAAATAATTCCCAATTGATAATAATAGCCAAATTTCTAAAGTCCCTATAGCAATAATTGTTTTAAAGTCCGTTAAAAATTGTCCCCCTAGCATTTCAGAAGTATAAACTATCGATTTATAAATCTTATAGTAAAAATAATAATATGCTCTTTTTATCTTTTTCATAATTGTTTATTTTGGTTCATGGGCTCCCATTATATTATATCTATAAGGACCAGCCTGATTAAATCCTTCATCTAACATTTTTTGGTCGATATTGACACCATTAAAGAATCCAGGCCATCCTGAACCACTTGAGCCATCATAGAAATTATCAACTCCAAAATAAAGTGTTCCAACGGATGCTCCAACTGGTCCTCCCCAATTTCCAACAACTCCCATTACTGTATTTAATCCAAATTTCGCAGGATGAACAGAATTTGCAGAGTTTGGATTATCTAGATAATTTAAAACTCCAATTCCATCAAAAGCTACACCTAAGAAAAACGAAGCAGTACCTAATCCTTCACCAATTTTACCAATTTTAGAAAATGGTAGTGTGGCATCGGTCATTGCTGCTTTACCAAATTGGCTAAGATTTCTGCCTTTTAGAGCATAATTCACAGATATACCTCTCCTAACTCCTTGTTTATATAATTGACGAGATTGTACAATTCCAGCAAACCCTGTCAAAATAGCTCCCGTACCAAAAAACCAGTTTCCTTTACCTGCAGCACCATACCAGTTTTGAGATGGTGTTTGTGTAGGTACCATAGGTGGTGGCATATTTTGTATCATTGGAGCCTGTATTACACTTCCTCCATTACATACTAAGCAATTAGAAGGCATCATTACCAATGCTGGGGTAGAGTTGATTGTTCCGCTTTTATTAACAACCACTTCTTCTATAGGATGTGGATTATTGGCTCCTCCTAATGAGTTGGGAGGTATTACAGGTTCTCCTTTCAATCCTGTTGGGTCAACAAACATAATTGGATTATTGTAAGCATATCCATAAGGATCAATGGTTGATTCACTTAATGGATCATGTGTTCCAAATCTTCCTACATCCGGCATATAGAAACGGGCATTCATATCATAAATCCCGGATTCCTGTAATTCCTGACCTAAGAATTTATATGACTTATAACTTCCTTGTCCAAAATATGCATTTCCTGTTTTCAAATGATTCATCCCGAAAGGATAGTAATCATTATTATCTACAATTTCAAGAACGCCTGTGCTGTTTCTTCCGAAACTTAATCTTACATTTCCTAAATGGTCTGTGTAGCTGTAAATATATTGATTTTTCTGATAATCATAAAATCCTTCTGCAGTTGGAAAAAACTGTAAATCCGGTGTTTTAGCATCAACAATAATTCCGCCACCTCCAAATGGGGGATCAATAGTCGGGTCAATAGGCCCTATAGGTCCATCAAGAGAAAAAGCCTGTGGCTCCATCGCTCTTGCTGTCATCATTTCAAATTCCGGGCCTCCTCCAGGACCTCCTCCTGAAGTCGTGATTTCTTTTTTGTAATACTGAAAACCATCCAGATAATCTGTCTTTTCTATTGTGGTGGTAAGGGTATTATATCCTGCAACACTGTTTACGGCATTTTTTTCCAGCTTTATTCCATCTGCTCTGTACATGG
>NZ_FPKW01000007.1 GCF_900114875.1 Chryseobacterium limigenitum
TTGTGGTTTCTCCAGGAATCGAACCAGGGACACATGGATTTTCAATCCATTGCTCTACCAACTGAGCTAAGAAACCGTATGTTTTGGTTTGTTACTTCGTTGTTCAAAGTGGGTGCAAAAATAATATTTTTTCTTATACCGTGCAAATCTTTTTTTGCTTTGGAATAAAAAACCGCCTTTCGCAAGGCGGTTTGTGGTTTCTCCAGGAATCGAACCAGGGACACATGGATTTTCAATCCATTGCTCTACCAACTGAGCTAAGAAACCGTATATTTTTGTTTGACTTACTTCGTTGTTTTAAAGTGATGCAAAAGTAGTAAGTTTTCATATATGAAGCAAGTATTAACCGTACTTTTTTCTAATAAAAATAAAAACTTACTGATTCTCAGGAGAATTATTTTCCTGTTCCTTTCTTATTTGCTCACTCATTTCCTCTAATACAGGCTTTATCGTGCTTTCCGGAAGGTCACTTATTCTGATGTACATTAATCCGTCAATGGCATCATTGAAGTTTGGATCTACATTAAATGCAATAACTTTTGCGTTTTGCTTGATATATTTTTTAATTAAAACAGGTAATCTTAATTCCGGTTCAAGGTCATCAATGATTTTATCTAATTTATTTAAATCAGATTCCATTTCTTCGAAGAATAAGTTTTTATCCCTTTCGCGAAGCTTTACTTTATACTCGTTTCTTGGTGTAATGTATTGAGCTACAGCGGAATCGTAGTAATTTGAACGCATGAATTCGATCATTAATGATTTTGAAAATTCAGAGAATTTATTGGAAATACTCACACCTCCCATCAAAAATTTATGATCAGGATTTCTTAAACAAACATGCACGATCCCTCTCCATAAAAGGAAAAGCGGAAGTGGTTTCTGCTGGTATTCCTGACAGATATAAGCTCTCCCCATTTCAATCACCTTTTTAAAGAAAGGATGGATGTCTTGTTCAAACTCAAACAAAGAGCTGGTGTAAAATCCTTTAATTCCGGATTTTTTCATCACTTCCTTACCTAAAGCCATTCTGTAGGCACCAACCAATTTTTCCTCAGCATTATCCCAAAGAAAAAGATGATGATAGTGTTTATCATATTCATCAAGGTCAAAAGGCAGGTTACTTCCTTCTCCTACAGCACGGAATGTAAGCTCTCTTTGGCGTCCGATTTCTCTCATTACAGAAGGAATTTCTTCGTAAGCCGTAAAATAGATCTCGTAATTACCATTGCTGAAAAGCATTTTATCAGTGCCTTTTAGCTTGCTGATGTCATTAATAATGTCTTCTTTTGGAGTTTCATCAATGATATTCTGTACAATATTTTCTTCTCTAAGTAAAGGAAATTTTACATACAGATTTTGAAGATTAATAACCTGAGCAAGAGATTTTCGCTTTTCGTAGTAAGATTTCATCATATAAACCTTACGCTTGAGGAATTCTCCCAATTCTTCCATGGTTTCCATTTCGTCCATAGCCTTTACACCGATGGGTTTTCCAATTCTGATACGGATTGGCTTTTCTCTGTCGTTCATCATTTCTGCGGGAAGCATCAATGTCTGTAAATTCGGGTGGATTTTGGCCACCTGATAAAAAAGACGGCTGTTCTTTGCATGGAAATACATAGGAACCACCGGCACTTTTGCCATTTTAATAAGCTTTAGCGCCGGTTTTTCCCATTCTTTATCTAAAATTTCTCCGTAAGGATTGTTTTTATTTGAAACTTCTCCTGCAGGAAAAATACCTACACAGCCTCCGTTTTGCAAATGCTTTAAAGTTTCGCGCATTCCGGAAGAGCTGCTGTAAGCTCCTTTTCTGTTTTCAAAAGGGTTTACAGAAATTACGTACGGTTCCATAGGTTTTATTTTTTCCAAAAGGAAATTTCCCATTACCTTGAAATCCGGACGTACTTCTGATAAGATCTTACACATTAAAATCCCGTCGATCGCGCCAAGCGGATGGTTGGAAACCAGAATAAACGGTCCCGTTTTTGGGATCTTAGCGAGATCTTCTTCAAAAGCGACATAGCTTAAGTTTCTCTCTCTCACGAATGAGTCGAAAAAGTCTTTACCTTCCTTATCTTTTAGTATATCGTATAGTCTATTTACTTCATTTATTTTAGCAATGCTCATCACAGCAGATGCTATTGGATTCTTTAAAAATCCTATTTTACTTAAGCCGGAAGCTTGAATTAAATCGTTTTTCGATATTAAACTCATGTGTGTTTAGTCGCAATTAGTTTTATTGTGTTACCATTTGAAGCGTATTCTTTGAAATCTGTTCCAATAATACACTTTTTTCTTGGTAAAATTTATCAATGTTCTCCATCTTCGCATTTCTCACGGTAAATAAAGATACATTTTTAACCACTTCAGTTTTAAATATTTTCTGAAGTTCTTCATTAAGCTCGTCTATTTTGTTAAATTTATCTTCCAGACATAAAGCTAGTGAAATTGCAGAATTCTGCATCAAAGAAACTTTAATTTTATATTTTGCTAAGAAGCTAAAAACCAAACTCATGTGATCTTCTGCTACAAAAGAGAAGTCTCTGGTAGAGATTTTTAACAAAGTTTGATGTTCTTTTAAAATATAAGATTCCTGAAATTCGTTTTTGTCTGAAGCGCCTACTTTTGTTCCTTCTTTTGTAGGGTCTACGAAAGATTTAACATAAAAAGGAATGTCTTTTTGCTGTAAGGGCTGTAATGTTTTCGGGTGGATGATACTTGCTCCGTAATACGCCATCTCGATCGCCTCTTCATATGATATATTAGAAAGAAGTGTAACATCCTTGAATTTTCTTGGGTCTCCCGTCATAACTCCCGGAACGTCTTTCCAGATCGTCATTGCATCTGCATTTAAACAATATGCAAAAATCGCAGCAGAATAATCTGAACCCTCTCTTCCTAAAGTTACTGTAAAATTATTATCATCAGATCCAATAAACCCCTGCGTTACATAGCAGATTTCAGGATTTAAGGTTGACATAAATTCTTCAGTTCTTTTCCAGTCTACATTTCCGTCTCTGTAAGAATTGTCGGTTTTTATATAATCTCTGGCGTCTAACCATTGATTGGTAAACTGTATTTCATTTAAATATTCACTTACGATTTTCGTAGAGATCATTTCTCCACAGCTTACAACCTGATCGTACACGAAATTGTAATTAGGTGATTTGTTTCTTCGTAAAAAAGAATCGATATCATCAAAAAACAAATTGATTTCTGCAAAAACAGCATGATTTTCAGGAAATAAGCCTTCCGCAATTTCAATGTGTTTTCGTTTTATCTTTTCAATCTCAGTTTGATAGTTGTCCTTCTTGAAATAAAGTTCTACAACTTTTTCCAATTCATTGGTTGTTTTGCCCATCGCTGAAATTACCAGCAGACATTTGGCAAATCCCTGGCTTTCTAATACCATGGATACATTTTTTACACTTTCAGCATCTTTCACCGATGCTCCACCAAACTTGAAAATTTTCATTAAATTGTTAAAAATAAAATTGTTAGATAAAATTTAATTGAGTTTTTTACGGAGGTCAAAATTATAAATTTACAACGAGATATGAAAGAGGCGGGCGAGTAGACCTACTTAAGATTTTATTAAAATTAAAAATTAACCCAATTTATTGAATTTTTCATTCCTTAGCTGGCTAAATTGGTGATCCGTTTTCATGTTACAATTTATGATAAGAGTAGTTATTTGTAGTGTATGGTTTTGATATACAGTACTTAATGTGTTTTAAAAGAAAATTCTTTATAATGTTGTAAATTTTACGAAATTTGAGCAAAACGTAAAAAGAAAAATATGTCAGATCAACCATTACAGACTTTAGGAGAATTTCTCATTGATAAGCAGGACGATTTCCAATATTCTACAGGAGAATTTTCACGTCTTTTAAGCGCAATAAGACTAGCTTCAAAAGTAGTAAACAGAGAAGTAAATAAGGCGGGAATTGCAGATATCATTGGAAAAGCGGGAAATGAAAATATTCAGGGAGAAGAGCAGCAGAAACTTGATGTGATCGCTAATGACATTTTTATTACGGCATTATCTCAAAGAGAGGTAGTTTGTGGTATTGCTTCCGAGGAAAATGATGATTTTATTGACATTAAATGTGGAGAAAACGGTCATTTAAGCAAATATGTTGTATTGATCGATCCTTTGGACGGTTCTTCAAATATTGACGTCAATGTTTCTGTAGGAACTATTTTTTCAATTTACAGAAGAGTAACAGAGCCAGGAACTCCGGTTCAGCTTGAAGATTTTTTACAAAAAGGAATTAATCAGATTGCAGCGGGGTACGTTATTTACGGTTCTTCAACGATGATCGTGTACACAACTGGAAATGGCGTGAACGGATTTACACTAGATCCTTCATTGGGTACCTATTACCTTTCTCACCCGAATATGAAGTTTCCGGAAACAGGAAAAATTTACTCTATCAACGAAGGAAATTATATTAAATTCCCTCAGGGTGTTAAAAATTATCTTAAATATTGTCAAATGGAAGAAGGTGACAGGCCATATACTTCAAGGTATATTGGTTCGTTAGTTGCTGATTTTCATAGAAATATGTTGAAAGGTGGAATTTATATTTATCCATCTTATTCACAGGCTCCGAATGGTAAATTGAGATTGCTTTATGAATGTAATCCAATGGCTTTCCTGGCTGAACAAGCTGGTGGAAAGGCGACAGACGGTTTCAGAAGAATTTTGGAAGTTGAACCAACAGAATTACATCAAAGAATTCCATTTTTCTGCGGAAGTGTCAATATGGTTGAAAAAGCAGAGGAATTTATGCGAATTGACAGTGTAAAATAAATGAAAGCAGAATATTTTAAATATTTATTAGAATTCAAGCGCCCGAGTGGAACATCTCGCGGCGTTTTGTATGAAAAGGAAACCTTTATTCTTGAAATTTCAGAAAATGAAATGAAAGGCGTAGGAGAATGTGCTATTTTCAGAGGATTAAGTTTTGATGATAGGCCGGATTATGAAGAAAAACTGCAATGGCTTTGTGAAAATATTCAAAAGGATTCTGAATTTTTAAAAGAAGAATTAAAAGAGTTTCCATCCATTTGGTTTGGATATGAACAAGCTGTTTTGAACCTAAAGCATGGGGAAAATCTCTATTTTCCAAGTGAATTTACAGAAAGTAAATCTCCAATCATTATCAATGGTCTGATCTGGATGGGAGACATTCATTATATGGAAGAACAGATTCAGGATAAACTTGAAAAAGGCTTTCACTGTATTAAATTAAAAATTGGTGTCGATTGGAAATCTGAACATGAAGTTCTTCAAAAACTAAGAGAAAAATTCTCAAAACAGAAATTGGAATTGCGTGTTGATGCAAACGGTGGCTTCAACAAAGAAGAAGCAAAGGTTGTTTTACAGCAATTGGCAGATTTGGATATTCATTCAATTGAGCAACCAATAAAAGCCGGAAATTGGGCTGATATGGCAGAATTATGTGCTGAAACTCCAACTCCAATAGCATTAGATGAAGAATTAATTGGAATTACTGATTTTAATGAAAAGAAAAAGCTTTTAGAAGCTATAAAACCTCAATATATCATTTTAAAACCATCTTTGGTAGGAGGTGTTTCCGGTTCTGGTGAATGGATTTCTCTTGCCGAAGAACTTAATATCGGTTGGTGGATCACGTCTGCCTTGGAAAGTAATATTGGTTTGAATGCGATTGCTCAATATACGTTTACGAAAAATAGCAAAATGCCTCAAGGTCTAGGGACAGGAGGCTTATTTACAAATAACTTTGAAAGTAAGTTAGATTTGAAAGGGGAAAAGCTGTTTTTTAAATAGTAATTTTAGGGTCGAATAAATGTTGTATTTTGGGTTGATAATCAGATGATTAAATCACGTCTTTTACGAAAATTGCTTTCTTAATATATTGCAATAAATAAGAAAACTTGCTTTTAACTTTTTTCATGATAAAAAATTTAGTATTTCTCTGTTTAATGATTTTGCAATCTCTATGCCAACACAAGCAATTGCTTTAGGTGCTCATATTTGATTTTGTCATATACTTAATTTAAAAATATTATTGTGAAGTAATTGTGAATGTATTTTCATTATTTTTTAACCTATGTGCGATAAGATTCCTATCCACACCATACAAGTTTTGAAAAATATCATTTTGAACTTGCGAACTGGAAAGGTATCCCCAATGATTTCCGATATCATATTTCAATCCACCCAATGCATCATCTTCTACAAAAGTACAATCGATGATGGAAACAATATCTTTGAATTTTTGAATGTCACTCGGCCCGTTTTTGCCTAATCTCGGTGTCAAAATATTCTTTGTGAACTGAGAAATTCCAAGAATGGTATCTTTTCTGTTTAAATAAATGGAAATTCGATTTGCCAGCAAGGGAAGTTTATTAAATGAATCTTCCGAATCCTCAAAAACTTTATAAGTAACATCAGAATTCAATAATAAAACCTGATCGATAACTCTTAAAATATTTTCTTTTTTCAAACTGTACAACATACTTTGAAGCACCCGATTTCCCATGGAATGAGCCATCAAATGAATTCTCTGATTGCAGGGAACAAGATCACGGTTCGAAAAAATATCCTTTAAAAACTGCGTATAAAAGTAAAATAATCTCATCAAAGAGGCTCCGGAGTTGATGCTGGAAGCCTTATCATCAAAATAAGTCAACGGCACAATACTGCTCGAAGCCGGCCAACTCACAAATAATATATGCTCAACTGGCGATGCCGGATTATCAATAAATAATTTTTTAAGATCAATAACTGCTTTTAACTCATCATCAAAATCATAAGCATACCCATGAATAAATATCAAAACATCGCTTCTATCCTTTGTAGAAGACATGTTTTTATACAATTCATAAAACATTCTTTGGGTTCCGCCAAGGTTATCAGCTGTTAAAGTTGATTTTTTGAGATCTTTTTCATTGAGTAAAACATCCAAAACATCTTGGTAACCTTGTTTTTCAGGCTCGGAAAAGAGTTGGTAGTTGAGAATATTTCGATTGGTATAATCCTTTTTCTTTTTAACTGCGGCAGTTGGTTCTTTATAGTTGTCAAAATCACATTTTGCTATCCTGAAATTAGGAATAGAGTATTCATCATTAGAAAATGAATCTGTTTTTTCACCTTTATGGCGAACGATTTTTCGATTGCTTAGAATATAAACAGCCATGTTGTTGTTATTTGAGAAACGGGTTCTTAGTTAATTTCTAAGTTAAATAAAAATATTGAATTATTAATAATTATAGTTTTAAATTATAATTTCCGTAAACGCCTAAATTTTCCTAAATTTGCAAATTGTCGTGTAGAGCGACATCTTAAAGCGAATTTTAATGGAAGAAGAAAAAAAATCACTCAATTTTATTGAGCAAATTATAGAAGATGATTTGGCAAACGGTCTTAAAAATGATCAGATCCGTTTCCGTTTTCCACCTGAGCCAAACGGTTATCTGCATGTAGGTCACACAAAAGCGATCTGCATCAACTTCGGTTTGGGTGAAAAATACAATGCTCCCGTAAACCTTCGTTTCGACGATACGAACCCTGAAAAAGAAGAGCAGGAATTCGTAGATTCTATCATGAAAGATGTTGAATGGTTAGGTTTCAAATGGGATAAAGTTTTGTATGCATCAGACTACTTCCAGCAGCTTTATGATTGGGCCGTTCAGTTGATTAAAGATAAAAAAGCTTATGTTGATGAGCAGCCATCTCAAACGATTACTGAACAAAGAAAAAATCCTACAGAACCGGGAGTTGAATCTCCGTTCAGAAATCGTCCGGTTGAAGAATCTTTAGATTTATTCGAAAGGATGAAAAATGGTGAATTTGAAGAAGGTTCAATGTCTCTTCGTGCAAAAATCGACATGGTTTCGCCTAACATGAATATGCGTGACCCTGTTATGTACAGAATTTTGAAAAGACCTCACCACAGAACAGGAACAGATTGGAAGATTTATCCAATGTACGACTGGGCTCATGGTGAATCTGATTATTTAGAGCAGGTTTCGCATTCATTATGTTCTTTAGAGTTTGAAAATCACAGACCGCTTTACAATTGGTATTTGGAGCAGGTTTATGACGAATCTAAAGTAGCACCAAAGCAAAGAGAATTTGCAAGGATGAATGTTTCGTATATGATCACTTCTAAAAGAAAACTGCAAAGGCTTGTTGCTGAAAATGCAGTGACCGGATGGGATGATCCAAGGATGCCTACGATTTCCGGAATGAGAAGAAAAGGTTTTACGCCTACTTCCATCAGGAATTTTATTGATAAAGTGGGGGTTGCAAAAAGAGAAAATTTAATTGAGATTCAATTATTGGATTTCTGTGTCCGTGAAGATCTGAATAAAGTAGCTAAACGTGTGATGGCAGTGGTAGATCCGGTCAAACTGGTGATCGAAAACTATCCTGAAGGAAATGAAGAATGGTTAGAAACTGAAAACAATCCTGAGCAGGAAAATGCCGGAACAAGGCAAGTTCCTTTCTCAAGAGAATTATATATTGAGCGTGAAGACTTTAAAGAAGAAGCGAACAATAAATTCTTCAGGTTGAAATTAGGCGGAGAAGTCCGTTTAAAATCTGCTTACATCATCAAAGCTGAAAGAGTGGAGAAGGATGAAAACGGAGAAATTACAACCATTTACGCTTCCTATGATGAAAAATCTAAATCCGGAAGCGGGACAGAAGAAAGTTTAAGAAAAGTAAAAGGTACGTTACACTGGGTGTCTGCGAAACACGCACTTCCTGTAGATGTAAGAATTTACAATAACTTATTCACTGTGGAACAGCCTGATGCTGAGAAAGATATAGACTTCTTGGATTTCATTAATCCAGAATCTGTCTCTACGATTAAAGGTTTTGCTGAACCTAGTTTAAAGGATGTTGCTGTTGGAGAACCGCTTCAGTTCCAAAGAATTGGATATTTTACGAAAGATCAGGATTCTACGGATACTACGTTGGTATTCAACCGTACTGTAACATTAAAAGACTCTTATAAGCCGGAGTAAAAATTTATTTATATCATTATAAATGAAACAGGGCTTAATTTTTTAAGTCCTGTTTTTTTGTGTCATTGCGAGGTGCGATGTGACGAAGCAATCTCAAGAATATTAAAATTTAAGAGTCCCGAAGGGACGACCTAACAAAGAATAGGATAAGATTCTATTCAATTAAAAAGAAAAATTGTGAAATTAATCAACATATATACTAATTCATTCAAAGGACTTTCTGAGGAAAGTTGGATGCTCGCATTGGTAATGCTCATCAATCGTGCGGGTTCGATGGTACTTCCGTTTTTGGGAGTTTACATGACGAGCCATTTACATTTTAGCATTGAAAATACAGGAATTGTTCTGAGTTTTTTCGGAATAGGATCTGTAATAGGATCTTGGTTGGGAGGATTTATAACCGATAGAATCGGGGAGTATAAAGTTCAGTATATGAGCTTGTTATTAAGCGTACCTCTGTTTTGTTTAATTCCTGTTTTTAAAACAGAAATAGGAGTGGCAGCAATCATTTTACTGCAAAGTATTGTAAGTGATACATTTCGTCCTGCCAACTCGGTAGCGATCACAAAATATGCAAAACCAGAAAACATCACGAGAGCATTTTCATTAAATCGTATGGCGGTCAATTTAGGATTCTCTATTGGTCCTGCTTTGGGAGGAATTTTATCTGCTATTTCTTACAATTTTTTATTTTACAGCAATGCGTTAGCAGCTTTATTAGCTGGAATATTGTACATTTCTTTCTTTTATAAACGAAATAAATTAGCAAAAGTAAGAATGACAAAAGTGAAAGAAGCGATTGAGGTTAAAAAAGAAAATTCACCTTATAAAGATGGTAAATTCTTGATCTACTGTTTCTTTTGTTTACTGTTTTCGATGTGTTTTTTCCAGTTATTCAGCACGTTGACAATCTTTTATAAAGATGTTGCAAAGCTGAGTCAGGAGAATATCGGTTATATTTTAGGATACAGCGGTTTTCTGATCGTTTTGCTCGAAATGGGATTTGTACAGATCGCTGAAAAGTATTTTAATTTAGCTTTTACCATGCTTTTCGGAACTTTTATTTGTGGGATTGCCTATGCAATGATGGCTTTTGATTATAGCATGATCACGTTGGTCATCTCGATGACAGTACTTTGTATCGGAGAAATCTGGACGTTGCCTTTTATGTCTACAATCACCGCAAAACGTTCCGGAAAAAACAATAAAGGAGCTTATATGGGGCTGAACGGGATTTCTTTTTCCGCAGCATTTATTATTACTCCGTACTTAGGAACTTTATTGGCTGAAAAGTTTGGATTTAATGCTTTGTGGATCGGAACCGGAGTTTTAGCGACATTTATTGCAGTCGCTTTTTACTTTATTGTTCCATGGATGTTGAAAGATAATAGAGAAATGGAAGAGGTAATATAAATATTTGCAGGATTAGATTTAATTAATAGCATATTCTCCAAGGCAGTTATTTGTTTTGGAGAATATTTTTTATAATCATTTCTGCATGAATTCTTGAGTTTTCTATAAACCAAAGATGGGTGTCTTTTCCGCCACAAACAACGCCTGCCAAATAAAGATTTTTGACATTTGTTTCCATTGTTTCAGCATGATAAACAGGGTTTAAACATTCTCCCTGAAGATCAATTCCTGAATTTTTTAAAAACTTAAAATCAGGAAGATAGCCCGTCATTGCCAACACAAAATTATTTTCAATCTCCTGAATTTGTCCGTTTTCGTCTTTAAAAATAACTGAATCTTCTTTAATTTCAATAATTTCAGAATTAAAATGAGCGGTAATACTTCCTTCGGCTATTCTGTTTTCAATATCAGGTTTTACCCAATATTTTACATTTTTTGAGATTTCGGAATGACGGATAATCATCGTGACTTCGGCTCCTTTTCTATACGTTTCCAACGCTGCATCTACGGATGAATTGCTAGAACCCACAACCACAATTTTCTGTTTTGCATATGGGTAAGGTTCCGTATAATAATGTTTTACTTTTTCCAGATTTTCTCCGGGAATATTCATCAGATTTGGAATGTCATAGAATCCTGTTGAGATAATTACATTTTTTGCTAAATATTTTCCTTTAGAGGTTTCAACTTTAAAAATGTCATCGTTTTTAGAAACTTTTATTACTTTTTCGTACAGATTAATATTGATGTTTTTCTGTCTTGCAATTCTCTGATAATATTCTAAAGCTTCCTGTCTACCGGGTTTTGGAGCTGTTGATATGAATGGTATTTCATCTATTTCTAATTTTTCGGCAGTAGAGAAAAATCGCATATATAAAGGATAATTGTATAACGAATTCACAATGGTTCCTTTTTCTATAATTATATAAGTCAGATTATTTTTTTTAGCTTCAAGGGCACAATTAAGTCCGATGGGACCGGCTCCGACAATGAGAATATCTAAAATTTCCATGATGCTAAGATATTGAAAAACTTTCTTACCTTTAATTGAATTCATGAATATCAAACAATGAAATATTATATTGCTGTTGCATCAAAAGATCATATCGAAAGAGGGGTAGAAGGCGGATTTATGCAGGCCAATCATGGAAAAGCAACTTCTCTAAAAAGATTAAGAACAGGAGACGGAATTATCTTTTATTCACCAAAACGCTACTTTGAAAAGGATGAAAAATGCCAGTGTTTTACCGCGATTGGCGAGGTCAAAGATGAGGCGATTTATCAAGGAGTTATGGCTGCCGGTTTTAATCCGTTTCGTAGAAATATAGATTTTTATGATAGCAAAGAAACTTCAATTATTCCTTTAATTGATGAATTAGATTTTATTTTTGATAAAAAGAGGTGGGGATTTTCCTTTAGATTTGGTTTTTTAGAAATTCCTGAGAAAGATTTTCAATTCATTAAAAGTAAAATTATATAATGCTGCTAATGTAAATTTTGAATTAAAAAGCATTAAAAAACGGCATCACTTTTGGTTATTTTCATTGATTAATATTAAAAAATGAAAAAATTATTACTATCAATATTCATTGTAAGTCTTGTTGCCTGTAAAAAAGAGCCAAAACCTAATGGTTATAAAATTAATTCTACAGCCCAAACGACAGTTCAAACTTCAAAACCTAATCAACCTGCCATAACTAGAGAAGAAATCATAAAAGAAGCTAATGACGAGCTTATGAAAGCCCTGAAAGATAAAGACTACAAAAGATTTGCAGAATTTATCCATCCCGAAAAAGGGGTTCGGTTTTCAATGTACGCTTTTGTTGATCCAAAAAATGATAAACAATTTTCTAAAGTTGATTTTGAAAAATATCAACCAACGAAAACTCTTTTCACTTGGGGTTCTTATGACGGTTCGGGAGATCCTTATAGAGCAACAGTTAATGATTATTTAGGAAAATGGGTTTTCTCAAAAGACTTTACTGCGTCTCAGTTTTCTTTGGATAAATTTCAAGGCGGAGGCAATTCTTTAAACAATTTAGAAAACATATATCCTAAACTTAATTTCACAGAAAACTATATCAAAGGCACTGAAAAAAATAGTGAAATGGATTGGAAAACACTTCGCTTCGTATTTGAAGACTTCAAAGGAAAATATTATTTAGTTGGAGTGATTAACGATCAATGGACTATTTAATCTAAGATCTCAACCAATTTTTTTGTAAGATTCTTTCTTGAAAACTGTTCAATATTTTGGCTGTTTTCAAGAAGGTTTCCATTTTTCCACAATTCAAATTTCTCTAATATAAAACTTTTTATTGTTTCGGAATCTTGATAACTAAAATGTTTTCCTGCGTGAGTTTCATTTAATATTTTTGAAACATCTGCCTGATCCGGGCCAAAAGAAATAATCTGTTTTCCTGTTGCCAAATATTCAAATATTTTCCCCGGAATAATTCCTTTCGAAGATTCATTAGGGAAATTTGTAATTAAAAGTACATCAGAAGTTTGCATTTCTGTGATCGCTTTATCGTGAGAAATATATCCTAAATTTAAAATGTGATTTTTTAAACCAGAATTTTCAATTGTATTTAAAATTTTATCATCAATTCTTCCCACAAATTTCAATGAGAAATTTTCTGCAAAATCCGAGTGAGTTTTCACTAAATCATCAAGGGTTTTCCAAAGGTTTTCAGGATTTCTAAGCTGTTCTAAAACTCCAATATAGCTTAATGTAAATTTTTGTTTGAGAGTTTTAGAGTTTGAGGATTTTAGAGTTTGAGTAGCATCTGTTTCATCAAAACCATTCGTAATACAAATCGCATTTGCTCCATTTTTGCGGAAATTTTCAGCATCGGTATAACTTGTCGCTAAAGTAATATCAGCATTTTTGAAAACAGCACTTTCTAATTGTCGATGTTTTTTATCGGAACTTTTGGTTAGTTTTAAATGTTGATAGTAAGAAATTTCCGTCCACGGATCACGAAAATCGGCAATCCATTTTAGATCTGGGAGTTTCTTTTTAAGGTTTAAACCAATCAAATGCAAAGAATGAGGTGGTCCCGAAGTGACCACAACATCAATTTTATTTTCTTTTAAATATTGTTGTAAAAATTTTACAGAAGGTTTTACCCAAAAAACTCTGGCATCAGGAATGAAAAAATTTCCTCTTACCCAAATCGAAAGTTTAGATTTCCAGCTTTGGTTTTTACCGACATCAAACTGTCCGGCTTTGAACTTTTTATTACTTTTATTAAGCTTTTCAGCCAGTTGATAAGGTTCCCAGATCTTAGTTTTAATGATTTCAATATTCTCTGGAATATCTTTCATTAAACTTTCATCCAACAAAGGATAACTCGGATTTTCGGGTGTGAAAATTACTGGTTTCCAGCCAAATTCAGGTAAATATTTTGCAAATTTTAACCATCTTTGAACACCGGGACCTCCCGCAGGTGGCCAGTAATAGGTGATGATTAATATTTTCTTTTGAGAATCCATTTATATTTATTTTAACCGCAAAAGAGACAAAAGATTTTTATTGCTTTGTAGATATTCAATAGTTGACAAAATATCGGTTAACATTTTAGTCATATTGCTCAAAATATTTATTTATAAAAGTTTCTTGACCAAAATGATATACGTTTTTCACATTGAAATTTACGAGTATTCCTTTCGGAGCCTTTAATAAGTTCATGTAATTTAGAATCTGAGATTTATGGATATCTAAAATAGAGGATACGGATTTTATTTCTAAAACTATTAAATCTTCAATTAAAAAGTCACATTTAAAATCGCAGTTCAAAAGTTCGTCCTTATAAATTACGGGTATTTGAAATTCAGATTTATATTCAATATTTCTTAATTTAAATTCTTTTTCTAATGCTTTATGGTCTACGATTTCTGCTAAACCTGCACCTAAAATCTTATGCACCTCAATACAAGCTCCATTAATTCTATAGGTTAGGTCTGTAATATATTTTTGAGTAATCATTAAAATAAAGCCTTTTTCAAACTTTTGAATTCCTAAATATTCTCAACTTTTCTTTTGTCTCTTTTGCGGTAAATGAAATAAATCCCGAAACCACTTAATATAATGAATAATCCGAAGCAAAGTAAAGAAATCCATTTTCCTGTTTCGATAACTTCCGGTTCGAAGATCATTCTGATGTTATGTTTTCCTGCAGGAACATGTACTGCACGAAGTAAATAATCAGCTTTTATGTAAGGAACTTCTTTGTCGTCTACGAACATTTTCCAGCCGTGAGGATAATAAATCTCAGAGAATACCGCCAATTGTGGAGTTTTAGATTCTGACCTGAACTCTAACTCATTTGGTTGATATTTCGTTAAATTAATAAACGCCGTCGGATCTGCCTGAACAGGTTTATTGTTGAAATATTCTTTATCTGCAGAAGCAATAACAGCTGTTTTCTTACTGTCGATTACTCCGATTGACTTAATTTCTTGGTTAGGACTGTTCACAAATTTTAAGTCGCTCACAAACCATGCATTGCCGTTAGCTTTTGGATTTGGCATGGCCTGAGGATGTTCCGGATCACCTGCCACCCAATACTTGGCGTTCAGTAAATTAAGAACGTTAGGAAGTTTTACAGAATCCATTACCTGAAAATATTCATTGATAACATCATCATACCTTCTCAATTTTACGGCGTGGTAACCTCCAATTGAAGATTTGAAATATGACGTATTGGTCTCGCTGAATGTTCCTAAAAGATTATTAAAAATCCTGTAATGAGTTTTATCTTTTTCAGCAATAGTTTCCAATGTTTTATTGACCTGAACATTCGCTAAAATTGATCCCAAACTAGGATTTGCCTGTACTTTTTCAGCTAGAAGATCTGAACTTTCTGTCTGGAATGGATTTTCCGCAAAAACTTTATCTACATAGTTTTCATCATTTAAATAACGTTTGTTTACTGTCCAAAGATCAAATAAACTCACGACTCCAAGGATGATCAAAGCTATATTTTGATTTAATTTTTTCTTTAAAACCATAAATAAAGCTCCAGCTGCGATGGCAACGTAGATAAATGCTTTGATTGCATCAATTCTGAATAATTTGAATCTTTCATCCACTAAATAATCCAACAGGAAAGGCGGGAAATATAGTTTTTCGTTTTCTGTATGGAAACCTAATAAAGATTTTCCAAAAATCAATAGAATTAATAAAAATCCTAATGTTCCGCCGCCAACATAAAGAAGAATTTTCTTTTTGTATTCTTCCGTTAATTTTTCGTCTGTAAAGAATCTGTACAATCCGATAATCGCGATTAAAGGGAATAGAAGTTCTACGATAACCAAAATAGAAGAGGGCGCTCTGAATTTATTGTAAATAGGGACGAAGTCTATAAAAAAGTCTGATAAAGGCATAAAGTTACTTCCCCAAGCCAATAAAACGGTCAGAATGGAAGCCCCTAAGATCCAGTAACGGTATTTTTTCCAGGCGAAAAAGAAACCTAATAAAGCTAAGAAACAAACAATTGCTCCCTGATAGGCCGGTCCTGAAGTTCCCGGTTGGTCGCCCCAATAGGTTACACTTCCAAAGCCTTTAGTAATTCTATCATATTCGGCTTGTGAATGCACATTTTCCTGAACAAGTTCCTGAACTTTATTCATAATGTCTTTAGCTTCAGGCTCCTGACTTCCGCCACCCATTAATCTTGGGATGAACAGGTTTAAAGTTTCCAGTCTTCCGTAGCTCCACATCAGCATACTTTCTTTATCCATTCCGGATTTTCCTGAAGTATGAGTGTCGTTGTCTAAGATCTGTTTTCCACGAACGGTTTCTTTTACATATTCGGCATTGGCCATAATTCTTTGAGAATTCATTCCAACTCCGATGACGCAGGCTGCAGCAATAATTCCCGAAGAAATTAAGAAATGCTTCATTGGTGTTTTCTTTTGAATAGCTCGGATAAGTTCGGATAAGAATAAAAACCCGAGTGCAATGAAAAGATAATACGTCATCTGTGGGTGGTTCGCCGCTATCTGAAGTCCCATAAACAGGGTTGTGACGATGAATCCCCAAATATAATTTTTCCTAATATAAACGAGTAATATTCCGGCTAAAAGGGGCGCGAAATATTCAATAGTATTCACTTTACCATTGTGTCCCGCTGCAATAATAATATAGAAATAGGTGGAAAGTCCGAAGAAAGTGGCTCCTAATAAAGCGTATTTCCAGTTTCTGACTGCAACCATTCCTAAAAGGAAAAATCCTGCAAAAAGTAAGAAAAGATAATTAACCGGTCTTGGGAAAAAGTTCAGGTTGCTATCAATTTTTTTGATAATATCTCCTTTGAACTGGCTTCCCATCTGATAAGTTGGCATTCCACCAAACATGGAATCACTCCAATACGTTTCATCTCCGGTATTTGCTCTGTAGTCGAGAAGTTCTTTTGCACCTCCTCTGTACTGAACAATATCATGCTGGAAAAGCTGTTTTCCTGTAAACACAGGTGTGGAATATAAAAATGCTAAAACTATAAATACGACTAATGAAGCTGCAATATAAATTAAGTTTTTATTTTTCGCCATTTCGGTTATTATCTTTTATTTTCTTGGGTAAATTTTACCTTTTGTCTTTATTTTCTTTTACCTCTTCATAATCCACGGTTTCTGCATCCCAGTGGATCTTTGGGCTTATATCCTTGTTCGAACTTTTGATATCCTGCTGATTATTATTTTGTTTGATATTTTTAAACAAATAACTGTAGAATGTTTTAAAAAATAATCTTTTCAAAATATTCCAGACAAAGAAAATAATAATAGCGGTGAGTACTAACTCAAGAATAAACTTCATAATATTTTTATTTAAGATTCTAAGTTTAAAGCTAAAGGTTTGTTGAGGTTTATTTTAATTACAAAAAGCACTCAAGTTCTCCAACTCTCTATCCTAAAACTTACTTCATTTTATTTTGCAGAAGGATTTACCATTACAGAAGATTTAGAAACACTTTTCATAGACTGAGACTGTTTTCCGTCTGAAATTGTTTCGATCTGAGTAGTCTCTACATTAATTTTCTGGTTGGTGATCCATCCTGTACTTTGATCAAATTTGATGGTTCCGTTCTGGACAAGTTCGCTGCTTAAGCTATGCGTGATCTTATCCTGAGTTTTTTTCTCCGTTTTCTTAGGAATTCCGCCTGTTACAGAAATTTCTGCAATACCGTTTCCTACACTTTTCAATACATAGTTTGAAGTCACTTTAACGGCTCCGCTTGCGTCTGCATTTTCAGAATTTGTCCATTTTTCACCAATTTTAGCTCCTTTTTTAGGGATAATTGTTAGGTTTTTGTTGAACTGATCTTTTAATACCTTTTCGTTAAAGCTTTGTTTAAGACTTGCAACAACGCTTTCTTTTTGGTTTTTATCTTTAATAAGAGTTCCTACAGCATTCGAAACTTTCGTGTAAACCGCATCGAAACCTGTAATCGAAAGTACATTTCCTTTCGTATCCATTTTCATGTTCAGTTTGTTGCTTGTAAGAGCTTTGTTGATATTCCAGATCATTTTCAGATCATCCTCTTTTGGAATCGGAAGTTTGGTATCTACTACAATTGTTTTTCCGTCAGAAGTCTGAGAATTTCTTTTTCCGATAAGGTTAAGAGTCAAATCATAAACATTTCCTTTGATGTCATTAACGGTGAAAGTCATTTCGTCAGTAGATTCACTTGTTCCGTTAATAGATTTTCCTTGAGGATCTGTCATTGTTTTTACATCTCTTTGGTACGTTGTAAGGGGATATGTTTTCCCTTTTTCAAGCTTAAAAGTTTGAGTGTAAACACCTGCAGAGTCCTTAATTGCAGGGTTTTCTGCAACTTTAGCTACAGAATCAGCAGGAACTTCAACAGTAACTGTTTTTCCTGTTTTCGGATCTACTTTTGTTACGGTTGCTGTTTCTTTTTTACAAGAAACTAAAGCTATAGATGATATTAGCGCAAGCGCTGCAATATTCTTCATTTGAATTAATTTTGAATGTGTTATCGATTAATTTACTTTCATTAATTTCTGTCTTGTTGCTTCATATAAGATCGCTCCACAGGCAACAGAAACGTTTAATGATTGTGTTTTTCCTTCAATTGGTAATTTTATTTTTTCGTCTGCATGATGCAGAACTTCTTTAGAAATTCCGGTTTCTTCGTTACCCATTACGATGGCACAAGGCTCCGTAAAACTTACATCATAGATCAGCTTTTGAGCTTTTTCGGTTGCTGCAAATACAGAAATTCCACTTTGTTGAAGATAATCTACAACGTGAGCTAAATTTGGTTCTTTACAGATTTTAATATTATAAAGGGCTCCTGCAGACGTTTTTATAGCGTCAGAATTGATAGGTGCGCCTCCTTTTTCAGGAATAATAATAGCATCAATTCCTACACATTCTGCAGTTCTGCAGATTGCTCCGAAATTTCTAACATCAGTTAACCTGTCCAATATCAATAAAAATGGAGTTTTTCCTTCTTCAAATAATTGAGGAACAACATCTTCCACTCTATGAAACGGAACATCCGAAATAAAAGCTACAACACCCTGGTGGTTTTTTCTTGTAAAACGATTCAGTTTTTCAACCGGAACGTAGTTAGGACGTAATTTATTTTTAGCTAAAATTGTTTTCAGTTCGGCATAAATATCACCTTGCAATGCATTTTGTACAAAGATCTTGTCAATAGTTTTCCCTGCTTCAATAGCTTCAATTACGGGACGAAGCCCGAAAATAAAATCGTCTTTTTTATCTGTCATTTTAATAATTTAAATAGTGAATCGTCAAATATCAATTTTACTTTGTAGGACAATTTATTATGCTTTAAAAATTAACATTTGAGAATTGACCTGCACCGCAAAATTCACTTTTAACTACCTTCCTTTTTCTCCTAAAATTGCTCTTTTCTGTGCCATTGCATAGCCATAATGCAGGCTTTCATGCATATTGTTGAATATGATGGCATCCTGTATGCTTTTCAGATCCATCCCAAAACTTGTGGTGTAGGGAGTGTAGTCTGAGAAGAAATCGCTGTCATAATCTTTCATTAAGATCTTTGAAGTTTCGGTTAGTAAAAACTCAAGATCTTCCACCTCAGATTTTTGTACATTTAAGTTCGGAAGGGTTCCTTTCTTATATGTTTCGATCCAATATTTATCAATTCTGAAAGGATTTCCGCTTAGGTAATAGTGCAAAAGCTGCTCTGTAGCAACGGTATGCGCAATATTCCAGTAAATGTTATTGTTAAAGCCATCCGGAATCAGCAAAAGATCTTCATGAGATGTATTTTGCAGGATATCCAGAAGGTTTTTTCTCACCTGTCTGTGGGCTTGAAAATGATAATTCATTTTACAAATTTTTTAATCACCAAAAATAGTTTAATAAACTGGAAGTGACAATTTTTAAATGTGAGATTAAGGTTAAAATTATTTAAAATACTATTTTAAAAAGTAATAAATGTTAAAAAAGGCATTCGTTTTTCTTTTGTTTAAAGGAAAGTCTTTGTTAAAATAATTGATTTTGGGAAGTGTATTTCTTTTATGGCTATTTTAATATGACTTCGAAGCTTGAGTTACCGTGGCAGATATTTTTAAATATGAAATAGGGTTGAAGTTGATTGGCAATGTAATATATATTCAAATTTTATAAAAGTAAAAACCTCCTGCGAAAATATTCGAAAAGAGGTTTTTTTAATTATTTTTAACAGAATATTCGTATTCTTTTTATTTTTTGATGATTTTGTGTTTGAAAGATGTTCCGTCTTTTAATACAATATTCAGAATATAAATTCCTGTGTTGTATGAAGAAATATCGATCTTATTTTCTTTATATTTTTCAACTAATTTTCTCCCATCTATGCTAAATAAAGTTAGAGATATTACGTCTATTGGAGATTTAATATTGACAAAATCAGAAGTTGGATTTGGGTAAATACTTACATCTGTTGTTTTAATATCATTTACATTTAAATTGACATTGCTTTTACCCTGCATATAAACAGATAAATATACATCTCCCTGTTGCTGGTTAAAAACAGCGCTTGGTATTGTATGTTTTAGGGTGTGATTTCCTGCGGTCAAGTTAGGCAATACGAATCCTCTGATAGGAACAGAATTACCCGGACACCAGTTATTCCATGAAGTCCAATCGGCAAAAGTTTTCGGAGTTGTTCCGTATATTCCGTTACCTTGTGTATTGTATACTCTGAACGGTTCGCACGAGATTCCTCCGGGAGTGTATGTAAGCACTTGTACATCATCTATGTACGTGTAGTTTTGTCTTCTTACATATTCTTCACCACCGCTGTTTGCGCCATGAGGTGTTGATATTACAAAAAAGCGGGCATCAGTAACGGGATTGGGTAGGTTGAAATTTACAATTCTAACGGTTTGACCGGCAACATCTGTACTATTATAATTATTGATTCTGCTGTAGCTCAACAGAGGAGTAAGGCTATTGTAATCCGTAGGTGTTGCCCCTGCATCTGTTGAAAAGAAAGTAAGAGATCCGGAAAAAACATCAATTCTGCCGGAACATCCCGCAACCTGTGTTTGTGCTGCATAAGGAACACCAAAAACGTCCAGTTCCATATATATATCGTAAGTACTGCGAAGGACAGAATCATGAAAGACGCTGTATAAATTACTCAAATCATAAGTGTAAGGAACTTCCGAAGGAGTGCGGTTTTTGTTCATAAAAGGAGTAATGTATCTACCAACTTCCATTCTTTTTACATTTACATCGTCTAAAGTATAGGTAGCCTGATTTTTAGGAACTAAGGCTAAGAAAACTTCTCCCAGACGGTCATAATTGTCACAAAGAGCGCCTATGGAAACTCTCATGGCAATTTTAGCTTTAAAAGAATTCAGTTCCGCATCTGTAAGTTTTCTTGCATATCTTGTGTTTCCAAGTCTTATCAGACCTGTAGGAACAGGATCAGATACCGTTGCTGCATAGCCATCATAATAAACTGCTTGTGAAATCACGTTTACCATTGTTGTGGTTTGTGATTGAAGAAGTCCTGCGAAAAAGAGACTCAAAAAAAATAGCTTTTTATACATGTAATTGGTATTTGTTACAAATGTATTAAAATATGTGCTTAAATTTGATGTTTATAGATTGATTTTTCAAAGTAAATAATGATTTATTGATTATTGTATAAATATTTAAAGTAATAAAGTTAATATGTGTTTAAAATATTATCGGTATTACTATATGTGATTAAATAATCAAATTTATTATAAAAATTAAAACTTTAGTATTAAATTAGCACCATATTCCATATTGAATTTATTAATTATGAAAAGAATTTTACTTTTATCTTTGTTATTGATATCGTTGGTGTTTAATGCCCAAATAAATATAAACATTGGAAGTACAAATGTGGGAACTGCTCCGGTAAGCAGTTTTTTTTCCTATTCTTATGTTCAGCAGATCTATCCTAAACAGGAAGTAAATGCGAATGCTGCAGGAAATATTACAGGTCTTACGTTTTATATAGATCCGTCTTCAACTATTTCTGATTCTTCAAATTGGACTGTTTATTTAGGACATACAACAAAAACAGCTTTCATATCCGGTACGGATTGGATTCCTTCTTCACAGCTCACGCAGGTGTTCGCAGGAACTGTTACTAAAAATAATAATAAAGTTGAAGTTACTTTTACAACGCCTTTCACTTATAATAATACAGATAATTTAGTGATCGCGGCAAAAGAAAATGCTCCGAGTATCGATATTAATAATTTTGACGAGGCATTTAAGGTTTATCCACATCTTCCATATTCTACTCTTTATTATAAAGGTGATGGCGCGGTTATTGACCCGGCTTCTCCTCCGGGTGGAATAAGAGCAGATTATAAATCAGCGGTAACGATTTCAGGATTAACGCCTAGGTCTACACCTGCTTGCCCGTTTGTTTTGTATCCGACGAATAATGCTCAATTAGTTGCTTTATCACCCAATATTAAATGGTTTCCTGTTTCTGGGGCAGACTCTTATAAAATTTCAATAGGAACAAGCTCGGGCAGTACAAACGTAATCAATCAGGTAGTAACAGGGACTGATTTTACTCCATCAACTCCCCTTAATTCTAATACTAATTACTATTTGAAGGTTAGTGCAGTTTCTGCCGGAGTTGAATCTTCAGGCTGTACAGAAGTTATTTTTAAAACTATTCCTCCTGTGCCCGTAAATGATGTCTGTTCAGGTGCTTTATTGGCTTCTGCTTTCCCTTATTCATACACGCAAAGTGATGCTGTTTCTGCAACTAATAATGCAGGGAATATAGCAGTTTGTCCTGACGCAATGAACGATGGAACTTGGTTTAAATTAATAGGAGATGGCAGTCAGTATTCTATTAAAGTGACTATGCCCGGCGGAAGTACTTTTGATCCTCAAGTAGATGTGTACAGTGGCACTTGCAGTGCTCTGGGATGCGTCGGTACGATGGATAATGGCGGTGCTGCTGCGACGGAAACAATTACCGTTCCAACAGTGGCAGGAACAGAATATTATATCAATGTAGGATCTTACGAAGAAACAATTGATGTTCCGGAAGATGTATTTACCATTACCATTACTAAACTTTAATAGATATTTATAGCTTAGATTTTATAATTAAATAAAAAAATGGCACCATGAAATTTTTATAACTAAGAATTTCATGGTGCTTTTTCTGTTAAGTTACAATGCTTTTTAAAATAGGCAAACTTAGTTCTCAAATGGATTATATAAATTAAAACTCAGTTGATTAGCTGAATATCTCATAAATCCTCAGAATATTTAACAAACTTTAACTCAAAAATGGCATTTATTGTGTTGATTAATGCAAGTATTTATTAGAAATTTACAACTTATTTTAATTTAAACTATGTCAGATACAACATATCAAGCAGAAGACATTCGTCAGTTGACGGAAAAGATAAAAGAACAAAACTATTTATTTTCACTTCTGAGACAGGAAATCAACAAGGTTATCATTGGTCAGGAATACATGATAGACCGTCTTTTGGTAGGTTTGTTAGGAGGCGGGCACGTTCTTTTGGAAGGGGTTCCCGGATTGGCAAAAACGTTAGCTATTAAAACGTTGGCGGATGCTGTTCATGGTGAGTTTTCAAGGATTCAGTTTACACCCGATCTATTGCCTGCAGATGTTGTAGGAACAATGATCTATAATATCAAAGAGAACGATTTTTCTATAAAAAGAGGGCCTGTTTTTGCAAATTTCGTACTTGCAGATGAGATCAACCGAGCTCCTGCAAAAGTACAGTCAGCTCTTTTGGAGGTGATGCAGGAAAAGCAGGTGACAATTGGTGATGAAACGATGAAGCTTCCAAAACCGTTTTTGGTATTAGCAACACAAAACCCAATCGATCAGGAAGGTACGTATCTTTTACCGGAAGCTCAGAGCGACCGTTTTATGCTGAAATGTACGATAGATTATCCTAAGTTTGAGGATGAAAGAACGGTAATGAGAATGGTCTCTACTTCTCATCAACCAATAGTAAAACCTGTGGTTTCTCTGCAAAATATTATAGACGCCAAAGAATTAATCAATCAGATTTATTTAGACGAAAAGATCGAAAAATATATTCTGGATATGGTTTTTGCAACCCGTTATCCTGAAAATTATGGTCTTTCTGAACTTAAAAATTATATCAGTTTCGGCGCATCTCCAAGAGCATCTATTAACTTAGCAATTGCCTCAAGAGCCTATGCATTCTTAAAAGGAAGAGCTTTTGTAATTCCTGAAGATGTAAAAGAATTGGCAAAAGATGTGTTGAGACACAGAATTGGATTAACATTCGAAGCTGAGGCAGAAGAGATTTCTACAGAAGAAATTGTTAACAGAATTTTAGCGAAAATTCAAGCTCCTTAATTTTAATGGAAGAAATTATTATCAGAAAAGCAGTTCAGGAAGATTGTGCTCCGATGTTGGAGTTAATTAAAGAATTGGCTGACTATGAAAAGGCTTTGCATGAAGTTACCTTAACGTTAGAACAATTTACTGAAGACGGTTTCGGTAAGTCTCCGGTTTGGGGAGCTTTTGTAGCTGAGTTTGAAGGACAGATTGTTGGAATTTCATTGTATTATGATCGATATTCGACCTGGAAAGGAAGGAGATTATATCTGGAAGATCTGGTTGTGACGGAAAAACTAAGGGGAAAACAAATCGGGAAGAAATTATTTGAAGCCACCTTAGAACACGGAAGATCAAATCAATACAGCGGAATGGTTTTCCAGGTATTGAATTGGAACGAACCAGCTATTAATTTCTACAAAAAATACGAACCTAAGTTTGATGATGAATGGTTTAATGTTTCAATTGAATTTAAATAAGCTGGAAGATTGTAGCTGGATGCTGGAAGTTTTAAGAATGCAAAAACACGCAAACTCTAACACACTCAAACGCAAAACATGCAGATAAAAGATATTGTAAAAAAAGTAAAGCAAATAGAAATCCGTACTCGCAGGAAGACGGAAGCTACTTTGATGGGACAATATCACAGTGCTTTTAAAGGGCAGGGAATGACTTTCTCGGAAGTCCGTCCGTATCAGTTTGGCGATGAAATTCGAAGAATTGACTGGAATAAAACCGCCCGTTTCCGTGAACCATTCGTAAAAGTAATGGAAGAGGAGAGGGAACTGACGATGATGATTTTGGTGGATATTTCAGCTTCAATGGATTACGGAACGAAGACTCAGCTGAAAAGAGAATATGTTGCAGAAATTGCAGCAAGTTTAGGTTTTTCGGCAGCGGGAAATAATGATAAAGTTGGTCTGATTTTATTTGCTGATAAAGTGTATAAAGTAATTCCGCCTCAAAAGGGTAGGAAGCATATTTTGTCGATTATCAGTAATATTTTAACGGCTGATTATGTTCCGGGAGTCTCCAAAATTGATAAGGCAATGGAATATATGATGGGAATTTTTAAAAGAAAATCGTTGGTTTTCTTATTCTCGGATTTTGAAGATGAATACGATTCTAAAATGCTTCGTGTCGCTTCAAAAAAACACCATTTGCTTGGAATGAGAATTTATGATGAAAAAGATAATGAAATTCCTGACGTTGGATATGCGCTCTTGTATGATGCCGAAACAGGAAAACAGGTTTGGGCAAATACTTCCAGTGCAAGATGGAGATATACTTTTGCAGAAGCGCAGAAACAAAAAGTAAGAGCGTTGGAAGATGATTTCGCCAACAGTTCGGCCTCTTTTATGAATGTAAATACAGGTGCGGATTATTCAAAATTATTGTATAGTTATTTTCAGAAGAAATAATTGCATCAATAGGAACGGGTATATTATCCTGAGCGGAGTCGAAGGAAGTTCGTTTAAATAAATTTTTAAAAAAATCAATTGGCTTTAGCCAAAACTTATAAAAGTTGAAAAAATTACTATTTATACTATGTTTTTTAGTCTGTGCGAATGCTTTCTCACAGATACTTTCTTCTAGTCTTGAGAAGAAAACGCTTGCTTTGGGAGAGGTAAATTATATTGTTGTGACAATAAATAATCTTCATAACGAAACGGTTGTAGCGGCTCCCAAAAACGAATTATTACCTTTCCATTTTGAAGAAATTAAAGATAGTATTGCACAGAACCCCGATATCTATTATAGAAAGATTGAATTTGCTGTTTATGAAGAAGGAAAATTCACTATTCCTGAATTAGAATTTAAAGTGGGAGGTAAAGTTTTAAAAACAATTCCTTACGAAATTGATGTCATGAATACTGCTCAAAAAGACGATCAGATCAATGATATTATGCATAATAAGGAAGTTAAGCTTGAGGCAAAAGATTATTGGGAGCTTTACAAATTTTATATTTTGGCAGCTTTGGCGATTATTGCTTTGATTATTGCTGTTATCATGTATATGAAATGGGGTAGAAAATCGAAAAGTTCTCCGGCTGTGGCAACTAATCAGACCTTGAAGGAATTGGATTCTCTTAAAAAGAAAAAATACATTGAAGAAGGAAATTATCGTTCATTTTATGTTGAATTGATCGAAATTTCAAGAAAATTTATCACTAAACAATACCATTTGCCTGCAGATGTTTTATTGACGGATGATTTAATAGATTTAATGAAAAAGAACAATACGATCTCTCTGGAAAACGAAAAAGTGGTTGAAGATGTATTTTTAAGAGGAGACTTGGTGAAATTTGCCAAAACTTTCCCTGATAAAGATGCTATGGAAAAGGATTTTGCAGACGTAAGAGAATTTGTGAAGAGATCATCAAAGGATTTAGAATTCGAAAACTTAAGAAAGGATGTTTAATTTTGAATTTTATAGTCCGTGGTTTTTACTGCTTTTTGTGCTGTTTATTCCTCTTTTTATCAGAGATGTAAGCAAACAGAAAAAGAAAGGTATAAAAGTTCCTACCGTAAAAAATATGGAAGGAAGCAGTGGAATTGTAGCTGTACTTTTTTTACTGAAAATCTCCAAATATCTTATTCTTTCCGCGTTGATTATTGCGATGGCGAGACCACGAACATTCACCGTTTCTCAGGATAGAGACGATACAAAAGGAATTGATATTATGCTGGCCGTCGACGTATCATTGAGTATGCTGGCTAAAGATTTAACGCCTGATCGTTTAACAGCACTGAAAGATATTGCTATAAAATTTGTTGAAAAACGTCCGAATGACCGATTAGGTTTGGTGACTTATTCCGGTGAAGCGTTTACAAAGGTTCCTGTAACGTCTGATCATCAGGTTGTAATTGATGAATTAAAAAATCTAAATCCACTCGAACTTCAACCGGGAACTGCAATTGGCGAAGGACTTTCTGTTGCAGTAAATCACCTCAGAAACAGCAAAGCCAAAAGCAAGATCATTATTTTAATGACGGATGGCGTCAATACTATTGAAAATGCGATGCCCGCTCAGGTTGCTGCTGAATTGGCTAAAAATAACGACATCAAGGTATATTCTATCGGAATTGGAACAAACGGATATGCGTTAATGCCTACTCAACAGGATATTTTCGGAGATCTGGTCTTTACAGAAACGGAAGTGAGAATTGATGAAGACCTTTTAAGAGAAGTGGCACAAACGACGAACGGAAGATATTTCAGAGCTACCTCAAACAGTAGTCTGGAAGAGGTTTATAATGAAATTAATCAATTGGAAAAATCTGATATCAAAGTGTCTAAGCTTTACAATTATCAGGAATATTTTAAGATTTTCCTTTGGATTGCTTTAGGAATGTTAATTATTGATGCCTTGCTGAGATGGGTATTTTATAAATTTTTAAGCTGATGGATTGGTATTTAGGTAATTACTGGTATTTATTGTTGCTGTTGCTTTTGCCGCTGTTAGCTATTTTATTGATTCGTTTTCTGAAATGGAACAATAAAAGGAGGAACATTTTTGCCGACAGTCAGTTTCATGAAGAATTGTTCGAAAAAAGATCAGGATTTGTTAAAATTTTTCCCGCTCTGTACCTTTTGGGAACATTATTTTTAATATTTTCCATTATTGATTTATTGAATGGTTCGGAAGAAGTAAAAAGCAATCAAAGGATGAATAATGTGATCTTTATGCTTGATGTTTCCAACTCTATGAATGCGGAGGATATTAATCCGAGTCGTTTGACAGAAGCGAAAAACCTGATGATCAACACGATGCAGAAGATGAAAAGCGACAAAGTCGGGATTGTGATATTTGCAGGAGAATCTGTTTCCATTATGCCGTTAACAACAGATTATAGTTCGGCCGAAACGTATGTCAATGCTATTGAGACCAATTCTATGCAGATTCAGGGAACTGATTTCTTAAAAGGAATGCAGGTTGCGGTTGAAAAATTTAAAAATGTAAGCAAGGGTTCAAGAAAAATCGTTTTATTGAGTGATGGCGAAGATAATGAAGGAAACGATAATGCAGCTATAAAACTCGCTAATAAAGAAGGAATAATGATCACTTCAGTAGGGATTGGTTCTGATGAAGGAGCGCCCGTTCCGGAATATGTTTTTGGACAATTAATGGGTTACAAAACAGATCAAGCCGGAGAAACGGTAATTTCTAAAAGACAAACCGAAGCCTTGAAAAAAATGGCTGAATCCACAGGTGGAAGCTATATTGACGGAAATAATATCAATGAGGCGCCAAGCAGAATTGCAGATGCTTTGAGTAAAAAAATGTCTTCTTCTGATACATTGGTTAAATCTCAGAATGCTAATCATTATTATCAATATTTTTTGGCTGTTTCAATACTTTTCTTCTTTTTAATTTATATTTTTAATCCTAAAAGAGATTTTAATGTTTAATATTAGTAATTGTCTTTGAAAAGTTTCGATACCACTTTAACCCAACTTTAACAATTAAGACACTGTTTATTAACATATAAAGGGATAATTTTGCACATAATGAATACTAAAATCATTTTTTTATCGTTTATAATTGCTTTTTCGTTTTCCAGCTTCGTTTTCGGGCAGGAAAGCTATAGGACTTTGGTCTATGAGGGCAATCAGAAATTTAATGGTAAAGATTATGATGGAGCATCTTCTAAGTATATGGAAGCTATAAAATCTAATGAAAAGGATTTTACGGCACACTATAATTTAGGAAACGCTTTGTATAAAAATAAAAAATATGATGAAGCAAAAGCTGAGTTTGAAAAAGCACAACAACTTTCTCAGACAATTCCTGACAAGGCAGCCGCTCTTCATAATTTGGGGAACACTTATATGCAGATGAAACAGCCTGAGAAAGCGGCCGATTATTATAAGAAATCCTTAAAACAAGACCCTTATAACGAAGCAACAAGAAAAAATTATGGAATTGCCAAGTTGAAGGAAAAAGAAAACCAACAGAAAAAAGACCAGCAGAATAAGTCAGGCAAAGGCGGCGGGGGTAAAGACCAACAGAAAAATGATGATCAGAAAGGCGATACCAAAGATCAAAAACAGGATCAGGGTAAAGGCCAGCAAAATCAGGGGGAAAGTCAGCAGGGAAATGATCCGAACCGGAAGCAAAATAATGAAGGTAAAATGCCAAAAGATCTTGAAAACGCAATATTAGATAAAGTAAGCGATAAAGAGAAAGAAACCGCCAAAAGGATTTTAAATAAAAATTCTTATTCGATGCCTCAAAGCAACGAGAAAGATTGGTGATGCAACAGAAAATTATTTACATATTATTTATCCTTTCTTCCGTAATTTCTTACGGACAGGTAAGTATTAATGTAAATCCTGATAAAAATGATTACTCAGGAAAAGATGTTGTAAACCTTACCATCACGCTGGAAATGAATGGTAGCGAATATAATCAGCAAACGCCAATTCGTCTTCCGGATCTGTCAAAATTCAATATCATCGGTTCCGGATCTGTAAATAATACGTACATAGATCCTGCAACCAACACTGTAATTACACAACGAGTTTCGCAACTTGCGCTTGAACCTAAGCAGAAAGGTAAAATCAAGATCGGTTCTGTTTTGGTTACGGTTAACAATAAAATTTATAAAACTGAACCTTTCGATATCTTGGTAAAAGATGTTGAAAAGAAATCTGTAGCCAATGCTTCCAACGATGTTTATCTGAACATGGAAATTGAGGACAGGGACGTTTATCAGGATCAGCCTACTGTTGCTGTTCTGAAAGTATATTCTAAAAATATGGATAACTTCAGAAAAGTAAAGAATATCCGTCTTCCTGAGCAGGATAACATTAATGTACATCCGGTAAATTTCACGAAATCCGAGATTGATCCTTCATCCGGATACGGAAATATGGCTTCACAGGTTTTGGCTGTATTTATGGTGTTTCCAAATGAAGCAGGATATGTTGAAGTACCTTCTGTTTCGGCTTCCGTTAATACTTATTCTAACAAAAATAAAATAGTTTCCAATAAGGTTAAACTTAATGTAAGAAAGCTTCCTGAGGGTTCTCCGGAGTGTTTTAAAAATGCAGTCGGAAACTTTAATGTAAGCGTTTATAATACTTCAAAAGAAAAGGTTGAGGTTAAAAAACCGATTAACGTCGTAATAAAAGTTTCAGGAGAAGGGAATTTGTCTGATATGGAACTTCCTAAGATCGTTGAATCTCCGGATTATGAGATTTTTGCACCTAAAATTACTTCAAATGTAGCACCTGGAACTACCGGAATTAAAGGTGAAATCTTGGCTAATTATGTTGTAATTCCCAAAAAGGCAGGTGATATTCTTATTAAAACAGAACCGTTCGCTTTCTTTAATCCGGCAAGTAAAGAATATACAGATCTTGGTCAGGAAACGTTAGCCGTGAACGCGTTTTCTCATGATCAGATCATGGAAGCTAAAACCACGGTTGAAAAGGTAAATGAATATACCAATAACTTTTTAGAAACCGTAAATACTCCGGTTTTAAAGACAACTTCATTTAAAGTTAAAGAAAAAAGTAAATTCAATTGGGGGATACTTTTAACCAATATTATCATTTTATTAGGATTATTTATTACCTATCTTTTATTTAAGACTTGGCAAAAAAAACGTACATTAGTTAAAGAAAATATACCTTCAAAATCTTTAGGTTCTGTAGCGGAAACCGAAAATGAAATAAGACAAAGCTTAAAAACTGATATTAACGATTATTTCAGTTATTTAGAAAATCTTAAAGATAATGAAGATTATCAGAAGTTCTTTCAAACCATAGATGAGATGGATTATGAGGTTAGAAATCAGTATTTCCAAAGTTCTGCAGAAGATTTCAGAAAGTTTCTGGAAGGTTATAAAGGTTCTGCAGTTGCCGAAGAATACAGAACTCTTTCGCAAAAGATACAGATTGAGAAGTATGCCCCTGTAAAATCTTATGAGGGAATGGATGAACTTTTGAAGGCAATTGTTAATTTGTATTCTCAGATTAGCAAATAATCAATTTTTTTTCATATTTTTGCGAAATTTTTAATTACAAAAAGATGGAAGTTTTTAATGATTTTTCTATAAAAGAGATTGTTACCTGTTTTATGGTTCTTTTCGCTGTAATCGATATTATCGGTTCTGTTCCCATTGTTGTAAGCTTACAGCAGAAATTCGGGCAAATTGAGGCAGGAAGGGCTTCTATTACTGCCGGAGTTATCATGATCATATTTTTATTCGTAGGAAATAAAATCCTGAAATTGATCGGAGTAGATGTAAATTCCTTTGCTATTGCCGGAGCTTTTGTGATTTTTATCATAGCACTGGAAATGATTTTAGGTATTGAAATCAATAAAACGACGGAAGCAAAGGCTGCATCCATCGTCCCTATTGCGTTTCCGTTGATTGCGGGAGCCGGAACTTTAACAACTACGTTATCGCTTAGAGCTGAATTCCATGATATTAATATTATTTTGGGAATCGTTCTCAACACAATTTTCGTATATTTGGTGCTGAAATCAGCAAAATGGCTGGAAAGGAAAATGGGAGAGGCTACTTTGTCTATCTTACAGAAAGTTTTCGGGATCATCCTTTTGGCAATTTCAATTAAATTATTTACAGCAAACTTTGCACAATTGGTGCAGAACTATATTAATTTTTAAGAATCATGCAGAAGTTTTATAAAGTATTTTTAGTACTATTCATCGTGTTTATAGCCATTAATCTTTATGCTTTAGACTGGCAGTCGGATGTTTTATCTGAGGATAATCTGAAGTTTGTATTTTCAATTGCTTCGGCCGTTATCGGGCTTGTGTTACTTTTTGTGTTAAATACATGGAGTAAGATCGGATTGAAAAAATAATCTTTAACATTATTAAAATATATAAACCTCTTAAATCTAATTTAAGAGGTTTTTCTTGATATAAAATCACAAAAATGACTAAAAAATAACCAGATTCTTCAAAACGGCTTCAGATTTTAGTTCGGTTTCAACCCACTCTTTTTCGGGATTGCTTTGAGCGGTAATTCCGCCACCTACAAAGAGATGAACAGCATTTTGATGTAATTTTGCACAACGAAGATTAACGAAAAACTGAACGGTATCTTCTGTTTCAATCTTGATATAACCCGCATAAAATTCGCGCGGAAATTTTTCAATCTTTTGAATGTTTTCTTTACAAAAATCTTTTGGGATCCCGCAGACAGCCGGAGTAGGGTGTAGTTCCTGAATAAGGCGATCCAGATCTTCAGGTTGTATTTTTGCTTTAAAATCTGTTCTTAAATGTTTGATATTTCCTGAAATATGATCGTGAGTTTTTGACTCTTCGACTTCGCTCAGAGTGACATATTTAGTTAAGATATTTTTAATATAGCTTGAAACCGGCTTTTGTTCCTCAATTTCTTTCTCAGACCATTCCTCTGAGACGGGTAGAGTGCCCGCCAGGCTCATTGTTTCAAACTCGTGAGTCGTTTTGTTGAATTTCCCTAAGACCTCCGAAAAAGCGCCCATCCAGGCGTTTTCACCATTATTAAAAATGTATCTGAAAGCGTTTGGATATGTTTTACATAAATTGTTGAAGCTTTCTTTTAAATCAATTTGATTAAAATCATTAAAAATTTTCCTTCTCGAAAGGACTAATTTTGGTAAATCATTTTCATTAATGACTTGAATGACTTCTTTTAATTTTTGTAAATATTCATCTTTAGTTTCAGCGATGAAATTACTTTTATCTTCCGGTAAAGAGTTGCTTGTAATGGTTTCTTGGTTAAATTTTTCCTGATTGATTTCAATAATATTTCCATCAAAACTAATCTGCCTTAATCCATCAAAAGAATGAAAGTTGATTGATTTTTTATCTGTTTTTTCATCTGTTGAATACAGTTTTTCGTCAAAAGGAAATTTGAAATAAATCATGAATTAAATGCTTTTCGAAAATCATTATTTGGAAATCATATAAGAGATTCCGAGATTGATTTTTCTTTCTGTAAAGGTATTATTAGTCTTAAATATGTCAAAATTTAAGTGGACTTTTTTTAATGATCATTAAGGGTTTTATAAAATAAAAAAGGCCCAATTTTTTTTTGAGCCTTGTATTTTAATTTTAAATAGATCTTATTTTAAAAGGATATTGTTGGTCATTGTTGTGTGATTGATCAACACGCCTTTTTCATCACGAATTTCAATTTCAGAAACGTGCATTGTTTTTCCTTTTCGGATAAATCTTGCGACTGCCGTTACGAGACCGTCTTTTTTACTTTTTAAATGATTGGAATTAATATTAGTTCCTACGCCATAATATTTACTGCCATCAATGAAGATGTTGGACAGGCTTGAGCCCATTGTTTCGGCCAAAACACAGCTTGCGCCCCCGTGTAAAATCCCAAAAGGCTGGTGAACTTTAGGCTGAACAGGCATTGTTGCTGTTAAAGTTTCATTTTCCAGATCGATGTCGATGAATTGTATTTCTAATGTTTTAGCTAAAGTAACATTGTTTCCCCAACTGTTTAAAAACTGTAATATCTCTTCTTTAGTTCGTGACATACTTTATAAATGATAAGTGATGATTGATAAATGATATTTAATGAGTAAGTATAAGTAATTTTGCTCCTAACTCCTAACTCCTAACTCCTAACTTCATCAGTTCCCATAATATTAGGATTCCAGTTTTCCGGAATTTTTGGGACGATATCATTTTTGATGTAATAATCCTGTATTTCTTCCATAATTTCAGAAAAAGGAGCGGAAGCTATTCTTTCGTAAGGAATGGTATAACCAAGATAGACAATATTTCTTTTAAAATCCCCAGCAGCAAGCACGATAGGAACTTTTGCAGCCAAAGCCATGTGATAAAAGCCTTTTCGCCATTTCGGAACCCAGCTTCTGGTGCCTTCCGGAGTAATTACAAGGCTGAAATCTTCTTTTGCAAACTGATCTGCAACGAATTTCACCAAATCATTTTTCTGGCTTCTGTCGATACCAATTCCTCCCAAACTTCTTACTACACTTCCATACCAAGCTTTTGTGTGGGCGTCTTTAATGATTATTTTTAAAGGTTTCCCCAAAGACCAATAGGCAAGATTTCCTAATAAATATTCCATGTTGTGGGTGTGTGGGGCTACAACAAGAATACATCTGTCCAGACTGTTTACGTCGCCTTGCAAGACGACCTTCCAACCTAACATTTTTAACATCAATTTGCCAATCAGTTTTTTCATATAGTTTGAATTAAAAACAAAAAAGTACAACCAATAGGTTATACTTTACAAATATATTGAAATATTATCGCTCTTAAAACAAACCGCTGATTAAATCTACGATTTTCATTACTATTTCTAATGCTAATTGAACCATTTGTAAGTGTTTAGATTTGGGTTATTAATTGTTTACGAAGATAAGATAATTTCTTGATATGCAGAACTTAAATTTAGTTTTTTTGTTTTTTTTGAGAGAAGAAGAGTGTGAATTTCAAACTGTTGCTTTCCATTCACACCTTCAGCCACTCTCTGCAGTTTATTATTTGGTTTTGATAGAAATCTCGTTTTTTCCGTCATTTACTTTGATGTCAACATCACCTTTCATCTTTTTGATGTTTGTTTTCATTGAATCAATTACTTTGTCAGCTTGGTTTGCAGGAACTTTTTTCCCGTTAATGATCACGCTGTCTTTATCGTCAGAGCTGTATTCGATGGTAGAACCGTTTACAGAGATCTTGTTTTTCTCGATTCTGATGTTTCCGTTGTCGTCGTCATTATCTTGATCGTTGTCGTTCATTCCGTCTCCGTTCAAATCTCCGTCGAAGTTAATTCCGTCTTTCTTTACAGGGATTACGATTGTATTTTGAGGAACTACCAATTCATAACCAATATTGTAATCTCTGAATCTGTGTTCGTAAGGGAACTTGATGTAGTTTGGAAGGATAACTTTATTGTTAACAATTTCTACAGGAACGCTTACATTCAATGGAAGATTATAACCTTTTGCTTCTTTTTTAATGATTAAATAAGGAGTTTTAATATCAGCTTTTCTTGTTACGTCTACATGAATCCAGTCTTTTTCATATACAGATACTTTGTCAGAATAAAGATCATCATCATAGCCTGTAAAGTTCTGAGGGATCGTAATTTGTTTAAAGTCTACATAAATACTGTCTGAAGTTGTATTGATAGAAACTTCCTCTGTATCTTCTTTATGACCTTTTAAGAACATTTCTTTTTTAGCCATGCTGATTCCGAAGTAAGTAGAAATTGCGATCAATCCAAGGAATAATGCTCCTAAAACCCATCCTGTATTTCTTAATTTCGTTTTTGGAGAAATTAATTTAATACTTAACAATGCGAATATCATTGCAGGAATTAAGCTTCCCAGAACGATCATTGCCATGATCACATATTTCATTCCGTCGTTATCGAAATAGTAATTCATTTGACTGATTGGAGGGAAATCACTGTTTCCCATAAATCCGAAACCTACAAATGAACCGATAAGGCAACCAAAAGCCATTAAAGCGAAGATTCCTCCTAAAATATATCTTATTACATTCCAGATACCGCTTCCGGCATTGTTGATGTAAGGTTTGCTTTCGATATAGATTTCTCCGACCCTCTGAGTAGATTCATTAGCGAATTGTACTAATTTATTAGACTCATTCTTAAGATTGTCGAAGTTCATAGGCTTTCCCTTCATTTTCAGGAAATCTGCTGCAGTTTCTGCAGTTGGTAAAACGATCCAAAGAATGATGTAAAGTAATACCACTAATGAAGAAGAAATTGCTGCTGTAAAGATCCCAAGGATGAAAATCCCTAGCCAGATCGCTCTCATCGCCGTAATATCCATTCCAACATAATGAGCTAAACCTGCGCAAACACCTGCTATTTTTTGTCTTTCAGGATCACGGAACAGTTGTTTTTTGTCTGTGTATTCCGTACCTGAAGTGTATGTTTTTTTAGTGTTTTTTTCAGAATAGTAAGCTTCTTCCTGCTCTTCGATCTTTTCAGGAGTACCGATCTGAGCAATTACTCTTTCTACATCGGTATCATTTACCACTTCACGTTTTCCTAAAGAATCTCTGAAAATTTCAACCATTCTTATTTCTATGTCATGCATTACCTCGTCCGCTTCTGAAGCATCCAAAGAGCTTCTCAGTGCATTAAGATAATCGCTAAGCTTTATATATGCGTGTTCTTCTATTGTAAAAGAGAAACCTGCGAGTCCTATTGAGAGTGTCTTGTTCATAGCTTTGTTTTTAAATTTTTTGAGTGATTTGGTTTACAGAATCTGTTAATTCTTTCCAGGTATTTTGAAGTTCGTCCAAAAACAATTTGCCTTTTTCTGTTATTTGGTAGTATTTTCTGGGAGGTCCTCCTGTAGATTCTTCCCATCTGTAAGAGAGAAACTCTCCATTTTTCAGTCTTGTTAAAAGAGGGTAGAGGGTTCCTTCTACTACATCCAGCTTTCCTTTTTTCAGTTCATCTATTAGGTCGGAAACATACATTTCGCGGTGATTGATGAGACTTAAAATACAGAATTCCAGAATTCCTTTTCGCATTTGCGCTTTGGTATTTTCGGTATTCATCTTTAATAAGTTTTGTTAATTAGTTATATCCAATCAGAATAAAATTCCTAGCTAGTTGAACCTATTCCGATTTTACATTACAAAGATATGTAATTAAAATGGTAATATGCAATACAAAGTAGTGGAAAAATATAAATAAATAGTATAACTAATTGAAAATCAGTTTAATTATTTTTAATGATGAATTTTCAGAATTGAATGTTTTGGAAAAATTAAGTCAAATTATTGATAATTTTACCTTTTAAGCTGACAGGTCTTAACGTAACAAGAGCTTTTTTCTCTAATTTTTTCTGATATGATATAAAAGTGAATCTTTTGTAGAATTTACGGACGATGAGAGCCATTTCCATCATGGCAAAATGCTCACCGATGCAAAGGCGAGGGCCGGCTCCGAAGGGATAGTAGGCGAAATTTTTAGAATTTTCATCCTCAAAACGTTCAGGAATAAAGGAATCCGGATGCTCCCAATATTTTGGATTTCTGTGAAGTCCGCTGATATAAAGGATGATCAAAGTACCTTTTGGCCACGAATATTCTTTAAAACTGTCATCTTCTAAAGCTTCACGGTCGATTGCCCAAGCCGGAGAATGTAAGCGCATAGCTTCTTTAATAATATTGACTGTAAATGATTTCTTCATTAAATTTTCTGAAGTAAAAACCATTTCTCCCTCATTTCCTATTTCTTTTTTTAATTTTTCCTCAGCTTTTGGATTTTGACTGATTTCAAAAAATATAAAGCTTAAAGCATTGGCAGTCGTTTCATGCCCTGCAATGAAGAGAATAAGCATTTCATCAACCAATTGTTCGTCCGACATTGTCAGTTGCGTATCTTCATATCGTGTCTGAATCAACATATCCAAAAGATCGCTCTTTTCCTCTTTTGAAGTTCTTCTTTTATCTAAAATACTTTGGATGATCGCTTTTGCTCTTCTGCTTTTTTCAATGTTTTTTTCAATAACACCGAAAATATTTAAGATATTGGTATAAAAAGGTAGACGCACTTCTTTAGTAGAAACCTCCTGAACTTCTGTGATTATTTTGCTTAACTCATTCACCGTATTTTCATCAACATCAGAACTGAACAGAGTTTTTGCAACAATATTAAAAGCCAGCGAATGAAAAAAATCATACAGATCTACCTCAGATTCAGTTGTAAATGATTCAAGAGATTTATCAATTTCTTCTTCCATAATAGAAACAAGGTTGGCGATTTTAGCCTTACTGAAACCCGGCTGAATGAGTCTTCTTTGTTTCAGCCAATCCTTTCCGTTGTTCGTCAAAAGACCTTTTCCCAGATATTTTCCTAAAGTGACGGATTGTATTTCAGATTTTTGATAATTTTTATGATTCTGTTTTAAAATATATTCAACGAACTCTTTATCCTGAGAAAAGATGAAATTTTTATTGGTAAAACTAGCTTTAATATAATAATTATCGCCTACAGACAGATGGTTTCCGCTGATGACTTCCAATGGATGGTTAAGCCCTTTAAATAAAGAATATAGCTTTCTTTTTCCCTTAATTTCTGCCGGATAATTAAACTCTGGATGCATGTGAAATATTTCTACTAAAAATACAATTAATCTCTTACATAAATGAGCTTTACAATCAAAACTCTTATTTTTGCAATAGTGTTTGGTTGAAAATTCAATTAAATATTTAAAACAGAGATATGATGAATTCCAGATTTTTACTACCGTTTGCCCTTTTGGGAGTTGCTGCTTTTGGACAAAAACAATTTGAATTAAAAGATGCATCCAAAAATTATGAGGTAAAAATTAATGTTGAAAACTGCGAAAAAGATGAATGTAAGGGAAAAGGTATTATTGAGCTGATTGATAAAAAGACTTCCAAAAAATTTCAGACTTTTACTTCTGACGATCTTAATTTTTATTTAAAGGCAGACCAGCAGCTGACAGCCAATATTATCCAGTTATATGATGAGCAAAGTCCGTTGATTTTTAATGATTTTAATTTTGACGGAACAGAAGATATCGCAATAAGAAACGGAAATGAAAGCAGTTACGGAGGCCCGTCTTATGAGGTTTATGTTTTTAATTCCACTAAAAAGCAATTTATAATAAGTGAAGAATTGACAAGTCTGGCATATGAAAATCTCGGAATGTTTCAGACGGATCCTGAGCGAAAACGTTTAATTACTTATTCAAAATCAGGTTGTTGCTGGCATCTTATGACAGAATATGCTGTTGTACCAAAAAAAGGTTTATTGAAAATGTATGAACTGGAAGAAGATGCAACGGGAGGAGATGAAATCGTAAGAGTGACGAAAAGAGAATTTAAAAATAATAAATGGGTTGCCAAAACCACAAAATATCCAATAAATCAATATTATAAAGATTAAAAATGAAGATTCAGAAAGAGATCGATTTTATTTTAGCCGTTGATGCTTTAAAAAATGTACAGAGAAGAAATTACAATGCCGATGATTCTAGAAGAGAAAATACGGCTGAACATTCGTGGCAGATCATTATTTTAGCCCAGATCCTTTTTCCATATGCGAAAAACAGGGCAGATGTTGATTTGTTAAGAGTGATCAGAATGCTTTCCATTCACGATTTGGTAGAAATTGAAGCCGGAGATACTTTCCTGTTTGATGAAGCGGCAATGGTCGGGAAATTTGAAAGAGAAAAACAATCAGCTCAAAATATTTTCGGAATTTTGGATGAACCATTACGCACCGAGTTCTTTAATCTTTGGCTTGAATTTGAAGAAGAACAAACTCCTGATGCTATTTTTGCCTGTGCGATTGACAGAATTATGCCTTTCATCTTAAATTCGCACACATCAGGAAAAAGCTGGACAGAAGCCGGAGTAACAGAAAATCAAGTGAGAAATATGCTCGAAAATGCCATCAGCAGAGCTTCGGATGAAATGGGAGAGGCTTTTCAGTATTTGATGATCAAGAATTTGGAAACTGAGAAGGTTGTGAGATAATTTTATACTAAGAATTAGGATAAATAATCAACTTTAACATCATTTTTGTCATTCCCGCAGTGAATCTAAATCCACTTTTTAGAGATGTCTTTAGAATGATAAAGCAATTGTGATTTAAGTTTTTTTATTGAAAAATTGAAATAGGTTTCGGCGGCCAAAGGCCGCCGAAACCATAAAAAGTATTTATAATATTTGAATTGGTTTTTTAAATTCATCAATCGCCACAAAAGTAAAATCACCTACAATCGCTCTTTCTCTTTCATAAGAATACATTTGTTCCGTGTAGATCTCTACATTTACTTTCATACTCGTTGTTCCGACGTGAGAAACTTTGCCAATTAACTCGACAATAGTTCCTGCAGGAATTGGTCTTTTAAAATCAATTTTATCACTGCTTACTGTAACCACTCTTTTTCTGGCAAATCGGGTAGCGGTAATAAATGCCACTTCATCCATCAGCTGCATCGCGGTACCTCCGAAAAGAGTATCGTAATGATTGGTTGTATTAGGGAAAACGGCTTTAAAAATGCTGGTTTCGGATGCTTTAATTCTTTCTTCTGTAGTCATATTTCATTATTAATTAAAGCGAAAAGAAAGGATATTAGAACAAACAGAAAATGACAGGAACATAGAAATTCCTGAAAAAAACTATTGATCAATAAACTTCAGATCGCGAAAGTTTTTGTCTTAAAGAAATAGGCAGGTCTCCTGACTTGTAACATCTTTATCTCCTTCCCATGCCTCGCACAGTGGATTTTTGATAAAGACTTTCGTTACTTACAGTTGCGCGACAGTTCGTGATTTTCACACGATTCCCTTTTAATCTGCAATTAAGCAGAACCAGTTTCTGAAAAGCAAAATGCCATCAGCTAGAAGCCAAAGCAGAATAACTTTTCGGTGCAAAAATAAGGATTATATGAAAGATAAACGAATTATTCCGGATTATTATAGATGATCTGGCTGATAACTTTTCCTTCTTTGATTGTCCAAAGCGTAGTGTAGCGGTTTTCTCCAGAACCATTAATCATATAAAGAAAAATATGATCATTATCGATAGAAGTCACTCCAACATTATTGAAATCCATTGTTGGCTGGAATAAATTTTTGATGGCTTCTCTTACAAAAACAGAACCTCTTCCGGGTTGTTGAATTCTGATAGATTTAATTTCTGTCATGCCTTCAGGAAGTTCGTTACCGATTCCCCAAGGTTTTACTTTATCAATGGTAAGAATTTTTCCGTTAGCATCTTTTTCCTTTTTACGGTAACTCGCGTTGGATGGATAAACGTCAATAATCACTTTACTCCTCTGGTTAGCCGGTATTTTTGGGTCGGTGTTATCTGTGAAAATAAGCGATTTTCCGTTTTTGGATTTGGAAGGCGTGTAAGGCGGTAGCTGATCGATGTAAGCAATACGATCTTTATTCACCATACCTTCTTTATTTAAAGAATCATATCTTACGAAAGGTTTTTCAGTGTCATCTTTGTCAGGATATTTGATCCAGATCCATTCTGTTTCTCCGGGAGCCGGTTTCACATACACAAAAACATCTCCTCGGCGCATACGGATTTTATCTACAATTTTTCGGTAATTATCTTTAGCAACACGTACCATGGCATAGCCTTCTTCAGCTTTTACAACTCCAAAAGGAACTTTATTTTGCCCTTTCATTAAGCTTAAAGAAAAAACACTGAGAATTGATAAATAAAATACTTTTTTTGCGGAAATCATCATGAAAAATTTTTGACTCTTCAAATATATAAATTAAATGCTTTTCGGGAGGTATTTAAATAATTGCAATTCCTTGATATCTTTTATTTTTCTTACATAAGTGTTGGAGATTAGATATATTTCATCTGAAATGTCTAAAACATCCTGATAATTATGATCTGAAATAATGAAGCCTTTTTCCTTTGAAATTTCTTTAATTATTTTTTTGAGTTCAGTAGCTATTTTTGGGGAAAGACTGTGAAAGGGCTCATCTAATAAAATAAAATCTGATTTGGAATGAATAATGAGTAAGACTTCAATAATTCTTTGTTCACCAGTGGAAAGATTTTTTGGTGTTTCGTTTAAAAAGGGGTGTATTAATTCTAAGTTATGGAGCTTTTCACTATTTTCTTTATTGCAGAATAGATTGATGAGGTTTTTAATCTTGCTATTTTTTGGTAAAAATGAATATTGGGGAAGATAAGAGATTCTGTTTTTTCTATCCCATTGATTGTTAAGAATAACCGTGTCGAATTTAATAAATTGAGTTTCCCCTTTTAATGTTCCGAAAATTATTTGAAATAAAGTAGATTTTCCGGAACCATTACTTCCGAAAAGCCCAATGATTTTTCCTGTTTCACAACTCAAGTAGACATCTTGTAGTATTTTTTTAGTTCCGAATGTTTTTGTTATACTGTCAATATGTAGTTTACTCATAAATATACGGATGTGAATTTTATAACAATGCTTATTGATAAGGTTAATCCCCAAAGAAATATTCTTGAAAATCCGAAATTGGCGTAAAAGTGATATTCATTTTTAAGCCTTAATTCATAAATGAAAAAATGAAGCATTGGAAATAATAAAAGAAAACATAATCCAAAATTTTCGAAATTTAGATGTGTTGCAAAAGCAATTAATAAAGAAAATAATAGGGTCGGAATTAAAATTTTCACATAGAATATTCCAAGGATTTTAGCATTTTCAAGCATAATTCAAATATAATAAAAAACAAAAGCGAGTGTCAATTTAATCGACACTCGCTTTTATTTTGATTAATCGTTTCTAAGTTTCGCTTTTACGCTATTGTTTTTAATAAGAGTTCTGAGCGCTACAATTTCTTGTTTTGTAAAATCTTTTTTAGGAATCATATTCATGGTTTGTAAACTATGATAAATAAGAAACCAATCTTTTAATTCTTTTACTCTTGAAACCGTATTCCAATGAAAATCGTTTTCAAATGTTTCTCCTTCAGCTTTAATCTTATCTTCAACAAAAGTGTAAGAAATATTTTCCTGAATTTTTTTGTCTGAATAATAAGCTTTTTTAATACTAAAATAACCTCTGACAGTCATGAAAACCCATAAGACAAGTAACCAGATAGAAGCATTTTCAAAAATATCTCCTTCATCGCTATCCAGAAAACCTTTAAATATAAAAAGTAAAACAGCTATAATTGGAAAGCCAAAAAACCTTATTAAAGAACTTTTTAAATAAAAACCCCAAAAATCTTTGAAAGTAATTTGTGTTTTTACAGTCATACATTAATCATTAAATCCTCTCCAATTCTTCAGCACTAATCGTCGTCTTAAAAGTCCCGTAATTCACAATCACTTTGTTTCTGGATATCTTTTCAATCGTCCCGACACTTGTACTTCCTCTGATACGAACGCGTTGACCAATTTTCATCCAAACGGCGCGGTCAGTTTGACGTTTTTCCTCTATTTTTTCGTTGGTTTCAGTGATTTTTTCAATAACATCTTCTTTTTTCAGTTGTTGAGTGATTTTTCTTTTTACAACCTGAAGTCTTTTCGTTTCATCTTTATCAGCATCGATTTTCCTGAATTTTTCCTGTTCTAAAATCTTTACAAAATCTTTCACAACATCTTTTCTGGATCTTCCTTTTATGTAGCCGTCAATAAATGTTTCAATCTTATTTCCAAACTGAAGTTTACGATGTTCATCTTCATATAATTTTTGGAAATTGAACAGTTTTTGTTGAAGCTGTTCATTTAGTTTTTGCAAATTGTCGCGTTTGTCTTCAACGGATTCTTTTCTTTCGGCAAGATCGGTTTTCAGTTTTTCAACCTCGAATTTTTCCTGCTGAAGTTTTACGATCGTTTTATCAAGATTCACAATATCATGTTCCACTTTTTTCTTCGCAGAATGAATGATAAACCTCGGGATTTTATTCTTCTCGGCAACCTCAAAAGTAAATGAACTACCAGCTTGTCCGACCTCCAATTTATACATCGGTTCCAATGTTTCTTCATCAAAAAGCATGGCTGCATTTTCTGCGTGAGGAAGCTCTTCTATAACCAGTTTAATATTCGTATAGTGCGTTGTAATGATCGCAAAACTCTTTTTGTCATAGAAAAACTCTAAGAAACTTTCTGCCAAAGCACCGCCCAATTCAGGATCTGAACCCGTTCCGAATTCATCGATCAACAAAAGGGTGTTGGCATCAGCCTCACGGATGATTCCGCCCATTTTCTTCAATCTTGATGAATAGGTGGAAAGGTGATTTTCAATAGATTGATTATCACCAATATCGGTCATGATCTTATCAAAGAAAAACATTTCTGATCTTGGGTGAACAGGTACTAAAATTCCGCTCTGGATCATTAATTGAAGTAATCCAACTGTTTTCAGCGTGATCGATTTCCCTCCCGCATTCGGTCCGGAAATACAGATAATTCTGTTTTGATCGGTCAACGATAATGTCTGAGAGAAAATAGTTTTATTTTCCGCTTTATTTCTTAACCATAATAATGGATGAAATGCTTCTCTTAATTTTAATGTTTTATGACGGTTGATCTTTGGTAAAACCCCGTTAATTAATTCTGCAAACTTAGCTTTAGCTCTAGTAAGATCAAGATCAAAAATATAAGCCTGATATCTCCAAAGCTGAGGTTGGAATACCGCTAATTCTGCGGTAAGCTGTCTTAGGATCTTATCAATTTCCTTTTTTTCTTCTTCCTGATTTTCTCGAAGTTTAAAGTAGTGCTTTACAACATTGTCAGGCTGAATATACGTAATTGAACCTGTTTTAGAAAGTCCCAACACTCTTCCCGGAACTCTTTTTTTATAAGCAGATTTTACTGCTAAAACTCGTATGTCTTCAATATTACTCTCTCTGATATCATCTAAAAAATCACTTTGAGCGTAATTGAACAATACACGGTTGAAATTTTCCTGAATTGCTTTTTTCGCATGCTGAATTTCCGCTCTTAAGGTTTTCAGGATTGGCGAAGCTTCACTTTTCACTTCATCAAAACGGTTGAAAACTTTATCAACCTTATCAATGATTTCTTTCTTAAATTCCAATACAGAAGCGTCTTCCATCAAAGTTGGGAACGTTTCGGGCATTGTCGGGAAAAACTTTTGAAGTCTTCCTATTTGTTCGGTAATCGTTTTTATTTTGATGAAAGCCTTATTTTCGAGACGGTAATTCTCGATCAGCATGAGTTGTAATTCGCTTTCAATATCTTCGTATTCATCAAACGGAATCGCATTTGAACTTTCAAAACTCGATAAATATTCGGAAGTTTTTTTGAGTGAAAGTCCTGCCTCGTCAATTTCCATGGGACGAAGTTGAAGAATTTTGTCCCTCGTTTTCGGAGAGTACGCAAATGGAGCAATTTCCGCGAGCAATTGCGGAAACTCTAATTCGTTTAAATCTTCTTTATTTATATACACAGTGCAAATTTAGTGAGAAAATGTGAATCTTAATTTGAAAATGAACTAATTTAAAAAATACGCTTCTTCTTATTTTAACCACAAAAGTCACAAAAGATTAAAATATAAATAATTTAAGTTTATCATAACTGTGAATAAAAGAATACAAAGTTTTTAAAAATCTTTGATTTTTTACTTTTACGAACTTTTGATTAACTTATTTTCAATAAAATCTTTTGTGACTTTTGTGGTTAAAATTTATTAGTTTAATTATTAAATTTGGGATATGAAACTAGAAACTGAAAGACTACAATTAAAAGAAATCAACGAAAGTTATGTTGAGGATATTCTGAAAATTCGTGGTAATGAAATAATCAATCAATTCGTTCAGAGAAATTCTCCGAAAAATAATTACGATGCGTTGCAATTTATTTTAACCATTAAAGAAAGAACCCGAAATCATGAGACTTTTTATTGGGGAATTTCTTTAAAAGATCAAACGAATCTTATCGGAACGATTTGTCTTTGGAAATTTTCTGACGACAGAAAGCAAGCAGAAGTTGGATATGAATTGTTACCCGACTATCACAGGAAAGGAATCATGTCGGAAGCGTTAACTGCAGTTGTAAATTATGGATTTAATACTTTAAATTTGCAGGAAATTGTCGCAATGACCAATAAGTTTAATGAAAACTCGAAAGGTATTCTTTTAAAGCATCAATTTGTTTTGGAGGAGGAGAGAAAGGATGAAGGTTTTCCTGATAATTTGGTTTTTAGCTTGAAAAAAATAATAGTAACATAATTTTTAATGAAAAAATTGTTAATGCTTTTTTTACCTATTTTCTTTTTGGGACAACAAAATGATGATTTGACAGATCCTATGAAAATAGCGATGAAAGATATTCATAATAAAGATTTTAAAAGTGCAATTATAAATCTTGACAAGTCTTTGAAAATTTATCCGAAAAATCCAAGTGCTTTATATTTTAAGGGATGCAAATAATAATTGAAGAGAAAGAAAGCGGTTGTAAATCATTGACTGATGCAATTTACTACAATAGTAATAGTGCAAAAGTGCTTTTTCCAGAAAAATGCATGGATTACAATCCCAAATTAAATCCAGAAAATTTTAAATCTGGAAAATTTACTTTACAGGTTTTGGGAGATTCTATAGTATATAATTTCGAGAGAAAAGATAACATGCAGTTTGAAACTTTTGAAGGGAAAATTTATACGGGTAAAATAGTTTGGTATGATAACGGAGAGTACACAATAATTCCGACAAAAGAGACAGAAAAAAGGATGAAGGAAAATCCGAAATTTTTGATTCGAATTTTGAAAATTGAGAATAATACTTACTTATATGAAAAAATTGAGGAGAATCAGGTTCAATATGGAAAAGTGAAAAAAGTTGGATAAAAATTATACAATTAACATACTATCTTTGTATTAATATTTAGAATTATATGACCTGGACCGAAATTTTAGCCCCCATAAAAAGCACTCCCTACTTTACAACCCTTTGGGAGAAAGTAAAACAGGAATACGCCACAACAAAAGTTTTCCCACCAAAGACTCAGATTTTCAGAGCGTTGGAAATTACGCCTTTTGATGACATTGAAGTCGTAATTATCGGACAAGACCCTTATCATAATGACTTTCAGGCGAATGGTTTATGTTTTTCTGTTTCCGAACAGGTGACTGCACCGCCTTCATTGAAAAATATTTTCATCGAACTGAAAGATGATTTAGGAATTGTAAGAACTTCAAAAGAATTAGACGATTGGGGAAAACAAGGGGTTTTAATGTTGAATGCGACTTTAACCGTTCGCGCTCATACTCCGAACTCTCACAAGGATTTAGGATGGGAAACATTCACGAATTATATCATTAAAGAAATTTCAGATAAAAGAGAAAATGTGGTTTTCGTATTGTGGGGCGCTTTTGCACAAAAAAAAGCCGAATTCATCGATCCGGCTAAGCATTTTATCATTAAATCGGCGCATCCGTCACCGTTTTCTGTGTACAGAGGATTTTTCGGAAGCAAACCTTTTTCAAAAATTAATGAATATTTGGTTTCAAAAGGAAAAAAGCCTATTTCGTGGTAGAGTCTCCTCCTGCTTTTTTGATAACGATTCCGATTCTGTATTTTCCGGCAAGTGCTTTGGCGCCATCTTTTGATGTAGGGTAAGGATTTACATCTTTTAGTGAAATGGTATATCCGTTGAACTCCGTAGATTGGTGATAATTTCGCCCTGCATTTTCTGTGGTGGCGATACTTACGGTCATTGGTCTGGTTGCCAATCCCATCACTTCAATCTGTGCCACGGCAACTCCTGCCCACATACAGTTTACGCCTTCAGGACAACGGCTGTCCTCAGAAATACCTTTAAATGTGACATTCATTTCATATTCTTTAAGGAATTTATTTTCTCCCTCATTGAAGTAAATGATATTTTCATCCTTATTCATTGATTTTACGTCTTTTATTTCGCCTGTCACAGTATTTTTTGTTGAGGTTTTGTTTTCCTTTTGAGCATTACAGTTAGCTAATGTCAATAACCCTAAGCCGAATATGATGGTTTTGTGTAGCATGATTTTCTGTTTTTAAATGATATTAAGCATATTCAATACTACTACCAAAAACATTGCCACACCTACAACCAAACTAAATCCCGTTCCGTAAATGAATCCTATGAAAGCACCTTTTGTAGATTTTAAAGCTTTATTCATGTCTTTACTATCATGAAGTAATTCACCGATGAAAACTCCGGCAAACATTCCGATCAGGAAGCCTAGTGGAATTGGTAAAAACATTCCGACAATGGTTCCGATTATTGAACCGATACTTCCCCAACGTGTTCCGCCATATTTTTGATTGGTTTTGGCTGGAATTACATAACTTAAAACTACAGAAACTGCCGTCAGAATTCCAAAAGCCCAAATGTAAATCATGGATAGATCAGCGTCAGTTCCATATTTATAGATTAGTAAACCACAAAGACTTAATAATAATCCAGGTAAAACAGGAAGAAAAGTTCCTAAGATTCCGAGGAATAATAAAACAAGACAGAGAATATTAATTAATGTTGTATCCATTCTTAAAATTATACATGCAAGATAAAAAAAAGTGGCCTTAAAAAAGCCACCTTTCAATATAAGTTAAAAATTTACTATAGATTTAAGATTACATATTGTAGAATTACGCCGGCGTTTCCAATGTTGCCTGAGGCATGATTATGGAAGGTTGTGTAATAAATATATCCACTGGTTGAAGATCCTGAGCAAGGGCCTACCGTTGCTCCTAATGCAACCAAATAAGGAACCAATACCTGAGGAACTGAGATACTGATCTGGATATTTCCAGGTAGTGTAATACAAACCGTTACAAATGTTGAATTTGGAGCATTTCCTATCGGAGTAGTTGGTACACCTGTAGCGGTAAAATGATTGGTTCTGATCATCAAAGCGTCATTTGATGAAGTTTCTTTAACTAAAACTTCCCAATATGCCGGATCATAGTTAATTATTTTCTGCCATGCACCTAGATCATAATTAATATTAAGAGTATTGAACCCCAACACTGTTGTAAGTCCTGCATTATTTACTGTAGCGCCTACCATACCTACGCTTCCGATGTTTTTAGAACATAATTTTGTGTCGGGAACAAATCCTCCTGCAAGCGAACAGTTATTGGTATTAGTTGTTCCTCCCACTAAGTAGGCAACGTCCCAGTCTGACGCATAGATACTTCCTCCATTAGCAACAAAAGTGGCTAGATTAGTATCAATTACATTGTAAAGTCCCGGATTTGAAGAGTAGTTATTTCTTGATCCACAGTTAAGAAATATGATGTCATACTGTGCAACTGTAGTCATGTTAGCAAGATCGTTATTGGTGATTTCGGTGGCGGTATAGCCTAAAGTCTGAATAATATCTTCAATTTTATCATATGTCCCTTTTACGTAAGCAATTTTTGCAACCTGATTCAGTTTGGTTTGACTGGCATCTATATTTAAAGTTTCATTATCTTTTACAGTTGCGGAAATTTCTGTACGGAAATTACTGCCATTCCCTGTTTGAATATGAATCGTTTGATTTCCAGCCGGAGCTTCCAACGTGAAGTTACCGTCTGAGTCAGAAGTCGTGTAATAGATTTTGTACTTGTCATCAAATGTAAAAACTGAAGCCCCACCAATAGGTTTGGTTCCGTTTTGTGACATCACTTTTCCGGTAATTTTTCCGGTTTTTACAACCGTAGGACCAACGTTTTCGGAAACTATTGCAGGATCATCTCCTCCTGTACAATTGGTTAAAAGTGTGAATACACACAACAAAATAAATAAGTAGTGTTTTCTCATATCTAATTGGTTTTGATTTGTTTAGTTTCAATCAAATTTAATAAATAATTGAATATAAAGTCATAAAATGTGATAATTTTTTAATATTATTTATTTTTAAAGATGGTTTTTGGTGAATCTTCTATTTATTAACCATAGTTTAAGAGGATTTAATAATTTTTATTAAATATTAAAAAAGAAATCATTTTGGGATGAAAATTGATGGAAAGGTTTTGATTAAAATCACCCTTAAATTTCCTAAATTTGCTGTAAATGAAAGACGAAATACAAGATACCAAAGATTTTTTGCAGAATATCAGCGATCAGATTCATTACCTGGTTAAAGGGAGCGTGCATCCTGAGCTTGTTCTTACGTGTCAGATTGTTCTTAAATTTATATTTTTGGCAGGTCTTGTGTATGCTATTGATTTCATTTTTAAATTTTTGGTGAATATAATTATCAAAAAGTTTTTTGATAAAGAAAAATATCCTATTATTAAATCTATTTATCAGTCAAGGATCACAAATTCAATTGTACATTTAGGCGCTTTGAATTTTGCAGGATATGCCTTGTTATCTGTTTTTTACAGGCATCCTAAAAGTTTCACTTTATTAGAATTAATTGTAAATGTTGCCATTATTTTCGTCATCGCCGGAATGCTGTTTAGGGCATTAACAGCTTTCAGAAATTACTTTGTACTTAAACAGGATTTTTACAAAATAATGGCTCTTAATGCGATCTCAGAATCAGTAAAAATCTTCGGGATTTTTATTCTTACGGTTATTGGGATCTGTACGATTTTCGGGATAAAAGGAGGGACGATATTAGGAAGTTTAGGAGCAATAACAGCGGTTTTGGTATTGGTTTTCAGAGATACGATCTTAGGATTTGTAACAGGACTTCACGTGGCAACTTCAAAAAGTATGAAAGTAGGCGACTGGATCGGGATTCCTAAATATAATATTGAAGGAAATATTTCTGATATAAGCCTTCTGACAACGAAGATCACTAATTTTGATAAGACAATTTCCACGATCCCTACTTATGATTTGCTGACAACTGAGATCAAAAACCTTCAGGTGATGTCAGAGTCTAATACAAGAAGAATCAAAAAATCGATTTACTTTAATATCAATTCTTTTAAGTTTTTAAATGATGAAGAAATTGAACGTTTGAGAGATATTAATTTAATTTCCGATTATCTGGAATCAAAAATTATTGAATTAAAAAAAGAAAAAGAAAACCTCGAGCATAAAGATAAGATCATCAACGGAAGACAGCTTACCAATATCGGAGTTTTCCGATATTACGCTCAAAAGTACATTGAAAACGATGCTGATATTGATAAAAACGGAGCAATGATGGTTCGTCAGTTGGAAATCACCCCGCAAGGTCTGCCTTTGGAAATTTATTGTTTTGCCAATGATTCCAAATGGGAGCATTTTGAAGAAATTCAGGCCGATATTTTTGACCATTTACTGGTTGCTTCCAAAGAATTTGATTTGCAGGTAATGCAGGTGAACGTAAAAGTATAAATAATTAGAAGTTAGAGTTTAGAAGCTGGAAATTATTTTTTAACTCTAACTTTTTAATTTAAAATAAAATAATAAGAAATAGATTTAAGCAGAAAATTTTACATATTCATGTAAACTAATTTCTAAAATCTAACTTCTAATATCTAGATTAAAAAATGACAAAATTAAGTGTAAACATTAATAAAATTGCAACGATAAGAAATGCAAGAGGAGGCGAAACGCCAAGTGTAACAGAAGCTGCAATTAAAATTCAGGAGTTTGGCGGACAGGGAATTACGGTCCATCCAAGACCCGATGAAAGACATATTACAAGAAAAGATGTTTATAATCTGAAGCCTTTGGTGACAACAGAATTTAATATTGAAGGAAATCCGCACAGAGAATTTATCGACATGGTGCTGGAAGTAAAACCTGAGCAGGTAACGTTGGTTCCCGATGCAGATGACGCCATTACTTCAAATGCAGGTTGGGATACAAAAAAACACTTTGATTTTCTTAAAGAAATTATCGCTGAGTTTAAAAATGCAGGAATCCGTACTTCGGTTTTCCTTGATCCAACGCCGGAATTGGTAAAATATGCTGCAAAAACCGGTGCAGACAGAATCGAATTATACACTGAAGCTTATGCTAAAAATTATTTATTGAATAAAGAGCAGGCTATAAGGCCTTATTATGATACAGCAGTTGTTGCAAATGAATTTGGTTTAGGAATCAATGCAGGTCACGACTTAAGCTTAGATAATTTAAAATATTTTGCAGATAATATCCCAAATTTATTGGAAGTTTCTATCGGTCATGCCTTGGTTTCCGAAGCTTTGTACATGGGAATGGAAAATACAGTCCAGGCGTATTTGAAGAGATTGGCAAAATGGAATAATTAGAAACTAGAAGTTAGAAATTAGAAGTCAGTATTTCAGTGTATTTTACTAATATCTAGTTTCTAACTTCTAACATCTTATAAAAAAACTTATGGAAATTCTACATTCAAAAATATTTGGCGAAAATCTTTCGTCTACACCGCTTTTGGTTTTTCACGGATTATTCGGAATGCTTGATAATTGGGGAAGCTTTGGAAAAGATCTTGGCGAGCAGTTGCCTGTTCATTTAATTGATCTTAGAAATCATGGGAGAAGCTTTCATTCCGAAAGTATGTCGCACGATGATTTAGCTGATGATATTGCTAATTATATGAGTCATTACGGAATCGAAAAAGCCCATATTTTAGGGCATTCTCTGGGTGGAAAAGCGGTAATGCAGTTCGCAATAAAATATCCCGAGAAAGTTGATAAATTAATTGTGGTTGATATTTCTCCGAAAGCATATCCTCCACATCATCAGGGAATTATCAAAGCTTTGGAAACGGTTGATTTTAATACTGTAAACTCTCGAAATGAAGTTGAAGCTGTTTTAACTCAATATATTCCGGAAAAATCTACCATCCAGTTTTTGGCTAAAAATTTATATTGGGGTGATGATAAAAAGCTGAACTGGAGATTTAATCTTAAAACTTTAGCCGAAAAATATACAGAATTTGTTTCAAATGCCATCAAATTTGGTGTTTTTGAAGGGGAGACTTTATTTATTTCAGGTGAAAAATCCAATTATATTCTTCCTCAGGATGAGTTTGGCATCAGGCAGCAATTTCCGAAAGCTAAAATTGTTACGGTGAAAAATGCAGGACATTGGGTTCAGGCAGAAAATCCTGTTGATTTTGCGAATGTTGTTAGAGAATTTTTAGGCTTGAATTAATTTAATTCTACAATTATTGAATTTGTGTTAAAATTTTATTAAATAATATATTTATTTCTCCTGGTGTTGAATTTTTTGTAATTTAGTTTTGCCAAATAACTAATAATATAAACTTATGAAACAGAAAAATTCAAAGAAACCGTTTTTTGCTTCGTTTTTAGAGAAACAAGTTAAGAATCCGGAAAAGGTAAATGGAGGTCAGGAAATAACAACAGCTCTTGAAGATTCTGTTACAATTCCTACAAAAGACAATGTTACATCTGCACTTTCGGATAGTGTTACAAAACCTGGATTAGACCATGTGACCATGAAGTATCCTTCGGATGGTGATGATTCTGTTGAATAATTAAAACTAAAACCAAATTCAAAAACCATGAAAAACAAAAAATTCAAAAAACCGTTTTTTGCCTCTTTCCTAGAGAAGCAAATCAATAATTCTGAAAAGGTAAAGGGAGGAGCTGTGACTTCTGTGCTTGTAGATAATGTGACATCAGCCCTTCAGGACACTGTTACAAAGCCGGGGTATGATAATGTAACTATGAAATACCCTTCCGACGGCGACGAAACAGGAGAAGCTTCATAAGTTTCAATCAATCATTATCTTAACACCAAACTAAAAGAATTATGAAAAACAAAAATTTAAAGAAACCATTTTTTGTATCATTTTTAGAGAAGCAAATTCAGGATCCTCAAACGGTAAAAGGAGGAGCAATAACGACTGCACTTCAGGATTCTCCCACAACATCAGTTCTAAGAGATACTGTTACCAACAGACAAAATGATCAGGTAACAATGAAATATCCGTCTGATAGTGACGAAACCGGAGAACTAGATTAAAATTTACTCAATTTAAATACAATCAAACTCAAACTAAACATTATGAAAAACGAAAATTCAAAAAAGAAGCCATTTTTTGCCTCTTTTCTAGAAAAGCAACTTAAAGATCCTGAAACGGTAAAAGGTGGTACAGATATCACAATTCCGGAAAGAGATACAGTTACAAAACCGGTGTTAGATACGGTTACAAAGCCTCAGTACGACATGGCTCAGACTCAGAAATATCCTTCTGACGGAGATGATGATGCTCCGGTTGTATAAAATGAGTTGTTTTTATAATTAAAACATATTAACAAAATCATATTTAAAAGGGAACTTAAACTTTAAGTTTCCTTTTTTAATAAAACGCGGCCAATGATTCTCTGTATTACTCATTCCAACGATTTTTATAATATCGATCTCTTTTTCGACTATCTGAGATCCAAAAATATCCCTTATTTCAGGCTTAATTCTGATCATCTTAATGATTTTCAGAAAATCAGCATCAATGAAGATTCTTTTGAACTGACTGATGAATTTGGAAACATTCTTAACTCTAAAGATATTCAAGCGGTATGGCACAGAAAGTCCTGGCGAATTACCATTCCTGAAGACCTTGACGAAGATTATGAGAAAATTTTCCTGAAAGAATATGGAAGTCTTCGCTATAATCTTTTTACGATGTTGGAAAATATTCCTTGGATTAATCCGTATGAATCTGAGAATAAGATTGATGGCAATAAAATGTATCAGCTTAAAATTGCTCAAAAGTTTGATTTAACCATTCCAAAAACGCTTTTTTCTAATGATGAAGAAAAGATTTTAACCTTTTTTCATGAAAACTGCAATGGAAAGGCTGTAGCAAAACTTCATGGTGTCATTACAAAATCGATGAATGGGGAGAATTTTCTTTCAACAACCATTATTGATGAAAATAATTTAGAACACATTGCTGATATTGCGTATTGTCCGATGATCTTTCAGCCATATATCGAAAAAGAATATGAACTGAGAATTGTTTATGTAGATGGTGAGTTTTTCACAGGTAAAATTAATAACAGTGAAAATACCGACTGGAGAGTTATTCAGGAAGGTTTTCTCTGGTCTGAATATGATCTTCCGGAAGAAATTAAAAAAAATCTGATTTCAATGATGAAGGAAATGAAACTGTATCTTGGAGCAATCGATATGATCAAAGGAAAAGATGGAAAATACTACTTTCTCGAAGTAAATCCGCAAGGAGAGTGGGGAATGCTGCAAAAAGAACTTAATTTCCCCATCGCAGAAAGAATAGCCGATAACCTTATAAAAAGAATAAATAACCAATGAATAAAATTTTAATAATTACGCATACTGGAGATAATTTTTCAATCGAAAAAGTAACAGAATATATTGAGAAAAATAACTGTGAAGTGATCCGTTTTGATGTCGATTTATATCCTTTACAAAATAAATTATCCACTATTTTTCAAGACGGAGAATGGGTGAGTTTTCTTGAAACTGCTGATGCTAAAATTCGTCTGGATGATGTTGCAGCGGTTTGGTACAGAAGAGCTTACAATATAGGAAACGGTCTGAAAGAAGAAATGGATTCTAAGTTTTACGGAGCCGCAATGGGCGAGATACGCAATACACTTTTCGGGTTTTTGGAGTCTTTTGACTGTTATTCTTTAGGAAAACCAAGCGTTTACAGAAGATTAGACAGTAAGGAAGAACAGCTTAAAATTGCAGACAAAATTGGATTAAAAATTCCTGCAACTTGCTTAACAAACAATCCTGAAGAAGCAAAACAGTTTATTATAAAACATAAGAACGTTGTAGCAAAAATGCAGACCGGATTTGCCATTTACGAAGACGGAGTTGAAAGTGTAGTTTTCACGAATGTTGTTAAAGAGGATAAATTTGAAGAATTAGAGTCACTTTTATATTGTCCGATGCAGTTTCAGAAAATGATTCAAAAGAAAAGGGAACTTCGTGTAACCGTTGTTGGTCGGGATGTTTACGCTTTTGAAATTGATTCTCAACAATTCGAAGATGCCAAAGTTGACTGGAGAAAAGACGGCGTGAATTTAATCGATAAATGGCTTCCAACCGAACTTCCGAAAGATGTTGAACAAAAAGTTTTAGAGCTTTTAGATGTTTATAATGTTGATTATGGAGCACTTGACATCATCGTTTCTCCTGAAGACGATTATTATTTTATTGAAATCAACGCCGCAGGAGAGTTTTTCTGGTTGGATAACCTTACAGAAGGAAATCTTATTTCTAAAAGTATCGCAGATGTATTGTGTGATAAAGCGCCAAGAAGAGATAATATGGTTTTAGCTTAAACTTTTGAACACAAAATCACAAATTAATTCCACGAATTACACAAGAATTTATATTAATAGGAACGGGCTTTAGCCCGTTTTCTTATTTTTATATTGTTGGAAAATCGCAAAGGCGCAAATTATAATTAAAATTCCTGCTTTAAGGCGCAAAGATTTTATCGGAGATAAAATTTAGGAATGTATAATTACTGTAATATAATGCTTGCTGAAAATCTTTGATTTTCTTGCACCTTAGAAACAGCATGAAGAATAAAAGTCTTTGCGTCTTTGCGATTCTCCAACAAGATATTCTCCATTACAATTTAAACAAATTCATTAATTAAATAGGAAACTAGATCGAAATTGTCCTTTAAAAATCGCAAATTTGCAGATACAATTTTTAAGTGATTTTTATTAAAACCAAGAATTGCCGAATAAAAAATATTGTCATAATTTAGTCAACAATCAAGTAGAAATATAATTGATGGTTTTTGTAACGGGTGCCACCGGAATTTTAGGCAGAGTAATCGTTTTAGAGCTTCTTAAAAAAGGCAAAAACGTTCGTGCTGCGAAAAGACCTACAAGCAATATAAAAGAAGTAAAACATTCGTATACATTTTATACGGAAAGCCCTGACGATTTTTTTAATAAAATTGAATGGATCGATGTAGATTTTGATGATATCAATTCTCTTCAGGATGCTTTAAAAGGAGTAGATGAGGTTTATCACTGTGCTGCAAAAGTAAGTTTTAATCCAAAAGATGAAAAAGAGATGTATCATGTTAATATTAAAGGTACAGAAAATCTCTTATTTGCTTGTGAAGGTTCTGATGTTAAGAAATTTTTACATGTAAGTTCTATTGCAGTGTTAGATGGTTTTAATGAAAAAGGAGAATTGGACGAAGAGTCTGATTTTAATCCTAAAATAGAACATTCTGCCTATGCAATTTCAAAGCATTTATCTGAAATGGAAGTCTGGAGAGCATCCGCCGAAGGTTTAAATACAATTATCATCAACCCCGGAATCATCATCGGTTCAGGAAACTGGAGTCAAAGCAGTGGCGAACTTTTTTCTACTTTTGAAAAGAATAGTTTTACATTTTCCGGAGGTACATCTTATGTAGATGTATTGGATGTAGCAAAAATTGCCATTGAATTAATGGAAAAGAATGTTTTCGGAGAACGTTTTATTCTTATTTCTGAAAATAAAAAATATGCTGATATTGGGAATTATGTCAGGAATAAAGCAGGTCTAAAAGATGCTAAAATCTTATCCAACACACAACTGAATTTGGGAAGATGGATGAACATTTTTTTCGGATGGTTAATTCCACAATTAAAAATGGCGACCAGAACTAATATTGAGGCAGTGACTGCAATGAATACAATTTCCAATCAAAAAATTAAAGAAAAGCTGAATTATCAGTTCATTCCCGTACAGGAAAGTGTTGATTTTCACCTTAATAATTATAGTAACGACAAAAAGCTGAATAAATAAATGAATCTTGCAGAGGCAATTATCAATAAAAATGTAGCAAAGCATCCCATAAAATCAGCCATTGGTTTTAAGAAAAAAGAAGGCTGGAAGGAATTGAGCTGGAAGAAATTCGGTGAAATGATCTTCAAAACAGCCAATGCTCTGAAGAATGCAGGAATTCAGGAAAATGATAAAGTGGCGATCTACTCAGACAATTCTTCTGAGTGGATGATTTTTGATTTGGCTGCAATATCTATCGGAGCCATCACGGTTCCCATTTATTCTACAAACAACGCTGAACAGGCAGAATATATCATCAATGATTCTCAGGCTAAAATTATTTTGGTGGGAGATCAGGCGCAATATGATGCGTGTCTGGATATTTTACATAAAGAAGAAAATACTCTTCAAACGATTATCATTTCTAAAAAAGCAGTCTGGATCAAAAAAGAATTCAGCAGTTTTTATCTGGAAGATTTTATTGCAAAAGCTTCCTCAAAACTAGAGATTTTTAAAAAGGAATATGAAGATGTAGCCACTTTGATCTACACTTCAGGAACTACAGGAACGCCAAAAGGAGTAATGCTGACGCACGGAAATTTCATCAAAGCTTTCGATGCTCATTTTGAATTTTTTAAATTTAAAAATTTCGAAGAAGAGCTTTCTTTAGCATTTTTACCTTTAAGTCACGTTTTCGAAAGATGCTGGAGTTTGCTTTGTTTGTATGGCGGAGCAAGAGTATATTTCTTGGAAGATCCAAAGAATATCGCAAAAGCATTGGAAGAGGTAAAACCTACGATGATGTGCGCCGTTCCGAGATTTTTCCAGAAAGTGTATGCCGGAGTATTAGAAAAAGCAGGTGAAGGTTCATCTTTAAAAAAGAAAATTTTTAATTGGGCATTAGAAACAGGAAAGCAAACCGGAGAATTGAGACAGCATGAAAATCCGGTTCCTTTTGGATTAAAACTAAAAGAATCTCTTGCGGATATGTTGGTTTTCAGTAAAATCAAAGAAAAAATGGGTGGTCGACTTTGGTTTCTACCTTGTGGCGGAGCATCGTTGTCTCCTGAAGTTACAAAATTCTTTGAATCAGTTGGAATTCATGTTACGGTTGGGTATGGTTTGACAGAAACTACGGCAACTTTGACGCTTTTCCCTTTAACAAATTTCGAGCATGCAACAAGCGGAAAACCTTTACCGGGAGTTGAGATCCGAATCGGAGAAAATGATGAAATTCAGGCGAAAGGAAACGGTATCATGAAAGGATACTATAACAAACCGGAAGAAACGCAAAAAGTTTTCACAGAAGACGGTTGGTTTAAAACAGGTGACGCCGGAAAGATTGACGATGCCGGAAATTTGATCATTACAGACAGGATCAAAGATTTAATGAAAACTTCCAACGGGAAATACATTGCGCCACAGCAGATCGAGAATCTTTTGACTAATAATAATTATATAAGTCAGATTGTTTTGATTGCCGAGGGAAGACAGTTTGTTTCTGCTTTGATTGTCCCTAATTTTGAGTTTCTGCAAGATTATATAAAGAAAAATAACATTCCATTCACCAACTGGGAAGAATTGGTGAAAAAAGACGAAATTATTCGTTTATATAAAGATAAAATTGCTGAACTGGAACATGATCTGTCTGATTTCGAAAAGGTAAAGAAATTCACTCTGATGCCTGCAGAATTCGACATCAACACAGGCGAGATCACGCCAACTTTAAAGGTGAAGAGAAATGTAGTTCTTAAAAAATATGCAGATATTATTGAGAAAATGTATTAGTGACTGTCATTCTGAGGAACGAAGAAATCTATAATATTTTTTTATATTTGACTTAATTGAGATTCTTTCATTCCACTTCGTTTCATTCAGAATGACAAGAGAATATTTTAAATTAAATTATGACAACACAAGAATTTTTAGGAAAAGAAGACTTTACGATAAGCTCGCAAACAGTTTCAGAAAGCTGTCCATCAAATATTGCCTTAATCAAATATTGGGGAAAATATGACAATCAGATTCCTGCAAATCCGAGTATCAGTTATACTTTAAATCATTGTAAAACCAATACTACAGTAGAATTTTTAGCTGGAGAACCATTTTCTGTACAAACTTTTTTAGCAGGAAATGAAGAAGTAAAATTTGCTGAAAAAATTGAAAAATACTTTAAAAATATCGAACAGTATTTGCCTTGGATCTTGGAAGGTAAATATATCATCAGAACAGAAAATACATTCCCACACAGTTCAGGAATTGCAAGTTCAGCTTCAGGATTTGGAGCAATTGCAAAGTGTTTAATGAAACTGGATGAAGTTTTTTCAGAGAAAACTTCGGATGAAGAATCATTAAAAAAAGCGTCATTTTTGGCTAGATTAGGGAGCGGAAGCGCTTGCAGAAGTCTTTACAACGGATTGGTTGTTTGGGGACAATCTCAGGTTAGAGGTAGTTCAGATCTATATGCTGTACAATATCCGGATGATGAAATTCATGAGATTTTCAAAGATTTTAATGACTGGGTTTTGTTGATTCATGAAGGTCAGAAAACGGTTTCTTCAACGGTTGGACATGGTTTGATGAATACAAATCCGTATGCAGAAAGACGATTTCAGGAAGCGAGAGAGAATTTCATTCCGATGATTGAAATTCTTAAAAATGGTGACTTGCAAAGTTTTATCAAATTAGTTGAGCACGAAGCTCTTACGCTTCACGCAATGATGATGATGAGCGATCCTGCTTTTATTTTAATGAAGGTTGGAACATTAGAAGTGATCAATAAAATCTGGGATTTCAGAAGAGAAACTAATTTACCTTTATTCTTTACATTGGATGCCGGTGCAAACGTTCATCTTTTATTCCCGAATGATGGTTCAGAAGAAAAAATTAAATCATTTGTCGAAGCTGAATTATTACAGCACACCCAAAACAATGGAGTAGTGAAGGATATTATGAAGTTTTAATTAAGATAAAAACATACTAAATATATCAATAGGAACGGGCTTTAGTCCGTTTTTGTTGTATAAGAATGCAATTGACTTTAGTCAAAACATATTTAAATCAATCCTCAGTCACAACCGCATCACGCTCACCATCCTCTTCTTTTCCTTCCTGAATCATTTCCTCAGCTTGAATTTTTTCTTCTGTAGTCGCCTTTTCTATTCTTTCTTCCTGCTCATTATTATGATGATCTATAAAAAATTCGCAGTAAACCGGTAAATGGTCGGAGCCAAAATTCTCCAAAGTGGTAAGTTTTTCAATAAAAATATCCTCACTATGAAACATCAGGTCAATCGGAAATCTCAGCATACGATATTTTGCATGAAAAGTTGATACAAAAGCACGACCGATTCTAGGATCGATCAAATGGCTCGTTTTTCTGAATAATATAGACGATTTTGACCATGCAACATTATTAAAATCTCCCACAACAATAACGGGCTTATCAATTTTTGTTACCCGTTTTGCGGTGCTTAATAAGTCGCCGTCCCTTTCTTTTGAAGTTTCCTCTTCGGTAGGACTTGGAGGTGGTGGATGAACTCCAAAAAATACAAATGAAAATCCATCTTCGGTGGTTAAATGAACTTCAATACTCGGAATATCATCAGCAACAAAATAATGTGTTTTAGCTTCCTTGATTTCTATTTTGGAATAAAAATGCATTCCGTAAGTATTTTCCAGCGTTACTTTATGATGATATGGATAGTCTTTTTCCAAAGGCTGCATCGCTTTTTCCCAATCTCCATTACTTTCCATGGTCAGAAAAATTTCAGGATGATATTTTTCTATTAATTTAATAAATCTGCTGTATTCTGTATTGAACTGATATACATTTGCTGAAATAAAATGTATTTTTTGAGATGATTTCTGTTGTCTTGTGTGTTTCTTTATAGGATAAATTGGTGTATACCTAACCAGAATAATGGCATGATGAATAAACAGCAGCCCTAAAAATCCTTGAAAATACCAAAAATATTCCGAATGAGAATCTACCAGAAAACCTAAAATAAATGTAATGACAATAAAATAAGTGATCTGGATTTTACCAAATTCAGGCACCCTAAATATCCAATGTGAATTTTGAATTTTAGGCAATAGCGTTAAAAGGAGCAACAGCGCAACCAGAATCAGATAAGCGTTCCACATATTCTTGAAATAAAGGGATAAAAGTATGATTTTACTTTCTAATTGATGTACAGTTTATATTTTATTTTCCTATTTTTATTGATTAGATTAAATCAAAATAAAATGAACAAAATACTTACTGTCACTTTATTTTTAAGCAGTTTCTGTTTCGCCCAGAATAATCAGAATCAGGAAATAGAAAAACCGATCCGAAACTTGTTTCTTGGAATGAAAAATGCAGATCAGGAGTTATTGAAATCTATATTTTCAGAAAGCGCAATCCTTCAAACTATTACAAAAGATGGAACAGTGAAAACGGAGAATATCTCTGATTTTATCTCATCAATTTCCAAAGCTTCAAAAGATGATCTTGATGAAAGAATAACCATCGAAGCTGTTCATGTTGACGGAAATCTGGCGAGTGTTTTTACGCCATATCAGTTTTACTATAAAGGAAAATTCTTGCATTGTGGAGCCAATAGTTTTCAATTGGTAAAACAAAATAATGTCTGGAAAATTCAATATATAATTGATACCAGAAGAAAAGAAAACTGTGAGAATTCAAAATAAATTTAAAAATGAAAATACATCATATCGCCATCATTTGTTCAGATTACGAGGTTTCTAAAAAATTCTACACAGAAGTAATCGGATTAAATATAATTCGTGAAGTTTACCGTGAAGAAAGACAATCTTATAAGTTAGATCTTGCTATTGGTGAGCATTACGTTATCGAATTGTTTTCATTTCCAAATCCACCAGAAAGACCGTCCCGACCAGAATCATGTGGTTTAAGACATCTGGCTTTTTCGGTTGAAAATGTTAATGAAAAACGTCTGGAATTAATTAATAAAGGCTTAAACTGTGAAGAAATAAGAATCGATGAATTTACCGGAAAAGAATTTTTCTTTACCCAAGATCCGGACAAATTGCCTTTAGAGTTTTATGAAATGTAAATATTAATGAGCGTAGCCGGTAAAGAAGCTTATCGCCATAATCGCCAATACAATTGAAGAAATGACTACATAAACGTAGTCTTTTTCTTTAAGATAACCTACCAATGCGAAAACAATTCTCATTAAAGGAGTAATGATCAGGATAAGAATTCCCAGTTGAATAATAGCCATTCCTTCTCCTGCACATAGAGAATGCCAAAATTGTCCCCAAACTTTTTCAGAAGAAGATCCTACATCTAGGCTTGTATATTTTTTAGGCATTTCAAAGCCTTCGAAGAAAAGTTTAATAAAACCAATTAATGACGTGGTTACAGATAAAAGCACGCCCAGCCTCAAAAGATTTCCAACAGAACGGTTTAGATCTACATCAGTGAAATTCTTTCTCATTATCTGAAACTTTTATTGATACCGTTATACATCATGTAAATTGATAAAATCGTAATTACAATGGCGAAGAATGTTTTCAGTTTTTTTGTCTTTGAAATCATTAATGTTTTTGAACCGATGAAACTTCCGACTACAACACCAACCAATACCGGAGCTGCAATTACAGGAATAATTTCACCTCTCTGGAAGTAGATCATGGCACTTGCAACAGCCGTTACACCGATCATAAAGTTACTTGTTGTGGTAGAAACTTTGAAAGGCAGTTTCATCATATTATCCATCGCCAAGACCTTCAATGCTCCGGAACCGATTCCTAAAAGTCCGGACATCGCCCCGGCAAACATCATCATTAAAAATCCCGGAACCGTATTTCTTGCAGAATAGCTTTTCAAAACTCCTTTGTCAGGAAATGTTCCAAATAATTTCAGCTTTTCTTCTAAGCTTCCTTTAATTACAGGTTCCTGATGATCAGGTTTTCCTTTAAGATTTAAAACAACTGTCAAAAGAAGAATACTTGCAAAAATAATTCCCAGCGTATTCGGATTCAGCATCCCGGAAACCAAAGCTCCAATGATGGCTCCGGCTGTGGTTCCGATCTCTAAAAACATTCCGATCCTCATGTTGGTAAAGCCTTCTTTAACGAAGGCAACCGCCGCGCCGGAAGAAGTTCCGATCACCGAAATTAATGAAGCACCGATAGCATAATGCATAGGAACGCCGAAACCCAGCGTCAATAAAGGGATGATGATAACTCCTCCTCCTAAACCTGTAAGCGAACCCAAAAGCCCTGCCGAGATGGCTCCAAGAAAGAGAATAATGATTTCTGACATGGTACAAATATAAAACTATTGGCGTTGTCTGACAAACTTTTAAAAAAGATTATTTTAATGTAATTTTGCAGAAACGTACAGAGAAATGAATTTATTTTATGTCATTCTGGGAGCAACTCCTAAAGGTAGAAATATTGAGCAGCATGATGTTTTTTTCGGTATTGCGGAAAGCCTGAAGGATTTAGTTCCGGATATGAAGGATTTTTGGAAGGAAGCAGACGGCAAAATTCACCTCGATTGTCATCAAAAAGTACAGTTTGCAGATGGTTATGAAGTGAAAATTGTTGAAAAAACTGATGAGACTTCAGAAGATCAATTGTATTTCCTGAATTTGGGTGGATATAAAAGAGGTCACTTTGAGGAATTTCACGAACAGCATCTGATGGTAGGGAAATCCATGGGAGAGATCATTAAAAGAGCTAAAAATACAGAGTTTTATAAAACGATGGGTTTTGAAGGTGCGGTAAGCCATGTGGACGATAAGCATGGAGTAGATATTGATGATATTTTTAATATAAATGATATTTTGCCCGAAAAAATGAAAGAAAAATATTCGATTGTTTTAATTAAATCTGATGCCGAAAACCAGGAAAATGAGATAGGATTGGGATATTTGAAAATCGATAAAGTTTAAAAATAAAATTAGCTTTAAATTAAATCTAAATAGAAAAAATAAAAAGAAAGAATGAAAATAGGAATTTTAGGTGGTGGGCAATTGGGAAGAATGTTGATTCAGGAAGCATTGAAATATGATGATCAGTTTTATACGCTGGATCCCGCTTCTGATGCGCCTTGCCACAATATCTCATACTTTACGCAGGGAAATTTCAATGACTTTGAAACTGTTTTGAATTTCGGTAAAGACAAAGATGTCGTAACGATCGAGATCGAGCATGTAAATGCTGATGCTTTGGCTGAACTTGAAAAGCAAGGGGTAAAAGTAGTTCCGAATTCTAAAATTATTAAAACCATTCAACAAAAAATCCTTCAAAAAGAGTTTTATAAAACGCATAACATTCCAAGTCCTGATTTTCAGGTGGTTTGGAACAGAGATGAAGAAATTACAATGCCGTTACCTTTTGTTCAAAAAATGAATACGGGTGGATACGACGGAAAAGGAGTTCAGTTAATTAAAAATGAAATCGATCTTCAAAATCTTTGGCAGGAAGCTTCTGTGATTGAAAGCTTAGTTGATATTGATAAAGAACTTTCCGTGATCGTTGCAAGAAATGAAAATGGAGAAACCAAAACTTTTCCCGTAACGGAAATGGTTGCAGATCCGAAACTGAATTTATTGGATTTCAATATCTGTCCGGTTTTCTTAAGTGAGGATATTCAGAAACAGATTGATTCAATTACCACTAAATTTTTAGAGGTTGTAAATTCTCCCGGACTTTTTGCGATCGAATTATTTTTAGATCAGGAAGGAAAAATATGGGTAAACGAAACGGCTCCTAGATTACATAATTCAGGACATCAAAGTCAGGAAGGAAATGCCAATTCACAGTTTGAGCAAATGTATCGTGTGGTGAAAAATTTGCCTTTGGCAGATACAGATTCTCTAACTTTCAGTGGAATGTTAAACTTAGTTGGTGCAGAGGGATTCGAAGGGAAGGTAATTTATGAAGGGATGGATGATGTGCTGAAAATGCCCAAAACTTACGTTCATCTTTACGGAAAAACTGAAACCAAACCCGGAAGAAAAATGGGGCACATCAATGTATTGGCAGACTCAAAAGAAGAGCTGATGGAGAAATTAGTGAAAGTGAAAGAAATGGTGAGAGTGATTGCTTAACTCGCTTAATGATAAACGAAAAGACTGCCGAAAGGCGGTCTTTTTATTTAATTAGGGTTGAATTAACTCTTCCAATTTCTGCTTCTTCACTAAATTTATATTTATCCGTGAAAATCCAAAACTGGGTTTTATTTCCTGAATCTCTTCCAATAAAGATTTTAAAAATACCTTTAGAAGAAATAATCTCAACGGATTTTTGGTTTTCAGGACCTGTATGATTAGGTGAAATATCCTGAATTTTAAGAAGCTCTTTCTTTAAATCTTGTGGAAGTATTTCAAAATCATTTCTTGATATAATGATTTGAGTTTGAGGATCTGACAAGATTTCTAAAATTTCATTCCTGATTTTTCTAATAATGATTGTTTGCAAAAGAACCATGATAATTCCTAAAACAAAAACTTGTAGTAATAAGAATATACAAGCTCTTTGAAATTTAATACTTTTGATAATTTTTGCAATAAAAGACATTATAAATCCAATAAAAGCAATACCAAAAGAAAAAGGAAGAAGTTTTCCTAAAAAATTATAAATAGTCTCAAGTATTTCAATCATAAAATTTATCCTGCTTTCTGTTTTCTAAACATCTCTGGTTTATAATTAATAATAAAAATACCCATGATAATTAAAATAGCTGCCAAGATAAATTTAATGGTAATATTTTCATCCATAATGAGCCAGCCTAGAAATATGGCAATGATGGTGTTGATATAAGCTAATATTGAAACCTGAACCGGTGAGATCTTAGTTAAGGCATAATGAAAAGCAAAAAATGCAGCCACAGATCCAAAAACCGATAAGTATATCATTGCAGAAATACTTTTTAAAGTCCAGTTTTCGAAGTTATAATGGCTGGAGAAAATGAAAGCGAAGATGATCTGAACAATTCCCGCAAACAGAAATTGATAGAACAAATTCAAGGAGATGTTTCCGCTCTGAATATTTAATTTTTTAGTGAAAATCGTCCCCGAAGCCCATCCTGCAATAGCACAGAAAAGGAAAATAATTCCCATTCTGTAATCTGGATTTGCCAGATCTTTGATTCCGTCCCAGAAGATGAAAAGGATTCCGCTGAAACACATCAAAACACCTAGAAAGGCTTTAAAGCTAAACTTTTGTAATCCAATGGCAACACTTCCCAGAAATACGAGAATAGGAGAAGATGCACTTATAAGAGAAGCCAGACTGCTTGATACGGTTTCTTCTGCAACGGTGGTCATTCCGTTGGCAACAATCAGCATTAATGAAGAGAAAATGATTTGATAACCTAGGTTTTTCCAGCCGATCCATTTAAATTCTTTTCTTGAAAGAAGAACGATCAGCATAATAACCGATGCCAAAAACTGACGGATCCCAGCTACAAACCAAGCCGGAATAGTTTGTACTGCAACGCGAATCGCCAAAAAAGTGGTACCCCAGACAAGAGCTACCGTAATGACGGCAAAAATAAGTTTGTAATTTTTCAAAATAGAATAAAAGTGGTGGGCAAATATATTTCTTTTGAAATAAAACGAACGGGTACAGTTTTACCAATTTGGACGGGAACAGAAAAGTTTTGTGAATTGTCAAGAGTGAATTAATTTCATTGTCAATTTAAATGTACGGTTCCCATGATTAACAATTCACTTGCGAAGCAAAATTCACTATTCACCATTAACAATTCACTATTTTACAATTTTAAAATTCTTTATCTTTGAAATCTAATAAAATTGAAGATGGTAGGAATTATAATGGGAAGTCAGAGCGACTTGCCGATCATGGAACAGGCTGCGAATTTTTTAAAAACGCTGGACATTCCGTATGAGCTTACAGTGGTTTCGGCTCACAGAACGCCGGAGAGAATGTTTGATTACGCCAAAACAGCTCAGGAAAGAGGTCTGAAGGTAATTGTTGCCGGAGCAGGAGGTGCCGCGCATCTTCCGGGAATGGTGGCAAGCTGTACCACCTTACCAGTAATTGGCGTTCCGATCTTGTCTAGCAATTCTATTGACGGTTGGGATTCTGTATTGTCTATCCTTCAAATGCCGGGTGGGATTCCTGTTGCAACCGTAGCGTTGAACGGAGCTTTAAATGCCGGAATTTTAGCCGCAAAAATTATCGGAACAGGTGATGCTCAGGTTGCCGAAAAACTTCAAAAATATCAGGAAGCTTTAAAAGATAAAGTATTGGGAACTGTTGATGCTATCAAAGCTCAACATCCGAATCAGTATGATAAATAAGGTGAATGGTGAAAGGTCAATTCGCTTCGCTTGTCAATTTTTAAAGTTGGTAATTGACCATTTACAATTCACTAAAAAAATCCGTCTCACTTTTTGATTGTGAGACGGATTCTTTTTATTATTCCTGAAGCATATTGTCTCGAGTATTCTTCTGAACCGCTATGGCTCCGAAAAGTGCCAGTAAAAATGCAAATCCATAAAAACCTTTTTCACTAGGAAGAATGGTAGCATTCCATAATCCGATGGCTAATAAAATAATGGAAGATAAGGTTGCAAACCAACAGATACCATAATAAATATCGGTAACCTTGATATTTTCTAACCTGTCACGAACTGCTTTCTGCAAAGAAACAACCGCAAATAAACCATAGAGTAGGATGGTGAAATAATATCCTTTTTCGTTCAATAGCATTTCTGCTCTTACAAGACCTACGATAAATCCGATCATTCCTGCTCCCAAAGCAACCCAAGATGCTGCTATAAATGCATTTGATACATTTTGTTTTTTCATACTTAATGTTTTTGTTAAACGCCAAATATATCGATTTTTTATATAACCTGACATCGGGAATATACGGTAATAAATAAGTCTTTTTTTACATAAAAACTTTGAAAAGAACGACAAAAATTCCCTGTGGCTGAGGTTCCCGAAGTCACCATTCCTAAAATTCTAGCCCTGATAGCAGCGGTTACCCCACAGCAAGGACTGGGAGAGTTTTAGGGTTTAGGTTTGGAAGAGCGTAGGCGCGAGGAGTATAAGCGAATAGCCGGATTAAGCTCCTCAAAAAGTGAATGATGAATGATCAATTTGCTTTGCTTGTCAATTTTTTAAAATTAAAATGATCTATTCTGATAACAAAAAAACTCCCCAAAAAATTGGAGAGTTTCTATTATTTTGAAATCCTTCGGCAAGCTCAGGATAACATTTTTAGTATCTGTAGTACTCAGGTTTGAATGGTCCTTTTACGTCAACACCGATGTATTCAGCTTGTTCAGTAGAAAGAACTTCCAACTCAACGCTTAATTTCTTAAGGTGAAGAGCAGCTACTTTTTCATCTAAATGCTTAGGAAGCATATAAACTTCGTTTCCGTAAGCAGCAGAATTTGTCCATAATTCGATCTGAGCCAAAGTTTGGTTAGAGAAAGAGTTAGACATTACAAAACTTGGGTGTCCTGTTGCACAACCTAAGTTTACCAATCTTCCTTCTGCAAGGATGATAACTTCTTTACCTTCAATTGTATAGATATCTACCTGAGGTTTAACTTCAGATTTTGTAGAACCGTAGTTTTCGTTCAACCAAGCCATATCGATTTCGTTATCGAAGTGACCGATGTTACAAACAACAGCTTTATCTTTCATTTTAAGGAAATGCTCACCTCTTACGATGTTGAAGTTACCTGTAGTTGTGATGATGATATCTGCGTTATCAACAACAGTATCTAATCTTTTAACTTCGTAACCGTCCATTGCTGCCTGAAGCGCACAAATTGGATCAATTTCAGTTACAGTAACGATAGAACCAGCTCCTCTGAAAGATGCAGCAGTACCTTTACCCACGTCTCCGTATCCGCAAACTACCACTCTTTTTCCTGCCAACATAAGGTCTGTCGCTCTTCTTACAGCATCTACTGCAGATTCTTTACATCCGTATTTGTTGTCGAATTTAGATTTAGTAACCGAATCATTTACATTGATTGCAGGCATTACCAAAGTTCCGTTCTTCATTCTTTCGTACAATCTGTGTACTCCTGTAGTAGTTTCTTCAGAAAGTCCTTTGATATCTTTTGTGAATTCAGGGTATTTATCGAAAACCATGTTTGTTAAATCTCCACCATCATCAAGAATCATGTTCAATGGTTTTCTGTCTTCACCGAAGAATAAAGTCTGCTCGATACACCAGTCAAATTCTTCCTCGTTAAGACCTTTCCAAGCATAAACAGGGATTCCTGCAGCAGCAATAGCAGCAGCAGCGTGATCTTGAGTAGAGAAAATATTACAAGAAGACCAAGTAACTTCAGCTCCTAAAGCTACCAAAGTCTCGATAAGAACAGCTGTTTGAATTGTCATGTGAAGACATCCTGCGATTCTTGCTCCTTTAAGCGGTTGAGACGGTCCGTACTCTTCACGGATAGACATCAAACCTGGCATTTCTGCTTCTGCAAGGGTAATTTCTTTTCTTCCCCATTCTGCTAGGGAAATGTCCTTAACTTTATAAGGAACGTATTGTGTTGTTGTACTCATATGTTATGAATAAGTTTTAATTCGAATTATAATAAGATGCAAAATTACAATTAATAATTAAGATACAAAAACAGCAGATTCGGTTTAATAATATGAAATTTTATTTAAATTAATTTTAATTAATCTGATTTTTAAGGAGCAAAGACCAATCAGCAAAGTTGATTTGAAGAAGTAAACGTTTTATTCGTAAGCTTAATCAGAGACCTGTCTCAATTCTTTGCTTCTTAAAATAATAAGTTTTACTATAAAAGATTTGTGTTTAAAAAATTGTTGAGTAGCAAAAACTTCCCTCTTCAAACACCTAACTTCCAGCCCAAATTTTTTTACTACTTTTATCCAATAAATTTAGCAATGCCTCTTTACCGCGATTTTTCTGATGATACTGCCACGATTCTAGTATGGAAATACGATGAAACCGAAGATTTGAATATTGATGAACTTTTAGAATATGAGAATATAGAAAAAGTAAAAGATTATCATCCGAAAAAATTGTTGGAAGTATTGATGGTTCGTAAACTTTTGAAAGGTTTAAAACCCAATTCCAAGATCCTGTATAAGGAAAGGGAACCTTTTCTTTCTCCTGAAGATGCAGAAATTTCTATCACGCATTCTTTTCCTTTTGCTGCAATTGCAATTTCTAAAAATAAGATTGGAATAGATATTGAAAAATTCAATCCTAAAATTTTAAGGGTAATCGACAAATTCACCTACGAAAATGAGAGAGGATTTATTCCTTTTGATAATGAAGTAACCTTTTATACCATTATCTGGAGCGTGAAAGAAAGTATGTACAAAATTCACCATTCTAAATATTGGTCTTTGAAGAAAAATTATGAGGTAAAACCTTTTGAATTAAAACATCTTCACGACATACGCTGCAGAGTTTATGATGATCAGTTTTCTGATGAGCTTAAAGCGCGCGTAAAATTCTTCGACGATTACTGTTTTACGATTGTTGAGGAATAGCATTAACATTTTCTGTGGTCTCGGATTCACTTTTGTATTTTTCGATCACTTTTCTCTGTTCTTTGGCAACATCAAAGATCAATTCCAATACATCGTGAATGTTTTTTAGTTCCGTTAAATGAGAAATTTTATCGGGGTCTCTTCTGTCGACAATATCGTTTTCTTCAATTTCGTTTCTTCTTTTCAGCATCAGCTCATCAATAGAAGAATCTTCGGGCTCGATGCGGCTTTCCATTTTCAGGGTTTCGTTGATCTCATTGCCATTCAATAAGGCAGAGACTTTTTGCATCTCGGCTTCTATTTTTCTGCTCCAGCTTTCAGCATCAATTTCAGGATATTTTTCATTGTTTTTTGAATATTGAGAAAGGGAAGCTGTGTAGGCCGTGATTAGATGTGAAGTTGCCACAAACTGATGAACGACCTCCAGTTTTTTCTGCTGATTTTTCGGTTCAGAGATCATCCTCTGAAAGTTGTCGGAAAGGTTGGCTAATGAAATGATGGCATTTTTACGTTTTACTTTATAATCTTCAATATCAAAGTCTCCTTCTAAAAATTTAGAAATAACACTTTGAAAATAGATAAGATTGCTTTCCGCAGATTTTTTCATTAAATCTAAATTCTGCGTATGCTCCCAAACCGGCAAAACGATATAGGAAACCACAAAAGCGATAATTCCTGCAACGATGGTATCTACAATTCTGTCTTTAAAAATAACATCTACTTTTCCCGGACTTAAAAAATTAAAACTCAGAAAAACATAGATCGTCATAAATGAGACTGCCCAAAAATAACGGCCTTTCAGAAAACTGAAACACATGATCATACTTAAAAGCAAGATGCTAAATAAAACGGCATTAATGTGAACGAAATGCAAAATAGCATATGCAACAGAGGCTCCGGCAATGGTTCCGTACAATCGAAGTAAATTTCGCTGTTTTGTGATGGAGTAGGCCGGCTTTAAAATCGCAACGATCGTAATTAAGATCCAATAGGCGTGTCCAATGGCAAAGAACTGGAACATTGAAAAGAGATAACCTAATAATAAAGCGATGGTAATTCTCAATGCATGCCTGAAATGTGATGAAGAAAAAGAAATGTTATTTCTTAAAACTTTGAAATTGAGTTTCTCTTCGTTGGGCATGAATTTCTTTAAGTCCAATCCGGTGGAAAGACTTTTTGCCAGCTTTACGTTTTGTGAAAATACTTTATAGATTTCGTTGATCTCTTTTGTAATTTCATTGATACGCATTAGGATTTGGCGTAAAATCATGAAATTTTCCAGATTATCAGGAGACAGCTGTTGGTTTCTAAGTTCGAAATAATGAGCATTTAGATTTTTATGCGCAAAATCTAGATTGGTCATCGGTTTTGCACGGGTTCCGATTTGAAGAGAAATCCCGATATTGGTAATCTCATCGGCTAACAAATTAAGATAATCGTGTATATGAACTAAGATCGTACTGTCTTCAAAACTTTGCTGAAGCTTTTGGTAATCACTTTCTGAAGTCATTAATTTTTCATGCAAATCCATTGAGTTTAGGAACATCAACATTAGCAGTCGGCTTGTTGTTGTAGATTCATTAACGATGGTTCTTGTTTTGAAAACTGTTTCACGGGTTTCTTCCTGAAGGTTTTTAATTCCAATCTGCTTGGCAATAACCTGTGTTGTCAGTTTATCGAAATCCGGATTTTTTTGATAATAATTGGCTTTAATTTTTAAAAATTCAGCCAACTGAAGATAATTTTCACCAATCATCTGACTTGCCAGTTTATATGGCTGAATTGTGGTAACAATAAGGAATATCAATAAAAACCAGGCACAACCCGAGGCAAAAATTAATAAACTCTTAAAAATATTGACTCCGGTAAGATGACCATCAATAAAGATCGCCATGACAACCAATGATAATGACCCAACGGCGGCTAATCTTTGTCCGTACACCCCAATTAACGAGAAAAACATTCCGAAAACAATAAGCTCGAGAAAGACCAGAATTTTAACATGCATCACCAAGCTTGCAATAAACGCAACGAAAACAAAGCAGAAAATTGCAAAGGTCAACGCATTTCTTCTTCTGATAAATGGTCCCGGCTGATCACAAAGTGCTACAAAGCTGGTTCCGAGAGGGAAGAGGAAGTATTCTTTTAATATCCCGAAATGCGCAAGAACCAAACATGGGAGAACGGTAGCCAGTGTAATCCTGATAGCAGAATACACATATTGGCTTGTTACGAATTTTTTGAGCTCCGCAGAATAGTTCATCCTACAAAAATAAATAATACTTCAAAAGATTTGACAACTTTTTAGGTTAATTATTGATCTTAATGCTACTTTCGTCGTTTCTTCTATTCTTGAGTAAAATCCATCCTGAAATTTTAAATTGTTTTTTGCTGATTTTGTCTTCCCAGGAAGCGGTATACCAATATGTTGCTGTAGGGATAACTCTTCCTAAGTATTTACCATCCCAAACAGGGTTTTGTGCTGTTGCTTTGAAGATCTGCTGCCCATAGCGATCAAATATCGTGGCCGAAAAATTATTGAACTTAGTAATTCCCGCAAAACTGATCACGTCATTATAGCCATCTTCATTAGGCGTAATGGTATTTGGTAAAAAGAACGTATAATAAGCAACTGCGACGTCACATAATGTTCTGACATTTCTTACTCTAACTGTATATTCTGTATTTTTATGAATATTATAGAATATATTTGAGCTCTGCCACGATATTCCATTATCAATAGAATATTCCAATGGTGAAGTTTCATTATTCTTTGCTAAAATTGTTAATGCATCATTTTGATATACAATTTCCGAAATTTCCGGGACTTTGGTATAGGAAACTATTGCAGAGAATACTTTTGAACAAACTCCGTTGTTTATAGTTACGGTATAAGTTCCTTCGAGAGTAGGATTGATGGCTTGTGTTGTTTCCCCTGTATTCCAGTTATAAGTATAGTTGGGGCCTGAACCTGCATCTAATAATCCCTTGTTGCCCTCACAAATTTGGATATCAGATAATGAGGAAATAATCGCCGGAACAACCGTAATTGTAATTATTGTTTGTGCGGTACAGCCATTAGCTCCTATTGCAGATACGGTATAACTGGTCGTAGATGTTGGAGATACTGTCTGAGTATTTCCATTTCCGGGTAGCCCTATCCAGGTATAGCTCGATGCTCCTGACGCTGTAAGCGTTACAGATTCTCCGTTACATATGGTGAGTTTGGATGCAGTAAGTGAAATGGGAGGAGGGGTTGTATCTTGTATCACTGTTACTGAACTTTGCTTTACACAGCCAGAGGGAGTTATACTGGTAATCGTAAGTGTATAGATTCCTCCGGCATTCACTACGGGATTTAATGTATTAGCTCCCGAAACAATATTTCCGCCCGCTGTTGCTGTCCATAAAAAAGTAGCACCGGGCTGATAAACAGAAGCTGTTGCATCTAATGTAAGCTGTTGAATAATACAAGTGATTGGCTGTGAGGGAGTGGCTATATCTACAATGATAAGCGGATCCATAGTTACTGTTACCGATTCTTGGTACTCGCAGCCTAAAGCTGTAGCTACCGTTACAGTATAAACTCCCGGAGTTGTTACGGTAATAGTACTCGCAGTGCTTCCTGTTGACCAAATATAGGTATTTCCGGTTCCGCTGGTAGTAGCTGTAAGCGTAGTAGAATCTCCTTCACAAAATGTTAAATTTCCTGTAATTTGAAGGTTAGGATCTATGCCCTGATCAATTACAATAGAAACAGGATCGCTAATACATATTCCGTTATTATTGGCTAAAGTATAGGTTCCGCCATTGGAGACTGTTATGGTTTGTGTAGTTTCTCCGGTAGACCAAATGTTACCTGTCGGTAGATTTGAGGTTAAAGTTATTGGGCTATTATCGCAGATAACAGTAGATGATGCTGTAATTAAGGGAACTGGTTTTACATTTACCGTTAAATTTAATTCCGCTATTTTAAAACAGCCATCCGAAGAACCTACTCTTACATATACTGTTGCGCTTGCTGAAGAATACGCATTTGGCGTTGCAATGGTATTGTTATTTCCTGCATTGGCATCTGCCTGATTTCCATAATACGCGAAACTTACCCCCGGTGTCGAGCTGATATTTGATTCTGCCGAAGTAAGATCAAAAGTTCCGGTTCCTGAGTTTGAACATAAACTTAAACTTGCATTTTGAACAACAGGAACAACGCCTTGTGAAACTTCTACCGATTGTTGGTACTGACATCCTGCAGGAGTGGTAACGGTTACAGTATAAGAGCCTGCCGCCGAAACAGAAATTGTATTTCCTGTATCTCCTGTTGACCAAGTGTATGTATTTCCAGTTCCGTTGGAAGACGCAGTCAATTGATTTGAGCCTTCACATAAAACTAAATTTCCTGTGATTTCAACATTAGGATCCGGTTCAGTTGCGATAGTAATAGAAGCAACCGGACTTGTACAAACACTATCCGAATAGGTTACTGTATAGGTTCCTGGTGTAGTTACGGTGATGCTTTGAGTAGTTTCACCGGTAGACCAGACATTTCCCGTTGCATGATCTGAAGTAAGCGTTACGCTGCTTCCAAAACAAATGCTGGAAGAAGAGCTTGTGATTACGGGAACATTACAATTACAAGGGTTAATCGATGAGTTTTGGGAAGAACCAATACCCTGTCCCTGATCTCCGCCAATATCTGCAGCTCCGCCAGTATTAACTAAAACCGGCACACCTTGAGCGTCTACAGCTCCTATTATAGCTCCATTAGCATCAATTTGAGATAATACCACATTTTCGTCTCCCTCCAAAGCATCAAAGCATCCGTCTCCATCAGAATCTAAATCTAAATGATTGGGAATACCGTCTCCATCTGTATCACAAAGGGGTGCCTGAGTGGCACCAAAGGTAAAATTAGAAAAATTTTCTGTGATAGTATAATCGAAAGAAACAGAATTATGAATACCCGGCACTTTAATGATAGCAAAACCTTCTGATGCAGTTATTTGAGTTGGAGAATTGATCGTAAAAGATCCTCCTGGAGAATAACCAGACCATAAAACTTGAACGGGTCTGTCAAATATAATAGGAACTGATACTGGTCCAGCGGTACTTCCAATAGATCCGAATACTAATATAGGATCTACCATGGGCTGAGAGAATGTTAATGTATTGGAAGATGCCTGAGTATTACCTATTGAAGGATTATTATTAGGAACTGCATATGAAACGGGAAACATTGGATAATTATGCATAGATGATGTCCCAATCATAGGTTTATTTGACGTAAAAGTATAGTTTATTCCGTTTATTGTTCCCTGAGCTTGGGTTTTATCTGGTGAGAAACTAATTGGTCCTGTCCAATAGAATTGGGTGGGGCATTCTACAGTATCCGGAATACCATCATTATCATCATCCAGATCTATATTATCCGGGATGCCGTCGTTATCACTGTCTAAGCAGTTGGAGATGGTAAGCATTATTTTTGCTTCGTCATTATCACAAATCAGACCGGAATTATCTTTTATAACTACTGAAATTGTTTTGTTTGTACTGAATTGATAATTTGTTGGATTGGATATCGGAATAGAACTACCTTGTTCAAAATATGTAAAAATATAATTTCCGGGGTTATTGACAAATTGAGAATTATAAGAGGTAAGATTTACTGTTGATGGAATCTGGCAAAAGGATTGAGATACTGTTTGTTTTAAAATAGAAACTTTATCAGTATATATTTTAACATTTTTAATTGAATGTCTCGCTCTCTCGGCTCCTGTAGAGGCTGAAAAACCGAAATATCCCTGAGTCATTCCTATTGCATTGCCTGAAGGTGCAAATGATTGATTTACAATAAGGTGTCCGTTTATTTTGATGCTTATAATCCATTTAGCCGGATTGGTTGGATCTTCTTGGCCATCCACTTCTACATGTTTATAAGCTGATCCTACAAAAGGTACTGTCCCGTTAAGATTAGCTGAGTGGTATGAACTTCCTGGTGTATTATTATATTCAATATTTGATTGAAAGCCGTTATTAACACCATATAAAACATGAACCTTGCTCATAGGACTTCCTCCGTTTATATTGTTGTAAACATCGAAACCAATCATCAATCCTCTGGCATTATAAGGAATACCTAATCCTCCTCCATTTACATAGGAAGATGGGGGATTGGCCAAATACCAAAATGCTATACCATCAGCTCTGCCACTTCCATCAATTCTAAAATCGAATTCTATTCTCCATTTTTTGCAATATTTAAGATTGATAGGTTCATTTAATTTGATTCCTCCAACTTGTGTAAGATTGTTTGACGTAAGTTGTATAAAATCGCCATTCACATCTGCAGACGGAACAATGCTCCATCCTGTTGTGTTTACAGGGTTACCTGTAAGTTGATATGTCTGAGAAAGAAAGTTACTATATGTACATAAAAATACAGTAAAATAAATAAGTAATTTTTTTATCATTTTATGTGTTTAGATTGAGTGCAAAGGTTTATTCATTCTTAAATTATTGTTAAGAGCTTTAATCCATTATAACATATTCAGAGAGGGAAAACTGAATAGGTTATCAATTTTTTTGCAAACTTATATAAAATTGATAAAAAGAAATATACTACATTATTACTTCATCTATTTAATATATTGATTATTAGTATTTTGTGATGTTTTTTTTAACAATATAATATATGACAAAATATAAAAAAGCCCCATAAAATATGAGGCTTTTTAAAAACGTAATTGTTTATATTTTCTTAATTATCAACATTAGAAGTTTCATCTCCGATGTTCCAGGTCAATCCGAAACGAAGCGTGTTATCTAAAGCTGTATTAATTTTAGACATATTGATAAGGTAAGAAATATCAAGTCCGAAAGAGTTGTATTTTAAACCAATACCAGCAGTTGCATATTGTCTTGCTCCTTGTTCTTCACTTTCATGGAAGTAACCACCTCTTACAGCAAATGCATTGTTGTAAGAATATTCCAGCGCTCCACTGTACATGATACTGTTCGGGTTTTTGAAAGATTTGCTGATACCTTGTATTGGACCTACATTTGGTACTGCGTACATCGGTTGCCTTGTATTAGGATCCATCCCGATAAATTCTGAACCAGGAACTAAAAGTTTAGATCCTTCAACGCTAAGACCAATTCTGTTTACATCATCCAAGAACATATCGTAACCGATACCTAATCTTGCCATTGTCGGAAGATAAGATCTGGATTCTTCGTTTCCTGTATAATCTAGTTTCGGACCTAAGTTCTGGATTGCCAAACCTGCATTCAATTTACCGTCATATCCTCCGATACTTGAGAATCTTGGAGATGTATAGTACGCAGAAATGTCTACTGCAAATGAGTTTGCAGGCTTAAGAGTTGTATCTGTGTTGAAACCTCCGGCCAAATCTGAACGAATATATCTACCCGTTACAGCCATTGAATAAGAGTCTGAAAGCTTTAAGCCATACGCCACGTCAATAGAGAATTCGTTTGGCTTAGATGTACCCATAGAAGTAACTTCTGAACCTACTAACTGAGTTAAATCTACTTGCCCCATATTGAAGTAATAAATACTCGCAGAGATGGTAGATCTTTCTTCCTGCCCTAGAAACTTATGGAATGCACCATATAGTAAAAATACATCATTGGTAAGTTTTCCCATATAAGGTGTATAGTTGATACCTACGGAAGAACTTGATCTGCTAAAAGGATATTTCGCTGCATTCCAAAATTGAGAAAATGCATCAGGAGAGGTAACTACACCTTGATCTCCCATACCTCCGGATCTAGCATCTGGTGCGATTCTTAAAAATGGAGCTCCGGTTAACACAGGTCTTACAAGACTTAGATCTTGAGCATACCCTAAAAAACCAGCACCTAACCCAATTCCTAAAAGCAGTTTAGTAGTTAAATTCATATGTTGTCTTTTATATATTATCAGTTTTTTGTTAATATTATTATCTATTATTATTTTAATTTATTTCAAAAGTACCATTTTTTCTACAGCTGTGGCACTTCCTTTGCATTTTTCTTGGTTTTGACTTTTTGCAAATATCTTAAAAATATACGTACCTTTTGCTACTGTTGAGCCAAAATCGTCTCTTCCGTCCCATTCTATTGCCTGACGTGGCGTTCTAAAGCCCTGTAGGAAAGGTTCTGCAACAACAGGTGTAGATAAAGTTCTTACTAATTTTCCTGTAATTGTATAAATCTGAACGTTTACATCCAAAATATCATCACAATTATGCTCAAACTGGATGTACGTTTTGTTTGTAAATGGGTTCGGCCAGTTTAATGGTCTGTTAATCACCAAGTGCTGGTCTGCTTCATCCTTAACTTCAAAGTCTAACGTAGAGGTTGTCGAATTATTGTTTATGTCCCAAACTTTAAATGTTAATTGGTGTTGGCCAATCGCTAAATTCCTGAAAGGGTAGGTTACATTTCCTTTTTGGTAATCTGCTAAACTTGGGCTCAAACATCCGTTTCCTTCTCCTGAAGCATAAAAATCATTCAAAACAACTGTGTTGATAATTTGACCGTCCAAATATACTGTAATATCGTGACCGATACCAGACCCTGTAGAATTTATTCCTGTATCATCTGTAACACATGCCAGCAACATCGGACTTTGGTTGGTAATACCTCCATTGGCGAAGTTGGTGTTATTCATGTATAATTTTACTTTTGGAGGTTCGTTGTCATTAATTCCATTAGGATTAATATCTCCAACCTGTACCGCCTGATTGTTGAATACGTCAGTCGCCTTATTATCAGCGTATCCTAAGATTCTTCCTTCTCCGATAGCATAATTAATATCTTTCGGAACGTAGAATTCTACATTAAATACTCCGTTCACCGCTGTTCCTGATGCTTTTACGATAGCACTCCCTTCTTCTGTGTAATTAAGGACCGTAAGAGTTCCGTCGTTATTTAATGTTTTCTTGTTTAATCTCTTATCGAAAATATTGATAACAACTCTTCCGTTGAAACCTGTATTAATCGTCCCGTTTGGATTATTAATATGTCCTTTCACTTTTACAAAATCAAGACCTCTGATCAATCCGGGAACCGGAGTTTCAATATTATCAATAATAAGTAATCTCTTAGGTCTGCTTAATTTCATTGCGGGGTCGCCAAGTAGATTTACCTTTAAGTGATTGGAGTCTGCTCCTTTTAGTTTTTTAGCATTTAAATGTGCATTTCCTAAAGAAACAAAGTCATCATTTACCATTTTGAAGATCTCCTTCGTATAAATATCAGTAAATGAAATACCATAACCAATACCCACGGCGCGGCTTGAAGTGATCATTGTAGAAACTCCTCCTTGTTTTAATTTAATAAACTGCTCACCTGCAGAGAATGTTTCCGGATCATCCCATAATGTAAACTCACATGTTATTGTTGATACAAATGGAAATCTACTATAAATATTCGAGAAATTATTTGAGTTCTGAATTTCATCTGTTGTCAATACTCTTTCCTGTGCCCATCCATTGATACCTCCATGTCCGAAATAGAAAAGATATAAACTGTTCCCAATATCATTAGAAATAGCCTGATTTACCTGTGGATATCTTTGTCCTCCGGCTGTACTTTGAGCCTGAAATGCATCCAAGTATAACTTTCTTACATTATATTCTTTAAGAGTAGGGCCTGTCTGTTCAAATACGCTTACCAATGCATTATTCATTGTAGTGTGGAATGGTATTGGTATAGCACTACTGTTTTCATCGTGATCATCATCCACTACAAAATCCAGCTTCATACGCCATTCTCCAAACGGAGTAGACTGACTAGGAAGACTGTTGTAATAAGCCAAAACCTTATCCATCATATTGGATGCTTCTGTCGTATTTGCCGCAGGAATCCTTCCGACAGGTAGATCGGGAAGATTACTTGTGATGAATTGAGCGGTCTGAGGCTGCGTCATTACAATATAATCATCCGTAACAAAAGAGTTTACAAAGTCTCCGGATGCTTCACTTTCATAGCTTGAAACAACATTTGAGTTATTTGAAATTCTGTTCTTATAATCATAAGATGTATCTCCTAAGATAAATACATATTTTAATTTTCCGGCCGGGGTATTCAATTTGGTTACAAAATCTCTGATTGCTGTAAGATCTCTGCTCCCGCTTCCAAATTCATTGTAGATTTTATTAATGTCTACTATCTGAACGGCGAAGTTGCTTTTAGTCTGATGGTAATTGGCCAACCTTTGAGCCTGACCCATCATTTCCGGAGTTGTAAGAATCAGATAATCTATATTTTGTAGCGATGAAAGATCCTGATTGGCAATTCTTTCAACAAACTGAGGCGTAAAAGCAGCATCTGCTCTAAATGCCACAAATTCATTATTAAAATTTTGATCACCCGTGATATATCCAAAGTTGAAATTAGTATTACCTGTTGCTTTATTTACTCTTCTGTTAGCATTGGTGATATCTGTAACGTCCCATACCTGCTCCATTGCAGATGTGTTTGCTATACTGAAACCATAGCCTGTATTGGTGCCGCTGGCAAGAGAAAAATCTCTAAAATTCATTTGGGAACCATTAAAACTTAGGTTTTCCTTGTATTGTACCTCTACATAATCCATATAGAAAGTTCCGTTAGGATTAAGCGTAATATTGGGAGTATACTTAAAAGTGATCTGATTTCCGGTTAAACCTGTCACTGTTCCTTCATATTTTATAGGGTGAAAATCATAAATATAGTTGGATGTATTAGCAGGGACAGAAAACGGAATAGGATTTTGATTGTTAATGCTGACTGTAAGAATGTCTTGCTGAGCTTTATAACCAACTGCTCTGGTTCCGTATTTTATAACATCTGAACCTTGAATAGGCGAGTTTGTATTAAGCGTAATCGTTTTTTCTGTAGTAAATGGAGCATCTTCCACCCATATTCTACCAACTTTTAGTAAGTTTTTTTGATCATTATCGATTACCTGATAGTTGTCGTATCTCGTAATTAAAGCTGTTGCAGGTAAATTGGCATCTACAGCCTGCACTCTTTTTCCGACTCCTTTGTCGAAAGTTATATAGTAATAAGCAAAGTCATCATAAATGTTTTTTAGATGATTTGCTCTGTCGTTTCTTGTTTCTACTCTCTTGAAACCATTACCGTTTCCGGTATCATATAGGTTGTATCCGGTAGGACCTTGCGCATAAAATAAAGCATAATCATTATCATTCCAAACCCCGTCATCTTCACCTACAACCTGTATGGCATTTTCTTGCAAAGCACTGTATTTTACATCCTGATTGTGTTCAGGAAGCATAATTCCGCCATTACCGTAGACTCTTAAATTTTTAGGATTTACTGAAGAAGGGTTAATTCCGTTATCCTGTAAAAACTGTCTTGTAATTTTAAAAATTCCAGACTTGTCAACCTTTATTTTATAAAAACCACCGGTTGAAAGAGGATTATTTGTTGTTCCGACTTTAGCTGCATTTCCAAAATTATTTGATAAAGATGTTTCAGAAACATCAAATGATGAAAGTCTTTGAACATTTCCTCTTGTATTTTTAAACAGAGAAACACTGATGGTGGCGTATCTTTCCCCTTCAAGATAATAATACGCTACATCTTTAACTTCGTAGTTGGGTAATAAATCTTTATTTAATTCGAATAAATCTCTGCTGGAAACACTTTCCCAAACTAGATTAGAAATTTTTAGCTGCTTTTCTCCAATTTTTTGCTTGGTTGTGATAAAAACATTATTTTGGCCATACGAAAAACCCTCATTTTTAAAGTTTGGGAGATTCAGCTTTGTTTCACCGAAATCTTGGATTTTGGCACCATCCCAATTGATGGTTGTTTTTTGAGCCCAAATCGTTGATATAAAGCTTAATAGGAATAAAAGCGTTATTTTTTGTTTCATGTTTGATTTTGAAATTTCTAAATTACAAAATAAATGAAAATTTTAGAATTAAATTGCGATACAATAAAATTAATTTGTGAACATTTTTCAAAAAAATCAAATCTTTACTTGATTTATTGAATAATTTATTTTTTCTTTGTACTTTGAAAATATTTATAATCGACTATGAAAAAACTAAAGTTGTTTTCATTAATAGCATTGAGTTCTACACTTGCATTAACCAGTTGTGGTGGGTCAGGTACCAATAAAGGCGGTGGTACTAAAAAATTTGTCAGCAAGACAGGTTGGAAGCCAAACGAAAAACAGGGTTGGTTTTTTGCAGGAAAGCAACAGAAGCAAAAAGGTTGGCCAGGAATGGTATATGTAGAAGGTGGAACTTTTACAATGGGATTAGTGAAAGATGATGTTATGCACGATTGGAATAACTCGCCTCGCAGAATGCAGGTAAGTTCATTCTTTATCGGAGAAACAGAAATTACTAACTATGAATACCGCGAATACCTTACATGGTTGAAGTATGTATTCCCTCCAAGTGATCCAAGCTTTAAGGAAATCTATAACGGTGCTTTACCGGATACCTTATTGTGGGATAACAAACTATCCAGAAACGATTTCAACGAAACGTATTTCCGTTCTCCTGAATTCGATTACTATCCGGTAGTGGGTGTATCTTGGACGCAGGCTAACAGATACTGCGAGTGGTTGTCAGACAGAGCCAACGAAAAAGCTTTAATGCAGGCAGGAGTAATTGCTAAAGATTTATACATCAATGAATCTAATAACCAGGGAGGAACTGCATTTAACATGGATAAATTCAAGTCGAATGATCCGGAAATCCAGGGATATATTAACGAAAAAAGGATGCAGCAAAAAATTGGTATAAAAAGTACCAACCAAAGATTGCTTGCTGCAAACAGAGCTCCAAACGCTGCTATGGTTACCAAATTCAGACTTCCAACAGAAGTTGAGTGGGAATACGCAGCTCTTGGTATGGCTAAAAATAGAGAATACAATCAATATAAAGGTAAAAAACCTGAAATTGAATTGCTAAGAGGTACTAAAGGAAGAGACAGAGGTATGTACCTTGAAAACTTCAAAATGGGTACTGGTGATTACTCAGGTATCGCAGGATGGAAAAATGACGGTGCTGCAAGAACTGCAGATGTTAGACAATATCCTTCTAATGACCTAGGTATCTATGGTATGTACGGTAACGTTGCTGAATGGACTGCCGATGTTTACAGACCAATTATCGATGAAAGCTTCAGTGATTTCAACTACTACAGAGGAAACATGCCTCAAGCTGTTGTGAAGAACGGAGACGGAACTTATAAAATGGTTGACGAAAGCAATATTAAGTATGATACTTTAGCTGACGGTAGATTGGTTTACAAAAACTTACCAGGTCAGTTTGAAAGAGAAACTGTTGCTGATTACAGAGACTATAGAGATGGCGACAGACAATCATCTTTAGATTATAGAACTGCAAGTGATTCTGCTGCTGGTTTCGACATGTATAATTCTCCTAAAACAAGGTTTATTGTAAATGCTAACGGTAAAGTTGTATTACAAAAAGATACTAAGGAAAGAACTTCTGCTATGAATAACGATGTTAGAGTAGTAAAAGGTGGTTCTTGGCAAGATACAGCATATTGGTTGGATCCGGGACAAAGAAGATACAAGAATCAAGGTAAAGCTTACGGATGGATCGGATTCCGTGTTGCACAGGATGCTAGAGCTAATGACAAGGCTAGAACTAGAAGATAATATTTATCAAAAATAATTTCAAAAACCTTCCAAATTATTGGAAGGTTTTTTTATTTTTGAACTATGAATATAGAACAGTTTTACTCTTTATTTTTACAATCTAACAGAGTTACCATAGATAGCAGGAAAATAGGAAAGGATGATGTTTTTTTTGCCTTTTCCGGGGGAAATTTCAATGCTGCTACCTTTGCCGAAAAAGCAGTAAATGAAGGTGCCTTGGCTGTAATTGTAGAGCAACAAGATTTTGAAAATAAAGACAAAAATATTTTCTATGTTCCCTCTACATTGGAGTTTTTACAAAAACTGGCGATTCATCACAGAAATCAACTCCAAATTCCTATTATCGGGCTTACGGGAAGTAACGGGAAAACTACGACTAAGGAAATTATTCATGCTGTACTTTCTGAGAAATACAATGTGCAATATACGTATGGTAACCTGAATAATCATATTGGTGTTCCATTAACCGTACTTTCTATTAAACCTGAACATGAAATGGCTGTTATCGAAATGGGAGCCAATCATCAAAAGGAAATAGAATTACTTTGTACAATTTCCCAGCCTAATTTTGGATATATTACTAATTTCGGGAAGGCTCATTTAGAAGGTTTTGGAGGGTTTGAAGGCGTTATAAAAGGTAAATCTGAACTGTATGATTATCTGAAAAATCACCATCAGACTATTTTAGTCAACGAAAATGATCCAATTCAGTCAGAAAAAACGGAGATTTATCAGCCTAAAATTACTTTTGGAAAAGATCATTCAGACTATAATTTTGAATCTTTTTCTGAACAGCATTTTGTAGGATTATCATATCAGAATAATAAAGCCTTATCTAAACTTACAGGGGAATATAATTTTACCAATCTTTGTGCTGCTGCGAGTTTAGGATTGCATTTCGGAATTGATTTTGAAAAAATTAAGCAAGCCATTCAAAATTACACACCGACGAATATGCGTTCTCAAATCGTTAAAAAAGAAGATAAAACATTAGTTCTTGATACTTACAACGCCAACCCGAGTTCTATGACAGCTTCTTTACACAATTTTATTACTTTTGAAGGTGCAAAAACGATCATTATTGGTGATATGCTGGAACTAGGAGAGGAGAGTGAAAAAGAACATCAAAACATCCTGAAGCTGGCTCAGGATCTTGGTTTCAATGAAATAATAACTGTCGGAGGACATTTTAAAAATATAAATTCCTCAACTTCTGCTTTTCTTAATACAGCGGAATTAATAGAATATTTAAAACTGAATACCATTCAATCAGAAAATATTCTATTAAAAGCTTCAAGAGGGATTTCTCTGGAAAAAGCGATAGACTTTATTTAGTCTTCGTATTCCAGAATTCTTTTACAATCAGTTCAATGTTTTTAAAAGTGCTTGGGAAAACCTCATTTTCTATTTGTTTGGTGTTTTTCCAGGCTACTTCGGTAATACCTTCTTCGATTTGAGGTTTTGAGGTGTCTTCTCCAAAGAAGTTCATTTCAAACCAGTGGGTACATTTCAGGATCTTTTCGCCGTTTCTTTCAATGTAAATGTGATAAGTTGTGTTGATGAAATCTACCAATTCAACATTACTCAGGCCTGTTTCTTCCTCAATTTCTCTTACGGCAGACTCTTCTCTGGACTCGCCTTTTTCCATTTTACCTTTCGGAAGATCCCATTTTCCAAGCCTTTTGATGAAAAGCATATCACCTTTATTGTTATTTACCAATCCGCCCGCAGCTTCTATTATTCTAAAAAGTTTTTGAAACTCAGCCCAGATCTCATCAATATTTTCACCAAATACATTGAGTTCTTTTACAGATGTATTCTCCAAAAGATCCAAAGCGATCTCCAAAGTTGTGAAACTTTCGTAGCTGATCTTTTTTTCGAGCTCTTCGGATTGCTTAGACAGCAATAATTTTTTTTCGTTCACAAAAACTTTATACATTTGTAATTAATTAAGAATTTAAATACAAAAATAAAAAATGAATTTAGAAGGACGAAAGATTATTGTCAATAAATCATCTAAAGAATTATCCGAAATACTAAAAACCCCTGAAAATTATAAAGATTTTATGCCGGACGGTCTTCAAAAGTTTGAAACCAGAGAAGATGGCTTTAAATTCGGGTTACAGGGAATGCCGGAAATCGCTTTAAAAATAGATGAAGTTACGGAGCAGAAAGCAGTTTTAAAGTCTGCAAGTTCGAGTTTAGATTTTGCTTTAACGGCAACTTTAAACCCAATCAACGAAAATCAGACTGAAGTACAGATGCTTTTTGAAGGAAAATTCAATCCATTTATCAAAATGATGGTAGAAAAACCTTTACAAAACTTCATCAATACCTTAACGGATAAGATTGAAGCTTATAAATAATATAGAAAACCTTCAGTAATGGAGGTTTTTTTATGCAATGAAATTTGAAAATCATGATTTGCAGATCCGTTAATAGAAGTTTCCTATTGATAATTAGATATTGCTGATTGAATAATATGATTTTCTCATTCAATAATAAGAATTTACCATGCGTTATTATATATTGACTATTCAATAATAGGATTTTACCATGCGTGTATTTAATTTACCTATGTAATTATAGAAGTAGAAGATTAGAGAAAAGACTTTTACTATGATGATTTTAAGATTTCTTCTGGGTTATTGAATATTGTAGGTATGATAAATAAAGTTTTTTCTGAAAAAATTATTCTTTATTTTTAAGCAAAGACTCCTGAACTATGATCGAATGAACTTCCTGTTGCAGAAGCAAGCACATTAATCTCATTATTAAGCCTTAAAACACCCATAAAAGCAAAGATCAGTGCTTCTTTATAGTCTATGATTTCTCTTTCAGGAATAATGATCTCAGCGGTAGTTTTTTCTTTAATTTTCTCAATTAAATAAGTATTATACGTGCCGCCACCCGTAAAGAGGATATTTTTTAATTTATTTTCATTAATGACTTTAGAAATTTGTTGAGCTATATGTTCTGTACATGTCGCTAAAACATCAATAGTTTCAATATTCTCGAACAAAGAGAAAATGTTTTTGTTACACCATTCAATTCCTAATGATTTTGGATGAAACTGTTGATAGAAATCTAATGAATTAAGTTTTAATAATAATTCGTCATTAATTTCCCCTGTTTTCGCAAGATCTCCGTTTTCATCAAAGCTTTTATTGAATTTTTGAACTAATTTATTCAATACGATATTAACAGGAGCGATGTCAAAAGCTATTCTTTTATCATTAATTTTTAACGAAATATTAGAAAAACCGCCTAAATTAAGACAAGCGTTGTATTGAGAAAACAACAATTCGTCACCAATCGGAACTAGTGGTGCGCCATTTCCACCCATCAAAACGTCCTGAGAACGGAAATCGTAAATTACAGGTAAACCGGTTTCTATTTTAATGGCTCTTCCGTCTCCAATTTGTAGGGTGAATTTTTTTTGAGGCTGATGAAAAACCGTATGACCATGAGAAGCGATCAGATCAATATTTTTTAATTCAAATTTTTGAATGAAATCTTGAGTAAGTTTTCCTAAATAAAAACCGTATTCTGAATGTAATTCTAATAATTCTTCTGCAGAAAGGTGAATCGAATTACGGAGTTTATCTTCCCAGATTTTAGGATAAGGAATTGTCTCGGCCTTTATGATCTGAAAACTCCAGGTTTCCTTTTTTTCGAATGCTGCATAGCAGATATCCAGGCCATCCAGGCTGGTTCCAGACATTAATCCTATTGCATGCAAGATCATAGCAGGTATTTATTTTTTAGATTCGGATAATTTGGTTGTGCTGAAATTCCCTGAATTTTTATAGAAAGTATATTCAGAAAAGTCATCTTTAGCAGTCATTCCATTGGCTCCGATAAGGGTAGATCCGTCTTCCATCGTTACAAAAACGGTATCACGCGTAAATATTCTTTGTTTTTTCTGATCCCAAAAAATACTCTGCATGGCAAATTTTTGTCCTTCGTTTGTGGTAATTCTTACGTCACCTTTTGCTTCGTAGAATTTTTTATATTCAAAAATCCGGGCATATTTTGCGGTGATTCTTCCGGGAATTTTAGGCTTTTTTTTGTCGAAAAATTCTATATTAATTCCTTTTCTAGCGACAGTATACGGGCTGTCTATCAATTCATATTTTTCGATCATAGGAGCGAGTGCTTTCATGCTTATAAAACCGGAATCTCTTTGAACAATCTTAGCATTGTGAATGATTGTAGAAGGAAAATTTTTGCTTTGAAGACCTTTGGATTTGGTAAGATCTTCTTCACAGGATGTCAATACAAAAAATATAGCACAACTAAAAAGGTATGCTATATTTTTATATGATATGTTTTTTATAAACTTCATTTTATTCAAGTAAACGCTTTCTGAACCACTTATCAGCAAAATTGAAACCAACCTTTAAGTTAACATAATTCTGATTAATCAGGTTATTTTCAAGGGTTCCTCTTTTTCCGACTTCTAAGCCAAGTTCAAGACCGCTCATTCTTGTTATGCTGCTTGTTTTGAATGGAAGAAGTACTCCGGCAGAAATACCAAATTTATTGATGTTTGTTCCTGCAATTTTGAGACTTCCTTTTTCATAAAAAGCACCATATCTGTAGACAACTCTTGAGAAATAATTTCTAAAGTTGTTGTAGTTTGGTAAATACCAACCTCCGGCAGAAATTCTGTAAGAATCCTGTAGATCTAAGCTTTTTCCAAAATAAGTAATTGATTCTCCTTTTTTATAGTCTACCTGGCCGGAAAGGAACCACTTGTTCTCCTCACCATATCCTACACCGACAGACGCCTGTAATGGTAAAAGGTTTTTAGAGCTTGTACTTTTTTCTTCAATAGGAGTACCTTCTCCAGCTTTTACATCTCCGGTAGTGTAATAATAAGTACTGTTTTTATAGTCAGTCATCATATTACTTGTGTTCCCGAAAGTAGTAGTAGCACCAATGGTAAGCTTACGGTCGTTACGGGTATCCAGTTTTTGGTAACTTGCTCCTAACGTAAAGTTGAAGTTTTTAATACTGTTTTTAGTTTCATAACCGTTGATCAGCTCAGCATTAGAATAAGCAATTTCGTTCGTATCATAAAGATTACCGAAGTAATAATTAGCTCTGGCTCCCACAGAGAACTGATCTGCTACTTTATAAGATAATGCGATCTGTGCAGCATTCAATGTACCTGTTCCTCTGAATCTGTTGGCTATGGTTATATCATTTCCCATGTCGTCTTTTGCGACTGTAGAATTTAAGATATCATAGCTTTTAGAGCTGTACGGCTGATAAGAAAGTCCCATCTTCACCTTTGGTGACAAAGGAAATGCCAAAGAAATATTAGATAAATACGTAGAATGTTTTGTAGACTTCGTATTATTATAATCAGTTTTGAAATAATTATTTTCGTTGGTAGCTTCCAATTTTATACTTGTAAGCTCGAAATTAGCATTATTTGCAGGGTTTGCGAAGTTGAAACTACTCGTAAAGTCACTTATATAAGCTGTGGAGATCCCTCCCATAGAAGCAGTTTCAATCGTATTATCATATTTTACATCTCCAATTCCGTAAGTTGCATAAGGTGAGTTACTCAGACTCTGCGCATTAAGGAAGTATCCAACTGATATGAATGATAGTACAAAGATTTTTTTCATTCTTTATTTTTAAAATAATGCGCAAATATCTTAAATATTAATGAATTGTAAAAATTATATGAGGTTAAAGTTTGTTAAGGGTGAAATATAGTGAATTGTCAATGGTCAATTAGCTTTACTGTTAATCTTTTAAATTATTTATGAAAAGTTATCAATGATAAATAATCAATTAATTTCGTTTTGATTTTTTTGACATTTGAAAAATTCATCGTTGTCTTGCAAAGCAGGATTTAATTAACCTTATCTTTTAATGTAAAATTGACGAACCATCAAATTACAATTTTCTTTATCTTTGGGACATGAATTGGGAGAACATTGCCGGACAGGAAAATCTGAAAAAACTTCTTAAAGACAGTATCGCTGAAAACAGAGTAAGCCACGCCCAGCTTTTCATAGGAAAAGAGGGTTACGGAACGCTTCCCATGGTTTTGGCGTATGCAAAGGAAATTTTAAAAGGTGAAAACGAGCACGCTGCATCAAAAGTGGAACATTTAAATCACCTTGATCTGCATTTCAGCTTCCCGGTTTTTACGGATAACAGAAATTCTTTAAGCAAAAATAAGTTTGAAGAATTCAGAGAAATGATCATGGCTTCACCTTATGCAAGCTATGATGACTGGACAGCTTTTCTTGAGTCTGAAAATAAGCAACTCTTTATTTCTGCGGATGAAGTTGATGATCAAAATCAAAAATTTTCTCTTAAAAGTTTTGAAGGCGGAACTAAAATTCTGATTGTCTGGAGAGCAGATAAAATGAATACTGCTGCTTCCAACAAGTTCCTGAAATTTTTAGAAGAACCTCCTGCAAAAACAATTATCCTTCTTACAGCCGAAGATATTAATGATATTCTTCCCACGATTCTTTCCAGAACGCAGGTTGTGGAGATCCCAAGAATTAATGATAACGATATAGAAAATTATCTTAAGAAGAATTTCTCTGTAACTGATGAAAAGGTAAGAGAAATCGTTCACCAGGCTCAGGGAGATTTGAATGATGCCCTCAAACTTTTAAACTCAGGAAATAAAAGCGATGAGTTTGAGAAATTATTTGTTCAATGGGTTCGCGATGCATTTATGGTAAAAAAGAAACCTGAATTCCTTAAAAGCATCATTCTTTGGGCAAGAGAGATCGCAGGCTGGAACAGAGAAAAACAGAAAAACTTTCTGAATTACTGTTCTGAAATTTTCAGATTAGCCTTGCTTCAAAATTATCAGTCGGAAAGTCTGGTGTATAAAAAAATTGATGCTAATGGTTTTAACTGGGCAGGATTTTCAAAATTCATCAGCGGAGCGAATATCGAAAGTATTTTGGACGAAATTTCAACTGCCGATTTACATTTAACCCGAAACGGAAATCCTAAGATAATCTGGACAGATCTGGGAATAAAATTATCAAGATATATTCATAAGAACTCATAAATAATAACTCTGGCTTAATGGTCGGAGTTTTTTATTATTCACATTATATTTTTTCTTGTCGGCTACGTTTTTAGGATAATTTTAATCAAAATGAATAATTCAATAGATATAATTAATAATATTTTATTCATATCAATTTAAATTTATTTAACAGAGATCTAATGCTATCCAGCGAGTTATAGTAAGGAATATTAAATTTTAATTAAATAATCAATCAATCGTTTGATTTATTAAAAATCTTGTGTAAATTTGCCCCTTGAAAAATGAGAGTATAATGATTTCAAAAGAAGAAAATATATTGTTTGCTGCTGAAAAGCTCTTTGCTGAAAAGGGTTTTGAAGGAACTTCCACCAGGGAGATCGCAAAAGCCGCGAATGTGAATATTTCTATGATATCTTACTATTTTGGTTCTAAAGAAAAACTATATGAAAAATTAGTTGAATACAGAATGAATGAAGGGCAATTCTTCTCCAAAGATATTTTGGAAAGAACCGACATCAATGAATGGGAAAAAATAGAAAAAATAGTAGATCAGTTTGCAGGAAGGATAAGACATCAAAAATGTTTTTACAGAATCATGCAGAGAGAGCAGCTACATGCAGAAAACCCTCAGATCGTTGAGTTTCTTAAACAAACGAAAATGGGTTTCATTGCAATGTATTCAAAGATTTTAGAAAGTGGTTTAGAGAAAGGTATCTTCACAAAAAATCCTCCTATTTATCTGCTTCATACAACAGTGAGTGGGACATTATTCTACGCATCCAATGCTAAAGAAATGTATAAAGAATTTTTAAATGATACTGAAGATGAAGAGGTTTTTGATGAAAAATATTACACGGAACTCAATAAACATATTAAATATATACTAAAAGACCTTTTAGGTTATGAAGAGAATAAATAATTCAGTTATTGCACTTTCTCTATTTATAGGAATTGCAAACATAAATGCTCAGGAGAAAAAACAACTCACCCTCGATGAAGCTGTGCAGTTGGGAATCCAAAACAGCAAGAGCCTTAAGATTGATGCAGCTAAAATAGAAGAAGCTACAGCTGATCTTTTGGAAGCAAAAAACAGACAACTTCCTGAATTGAAAGTTTCCGGAAGCTATATGTATCTTCCCATTAAACCAACGATTGATCTAAAAATTCCTGGTGTTTCAGCAGCAGCAGGTCCGGAAGTACATCAGGTAGCTTATGGATCTGTGAATCTTAGTGTTCCGATCTACAACGGTGGAAGAATTAAATATGGTATTCAGTCTGCGAAATATTTGGTGGAAGCATCAAAATTAAGCACAGAAAATGATAAAATAGCCATTGCTTACAACGTTGCTCAGGCTTACAATAATTTGTTTAAAGCGAATCAGTCTATTAAAGTTTTAGAAGAAAACCTTACTGCTTCTCAAAAAAGAGATGAGACTTTTCTTAAACTAGAAAATAATGGAGTTATCGCTAGAAATGACCGTTTAAAGGCAAACCTTCAGACTTCAAATATCGAACTGCAATTATTGGAAGCAAAAAACAACTATAATATTGCCAACATCAATATGGATCTTTTATTAGGATTGCCTGATAATACAGAAATTGAAGTTGATCAAAATTATATCGACGAAGGTTCTGAAGTAAAAGCAGTTGATTTTTATGTAAACGAGGCAAGAGAAAACCGTAAAGATTTACAGGCTTTGGCTCAACAGAGAAAAGCTGCTGAGTTGGGATCAAAATCGGCAAAAGCTGAAAATCTTCCTTCAATTGCATTTACGGGAGGCTATGTAGCTGCGGATATTCCGAAATTCCTTACCCTTTACAATGCGGTAAATGTGGGAGTTGGAATTTCTTATAATCTATCAAATCTTTGGAAAGAGAATTCTTCATTAAGACAGTCTCAGGCAAGAGAAAAACAGTTAGCTGCCAACAATGAATTATTGAATGACAACATTAAGCTTGATGTCAACAGAGAATATCAAAACACAGATTACTCTAAAAAGAGAATCGCAGTGTATGAAAAAGCGGCTGAACAGGCTAATGAAAACTACAGAATTACAAAAAATAAATATGACAACGGTTTGGCTACCATGACCGAATTATTGGATGCAGACGCAGCACAGATCTCTTCAAATGTTGGAGTTATTAACGCAAAAGCAGATGCAGCATTGGCTTACAGAAAACTATTACAAACTACAGGAACTTTAACAATTAAATAAGATTAAGACCAAAAATGGAAAATAATAATACACCAGTAACTGAACCTAAAAAGAAAAAGAGTTTAGTTTTCCCAATCATTTTAGCGGTTGTCGTAGTAGTGGGAGGGATCTACGGATACAGAACATATTCTTACGGACAGACTCACGAAGAAACTGACGATGCTCAGATCGCTTCTAACATGAGTCCTGTGATCTCTAAAGTTTCAGGATATGTAACGCAGGTAAAAGTAAAAGATAATCAGTTTGTTAAAAAAGGAGATACCTTGGTTATTCTTGATAACAGAGATCAAAAAATGGCTTTGGTACAGGCTGAAGCAGCTTTAGCGACTGCAAAAAGCAACATTTCAAACGCTCAGGCAAGCACTACAGCAACATCTAAAAATATAGGAAGCTCACAAGCAGCTGTTACAACGGCAAATGCTCAAATCGAAGCTGCAAAAGTAAACGTTTGGAAAACAAATCAGGATTTAAAAAGATATTCTGTTTTGGTAAAAGACCACTCGATCACAGAACAACAATATGAGCAGGCTTTGGCTGCAAAACAATCTGCAGACAGACAATTACAGGTTTTAGTTGATCAGAGAAATCAAATTGCTCAACAAACCGGTATCGCTTCTTCTCAGACGGCTGCAAGTTCTCAACAGATCAGCGTTGCAGGTTCAGTGGCTAAGCAAAGAGAAGTTGACGTAGAAAATGCAAGATTGAATCTTTCTTACACCATTATTCTTGCTCCGGAAGACGGATTTGTTGGAAAAGTTCCAATTCAGGCAGGACAGTATTTACAGGCGGGATCTCAGTTATTCAGTTTAGTTAAAAATGACCAAAAATGGGTTGTGGCCAACTTTAAAGAAACTCAGGTTGACAAAATGGTAGAAGGTCAAAAAGTAAAAATCGAAATCGATGCTTTCCCGGACACAGAATTTGATGGGGTAGTAAGTTCATTCTCTCCGGCTACAGGTTCTACATTCTCTATTCTTCCTCCGGATAACGCGAGTGGTAACTTCGTAAAAGTTGTACAAAGACTTCCTGTGAAAATTGACTTTGTAAAACTAGATCCCAACGTTGCTAAAAGGCTAAGAACAGGGATGAACGTGAAAGCCGAAGTTACTTTGAAATAATATTTAAATAAGTGGATTGTCAATTTTGCAGAAGCAAGTCAATTGTGAAAAGAAAATGATGCAGTAAAATTGATGATGAAGTTTGATGCCGATCTTGTGGAAGGATTCAGTGATGAAGAAGGAAATGAGGTGATGAAGATGGTTTTGCAGATGGAGTTCAATGTAGAAGTATAATGAAGCAGAAAGCTGACAAAGAAGTTGATATCGGTTTTGTAGATGAAAATCAATGATGAAGTTGGAAATGAAGGAGTAAAATTGACAATGGAGTTGATTAATAATTGACAATTCACTTTTAAAAAATAATTAAAAATAATAAGGAATTAAGGGATTTAGAAATTGATGCTTGATTTGAATTATTTAATAACTAAATAATTTATAGTCGAGCTTAATAAAGAACGAAGTTAGTTCGTAAAAATGCTTGTTCTTATTTCTAAAATTTCTAAATCTCATAATCTCTTAATTTTTTAGTACCTATAAAAAAACTATGGAAGATTCATTAGTAGAATATGGAGCCCGAAGAGTGATCATTACGATCACGGCTATTCTTTGTGCTTTGCTTGAAATTGTGGATTCCACGATTGTGAACGTTGCCCTGAACGAGATGAAAGGTAACCTGGGATCTACACTTTCTGAAGTGGGTTGGGTAATTACGGCGTATGCCATTGGTAACGTAATTGTTGTACCGATGACGAGTTGGCTTTCTCAGCAGTTTGGACGAAGAAATTACTTTGCAGCTTCCATTATCATTTTTACCGTGTTCTCGTTTTTATGCGGTAATGCAGATAATATTTGGGAGTTGGTATTCTTTAGATTATGTCAGGGAATTGGGGGTGGAGCCTTACTGGTAACATCGCAGACCATTATTACAGAATCTTATCCGATTGAAAAAAGAAGTATGGCTCAGGCTATTTATGGTCTGGGAGTAATTATTGGCCCAACATTAGGTCCGCCATTAGGAGGTTATATTGTTGATAATTTCAGTTGGCCATATATTTTCTATATTAATATTCCAATCGGGATTGCAGCAACTTTAATGACATTACAGTTTATAAAAAGTCCGAAATATGCTGAAAAACGTAAAGCTTCAGATGTAGACTGGTTAGGAATTGCTTTATTGGCAGTTACCGTAGGTTCATTACAGTATATCTTAGAAAGAGGTCATGAAGAAGACTGGTTTGCAAGTGGATGGATTGTAGCATTCACAGTATCAGCAGTTTTAGGATTTATATTATTCCTCTGGAGGGAACTTACCTTCAAATATCCGATTGTAGAGCTGAGAGTTTTGAAAAACAGTAACTTAAGAATCGGAACGGTCATGTCCTTTGTATTAGGATTTGGGTTGTACGGGTCAACATTTATTGTTCCTTTATATACTCAGAGTATTTTGGGATGGACGGCCTTAGAATCCGGAGCATTAATGATTCCGGCGGCATTAACAACCGCTTTCATGATGCCAATTATTGGTAAATTGCTTTCAAAAGGAGTAAAACAGCAGATTTTGGTTTCTTTAGGATTATTTACGTTCTTCGTTTATAGTTTCTGGGGATATAAAATATTGACTCCCGACACCGGTAAAGACGCATTTTTCTGGATGTTGATGGTAAGAGGAGCCGGATTAGGATTATTATTTATTCCGATAACCTCATTATCATTAAGTACTTTGAAAGGTCAGGAGATTGGTCAGGGAGCAGCATTTACAGGGATGATGAGACAGCTGGGAGGATCTTTCGGGATTGCGGCCATCACAACATTTATTGCGAATGCCAGTCAGAAATACAGGGTTAATTTGGTCTCGCATTTAGATTCCAATGACTTTGATGTCCAGCAAAGATTGGCTGGATTAAAAGCAAGTTTCATGGCGAAAGGGATGACTCCCGATGCCGCAATGAATGCGGCTTACAAAATGCTTGATCTTACGGTCACAAAACAGGCAACGGTGTTGTCTTATATGGATGTTTTCCTTTATTTAGGAATTGCCTTCCTAGTTTGTATTCCGTTTATCTTATTGGTAAAAGAACGAAAAAGCAAAGAAAAAATAGATTTAAGTGGTGTACACTAAATGATATTTAAATAAATACAAATCCTCCGAAATTTTCGGAGGATTTTTTTTGTAAAAGACTTTTTTGCAGAAAAGAAGATGCTTCGACTCCGCTCAGCATGACATCGCTAAAAATTTACTGTTAGAATAATGCAGTTAGTATTAGAACTGTCATGCTGAGCGTAGCTGAAGCATCTATCTTAGTAATCTTAACGACTTAACTAAAACCTTAAGGGTTCAAAACCTACTATTTAATCCTCGCCGTCCATTCAATCCCACTAATATCAATTAATTTCAACGTATGAATCTCATCTTTTTGAGCAAGAATCTCATTAATTTTAATGGTTAAATCAGCTTTTGCCCCAAGAGGAATAATCAAACTATGTTTACCATTTTTCACTTTGGCTACATAATGATTGTTGATATTTTCTTTTGAAAATTTTGAAAGTTCGGTTCCATCTAATGCTTTTAAAACATCTCCTTTTTCATTTAAAACTTGTATTCCGATTAGGAAAGAACCATATACATCCACACCTTCAGTTCTGTAAACCTCAAACTTTAAATCTGAATTTTTAAATGAAATATTAGAGATTTCAATCTTTGGTTTTACCGATTTATTATGCAAAGTTCCCCAAACTCCACCATGAAAATACTGATTAGTATAAAGTGTAAGCCCGAAAATAAAAATGGAACCCGTCAATACAAAAAGCTTAGGATTTACAATAGGAAATGTGCCTGATCCCATCCATTTGAACCATTTTTTCTGAGTGAAATTAAAATCTTTTTTCAAGAAATAATGATCTAAAGAATAAGAACCGCTTCCTGTTAAAAATAAAGTAAATCCGCCCGCAATTCCCAGAACTCCGATCTGCCATTCATCCAAACAAGTCGTTCCTATCCAGCCCGAACCTAATAAAATTCCCATGGCAAGACCAAAAATCCCGATGCTCATTAATCTTGTGAATAAACCTAAAATAATAAGTAATCCTACCACCGCTTCAACAATGGTAAAAGTCACCATCGAAGAATGCAGAGCTTCCGGATGCGTTACCAAATATTCGATAATCGGTTTGATGCCTAAGGCGTTGGGTAAAAAATGATTGAATTTTTCTCCGATATATCCTGCTTCATCAGGATCGAGTTTATTTTCGAGAACGAGTCTGCGCCAAAAGGCTGAGAAGTAAGTCCATCCGATAACCATACGGATCGACAACGTATATAAACCAGCCATATCAGTAAGCTGATTGGTATTATTTTTCATTAAATTGATATTTTACTGAATAATTGATTGTTAAAAAATGATCTTAGAACTGAATCTAAACCAAATTCAACCTCAATTGTTTAAATAAAATATATTTTGGCGGACTGTTTCCGCTAGTCGTTCCGGAATATTTGTTTTGGGAAACTGTATCCTCAGAAAAATTTAAAACTGAGTTTAATTTAAAAGAAAAAACTTCATTAAACTTGAAATCCGCTTTTGAAATTGAAGTTTTTGAAGAGAAATTATGATGAACAGTATCACAATTTGCCGTTGGACTAACCGTTGTTTTTACTTTATTTAAAGTACTGAGATGCTGAATATCAAAAATCCCCAAAACATCTCTTTTTACAGAACATGGCGATAATGAAAAAGCCAAAAGCAGAATAACTACAATTGTTTTATAAAAATTAATATATGTTCTGGTGATTGGCATCTTTACAAAACTACGGTTTATTTAATGAATATTTTAAAGTCATTTTTTAATAAATCTAATAGTTCTTTAAATGAAATTAATTCATCGACGTTAGGGTATGTTTTTAAATAAGATTCAGGATTAGAATATTCAATCTCATTTTCTTGTTTACCATTTTTAATTTTCACATAATATGAAGATCCGTCTAAAGAACGACTCACGGAAGTTGAAGAAATAATTTTTCCATCTTCAATTTCGTATTTTTTATTTTTCTTTTTTAATTTGTATTCAAAAGCCTCCCACTTAGGTAAATGAATGATATCAGTATCTAGAATCTGCATCCAAATTAATTCAAAATTTTTCAATGAATTTAATTTAGATTTTCTTGTTCTTATTTTGATTTCACCATTATTATTTTTTGAAGCAACTGTTTCATAAAATTCGGCTTTCCAGTTTTCTTTATTATCTTGATAAAATCTGAATAGCTCTAAACCTGTCGAAATAGCATATTTTTTATAAACCCTAATTTCAATGGTATTGAATTTTAGGTTTTCGATTTTCAAAATTTTATCATATTCCTGAACAGTTTGAGATGATAAAGTCTGTATTGAAATAATTGTTAAGAATAATAAAAGTCGTGTAATCATTTTTTTAGTTATCAGTTATATAGCCAAACCACCCTTATCAATCTGATTTTTGTGATAAATTTTACTTAACTCTTGTAAATAGGTGATGATTATTCAATCGCTAAAATACTTATTTTTCTTATGTCTCTCAAAATATGTTTTTTTCGTCAAAACAGCTACAACCAAACTCAATTTGGCTACTTTTAAGTCCTGACTTCTGAGCAACTTTGCAGTATAAAATTTACTATAATGCAAAAAACAATTTTTATTACAGGAACTTCATCAGGCTTAGGAAAGACAACAGCAAAATTATTTCAAAGCAAGGGATGGAATGTTATTGCAACCATGAGAAATCCAGAAGCCGAAACAGAGCTTACCCAACTGGAAAACGTGACAGTTTTGAAACTTGATGTTGCCAATCCGCAAGAACTTAAAGAAACAATCGATTATATTCTTAAAAACTATAAGGTAGATGTAGCCTTAAATAACGCCGGATACGGTTTGGTAGGACCTTTGGAAGCTTTTACGGATGATCAGATCAAATTGCAGATTGAAACCAATTTGATGGGAGTAATCAGAATTACGAAGGCTTTTACTCCTTATTTCAGAGAGAGAAAAGAGGGTATTTTAATCAATATTACTTCAAGTTTTGGATTAATTGGCTTTCCGACATGCTCTATTTACAGCGCAACAAAATTTGCTGTTGACGGATTTTCAGAATGTATGGGGTACGAATTAGCCCAATTTGGAATTAAGGTAAAAGTAGTAGCACCCGGAGGAATACAAACCGATTTTGCCGGGCGTTCTCTTGATGGAGCGCAACATGAAGCTTATCAAAAATTAATGCGTAAAGTTCAGGAAGGATACAGCCCGGAGCAGGTTGCAAATTATTCAACACCGGAAGCTATTGCCAATGTTATTTATGAAGCGGCCACAGACGGAAAAGATCAATTAAGATATGTTGCAGGAAAAGACGCCAACACCTTATATAACGAAAGAGCTGAAATCGGAGCCGAAGCTCAGGTGCAGAAAATAAAATCGGATTTTATATTCTAAAAGATGAATAGTCAATTGTCAATTCGCTTTGCTAGTGAATTTATTGAGCATTTTAAAATTGACCATTAACAATTCACTTGCGAAGCAAAATTCACCAATAACTTTCTCTACTGACAAACGGTTGTCACAATCTCAACTTATATTTGTACTATGAAAACCAGTCAATCACCATTTCATTTTCGATCTTTGTCGGTTTTGCATGAAGCAATGGGCATTTCGGCGCCGTTGCATCCTTTGATCAGTATTATTGATTACGGAAAAACACGTTTTGATCCTAAAACGTTTGAAAATGGAACAAAATCGGATTTCTATAAAATCTCATTTAAAACAAAATTCAACGGTAAAATTCGTTACGGACAGGGATATTATGATTTCGAAAATGGTGGAATGTCTTTCGTTTCGCCTGGTCAGATCCTCAGAATGGATAATGAAGAAGCCGATTACAGCGGAATGTCTTTACATATTCATCCCGATTTTATCAGACCTTATTCTTTACTGAAGAAAATAAAAGACTATACTTTTTTTTCCTATTCTGCTGCGGAAGCTTTGTATCTTTCTGAAAAAGAAAAGAAAACGATTTATGATATTTTTGAAAATATTCAGAATGAATTGAATGAGCGGATTGATCAGTTCAGTCAGGATGTTATCATTTCTCAGATAGAATTGTTGCTGACGTACAGCAATCGTTTTTATAACCGACAATTTATCACCAGAAAATCTGTCAATAATGATTTATTGTCTAAAATGGAAGGTCTTCTGAATGATTTTTTCGATAATGAAAAAGGAATAAAAGGTCTTCCGACTGTTGAATTTGTAGCATCACAACTCAACCTTACACCAAGATATTTGAGTGATATGCTTCGCCATCATACAAGGCAGAATGCACAACAGCATATTCATGATAAATTGATAGAAAAGGCTAAAGAATATCTTTCGGAATCTCAATTTTCGGTTTCTGAAACGGCTTATCAGCTTGGTTTTGAGCATCCGCAGTCTTTCAGTAAATTATTTAAAAAGAAAACAGAAATTACTCCCAACGAATACAAACAATCTCTTCAAAAATTTAATAATGAATCATAATAATTTAGATAAAATCATACAACGCTCTTTAGAAATAAGAGAAAAATATCATCAGCTGGAAATTCAGCAAAATGGTAAAGAATGGACTTTAGAACAAGACGCTTTAGCTTATCTTACGGATGCAGGATTGGTGGGACGAAATGTAATGTCACATGAAAAAACATGGACAAAAGCAAACTCCAGAGAAGAACTTGAATATAAATTAGGCGAAAATATCTGGTGGCTGATTATCTTAGCAGACCGAACCGGAATTGATATCAGAGAAGCGTTAGTAAAGTTTTTAACGAAAACAGAAAATATATTACAATGAGTTATTGTTCAGCCATAGCAGGAATGCAGCCCGAAAGCCGAAAAGAGCTTCACAAAAATTACCATGATAATCATTACGGATTTCCCATTCATGATGATAATGAGCTATTTGGAAGATTAATTATGGAAATTAATCAGGCTGGACTAAGTTGGGAAACAATTTTAAAGAAAGAAGAAACTTTCAGAAAAGCTTACAATAATTTTGATATTCAAAAAGTAGCAGCTTACACAGAACAAGACCGTGAAAGACTTTTGGCCGACCCCGGAATTATCAGAAATAAATTAAAAGTAAACGCTGCGATCGAAAACGCTAAAACCATCATCGAATTACAAAAAGAATTCGGGTCATTCGAAAAATGGCTGGAGCATCATCATCCAAAAACATTACAGGAATGGATGAAAATATTCAAAAAAACATTCAAATTCACAGGTGGTGAAATTGTGAATGAATTTCTGATGAGTATTGGATTTTTAAAGGGATGCCATGACGAAAGCTGTCCTGTATTTCAGGATGTTCTAAAACATGATCCGATGTGGAATAAGATATAAAGTTATTGAGATGCTTCGACTTCGCTCAGCATGACATCGCTACAACTATTCTGTTAAAAGTATACGGTTAGTATTAGGAATGTCATGCTGAGCGGAGTCGAAGCATTTCACTAATTTTTATTAATAATCTACTTCAAACTTCTCACCGTGACATCAGGCGCCTGTCCCTGTGGAACAATAAAAATAGCATTATCACTAATCGTATCTCCCTGATCAAAATAATAACTTCCTATCACCGGAATAATACTATTGGTGTATTTTCCGGATTTATCGTAAGCATAATAAGTTACATTGATCATTTGAGCTTTCATTTTCAGTTCTATCTTTTTTGAGGTTAGTTTTGCTCCTGTTGCGTTGATGCAGTCTAATTCTACAATTCCGATATTGCTGACAATTTGCGGAGAAGAAGACAATCTGATATTATAAGATTTATCTGAAGTATTTTTTACAGTTGCCGAAACTTTGTAGCGATCATAGGGTTTTCCGCCAGCTTCAATACTTTCTTTATTGGTAATATTAAAAGTGACGCTCATGCCGTTGACATCTACAGTCTGACCATCAGTGATTTTCTGAGCATTAACAAAAGTTCCGAAACCTATGCTTGTAAGCAGGATGAATAGAAAGATTGAGTTTTTCATAGTTAATATTTTGTGTATTAAAATTACGAAAAAATTATGTTGAAATAATTTTGTTTTCAATTAATACATTTCTCATTAAACTTTTGTAAATCGATAGCTTGATCTTGAAAATACTCTTTAAATTGATTTGAAATTTTTTCATCTTTGAATTTAACGATAGTATATCCGCTGTCATATGCTACAATTTCAAGAAATGATTCTTCAATTAAAAATTCATTATGCTTCCATGCTTTTTCATCTTCTGCGGATAAATTTGAAATACAGTTAATATCTAGTTGAGTGTTTTTAGGAACAGCAGAAATAATTCCCCAGATTATTTGGGTTCTAGATTGATAAAGCGTTTCAAATTCTTTACTATTTAAAACAAAATAATCTTTATCAAAATTAATAGGTATTTCATCATCAGACATAAAATCTAAATTTGTTAGAACCCAATCGTAATCAATAAGATCTTCCCAAATTGGTTTTAAAACTTCATAAAGATTAGTGTGTAATTTTACAATTTTTGTGCTTCTGATGATCCAATTCATTTAATTTCTATTTAAAACAACATCAATTCTCCTTTCCGCTTCCTCTTTTGAAATTCCACTATAAAAATCATTAACAAAAGAGTGCTCAAAACTTTCATGAGGATAAACAAAAGGGCGTCCTACTTTATTGTTGACAAATACGTCGGTTGGAATACTTTTTTGAAAATCATAGTCTGGAAGGTAATTTGAGAGCCATCCGAAATATCCTCCTTCAAAATCTTCATTGTCATAATTCTCAACGTATTCATTAAAGCTTTTCTCGCTTAATGAAACCCAAATTCCATATTCAAGATCTTGGCAATTGTCATTGACTTCCTGTACGAGAACTGCTCGGATAAAGTAGCAGGTTTCATCAGAATATTTTATGATGCATAAATCTGAGGTCAATTCAGAATTCTTCAATTCTTCTTCAGACAATTGAAAATATGAGTATGGAGCGGAATAGGCTATTGCAGGCCAATCTTCTTTTTCTTCGCCGCAGCATTGGCAGATGTATTTCATTTTAATTAATTTAAGGCTTTTCTTCGTAGAAATTATCCAATTTTAAATCTAAAATTTTCGGAAATTCTTTTACAATGTTTAAATAATCATTTTGATTTAAGATAAATTGATACCCTAAATTTTGATATTCTTTTTCCATTAAAACTATTTTTCCTGAATATTTTTGATCCTGAAGAAGAGGAAGATATAAAAACAGTAAATACGGTTTGTCTTTTAAAGCAACTTCAATTTGTATGAATTTTGGATTTTCTCCTCGTTGTAGCGAATTGTTGAATACGTCTACTGATTCATATTTTGATTTGGTTAGTTCTGAAAAAATATTTTTAATGATGGGTTTAATTTTTGATTTTTCAAATTCTTCAGAGTCTCCTTGGATAGCGAAGTATCCAATTTCATTTTTGAATTTTGTGTGTTTATTTTTTCCTTCATCATAATAAATGCGGAAATGAGTCACGTCATCAATATTAAAATTGAAGTTTTCAATTTGCTTAATACTAGGCCTGTAATTTTTAGAATTTAACGGTTTGTTTTGTAAACTGATACCCGACAGTTCTTTTGTACCATATTTTTTAAGAAAGCTGAAAATTAAAGTTTGTGATGATTTAAAGTTATAGTTTATATTATTTATAAAAATAGTATTGTTATTGTTGACGCTAGCTTGTAAAGAGGGAAGAATATCTCTTTTGTCTGTGGGAATTGTTTCTGTTTTAAAAAAAGAATTTAATTGTTCTGTAAGCTGTTTTATCTGAGAGTCTGTAATATTTTTTCTGATATCTTCTGTAAATAGATTTTTAAGGTCTAAAGGCTTATTTTCTTGAATTAATTTTAAAGCCTTTCCTGTTGTAATCAACATTTCATCTTCTGACAGTATTTCTGATTTATAGTTTTCAATACTTTTTTGAGCTCTTAGATAATTACAAAAAAATATTAAAGCTAGAATTAGCGAAAAACGTTTTAAAATAGTCATATGGGGTTTAAATAAAATTTAGCTAAAATACTCAAATTTCCTTACCCCACCGTTTTCGTATCCTCCTGCTTCAAAATCTTTTTCTCTTTCATGGCAAGCATCATTCTTTCGCATTTGTATTTTTCCCAGTCGAATTGATTGAGGAAATCCAGAGCAGCCACAAAACCTCTGTTGAAAAGGTCTTCTTTTTCTTCTCTCTTCATAAAGAAATTCAGCCAGCTGCTTTCACCGCAATTGACGGTTTGAATGCTGAAAGAATGGTAGAAAGTATGTTTCGTAAGGAAAGATTTATCATTGAAACCTTTTAAAGTGCTGAGAATATTTCCGGCAAATGAGAAAGGCGTTTTCAGGATCTGTTCGCTGGTTTTTCCCTTTTCGGACAGAATATCGGAGTCGCTGGTGAGCTGTACCCCAAACAAAGGCATCCTCGGATAAAAGACATCACTCGAATGAAAAAGATCGATCGGGAAATTAGAAATACTTCCGCCATCAATAAAAACCCCGGAAGGGTAGATGTCTTCCGGCTTGGTGTTCATCCAGAATTTCCACGCATATTTCACAGAATCATCACTCTTATCGATCATCTTTTGAAAAGGCTGAAAAAAGAAAGGCACCGACATCGAAGCCCGCACAAACTCGGCAGGACTGATGCGTTTCATTTCCTCCTCAGACCAGTATAAATTGGCCATCGTGGGAAGTTCAACCTTGATTTTAGCATTAATATCGGTGGTGATAACAATGTATTCTGATTTCAATAAATAGAAAGGATTGTTTTTATAATAATCATTGTTAACAGCACTTTCATAGAATATTTTGTAGCGTGTTTTGTCGATATGCTCTAAATTATTAACCTTAATTTCTTCAATACTGTTTAATGCGATGGCATAATATTCCTGTTTATTTCCGTAACGGTAGTTAAGGTTAAGCTCAAGTTCCTTTTGGATGAATTTTTCATTAAGTTCGGCAACGGTTTTTATCCCGAATCCGTTCATCACATCGGTCATTTGATCTAAAAAAGCTTTTCCGGGATTGAGTCCGCTGTTTTGTTTTCTGAAATCATTATAAAACTTTTTAACACAAAAAAACGCAATGATAATCGGAATGAGCGGAACAAGGAAAAGAAGTTTTGCATTCAACGTAGTTTCCGAAGAAAACGCAAACGGAATAATCACCAGAATAATCATGATCACAGCTGCAATAATAGCATTTATTTTCAGGAAATTCTTGTTGTTCAGCATCGCATGAATGGTCGTCTTTACATATGTTTTCCCATCCATAAAATCTGAAAAATCCCAATTGAAAAGTATTTCTTTGATGACTTCACTTTTGGATTCTTCCTTTGTTTTACAGGCAGCGATCAACATTGTATTAATTGCTCCGGCGCTCGTTCCTGCAATTTTCAGAAAACGAACTCCGAAGATCTCCAAACCATAGAGATAACCCACCAATGCGCTTCCCCAGACACCACCACCTTCCTGTACAAATTCTACATATTGATTTCCGTGAGCATCCAGAAGATCAGAAAATTCTTTGGACGAAATATTTTCATGTAAAGCTGTGAGCTTGTCTTTTGATTCCTGGGAAAGTACATTTTCATCAAGAATTTTGTTAAGAATTTCGGTTTTCATGGTTGGTTTGGTGGGTTTTAGTTTTTTCTTTTTCTTTTTCTTTTTCTTTTGCTTTTGCTTTTGCTTTTGCTTGATGTAGTTAAACACAAATAATGCTGTCATTGCGAGGGGCGAAGCGACGAAGCAATTTCTCAAAAAGTATTACTAAACTTAATATTCTTAAAATCTTAATTAGAAACTTAATGGTTCAAATTTTTAAATATTAAGATTCATCAAAACATTAAGATCATTAAGAGATTGCTTTACTTCGACAGGCTCAGCACAGGCTTGCTTCGCTCCTCGCAATGACATCTATACAGTAAAATTAATTGAAATAAATCTTTAAAACATAGGTGTTTTCACGCTAATTATTACGTGATTTTACCACTGTTTTCTCCTTGCATATATAAAGGTACTGATCACAATTAAACCCATTAGGCCTAAAGTATAAAAATACCCGTGTTTTGTATGCAGTTCAGGCATATTATCGAAATTCATTCCATAAACTCCTGCAATAAAGGTGATTGGTAAAAAATAAACCGAATAAATCGCCAAAACCTTCATCACCTGATTCGCTTTTTGGTCAGAAAGCGCTAAAAACATCCCGATTAAGTTGGTGATCTGAATATTTAAATGATCAAAATCCGCAACAACATCTTTATGTTTATCCTTTAAATCAACAACTTCAGAATCCTGTAATCCCAAGAGCTTAAATTTATCGATCGCATCTGTAGAGATTGTTAATACTCTGGAATTTAATCCTGATTTTCTTTTCAGCTTGTATAATCTTCGGATCTGATTGGTGTGGTTTGTATTTTTAAGGAAGATCTCATTTTCAATGTTATCCATTGTTTCCATTAAGCTTACAGACTCATCATCGAAGCTTTTCATCATCAATAAAGCGATCTTTAAAGCTATATTCTGCGTTGTTGTTTCAGTTGTTGAATTACAAAGCTGCTTTTTCGTTTCATTGATGCTTTTGGTTTTCATCCTGTGTACGGTAATAATGGTATTACCCAAAAGAAAAACACCAATTTTGGTGCTGATATCGCTGATGGTGTTGAGGTTTTTCCTTTCGAGCTCAGTGCTTTCACGGAACAGGAAAAACTTTACATTTCCGTCCTCTTCATATTTTGGTAAATGATTAGGGTCTAAGGTATCTTCCAAAAGGAGATTGTTGATCTCATATCTTTCATGAAGAAATTTCATATCTTCCGCAGTGGGAGCTTCTACATCTACCCATTCGCATTGGGAGTCTCTGTATATCGTTTCAATTGGCATAAAGTAAAAATACTAATATTTTGAAAAACTATGTGTTAAATAAGTTTTATCTTTGCCAAAATTAAAAAACTATATGATTAAAAGTACAATAAAAGGGATCGGATTTTATGTGCCGGATAATGTTGTAACGAATGATGATCTAGCTAAATTAATGACCACAAATGATGAATGGATCACGGAAAGAACGGGTATTAAAGAAAGAAGACACCGTAAAAACAGAAATGATTCTCAGGAAACGACCGCTTATTTGGGTTTTAAAGCTTCTGAAAAAGCACTTGAAAAAGCAGGTTTAAAGGCTAAAGACATCGATTATATTGTTTTTGCAACGCTTTCTCCGGATTATTACTTTCCTGGTTGTGGCGTTTTGCTTCAGGATATGCTGGGTTGTGATACGATCGGGGCTTTGGATGTAAGAAATCAATGCTCAGGATTTGTGTATGCAATGAGTGTTGCCAATGCTTTCATTAAATCGGGAACGTATAAAAATATCTTGGTTGTAGGTGCTGAAATTCATTCTTTCGGATTAGATTTTTCTGATGAAGGAAGAGGAGTTTCGGTAATTTTCGGAGATGGAGCAGGTGCGGTTGTCCTTTCTGCGAGTGAAGATGCCAATGCAGGTGATATTTTAGCAATGAATATGCATTCTGAAGGAAAATATGCTGATGAATTATGTACTCAGTTCCCGGGTTCTAAATACGGATGGAGTGACAGAATGAGAAAAGAACCTGAAAACGTGACTGATAAAGAAGTATATCCGATTATGAACGGAAATTTTGTTTTCAAGCACGCGGTAACAAGATTTCCGGAAACGATGCTGGAAGCGCTAAACAAAGCCGGAAAAACTATTGAAGATCTTGATATGTTTATTCCGCATCAGGCGAATTTAAGAATTGCCCAGTTCGTTCAACAGAAATTTGGATTGCCGGATGAAAAAATTCATAATAACATCCAGAAATACGGAAATACTACCGCAGCATCTATTCCGATTGCTTTAAGTGAAGCGATTGAATTAGGTAAAATAAAAAGAGGAGATTTAGTTCTTCTTTCAGCTTTCGGAAGTGGATTTACCTGGGGAAGTATTTTATTTGAATATTAAACTCATTTTGTATAAAATAAATTGAAAGGCGGAAATATTTTTCCGCCTTTTTTATTATGTATATAAATTGTTTAGTGCTTGTTGTTTTTCATTGATTTGAATTATTCAATAAAATTATTGTTTTTAACATGCAACTTTACTTGTTGTTGAAACAAAATGGTTTGGTTTTTAATGAGTTAATTGAAGATAGTATATAAATGGTATATCATTATTTTTGAACTTATTATTATTTTTTTTTCTCTTTGCCCCAAAAAAAAAATTAAATGATGAAAAATCAAAATTTAGCAATTCTTTTATTAGTCATTGCTGCAATTTTTACAAAAGGGCAAGTTGGAATTAATACGGCAACTCCAAAAAAGATGCTTCATGTGAATGGTTCTTTACAATTTACTAACGAATTAAATGTCGGAGGCAATGATGCTACGCCCGGTTCTGCAGGAGTGGCTGGTGAAATACTTGTATCAAATGGTCCTGGAGTTGCTCCTAAATGGATGCTGACAACAGCTTCGAAAAAACCAGTGATTGGAACTTTGGGAACTGGTGCTTATATTAGAGAAACTTTTACATATACTGGTTCTAGTATTACACTTCCACCAGGAAAATGGATGATCACTGCAAGCATGCTACTTAATATGAGAAATGCATATAATGCAGATGATTATGGATGGTTGCGATCTAGTTTGTCAAATTCATCAACTACATTATCGCCAAGCTCCGATATTGTGTCAACGTCTACTCTATTTAGTGGCGGTTCTACCCGATATACCACTTATTCACTCACCACAGGAAATATATTAATTGAAAATACATCAAGCGCTCCAAAAACGTATTATTATTATGCTTGGGGTGAGTTTTCCGGAACGTCAGCAAATAAATTTTTTACTAATTTTGGAGGATCTGGTTGGGGTGAAGATATGTTATATGCCATACCTGTAAATTAACCCTAACCCATATTATTTTCAAAAATACATGAAAATAAGAGTTTAAATATTATTCAAATCTATGAAATGTATAACTAGAATGTACAACAGATTGATTTATAATATAACAAGTACAAAAAAACCGCAAAGTAATCTGCGGTTTTTTTGAAAAGCTTTCATTAAAGACTTTGTAATAATTTTTCGGTATCAGAAGAGTCCTGATCTGTATTTTTTGCTAGTTTAATTGATTTTTCAGCCCAGAGTTTAGCGTTTTTCTTATCACCAATTTTGTTGTAAAGATTGGCTAATGTATCTGTGTTTGCATAATTCTCTTTTTTCTTTACAGATTCCTGAGCCCACGCAAGTGCTTTTTCCAGAGAAGGTTTATTGTTTACATTTTCAAAGAAATTCCAGGCAACTGAATTTAATTCATCTGAGCTCGCTGCAGAATAATCTTTATATAAATCTAATGTTAATTTCTCATAAGTTGCAATGTCTTTATCTTTCAAAGCTCTGTTAGATTTTGCTCTTTTTAGGGTCTTTTCAGCTTCTTCTTTGCTTAAAAAACTTTGAGTTTCTTTTAGAAAATAAGCGTCATCCCATTTTTTAGAATCAGCGTTGTATGATTTTTTTATAATGGTAGTAAGCTTTATATTCTTGTCGATCATCTGATATTTATCTTCAGGAAGGATCTTTAGAATATCAGCTTTCTTCTCCTGGAAAATTTTGTATAAAGGACTTTCTGTGCTTTGAGTTCCGGCAAGAAGCATTTGAACATCTTCCTGATCTAAGCTAGGTTTTGATTTGAAATAACGCTCCAAAACTCTGCCTGTGAATGCTGCATCTGTGTAAAGCGTAAGTCCTGCAAGATTTTTTAAGAATTCAGGATCTTTTTCTCCGTTTTCAAATTTTTGCTTTAAAGCTGTAAGTCTTTTGCTTGGATCTTCTGCATCTTTTGCAAACTGTATAAAATCTTTTTCTTCTACATATCCTAATGTTCTGTGTACTTCTTCTCCGTTTCCATCAATGAATAAATACGTTGGAAATGCTTTTACGCCATATTTTTTGGCAATATCAATACCTTCACCTTTCTCCATATCAATTTTTGCATTGATAAAGTGAGAATTATAATAATCTCCAACAGATTGAAGTGGGAAAATATTCTTCGCCATTAGTTTACAAGGTCCACACCAAGTTGTATAGGCGTCAACAAATACAATTTTTTTTTCTTTCTTGGCTTTCGCTAAGATAGTAGCGAAGTTAGAATCTTCAAATTTGATTCCCTGTGCCAATGCAAGAACCCCAATGAAAAGGGAAGAGAATATTGCTATTTTTTTCATATATACTTTTTATTGTTACAAATGTAATAATTATGTAAACACATGAGTCGATACAGATAAAAAATAGTTACAGTACTTTTCTTCAGAAATAATAATTCTTTTTAAGATCGGGATTTACTATTCATATCTTATTACTAAAATTAATTTAAATATGCATTATAATTAAAAAAATTAAACATTAAGAATGTTTTAATAAAAAATAAAATATCGTTACTTTTGTAAAAAACTAAAAATACACACCATGATAATGATGAATTATTATAAAATCCAAATAATAATTTATTAATTTATGCTCAAAAGTCTGAAAGGTCTTGTGTTTTTCTTAATCACAACGATCCCAATATATGCTCAAAGCAATATTGACTGTATCAATGATGAAACGTTAGCAAAAACGTCTCAAAAAAAAATGTCTGAGGCTCTGAAAACCGCAGACTCTCTTTACAAGTCTTCCAAAAATCCTTTGCATAAAGCCCAAAGCCTGATTCTTTCCGCAAATTTATACCAAAAAAAAGGAGATTTTAAAAAAGCGATCTGCTATGCAGAAAATGCTGATGTAATGATCGCTAAAGTAAACGATCCGGATCTTGCTTCCCGTATCACTGAATTTCTTGCCCTTCAATACAGATTGGTTGGTCTTCACGAAAGGTCAAAAAAGTATATTATAAAAGGATTTAAAATAGCAAAAAAAATAAAAGACCCGAAAAGATACAACGAAACACAGGGAGTTCTTAACCAGGAATTAGCTCACTGTGAAATGGAGCTTGGAAATTATCCAAATGCCGTAAAATATCTTGAACTCTCATTAGGTTTTTTTGAAAAAGTAGGAATAATAGGAGAGGAGGTTGTTACGGCAGCTTCCTACCGTTTGTTGGGAGATGCTTATTTTAAACAGAATAAATATGATCTTGCCGAAAATTATTATAAAAAAGCCGAAGTTTTGCTTAAAGAGCCATCATGTCTTTTAGGATGGATCTATAATGGATTGGGCGGAATCCGTTTAAAACAAAAACAATGGAAAGAAGCCGAAATTTATCTTATCAAAGCCGAAAAGATTGCCGAAAACAATCATCAGCTAGATCTTAGAAAAGCAGTTTATGCTAATATTAATGATTATTATGAAGGAATAGAGGACGCCGAGAAGGCTTCACTATACGCTGTAAAATATGTGAAAATGTATGAGCAGATTAATGCTAAGAACAACGCCTTTGTTAACGAAAAACTAAATACGGAGGTATCAAGTAGAAGAAATATTCAGATTAGTATTGCAAAAAATATTGCAATTATCATTTTGTGTATTGCTTTGGGCGGATTGTTCGTATTTTTTAGATCAAAACAGAAAAAACAGCGTTCAAAACTCAGGAGTATCCTCAGAAGTAAGCAAAAATTCACTGAAAATCATAAAGAAGAATCCCAGAATGTCGATTTCTGTAATATTTCTGTTGAAGAGCTTGATGATAAGGAGACGGATACCGCTAAAAAAAGGAGTGATTCTTTAATGACCGCCGAAACAGAAACCAAATTGCTTGAACTGCTCAATGATTTTGAAAAAGGAAATCTATACAACAACAAAAACATGTCTCTTCCCTTCCTTTCGGGAGAGCTTAATACGAATACGAAATATCTTTCTTATGTGATCAACCGGCATAAAAGCGCTGATTTTAAATCATATATCAATAGGTTGAGAATTAATTATATTATCGATAAACTCATTAATGACGAAAAATACAGGCAATATAAGATCAGTATTCTGGCAGAAGAGTGTGGTTTTTCTTCTCACAGTAAATTTGCTTCGGTCTTTAAGGCGGTTACCGACTTTTCTCCTTCTGCTTATATTAAATTGCTTGATGCTGAAAATCAATTAGATAAGAGTGTTCATTTTCAGGAAAATAATTAAACATATTAATTGAATATTAACGGGTTCTTTCTATTTTCCTGAAAACAGACAGCCATTTGTTTTACGTAAGATGGTCACTTTCATATATTTGCCTCAGTTTTACGGGACGAATATTTATACTGCAGTTTGTCACAATTTTTCTAGAAATTTTAAAGGACGTCTTGTAACACCACACCTAAACACTAAAACCAAAAAACTACTAGCTGGTGTAAAATATTGAGGAGTATTTTACGCTAATCAATAACCATTAAACTAGTAACAAATTAAACGGATGAAGACAACTTTAACAATCGTTATGGCGTCTGTATTATCAAATCTTGCTTTTGCGCAGATAGGAATTAATACGGCTGAACCAATAGCGAGCTTGGATGTAGCCGCAAAAAAGCGCGACGGATCAACGGCGGAGGGCATATTGCCTCCGAGACTTACAGGAGATCAAATGAGAGCAGGAGATGCTAAATACTCAGATTTACATGCCGGAACTATTGTTTATGCAACCGCCCCGGTAAATTCAGCAACTTCAAAAACAACGAATGTAACTTCTCCCGGACTTTATTTTTTCGATGGAAAAATCTGGCAGAAAATGATGCAGGGAGATGAAAAAACGCTGAATGCTAAAAGTTCAGGGGATATCAAAAATTCAGTAAAATCATTTGACCATAATGGATGGTATTTACTGAATGGGAGAAATATTTCTACACTTCCTATCGCAGCACAGTCAGCTGCAACAAGTTTAGGTTTTACCGAAAGATTACCGGATGCTACAGATAGAGTGCTGAAAAGCAGAAGTGGTACCGAAATGTTGGGAAGTGAGGGCGGAGAAAATTTATTAACCCTTACACGATCAAATCTACCTAACATTAATTTTGTAGGTGTTGTAAGCGGTATCGCCGAGAGTGGTGGAGCGCACAGCCACGCTGCAGGCCAAGGCGGTTTTCTTTTAGGAGGAACAACGGTAGGAAATAACGGATCTGGAAATTATCAGGGTAACAGCACACCTACCTCTTGGGGTGGAATTGGTATCATGGGTAATACAGCATCTGGAGGGGCACATACACACTCTCTGGCGGGGATTGCAACCGTTCCTACAGGAGGAACCGGAGATTCTCTGGATAACAGGTCTGCTTATTTGGTCGTAAATACGTTTATTTATTTAGGCGGAGAATAGAATAATAAATTTCGTATACGATACAATCGGGATGATTGCCCGGTTTTTTCAGTCAAGTTTTTTTAAGTGCAAAACCGCAGAATTTCTGCGGTTTTGTTTTATTTATTTAGTTTTTGCGGTGTCTGTTTTTACTTTCATTGTGTCGGCAGGTGCATGTTCAGAATTAGCAACCGCAGAATCTCCCATTTCATTTCTCATAGCACTTTTATCATGCTCATCTTTATATTCTTCTCTGTTTGCTTTTTTATCTGCACAGCTTCCTAAAAAAAATAAGCCTAAAACGGCTCCTATCCATAATTTTTTCATAATAATTTATTTTAACGTTTAGTATAAATCAAATATAATGATTAAAAAGATAAAAGATAAAAGATAAAAGATAAAAGATAAAAGATAAAAGATGTTTCCTAAACCTCAAAGCTGAGATGAGCTACAAAGTGGCGATTTAACTAAGAATAGGATAAAAAAAATCCACAGAGCTTTCATCTGTGGATTTTCCATGTTAAAGTTAGACTTTCAGTTTTACTTTATTTGGTTGCAGGAGCAGTAACAGTGTCCATCTTAATCCTGATACTATCAGGATTTGTAGTTGTTGTAACCGAATCTGTAGTAGATATTGAAGATTGCATTTTATTGGTATCTACCGCAGCTGAATCGGAGCTACTTGACGACATTGATGATTCTTTAGTTCCGCAGCTCACTGCAATTATTCCTAAACCTATACTTAATAACAAAAACTTTTTCATAATATTTATCCTTTGGTGTATGAGTAAGTATTCAATAATTATTCCGAAATAGGCTTATTAATTATTAAAATATCGATAAAACAATTTAAATTTTGTTAAAAACTCATTAAATTTCAGAAAGTAGTGCTTCGGGTTTGTTTGATAATTTTAAGTTTTTTTCAAATCATTAATAATTACCATTAATAAACAAAAAGCCCCGAAACCGAAATTCCGAGGCTGTAAATCATTTATCTTTTATTAACCAAGATATGGATATTTGTAATCTTTAGGAGAAACAAAAGTTTCTTTGATACTTCTTACAGATGTCCATCTTAGTAAGTTCATTTTAGAACCTGCTTTATCATTAGTTCCTGAAGCTCTTCCGCCACCGAAAGGCTGCTGACCAACAACTGCACCAGTTGGTTTGTCATTGATGTAGAAGTTTCCTGATGCGTTTTCTAATGCTTTGAAAGCTTCATTTACCGCATAACGATCTTGTGCAAACACAGAACCGGTTAATGAGTAAGGAGAAGAAGAGTCAACAACTTTCAACGTTTCCGCCCAGTCTTTATCTTCATAAACGAAAACAGACAGGATTGGTCCGAAGATTTCTTCAACCATACTTTCGTATTGAGGATTTGTAGTTTCGATCACTGTTGGGTTTACAAACCATCCTTTAGAATCATCAACTTGCCCGCCGATCACAACGTTTGCTTCGCTTGATGCATTTGCTCTGTCGATGTATCCTTTACATTTTTCGAAAGAATTTTTATCGATAACTGCATTTACAAAGTTTGAAGGATCTTCCGGAGAACCGATTTTAATAGAAGCGATCTGAGTTTCCATTACTTTTTTCACATCAGCCCAAAGAGACTTAGGAATATAAGCTCTTGAAGCAGCAGAACATTTTTGCCCCTGATATTCGAAAGAACCTCTTACCAAACCTGTTGCAACAGCTTCTACGTTGGCAGAAGGGTGAGCGATAACGAAATCTTTTCCGCCAGTTTCTCCAACAATTCTTGGGTACGTTCTGTAATTGTGAATATTATCACCAATCATTTTCCACATTCCCTGGAAAACTTTTGTAGATCCTGTAAAGTGAAGTCCTGCAAAATCTCTGTGCGCCAATACTTTCTCTGCAGTTTCTTTTCCGTCTGTAAAGATCATGTTGATAACTCCTTTTGGAAGACCAGCTTCAATAAGAACGTCCATGATTACTTTTGCAGAATAGATTTGCTTATCAGAAGGCTTCCAAACCACTACGTTTCCAAGCATTGCCATACACGTTGGCAAGTTTCCTGAAATAGCCGTAAAGTTAAACGGAGTTACCGCAAAACAGAATCCTTCTAATGGTCTGTATTCTACACGATTCCAGATTCCTGCATCAGAAACCGGCTGCTCAGAATACATTTCTGTCATAAATTCTACGTTGAATCTCAAGAAATCGATGAACTCACAAGCTGCATCAATTTCAGCCTGATGAACATTTTTAGACTGTCCGATCATTGTAGCCGCGTTGATCACATCCCTGTAAGGTCCTGCCAATAGATCAGCAGCTTTTAAAAAGATTGCAGCACGGTGTTCCCAACCTAGCTCATTCCATTCTTTTTTAGCAGCTAATGCAGAATTGATGGCATCATCTACATGTTGCATTGTACCTCTGTGGTAAAAACCGAAATCATGAGCATGATCCTGAGGCGACTGAAGCTGAACTGTATCACCAGTTTTTACTTCTTTACCATCAATAACCATTGGAATTTCTATCTTCTCTGCCCACATTTTTTTGTATTGAGCGATAAGGCTTTTAACTTCTGGAGTTCCCGGTGCATAAGAATTTACCGGTTCATTTACTGCAAATGGTACTTGCGAAATTGCTTTTGACATATTACGTTGTATTATTTTTTAATTTGCTAATGATACAAATTTACAACTTTTATTGGTGTCAACGATAATGTGTCATGAGTGAATTTTGTTTCACAAGTAAATTGTGAAATTAAAAAATAGGTATAATAAGAATGACAAGGGTTTGAGATCTTTATTCAATTTGTCAATCATTAATTCTTACTTTGTAAGTCAAAATTAATTCTAAATCAATAGGAGGAGCCTACTTTAGTCTGCTTTTCTTTTGCATGAATAAATTGGCTTTAACCAAAACTTGAAATATTCAGTTTCAAAAACAAAAAAATAGATACCATACTTGTTATTCCCCAATAATCTAGACGTAGTTTTTCAAAGAATTATGTTGTGGGAATGTTGATTTGAGTATGTATGAAAAAATTATAGCGAATCGAATTAACCATTAACAATTCACTTTTAACGCTACATTTTTTCAGTTTCCAGAATTTTCAGAACTAATTTTTCCTCCTTAGTAAGATCCGCTTTACCGTCATTTTCTTCAATCTGTTCCAATTCATCAAGATATTTTTTGATGGTATTATTCTCGTAAAGATTAATAACTAAAGGATGCACGTAGTATTTTCTGCAAACCGTACTTGTATTTCCGAGATGAGAAGCGACTATTTCTAAAGCTTCTTTTACTTTCTTTTTGTACTCGGTGTTGCTTTCTGCATAGCCGATTTCTTTAAAAGCAATTAACGCGTTCACGGTTCCCGACCAAGTTCTGAAATCTTTTGCAGTAAAATCTTCACCGCTGATTTCTTTAATATAATCATTCACCATCCCCGAATCTATTGAATAGCGGTTATCATCTTCATCAAAAAACTGAAAAAGCTCTTTCCCCGGAATATCTTTACATTTCTGTACCAATCTCGAAAGTCTTCTGCTTTTAAGATCAATATTGTGCATGATTCCCTTTTTACCTTTAAACGAGAAGGTCATTTTTTGCCCTTTGATTTTTACGTGTTTATCCTTTAAAGTTGTTAAACCAAAAGAGCCGTACAGCTTTTCATAAGCATTATTTCCAATACGAATATTGGTGCGCTGCATTAAACTCACAATTAAGGCTAAAATTTTTCTCTTTTCGAAATTTCTTAAAGCTAAATCCTGTTCAATATGCAGACGAATTTCAGGTAAAGCATACCCGAACTGCAACATTCTGTAAAATTTTGTATGATTTCTCAACGCGCTCCAAAGAGGATGGTAGCGGTATTGTTTTCTTTTTTTAGCATCAAAGCCCGTGGCCTGAAGATGTCCGTTATCCAAAGCACAGATCCAGACATTTTCCCAAGCCGGAGGAATGACCAATCCATTGATTCGTTTAATTTCTTCCTTATCCTTAATTCGTTTTCCGTCTTTAAAATAAGAGTATTTTTTACCCTTTTTTTTACGGATAATACCCGCAGATTCTGCGTCGGACGTGTAAATTAGATTTACCGCCCTTGCAGAAGCCTCCGGATCTTTCATAATTTTAACAATCTTAGAAGGTTTGAGGTGAGAAATGATGTCTAAGTCTGAATTGTCCATCGAAAAAATCTGGTTAAGAGTTCTTACCCCTAGAAAATAGCCATAAAATAATTGCTATTACGCCTACCACTACTATTATTCCCCACCACATTCCAGCTTTAAAGATTGTTTCTACTGCTTCACAGCTCGTTAGTAATAACAAACTGAATATCGTCATACTGTATAATGATATTTTTTTCATGATAATTTATTTTTTGATGTCTATTATTTTAAATTCTGTGTTGGTCTGGTCGCCAGTTTTTAATGGATCTTTTGATCTCATCTCCTGAAGTATTTTCATGTAAAGCCTTATATAAAAGGTCTTTAAATTCATCATCATAAGCAAATCTAAGTGCTGCTATCTGCCCAAAACTTAATTTTTCCTCTATTTCATCTGATCTCTGATTGAAGATCTCAAAATATCTTTGCTTAAATTCAAGCCGTACCAAACGGTTTTGCAATCCAATGGCATAATGCTGCCGAACCATGAATGCCAGATAAAAAATCAGAAAAATAACAACTGAAAATAGTTCCCAAGCCAACTTGTTCTCCTCATCATTAAAAATTTTATAGATCCCAAAACCTTCCAACAGAATTAATAATGGAAGATAAATGAAATGATGAGGTGGATAAAATTTCCTGTGATTTTTGTAATTCTGACTCTCCATAATGTAAAATGTAGCAAGAATCTTTCCAAAAAGTTAAATTTTTAATAATAATTGATATTTGTGGTATCTAAATGTTATTTAATTATCTTAAATGATTGAAAGTTATTAACAATGTTATAAGCTGTTTTTGAGTAAGATAATGTATACAAAACAAGTCATTGCGAACCGAAGGTGAAGCAATCTCAAAAAAAATAACATACATTTTGTCATCCTGAAAGAATCTCAACGAATATTAAAAAAAGCTTAACAAACTTACAGAGATCGCTTTGTCACTAAGCTCTTCGCAAGGACAAAATAATTGCTGAATAAAACGTCCTTGCGAACTTAAAAACAATCAATATTTTCTAAACAAATCTTTGCAAGCATTGCGTTTAAATAAAACAAAAAATCCATTTCCAAAACTCAAAAATTTTGTAACTTTCGATGTTTTAAAAATAAAAAAAATGACTTCAAAGGAAAAAGTAGCTGCGCTTCGTGAAGAAATGCAGAAAAATAATGTTGATGCATTTATAGTATATTCTGCGGATCCGCATATGAGTGAATATCTGCCTGAAGAATGGCAGGAAAGGTCTTGGTTATCGGGATTTTTAGGTTCTGCAGGTTTTGTGGTTGTTACCCAAAATAAAGCAGGACTTTGGACGGACGGAAGATATTTTACCCAGGCAGCCATCGAATTGGACGGTTCAGGAATTGATCTTTTCAAAGACGGAATGGAAGGAACTCCAAATTATATAGACTGGATCATTTCAGAAATTCCAACAAACGGAAAAGTAGCGGTAAATGCTGTAGCAACTTCTCACGCGAACTGGGAATTGCTTTCTCAGAAATTAAATTATAAAAACATAACGATTGTTGATCTTCCTCTTCTAAAAACCATTTGGACAGACAGAGGAACGCCTTCGAAAAATCCAATATTTGTGCATCCTGTAAAATGGGCTGGAAAGTCGGTTACAGATAAAGTTTCTGCCATCCGCCAGAAAATGGAGGATCAGGAAGCTACAGTTCATATCATCTCAAGCCTCGATGATGTTGCTTGGACTTTAAATTTAAGAGGTAGCGATGTTGAAAGCAATCCGGTATTTTTAGGATATATCATTATCACTAAAAATGATGCGATCTTATTCACTGATCTTGAAAAATTAGAGGTTGAAGCAAGAAAACAAATGCATGAGTCTTTCGTAAAAATGATGCCTTACGAAGAGTTCTACAATCATTTGAATACTGTTAAAAACGAAACAGTCTTAGTTTCTCCAAACAGTAATCAATCGATTTATGATGCGTTGAAATCTTACAATCAATTCATCAAAGCCCCCGTTCCCGGAAACTTAATGAAAGCTCAGAAAAACGAAACTGAACTGGAAGGTTTCAGAAAAGTAATGGTGAGAGACGGTGTTGCGATGGTGAAATTCCTGTATTGGCTGAGACACACTGCCGGAAAAGAAGCAATGACTGAATATTCTATCGGTGAAGTACTGAGAGGTTTCCGTGCTGAAGGTGAAAATTTTGTCGGAGAAAGTTTCGGAAGCATTGTAGGATATAAAGATAACGGTGCAATTATGCACTATTCTGCGAAAAGGGAAGGCAGCAAGGAAGTGACGAACGACTCAAGCATTTTAGTTGATTCAGGAGGTCAGTATCTTGAGGGAACGACGGATATTACAAGAACGTTATCTTTGGGAGCTGTTTCTGATGATTTTAAAAGAAATTCAACTTTAGTTTTACAAGGATTGATCCGTTTATCGATGGTGAAATTCCCGAAAGGAACAAAAGGAGTTCATCTTGACGCAATCGCAAGACTTCCGTTGTGGATGGAAGGGAAAGATTTCAACCACGGAACAGGTCACGGTGTGGGAAGCTTCATGAACGTTCATGAAGGTCCTCAAAACATTAGAAAAGATTTGAATCCGCAAGATCTTTTGGTCGGAATGGTTTGTTCAAACGAGCCTGGCTACTATTTAGAAGGAGATTACGGAATCCGTCATGAGAACTTGATCGCTGTAAAAGAAGCAGAAACAACCATCCACGGAACTTTCTATGAATTTGAAACATTGACGTTCTGCCCGTTCTTTAAAGATACGATCGTGAAAGAAATTCTTTCTGAACAAGAGATTGCATGGTTAAATAGCTACCACAAAACATGTGAAGAAAAGATTTCTCCATATTTGGAAGGTGAAGTTAAAGAGTGGTTCTTAGAATTGGTAAGTCCGCTTTAATTAATTTAAAAAAGAAAAAAATCTACTAAAAATAGATATTAGATAAATTTTAAAAGCCTTGTGACTCTTGTTGCAAGGCTTTTTCATATAAACAACCGTATTTTCACGGATAAATTTCTAGTGATTCCCCTGAATGGTTAAAATGTATGGTGATCTATCTTTGTATCAACAAAAAAAGACATCATTTTCATATCTTCATATATACTTAGTAAATTCAAAAGCGGTAATCACTTCAGTTCATGAAGTGATTTTTGTTTTTTTTTTAGTGGATAAACCTGTGGGTTTTGCTTATTTTTGATGAAAAATTACATATAGTCTAAAATGATACAGGATTTTTTTCACAGTTTTAATATATTTTCAGAGCAGGAAATTGAAGATTTCGCCCAACTTTTTGAAGTCAGAAAAGTGTATAAAAACGAAATTTTTATACAGGAAGGTGAAAAATGTAAAGAAATCGCACTAATCAGATCTGGTATTTTCCGTTCTTATTATATTTCTGAGGAAGGAAAGGATAGCACGTATTGTTTCAGATTTCCTAACGATTTGTTGGCTTCCTATTCATCATTTATTTCCGGTGCTCCAAGTGTGGAAACGATGCAGGCCATTTCTGATGCAGATCTGTTGATTTTAAGGAAAGATAAAATTGATGAATTGGTTCAAAATCATCCGAATTGGATGAAGTTTTTAAAAATAATTGCCGAACAGGAATATCTTGAATTGGAAAAACGTTTTTTTCAGTTGCAAAGAGATAATGCGAAACAGCGATATGTTACTTTGCTGGAGAATCAACCTAATTATATTCAGGAAATTCCGTTGCAATATCTGGCTTCTTATTTGGGAATTACGCAGCGTCATTTAAGCCGAATCCGAAAGGAGATTTCTTTTTAGACATTTGTCCTATACATTGAAGTGCCGGCTTTATAGTTTTGTGAAAAAAATATATGAAGTCAAACATTTTAATTATCGGTGGAAATGGAATGGTAGGTAAAACCATTGCCCGAATTTTTTCATCCAGAAATCCAAACAGCAATATTTTTATCGGAGGTAGAAAGCAAGGAAAAACGGAAAATGATTTAATAATTGACGTTACAAAACCTCAAACATTTCAAATAATTCTAGATAAAAAAATCGATGTTATTGTTCTTTCAGTCAATGATAAAGACGATCATGTTCTTCGTTTTGCGATTGAAAATAAAATAGATTATCTGGATATTACCAAACCAACTCCGGCTCTTACCAAAGCTTATGATTTTGCTAAAAAGCAGTCGATTAATAGCAGAATCGTTTTCAGTTCAGGCTGGATGGGCGGAATTGTAAGCGGATTGATCAATTCATTTTCTACAGAAATGAAAGATATTCAAAGCGTTGAACTTTTCGTTTATTATTCTGTGAAAGATCTGGCTGGAGAAAGTTCTGCACATTTTATGGCGGAAAATGTAGCTAAACCTTTTGTTAATTATCAAAATAATAAACCTGTTTCTATCAAGCACTTTCTGAATTCCGAACCGTTTGAATTTTCTTTTGGAATTGGTAAAAGACAGGCGTATAATTTTGATGTTCCTGATCTGTATATTTTAAATCAAATTGAAAAAATTCCGAACGCAAGTGTAAAAATGACGTATAATTCAAAATTTATTACTTGGTTATTGGGTGCATTTCAGAAAATTAAGCTGTTTAATATTTTATCTTTAAAGGAAAGAAAAATGATTTTCGGGTCAAGTGGAAATGGAGATCAGTCAGTTTTTGAAATTGTAGTAAAAACTAAAAATGGAAATAAAAAAATAAGTCTGCAAAGTATGAAAGGGCAGGCTGAATTAACCGCATTATCCGCTGTTTTGCATACAGAAGAATTGTTGAAGAATAATCATGAGAATAAAATTTATTTCAGTCATCAGCTATATCAGGGTTCATTGTTGTTTGACTCACTGAATGCTTATAAAACAATCAATATACAAGTAACGGAATGAAAAAAATACTAATCATTAACGGTCATCCCAACAAAGATTCCTTCAACTTTGGAATTGCAAAAGCCTATAAAGACGGAGCGTTGCAATCAGGAGCTGATGTTCAGGAAATTGTAATTGCAGATTTAGACTTTAATCCGAATCTGCAATTCGGGTATCAGAAAAGAACGGAACTGGAACCTGATTTGATTAACGCTTGGGAAAAGATTCAATGGGCTGAGCATTTGGTTTGGATTCATCCTGTTTGGTGGGGAGGTTTACCTGCAATCACAAAAGGTTTTATTGACCGACTTTTTCTTCCGGGATTTGCTTTTAAATACCGGGAAAATTCTGTTTGGTGGGATAAACTACTGAAAGGAAAAACGGCTCATATTATCACAACATTGGATCAGCCGGGCTGGTATTATCGGCTCTCTTTCGGAAGACCAAGTGTCAATCAGCTTAAAAAATCTACATTGGAATTTTGCGGAATACAACCTGTAAAAGTTACTTATGTAGGAGTTATAAAAACCTCCGATGAAAAACAGCGAGAAAAATGGCTCGAAAAAATTAAATTGTTGGGATTAAAACGGAAATGATTTTTGTCATTGCGAGGAGCGAAGCGACGAAGCAATCTCTTTGATTAATTAATTATTTAATGGAAAGCTTAGATTCTTCCAGCATGACAAATTATATGTACTAAAGTCATCTGTTACTTTTTGAGATTGCTTCGTCGCTTCGCTCCTCGCAATGACTGAAATTATTACAACGACTGCAACCCTAGCCCCGATTGTAACGACATCCTTTTTTGCAATGGCAAAGGAATTGGCAAAAAAGATATAGTGGAAAGCGGGAAATTGCTTCAAAAAAATAAAACTGTAATTCGACATAGTCAAATTGCTCCTAAAAATAAGTACAATAGAAAAACCATATAGTTCTGTGCCATTAAAAATCGTAAATTTGCACTATGAATAACGATACCATTTGCGCACTGGCTACGGCCAATGGAGTAGGAGCTTTAGGCATTATCAGAGTTTCGGGGAACGATGCTTTATCTGTCGTTCAGAAGTCTTTTCCTAAGAAAAATCTGGCGAGACAAAATTCTCATACAATTCATTACGGCTATTTTATGGATGGCGATGAGGCGATTGATGAAGTGATGTTGTCTATTTTCCTGGCGCCTAAAAGTTTCACGACTGAAAACTCTGTGGAAATTGCTTTTCACGGCTCTCCGCACATTGGAAAACGTATTCTTGAAACCTTGACCAAAAATGGAGCAAGAATGGCGAAAGCAGGAGAATTTACACTTCGTGCTTTCATTAATGGCAGAATAGATCTTTCTCAGGCTGAAGCGATTGCAGATGTGATTGCTTCTGAAAATGAGGCTTCCAGAAAAGTAGCAATCAATCAGTTGAAAGGTGGAATTACGAATGAAATATCGTTTTTAAGAACCGACTTATTAAATTTTGTTTCTTTAATTGAATTGGAGCTTGATTTCGCAGAAGAAGATGTAGAATTTGCCGACAGATCTGCTTTGAATCAGTTGCTTGATAAGATTGAATTAAAACTTAATTCTCTGATCGACAGTTTCCAATATGGAAATGCCATTAAAAACGGAACCGCCGTTGCCATTATCGGAAAGCCCAATGCTGGAAAATCGACTTTACTGAATGCTTTACTGAAAGAAGAAAGAGCAATCGTTAGCAGCATTGCCGGAACTACGAGAGATACGATTGAAGAAATTTTGCATATTAAAGGTCATGCTTTCCGCTTAATAGATACGGCCGGATTGCGTGATACGGAAGACGAAATTGAAGCAATCGGAGTTAAAAAAGCTAAAGAAAAAGTTGAAAATGCTAATATTTTGGTCTACTTAGCCGATGCTGCAACAGAAGATTTTTCTGATGATATTGAAATGATCAAATCGTTGCAACGCGATGATTTAAAACTGATTATCTGTGCTACAAAAATTGATGAAGTTTCTCCGACAACTTATGAAAAAGTAGAAACTATTTTCCGAAATGAAATTCCTCAGGAATTTGATTTCATCAAAATTTCTGCCGTTGAAAATCAAAATATTCAAGACCTTAAAAATGAATTGTCTTCTTATGTTGAACAGTTAAAATCTGCAGAAAACAATGTCGTGATTACCAATCAGCGTCATTTTGAAGCTTTAGGAAAGTCTTTGGATGCTGTGAATAAAGTGAAGGAAGCTATTACTTTTCAGATTTCTACGGAGTTATTGGCTTACGAGCTAAGAAATGCTTTGGAACATCTTGGCGAGATTTCCGGTGAAGTGACGAATGATGAGGTGTTGGGGAATATTTTTTCTAAGTTCTGTATCGGTAAGTAAATTCATAAATTCCAAAATAATTATCTAACAAATTAGAAGTAACCGATATTGGCCATCGTTTTCAATAGGAGCTCTATGAACGCAGGGTAAAACTTTCTGGTCAGGATTATCTACGGCTAATTTCCACAGATGACCCAACCCCAGATTTACTGCCTGAGCATTGAGTTTGGGTTGATAATGCAGATCAAAATAATATTCTTTTAAAAAGGACTCGAATTCGGCTTCTGGACCATCATGTAATTCTTTAAGTTTTTCCCGGATTTCTGGGATCAGAATTTTTTGTTCAACTTGATTATTGGGAAGAATATCACTTGCAGTACCATGATAGGTACATAAAAAAGTATCTGTTCCAATAGGGGAACGATCAACGTGGTAAGAATAAACATCTGTTGAAATGAAATCAAACTCTTCATCTCTGTCATAATTCTTAAGTAAATTAAGTGAGGGGGAAGCTCCAAAATCTGTTAATAACTGTAGGTCATTTAAGATAATCTTTCTTGCCATATTGCCCTTTTCTGATAGTTGTAGCGCTAAAAGATCATTAATGGAAATTTCTGTAATATTTTCTTTTAATTGAAGTTTAGATACAATTTCATTAAAATCTCCGGTTAAATTTCTGTGCCAGCAAATAGCATTCATCTCTCCTTGAAAATGGGTATTTACAAGTTCAGAAAAAGTAGAAACCATTCCAATTTGATTATTGCCGGAAAATGTATTGCTCATATTTTAGAATCAACAATTTAGTTGCTTAATTCTTTTGCAAAAATAAGAAATAGGTTAGAAGATCATGGTAAGATTAAATTTGTTTTTATACATTCCAATATGGGGAGCCATTATCAGATGTTATTTCATATTTATTTTTTCCTCCCATACATCAAAATTCTCTTAAAAGAATAAATAGCCGGAAGTTTCGGAAAACTTTCTGCAATTCTATCTTTAAATTCTACTGTAAAACATTTCTGTTCCTCGTCATTCAATTTTTCCAAATAAGGTATCAAAGCCGATCCTGAAATAAAATTAAATAAAGTCTCATGATCTTCCGCGATGATTGGGTAGACTTTTTGTGAAAGATTCAACTCTTCAATTCCATTCTCAAATAAAATCTTGGCGTATTCATCGATCGTGAGAACTGCAGAGGGGCGATTCCAATTATTTAATTGTGATTTAAAAGGTTCTTCATCAGCCATTTCAAACAAAATTTGATTAAGAATATTTCCCGGCTGATAAGGCATTTGGATGGCTAACTGACCATCAGGTTTCAATTTTGAGATCAATTTCGGAAACAAAGCTTGATGATCGTCAGACCATTGCAGAGCAGCATTACTGAAAATAAGATCCCAGTTTTCATCACGATTCAAAATTTCTTCGGTAGTTGCTTTTTGGAAATGAAGGCGGTCGTTTTCAAGTGTTTTGGATTTTTCCAGCATTTCACTTGATGAATCAATTCCAATAAATGTAGCGTTTGGAAATTTCTCTGTAAGAATGGCAGTTTGTTCGCCTGTTCCACAACCCAGATCAATCGCTTTCATGTGTTTTTCATCTTTAATAAGATCAGCAAGATCAAAAAATGGTTTGAAACGGATGTTTTTAAATTGATTATAAATCTCAGGATTCCAAGGCATAATTTGTAAATTTTAGGTGGATTCAATGTAATGATTTTGTAATCAATTGAAGAATTTAAAATATTAAAAAAGACTTAAATTAATGTTTAAATTCAAGTAATGTAGAAGATAAATGAAGCAAGAATTATGATTCTTTCTTATTTTAGCAAAATGAAAATACAAATCATCAGCGACTTACACCAGGAATTTGGACTCACCGATCTGTCCTTTGATAATGCTGATTTGGTCGTACTCGCTGGCGATGTAAATTTGGGAACAAAAGGAATTGAATGGATCAAAACTAAAATTCCAAACAAACCCGTAATTTATGTGTTGGGAAATCATGAATATTATAAAGGCTCATACCCAAAAACGCTGAATAAAATAAAGGCTGTCGCTCAGGATTCCAATGTTTCAGTGCTTGAAGATTCTTTTGTAGATATTGATGGCGTCCGTTTTCATGGGGCAACATTATGGACAGATTTTTCAATATTCGGAAATCCAATGCATTATGGAATGGTCTGTCAGCCAAAGATGAACGATTATAAAAAGATAACCAGAGATCCTTCTTATTCAAAATTAAGAACAATTGATACTTTTAAAATTCATCAGTTTTCAAAATTATGGTTACAGGAAAGCCTTGAGAACTCAAAAGCCCTGAAAAACATTGTGGTTACGCACCATGCACCAAGTATTCGGTCTGTTCCCGAACAATATAAAGAAGATCCGATAACCTCAGCATATGCTTCTAACCTTGAAGATTTTATTGTAGAACATCAGCCGTTGTATTGGATTCACGGGCATATTCACACGCCTTGCAGATATAAAATTGGAGAAACGGAGATCATCTGCAACCCTCATGGTTATATCGATGAAAAGTATAATGGATACGATAAAGAATTAATTGTTGAGATTTAGGCTAAATTTTAATGATTTATAGAATAGTAATAAAGTAAAATAAAATATGTCGTGTCTATTACGATGAAGTAGGTTTTTTTAATGATCATCATGAAAAATACAAATATACTCTCGGAAATCTTTTCTTGATAAAAGCAATAATTTAGAGAATGCTTCTAATGGCCAGTTATATTTACCCGAGGTGGGTGTTATTCAGTATTTTGAAAAGATAAAACAGTATATTTAATTTTTTTTTCATGATATCAGTTAGGCTTTTTCCAGAATGACAAAGATGATGTGTTATTTTATTGATAAAAAAGCTCAGATTCCGGTCAGAATCTGAGCTTTCCATTTTATTTTTAATTATGAAACTGCTTACTTCAACGTAAACTTCACTTTTGTTTTAATCGCATCAGAAGAATTTCCGATCAAAGCTTCAAAATCTCCCGGTTCTGCGACCCAGTCGTGTTTACCAGCATCAAAGAAACTTAAGGCAGTTTTATCGATTGTAAAAGTCACTTCTTTTTCTTCTCCGGGATTTAAAAACACTTTTTCAAAACCTTTTAATTCTTTTGCAGGTCTTTCAACAGAAGATTTTAAATCAGAAATATACAATTGGGCAACTTCCGCTCCGGCTTTTTTTCCTGAGTTTTTAACAGAAACCGTGAACGTAATTTTATCTTCTTGAGAAATCGTTGTTTTATCGGCTTTAGCTTTTCCAAATTCGAAAGTTGTATAGCTCAAACCATGACCAAAACTGAATAAAGGTTTGATCTTTTTTGTGTCATGCCAACGGTATCCAACGAAAATCCCTTCGTTATAAGTAATATTAATCGGATTTTTCTGATCTTTTCCTTTTCCGGCAGCCAATTCTTCTTTATTTCCGGGATATTCTCCTAATGCATGAGCAGAATTATCTTCCAATTTCACAGGGAAAGAAAACGGTAATTTTCCTGATGGATTGGCGTCACCTGCCAATACAGAAGCAATAGAATTTCCAGCTTCAGAACCTAAATACCAAGACTGAATAATTGTTGGAACTTCCTTTACCCAAGGCATTGCCACTGCATTTCCTGAAACCAAAACTACTGCAAGATTTTTATTCGCTTTTGCCAAAGCTGAGATCACATTATCCTGATTGTAAGGTAATCCGTAGCTTTTTCTGTCGTTTCCTTCACTGTCCTGGAAATCGGCCTTATTTAATCCTCCAACAAAGATTACATAATCAGATTTTTTTGCCAATTCTACAGCTTCGTTTAATAACTCGGCTTCAGAACGAGTGTCTTTTAAATCCTGTCCCGATTTTACACCGTTATATTCTCCGCCAATATCTCCGACATATCCTCTTGCATACTGTACGTCGGATTGTTTCCCGAATCTTGCTTTAATTCCATCTAAAGGTAATGTCTCATATTTTACTTTTAATGAAGATGAACCTCCGCCAACAGTCATGATCTTGATGGCGTTTTCACCGATAACGGCAATTTTTTTAGCTTTATTGATATCAATTGGAAGAACATTTCCTTGGTTTTTCAACAAAACAATTCCTTCTTCACCTATTTCTTTGGCAACGGCTTTGTGTTCCTCAGAAGCTACATTTCCGAAAGGTTTATTTCGGTTCATTGTTGTTTTATAAGCAAGATTTAAAAGTCTTGTTACTTTGTCGTCAAGCTCTTTTGTACCTACTTTCCCTGATTTAATCAGATCTAAATAAGGCTTTGCTAAATAGTAATTATCGTATGCATTTTTTGTTCCTGCAGAAAGTCCGTTTGTCCAGCTTCCAAATTCAAGATCCAATCCGTTGTGGATAGCCTGTTCGGTATTGTTAACTGCTCCCCAATCGGAAACGACAACGCCTTTATATTTCCATTCTCCTTTTAAAATATCATTTAAAAGATATTGATTTTGACTTGCATACTGACCTTTGTACATATCGTAAGCACCCATAATCGTCCACGAATCTCCTTCTGTAACCGCAGCTTTGAAAGGCGGAAGATAGATTTCATGTAATGTTCTGTCATCAATTTTCACATTGCTCGTATGACGGAACATTTCCTGATTATTAAGAGCGTAATGCTTCACAGAAGTCGCCACACCGTTTGATTGTACACCTTTGATGTAAGGAACCACCATTTTTGAGGTTAAATAAGGATCTTCACCCATGTATTCGAAATTTCTTCCGTTCAATGGTGTTCTGTAGATGTTTACTCCGGGGCCTAAAAGGATATCTTTCTTTCTGTAACGGGCTTCTTCTCCTAGAGCCTTACCGTAATTCCATGACATTTTTTTGTTCCATGTTGCGGAAAGGGCGGTCAGAGCAGGGTAGGCGATGATTGAGTCGTTTGTCCAGCCGGCTTGGTTCCATTCGTCCCACATTACTTCAGGACGTACCCCGTGAGGACCGTCTGTAGTCCAGAATTCAGGAATTCCCAATCTTGGAACTCCGGGAGAGCTGAACTTCGACTGTGCATGAAGCATCGCCACTTTTTCCTCTAACGTCATTCTGGAAAGCGCGTCCTGAACGCGTTGTTCAACTGGTTTGGATTCATCCAAATAAACGGGTAAAGTTGTATTTTGAGCCATAGAATAAGCAGAAATAAGAGTGAATAAACTTACAATGGCAGTTTTCTTTAACATAAAAACCTTTTTATTGATTCGTAACAAAATTAAGTAAAATATTTATTATCTCAAATTGAGAAAATGTAATTTTTACATAAATGGTTATTTATAATCAATTGTTAATTAAAAATATGCAGGTTTTTAATTGGAGTAAGTTTTGAAAAAAAGAATAAAGTAAAGAAGACATCATTTTGAAAAATAAATTTCACAAAACGATGCCTCGATATATAATAATAGAATATGTTTAACGTGAATGGTGAATTGTCAATTGTCAATGAGTCAATTTTCCATAATGCTGTAAAATTCACGATTGACAATTCACAATTGATCTTTTCGCTACCAACCCTTAACCGCTCCGCCTTTGAAGATTTCTTCGGCCTTTTTTACAACTTCATCAGATTGGTAAGCTTTCAGGAAATTTTTCACTTTTTCATCGTTTTTATTGTCTTCTCTTGAAACCACGAGATTTACATACGGAGAATCTTTATCTTCTTTAAAGATCCCGAATTTATTTACATCTAATCCTGCCTGAGCTGCAAAATTGTTATTAATAATCGCAATCACAACTTCTTTATCATCCAACACTCTTGGCAATTGCGGTGCTTCGATTTCTACAATTTTCAGTTGTTTTGGGTTATCAACAATGTCGGTGACTTTAGGCAATAAACCAACGCCGTCTTTTAATTTTAGCAATCCGTTTTTCTGCAAAAGAAGCAATGAACGGCCACCGTTTGTAGGATCATTTGGGATAACAATCGTACTTCCATTTTGAAGCTGACTGATATTTTTGATCTTTTTTGAATACGCAACGATCGGATAAAGAAAAGTATTTCCTACAACTGCTAATTTATACCCTCTCTGTTTTGATTGTTCATTCAAATAAGGCACATGTTGAAAGGCATTGGCATCAATATCTCCATTGTTCAATGCTTCATTGGGAACTACATAATCATTGAAAGAAACGAGTTCAACTTCAAGGTTGTATTTTTCTTTAGCAACTTTCTTTGCCACTTCAGCAATTTCCTGTTCCGGACCTGATGTGATACCGACTTTAATGAAATTGGAGTCTTCTTTTTTTGGTGAATTACAAGCTGTGAATAACAATAAACCAGCTGCCAGAAAGCTTAAAATCTTTATTTTTTTCATTGTAAATTATTTTCTTTAATTATTTTTTTGTTTTAAACGCAAAGGCGCAGCGTTTATAAATCTTTACGGGTTTTAAGGCGCAAGAAAATCTAAGATTTTCAATTATAACACAATCAATTTTATCAGAGATAAAATAAAACATTTATTATACTTTTTTTGCACCTTTGCGTTTAACTAAAATCAACGGTGATCAAATATTTTCGCCAATCTATCACCCGAAAACTGAATGATAAACACGATAGCAACCAATAAACCTAATACAAGATTCATAATAACCGCATCATAGCCGATATAGCCATATTGATATCCGATCTGTCCTAACCCGCCTGCCCCAACAGCTCCGCCCATTGCGGAATATCCGACTAAAGTGATCAAAGTGATGGTTGCATTATTGATCAATGAAGGAAGTGCCTCAGGAAGTAAAACTTTTTTGATAATTTGAAATGGAGTAGCTCCTAATGCTCTGGCAGTCTCAATTAAACCAGCCGGAACTTCAAGCAAACTATTTTCCACTAATCTTGCAATAAATGGCGCTGCACCAATACTCAACGGAACCAATGCTGCATTCACTCCAATAGATGTTCCAACCAAAGTTCTTGTAAAAGGAATCATCCAAACGATCAAAATAATGAAAGGAATAGAACGGAAAATATTAACCAAAACAGATAAGATCCTGTTATAATATACATTTTCCAAAAGCTGTCCTTTTCTTGTCATGAATAAAAGAATCCCGACGGGAAGACCCAAAACAAATCCAAAAAATCCTGAAACAAAAGTCATATAAACTGTTTCCCAAACTCCTTTCGACAAAAGCGAAATTACCGTATCACTAAGCATAACCTTTTACTGTATTTTGAATTTTATTCTGATTAAAATAATAGATTGCTTGTTGGTTTTCTTCCTCTTCTCCTTGAAGCTGCAATAATAATTTCCCAAAATTTGAATCCCCAAGATATTTTACATCAGCTTTCAAAAGTTTATATGGAATTTTATATTTGTCATAGATTATTGAAAGAAGATTTTCAACAGATATATGTTCGTCAATTTCTATTTCGACAAGTGGAAATAATCCTGCTTGTGGTTCTTTTTGTAGTTTTTTATTCAATTCTTGTGGTATAGTCATAACACCTGAGTTTAAAAATTGTTTGATGATCGGATTGTCTTTATTAGAGATGATCTCGCTTAAAGTTCCTTTTGCTAAAAGTTTTCCTTTGTCTATCACTGCGACGTGGTTACAGATCGATTTAATAACTTCCATTTCGTGTGTAATCAATAAAATGGTAATTCCCAACCTTAGATTAATATCTCTCAATAATTGCAAAATAGATTGAGTGGTTGCAGGATCCAGCGCACTTGTAGCTTCGTCGCAAAGCAAAAGATACGGATCATTGGCAAGTGCCCTCGCGATGGCAACTCTTTGTTTTTGTCCGCCCGAAAGACTTTTAGGATAATCGTTGGCTTTGTCTTCCAATCCTACGATTTTCAGTAATTCGTTTACTTTATTTTGAATGTCCGATTTATTATTGTTATCTAATTCTAAAGGAAGTGCTACATTTTCAAAAACGGTTCTTGAAGAAAGCAGATTAAAATGCTGGAAGATCATTCCGATTTTTTTTCGCTCTTTCGCTAATTGTTTTGAATTTAATTTTGTAAAATCATTTCCGTTGATAATAATTTGTCCATGATCTGGTTTTTCCAATAAATTCACTGTTCGTATCAGGGTACTTTTCCCGGCTCCTGAAAAACCGATGATTCCTACAATATCTCCTTGTTCAACATTTAGACTTACATCATCCAGTGCCTTAAAAGACTGCTTTTTTTGATGAAATGTTTTTGAGATGTTTTTTATTTCTATCATTTTATGTTATTCTTGATTAAATAAAAAAGGCCTTACAACGTGGTAAGGCCTTTAAAAATATGTCATATAAAAGTAAGGTCAACCACTAAAATTCTCATAACAAGCCATACAGCATTGCATCATAATATTGATGTTAAATTTCTTCATTGAATTATATCTGAATTTTGATTCCATTATCATTTCCAAACTTGAATACGGGTGCAAATATAAGGCATAAATTTTTATTAGTCCACTAAAAAAGTAGACTTTTTGTAAATTAATTTTTCTTTTTTAATTTAAATTATTGATTTTAAGTATTTTATATTTTTTTTTATTTTGATAAAGAATGCGTTACCTAGGTTTTCAAAGTTTATAACTAAGAATTTGACGATCAGAATGGCAGAAATGCTGTTATAATTTTACAAATTCACAATTTTTTCAAAAAACGTCATTTATTAAACTAGTTAAATGTGCAGGAATTTCCATCACCCTAAATTTGTCATATCAAAATTAAACAAATAACAAAATGGAAAATAGAATTTTAGGATTGCACCACATTACAGCAATCGCCAACAATGCAAAAAGAAATTTAGATTTTTATACTCAGGTTTTGGGGTTGAGACTGGTAAAGAAAACCGTCAACTTTGATGATCCGGGAACCTATCACTTTTATTTCGGAAACGAAACCGGAACTCCGGGAACAATTTTAACTTTCTTTCCTTGGGAAGGAATCGGGAAGGGAACAAACGGAAGCGGATTGGCAACTCACATCGGATATTCAGTTCCAAAAGGAAGCTTGGAATTTTGGAAAAACCGTTTTCAGCAATTCAATGTAAATGTTGAAGAAGGCGAAATTTTTGGTGAAAAAATGATCTCCTTTAAAGATCCGGATGGTTTACAGTTGCAGTTCATCGAATCTTCAACTCCGGATGACAGAAAAGTTTGGACAACCGATGATATTAAAGATGAAAATGCTTTAAAAGGTTTCCACAATGTGACTTTAACATTGAAAAAAGCAGATCCGACGATCAAAGTTTTGACAGATATTTTAGGATATGATCTTCAAAAACACGAAGGTGAAAGATTTCGTTTCGCAACAGATTCAATAGAAACTGCAAATTTGATTGATATTATTGAGAATGATAAAATTATAGCAGAAAGAAATGCAGCAGGAACCAATCACCACATTGCTTTCCGTGTAAAAGACGATAATGTTTTAATGGAATACCGTGAAAAAGTAATGTCAGCAGGATTAAATATCACTCCAAAAATCGATAGAGATTATTTCTATTCATTGTATTTCCGTGAGCCGGGCGGAGTTTTATTCGAAATAGCTACCGACAATCCTGGATTCACTGTGGATGAACCTTTGAATGAATTGGGAACTAATTTAAAACTTCCAAAACAACACGAAGCTTTGCGTGAAAAAATCGTAGAGGTTTTGCCGAAGTTATCATAGATCATTACTCAGTTTTATCAGAGGTCTTACCTTTAAATTATTAATTAAAAATCAAAAACAATGGAAAGAACAGAAGTAGTTTTAGGAAATGTAAAAGGAGAAGTTCAGCTTTTCTCAGACGACAAAAAAGCAGGGAAAATGGATATCTCAGTGATCGGAAAAAAATTAACCGTTTATCACACAGAAGTTAATGAAGAATATGCAGGAAAAGGTTTTGCAAAAATATTATTAGAAAAACTGGTTTCTTACGCAAGAGAAAATGATTTGAAAATTGTACCGTTGTGTCCGTACGTTCACGCACAATTCAAACGTAATCCGGAAGAATATAATGACGTTTGGCTGAAAGAGGAATTGTAAAACAAAATCTCAAAATTTTAGACCAAACACTAAAAACCAATAACCAAACACTAAAAACTAAAGAAAATGCCACTTATAACAGGACTACACCACGTTACAGCCATTACTGGCGATGCACAGGAAAATATAGACTTTTATACAGGAGTTTTAGGACTTCGATTAATAAAAAAGACGGTCAATTTTGATTATTCCGATGTTTATCATTTCTATTTTGGGGACGAATTTGGAACCCCAGGCACGATCATGACTACTTTCCCGTATGGAAAAGGATTGGTCAACGGACGACACGGCAAAGGAATGTTGAATACAACGGCATTTTCAATCTCAATAGAGGCGTTGGATTATTGGTTGAATCGACTTGATCAGTTTAATATTCCCTACAAACAGCCACAGCAAAGATTTTCCGGTGAAGTTTTTATTTACCTTGAAGATTTTGACGGACTTGGGCTTGAATTGTTTTTTAATGATAAAGACAATCGAAAAGGCTACTACAACGGATTTATTCCAAAAGATTATGCCGTTAAAGGAATTCATCATGTGGAAATTTGGTTGAATGCCTATGAAAGAACGGCAGCGTTGTTGACAACCCAGATGGATCATAAATTAATTGCTGAAAGTTCAGACAGATTCAGATTCGGGACAGATGATCAGCCCGGAAAATATGTTGATTTGGTGTGTACTCCAAATGCTTTGAAAGGCCTGGCGGGAAGAGGAACCGTTCACCACGTTGCGTTTGCGACACCCAATGCACAATCTCAGCTTGAAATGATTGAAAAATTAAACAAATTCGGCTTGGAACATACCGAAGTGAAAGACAGAAAATACTTTACTTCCGTATATTTTAAAGAACCGGGAGGTGTTTTATTTGAAATTGCGACTTCAGGTCCCGGATTCGATATTGATGAAGAATTAGCCTCTTTGGGAGAAGATTTAATGCTTCCGGAAAAGTTTGAAGAAAAAAGAGAACATTTGATTGACGTTCTTCCAAAAATTAATTATCCAACAGAAAAATACAGATAAAATAATGAGCCATATTTTAGATATAAAAACAGCAGGAAAACCTTTAGACCAAGCCGAAAAAGCTTTAATTATGATTCACGGGCGAGGCGGAAGTGCGCAGGATATTTTGAGTTTGTCACAACATTTAAACGTTGAAGATTACGCAGTATTAGCGCCACAAGCCACGAATGGAAGTTGGTATCCTCTTTCATTTATTGCTCCTGTTGAACAAAACGAACCATGGTTGTCATCAGCAATTGAAACGATTGGGAAGACAGTAAAAAGTATTTTAGACTCAGGAATTAAACCAGAGAATATTTACTTTTTCGGATTTTCTCAAGGCGCTTGTCTTACTTTGGAATTTTTAGCCCGAAATGCACAAAAATTCGGTGGAGCAGTAGCTATTATCGGTGGAGTGATTGGCGATAAAATCAATCGTGAAAACTACAAAGGAGATTTTGCCCAAACTCCAATTTTCTTGGCAACAAGCAATCCGGATTTTCATGTTCCGGTTGAAAGAGTCTATGCTACAGCCAATATTTTAAGAGAAATGAATGCTGATGTTAGCGAAAAAGTTTACGCTAATTTTGGTCATTCTATCAATCAGGAAGAAATAGAATTGGCAAATACATTGATTTTTAAATAAAGTATTTAAATACGAACAGGCACAATTGTTTTTCACAAATAAATGCAATAATGTATTCAACAGGAATGGGCTTTAGCTAAAACTTAAAATAAGCTATAAATTATAACAATGAATTTGAGCAAGTTTTGGGGATTTTAGGATTAAGTTTTAATTTTTAGCATTCAGATTACAAGTCTTGAACTTTTGCTTCTTTTGCTTTAAGGCAAAAGAAGTTTAAACAAAAAAGCAATGAACGAAGATTTACTTTTTTAATTGCAAGAAATATAAAATTTTTGTCAAATTAGTCATTTTGAATAATTTAAAATAAAATACATAATGAAAACACTACAATTCCTAGTGATCGGAAAAAATCAGGAAATTCTCGAAACTTTAAAAAGAATCATCGAAAACAATGAAGGATGGAAAGCAGATGTTCAGAATGATGAAAACGGTTGCTATGATTATATTAAAGAAAATCAGGTAGATATTGTGTTGTTGAGTTCGGGTTTGGAAGAGCAGTTTGAAAGAGATATTAAAATATTTTGTGAAAATTTAGACAAAGAGGTTAAAGTAATTGACCATTATGGTGGAGGAAGTGGACTTTTAAAGAATGAAGTTTACGCACTTTTCCCTAATTTGCAGCCGTAAACTTAATGTATGTTCGAAAATATCATCAAAAACGTAACACGATTCATTAATCTTAGTCAAGATGAAGAAAAATTTTTCACAGATTTACTCACTTGCGAGACTTTTCCAAAGAAAACAGTTTTATTGAGAGAAGGAGAGGTTTGTCAGTTTGAAGGATATATCCAAAAAGGTTGTGTGAGGGTATATTACCTTGATGATAACGGTTTCGAAGTCACGATTTTATTCGCCATTGAAGATTGGTGGACGAGTGATATTGCTTCATTTCAGGAACAGAAACCATCAAAATTATACATCGAAACACTGGAAGATTCAGAAATTTATATGCTGAATCCGACAACGAAAGAAAAATTGTTGAAAGAATATCCGAAATTCGAAAGAGTTTTCAGAATGTTGGTTCAGAGAAATTTATCAACGCTTCAGAACCGATTGGTTAATACTATTTCGAAAAGTGCGTCAGACCGATATTTAGAATTCGTGAAAGTATATCCCACGATCCCACAAAGAGTTCCGCAGTATTATATTGCCTCTTATCTTGGGGTTTCAAAAGAATTTGTGAGTACAATCAGAAAGCGCTTAGCTTCAAAGGAGAAATAATTTCTGTAGTCAATTAAATAGCAGAATTCCCTTTATTTAATTAAAAATATACCTACAAAGTTTGTTATCCCGAAGAGATCTAGACGCGAATCTTTTCATACGAATCTCTAAAGACTCTGTTTAGATCCCTCCGGGATAATAAACTTTGTGTTTTTAGCGGAAGTTTCCAAGTCTTGAACTTTTGGTTCTTTTGTTTGACTACATCGAATCTTCTATTTCAAGAAAAAGGACTTAATTATTTTAATCAAAAAGCAATTTATTAAACTAGTTAAATGCACAGCATTTTCCCTCTCCCTAAATTTGTCCTATCAAAATCAAACAAATAACGAATAGATATGGACAGAAAAGATTTTTTAAAGAAAGGATTATTAGGAACAGGAATGTTTGTAGCATCCGCATCATTGGGAAATACGATGAAAAACGAGATCGATGAAATTGAACCATTAGAACCGATCGGATACAACCATTTACCTAATCCTGAGTCGAAAATTAAAGATAATTCAGTCATTCATAAAGCAGATTCAAGAGGGAAGGCAGACCATGGATGGTTGGTGAGTAACCACACTTTCAGTTTTGCAAATTATCACAATCCGGAAAGAATGCACTTCGGTGTATTGAGAGTTCTTAATGACGATAAAGTGGAAGCAGGAAGAGGTTTCGGAACACATCCTCATGATAATATGGAAATCATAAGTATCCCGCTGGAAGGAGATTTGGAGCATAAAGACAGCATGGGAAATTCTGCTATTATTAAAAGTGGAGATATCCAGGTGATGAGCGCCGGAACGGGAATTATGCACAGTGAATTCAATAAAAATGCAGACAGTTTAGTTAAATTCCTTCAGATTTGGGTATATCCAAATAAAAGAAACGTTACCCCGAGATATGATCAGATCACTTTAGATAAAACAAAAAGCAAAAATAAATTCCAGCAAATATTATCTCCAAATGCCGACGACGATGGAGTTTGGATTCATCAGGATGCTTGGTTTCACTTAGGAAATTTTGAAAATACTATCGAAGCCAATTATCAAATCAGGAAAAAAGGAAATGGAGTGTATGCTTTCATTTTAAAAGGAAGCGCAGAGATCGAAGGTCAAAAATTAGAACAAAGAGACGGTTTTGGAGTTTGGGATATTTCAAATTTAAATATTAAAGCAACAGCAGAGAATACGGAGATTCTATTAATGGAAGTTCCGATGACAATGTAATAATTAATACTAAAAATTAAAAGCCATGAAAAATTTCATTTTATCATTTGTCGCAGGTTTGTTATCATTGACTTTAACTGCTCAAAATACTACCCCTGTCGGAACATCAAAAAACTGGGGCTCCGTTGACGGAATTTCAATGATAGGACTGGTTCAGGGACCATCTTCCGCAGATGCTCAACTACAGGTCGCCTGTGTCTTCGAATATACGGAAAACGACATTCACAGCGCTCAGGCGTTACCGGCAAGCTTAAATGGGTTGGTGCATTTAGATGACGCATTGAAGGGCGAATTTACCAAAATTGGACAGTCAGGGCAGTTTCAGGGGCATTCATTGGAAACAATTTTAATTACGCCTCCGGCAGGTTCTATGTCAGCAAAAAAACTTTTGTTGATTGGCTTGGGAGACCGTAATAAATTCACTCCCGAACTGATGACTTCAGTAGGTGAAGTGGCAGCTCGTGAAGCAATGAGATTAGGCGTAACCAATTTCGCTTTTGCCAGCGACCTGAAAGATGCCGGAATTGATTCTCCAACCGCATTAGTAGCCGGAAATATAGTGAAAGGTATCGTTCTGGCCAACCGTTCTGAAATCTACTTAAAGGAACACAAATTATCCAATACCAAAAAATTAGAAAAAGTATATCTATTGGCAGGACCATCTTTTTTTGAAGTTGCAGGCGGCGGAATTAAGGATGCGATTGCAGAATTGAATAAGAAATAATGAAGTTAGATTCATTAATATTGTTGTGAGCTCTCTTTTTTAAGGGAGCTTTTTTGATCTAAAAGGGATAAATATTTTAATAGTTTAAAACATTATTTTCATAACACTCAATTTATCAACCCTCAACTAAATTAGCGAAATCCAAAAAAATTCCCGATTTTTGCAACCCTTTCAATAATCCCGAAATTCATGAAACTTTGTATTGCCGAAAAACCCAGTGTTGCCAGAGATATCGCCAAAGTATTGGGCGCAACCACCCCTAAACAAGGCTATATGGAAGGAAACGGCTATTGTGTGACATGGACGTTCGGACATCTTTGCACCCTGAAAGAACCTCACGATTACGGTCCTCAGTACAAATCCTGGAATCTGTTTTTACTGCCGATTATTCCCAATAATTTTGGGATCAAATTAATTCCCAACAAAGGTGTTGAAAATCAGTTTAAAGTGATTGAAAGATTGGTGGAAGAATGTGATGAGGTCATCAATTGCGGGGATGCGGGGCAGGAGGGAGAACTCATTCAGCGTTGGGTATTGCAGAAAGCAAAATGCAACAAACCGATTCAGCGTTTATGGATTTCCTCACTTACCGAAGAAGCCATTAAAGAAGGTTTTCAAAACTTAAAACCTGCCGAAGATTATAAGAATCTTTATCTCGCAGGAAATGCAAGAGCAATTGGCGACTGGTTATTGGGAATCAATGCAACCCGACTTTTCACCAAAAAGTTTGGCGGAAATAAAGTGGTACTTTCTATCGGAAGAGTGCAGACTCCGACGTTGGCAATGTTGGTTCAGCGTCAGAAAGAGATCGATGCTTTTAATACCGAAGAATATTGGGAGCTGAAAACCAAATACCGTGACGTTATTTTCAACGCAGCGATTGACCGTTTAAAAACATTAGACCGCGCCGAAAAAGGATTGGAATATCTTAAAGTTAATCCTTTTGAGATCGTTTCTTTTGAAATTAAAGAAGGAAAAGAAAAAAATCCAAGGCTTTTTGACCTGACAGGGCTTCAGGTGGAAGCCAACAAAAAATATGGCTATTCTGCGGACAGCACCTTAAAGTATATTCAAAGTCTTTACGAAAAAAAGCACGTGACCTATCCGCGTGTTGATACCACTTATCTATCGGAAAGTTTGTATCCGAAAATTGAAGGCATTCTTCGAAAAATGTCTTTCTATCAGGAACTAGTTGCTCCTTTATTAGAAGCACCGATTCCAAAATCAAAAACTGTTTTTGATGATGCTAAAGTTACGGATCACCATGCGATTATTCCAACAGAAGTTCCGCCTTCTCAAAATCTGACGAGGGAAGAAAAATTGGTGTATGACCTCATCGCAAAACGTTTTATTTCCGTTTTCTATCCCGAATGTAAAATTTCAAATACATTGGTTGAAGGTAAAGTAGGAACTATTCCGTTTAAAACAAGTGGGAGACAGATCCTTGAACCAGGCTGGAGAGCAGTCTACGCAAAAGATGCCAAAGAAGAACCAACGGATAAAGAAAAAGATAAGGAAGAGGAACAAACCATTCCTGAATTTGTTGCCGGAGAAACCGGACCGCATGATCCGATGATTCATCAGGGGAAAACTTCCCCGCCAAAGCCTTACACGGAAGCAACCCTCTTGAGAGCGATGGAAACTGCCGGAAAGCAGGTGGAGGATGAGGAACTTCGAGAATTATTAAAAAATAACGGCATCGGAAGACCTTCAACCCGAGCCAACATCATAGAAACGCTTTTCAAAAGACAATATATTGAAAAGAAAAGGAAAAATCTGATCGCAACCCAAACCGGAATTCAATTGATCGATACGATTGAAGATGAATTACTGAAAAGTCCTGAATTAACAGGGGAATGGGAATTAAAACTTCGCAAAATTGAAAGTGGTGAATATGAAGCCAACCAGTTTAAAGAAGAGTTAATCCAAATGGTAACAGAGCTTACCAAAAAAGTGGTTGACGGAAAAGGAAAGGTCATCATGCTGCAGGAAGAAGAAAAAGCAGTTGAAAAGAAAAAGCGAGAGCCTTCCGTAAAAAAAGAACTTCAGACTTGGGAAGAAACCAAATGTCCAAAGTGTAAAGAGCATAATTTAATCAAAGGAAAAACCGCTGTTGGCTGTTCTGATTTTAAAAATTGTGGTTTTAAGATCTCCTTCGATATTTTCGGGAAAAAGATTTCGGATAAACAGTTATTGGATTTAGTTTTAAAAGGAAAAACTTCAAAACTGAAAGGATTTACAACACATCCGGAAAGCTTGGCGGAAGGTGTTTTATTGTTGTCTGATGATTTTCAGGTTCAGCTTAATTAAGGTTGAAACACAAATTGCACAAATATTTTACATAAATAACAAGAACATTATTCTCAATAATATATCAATAGGAACGGGCTTTAGCCCGTTTTCATTTTTAAGTAACCTCCAAATGGCTTTAGCCAAAACTTAACCCTTCGTACTATTTCAAAAAAAAACATTAAGTTTTATTAAGTAATGAAGAGCATTAAGTTTAAACTTCGTTTTTTAAGATTTGCGCCATTTGTGTAAAATATTATTGCAATTTGTGTTTAAATTTACCATCCAAACAACAATCAATGACACCCGAGAAAAAACAACTTATCACCGACAGTTTCAGCCGCTCCGAAACCTTAAAATTTTACAAAGCAGAATTACTGGAAGTCGATACCGATTTCATTTCCATGAAAATTCCAAAAATGGAATTAATGACGAGAAAAGCGGGAATGTTCAATGGCGCGATGATCGCATCTTTGGTAGATGTTTCTTCAGGATATGCGGCGGTGAGTCATTATGAAGAAGATTGCTATGTAGTTACGGTGGAATTAAAAGTGAATTATTTAAGACCTGCAATCGGTGATGCTCTGGTTTCAAAATCGTATGTTGTGAAAGGTGGTGCGAAAATAAGTGTCATCAGAACAGAGATTTATGTGGTTGATGAAAATGGAGGCTCGGAAAGTCATGTGGCGACTTCATTGGTGACAATGATGAAGATAAAATAAGGTATAATTAGTTTTTTCAACCACCAACAGAAAGCTTGTAACCTGCAATTATAAAAATTAAACTTACTTCATTGATACCATCTTTTCCAAGATCCGAAAGCATCTGCCTGAACAATTGTAAATAAAGTCCTTCCGAATATAGATGAAATGAAAATTAATGATGCTTTTGAAGTATGTTTATTCCAAGAGGATACCCCGGGGATCATTTATTTTAATGTTTGAGTTGAAATTTTTCTTAAATTGAACTAATTGTTATCGATTTATTTAGCGTAAATGGAATGGCTTTTGCTCGGTAACACCTATAAACATTAAAAAATCAATTACTATGAACTTAATTATTCGACTTTTCGTAACTGCGATAGTTGCGTATCTTTTAACTAAAATTTTACCGGGAGTACATTTTGAAGGTTTCTCAACGGCAATTATTTTTGCGATCGTTTTAGGAGTTTTAAACCTTATCGTAAAACCTGTTTTAAGTCTTTTCGGACTTCCGCTTACGATTATTACTTTAGGGTTATTTGCGTTGGTAATCAATGCGATCATTATCCTGATAGCAGATTATTTCATTGACAGTATGACGGTAAATGGCTTCTGGTGGGCATTTATTTTCAGTATTGCACTTTCGCTGGTCACTTCACTAGCCAATTCTATGTTTTCGGATGGAGATTAAATTTTAGCATTAAATTCATATCAAATAAATATCCGTCAGTTTTTTAGCTGACGGATTTTTTTGTTTCAAACATAATTGTTAATTCTTTCGTTCAATTTTAAGATAAACATTAACTTTGGAAATCTTTGAATTAAATAGGAATTTATGAAACTTAAGTACAGTCTGCTGGCTTTGGCAGCTCCGCTTTTAATGAATGCACAACAACTAATGACGCCTGAAATTCTTTGGACTTTGAAAAAAGTAGGAGTGCAGGCTGTTTCACCAGATCAGTCTTCACTTATTTATAAAGTAGGACAGGTTGATTTAAAAACAGAAAAAACGAAAAGTGAGAACTATTTTCTAAATGTTCTTAATAATCAGGCTTCCAAAATAGATTTGGGTAAAAAAGCTCTTATTCAGTGGGATAAGAACGGAATTTACGCTCAGGAAGGCGATAAGATTTTCCTTTCAAAAGACAACGGAAAAACCTGGACTGAGTTTTACACAATCGGTGAAGTTGATAACATTGTCATTTCTCCGGACGGGAAGAAAATAGCTTTCAGTAAGCAGGTTTTGGTTGAAAAATTAATGGGGAAAGATAAATATGCTGACACTCCAAAAACAACCGCTCAGGTTTATACAGATTTAAACCACAGGCACTGGGATTATTTTAATGAAGGAAAATACAATCATGTTTTTGTAGTAAATACTTCGGCAACTGTTGATTCTGCTAAGGATTTATTGGAAGGAAAAACTTGGGATTCACCTCAAAGACCTTTTGGAGGAGCTGAAGATTTCATCTGGAGCCCGGATTCTGCGCAACTTTTATATGTTACAAAACCGAAAAGCGGTAAAGAATATTCAACAAGCACCAATACAGATATTTTCGCTTACGATTTAGCTTCAGGAGCAACTAAAAATTTAACTGAAACGAATAAAGGATACGATGTTAACCCAAAATTCAGTCCGGACGGAAAGTCTTTGGTTTGGCAGAGTATGGAAAGAGACGGATATGAAGCAGATAAAAATGACATCAAATTGATGGATTGGAAGTCTGGTAACACGTCAAACCTTACAAAAGCTTGGGACGAAAGCGTTTCAGGAGATGTTTTCTGGAGCGGAGATTCTAAAGCGATTTACTTCACTGCGGCTTTCAGAGGAACAAAACAATTGTTTTCTTTAGATCCTAAAAATGCTAAAGTTCAGCAAATTACAAAAGGAGATTTTGATGTCAACGAAATTTTTACTGATAATAAAAACTCATTGGTCGTTGGAAGAACAGACGTAAACCATGCAACAGATCTTTTCTCAGTAAATTTGAAAAATGGCGAAATGAAGCAGGTTACTGAAGCTAATAAAGAGATGTATTCTAAATTGGCTCAGGGAAAATCTGAATTAAAAATGGTGAAAACAACAGACGGAAAAGAAATGGGCGTATGGTTCCATTATCCGCCAAACTTTGATCCGAATAAAAAATATCCGACTTTAGTTTACTGTCAGGGTGGTCCTCAATCTGCATTGACACAATTTTTCAGCACAAGATGGAACTTTGCTTTAATGGCAGCCAACGGATACATCGTTGTAGCGCCAAACCGTCGCGGAATGCCGGGCTGGGGAACAAAATGGAACGAAGAAATTTCCAAAGACTGGGGCGGACAGCCGATGAGAGATTATTTGGCAGCGACAGATTATGCGAAAACTTTACCGTATGTTGATGGTGATAGAGTAGCGGCTGTCGGAGCTAGTTATGGTGGTTACAGCGTATTTATGTTAGCCGGAATTCACGAAAACAGATTTAAAACTTTCATCGCTCACGATGGATTATTTGATATGAAATCTTGGTATCTGACAACAGAAGAACTTTGGTTCGCGAATTGGGATCTTGGTTCTCCATGGGAAAAACCGCTTCCAAAAGCATATACAGAATTTAACCCAAGTAATTTTGTTGATAAATGGAACAAGCCAATTATGATCTTCCAGGGGGGAATTGATTTCCGTGTGCCTTACGAGCAAGGTCAGGAAGCATTTCAGGCTGCAAAATTGAGAGGGTTGAAATCGAAATTAGTCTATTTCCCGAACGAAAATCACTGGGTGCTACATCCGCAAAACGGTCTGGTTTGGCAGAGAGAATTCTTTGATTGGCTGAAGGAAACTTTATAATTAAAACTAAATAATTTAATTGTTTAAAAATATCAATAGGAGCGGGCTTTAGCCCGCTTTTTGTTTTATGGTATTAATATGGCTTTAGCCAAAATTTATATCTTTGAATTATGCAAAACAGAATTTCATCATTTCCACCGTTCATTGATGATCAATCTAAAATTTTAATTTTAGGTTCAATTCCTGGTGCGAAATCATTAGAAAAACAGCAATATTACGCTCATCCACAAAACAAATTCTGGAAAATTATTTTTGAATTATTTAATGAAGAGTTTACAGAGAATTATGCTGAAAGAATTATTGTTTTAAAGAAACATCATATCGCCATTTGGGACGTCATCGATTCCTGTGAGAGAAAAGGAAGTTTAGATTCTGAAATAAAAAACGAAGAAGCTAATCAGATCGGAGAACTGTTGGAGCGGTATCCTAATGTGAAGGCTGTATTCTGCAATGGCGGAAAATCATATAAAAATCTACAGAAAATTTTAGGAAAGAATTATAAGCTTCCTATCTACTTACTGCCTTCAACAAGCCCATTACACACGGTTTCTTTTGAAAAAAAGTTGGAGGAATGGAAAGTTATTTTGAATTTTTAAAATTTCTACGGGAATTATCCATTTGTGTATTTTTATTTTAAAAATATTGGTGTTAAAAAGCTAATTGTATCAAATTATGAACTAGGACAAATCACTTTATAGCTATCTGCGAATCTTTTTATTTAATTTTAAACAAAAGATCCGTTCTGTATTATAAAACAGACCTTTTGCATAAATATTTAAACAGTATGTCTTTTTAAAGAACAAATTTCTTTGTAGTATTATTTTCCGTAGTATGAAGTTAATATTTTTTCTCTCATCTTGTTTAAATATTTAATATCTTTTGTGTTTGATAAAATAATCATCAATAATTATTTCTCTATAGTATAAATTTCTTCATAAGGCTGAATAAGCACCCAGCCATGACCTGAAAATTTCATCTGAAATTCTTCTCCGCTTCCTCTTCCGATCAGGCTTTTGAAAGATACATTGGTTTTCAGTTCAGGGCTTAGGTTTCCGGACCATGCAACAGTTGCGTTCGGATCTGTGAAAACAGGCGCATCTGGAGTAACCAATAAAGTAAGCGGATCACCGTGAGTTGTGATTGCAATATGCCCCGTTCCTGAAAGTTTTACCTGAAATAATCCGCCAGACATCATTCCTGCAACACTTTTTAACATCGTGATGTCATTTTTAATGCTTTGTTCGTGAGCCAGCACATCATTTCCGTTAACGCAGACAGATTCGTTGTTTAAATACAGGATACGAACTTTTTTTCCTGAATCTGCAACATATAATTTTCCTGTTCCTTCCGCTTTCATCAGTTTTGCCCCTTCACCGCTGATTGCTTTTTTCAAAAGATTTCCCAGTCCGCCGGAAAGCATTCCCTGCTTTTCAAATTTTACATTTCCAACGTATCCTACCATACTTCCTGCTTTGGTCCATACAGATTGGTTATTAAGGTTGATTTCTAAAAGTTGCGGTTTTTCAAGTTCAAAATAATCTCTTTCCTGCGGATTCTCTTTTGTTTCGTTAACGAAAGCTTCAATTGAATACTTACTCATGTGTTTAAAGTTTAATTTTTTAATGTTCTCAAAAATAAACTTTTTTCCGCTCGAAAAGTACCGTGATATTACGGTTTTTAATATCATGTTAAATAATACTTGACAAAGGGGTATCCAATGTCGTATATTTGCAACTCGAAAATTACACCTTGTAATTTCATTAAATTTTTAAACCGTAATTTAAAAAATGAAAACATCAGATTTTAATTTTGATCTTCCTGAAGAATTATTGGCAGAACATCCATCAGAGCACAGAGATGAGGCTAGATTAATGGTTCTTGACAGAAAAACACAAACTATCGAACATAAGTTATTTAAAGATGTGGTTGATTATTTTGATGAAAAAGATTTATTTATTTTCAACAATACTAAAGTTTTCCCTGCACGTCTTTACGGAAATAAAGAAAAAACAGGAGCTAAAATTGAAGTTTTCCTTTTAAGAGAGCTTGATAAAGAGACTCGCGTTTGGGATGTTCTGGTAGATCCGGCAAGAAAAATCAGAATTGGTAACAAATTATTCTTTACAGAAGATGAATCTTTGGTTGCTGAAGTTATCGATAATACTACTTCCAGAGGTAGAACGCTGAGATTCTTATTTGATGGTTCTTACGAAGAATTCAGAACTAAATTAAAAGAATTAGGAGAAACTCCACTTCCAAAATACATCAAAAGAGCAGTAGAGCCTGAAGATGCTGAAAGATATCAGACAATTTATGCTAAAATTGAAGGTGCTGTAGCGGCGCCAACTGCAGGTTTACACTTCTCAAGACATTTAATGAAGAGATTAGAGATCAAAGGGATTGATTTTGCTGAGGTTACGCTTCACGTAGGATTAGGAACTTTCAACCCGATTGAAGTTGAGGATCTTTCTAAACATAAAATGGAGTCTGAAGAGATCATCATCGATGAGAAAAATGCAGACATCATCAACAGAGCAGTAGACGAACACAGAAGAGTTTGTGCGGTAGGAACTACTACAATGAGAGCATTGGAAACTTCTGTTTCTTCAAACAAAAAAATCTCTGCTTTCAACGGTTGGACGAATAAATTTATCTATCCGCCTCACGATTTCGGAGTTGCCAATACAATGATTACTAACTTCCATACGCCAAAATCAACTTTATTGATGATGATTGCAGCGTTTGCAGGAAGAGATTTCATTATGCAGGCTTATGAAGAAGCCGTAAAAGAGAAATATAAGTTCTATTCTTACGGTGACGCAATGTTAATTTTATAAAAAGATAATAGGAAATAGGATTTAGGGCTTAGTTTGTCCCTAGATCCTAAGTCCTAATACCTAAACCCTCAAATGAAAGATATCCGTACTTTATCACTGGACCAGCTTAAAGACTATTTTTTGACTTTAGGAGAAAAGCCGTTTCGTGCGAAACAGGTTTATGACTGGTTGTGGAGTAAAAATCTCCATTCGATTGATGAAATGACGAATCTTTCGAAAACACTTCGTGAAAAAATTTCCGAAGAATATACTATAAATCCTGTTTCTGTTGATCTTCTTCAAAGAAGCACAGACGGAACCATCAAAAACGGAGTGAAACTTCACGACGGATTGTTGGTAGAATCTGTTTTGATTCCTACAGAAACAAGAACCACAGCTTGTGTTTCTTCACAGGTTGGATGCTCATTAAACTGCGAATTCTGCGCCACAGCAAGACTGAAAAGAATGAGAAATCTTGAAGTTGCTGAAATTGTAGATCAGGTTGCCCTGATCGACAGCCAGAGTAAAATGTATTTCGAAAGACCGCTTTCCAACATTGTTTTTATGGGAATGGGAGAGCCGATGATGAATTACAAAAACGTAGTGGAAGCCATCCGAAAAATCACCCAGCCGGAAGGTTTGGGAATGTCTCCGAGAAGAATTACCGTTTCTACATCGGGAATTCCGAAGATGATTAAAATGTTGGCTGATGATGATTTGCGTGTGAAATTGGCGTTGTCCCTTCACTCAGCAATTGAATCTAAGCGTAACGAGATCATGCCGTTCTCGGATAAATTTCCATTAACGGATATTATGGATTCTCTTCAATATTGGTACAAAAAAACAGGTTCAGTAATCACTTTTGAATATTGCGTTTGGAAAGGTATTAATGATGGGGATGAAGATATTAAAGCTTTGATCAGATATTGCAAGCAGGTTCCTTCCAAGGTTAATTTAATTCAATACAACCCGATTGGCGACGGAAAATATGATAAATGCAACAAACAGGCAGAAGAGAACTATGTTCGTCAGCTTGAAAATGCAGGAATCACTGTAATGATCCGTAAAAGTAGAGGAGGAGATATTGACGCGGCTTGCGGGCAGCTAGCCAACAAAACGGCTGATGCTGTTCATTAAAATTTCATTAAAAAATCAAAATTAATTTTTAACGATTTCTTAAAATCCTACATTTGTATAAAACTAATGTATAATGACGGATTATTTTTTAGGTGAAGACGGATTAGAAAATGTCTATGCTTGGTCTATCCCGATTCTGGCTGCGGTTATCTTGGCGGAAATGATTTACAGCCATGTTTCTGAAGCCAAATTATACAACGGAAAAGATGTTGCAACAAGTGTTTTTCTTGCCTTGATGAATTTTGGGCTGGATCTTTTGATGAAGGTTTCCGCGATGGGCGTCATGTTTTTCTTCTATAATCACCGAATTTTTTCTTGGGATTTTACAATCTGGTATTGGTTGATTTGCTTTGTGATTACAGATTTTGCATATTATGTTCTTCATTATGTTGATCATCATTCAAGAGCGTTTTGGGCGGTGCATATTACACATCACAGTTCAGAATATTTTAATCTGACGACAGGTTTCAGAAGTCCTGTTTTGCAACCGCTTTACCGATATTTATACTTCTCTCCGTTGGCTTTTCTGGGTTTTAATCCCTGGCATATTATGGTTGTTTATGCGATCGGTCAGGTGTACGGAACGTGGGTTCATACGCAAGCAATAAAAAAGATGGGCTTTTTAGAATATATTTTGGTAACGCCTTCCCATCACCGTGTTCATCATGCCTGTAACATTAAATATCTCGACAGAAATATGGGAATGTGTCTTATTATCTGGGATAAAATTTTCGGAACTTTTGAAAAAGAAGATCCCAATGTTCCTGTGAAATACGGAATTTACCCAAAGATGCCCGACAACAAACCTGATACAGTTCTTTTTTATGAATGGAGAAAGATTTGGAAAGATATCAAACAGCCGAATTTAAAATTCTCAGACCGAATCAATTATCTTTTTAATTCTCCCGGTTGGAGACACGATGGAACCGGAAAAACGGTAAGACAATATCAAAGGGAGCATTTGGAAAAGCAGACCAGAAAACAAAAACTGAAAGAATCAGCTTAATTTCTAAACACTAATAGCACAGATTTTTGCACAAATTTTACAAATCTCTTCTAAGGATTACATTACCACACAGTTTATCATTGACTACGCCGAATCTTCGATTTCTGACGAAGGAAGAATCTCAACGCTAATTGTAGAGTCTAGACTCCTGCGGAATGACAAAGTGAATGTTTAAATTGGTGAAATTGTGCAAAAATCTGTGCTATTCGTGTTTAAATGAAAATTTAAAAAAGATTATTTTTACTCCATGAAAAAGCTTTTCCTAATAATAACAACCGTAATTTCCGCATTCTCATTTTCGCAACAATCTGATTTTCTTAAAATAAGAAAATACAGAATCAATTACCTTGATGAAAAATTAAAGGAAACGTCCGGTTTAAGTTTTTTCAATGAAAAATTGTACACTTTCAATGACAGCGGAAATGCTCCCGAACTTTTTGAAATTGATAAAAATTCTGGAAATATTCTCAATACCTTAAAAATTAATGCTAAAAATAAAGATTGGGAAGCTCTTGCAAATGACGGAAAATATTTCTACATCGGAGATTTTGGGAACAATGGCGGAACAAGACGAGATTTGGAGATCTATAAAGTTCCTTTTCAAAATAATGATTTGAAAAGCGACTCTGTTAAAATAATTTCATTTTATTATCCCGACCAGACGGAATTTATTCCTAAATATACCAATACCGATTATGATGCAGAAGCGATGATTTATTTAAACGGAAAACTTCATATTTTTTCAAAAGAATGGGCGTCAAGATCGGTTTCACATTATATTGTTGATCCTGAAATTTCAGAAAAACAAGTAGCCGAAAAAATGGAGTCATATAAAACCAATTTCGTTGTTACTGATGCTTCTTATTTTGATAAAAAGCTTTATTTAATAGGCTATACAAAGAAAACAGAAGTGTTTTTGGATGTATTTGAAGAAACGGAATCCGGAATCTTTTTTAAGCAAACCCCCAAGCATTATTATCTCGGAAGTTCTTTGTCAATCGGTCAGATCGAAGGCATTGCTGTTGATGAAAAAGGAGTTTATATTTCCGGTGAAAAATTCAGTTCACCATTGGGAGGTGCAAAGCAGAGTTTTTATTTTATTCCGAAAGATAAACTCTAAGATTAATATCACTTAAAATTGACTGAAAAAAATTATCTTTGTGATATTAATAATTATTATCCATCATTCGTAGATTTTGGCAAATATTGTAGAAGACATCAAACAACCGATCAATGAGGAAATGAAACTTTTCGAACAGAAGTTTTATGAATCAATGCAAAGCAAAGTGCCTTTATTAGATAAAGTAACTCGTTTTATCGTTACTACTAAAGGAAAACAGATGCGTCCGATGTTTGTATTTCTTTGTGCCAAATTAATTGGCGATGTAAACGAAAAGACCTATCGCGGAGCTTCCATGATCGAGTTGATACATACAGCAACGCTGGTTCATGATGATGTGGTGGATGAAAGTTTTAAAAGACGTAATTTCTTCTCAATCAATGCGTTATGGAAGAATAAAATTGCTGTTTTGGTTGGAGATTATCTTTTGTCGAAATCGGTTTTATTATCTACAGACCATAAAGATTACGATCTGTTGGCCGTTATTTCAAGAACGATCCGTGAGATGTCTGAAGGAGAGCTTCTTCAATTGGAAAAAGCAAGAAAATTAGATATCACGGAAGATGTTTATTACGAAATTATCCGTCAGAAAACGGCTACTTTAATTGCTGCCTGTTGTGAAATAGGTGTTTTGTCCAATAATGCTGATGAAACTCTTGCTAAGAAAATGCAGGATTTCGGAACATATACAGGAATGGCTTTTCAGATTAAAGATGATTTATTTGATTATTTAAGTTCAAACGTTATCGGAAAACCTGTAGGAATTGATATTAAGGAACAGAAGATGACCTTACCATTGATTCATACCCTGAAAATTGCCGGCGAAAAAGACAAAAAGTATTATTTCAATACGATAAAACGATACAATAACGATCAGAAGCGAGTGAAAGAGCTTATTGCCTTTGTTAAAAGTTCCGGAGGTTTGGAATATTCTATCAAAATAATGAAAGAGTTTCAACAGAAAGCAAAAGATATTCTTAATGAATTTCCTGATACTGAGGTTAGAAGATCTTTACATAATATGCTGGATTATGTTATTGAAAGAAAATTTTAATAAAAAATATTTACCATAAAAAAGCGGAACTTAATACAAGTTCCGCTTTTTTGTTTATTAGGTTTAGGATTTTAAATTTTCTGTATCGTCACGTTTGTTACGTTTCCACTTCCTGTACCTCCTGTTTCTGTGGCTAGCACGGTAGAAGTTGCATTTGACGCCGCAGTAAATCGGATCTGATATCCAGCGGTTGGTGCTACTATTAATGTTGTATAGCTCATTAATTCTCCAATAGTTCCAGCAGTTGCAATAGCAGTATAATGACTTCCTCTTCCCAAATAAGAAGCATCTGGTATTGGTCTTATCCCTAAAACTAACTGTGTTCCGGCAGCACAATCTGTGAAACTTGCCTGTAATGTAACAATATAGTTTCCAGGTTGGTTGAAAGTCAAGGCTCCGGTACTTGTATTATAGGTGTAGTAAGGAGAAGTCGATAACGGAGAATTAAATAATAAGGTTGTTACAGTACTTACAGCAAGACTCTGTGCTGCTGTTAAACGTGAATGGAATAAGCCATACGCATTAAAGTTTATAGTCTTTAAAATCCCCGTAGCATCTGCAACAACAACTCTGTCGCTACCTCCAACACCTATATTTGTATTGATATCACGAATACGGACATTGCCTGAAGCAACATCGAGCTTTTCTGTTGGGGATATTGTGGCTAAGCCAAGACTTCCGGTTGAAGTTACAACTGCATCATTAAGTTGTTGAGCTGCGGTTGGTGCACCAGTAGCAGCATTGTCTTTAGCTCCATCTACGTGTAAGGCTGTCTGTGGATTACTTGTTCTTATACCAACTTGGGCATAATAGGTGCCAGTAATTAATAATGTTGCGAGCAAAATAATTTGTTTTTTCATTGTGTATGTTTTGTAAAATATTTTACAAACATAGTAGTTTTTTTAGTAATAAATCAATATTATTGGCGTTTTAACATTGGTTTATTGTGAATAATTTAATAATTTCACTAAAATTTGATATATTATGTAAGGGTAAGTCATAGGAAGATGAGTTATTTTATTGTGTTGCTTCTTTGGAATGGTGGTTTGCATAGTTAAAAGTATTCTGGATTTATCACAGAACGATGAAATTATTATAATACTTACTTAAAATTCATAATAAAAAAATCATTAAATATTTTTTTAATAATTGAATAAAGCAATTAAGATTTATATCAGAAAGTCTTAATCTTTAGATAAAAATGCTTTAATTATTATGTTAAATTGTTTGATCTACTGAAAAAATCAAATTAAATAATCCTTACAGTTACAATTATAACAGCCAGAACAATACAAAATAACGCGAATAAAAATAAATAATCCGCAATGGTCTCAAGCTTCGTTTCCTGCTTTTCATTTTTCGTTCTGATAGACAGAAATGAGAAGAAGCAACTGCATGAAAAAAGGATACATGCAACACCTGCAAATTCATCTAAATGGGTATTGCCACTTAATTTAGTGATTTTTAAAGAAGTAATAATTAGCAATGAAAACCCTAAAAGGTTACTCGATGCATTAAGGATATGACCCGACTTTTTTTCCATCTTTACAAATTTATTCTAAGATAAACACAATTTTTTTTATTATCAAATTTTTAAAAAAGATTATTAAAAATTAAAATTAATTTAAAAAGTGTATATTAGCAAAATACTTCGAAAACTAAAAATTTTTTATATTGGCTATGCAAACAACCTATATTGAAACTCAGCAGATTTCCTTTCAAGATTTTAAAAATCAAATACTTGAAGATTACAAATTAGGAAGAATCTCTCGTGAAATGTCTTATCTGGGCAGAAGAGAAGTTCTTACAGGAAAAGCTAAATTTGGTATTTTTGGTGACGGTAAAGAGTTACCACAGTTGGCAATGGCGAAAGTTTTCAAAAATGGAGACTTCCGTTCAGGATATTACAGAGACCAGACTTTTGCACTAGCTATTGATGCTTTGACAGTTGGAAGTTTCTTTGCACAATTATACGCAGATACAAGTGTTGAAAGAGAGCCGGCATCGGCCGGAAGACAGATGAACGGGCACTTTGCAACAAGAAGCTTAAACGAAGACGGAAGCTGGAAAGATCTTACCGCTCAAAAAAATATCTCATCAGATATTTCTCCAACTGCCGGACAGATGCCTAGATTATTAGGATTGGCGCAGGCTTCAAAAATATATAAATCAGTAAAATTTGACGGTTCTGAGAAATTCTCAAAAGAAGGTAACGAGGTTGCTTTTGGAACGATCGGGGATGCTTCTACGGCAGAAGGTCATTTCTGGGAAACTTTGAATGCGGCTTGTGCGCTTCAGGTTCCGATGATTGTTTCTATTTGGGATGACGGTTACGGAATTTCAGTTCCAACCAAAAATCAGAGAGCAAAAGCTGACATTTCTGAAATGTTAAGCGGTTTCCAAAGAAAAGAAGGCGAAAACCAAGGTTGCGAAATCATTCAGGTGAAAGCCTGGGATTATCCTGCATTATTGGATGCCTATGCAAGAGCTGAACAATTTGCAAGAATGGAAAGCGTTCCTGTGGTAGTTCATGTCATTGAAGTTACACAGCCTCAAGGTCACTCAACTTCAGGATCTCACGAAAGATATAAGAATGAAGATCGTTTGGCTTGGGAATCTCAATTTGACGGATTGGTGAAATTCAGAGAATGGATCTTGAATTATTCAATCGAAATTGAAGGAAAAGAAGAAATCATTGCTTCTGTTGAAGAATTGGATGCAATAGATGAAGAAGCCAAAAAAACTGTAAAGGCCGGACAAAAATCGGCTTGGGAAAGTTATCAGAAAACAATTACGGATTTAATTCAATCAGTTTTACCTTTAGTTGAAAATCTTAAAGGACAGAATACTGAAATTGAAAATTATATTAATCAATTCAATAAATTAGTTTCAAAAGCTAAAAAAGATGTTTTCCATTTGGTAAGAAGATCTTTATTGGCAACAAGAGGAACAAATTCTGCAGAAAGAAATCAATTGATGCAGAAATACAACGAGATCTTTGAGGTTGAAAAAGATAATTATTCTTCTCATTTATACTCTCAATCTCAGTGGAAAGCTGAAAATGTAAAAGAAATCAAACCAATCTATTCTGATGCTTCTGAAGATGTGGACGGAAGAGTAGTGGTAAGAAATAACTTTGATAAAATATTCGAAAAATATCCTGAAACTTTAGTCTTTGGTGAAGATGCCGGAAATATCGGTGACGTAAACCAAGGTCTTGAAGGAATGCAGGAAAAATACGGTGACGTTCGTGTTGCTGATACAGGAATCCGTGAAGCGACAATTCTTGGTCAAGGTATTGGGATGGCGATGAGAGGTTTAAGACCAATCGCTGAGATCCAGTATTTAGACTATATTCTGTACTGTTTACAGGGAATGAGTGATGATTTGGCGACGGTTCAGTACAGAACAAAAGGTGGTCAGAAATCACCTGTAATCATCAGAACAAGAGGTCACAGATTGGAAGGAGTTTGGCATTCTGGTTCTCCAATGGCGGGAATTCTGAATCTTTCAAAAGGTATTTTGGTATTGGTACCAAGAAACTTAACGAAAGCTGCCGGCTTCTACAACACAATGCTTCAAAGTGATGATCCATCTATTATTGTTGAATGTCTGAACGGATACAGATTAAAAGAAAAACAACCTGATAACTTAGGTGAATTCACTGTTCCTGTCGGAAAAATTGAGGTGACAAAAGAAGGAAAAGATGTTACTTTGGTAACTTACGGTTCGACTTGGAGAATTGTAATGGAAGCAGCCGAAGAATTGGAAAAACTGGGAATCTCTGCAGAAGTTATTGATGTTCAGTCATTAATTCCTTTCGATTTAACAAATGAAATTGCTGAAAGTGTAAAGCGAACCAACAGATTAGTCGTAATCGACGAAGATGTGGAAGGCGGAACTTCAGCGTTTATTCTTCAACAGATTTTAGAGAAGCAAAAAGCATTCAGATTCTTGGATTCTGACCCGTTGACGATCGCTGCAAATGATCACAGACCCGCGTATGCAAGTGATGGAGATTATTTCAGCAAGCCATCTTCTGATGATATGGTTGAGAGAATTTATGCTCTATTTAATGAAACAAATCCTGGGAAATATCCTGCGATATTTTAATTGGAATTTTAGATAAATTTTGAAACCGCTTTCTTTTGGAGGCGTTTTTTTTGATTTATATTTGTTAAAATCACTTAAATTCAGAATCAATGAAAATCAGATTTTTATATTTAATCTTTTTATTATTAATAAACTGTAAGAATGAAAAAAAAGCTGTTTTGTTGGCAGATAGAGAAGCCCCTCTAGGCTGGATTTATTTAAAAATGTATGATGATAAAAGCTTTGAGTTTATTTCTCAAGGAATGATGCGAGATAAAGATATTTATAAAGGAATTTATGAATTAAAGAATGATACTCTTTATTTTAAATATAATGATTCAATTCCAAGAGCTGGCTCAAAAGCGGTTATAAAAAAAGGATTTGTTGATTACATTAATGGTAATTATCCTGAAAGTATTGAAATAAAACTTAATAAATTAATCATTAACAAATAAAAATCAGACTATCAAACGACAGTCTTTTTTATTTTCTTCTCTTCCATAATCATTTTACAATCCTTCTCTTTTTGAGGATCATAAACATGATATTTCGTTTCCCATTCTTCCAATTGATACAAAATCGGCAACAGCGCCAAACCCTTTTCTGTCAGCGAATATTCAACTCTTGGAGGAAGTTCTTTAAACTCTTCTCTGATGATCAATCCGTCGGTTTGCATTTCTCTTAACTGATCGGTCAGAACTTTTCTTGAGATCACATTAATTCTTACGGCAAGCTCTCCAAAACGAAGTTTACGGTCTTTGATCACCAATACAATAATTGGTTTCCACTTGCTTCCCAATGCAGACATTGCTTTGCCTAGAGGGCAGCTGTATTTCATTAATTCACTCTTTACCATACGTTACTTTTAAGTTACTAATGTAAGTTACTGCGAAGTTACCACTTTTTTTTCTACATAAGATACAAATACGAACTATTATTAGTTACTTTGTGTAACAATTTAAAAATGTTAAATATAAAATAATTGCAAAATGAGTATAGACGCATTATTTAGTCCATTTAGTTATAAAAATCTTCAACTTAAAAATAGAGTGGTAATGGCTCCGATGACAAGAGCGCAATCTGATAACGGAGTACCCACTCAGCAAATCGCAGATTATTACGCAAGAAGAGCGGCTTCAGAAGTAGGTTTGATTCTTTCTGAAGGTACAGTAATCAACAGACCCGGTTCAAAAAATATGCAGAATATTCCTGATTTTTATGGAACTGAAGCATTAAACGGCTGGAAAAACGTAATCGATGCCGTTCATGAAAATGGCGGAAAGATGGGTCCTCAGATCTGGCATGTAGGTGATACAAGAAGTTCTGAAGATTACCCTTTAGTTGATATGGAAAAGGCTTCTACAATGACGTTGGAAGATATTCAGGATACCATTGCTCAGTTTGCAGCTTCTGCAAAATCTGCGAAAGATCTTGGATTTGATGTTCTTGAAATTCACGGAGCTCACGGATATTTGATCGATCAATTCTTTTGGGAAGTAACCAACACAAGAACCGACGAATACGGTGGTAAAACATTGAAAGAAAGAAGCAAATTTGCGGTTGATATCGTGAAAGCAATCAGAGCTGCAGTTGGGCCGGATTTCACCATTATTATCCGTCTTTCTCAATGGAAACAACAGGATTATAAATCCAGATTGGCAACAACACCTGCTGAAATGGAAGAATGGTTATTGCCTTTAAAAGAAGCGGGAGTAGATATTTTCCATTGTTCACAGCGCCGTTTCTGGGAGCCTGAATTTGAAGGTTCTGATTTAAACTTTGCAGGTTGGGCTAAAAAAATCACAGGACAGCCAACAATTACCGTAGGTTCCGTAGGTCTTGAAGGAGATTTTATGGGTGCATTTGCAGGACAGGGAACTGAAAAAGCAGATTTATCAGAATTAATCAGAAGACTGGAAAGAGGAGATTTTGATCTTGTTGCAGTCGGAAGAGCCCTTTTACAAGACCCGGAATGGGTGAAAAAAGTAAAAGAAGGAAATACAGAGGATCTTTTAAATTTTTCAGCTGAAAGTTTAGGAGTACTTTATTAAAAAAGACAATTATTGAGTTGTGAATTTACTTCGCTGTTAGATTATTAGCATTGTAAACCACTGACAATTCACTTATTTATATTAAATTTTCTACCTAATTATTTTTTTAAACAAAACCGCTTCCGGAATTTCTGGAAGCGGTTTTTAGTTGGTTTTTAACCCGGACATTCCATGGTGTCTGAAAGACATTTCCAGCGTGAAGGAAGTCCGTTTTTAGGTGGAATATAGCATGCAGTTGTTCCGGCTGGACAATCCGGTGCATTTCCGCCATTGATTTTTTTCAAATCAGATTTTAATAATTTTTTTAGATTTTTCATATTTTTCATATTTTTCATATTTTTAATTTGTTGATTAATCACAAATATATGATTAATTTTTTAACTAAAACAAAACCGTTCCCAAAAAATGAGAACGGTTTATTAACAGATTTAAATATCTAAAATTGTCAAATAAATGACAACAGTGATTTCTTATAAACCAATATTTTCAGTTGGTTTCAATTGCTTTAAAATATTCTTTGGAATAGCATTTTTGTGAACCAAGATTGCTGTTGATTTGTACTCAACATAAGGTCTTGTTACATAAATATATCCTTCAAAATCGTTGGTTACACCCCAAGAGTTTTTAACCATGTAATATTCTTTTCCGGATTGATCTTTTGCCAATCCTACGATATGCATCCCATGATCATCGGTTGTGGAAAGGTTATTCAAAGCTTTTTGACGCATATCTTCTGTGATCGTTTTGTCTTTTTTAGGCTCAGTGAATAAAGTTCCTTTGTTTTCAGTATTGATCTGGTCTAAATCCATATCTGGAACATAGGCTACACCATTTTTGTATGAGAAATAAGGCTCAGAAACGTCAGTTGCCCAACCTACAGAATATCCTTTGCTTACTGCGTTATCAACGATTGCTGTTATGTCTTTCATTGGAACATTCCAGTCAGAATCATGGCTCCAGTTATCAGGAATCGGAACTACAAATTTCTGGTAGTATGGATAATCTTTGTAAGAAGAAATTTCTACATAATCTTCAGGATTGATGCCTACAACTTCTTTAGCAAAAGTTTTTGGCGTATAATTTTTCCCTTCATACGTAAAGTTAGCAGGAACTTTTCCTAAATATTCATCTAAGATTGCATCTACAGAATCCATCCAGTTATCAGAAAGTTTTCCTTTTGTAGCTGCCTGAACCAAACTATCCAACACAGGCTTTAATTTATCCTGCATTTCTTTGAAATTGTTGGTTGTTTGTCCGTTTTTCAAACCTGTATAAGTTTCCTGAGGTACAGCTCCGTACTTTTTGTACATATTCACTACATCATGTAATTCTCCTCCGTCTCCCCAGCTGATTGCTCCGTTATTAAGAACGTATAATTTTGCTTTATCGTGATAAGAATTTCTTGCCGTAAAAATTTCTGCCAAATCCACAGGCTTTTTACCCATTCTCTGCATTTCAGATTCAAGGAAAGAGTTTCCTGAATAACTCCAGCAAGTTCCTGATGAACCTTGGTTTTTCACTGAAGTTGCCCCCACGTCTTTTAAAGTCGTGAATTTAAAATTGGCATTTTGAGATTGATTGTTTTTTAACTTATTGATTAAGTCATCCTGTGCAAACATCATACTTCCTGCAGACAAAACAAAAAGTAATGATGCAATTTTGTTATTTTTCATTACTATAAAAGATTATTTATATGAATAGTCGGTAAGTTATAAGATTTGTTACAAAGGGAAAAGTTAAATTTGAAATGAAAGTTTTTTATGAAAAGTTGAAATTTTAACTCAGTATTGATTAAAACTGCTTTTTAAGCTTTTCCAACTTAGTCTTTTAGCTTAATTTTAAAAAAAAGTTTATCATGTTTCCAACCTTTTTGAAATTTCCTGCATCTATACTCATATAAAGCCTGACTATGGAAAGAGAATTACTGTTAGAATGTCAACGGAACGACCGCAATGCACAGCGGAAAGTTTACGAAAAAATGGCGGGAAAATTATATTCGGTCTGCAAACGCTATCTTAAAAACGATGAAGATATTGAAGAAGTATTGGCTGATACGTTCTATAAAATCTTCACGAAGATCAATCAACTGCAAAATCATGATATTTTCGAAGGCTGGGCAAGAAAAATTGCGGTGAATGAATGTCTGCAGAAATTGAGAAACAGTAAAGCCTTACATATTGAACTGGAAGACAGCCACGCCGAATCTTCGGATACAACGGATACGATTTCTTTTGAAAAAGATATTTTGAGTTTATTGAATTTCCTTCCTGAAGGTTGCCGTGCGATTTTTAATCTTTTTGCAATTGAAGGCTATCCGCACAAAGAAATTGCGATGATGCTTTCAATAAGTGAAGGAACATCGAAATCTCAGCTCAATTTTGCCAGAAAAAAATTGCAGGAACTTTTGATCAATCAAAACATTTAAACTTTTAAGACAATGGAAAATAATCACGATATCGATAAAAAATTCAATGAGGCTTCTAAAGATATAGATGAACCTGCGACTTTTCCGGGTTTTGATAAAGTTTGGGCCAAAGTTGAAGAGAAATTAGATAAAAAAGAGGAGAAAAAAAGAATTCTCCCAATCTGGCTTCCTTACGGAATTGCGGCGAGTTTAATGATCGGCGTTGGAGGATTTTATTTTTTGAATAAAAAAGTAAACATCACCGAGTCTGAAAAACCTGTTATTGCACACCATAAAGTAATTCAAAAAAATATAACTGCTCCATCTGGAAAAATTCAGAAAATAGACGAGCTAGTAAAATCAAATATTGAGAAGGAAATCTCAGTGCCCAATCCTGTCGTTAAGCTTGAGGATTATGCTGTTAATTCAGTTTATATTCCTTCCCCTCCTCCGGTTTTTGATGCTGCACCGCAAAGTATCTCAGTGCCTCCATCTATCGCGCCTTATAAAATAGAGGATACTTTACAACAAAAGAATATTGAAGAAGTTGTGGTTACAGCTTTTGGAATTAAAAGAGCAAAAAAGGATATTGCTTACGCTTCACAATCAGTTTCTTCTGTTGAAGTTGTAAGTAAGTCTAATAAATCAGCACTGCATTCTTTACTGGAAGCATCCGATGCCGAGTCTATTACACCTGATAACGGGGTTGATCCTGAGGTTATAGGTTATAATAAATCGAATGTAAAACGAAATATTGCGTCAGTTCAAAAATTAGGAGAAAAAGTAGGAAATAAATATTTCACAAACTCATTGCAAGGATCGGTTTCCGGGCTTACAATCAATATGGGTTCAGGAAAAATCGATTCCAATAATGCGATTGTTATTCGTGGGGTGAGTTCTGTTAAAGAAGATGCAAATCCTTTGTATATTATCAATGGAGATGTTTCTGATGTAGCAAAATTCAAGAGCTTAAATCCAGATTCTATTGACACTATGACCGTTTTGAAAGGTGAAAAAGCAACTTCTATTTATGGAAGTAAGGCGGTAAACGGAGTTATTGTGGTAGAAACTAAGGATACTTCAAAGACTAAAAATCTAATTGAAAAAAAATATTTAGAAAAGAAGGAAAAACCTTAGTTCACTCACAGATCTTTTAACATTTTAAATACAATGAGTTTGAGGGAAAATTTCCTTTGAAAGTGCCATTTATTAATATAATTTGAAATATGAGAAAATTTTATTTATTATTACTTCTTCTTGTTTTTAAAATTATTTCAGCGCAGAATTCGCAACTTTATTATTCCGGAATATTTTTAAATCATAAAGAAAAACCACAGAATTTTTTAAAGGTTTTAAATAAAAGCAGCGGTATTTACGAACTGACTGATGAGAAAGGCTTTGCCATCATCGCTGCAAAAGCATACGATACTTTAGTTTGGAATAACGGCAAAAACACGCTTATTGTCTATGGTCCAAATGAACTTAAATTTATTTTAGAAAATAAAATTGATAAAAAAAGAGTAGAGAATGTGCGAAGCAGAGCTTATGACAGTCTGATTTCTAAAAATACGAAGGATAAATTTAGTATTGAAAATTCTCCTCAAAAGTTGACGGTTAAATCAGATAAGAATTTTAATTCAGTCAGAAAATTAAAAGAGATTGCTCAAGATACTTTTAAACTTAAAAGACAAACGACAACATATCTGAATTTTAACGGAAGTTTCACCACTTCTTTTGACATTAAAAGAAGAAATTCTATTCCTCAAACTCAAAGAAAATATGTTCAGGGACGTTCGGACAACGGAAATTTGGTTTGGCAAGGTCCTGAAACCAATGAACTTTTCAGTTTCGGACCGGATATTTCGACTTTAGGATTTGATAAGCAGCCATATCAATATGACCAAAATGGAAGATTGATTCCTTTAGCTAACGGAGTTTCATCAGCAAAAGCTTATAATAATGATCTTTTTAAAACCACTGTAGGTTACAACAATCAATTAAGATTAAATGCATTCATTGGTGATAATGGCTATAGTTATAATAATAGTGATAAATTCCGGCTGTCATTAGATTTGGGACAGCAAAAAGATCAGATGTATTTTATTGATCAGTATACTATTATAAATTCTTTTAAAACGAAATTAAGTACGAAAATTTTAAAATACAGCGTAAATTTTACCTTTAATTATGAAGAAAATAAAGCCACAAACTCCAATAGAATTGGACTTCTCAACAGAGTTTATCAGAATTCTTTATTAACGCCGATTTCTTTTTCAAATGATCAGAGTTTATATTTAGCAAACGGTTTACAAAGGAGTTACAGCCAGTTTGCGGATAATCCACAGTTTTTACTTGATCAGGAAAATAAATACAATTATCGGGATAACAGAAGACAACTTAGTTTTGATTTGGTGAGAAATTGGGGGAGTTTCAGGTTAAATATCAGCCAATCTTATGAAAATGATTACTTCTGGAATTCAGATAGTTATCAACCTTCAACATACGGATTTGCTAATGGTTTTTTTAATGTAAGAACTCAGAACAATAAATTATATAATTCTAATATTTTAGGGACTTATTCTTTTGGAATCTATGATTTTAGAAGTGAAGTGGGTTTTAATCATATTTTAAATGATAGAGAATCAGATATTTACAATGATTCAAATAATAGAAATTATTTATATCAAAGAACGTCACAAGACTATATTTTTAATTACAAGCTTGATTATGATGATTATGATTTCAAGGTAGGAGCTAATATTGGAAATGCATTCTATATCTCAAATACCTCCAAAGACAATAATTATTGGCTTCCAAAAGCTGGAGCTTACATCAGATTTACAGATATTTTTAATTGGAATATGGATTTTAAAATGCTTGGAACATATACACAATTGAGCTCTGAGCCGGAGATTACGAGATCTTATGCTTCTTACGGAACGATTTTATTCAATGCTCAAGATTCGTATCAATATTTCCCGATCAATGAAGTGGAAACCTTTGAAAATTTATCAAATATCAATAGTAAAGAATGGAAAGCCGGCTTTACATTGACCAGACGAAATCTGAATGTAGAGGCTGAATATTTTAATAGAAGCATCTCAGACGATATTTTTCCTGTATTTAAAAATAATCAGTTGATGTTAAAAAACCTTGCAGATCATACGTACAGCGGGTACGAAGTGAACTTTTCTTATGATAATATTTATCTGGGAAGAGATTTTAGAATGACTCATAAAGCATCATTTTTTAAGTATAAAGATATAGTTGACAGGGTAAATACTGGCTACAATAATCTTGCACTTTCGGGTTTCAGTGATATTTATAAAACGTTAACAGAAGGTCAGGTTTTAGGTACGGTAATGGGGAGTTATTTTGAAAGAAATTCTAATGGACAATTAATTATCGACGATTTTGGTTATCCTAAAAAAGCCGCCGGTATGAAAATTATTGCAGATCCTACGCCGGATTTTGTATTAAAATTCAATCACAGTTTTAATTACAAAATGTTTTCTCTTGATATCAATTGGGAATGGAAAAAAGGCGGACAAATTTGGAACGGAACTCAGGCTGTTTTGGATTATTACGGACGTTCTCAAATTTCTGTTGATGAAAGAAATATCAAAAATTATGTTTTTCAAGGTGTAAATTCCATTGGAAATGGCAATCAGATTCCCGTTGACTTTTATGATCCGAATCAAAATGTTTCAGAAAACCGATGGACGAGATATGGCTATTTGGGTGTTGCAGAAGATTATGTTCAAGAATCTGATTATGTGAGAATTAATAATATTTCGTTAACCACAAAATTTGATGTCGGGAAATTTAAAAGGAGTTTGGGCGTAACATTTTATGTGAATAATATTTTGCTCTGGCAGGCCAATAAAGGAGCAGATCCTAATCAGAATTTTTATGATTTTGATAACGGAAGAGGGCTCGATTTCTTCAATTTACCTTCTTATAAGACTTTTGGATGTATGGTTTCATTTCAATTTTAATTTATGAATTTCAAGTTTACAATATACGTTGTTTTGATTTTTTTGATTTCAAATTTTAGTTTGAAAGCGCAAAATCAGTTTAAAGATTTCGAGAAAGAAAAAACTTACATACAAACCAATCATGTTTTTTATAAACCTGGTGAGGAAATGTACTTTAAAATTTATATCGTAAAAGCTGAAAATAATCTTCCTGCTGAGCAAAGTAAGATTGTGAATTTTGAGCTGATAGATCCAAGCGGAACTGTCATTAAAAAAGACAAATACGAAATTACAAACGGCTATGCAGAAGGATATTTCTTTTTTAGAGATGAGATGAAAGGCGGAATTTACAAAATCCGTGCTTTCACGAATTGGATGCAGAATGAAGAAGGTAAAAACGCATTTGAAAAAGAGATCACTTTACAAAAAATTGTTTCCCCAAGAATTTTGATGAAACTTGATTTTCCTAAAAAAGGATACGGGGCAGGGGATGAAGTGTTGGCTGATTTTTCGATGAGAAGTCTGAGCAATTTGCCGATTCCTTTTTATGAAGCGGATTTTACGGTGATGTACAGCGGAGAAACTATTTCAGAAGGAAAATTAATCACAGATAAGGAAGGAAAGAAACAGTTGAAATTTAATCTTCCTGCAGTTTTAAAATCTTCCGATGCTTTATTGAATATCAAAGTGAATTTTGATGGATTTACAGAGTCCATTTCCAGAAATATTCCGATTGTTCTGAATAATCTTGATGTGAAATTTATGCCTGAAGGCGGAACTTTCATTAATGGAATCGAACAAAATATAGCTTTCAAAATTTTAGATGAATTTGAAAAACCTGTTGATGCCGTTTTAGCGATTTTTAATCAAAATAATCAAAAAGTTGCAGAAGTTTCAGCTTACAATTTCGGAATGGGCAATTTTCTTTTTACACCTAAAAAAGGTGAAAATTATTATGCTAAAGTTGTAAAACCGGAAAATATCAATCAGGTTTATCAGCTTCCGATGGCTAAAGATGAAGGTGTTGTTTTTAATGTAAATAAAGAAAATGGAAACATTAGTTTTAAAATTATTTCAACTGATGAAAAGAATGTTGTTGTAAAAGGAAGTTTCCGTGAAAAAGATGTTTACAGCCAATCAATTTCATTAAAAAAGGGATTGAGTGAGTTTCAAATTTCAGAAAGCGAGCTTCCGATAGGAATTTGCAGATTTACTGTTCTTGAAGGAGAAATTCCTCATGCAGAACGTATTATTTTCGCCAATGAAAACAAGCAGATGAATGTGAAAATAACGCCTGTCAAGAAAAATTATCTTCCAAGAGAGAAAGTGATTGTAAATGTTGAAACGACTGACGAAAATAATCAACCAATCCCCGCCAATCTCGCAATAAGCGTGGTTGATGACAAGCTTTGGACATACGCAGACGATAAACAAAATCATATCATTTCCTGGCTTTTGATGGATTCTGAATTAAGAGGAAAAATTGAAAAACCACAGTTTTATTTTGATAAAAAAGAAGAAAAAGCAAAAAGAAGTTTGGATCTGGTAATGCTTACGAACGGATACAGATATTTTGAACTTGTTCCGGAAATCATTAAAAATCAAAAATATAAATATCTTCCTGAAAAGAAAAATCCGATCTATGGAGTTGTAGAAGATGAAAATAAAAACCCTGTAAAAGCTGAGGTGTATTTGGTCAATGGTTCATTAATCAAAAAACAGGTCACTTCAGATGACGGAACATTCTATTTTTCAGATCTGAATGGTGAGGATTACTATAAATTAATTGCAAAATCTTTTCAGCCAAAACAGGAAGTGAAGATCAGAGTTTTGTCCTATAAATTAGCTGTAAATCCACTTGCCAAAAAATCTTTGAACAATGTAAATGTAGAAGAAGTGGTGAAAGAAGCCGTAAAAGATGCGGATACAAAATTAACAAAAGAAGAAAAAAATAAAAATCGTACTGAAAGCCGTATCAATACTTCCAAATTGAGACGTTTAAGTGATACCATAAAATCACAAAATATAGAGGAAGTTGTTGTTTTGGGATATTCTCGTATGTCTGTAAAAGCGAAATCAACCGCAGCCACGGCAACAGTAGAAAAAAGTGATTTTCAAAACCCTAATATGGCTTCAGTTTTGAGCGGTAAGGTCGCGGGGCTTATTATAAATACTACAAATGGTCTACCTGGAAGTCCGATTAATGTACAAATAAGAGGATCTGCCTCGATTTCTAATAAAACTCCTTTGTTTGTTGTGGATGGTGTTCCTGTAGACAACTTTAAAACAACGATTAATCCTAATGATATCAATAGTATAACGGTTCTTAAAGATGCCGCTGCAACCTCTATTTACGGAAGCAGAGCAGCGAATGGAGTAATAATTATTAGTTCTTTGAAAAACAGCAGATCTCAGTTCAAAATTGATATTACTCCAAAATCGTATTACGCTGTGATGGCTATTCCTGATGATAGTTTGGTGACTTATTCTTATGGGAGAAGTTTTTATTATCCTGTTTATGAGACTACAAATACTTCGTATCGACACGATTACAGAGAAAGTATTTATTGGAATCCGGTCGTGGAAACTGATAAAAAAGGAAAAGCTCAGGTTGAATTTTATAATTCTGATGCCAATACGGCTTTCAGGATTATGACGGAAGGAATTTCGTCTTCAGGATTAATCGGAAGGGAAGAAACGACCTATGCCGCACAAAGTCTGATCACAATTGATGCTAAAATTCCGCAATATTTAACGAGAACGGATCAAATGACCATTCCTGTTGTGATTAAAAATAATTCGCACAAAACCAGAAAAATGACAATGGACGTAATTGTTCCGAATCGGGTGAAACTGATGAAATCTGACAGTATTCTTACGTTGAAACCTCTGGAATCAGGAAGATTATTTGTGAAAATACAGACAGATGAAGTTATTAATTCTAATATTCAGTTTAGCATAAAATCAGGTGATTTCAGGGAGACGATGATTCTTCCTTTTGGTGTTGAAGAAAAAGGTTTTCCGCATTATTATTCCATCATTAATAATAAAACCGAGGATATAAAAATCGATATTCCAGAGTATATCAACAGAAGTTTCTTCTCATCATATTATGTTTACGAAAATACAGCATTACAGATGTTTGAAGATATAGAAAGACTTAAAAGAGAACCTCACGGATGTTTTGAACAGTTGTCGTCAACGGTTTATCCCAATATTTTTATTCTGGATTATTTAAAATCTGTCAAAAAAATTACGCCTGAAACAGAAAGTCTTGTCATTAAAAATATGAAAAAAGGGTATCAGAAAATGTTGAGTTATAAAAACAGGGATGGCGGTTTCGGATACTTCAATTCTGCGGAATCTGATGTGGCAATTTCTGCTTTTGCTTTGCTGGAATTTAGAGATTTAAAAAAGTATGTGGATATTGATTCAAAATTAATTCAAAACCTTACGAATTTCATTTTATCCAAGAAAAATCAAAACGGAATTTTTGAAGTAAGGAAAAGTTATGAAATCAATCACCCTTATTCTGAATTTGCTTGGTCGAGAAATATGTATGTTTTATACGCTCTGTCTAAACTCGGTTTTAAAAATGAATTGGAAGATTCATATAAAATTAATCTGAATAAAGCTTTAGCAACAAAAGATTCTTATCAGCTGGCGTTAATGGCTAATGTATCTGCAAATCTTGGGAAAAATGAAGAATATGATACATTGATGAATCTTCTGAATAAACAATACGAAGATAAAAATGTAAAAACAAGGACGACATTCACAGGTTCGGGTGGAAGATCTGCCAGTGCGGAGACTTTGTCTTTATATGTTATGGCTTTGCAAAAAGATGAAAAATTAAATCAATTAAAAATCGCAGAAGTTGCCGATGAATTGATCAATTACAACGGTTATTATGGTTTCGGTTCTACTCAGGCAACAACGTTGGCATTGGAAGCTTTGTCTCAGTTTTTTGCTAAAAATGAAAAATTATTCGGCAATGAAAGACCTAAAATAAAGGTCAACGGAGCGGAAGTTAACGTCAATAATTCGTTAGGATCTGCCTTTAAAACAGGAGAAAATATAATCAGTGTAAATTATCCGACTCAAAAAGGTCTTCCTTATAAATTGGAGTATCAATATTTCACGTTGCAGGCTCCGAAAAGTGCTGATATTCCTTTAACAATGGAAACAAAATTAAAATCTGAAATTTCAAAAGTAGGAGAGACCAACAGAATGACGATTTCAATTAAAAATAAAATTAATGGTCAATTGCCGATGACGACAGCCAAAATCGGTATTCCTGCCGGATTAACTTTGCAAAATGCTTTGCTTAAAGATCTGATTGATAAAAAACAGATCGCTTATTATGAGATTTTTGATAATTATCTGGTTCTGTATTGGGAACATTTTGACGCCAATGAAACGAAAGTTATCAATCTGGATTTAAAGGTAGAATTTGCTGGAGAATACACAGGAAAAGCCAGCAACATTTACCTTTATTATATGCCTGAATCTAAGTTCTGGAATGAAGGAATCAAAGCTGAAATTGAACCTTAATTGGATAAAAAATAAAATAAACTGAAACCGTTTTTAATTTCTGCATCTATTATATAACAAACCATTTTAAACTAATTAAAAATTTAACCGCAAAAGATACAAAAGCCATGATTGAATGATTTAAAATTTAACTATTTTTTAAAACAAAAGCTCTCAAAAGAATAAAAATCAAAGATTTTTAAAACTAATGTGATCTTATTTGCGGTCTATTAGTTAACTTAAAATATTAATGTGCTAATCTTTTGTTGCTAAAATAAAAAGAATGAACAAGTTCAAAGCTTGATTATCAGGTTTAATTATAATCGTCAAATTTATTTATATTTAATAACGAAAAAATGATAATGAAAAAAATAAGTATATCAATATTGGCTTTGGCTTTATTAGGAAGTTGTAAGACCAAAACTGTTTCCGAATCTACAAAAGAATCAAAACCTTTAAGTGTAAAAAAAGATAAAGATCAGGACGGAATTCCCAATAAATTAGATCAATGTCCGGAAATCGCCGGGCCTGTGGAAAACAACGGCTGCCCCTGGCCGGAGACGGACGGTGATGGTGTTATCGACAAAGACGATGCCTGCCCAACAGTTGCAGGACCTGCAGAAAATAATGGTTGTCCTTGGCCGGATACTGATGGAGACGGAATTTTAGATAAAGACGATGCCTGCCCGACCGTTCCCGGAATGCCTGAGTATAATGGTTGCCCGAAACCTAAGTCGCTGGTCGCTATGGAAGTTTCGTCTTCATTAGAAAGTGTTGCAATAGTCGGTTCACAGAAAAGGCAAAAGCGTAATGTTCCTTCAAAACCTGTAAAACAGGCTAAAACTGCAACTGATAATAAAGTTTACAATAAAAAAATTACGACAACAGCTTCAAAAAAAGGGGTGAAACAAATCAGTAATACTGATGAAGAATACAATTCTTTGGTTGAGAATCCTTTTGAATCAACCAAAAATCAGCCTGTTTCTACGTTTTCTATTGATGTGGATAATGCTTCTTATTCCAATATCCGTAGAATGATCAATTACGGAAGTATTGTTGATAAAGATGCGGTGAGAATAGAGGAAATGATTAATTATTTTAAATATGATTATTCTCAACCGGAAAATAAGCAACCTTTCGGAATCAATACAGAATACAGCGATTCTCCTTGGAATCCTAATCATAAACTGGTGAAAATTGGACTTCAGGGAAAAAATATAGCGATGGAAAACCTTCCGAATTCAAATATTATTTTTCTGATCGATGTTTCAGGCTCTATGGACGAGAGTAATAAACTTCCTCTGTTAAAGTCTTCTTTTAAAGTTTTGTTGGATCAGCTTAAACCACAGGATAAAGTCGGAATTGTTGTGTATGCCGGAAATGCAGGGACAGTGTTGGAACCGACTTCGGCAGCCGAGAAAGAAACGATCATCAAAGCTTTGGATAAACTTCAGGCGGGCGGAAGCACAGCCGGAGGAGAAGGAATTGAATTGGCTTACAAATTGGCTCAGGAAAATTTTATTAAAGGTGGAAATAATCGTGTAGTTTTGGCTACAGACGGGGATTTCAACGTTGGAGTTTCTTCTGAAAAAGGTCTTGAAACTTTAATTGAAGAAAAAAGAAAAACAGGAATCTTCCTTACCTGCCTTGGCTACGGAATGGGCAATTACAAAGACAACAGACTGGAAACTTTAGCCGATAAAGGAAACGGAAATTACGCTTATATTGATAATTTACAGGCAGCCAACAAGTTCTTGGGAAGAGAATTTGCGGGAAGTATGTACACCATTGCTAAAGATGTGAAAATTCAGATCGAATTTAATCCGAAATTTGTAAAATCATATAGATTGATTGGTTATGAAAACAGAAAATTGAGAAACGAAGATTTTACAAACGATAAAATTGATGCAGGAGAATTGGGAAGTGGGCATACGGTAACTGCTTTGTATGAAGTGATTCCTACAGGTGTAAGTTCTGCATATGCTCCAAAAGAAAGTAAGTTAAAATATTCTTCAACTTCAGCTACAGAAAATTTTGGAGATGAATTGGCGACGATCAAGTTCCGTTATAAAAAGCCCGATGGAGATAAAAGTACAGAAATCACAAAAGTAGTTAAGGATTCTGATGAGTCTATTTCACAATCGAGTCCGGATTTCAAGTTTGCAGCTTCTGTTGCTTGGTTCGGATTGGTTTTAAGAGATTCTAAATTAATCAGAGAAAAAGATCTCAATGCAATTGAAGATTTAGCCAAAGAAGGGAAAAATAAAGATGAGGAAGGCTATAGATCAGAATTTATAAGATTAGTCGAAAGCTATAAATCAATCAAAAAATAAAGCTAAAACAGGCATTCAAAATGGATGTCTGTTTTATTTTACAATAAAGTTTCAAATATTATTGAAAGTTCGAAAATTATTATTACATTTGTAACAGAAATTAAAAGTAAAACAAAATGCAACTTTCAGAAGCTAAAGAAAAATATATTCAGACTTGGGGAACATTCGCTACGAATTGGGGAATCAACCGTACGATGGCGCAGGTTCATGCTTTACTTTTAGCAAGTGGTAAAGCACTGTCTACCGATGAGGTGATGGAACAACTTGAAATTTCAAGAGGAAATGCCAATATGAATCTTCGCGCTTTGATGGATTGGGGAATTGTAAAAAAAGAATTCGTAAAAGGGGAGAGAAAAGAATATTTTTTAGCTGAAAAAGATGTTTGGTATCTATTCAAACAGATTACAAAAGAACGCAGAAAAAGAGAGATCGAACCTGTAATTTCCTTTTTAGAAGAGCTTAAAAATATTGAAGACAAAGATTCTGAGGGAGCCAAAGAATTTATCAAATTAATGGATGATTTTAGCTCTGTAACAGGGAAAATCAACAATATTATGGATCTCGCGATCAAAAGTGATGATCACTGGCTGGTCGGGAAGATTACCAACTTATTAAAATAGAAAGGACTTTAAAATCCTTTTTTATTTCAAATAAACTTTCAAAAATTATTGAAACTATAATATTTATAAAATGTTCAGTATAATTTCATATGTGCTTTTTCTTTCTATCAGTTCGTACATCACGATCGATGTGGGCAGAAGATGCTTTAATTCGGGGAAAGTGTATTTGGAATATCTGATCAAAGACAAACACTTTTGTTTAACGGTCAACAGAATACTTTTAGGGAGTTATTATTTGGTCAATCTCGGCTATATCGCTATCAGCTTGAGTTATTGGGGGAAAATAACAAGTATGGAAGAAGTTTTGGCAACCGTTTTTAGCCGTATCGGATACATTATTTTGATTCTTTGTTTTTTACATTTTACGAATATTCTTATGCTTTACATTTTAAGAAAAAAATTAACAATAAAATAAAATTATCATGACTGCAACTATCCTTACCCAAACGTACAACTTTTCAGCGTACATGATCTACTTACCAATTGTAATCGCGCTTACAGTTTTGGTTTCTCAATTTCTGTTTAAAAATTCAAAGACTTTTATGATTGATATTTTTCACCAGAAAGAAGATATTGCAATGGCAACAAATTCCCTCTTTAAAATTGGTTTTTACCTTTTAAATATTGGTTTTGCCCTTTGTATCATCGAGTTTTTTCAAATAGAAACTGTTGAAAGGTTGGTTGTTGCTTTAAGTAAAAAGATCGGCGGATTCTCAATTTACTTAGGAGTGATGATGCTTTTAAACTTGCTATTATTCTTAAAAGGAAGAAAACACGCGATGAACAAAGAAAAACAAATTCAAAATGAAAACATTGATCTTTAAAATTTGGATGTATTTCACTTTCAAATTTCAGAATAAACGAACACGAGGTGATTTTTTAAACCTTTAAAATTCATAGCCATGAAAACTATTTTAACATACGATTCAAAAATCCAGCAAGGAGTCATCTTATTATTTGTATTGACACTTTTGATTGCCGTATTGTCAGAGAAAGAATTTCTTGCTTTTGCAATAATTATTGAATTTTTTCTTATTGCAATTGTACAGTATACTTTGAATATTATTAAGTTTTTCAATAAAAACTATGTAAGAACAGATTCTAGAAAGGTGTATATGTTTCTTTCAACATACGTAGTTATAGGCTTTTTTACCTGGATATTTGCCTGTGTTTTTTATATAAAAGGTTTAAAAGATATTTTTGAAATATTGGTTTTCACCTGGCTCATTCTTTCTCCTGTTCTTATTTTACAATCCTTATGTATTAGTTTTTTTGATGCTAAAAATAAGGAAGTCATCAGTGAAAATATAAACAATTAAAGCTTATAACCATGAAAACTTTCATTAAAAATGATTTCTACATTCAGGTTTATTTTCTTGTCGGGGGATTGGTTTCAATATTTGTAGGAATAGCAGTTGGTTGGGGAATCATGCCATTTTACTTTGTTGTAGGAATTCCTCAATTAATTAGTTTTTTACTCAAAATTTTTAAAAAGAGAAAAAAGACTATAAGCTACATCATTTATGGACTTTTTATAATGCCTGTCTGGATTTCACTCTTAATAATGTTGATGTTTAAGAATAATCATGAAGTCACCAATTTTTTTGGAACTATTTTAATTGCATCTCTTTTATACAGTCCTTTCTTAGCTATTCTATATGTCTACGACAGCTACAAAATCTATAAATCTCAAAAACAAACACGATGAAAACACTACAAAACCACACCCTGATTTACGACAATGAATGCCCAATGTGCAACATCTATTCAAAAGGTTTTACAAAATGTGGAATGCTTGATGAAAACGGAAGAGAGGCCTTTACAGAATTGTCATTGAAGAATAAAAATTTAATAGATTTTAAACGTGCAAAAAACGAAATAGCTTTAGTCGATCACAACAAAAACGAAGTCGTTTACGGATTAGACAGTTTATTATTAATCATTGGAAATTCCTTTCCGGTATTAGAAAAAATTGCCAGAATAAAGCCTCTGTATTGGTTTTTCAAAAAACTGTATTCTTTTGTTTCTTACAATCGAAAACAGATTATTCCATCAAAAAAAGATGATTCAGACCAGTCTTGTATTCCGGATTTTAACTTAAAATATAGAATTGCATACATTACATTCGTCATATTTTTCTCAGCTTATATTTTGAGTTTGTTTACAGCAAAATTAGGATTGAATTTAGAACATCATTTTTTGAGAGAATTTATAGTTTGTCTCGGTCAAATTGCTTGGCAAACCGTATTTTTAAAAGCTTATTTAAAAGAAAAATTATGGAATTATCTTGGTAATATGATGACCGTTTCTATGATTGGAACGCTACTTTTAATCCCGATTTTATTCATCAGCTTAAATCCAACTTTTAACGTTATTTACTTCGGAATTGTAGTTTCCATAATGTTTCTGGAACATTTGAGAAGATGTAAAATTTTAAAATTAAATTATCTTCCGACAATTTCCTGGATGATTTTCAGAATGACTGTTTTGGTAATTTTAATTTGGATTAACTTTTTAAGATTTAAATAAATGTCAGCAATATATTTAAAAACAATTATCCAAGCCGATATTCACATCGTTTTCGACTTAGCAAGAGACATTGATTTACATCAAAAATCAACTTTTAAAACGGGCGAAAAAGCGATTGCTGGTAGAATTTCAGGATTAATTGAAGAAGGCGAAACGGTGACGTGGCGGGCAAAACATTTAGGTATTTATCAAACCCACACTTCAAAGATTGTTAGTATGGAAAAACCTTATCAATTCACGGATATCATGTTAAAAGGAACATTTAAATCCTTGAAACATCAGCATATTTTTAACCAAGATGGCAGAAACACAATAATGACAGATATTTTCGAATTTGAATCTCCATTGGGAATTATCGGAAAATTTTTCAACCATTTCTTCCTTAAAAATTATCTCACCAATTTCTTATTAGAACGAAATAAATTAATAAAAGTCACGGCAGAAAATAATTTTAATTAACATCAAATGAAACAGATAGTATTCGCAATGTCATGCTGAGCCCGTCGAAGCATCTGAACCATAAATTAACAACTATCAACCAACAAACCAACAACTAAAAAACATCACAATGAACTTTCTAAAAGCCGAATGGCGAAAACTAGCAATAATAAACTACGAAATCAATCCCGAAATTCTATTAAAATACCTTCCCGAAGGTACAGAAATGGATTTCTACAAAGGAAAATGTTACGTAAGTTTGGTTGGTTTCATGTTTCTAAACACGAAATTATTAGGACTTCCAATTCCTTTTCACAGAAATTTTGAAGAAGTCAATTTGAGATTTTATGTAAAGAAAAAAGAAGGAAATGAATGGAAAAGAGGGGTAGTTTTCATCAAAGAAATCGTTCCCAAACCTGCTTTGAGCTTTGTGGCAAATTCAATTTATAAGGAAAATTACAAAACAATGCCGATGAAAAATTTTATTAATGAAAAAGACGGAGAACTATTAATAAAATATTCTTGGAAAGATAAAAATTGGTATTCTATAGAAATCACAGCCGAAAACGAGCAGTTATTAATGGAAGATAATTCAGAATTTGAATTTATTAGCGAACATTATTTTGGCTTTACAAAAAGAGAAAATAAAACCTCAGAATATGAAGTCTGCCATCCAAAATGGAAATATTATCTGGTCAAAAATCATCAGCTCGACATAGATTTCAATAAGATCTACGGAAACGATTTTGGATTTTTAAACGATCAAAAACCAATTTCCGTAATGCTTGCAGAAGGCTCTGAAATACAAGTTAAAACTAAAAAGTATCTAGCTTAAAATATATCCCATAAACAGTTAGTATTCGCACTGTCATGCTGAGCCTGTCGAAGCATTTCAACAAAAAACATTAACTTGAAACCAACAACTATCAACAAAAACCAAAATGAAAATAATCATCGCCGCCGGAACCGGTTTTCTCGGAAAAAATCTTGAAAAATATTTTACAGAAAAAGGAAATGAAGTTTATATTTTAACTCGAAATCCGAAACGTAAAAACGAAATTCATTGGGATGCCAAAACTTTAGGCGAATGGAAAAATTGGGTTGAAAATTCCGATGTTGTAATCAATCTCACAGGAAAATCTGTCGATTGTCGATATACCGAAAAAAACAAAAAGGAAATTTATTCTTCAAGAATCGACAGTACAAAAGTGCTTCAACAAGCTGTTGATCAATGTGTCAATAAACCTAAAGTTTGGCTGAATGCAAGTTCAGCAACCATTTACACTCACTCAGAGACACAATTAAATACAGAAGAAACCGGAATCATCGGTGATGATTTTTCAATGAATATCTGCAAAAGCTGGGAAAAAGAATTTTTTACTATTAAAAATGAAAATGTAAGAAAAGTTGCTTTACGAACTTCAATTGTTTTAGGCAGTAATGGAGGTGCTTTTCCAAAGCTAAAATTAATAACAAAATTAGGGCTGGGCGGAAAACAGGGAAAAGGAAATCAAAATGTAAGCTGGATTCATATTGATGATTTTTGCAAAGCGGTTGAACATATCATTGATAACGAAAATATGTCCGGCGTAATTAATGTAACTGCTCCAAAGCCTTTATCCAATGAACAATTCATGAAAAAATTAAGAACAGAAATGAAGATTCCATTTGGATTAAATGCTCCTGTTTGGCAGTTGGAGATCGCGTCAGTTTTTTTACAAACCGAAACAGAATTATTATTAAAAAGCAGAAATGTCTATCCCGATAAATTAATGAAAAGTAGTTTTGAATTTTCTTATCCAGAAGTGGACTCTGCATTTAAAAATTTAATTTAAATATGATAAGCCTGTTTTTGAGAATATTTTAAGTTTTAAAAATAATTTTAACCCAAAAATCTTTGAAAGTTTTAGGATTATCAAATAAAATTGAGTGGAAAAAATCGAAAAATTCAACCGTAATTTAAATAACACAATAATGAAATTTAGATTAAAGTTAATAGGAATTTGTTATTGAATTCTATATTCATTTCGAACTAAAAATCTTTATATAAAGATCCAAAATAGCCTGTAGAAAGTAGAATTCAGGATTTATTGGAATGGATGACTCCCGATTCTGGCAGTATTTTAAGATTCTCGGAGATATGGACAATGTTCCAAAAAGTCAATCGGTTTGTCGGTAACCTTCAATCCGGAGCTGATGAATGAAGGTTCAACAGCGATTGCATAAAAACTTTAGTCTTCCGGAAAAATATAATGGTACGATATATGTAATATTCAGTACAAATCCGAATGATTTTAAACTTTTAATTAAAATCATTCATAAAAGTCAATATTATGAATAAATTTTTTATATCAACAGTTTTATTAGTAGGATTATCAATGAATATGTCAGCACAAAAACATCCTACGCCGCCGCCTCATCCTTCGAAAAGTGAACTCGTAAACATTAAATCGAAAGAGCTGGACAAAAGGTATAATCAGGAAAAGAAATTGATTTTAAACCATCCTTTAGCAACTAAAAAGATGAAGCAAGACCAATTAAAGGCTTTAAATGAAAAATATAGAAGCCAGAAAAAATTGCTAAAAAAAATGTAATAACTGCCATTTCTTGAAATTATTAAAATTGAAATAGTTTAATTCTATAAAATCGGTTTTGCTAAATTTTAAGTTAAAATAAAAATTTATTAAAGAGAACGTGTTTTATGTTCTCTTTTTTTATTAGAAATATAGCAAAAGTGGTGTTTATTATGCATTGCCTCACGAATTTTAAGAAACATGATACATCCAATATTTTTCCTTAAATTCGCATTAAAATTTTTAAGCTAATGAACTACGATATTATTGTCATCGGAAGTGGTCCTGGTGGATATGTTACAGCTATTAGAGCGGCACAATTGGGTTTCAAAACTGCAATTATCGAGAAAGAAAACTTAGGAGGAATATGCCTTAACTGGGGATGTATTCCAACGAAAGCTTTGTTGAAATCTGCTCAGGTTTTTCATTATATCAACCATGCAGAAGATTATGGTTTGAATAAAGTGGAACCAAGTTTTGAGTTCCCGAATGTAATTCAAAGAAGCCGTGGCGTTGCTAATAAAATGAGTAAAGGGATTGAGTTCTTAATGAAAAAGAACAAAATCGATGTTATTCTGGGAACTGCTAAAGTTTTAAAAGATAAAAAAGTTTCTGTTACAGATAAAGACGGTAAAGTAACCGAATATGCTGCAAGCAACATCATTATTGCAACCGGAGCACGTTCTAGAGAATTGCCAAACTTACCTCAAGACGGTAAAAAAGTAATCGGATACAGACAGGCACTATCTCTTCCTGAGCAGCCAAAATCTATGATTGTTGTAGGTTCTGGAGCTATTGGGGTTGAGTTTGCTGACTTCTATAACACAATGGGTACGAAAGTAACTGTTGTTGAATTTATGCCAAACATCGTTCCTGTGGAAGATGAAGATATCTCTAAACACTTAGAAAAATCTTTGAAAAAGACAGGGATAGAAATTATGACAAATGCTTCTGTAGAAAGCGTTGATACAAGTGGAGAAGGGGTAAAAGCTACTGTGAAAACAGCTACTGGAACTATTACTCTTGAAGCTGATATTTTATTATCTGCTGTTGGTATCGCTGCAAATATCGAAAATATTGGTCTTGAAGAAGTTGGAATACAGACAGATAAAGGAAGAGTTTTAGTAAACGAATGGTACGAAACTTCTGTTCCAGGTTACTATGCGATCGGAGATATTATCCCGACTCAGGCTCTTGCTCACGTTGCTTCTGCTGAAGGAATTACTTGTGTTGAGAAAATCAAAGGACTACACGTTGAGAAGATCGACTACGGTAATATCCCTGGATGTACTTACTGTCACCCTGAGGTTGCTTCTGTAGGTCTTACAGAAAAGCAGGCTAAAGAAAAAGGTTACGAAATCAAGGTTGGTAAATTCCCTCTTTCTGCAAGTGGAAAAGCTACTGCAAACGGAAATACAGATGGTTTCATCAAAGTTATTTTCGATGCTAAATATGGCGAATGGTTAGGTTGCCACATGATCGGTGAAGGTGTAACTGATATGGTTGCTGAAGCTGTTGTTGCTAGAAAACTAGAAACTACAGGTCACGAGATCATCAAATCTATTCACCCGCATCCAACAGTTTCTGAGGCTATCATGGAAGCTGCTGCTGCTGCTTACGGAGAAGTTATTCATATCTAGTTTTAAAATAAATATTACTAAATAATACATAAAGCTCAGATTTTTTTCTGAGCTTTTTAATTTTTGACCATGAAAAGATTAATTTTTTTAATATCATTTCTCTGCTTTAATTTATTTTTTTCTCAAAAACAATTCAAATATAAAGACACTCATTTTCCTATAAAATATATACTGAAAAACTCGACTGATACAATCAGAACAAGAGTTCAGAATATGGGATTGTATACGAATAAAAAATTTTCCTCTGCAACTTATATTAATAATATGTACGTTATAGATTCTTTAGGAAATAAAACCAAAGTTCCAGAACAAGATATAGCTTATATGGAAATTACAGATCTGCAGAATGTAAAAAGAAAAATTATTTCATCTTCAACAGTTTTTTCTAAAGACTTTGGACTTTTGGAAACCATATATGAAGGTAATAAAACAGCTTACTATAGGTCGGCAAATTATAGTGTATCTATTTACTCACCTATGATAATATATTCAGATTATTTGATTTTTAAAACAGATAAAAGTATCGTTGAATTAGGTTCTGCAGGCAGATTTAAAATAAAAATGAAACAAAAATTTTCAGCTTATCCAGATATTTTATTATTAATCGACTCTTGGAAGTATGATAATGATTTAATAAAAATTCTTGATAGGTATGAAAGAAAATAATTAATATTAAACCACAGATTTTTGTCTGTGGTTTTTTTATGCATGAAATATTTATATTTTTAAGATAAATGAAAGAATTATTAAAATTATTTTAAAATCCATATTTTTAGAAAAATTAATGTCATTTTCTCCTTACGTTTTCTTAATTTTATTCTATGAATTTTGAAAGAACAGGATTGGTTTTATCCGGTGGCGGAACGAAGGGCATTGCCCATGCAGGAGTTTTAAAATTCTTGAAAGAAAAAAATATCAATATAGATGTTTTAGCATGCTGTAGTGCGGGTTCCATTGTCGGAAGTCTTCATGCAGTTGGAAAAACACCTGAGGAGATTTTAGATTTTTTTCAGTCCATCTATTTTTTCAATTGGAAACATTTTGCTTTTAATCAGCCGGGATTGGTTTCTTCGGTGATCTTTAATAATTATTTAAGACCGATTTTTCAGGAGATGAAAATTGGAGATTTAGATAAAGAAGTGAAAATTGTAGCAACAGAATTGGTTTCCGGAACTCAGAAAATTTTCGACAATAGTTTTAAGGTAACGGATGCTGTTATTGCATCGTGTTCTATTCCGGGAGTTACCACGCCTTATATTTTAGGAGAAGAAATGTACTGTGACGGAGGTGTTTTAAATAACTTTCCTGCGGACGTTATCAGAGATGAATGTAAGCAATTAATTGGCGTTTTTGTATCTCCACCGCATAATATCGACATTAATGATTTGAAGACCATAAAAGCAATCGTATCAAGGTCTTACGATCTTCTTTCTTACAGAGTTGAGAAAGCGAAATTCGAATATTGCGATTGGTTTATATCTTCACAGGATTTGTCAAGTTATGGAACTTTCGAACGTAAGAAAGACCGTTTGGAAGAAATTTTTAATATAGGATACAATGCAGCAAAAGACAGTTTTGAAAGCGTACAAAATGTTTTTGTAAAAAATAATGTTGATTGTCTGTAAATTACATTATTTTCAAAAAATATTTTGATTTTTTGTATTATCAATAATATTTTCTTCCGTACATTTGTATAGCAAAAAGGATTTTACTCCTTCACAAATAAGATGGAACAAACAAACTTTAAGTTTTTTCTTTTAAAAGTATCAGAAATCATATTCACGATTTTTAATACTTCTCCTCCTACACTTTCTTAAATTTTTCGAAAGAATTCAATCATTTGATTCTATCCGTATTTTTTTATTTTAAAAAAATAGGGGCTATCGGTCATTTCTTCTATTTAAACTAAATTTTTAAACAAATAAATTATGGAACTATCGTTTCAGGGCTGGATGATTCCGGCTATCATTGTGCTTTTATGCGTAATTTTTTACAAAATTATTTTGAGAGTTTTTTTCGGATTGGTTATCGTTCCCGAAGACAGAATTGGTTTGGTGACCAAAAAATTCGTGCTGGTTGGTAAGCAGGAACTTCCGGAAGGGAGGATTATTGCAACCAATGGAGAAGCTGGTTTTCAGGCTCAGACATTGGCACCGGGAATTTATTTTGGTAAATGGATCTGGCAATACACGATTCAATTTCAGCCATTTACCGTGATTCCTACCGGGAAATTAGGATTAATTCTGGCTAAAGACGGAACTGAATTGGAAACCGGACGTATTTTGGCAAGAAAAGTAAACTGCGACTCTTTCCAGGATGCAGAAGCATTTCTTAAAAACGGAGGTAGAAAAGGGCGCCAAACTGCCATTGTTGCACCAGGTTCTTATAGAATTAATACCTTATTGTTTGATATTGATTTAACTGATATGACGCAAATTCCTGACAATGCGGTGGGAGTCATAACGACAATGGAAGGTAATCCTTTGGAAGAAGGCCAGATTGCAGGTAAAATTGTTGAAGCTCACAATAAATTTCAGGATGTTGATACTTTTTTGAGTAATGGAGGTTACAAAGGTCTTCAGGAACAGGTGATTTTAGCGGGTTCATATTTCTTAAATCCTTGGTTTACAAAAGTTGAAATGGTACACATGACGGAAATCCCGATCGGGCACGTTGGTGTAATTATCAGTTATGTAGGTGCAGAGGGCAAAGATTTAAGCGGTGTTGATTTTAAACATGGAAACATTGTTGAAAAAGGTCATAAAGGAGTCTGGTCAGAGCCAATCGGTCCCGGAAAATATCCTATCAATCCTTATATTATGAAGGTTGAGCTTGTTCCTACCACCAATCTGGTTTTAAACTGGGCGTATGAAAGAAGTGAATCTCACCAGTTAGATAAAAACCTTTCAACCATTACGGTGAGAAGTAAAGACGGTTTCCCTTTTAACCTAGATGTTTCTCAAATTATTCATATTCCGACTTATGAAGCTCCAAAAGTGATTGCCCGTTTCGGAAATATGATCAATTTGGTAAGTCAGGTTTTGGAACCTACGATTGGGAATTATTTCAGAAACTCTGCGCAGGATAGCGATGTAATTGCATTTTTAGGAACCCGTAAAGAAAGACAACAATCTGCAAAAGAGCATATTAGTAGTGTTTTAGATCAATATAACGTAAATGCTGTAGATACTTTGATTGGTGCCATTGTTCCTCCCGAAAGTCTGATGAAAACATTGACAGACAGAAAGTTGGCGGAAGAACAGAAAATCACCTACGAAACCGAAATGTTAGCACAGGAAACCCGACAAAGTTTAGAAAAAGAAACTGCAGTTGCAGATATGCAGAAAGAAATTGTGAAAGCAGATCAGGGTGTTTGGATTGCAGAACGTGTTGCAGATGCTTCTGTGAAAAAAGCAACCGGTGATGCCAATTCTGTACGTCTTCAGGCCAATGCGGAAGGAGACAGACTGAAATTACTGGCAACAGGTGAGGCCGAAAAAACAAGACTTTTAGCCAAAGCAGAATCCGAAAAAATAGAATTGTTGGCTAAAGCGAACGCCGAGCAGATTTCTCTAACAGGTAATGCAGAAGCTGAGAAAATATTGGCAATCGGTAAATCTAATGCAGAGTCTTATAAATTATCTGTAGAAGCAATGGGCGGAAACAATTTTACCCAATTGAAGATCATGGAAAATATCGCCTCTCAAAACGTGAAAATAATGCCTGACGTTCTTATCGGTGGAGGTGGAGATGCAGCTAATGGAGGAATCAGCGGATTGTTAGGCTTACAGCTTCTTGAGCAGGTTCAAAAGAGAAATGAAGATAGTTCAAAAGTAATTGAAGTTAAATCTGATGAAACTCCTGAACAATAAAATTAACATATGAAAAACAAAAACTCCCACTTTTTAAAATGGGAGTTTTTTTATTAATTTTTTACGACTTGTCCGTCTTGATTAACGATCGTTTTTCCTGTATTATCATCAACTTTTAGAGTATAAGGTGCTTTTTTCGGAGAATTGGTTAAATAATTTCTCCAAACCTGATAAGTGAAAGCATTATTTACAAATTCATAATAATAGTTACCACCGGTACCATCAGGAATCAATTCTCCGTCCGGAATTATCATACTTGGTTTTGAAGTTATTTTTGCATTGGCAGCCCAAGATTGATACAAGTATTTACCGTTGGGTTGTTTATCAATTCTTATTTTAAACTTTTTAGTTTTAATAATTACCGTTTTGGGTACTTTTTGATAATTTGCAGAAACCGTTGATGATTTTGGTGATTCGTTTTTAATTTCGGTAGCATACGCCAATGAGAATTGAGCGATACAAAATGCTCCCAGTAGAATTTTTTTGATCATTGTAATGAGTTTTGATTGAGTAGGATATTCTCAAATTTAATGCCAATTCCCGAATTTTTTGTCTAATGAAAATTTTACAGGTTTAATTAAATTTAAAGAAATATTGTAAATGAAAAAATCCTACAACTTGCAGGATTTTTTATATTTGATTTAATTATTAATTTCTTCTGTTACGCTTACTGTTTCAGTCTGAGTATAACTTGCAAAAGCTTCTTCCAGGCTTCCAAATTTACCTTTAAATTCATCAATCGGGCAATCCTGAAGAATATTCCCTTTGTGAATAAGGATAACACGCGAACAAAGCGCTTCAACTTCCTGCATAATGTGTGTAGAAAGCAAAACGGTCTTCTCTTTACCGATTTCTTTTACAACATTTCTGATTTCAATAATCTGATTGGGATCCAAACCATTGGTTGGTTCATCCAAAATCAATAAATCCGGTTGATGAATAATGGCTTGTGCCAGACCAACTCTTTGTTTATAACCTTTAGAAAGCTGACTGATTTTCTTAGATTTTTCAGGAGTAATTCCCACTAATTCTATCACTTCATCAATTCGTGTTTCAGAAATTTTATGAATATTTGCGACAAACTGCAGGTATTCTTTCACATACATTTCCAGATACAGAGGATTGTTTTCAGGCAAGAATCCAATATTTTTCTTACTTTCAATCTCGCGCTCGGAAATGTTTTTTCCATTAAAAATTATTTCGCCTTCATCAATTTTCAAAGCACCAACGATAGATTTCATCAGAGTTGATTTTCCTGCTCCGTTTGGTCCCAGAAGACCGATGATCTCGCTTTTATCAATTGAGATATTGATGTTGTTAAGTGCGGTTTGTTCACCAAATTTTTTGGTCAGATTGATTATTTGAAGTGACATAAATGAAAACAATGTTTTTACAAAAATAGAAATAAAAAACTCATCCGGGAAGAATGAGTTTAATTATGTTTTGTAAAGATTGATTATTTTTTATATTTCTTGCTTTTTGGCGAAGAAGTTGGCGTTTTTGCAGGAGTATCAGTTAAAGGTATTGCTGTACTTGCTGAAGAGTTATAGCTTGTTGTTCCCGTCGTAGAAGAAGTGGTTTTCGCTACAGCTCTTTCATACAATGCAGATTTGCCATTTGTTTTTCCAAAAAGCTTATCAACCTGTTTTTTGTTCAGAAACTGTGATTTTCCAACATATTTTCTGTTCTTGTTAATATATTGAATAAACTGAACAGTTGGCTGTCCGAAGTTCTTCTCGTAATGAAGTTCAATGATATCATTAGGAAGTTCCAAAACAATATTTCCTTCCGGAGTGTCGATAAATCCGTCGGTAATCATTTTATATAGACCTTCAACATCTTTATTCATATTATGAAATGAAAAAGATCTGAAAGTATTTAGATTAGCGGTGTTAAGATCCTGATAGTTGATCGTAAATTTATCGTCTTTTTTATATAAACCAACGGAATTATCTTTGCCAATTTCCACTAAAGTTTCGTTTTTCAAGACCTTGATCTGTGAAAAAACCGAAATACCGAACATGCAAGTAAATAGTAGAATTATTTTTTTCATGTGATGATTTTTAATGTTTTATAATTTGGTATATCTAAATTACTAATAAAAACGCTAAAAAACAATTTTTATTCCTGTCAGCAAAAGTAGCATTTTTTTTTAATATCCATAATATAGGCGCCATGAATGCTATGCATTTCATTCTAGTGTGTCTGTTATCTATATTCCTTTATTAATGAGGGTTTTATAAAGGTTATGATTCTAGATTGTATTAAGAAGCTGTCTGGGGTAAAATAAATTTGTTTTAATATGTAATTTACTAAAAGACAGTTATTAACTAATTTTATTCACCTATAAATGAATTCTAATTTAAAATAAATGTTAATTCTGCGTTTGAATTATTAAGATAAACCAATTTTTAAATAAGAATACTTTTAAACGATTTGAATTAGATATTTCAAAATTAATGATTGTCGTTTTGCCGGCTTTTGCCAAAGAACGGGAAAGTTGTAAATTAAACTTTTTTTCATGTGTAATATTTAAAAATTAAAGGGGCAAAGGTAGGTAAAATATTAATTTCTATATATGACACATCTCAGACTGTGTATTAATTTTTGATATTAGTGTAAATGAAAAACTGTTAAAAAAGGGTTTTGGTGAACTTAAAGGGCTATACTCCTTAATAGGTCGTTCCGTTTTTATGTGGTATTTTATTTTAAATAAGCCTTATGTTTTAGGATTATTTTCCATCAACTATTTGATAATCCGTAAGAAAAATATATTTTTGCAATCGAAAACGTCTAATCATCATTGATGGAATATTGTTTTCACTAAAAAAACTAAAAACTAAAAACGAAAACTAATTAAATCATGAAAAACACCGTATTTCATATTATAAATTCATTAATACTAATTGTTTCCAATAATTTAAAGCATTAATAAATTCCTCAAAATTTCTTTAGAGGCTTATTTATCAACGAAAATACTTTCAAAATCAATGTTCATTCATTGATTGAAGCTATTGCTGTTATTTTTTATTGACAATTTTTCCGCGTACAGGTCTCGAACAAAGTATTTAAAAATTAAAATATATTAAACTATTTAATCTTTTCACTATTATGAGAAAGAAACTACTAACCATTGTTTTGACAGGTTTATTCAGCACGACGGCTTTTGCAGCCGATCTGTATGTTAGAAATGCCGGAGCCGGCGGAGCTTATTCTACCGTAAGTGCAGCTATTACTGCTGCTTCAGACGGAGACCGCATAATTATTCAACCCAAAACGAATGGGTCTGCGTATGTAGAAAATCTTACCATCAACAAATCACTGACTTTTGTCTCTGAAACTATTTATAACAAATATTTTATTCAGGGGACCGTTACGATCAATCCGGCAGCGGGAAGAGTCGTGAATATCAGTAGTTTGAGTTCAGGGGACTTTAGCATTTATAATATAACAGCAAGTGGATCTACAACCGGAGGAAGAACGACCATCAATCTGTATAATTGTTATCTGAATAATGTTTTTACCAATAAAACAAATACAACTACCAATATTTCCGGATCTACTGTTAGAGGAAGTTTGGTTTTTTCTCATGGAAGAATTACAGCTAACAAAGCACAGTCTATTGTCGCTAACACTATTGAGACAGATACCACTCCTGCAACTACAGATATAGAAGTCTATGGAAATAAATCTGATTTTAGTATAGAGAATTCTCAACCAAATTATAATTTTAAATTCTACAATAATTTTTGCTCTGGATTTTATGTGTTTTCTCTTAAATCGGGCAGTTCGAACGAAATTATTAACAATACTGTCTACAAGCCTAATGCCGGCGATGTTGCTCCGTTTTTTATCAATTTAAACATTGCAAATGCCGGAAATATTAACATTATGAACAATGCTGCTTCTTTTGTAGTAGGTCAAACCAATGCCTGTATTCAAAATAACAGTAATACTGCTGTTGTATCAGCTACTTACAATGTATTTACCAATTCATTTGTAACACAAGGTACTGTGACCCAAAGTAATAATTCCGGACAGGTAAATATGAACTTCAACAATACAGATTACACCATAAGCGGGATGAATGTAAATGCGGGAAATCCTGATGTAAGCTATACTGATTTAGATTTAACAAGAAACGATGCAGGCCACTATGGTGGCTCAAACAGCTGGGCTAATTATTGGCCGGCAGACAGCGGTGGTAAACCTCAGGTAAACTATTTGCTGACTCCGAGAACCATTAGCAGTGGCACGTTAAATATCACAGGATCTGGTTTTTCTAAATAATTCTTAATGATAGAACAATATGAACAAATATATTTATAGTATAATCGCTTTGCTTATGATAACGTTTTGCCCGGCGCAAATGTTTGTAAGCCAGGCCGAGTATTTTTGGGATACCGATCCGGGATTAGGAAACGGAACGGCTGTTTTGGCTGCCGACGGGAATTTCAACAGTGCTTTTGAGCAATTGACCAAGACGGGAATTACCACGCCAAGCAGTGGTTTGCATAAATTCTGTATGCGTATCAAAGACAATAGCGGTGTTTGGGGGCCGGTTTTCACTAACATTATTAATGTTCAGCAAAATCCGACGTCTACCATAATGGCTATTTCACAAGCCGAGTATTTTTGGGATACCGATCCTGGAGTAGGAAACGGAACAGCTGTTTTGGCTGCCGATGGAAATTTTGACAGCTCTTTCGAACAACTAACCAAAACAGGAATTGCTTTACCTTCTACCGGACTACATGTTTTTAATGTGCGTATTAAAGATAATAATGGCGTTTGGGGACCTGTTTTTAGAAATGTAATTAATGTACAGGCTACTGTCCCTGTAGGATGCTGGGAAAGTGTTCGTGGAGGAGTGGAGTTTAGCAGTGGTATAAAAACCGATGGAACATTGTGGGCTTGGGGCGATAATTTCTATTCTCATTTAGGAACCGGGGGTACAACGGATTTGTACGTTCCTACTCAAATTGGAATCGCAACCGATTGGAAATGGATAGACAATGGTCATGATACTACCTTAGCAGTTAAAAATAATGGAACATTGTGGGGCTGGGGGATAAATGGATATGGTCAGATAGGTAATGGAAACGCTTCCGTTCAAACGACACCTATTCAAATAGGGAATGCTAATGATTGGCAAAGTGCTATATCCACTTTTGATCACACTGTTGCCAAAAAAACAAATGGGACTCTATGGGCTAGCGGGTATAATGATTACGGCCAATTAGGAGACGGCACAACTACAAAAAAATCAACTTTTATTCAAATTGGAACTGCTACCAATTGGGAAAGTTATGCGGTTGGAAACGGTCATACTTTAGCTATAAAATCAGACGGAACATTATGGGCTTGGGGTAATAATGGATCTGGACAACTAGGAGATGGTACTCTCATCAATAGAACTGTTCCTACACAAATAGGCACGGGAACGAATTGGAAAAGTGTAACTACAGGGTATAAATTTTCTGTTGCCATAAAAACAGATGGTACTATATGGGCCTGGGGTGCTAATAATAGTGGGCAGTTGGGAGATGGTACAACTACTTCAAGATCAGTTCCAACCCAAATTGGAACAGCAACGGATTGGAAAAGTACTGCTTGCTCGGAGAGTCATACTCTTGCTATTAAGACGAATGGTACTTTATGGGCCTGGGGAAATAATTACTTCAGACAGTTAGGAGATGGCACTTACGTTGATAAACTTGCTCCAACTCAAATTGGTACAGCTACTGATTGGCAAAAAATAGACTGTGGGTTTGCCCATAGTATTGGCATAAAAACAAATGGAACACTCTACACATGGGGAAGAAATTATAATGGAGGATTGGGAATAGGAAACACAAATACTGTAACTGTTCCTACAGCCATTGCTTGCCCTACAAGCAGCTTAGCTGTTGTGGAAGTTTCAGCAAAAGGAGATCAACTGAAAGTCTATCCAAATCCGGTACAGGATTACTTGAATGTTTCATACGATCAAATGATTGTTTCGGTGACAGTTTACAGTGCAGCGGGACAATTGGTAACTACTAAAATGATCAATGATACTAAGGGAACGATTGATTTTACTGTGCTAGCATCAGGTGTTTATCTGGTTAAAGTAAATGTGGCTAACAACACGGTGAAAACGGTAAAAGTAATCAAACGTTAAGTGTTGAGAAAAACCCTTTTATGTGAAAACTACATTATGGTAGTGATATCATAGATTATTCAAAAAATCAGTGTGTACGGATATTCCTGCACACTGATTTTATTTTCTGAAAATGTTTATAAATTTCCATGTATTTATAAACATTTTCAGAAACAAATCCCAACTTTCGTCAGGATTTTATTTATTCATTCTTTAGGTATCTTAAAATCGGTAGCCAACACTCAATCCAAACTTTGCAACCACAGTATGATCTGTTTTGTCTGCATTGAACAAAAGTTTTCCGTAGCCTGCGTTGGCTTCAAAAACCAATCCTTTTTTTGTAACCAGTTTATAGCCCAGACCAGCACCCAGTGCAACATCATAAACATCTTTATTTTCAGTGAATGTCACGTTGTCTGCTGCGTATATTTTTTTTCCATCAATAGAAGTGAACATTCCAAATCCTTCGACAAAAAAACCGGAAGCGTATTTTTTTCCAAAATAATATCTGTAGTAGGGAGAGATGTAGTAATTCAGATCCTCATTTTCTGTATTATCATAAACAAAAAATGCAGAGATTCCCAGTGATGAATTTTTATTGAGGTGTCGTTCAAAATTTACTTCCACAGCACCAGCTAATGGCGCTATTAAATTTAGTCTAATTTCATTTTTTTTCTGATAAGGATTTGCATCAGTTCCATTTTCATTTTGAGCATTGACAGAATTAAAAGCAAACAAAATGATTACTAGTAAAAAGGTTTTTTTCATAAAAGATTAATTTGAATTATTTAAGTGCAAAACTCAAATAAATCAAATTAGAACGGGTTCCAAAAGCTTAAAAATGGATAAAATGGTACTTATTTAGTGGTGTTTTTGTATTCATTGGGGGTCTTGCCGGTAACTTTTTTAAAGGCTTTATAAAAAGTAGTTTTTGAAGTAAACCCGGATTCTAATCCCATCGTCAATAAAGTATAGTTTTCATATTCCGGATCTGATATCATTTCTTTGACAGCTTCCACTCGATATTGATTGATGTAATGGGCAAAGTTATCTCCTGTTACTGTGTTTACAATTTGTGAAACATATCCCGCGCTTATGCCTAGTTTTTCAGCTACTTTTTCTCTGTTTAATGTACTGTCGGTATAAATGTGCTCATCTTTGCAAAGAAGTTCCAGTTTTTGAAAATAAAGATTATCGGCCGTGATAGATTCCTTATATTCTTGTGGCGTACTATCTTGTACAATTTGCAGTTGGGGATACGAAACAGCTGAATCATTATTTAGAAAATGGGAGATGGCATCTTTGTTTTTGGCCAGTTTATATTTGTAAATGCCTATATAGGCTGTCCAGTGCATTACAAATGTTGCACATAAAGCTAAAACGCTCATGATAGAGGAAATGTCTGATCCAAAAAAAAGACCGGTCATATATGTAGTAAGCCAGACAAATAGCAACAAATAGATAATGGTTAATAAGGTAATGACCCATTTTTTCTCTTGTGGGTCTTTTAAATGCCTTATCATAAAATAAGAGTAAAGAGGTAGAAACGGGATGATGATAAAGGCAAATAAAATCTGAATCAGCCTAAATATATTGACTAGGAAAATGCTTGAATCCGGGATTTTATAAATTCCTGCAACATTACTAAGATCGTATGTAATGCTAACAATAGAGGAATACGCAAATGGAATATAGTACAAATAATGCTTCTGCCTATTCTTTACAGTATCATTAATCCGGTTGATAATGAACAGAAATATGAAAACGGGCAATAAAAATATCCACTCGATATCGTCAAAAAAATGTAGAAAAGGATACGCAATAAATGTTCCTTCAATTTCAAAAACATAATTTAGTAAAACAAAGGAAAGTGCAAATAGTAAATATGCTAAATATTTATTTGAATGACTATTGAATAGGGAAGACCTTAAAATAACCAAGCCTAAGACAATTCCCTGAAAAATCGCAATATTTAAAAGTGTTGTATAAATCAATTTTTTATAAAAGTTGTTTCAAAGATTTGTTTTTGGAATATCAGGGTAATTATATTTTTTTAAATATAACTCTTTCATGCGAATTGATAAAACGAATTTATATTAATACTGATGACATTTTCGACTTACCAATTTCTGTCACTAAGATTTTTTTTGAAAAAAAATACCGTATGATATCATACAGTGTGCTATAGTGACCAAGACGGAATTATCTTCGGATGATTTAGTTCGTTTGAGTCAAATTAAACAAGAATTACAAAATTCACTTTTATCAAATAAAATCTGATAATTAATATTCTTTTTTACCGAAAAGAGTTTCTCTGTAATCTATACCCCACTGTGCGATAGTATCAATAAAAGGCTCTAGGGTTCTTCCAAAATCGGTTAAATCATATTCAACGGTAATAGGCTTTGTGTTTAAGACCGTACGTGTCACAAGATGATTCATTTCAAGATCTTGCAATTCTTTAGATAACATTTTAGCCCCAATCCCTTGAGTTTCTCGTTGCAAATCCACAAAACGCATTTTGCCGCCATAAAGGAGAATTCCCAGTATATGTATTTTCCATTTGCCTCTTAATATTTCCATGCTATCCTTTACGGCATTTATTCTGAATCTGCAGAATTTATTATTTTGTTTTTCCATCCTTGAATCTCTTAATTAGCAAAATTAATACTTTTCTCTCCCAATAGTGGAGTTGCTAACTTTGTTAGGACACAATTCTTATACTCTTTATCTTTAAGAGTATGAAAAAGATCAGAAAAAATTACAGTCTAGAGTTTAAGATCCAAGCAGTATCTTTAAGTGAGCAGCGAGGCAATGTATCCTCGGTAGCTGAAGAATTGGGGATCTGTAAAGAAAGTCTCGTTAATTGGCGAAAACTTCACAAAGAAGGTAAACTTAGCAAGGAAAAACAAATATCCTCTGATCCAATAAGGGAAGAGTTATTGAGACTTCGCAAAGAACTAGAAGAAACAAAGCTTGAACGTGATATCTTAAAAAAGGCGGTAGGCATCTTCTCC
>NZ_FPKW01000020.1 GCF_900114875.1 Chryseobacterium limigenitum
AACCACAAACAATTTGCTTATAATAATGCTTAAACGTTTTGTGAGCGCCCAAATGAAAGCCAATCATAATGGTAATGATTTCAGAATCCGACATTACCGATTTTCTGTTTCTTCTCTTTTTGTGATCTCCGAGTGTTTGAAGTTTCATTTGCTTGATTTGGGAGTCAAATTCTTTACAAAAATCGTCAACTTGTACAAAAATATTTGTAATTTGGTCTTTCAAAATCATAAGCAATAGTTCGTTTAAATATTTGAATGTCAGAAACTTAAATATACGAATTATTGCTTTTTATTGCAAATTTTTATTCTGTTTCTTATCCCGAGCTCAGGTTATTTAAATTTCTCGACAAAGGAAGTGCGCGATAAATTCCTCTTTTAATATTGATTCCCAGACTGTGGACGTTGATGTTTTCTGTAATATTCAGGGCAGATTTTTTATCAACATTAATATCAGAATGGAAAGAAGTGATCCGTTCAATTCCGTCTTTATTAATACTTAGACTATCTTCTTCCTGCGAAAAAGCCAGCGTAAAAGTCAGTAAATAAAAAAGTACTAAAAACCTTTTCATTCTTTAAAACTTTACGGTTGGAACTTCTCTTTCTGCTGCATTTTCCAATTCGAAGAACGGAGATTTCTGAAATTTATACATATTTGCAATAATATTACTAGGAAAAGTTTCTACCAATGTGTTATTATCACGAACGGTTCCATTATAATATCTTCTGGATTTTTCGATATCGTTTTCTATGGAAGTCAGTTCAGATTGTAATTGTTGGAAATTCGTATTTGCTTTCAAATCAGGATATTGTTCTGCTACAGCGAATAAATTCATCATTGCCTGATTCAGATTTTTCTCTGCGGCTTCTTTTGATTCAACAGAATTGGCACCTACAGCCTGAGCTCTTGCTCTCGTCACGCTGTCCAATGTTTCACGTTCGTGGGTAGCATACCCTTTTACCGTTTCCACAAGATTCGGGATAAGGTCGTGACGTTTTTTAAGCATCACGTCAATACTGCTCCAGGCTTCCTGAACCAGATTTTTCAGTTTTACAAGACGGTTGTAAATGGAAACTCCATACAGAAGAAATAGTACAACTAAAACTATTACAATAATTAGAGTGATCATAGATTTTGATTTTAATTTAGCTTAAAAATACCTTTTTTTTAATTATGATTTAAAATAAAAAAAGTGCTCAGTAAACTGAACACTTTCGTAATTAAAACTATATGAACCTCCCCTAAAAATACTTTCTGCAGAGATATTCTACAGTTGTATTTAAAAGTTTATTTTTATTCAGAAAGAATTCCAGTTCCTGATACTCTTCTGAAGTTACATTAATATATAATTGTACAGAACCAAAACTACGTCCGTTTACGTACTCCACATTAGCTGATAACACCTTGTGATAAATTCCGAACTGATTATAAATGGTATTCATCAAATGTTCGAATTTCATTTTCCCATTCAATTCTATTTCCAGTATCAATTCTTTTTTAGCCAGGCTAATTCTGTTGTGTAAAACCTGCACAGTTGGATTGGGTGTAATCATAACTAACTTTTTTTTGGGGTTAGACTTTTGTTGATTTAATTCATCTCATTTGTTTTAAATCTTTGACAAAAATATAAAAAAATATTAGTCCACCAAATTAGTAGACTAATATTTTTGAATTTATTTCGCTTTTTCCAACTTTTACCTGAAAACATTTCGAACTTTCACATAAAAAAACGGACTAAAGCCCGTTCCTATTGATATACTACTATAAATATCTAATTATTTAAGAAGACATTTATTTTCAAACTAATTCCTAATTCCTAATTCCTAATTCCTAATTATTTTAATTCTTTCCAATTTATCTGACGCGGCCAATCCGTTTGGATTGCAACCTAATTCACCTTCCGGAACTTTAAGATTTTTCTTTTGATAAAATTGCTCCCAAAATTCGTTCGTTTTACCTGTTTTAGGATCAATGAAAGTCATAGGTTCCAATTTGAAAATATGATCTTTTCTGAAAGCCCTTTCAATAAAATCTGAGCAGTAATAAGAGTTTTCATCCAAAATATAATTGAAATTGTAAGGCTTCCCCAACATCGTATTTCCTTTTTCAATTGCAGAGGGAATCGTGTTTTGATATTGAGGCTTTAATCGATATACAATCACTGTTTGCCCGTCATTTGCCTGATCCTTAAGAAAGTCTTTTAAATTCTGTTTTTGAGAACCACCTTTCGGAGCAGCATGGAGAACAAAAAACTGATTTCCATCTTTTTCTAAAATTCCGATATGATCGAAGGAAGCATTTTTTTGTTTTTGCGTGACGTTATTAATAGCTCCAGAAAGTCCGGTCGGTTTTGCGGTAACAAAAAGTAAATCACCGTTCTTTAACCCTGAAACTTGTGAGTTTCTACAATTTAAAATTAAGTTTAAAAGAAAAACAGCAGCAAGTATTTTTAGTAAAAATTTATTTTTTAAAATTTGATTCATAGGTATTAATCCAGTCTTGTACAGTCATTTTTTTGCTCATCTCAGCTAATAATTCCAATGGGACATCATCCATTTTTTTGAAACGGATGCATGACTTTCCCATATCGAGCTTCCTCTTAGAATATTTTGGAAATTCGGCTACAAACCAATCCAGCAGTTCAGGTTTAGCATACATTCCCATATGGTAAAACGCGATGAAATTCTTTTGAGAAGCCAGTCCTATAAACGGAAGCGGTGAGCCCGGCGTACAATGATACCCTGCAGGATAAGTTTCCAGAGGAACATTCCAGCCAATCATTCCATAGCTTACTCCTTTCTGGAAACCTTCGGGTAAATTATCGGTTACTGTATCAAATATTTTTTTGAATATCTCCTGTCTTTCCTCAGGAATTTTAGAAATATAATCTTCTACAGAATCTGCTTTAATTTGCATTTTAATTCGGTTTTAACAATTTTCAAAATAACAAAATTTATATGAACCTTGTCTTACAATTTTAATTAAATAAAAAAAAAGACAGCCATATATCCAATATAGCTGCCTTCCCTGTTTATTTAAGTCTAAAATTTTATTGCTTAATAACTTTCGTGATTGATTTAGAACCGTCTCTGAAAGTAATTGATAGTAAATACAAGCCTGAATTCAGTGTACTTAAATTAAGCTCTTTTCCAGGATTATCGATAAGTTTTACAATTCTTCCGGAAACATCATTAACTGTTACAGACTTCACATCTTTCATATCAGAAATATACACTACATCTCTGAACGGGTTTGGATATACAGAAAGTGTTTTTTTGGCTGCAACCTCAGAAGTTCCCAATGTATTAGCTTCCCAACTGATGTCATCCCAATAATAAGATTTTCCATCGTTAGGACTCTTTATGGCTAATCTTGCATTAGCAGGAACCGAAGACGGAACCACCACCGTATATTCTGAATTAGCAGCCGTATAAGCAGTGTTCAAAATCGGTAAAGCCTGAAGCAATACAAAACTATTGGCATCCGCTGTATTGGTAACATATCCTACATTAAGCAAAGCTCCTGCGGTAGTTGTAACTCTTGCTTTAAATCTCAGCTTATGAGTTCCCGAATTAATATTACTAAATACAGGAAGAACAACCGTTGTAGGTGTAGAAGTACTGCCGGTATACTGGTAAACGTTTCTTGTACCAGAAGCAGGTGTAGTGGTTGTAAGTGTCTGGCTACCGGTCCCCGCTAATCTTATCCAGCAATCAGGTACAACATTACCTGTTCCGTAAGAATCAAAATTTTCAGAAAGCACAGTCATTGCCCCACATAATGTCTTGAAAGTAACCGGATAAGACCATACACTTGCATCTGATGAACTACAAACCGAACGTACCCAAATATAATAAGTTGTATTCGGAGTAAGATTAGAAATATTTATTGTAGTAAGAGTCGTAGTTCCTGAAGCTGGCGTTGTAGCTGTAGGCGGAGTATTGGTTGTAGAAATAAAATACTCATATCCATTTGCCGGAGCCGGAGAAGGCGCCGTCCATGTTACATCAGCGGATAATGTAGTCATATTAGAAGCAACAACTGCAGTTGGTGTGAGACAAGAAGGTATTGCTTCCCAATATACATCATCCCAATAGTAAGATTTACCGTCATTTTTATTCATGATAGCCAATCTTGCATTCGCTGGTACAGAAGAAGGTACTATTACTTTATACTCCGCATTTGGATCTGTATATACAATATTAGATATCGTTAATGTTTGAATAGACGTGAAAGTTGCTGAATTCGTAGCATCAGTAACATATCCAACATCTAAAGTTCCCGGTGAAGCGCTTACTCTAGCTTTAAGTCTCAACCAATGCGTACCTGCATTAATATTGCTAAACTGAGGCAACACAACATATGTAGAATTTTGTGCAGCTGTACTGTACTGATAAATATTTCTTGTTCCTGAAGCCGGAGAAGTAGACGTAATTGTTTGAGATCCCGTAGTATTAATAATTCTTGCCCAACAGTCCGGAACAATATTTCCTGTACCATAAGAATCAAAGTTCTCAGACATCGAAGTCATAGGACCGCACAATGTCTTGAAAGTTCCGGAAAACGACCATACACTTTGACCTGTTGAATTATTACATTTTGTTCTTACCCAATAATAATAAACTGTATTTGCAGACAAGCTTCCTATCGTTGTACTTGTCCCCGGAATATTAGTAAGAGTCGGAGTTGTACCACTTGTTGGAGCTGTATTTGAAGTACTGTAATAAATTTCATAGCCCGAAGCTTGCGTAGTAGCAGGAACCGCCCATGAAACCTGAGCTGAATTTGCTGTTAAAGTTCCCACAGGCTGTAAAGCAGGCGCCGAGCAATCTGAGAAAGCTTCAGCAGAGAATGCAAACACATTCGTATATCCCTGAGCTGTAGAAGTTTTAGTTACCGTTACACTTTGTATTGGTTTTGTTTGATTAACTGCATCTATTGCTAATGCATTCTGATATAATCTTGGGTTTGTTGAGTTAGCTTCTAAAACGTCTGTGTTTCTGTTAATTCTTCCAATCCCCTGAATGGCAAAATTTGTACCCCCGTACCAGTCAGATACACTTACATTGGTAAAAGTTTGCGTGGAATTATCTGTAAAAGTAACCACAACGTTCGCTGTAGATGCCCCACTTCCACTTGTTGAAAGCATATACAAAGTAACCGCTGCTTTTGGCGCAGAAAACACTAAAGTTCCGGTATCATTCGTATTTGCAAGTTTTAAAGAATTGTTGCCACTCAAATCTCCCAGTTTATAACTCAGTCCCGGAGTACCTGCAACCACAGAATTGATCATCCCGTCTGAAGGTATACCGTACGTAAGAGGACTACTGGAAGACGTAAGCAGAAAATCTTTCGCTACAAAAGCAAAAGAAACCCCGTCAACATCTGTAGTGGTAGAAATAGTAGAAGAGCCGACTCCATTAGCAATTACATCAGCATTATAGCCGGATTGCACAGGCATCGTTTGAAAATTTTGCGCTATCACAGAGGATGCCGACAAAAGAGCAATAGTATTTAAAGCTCCAAAAAATAGTTTTATTTTCATATTACTTAAAATTATCGTCGTAAATTTAATAAAAAAACAATACAAAACGCATATTAACATATTTATTTCAAACAAATAACACTAAATAACATATTAAATTCATTATAGCATAATTTTTTAAAATAAATAATTAAAACTAAAAACTTAATTAAAATAAACATTCCATTAAAATACAAACAAAACTTTATCGATTTAAAAACTCAAATCACAAGCGTTTATTCATTATTTTATTATTGAAGAATTAAATGTTATTTTTGTCATACAAATTTTTGAACAATGCCGAATATTTCAAACAGAGCACAACACATGCCGCCATCACCAGTAAGAAAACTGGTTCCTTTTGCCCTTAAAGCAAAACAGAAAGGAGTAAAAGTATATCACCTTAATATCGGACAGCCTGATATTGAAACTCCGGAAACGGCTTTAAATGCTTTAAAAAACATTGATCTAAAAGTATTAGAATACGCACTTTCTGAAGGAAATATAGAATACAGAAAAGCACTTACAGAATATTATCATTCATTAGATTTCACAGATCTTACACCTGATAACTTCATTGTAACCAACGGAGGTTCTGAAGCTTTAAACTTCGCGATTTCAACGTTATGTGACGACGGTGATGAAGTAATCATTCCAGAACCATATTACGCTAACTATAACGGATTTACAAGTACTTTCAATGTAAATGTAGTGGCTGTACCTTCAACTATTGAAACAGGATTCGCACTTCCTCCGATTGAAGAATTTGAGAAGAAAATCACAGAAAAAACAAGAGCGATCGTTATCTGTAATCCGGGAAATCCTACAGGTTACCTTTATACCCGTGAAGAACTTCAAAAATTAGCAGAAATTGCTTTAAAATATGATATCGTTGTAATCTCAGACGAGGTTTACAGAGAATATGTGTATGACGGAAAACAACAGATTTCAATGCTTGCATTCCCGGAATTAAGCGAAAACTGCATCATTATAGATTCTGAATCTAAGCGTTACTCTATGTGCGGCGTAAGAATCGGATGTCTGCTTACGCGTTCTAAAAAAATTCATGATGCAGCAATGCTTTTTGCTCAGGCAAGATTGAGCCCGGTTTTATTGGGACAAATTGCCGCAACAGCAGCCCACCAGAATGACGGAGCCTACATCAGAGCGGTAAGAGAAGAATACACTCACAGAAGAAACGTTTTGGTTGATCAGCTAAATGCTATTCCCGGAGTGATCTGTCCGAAACCAAAAGGTGCATTCTACTGTGTTGCCGAGCTTCCTGTAGACGATACAGAAAAATTTGCTCAATGGTTGCTAGAGAAATATTCTCTTAATAACGAAACGATCATGGTTGCACCAGCCGGAGGATTTTACAGCAATCCGGAATTAGGTAAAAAACAAGTAAGAATTGCATACGTTTTAAAAGAGCAGGACTTGATAAGAAGTGCCGAAATTTTAAAAGATGCTCTTGAAAAATATAAATTAGAGTTCCACCTTTAATATTTAATAAAGATGTCAGCAATAAAGATCAATACTTTGAAGATGTTATTTTCAACATTTTTATTGCTGATATTTTTTTCTTGTCAGAAAGAAACCCAACCAAAAGCTGATAACAACAGGAATGAGATCACATTCATTGGTTTTTCAACAGTTGGCGGAAAACTTGGAAGTTATAAGATTATTAAACTAACAAAAGATTCCATCAATCTGACGCAGGGAGCTACTTCTTCACAAATCCATAAAAAATGGAATTCTGCCATTGACCCGCAAACCTGGAAAAAATTAACCTCATCTATCGATATAAAAACGCTGGACAAGATCAAAAGTTCAGAAAGTTTACAGGCTCAGGACGGAATGGATGAAACTTTTCAGATCAAGACATCAAAAAGTTCTCATGTATTTGTCAATTCCTATAATGACACGATTCATTATTATCAGCTTCAAAAATTCAAAGATCAATTAGAAAAAATTCTTCCCAAAGAATACAAATAACGCCATGCACGAAAATTTTTCTCTAAAACCTTACAATACTTTCGGTGTAGAAGCCAAAGCAAAATATTTTGTTGAAGTACATTCAATTGAAGAATTAAAAGATGCTTTAAAGTTCTCAAACGCTAACACTCTCTCCCTCCTTTTTCTTGGAGGTGGAAGTAATATTTTGTTTACAAAATATTTTGATGGATTAGCTATAAAACTTAGTTTAAAAGGAATTTCGGAAAAAAATTTAAACGATAATGAAGTTTTAGTTACTGCAAAAGCTGGAGAAAACTGGCATGAATTTGTCCTCTTTTGTTTAAATAAAAACCTTGGCGGACTTGAAAATTTATCTTTAATTCCGGGAAATGTAGGAACTTCACCAATGCAGAATATCGGAGCATACGGAACTGAGATCAAAGATATTTTTGTAGACTGTAAAGTTTTGAATCTGGAAACCTTAGAAGTAGAAACTTTTGACATTGAAAAATGCAGATTCGGTTACAGAGATTCTATTTTCAAGCAGGAAGGAAAAGGGAAATATGTGATCTTGGAAGTTTCATTTAGATTAACAAAAGAGAATCACGCTATCAAAACAGAGTATGGCGCAATAAAATCTGAACTGGAAAATTTAGGTATTGAAAATCCAACAATTCAGGATGTTTCCAAAGCGGTAATCAATATCAGACAAAGCAAATTACCCGATCCAAAAGTTACAGGAAATGCAGGAAGTTTCTTTAAAAACCCGACCGTTCCTTTAGCTCAATTTGAAGAGTTGAAGCAAAAATTTGAGAACATTCAAGGCTATCCAAACGGAGAATTTGTAAAAGTTCCCGCCGGTTGGCTCATTGAACAATCCGGTTGGAAAGGAAAACAAATCGGAAACGTTGCTTCTCATCAATTACAGTCTTTGGTGATTATTAATGCTACAGGAAATGCCACAGGTCAAGAAATTTTTGATTTTTCAACCGAAATTATTAATTCTGTAAAAGAAAAATTTGGTATAGAACTAGAGAGAGAGGTGAATATTATATAACTTTATCCTAAGATTTTATAAAAAACATTCAGATTGATATTCTGACAATAGCTGTAGATTCAGACCCGGAAGGCATTGTGAATTTTTATAACAGCAGAATAGATCAAATTGATTCAAGCCTGAGAAAAAAAATAGCCGGATATTTTGTATCCGATGACCGATCCGCTATTAAAACCTTTACACTTAACAAAAGAAGAAACCAAGGCTCTTGTTTCTTTCCTTCAGAGCCTTTCCCAAACAAGATATAAGATGAGAAGACCGGAATTTCCTGTGGAATAAGAAATATTTTAGCTATTTTAGCTAAAAATTCGATAAAAAACACACATGAAAATAGCGATTCTCGGAGCCGGAAATATGGGCTTGTCATTTTCAAAATCTTTCTTGAAATATGAATTGATCAAGCCTGAAAGCTTGCATCTTATCACAAGAAATGAGTCCAAATTATCAAAAATATCAGAAGAATTCCCACGTTCTATCATTTCTATTTTTGATGATGTAGAACAATTGGATGCAGATTTAATCATCATTGCCGTAAAACCTCAGGATTTTCAAAATGTTGCTGAAAATTTCAGATTTAAACTAAAAGAAAATCAGATGGTTTTATCGATCATGGCAGGAATTAAGATCGAAAAAATCCAGAAATTATTAAATCATCCTCTTGTTGTAAGAGCAATGCCAAACTCTCCTACCCTTCTCGGGATGGGGATTACAGGCTATACTTCTGCAGCAGGAATTTCTTTCAGTCAGTTAATTAATATTGAAAGATTATTGAATTCTACAGGAAGATCGGTTTATCTGGAAAACGAAGATCTATTAGACGGCGTAACCGCACTTTCGGGAAGCGGGCCAGCCTATTTCTACTACATTGTAGACGCTATGATAAAAGCCGGAATGGAAATGGGAATTGACGAGAATTTATCAAAACTCTTCGTAAAACAAACCATGTTGGGAGCTTATCATTTAATTAATAATTCCGATAAAAATTTGGAAGAATTGATAAAAGATGTCGCTTCCAAAGGCGGAACAACAGAAGCCGCTTTAAAAACTTTTGAAGAAAATAACTTCAAAGAAATCCTGAAAAACGGAATTTTAAATGCTGAAAAAAGAGCAAAGGAATTGAATGGATAGAATTTAAATCATTAAGTCTTTTAAGTCGTTAAGCTTTTCAGATAAATACTAAAATATTTTTCAACATCCTATCTGTCATCCGGAGAAATCTAAACATAGCTTACAAAAATTATTCTGTGAATTACTGTGTTTAGACTCCTCCGGAATGAAAAACTTTATGGATAATAGTAATGTTTTATTTTAATGGTTCAAAAAAATATCACTTTCTAACCATCGGAATCTGCAAATTCGTCGGGCGGTTTTCTTCGGTATCAAAACCTCTTCCGTCGACGTTTCTTGCACCCCAAAACATCATATCTTTATAAAGGTAAATCAGATCATATTCTTTGAAGATATCTCCTTCTTTTAATCCAAAAGGAATAAACTTTTTCTTGGAAATATTCTGAGATTTCCCAACTTCCCATTGATCAAAACCATCTTTTGCAAGATTATTCAGAACATCGGCAAAATTTTGGATCAATGGCGTAACTTCATAACTCTCGTTGGCTGTAAAGTCTACTTTTTGTGCGCCTTCTGCAACGGGATGATCGCCCTGCCACTCCATTTCTCCTTTTATCAATATTTTAACCAAAGGGATTTTACCGTAAGCATCAGCATAATTAATAATTTCCAGTTGAAATTTATCTTCCGGCAAAAAACTGAATTCTCTTGTTAAATAAAACGGTTTTAAACTTCCGTCTTCATTTTTAAACGAACTTGGACGAACTTCAACCGCGATACTTTTCCAAGCGCCAAGTGCTTCCTTTTTGATCTCTTCTACGAAAAATCCTTTCTTATCCATCTTAAATTGTTTTTAACAAATGTAACGAATACTGAAAAAGAATTACACCCAACGACTGAATTTATTTTCTAAAAATCCGCAAATCAGAAAGCCTAAATAAACCCCGAAAGTATTGAGAATAACATCATCTATTTCGCAAATTCCCATTCTCGTAAAATACTGAAGAGCTTCTACGATAACGATTGCAGACATAAAAGAGAAGAGAAGGTTTTTAAGATTTTTAAGCTCAGGAAAGATCCAGCCCAGAAAACCAAACGGAATAAACATCACCACATTTCCCAAAACAATTCTAATAATATCTTCCCACCGAATGGTTCCTTCAATAAATTCTATCGTTGATAAAATAGGTTTTATCCTCACAACATTCTCATCATACTGAAACCTCCCCATTCCTAAAAACATGAGATACAGCAAAAACAAGGTGTACGGAACAATAATAATTTTGTAAATTTTCTTTAACATCAATTGCAAATTTATTCATTTCAAAAACATTAAATTTGTATGTTAAATAAAATTAATGAAATACGTTCTACTTACGCTCATTTCGGCGATGCTGTTGTCTATATCCTGGCCAACTTACGGAATTCCGTTCTTTATATTTTTTGCCCTTGTTCCGCTTTTGATGATGGAACATGGCGTTTCAAAATTTTCTAAATTCAATAGAAAAAGCTGGGTGGTTTTCGGACTTTCCTATCTGTGTTTTGTGATCTGGAATATCGTCACCACAGGCTGGCTGTACGGTTCTAAAAACCCTGACGGAAGCCATTCTATGATGGCGGTTGTATTTCCGGTGTTGGTTAATTCACTTTTATATTCTTTGGTTTTTCAATGTTATCACTGGTATAAAAATGCGCAGGGAACCTATTGGGGACTTGCTTTTTTTGTCGCGATCTGGATGAGTTTTGAAAAGCTTCATTTGAACTGGGAATTTACCTGGCCTTGGTTAAATCTTGGAAATGTATTTTCCGAATATCCGAAATTCGTTCAATGGTATGACACGTTGGGGGCAACGGGCGGAAGTTTCTGGATCCTGGTGATTAATGTTCTTATATTTTACACCTTAAGAATTTGGGAAGCCGGACGAAAAAGAAAGAGTTTAATTATAAATACTGCTATTGTAGCTGTTTTAATTGTTGTCCCAATGATTATTTCATTGGCGAAATATAATAATTTTAATGAAAAACCGATCGGACAGGTAAATGTTTTGATGCTTCAGCCCGATCTTGATCCTTATGGAGAAAAATATTCAACCGATAGTTTAACGATAGAAAATGATCTTTTAAGCCTTGCAGAAAGAAATTCAAAAGGAAAAATTGATTATTATATCGCTCCGGAAACGGCACTTCCAGGGAGAGGTTCCATTTCTGAGACTGCTTTTGAGAAGAGTTTACTTTTAAATAATGTTAAAGATTTCCTTGTAAAACATCCGGGTTCGGTTTTCTCAACAGGAATTTCTTCACATCGTTTTTATACGAAAAAAGATAAGTTACCAAAAGAAGCTTATCAGCTTAATCCTTCACTTTGGGTTGAAAGTTATAATTCTGCAGTTCAAATCGTTCCAAACCAAAAAGTAGAAGTTTATCACAAAGGAAAATTGGTTCCCGGTGTTGAAATTTTCCCTTATATGAGTATTTTAAAACCGCTTTTAGGTGATGCCATGCTTAATTTGGGTGGAACTGTTGCTTCATTGGGAACAGATAAAGAGAGAGTTGCATTTTCGAATCCTTTTAACAAGGGAAAAATTGCTCCAATCATCTGTTATGAAAGCATTTATGGTGAATTTGTAACCGATTATGTAAAAAAAGGAGCCAATTTCTTCGCCATAATGACCAATGACTCTTGGTGGGGCGTTTCAGAAGGACACAAACAGCTTTTATCATATGCAAAATTAAGAGCGATCGAGACAAGAAGAGAAATTGCCCGTGCTGCTAATAGTGGGATTTCGGCTCACATTAACGCAAAAGGAGAAATTGTAGAAGATACTTTTTATGGCGATAAAACGACTTTGTTTGCTAAAATTAATCTTTATGATACGCAGACTTTTTACACAAGGAGCGGCGATTTGCTGACGAGATTTTCATTTTTTGCGTTGGGATTCTTGTTGTTTTATTTCTTGATTAAAAGAGTTCAGAATAAAATGAAAAAAGCGTAATTTTTTTCCACGGATTTCACAGATTTACACAAATGTTTGTGGCTATTTGTGGAAAAATATTTGTGAAAATTTGTGTTTAAAATAATTTGAACAATTAAAAATAAAATGGCGGCTCAGAAAATATCTGGGTCGCCATTTAAAATAAAAGTAGAGAAAAGAAAAGCCAGCTGGACGTCTGGCTTTTCTCATTGATTAAGGAAAAATTCAATTATTTAATAATGAGTTTTTTGGTGATTTCTTGTTGTTTTATTTTTAATTTAATCATATAAACTCCTTTTGGAAAATGAGAAACGTTGATCGATTGATCGCTGCTCAACGTAACATTCAGTTTTCTGCCATCTATTGAATACATTTCAACATCAGAAACTTGTTCTCCTTTGATGAATACCCTTTCTGTCGCAGGATTCGGATAAATGGAGAATTGTTTGTCTACGCTGATATTCTGAGTTCCTAATGTATTTTCTGTAGAAGCATCGGAATATACTTTTGAAGCATCAATCGATCTTACACTCCAATATACGTTCTGAATGGAAGGATCAAGATCCAAGAACCAAGATGGTGTTGTTACGACATATTTGGCAAGATTATGAGCTCCGGGAGTAGTTCCGACTTTGATTTCATAGCGTAATGCATTCACCGGCGTTTTATCATCGGAAGCGCCGTTCCAAGAGAAATTAAATCTGTTTCCGTTTTTTGTAAGATTCAGGTTTGTAGGAGGCGCGGGTTTTACATTGGTTTCGGACGAAACGTTTTTGAAGATTTTGGTTAATGAAGGCATTCCCGGATCTGCCCAATCAAATCCGGACAATAAAACATCGAGGTGATGATCATCATTATAGTCAAGTAGATGCACAAAACCCGGACCTCCTAAGTTGTACAAACCTGTAGTTGTATTTTCTGTAAAATTTTGATTGCTTGGATTATAAGTGAAAACTTTCACCATAGCATCATTATTTTCATCATTTCCTGATACAATGAAGTCGTAGTAACCGTCATTATTTAAGTCACCGACACTTAATGATGAATCTGAAATTTCCGGAGTATTTATTTGTTGAATATTTAAATGTCCCGCCCCATCATTCATTAAAACAGCGAGGTATCCTTTATATTCTTGATCCTGCGCAGAAACCACAACATCCTGAAAACCATCAGCATTGAAATCGGCAAATTCCAGTTTTCCACTTGCTAATGGAGGAAGAGTTTGGGTAAGCGCCAAAGTTCCTGCAATATTTAAATACACCTTAAACATAGCATCACTATTGCTGTCGTAGCCCAATATTACGAGATCAATAAGATGATCATTATTTAGATCAACCATTTTAAAACTACTGTTTTGACTACCTTCCATCCATCCTGAAAATACCTGAAAACTGCTTCCTGTATTTTGATAATAATCTAATTTATTAACAAACCCAATTCCATCAATATACTGAGTTCCATTCAATGCGTAGTCCTGTAAACCGTCATGATTAAAATCAAAAACTTCCATCGAACCATAGATTTTACCTGGCAGATCAGCTTCTTTCACAAACCCTGAACCTGTATTTCTGAATCTGTAATGTTTATAATTTACAATATCCATATAACTCAGCCCTGTAGAAATAATATCTGCCAGACCATCATTATTATAATCAATGAATTTTATATCTCCTAAATGCGTTGCATCTGCGCCAAGATCAGCATAAGGAATGAATGTTGTTCCGTTGTTTTTATATATTCCGTTAAAAGTGGTATCTACATTTCCGTCACCATCAGAATCTATTGCTCCGTTTACGACAATATCGTGCAATTCGTCATTATCAATATCTCCTATATCGCTTGCAGGATAGTAGTAATTACTCATACTGGTCTGAACTTCAGTAAAGGTTTGCGCCATCATTGCTAATGGAAGCAGGGATAATAAAATAGAAATCTTCTTCATATTATTTTTATTTAGATTAATTAAAAACAAAGATATAAGATTAATTTATCGCTCCTTAATAAAGTTAATATGAATTTTATCAGGCTCAATGCCCATGGTAGCTGAAGATTATTCTTATGTTGAAATTCAATAGTATGAACCAATCAGTTATTTGTAAATATTTTATAAAAGATTTGCCTATCTAAAAAATTCTTCGTTATTTTGCAACCTCAAATATTATACAAATAAGAACATCGAGATATGTCAAGAATTTGCCAAATAACAGGAAAGCGTGCAATGGTTGGTAACAACGTTTCTCACGCTAATAACAAAACGAAGCGTCGTTTTGAAATTAACTTATTAGAGAAGAAATTTTACCTTCCGGAGCAAGATAAGCACGTAACACTGAAAGTATCAGCTCATGGATTGAGAGTGATTAACAAGATTGGAATCGAAGAGGCTATCGAAAGAGGCACTAGAAACGGATTGATTAAAAAGAACTAAATCATGGCAAAAAAAGGAAACAGAGTTCAAGTAATTCTTGAATGTACAGAGCACAAAGAAAGTGGTATGCCAGGAATGTCTAGATACATTTCTACAAAAAATAAAAAGAACACTACAGAGAGATTGGAATTGAAAAAATACAATCCTGTTCTTAAGAGATCTACCCTTCACAAAGAAATCAAGTAATTTATAAATATAATTTACCATGGCAAAGAAAGTAGTAGCAACCCTACAAAGCGGACAGTCTAAGAAAATGACTAAAGTTGTGAAAATGGTGAAGTCTTCTAAATCAGGAGCTTACGTTTTCGAAGAAAAAGTAATGAATGCAGACGAAGTTGACGGTTATTTGAAAAAATAATCTACACTTTATTTACAATATAAAAAACTACTCATTTTTTGGGTAGTTTTTTTGTTATCTTTGTGATAAAGAGAGATAATACAACATCTTACTTATACAATCAAAATTCTAATATGAGTTGGTTTAAAAATATTTTCAAAAAAGAAGAGAAAGAAACATTAGACAAAGGATTGGAAAAATCCAGTCAGGGATTTTTCGAAAAAATAACAAAAGCCGTAGTCGGTAAAAGTACAGTAGATGATGAAGTTCTGGATGATCTGGAAGAAATACTTATTGCATCAGACGTAGGCGCATCCACTACCATCAAGATTATAGAAAGAATTGAAGAGCGTGTTGCCAGAGATAAATATGTAAATGTAAGTGAGCTTGATAATATTCTTCGTGAAGAAATTTCAGGATTATTGCTTGAAAATCCTCACGCAGGAACAGGAAATATTGATGCTTCAAAAAAACCTTATGTAATAATGGTTGTAGGCGTGAACGGTGTAGGAAAAACAACTACGATCGGAAAATTGGCACATCAATTTAAATCAGAAGGTAAAAAAGTTGTTTTAGGAGCTGCAGACACGTTTAGAGCTGCCGCTGTTGATCAATTAACGATTTGGAGTGAAAGAGTTGGCGTTCCAATTGTGAAGCAGGAAATGGGATCTGATCCGGCTTCTGTTGCCTTTGATACGGTGCAAAGTGCCCAAGCTCAGGGAGCGGACGTTGTTATCATTGATACGGCAGGAAGACTTCATAATAAAATCAACTTAATGAACGAGCTTTCAAAAATCAAAAGAGTAATGCAGAAGGTTATTCCTGATGCTCCTCATGAGATCCTGTTGGTTCTTGACGGTTCTACCGGACAAAACGCATTCGAACAGGCTAAGCAGTTTACAGCCGCTACTGAAGTGAATGCTTTGGCAGTTACAAAACTAGACGGTACAGCTAAAGGAGGTGTTGTGATCGGGATTTCTGATCAGTTTCAGATTCCGGTAAAATATATTGGCGTTGGAGAGAAGATGCAAGATTTGCAATTGTTTAATGGTACAGAATTTGTAGATTCTTTTTTCAAGAAAAGATGATTTTTATCATAAAATTCTTTAATTTAGTAAATCACATTCATATTAACAATTAAAAAATTTTAAAACTATGGGAATTTTAACTTGGATCATTTTTGGTCTTATCGCAGGGGCAATTGCAAAACTAATTATGCCCGGAACTCAAGGAGGAGGTTGGCTAATGACCATCATCTTAGGAATTGTTGGAGCTTTCGTAGGAGGATTTATAGGTAGCTTTTTAGGATGGGGAACTACAAACAGTTTCGATTTCAGAAGTATGCTATTGGCTGTAGGAGGAGCGTTAATCGTTCTTTGGGTCTACGGAATGGCTACGAAGAAAAGCTAGTTATAGATAAAAAAATAAAACAAAGAAGCCGGATTTGAAATTCAAATCCGGCTTCTTTTATGAAACAATATAATTTAGTCTATTTTAATCTGATAAGGCATTTCCATTTTCACCTCAGACTGTAACTTCTCGTTCGTGATCTGATTCAAAATTTCATAGTTTGCTTTACCAATTTTACTTTTAATGATCTTCGCAGAAATTTCGTCTTCATTAAGATCATTAAAAATTTGTTCAAATGGAGTCATCTTTTTAGGGAAAGAGGCAACATTGTAAGATGATTTCAAACCTCCTTTTTGGGCTGCAAATTTAATTGCATCGTTTAGGGTTCCCAATTCATCTACCAAACCAATTTGTTTAGCCCTTGTTCCACTCCATACTCTACCTCCACCGATCGTATCGATCTGCTCAAAAGTCTGTTTTCTGTTTTGCGTAACAAAGTGTACAAATCTTTTATATGTTCCTTCAACACTTCTTGTAATCATACTTACTCCATAAGGACTAACGCCATTTAAAGAAGAGTAATACATAGAATTCGCGTTGGTAGCAACAATGTCAGAACGTACTCCATTTTTATTGGCAAGATCCTTAAAGTAAGGTATAACACCGAAAACTCCGATCGATCCAGTTAATGTATTTGGCTCTGAATAAATTTTGTCAGCTGCCATGGCAATATAGTAACCTCCCGACGCTGCATAATCTCCGAAAGAAACAACAAGAGGTTTTTTCTTTTTTAACTGCTGAAGTTCAAATAAGATCTCGTCAGAAGCATTGGCACTTCCTCCGGGAGAATTAATCCTTAAAACAACAGCTTTAACTTTATCGTTTTCCTGTAATTCTTTAATATACTTAATATACTTATCAGAATAAATATCATTGTATCCGTCTCCATTATTAATTGATCCTGATGCATACAAAACAGCAACTTTATCACCCGATTTATCATCTTCAGAATAAGAAGCAATATATTTACCCAAAGAGATCTTATTTAATTTATCTTTCTCTTTTAAGCTTAATTTAGATTTAATTAATTCATCATATTCTGTTTTTTGAATTAATTTATCCGCAAGCTTATGTTTCAATCCCAATTCAGGAATCATACCATATAAACTGTCAACAACTGTTCTGAATTGTGCCGTATCAATTTTCCTTGAAGCAGCAATTCTTGTAGAAGTATTTTTCCAGATATCATTTAAAAGAGTTCCTAGCTGTTCCCTATTTTCAGGAGAAATATCATTTCTTAAAAATGGTTCAACAGCAGATTTAAATTTCCCGTGACGAATAACTTCGATACCAATACCATATTTATCTGCAAAATCTTTGAAGAAAGCAACTTCTGTCGCAAGACCTTTAAGCTCAATCATCCCTGATGGATTCAGATAATATTGATCAGCAACAGATCCCAAATAATAAGAAGCCTGAGAAACTGCATTACCATAAGCATACACAAATTTTCCGCTCTTTTTAAAATCCTGAATCGCGTTTCTTAGGTCATCTATCTGGGTAATCCCTGCATGAAGATCATCAGCTTCAATACTTATACCTTTAATATTATCATCAGTTTTTGCTTTGTTGATGGCTTCGATAGCATCATAAATCAGAATGCTTTTGTTTTGATTATTAATATTAAATATTCCGGTTTGCTCTTCCGTAGGGCTGTCTATTATATTTGTTTTTAAATTAATAGTTAAGACCGAGTTCTTTTTCACCTCTATAGATTTGTCACTTCCCATTGCGCTAAACACAAGCATCATAATGAAAAAGAAGAAAAATACGACACATAGTATCACAATTGCCACTATATTTGCCAGTACATTTTTAAAAAAACTTTTCATAAATCAATCATTTTCCAATATGTCGCAGCATAAGGTAGTTTTGTTACTGGGGAGTAACATTGGAGACAAAAAAAAAAATTTAGAAGAAGCCCTAGAACAGATTAAAAAAGGAGGCAATGATATATTAAAAATTAGTGAATTTTTAACATCTGAGCCCGTAGAATTTGCTAGTTCCAATATTTTTTGTAATATTGCATCAATTATATTCACACATCTTTCACCAATTCAACTACTTGATTTTGTTAAAAGTATTGAAGTTGAGATGGGAAGAATTAACGATTCAAAGGTTTCAGGAGGCTATGCCGACAGAATAATAGACATTGATATCGTTAAATATGATGAATTGAAGTTCACATCAGAAAGGTTAGAAGTCCCTCATCAGAAACATCTTTTTGAAAGGGAATTCTCTAGAATATTATTAAAAGATTTTTTTTAAATAAAACATAAAACATATTGTATGAAATTAGGTTTATTATTATTGGCCGCTTTGCCTATTGCTACTTATGCTCAGGACAGTATCGCCGTTAGTTCCTCTAGCGAATACCCGAATACTTTTTCCTCAGGTTCTGCCAATGTCCAAACTTTCGACAACAAGGCTAGAAGATTTAACGACTGGAGTATTTCAGTTGGTGGAGGTGCAGCATTTATGACTCAATCAGACCTTACGTCATTTTATGACAAAAAGGTTAACTGGGGTTATAACAGTTACGTAAGTATAGACAAGCAGATCTCACACACTTTCGGTTTAAGCATTATTTACCAAAGAGGTGAGACAAATCAAAAAGGTATGTTGGACGGTGTACCCGGACAATTAGCCGGTGTAGGAGTTGCAAAAACCAAGTATAACCAAATTGCTCTATTAGGAGACGTTAACTTTTCAAATATTTTGAGAAGAGTTGACAATCATTCTACTTACAGATGGGCACTACATGGTTATGGAGGTATTGGAATCATGAACTATAACACATCTCTACACGACAACAACGAGTACAGATGGAGTACAACTCCCGCAAGAATTCCTTTGTTTATTGATCAGAAACTTGACATTAACTCAATTTACTATCAGTTTGGTTTAGGTTTGAAATATAATGTTTCAAAACTTATTGATATTGAAGCTAGAACAATGTACATCATAAGTGGTGATGACGAGTTCGATGGTGGCGGATGGGCTAGTCCAAACGACTATAATCCTAACTCTACAGTTTCTAGATACAACATGATCAATGACAGAAGATCCGATAATATGTGGACCGTTAATTTAGGTGTATCATTTAAATTAGGTAAACATATGTCTCACTTAGCTTGGCATGATCCTTTACAAGAAGCTTATTACAGAACAAATGTTCTTGAAAATGCTTCAACAGACTTTATGGTTTGTGAAAAAGGAGATAATGACAATGACGGTGTTTGTGATGACTGGGATAGAGAGCTTAATACTCCTGCTGGCGCAAGAGTTGATGGTGCAGGTGTTGCTTTAGACATGGATCTTGATGGTGTTATCGACTTATATGATAAGTGCGTAACCGTACCTGGTCCTGCAGAAAACAACGGTTGTCCTACTAAATAAACAATCACTTTTAAACAACTAAAAAAATTAAGTAAATTCTCTTTACTTAAAACAAAATTATTTAATAAAATAAATAAAAATACACTATGAAATTAAGTTTAGCAATTGCTGTACTAGCATTAGCCTTTCCCTCGGCTATTAGTGCACAAGACTCAACGGCAGTTTCTTCAAACGGAAAATACCCAAATACATTTTCTTCCGGCTCTGCTAATGTTTCTCCATTTACACAAAAATCTAAAAGATTTAACGACTGGTCTGTATCAGTAGGTGCAGGTGTTCCTTTGGTTCAGTCTGCGGATTTAACGTCAATCAAGAACGGTAACGGTAAAAATCTTTTTGGATATTCTGCTTACATCAGTATTGATAAAGCAATTACTCATGCTTTCGGTATTAACCTTCAGTATGACAGAGGAGAAACAAGACAAGGTTGGTTCAACACTAAAGATGCAGCTCCTGCAGATGCTTCAAAATATCAGCAAGTAGCAGGTAGAACTCAGTATGATGCGATCTCTATCTTAGGAGACATCAACTTCTCAAATTTATTAAGAAGAGTTGATAATCATTCTCCATACAGATGGGCATTACACGGGTATGCAGGTATTGGTACTTTAGCATACAAAGCTTATCAAAAAGATGAGACCGGACAAAGATTAATGACTGAAATCAAGCCTTTTAAATTAGGTTCATTCTTCGGTCAGGCTGGTGCTGGTCTTAAATTCAAAGTTAACAGAAGATTAGATATCGAAGGTAGACTAATGTATGTAATGACTGGTGATGATGAGTTTGATGGTGGTGGTGCACAATACAGTGCTGTTAACCAACGTGAAGAGCAAGTTTCTGATAACTTCTTTAATGCAACTTTAGGAGTTTCTTTAAAATTAGGAAAACACGAATCTCACTTAATGTGGCATGACCCATTGCAGGAGATCTATTATAAATTAGATGTATTGGCTAACAAAAACCAGGATATCGAAGTTTGTAAAAAAGGAGATGCTGATAATGACGGTGTTTGCGACGATTGGGACAGACAACTTGATACTCCTGCCGGTGCAAGAGTTGACGGTGCGGGTGTAGCTCTTGATACAGATTTAGATGGAGTAATCGATCTTTACGATAAGTGTGTAACTGTTCCCGGACCTGTTGAAAACAACGGTTGTCCTACAGCAACACCTACAGGACCTGTAACTGATGATACCAGAACTTTAGAAGGAATTGAATTTGATTTAAATTCTGATAGAATCTTACCATCTAATACGCCTATTCTTAACAATGCAGTTAGCTATATTAATTCTTCAAACGGAGCTTATAATGTAGTTGGTGCAACTGATACTAGAGCTTCTGATGCTTATAACCAAAAATTATCTGAAAGAAGAGCGAATAGCGTTAAGAGTTACTTAGTGAAAAACGGTGTAGAATCTACTAAATTAAACGCTATCGGTAAAGGTGAAAAAGACCTTAAATACCCTGAGTGTGACCCAGCTACTAAGTGTCCTGAATGGAAAAACAGAGCAAACAGAAGAGTTTACTTTGAAGCTAAATAATAAACTAATTATTTAATTATATTAAAGTCACGCATTGCGTGACTTTTTTTGTTGCAATACAATACTTTCCTTATTTTTACCTCATGATTTCTCAACAAGACTTTCAAAAATTAAAATATGAAACCCTGAAATATTTTTGGGGATATGATGAATTCAGAGATTCTCAGGAAGAAATCATTAATTCAGTTCTTACCGAGAAAGACACGTTGGTTCTTTTACCTACAGGAGCCGGAAAATCCTTGTGTTATCAACTTCCTGCGCTATTAAAGGAAGGAACTTGTCTTGTCATTTCTCCACTTTTGGCATTAATGAAAGACCAGGTCAATCAATTAAAATTCCGTGGAATTGAAGCAGAATATCTGTCTTCAGAGCTTGATGATTTTGATGCCGAAGTCATTTATAACAGATGCAAAGACGGGTTAACAAAACTTCTCTATGTCTCTCCGGAAAGACTGACGAATAAACAGTTTTTACAAAATATCGAAGAAATTCAGATGTCATTTATCGCCGTAGATGAAGCACACTGTATTTCAGAATGGGGACAGGATTTCAGACCAAGTTATCAAAATATAAAAGAGTTTAGAAAAAATAATCCTGAAATTCCATGTTTGGCTTTAACTGCTACAGCAACTCCAAAAGTATTGGAAGAAATTAAAACTAAACTGGAGCTTAAAAATCCTCAAATTTTTCATAAAAGCTTTAAAAGAGATAATATTAAAATCTTTACAGAAGAGGTTTCAGATAAATTTCAGCGAATTTTTAATATTTTAAAATATAATAATAATTCCGGGATTATATATGTCCGCACAAGAAAAGAAGCAGAATTATTAACTGAATATTTACATAAAAATCAATTAAAAAATGTAGATTTTTTCCATGCAGGATTAACTACAAAAGAGAAAAATGCGAAACAAAATCATTGGAACAGAAATAACAATAATGTTTTAATTTCGACCAATGCTTTCGGGATGGGAATCGACAAAGATAATGTTCGTTTTGTCATCCACTTCTCGCCTGCTCCGTCAATTGAAAATTATTATCAGGAAATCGGAAGATCAGGAAGAGACGGGAAAGACAGTTTTGCCTTCATGCTTTGGAATCAGCAGGAAATATCAAACTTTGATCAGATCTTAAAAAATCAAACTCCTAATAAAGCGGAATTTTTAAAGATTGTGACTTACCTCTACTCTATTTTTCAGGTTGCAGAATATGAATTGCCAGAGAAAACATTTCAGTTAAACGCTGCAGGAATTCAAAATTTCACCAAATTATCAACCGCAAAGATTAAAAATGTATTGAATTTTCTTCACAATCAGGAAATCATTTATTTTAATGACAATAAAAGCCTGTCTTCTGTAGAATTGATGATAAAGGCGGATGACATCGAGCAGCTTCCCAAAAAAGACGCCTATTTTATAGAGCTTCTACTTCGTACAATTTCAGGGATTACAACGCATAAGGTATTGTTCAGCGAACAGCAGGTGAGCAATAAACTAGGAATAAGCATTCATTTAATAAAAGAAAGACTTAAAGAATTACAGCAGAAAAATTATCTCGAATATGTAGACGGTGCATTATCAAGCGTAAAATTCTTAAAACCGAGAGATGAAAGAGTTATCAACAGTGGCTATTGGAAACTGTTTGAGCATATTCAAAGAAACAAAATCCAGAAATGGGAAGAAATGAAATTTTACACAGAAAGTAACGATTACTGTAAAATGAAAATGATCTTAGCCTATTTTGGAGAAAAAAATTCTAAAAACTGTGGTCAATGTTCGGTTTGTGAAAAGAATAAACAATCCATGTTTGGGAAAAATATTTCTCATCAGATTGTTAACTTATTAACCGAAAAACCGGCAACGATCGAAGAACTTTCTGTACAATTGAGTTACCATCCAAAGGAAAACATTTTAGAAAATCTGATTTACCTTTTAGACTCAGGAAAAGTAAAAATGCTGAATTTTAGGACGTATGCATTAGCATAGATAATTGTTAATGAATACTATTTTCATGATGAATTTCTAAATGATTTTAATCTTTTAATCAAAGAGTTTATCTTTGCATTATGAAATCATTGAAAGTAGTTTTTTTAGGCACTCCAGAGTTTGCAAAAACTTCGCTGGAAGCTGTTCATCTATCTCACCATGAAGTTGTAGGCGTTGTAACGGTTGCCGATAAAGCAAGCGGACGCGGACAAAAGATCAATCAATCTCCTGTAAAAATATTTGCGACAGAAAATAATATTCCGGTTTTTCAACCCGAAAAATTGAGAAATCCCGAGTTTTTGGAAGAGCTTAGAAAATTGGATGCTGATGTTTTCATTGTGGTGGCTTTCAGAATGATGCCGAGAGTTCTTTTTGAAATGCCTAAAATGGGTACATTTAATCTTCACGCTTCTTTACTTCCTGATTACAGAGGTGCTGCACCAATCAACTATGCTGTTATCAATGGGGAAGAAAAAACGGGTGCCACAACGTTCTTCATTAATGAAAAAATAGATGAAGGAAATATTTTACTTCAGGAAGAATTAAACGTTTTCCCGGATGAAAATGCAGGAGAGCTTCATGACAGATTAATGGAAATGGGTTCAAAGTTGGTAGTGAAAACATTAGACGGTTTAGCGGAAAATTCAATTCAAGAAAAACCTCAGCCCAATGTTGAGCATCCTAAAAATGCTTATAAAATCTTTAAAGAAGACACAAGAATAGATTGGACCAAAACCTCAAAAGAAGTTCATCAGTTTATATTAGGAATGTCACCCTACCCTGCTGCTTTTACGACTTTAAAAATTGGAGAAGAAGAAAAGGGTTTGAAAATATTTGGCGGAAAATTTGAAATTGGAAGCCATGAAAAACCTGTCGGAAGTTTAGATATTTCAAAAAATGAATTTAAAATCTATACTAAAGATGGAATATATTTCCCTTTGGAATTACAATTAGAAGGAAAAAAAAGAATGAATATCAAAGATTTTCTGAACGGTTTCAGAAATTTCGACGAAATAAAAATGGCTTGATAAATCAAGCCATTTTTTTGTTAATTGTCAAATGTAAATTAACCTTGTTGTCAATTTTCACCTCCGCAAAAATTCACTTGCAAAGCAAAACTGGCCATTCAGTATTCACATTTTTATAGTTGAACCAACTCCGTCACCTCAACATCATATCCTCCAACCTGAGGTTTAATATTAGGATTTTGAGTGATAACTTTAAATTTATTTATTCCTAGATTCTTTAAGATCTGCGTTCCAATTCCATAATCTCTGAAATTATACGCCAACGTTGGACGCTGTTGCTGACCGTCTTGATAATCCAAGAATTGTTGTAATTTTTTCAGAGTATTTTCAGAATTTGAAACGTTATTGATGAAAATAATTGCACCTTTTCCTGCTTCATTTACCATATTTGTAACTTTTTCCAATAAAGGTTTTTCACCATTATTTAGTCTTGTCAACACATCAAAATAAGAATCAGAAGACTGAACTCTTACCAAAACAGGCTCATCAACCGTCCAGGTTCCTTTGGTTAATGCAAAGTGGATCTGTTCGTTTGAAGTTTCTCTGAAAGCATAAAAATCAAACTCACCGTAAGCAGTTTTCACTTTTCTTTCTTCCAATCTTTCGATAAGATTTCCTTTTTTAAGCTGATAATGAATAAGATCTTCAATAGAAACAATCTTCATATCATGTTTCTGAGCAAAAACCTGAAGATCCGGTAAACGAGACATTGAACCGTCTTCATTCATGATCTCACAGATCACTCCGCCTTCTTTTAATCCAGCTAATTGAGTTAAATCAATCGCAGCTTCCGTATGTCCGGCTCTTTTCAAAACACCTCCTTTCTTAGCACGAAGCGGGAAAATGTGTCCCGGTCTCATGAAATCTGTCGGTTTTGAATTTCCATCCATCAACGCTAAGATCGTTTTCGCTCTGTCACCTGCAGAAATACCGGTAGAAGTACCGTTTCCTAAAAGGTCAACAGAAACAGTAAATGCTGTTTCTTTAGGATCGCTGCTACGGCTTACCATGATCTCTAAACCAAGCTCGTCACATCTTTTTTCAGGAAGTGGCATACAGATAAGCCCTCTTCCGTGAACAGCCATAAAATTGATTAATTCTGGTGTTGTAAGTTCTGCGGCACAAAGAAAATCACCTTCATTCTCTCTGTCTTCATCATCTACTACTATGATTATTTTACCATTTTTAAGGTCTTCAATAGCCTCCGGAATAGTATTTAATTTAATATCAGACATTTTTACTATAGATTTTTGCAAAGATACTCATAAAAATAAGCATCTCCCAATTAATATAAACGGTTTGTTACGCTTTGAATAAAGAGTCTTTGGCTTTTCTGATGATGTCGTAAGAATCTAATCTTTTCTGATGGTCGTAAATGTGAGAATTGATCATTAATTCATCTATATTGAACTTTTCCTGAAAGCTTTTTAACTTCTCTGCAATTTCAGATTGATCTCCGATAAAAGTATATCTCAACTTCTGTAAAACCATCGATTTTTCCATTGGTGACCAAACAACATCATCCATATCATCAACTGGCGGAGAAAAAGGTTTTCTATCGTTTCTTACAATATTGATAAACGCCTGAAATAAAGTCGTAGAAAGTTTATGAGCTTCCTCTGTTGTTTCAGCTGCAACCCCATTGACACAAGCCAAAATATAAGGTTTGTCCAACTGCTTTGAAGGCTCAAAATGTTCTCTGTAAATATTGAAAGCCATTTCCATTTGTTCAGGTGCAAAATGTCCTGCGAAAGCATACGGAAGTCCTAATTCTGCGGCCAGCCAAGCGCTGTCTGTACTCGAACCCAAAATATACAACGGAATATCCAATCCTTCTCCCGGAATGGCGCGAACCAATGCATTAGAATTTTCCTTAGAAAAATATTTTTGCAGTTCTAAAATCTGTCTTGGAAACTGTTCATTAATAATTGCCGGATTTCTACCCAAAGCCTGAGCCGTTAAACCATCCGTTCCGGGAGCTCTTCCCAATCCAAGATCTATTCTTCCCGGAAAAAGAGATTCCAATGTTCCGAATTGCTCGGCAATAACTAATGAACTGTGATTCGGAAGCATAATTCCCCCCGATCCTACTCTAATTTTTTTTGTTCCGTTGGCGATAAAACCAATCAGAACTGAAGTTGCAGAACTGGCGATGCTTTCCATATTGTGATGTTCGGCAAGCCAGAATCTGTTATAATTAAGATTTTCAGTAAAGTTTGCTAAAGATAAACTGTCCTGAAAACTATCATGAATGCTTTTCCCCTGCTTTACTGGCGCAAGATCTAGCACTGATATTTCAAAGTTTTTCATATACGAGATATTTACTTTTTTTAAAGATGATATGGAATCTCCTTTTGATTTCATACTTTAAGTTTTTAGTCTAAAAAACCAAACAAATGTAAGACATCTAAACTGCATTAGTTACTTTTTGTAATTGATAAGTCTGATGGTGTAGTTCAGGAAAAAACTATTGAAATTATTTAGCCTCTTCAATTTTTTTTGTAATTAAAAAATAAATACTTTATTTTCACATTCTATAAATGAAGAAAAAAAATCTTGTTCAAAATGAAAAAAATCTATCTACTTATTATCTCATTCCTTTTAATAAGCTGTTCATTTAACCAAACTTTCTCTAACAGGGAGTCTGATAAAAATGATGCAGATCAAATTGCAAAGAAATTTTACTGGCAATTAAAATACGGTGGTAATCAGGATAAAATGTATGAATTATTCAGTGATAAGTTTTTTGAGGTTACAAACAGAGATAAACTTAATGAGCTAAATACTGTTTCTCAAAATAAAATTGGAAAGATTCAGGAATACAACTTGGTAAAGTGGGAGACTTTAGTTGTAAAAGGAAGTAATGCACGAAGTGAATATGTACTAACATATGATGTTAAAAGAGATATGGGTAAAACTGAAGAAACTTTTTCAATGCAGAAAGAAAATGGTGATATTAAGATTGTTGGATATAGAATTAACCAAGATCTATTAGATCAATAAAAACTTCAAAACCATGAAATCAAAAATAATGTACATCGAAAACAAATCAAATGGTCATCACGGATCGGCATGGATTGGTTTTGTAGAGTTTTCAAAATCCGGCCAAACGGTATATTTTAACAACAAAGCGTTGAAAAAACTTAAGAATACAGGAATTTTGGGAAATCATTTCGACATAGAAACCGGAGAAGAATATTGGGTTTCAGGTGTGAAAAAAAATGGACAAAATCGCCATCAGTTTGGTAGCGGAAAAATTATGATTGATAAAAATTCGATTGATGAGTATTTAAAAATTGTTGATTTTAATACTATTGATGAAAAATATTTCAAGCTAATTGAGTTTATCAAAACTGATAAAAGTCGATTTAACGAACTGGAAAATATTGAAGTTGAATATAGAGACAATAGCCGTAGCGCAAGTTTTCTGGACAATAATCACAGAAAATTAATCTTAAATATTTAAATAAAAAAGGCTTAACAATGAATTTGAAGTCACTTATTAAACCTTTTAAAATACTATTACTTATTTTTCTCCTTTTTAAAATTATAATGATTAATCAAAATCCTAATCTCATTAAATTCAAAATTGCTTGGTAAAGCATTTTTCCATTCCGTTAGTGTTTCATGAGGAGTTTTGTAGAACATATCTTCAAAAGCTTTGATCTTATCCGAAGTGATGACTCTTGAAATATCCAACAATCCCTGCTCGGCAAATTTTGCCAAATGTCCGATTACCGTTTCTTTTACCAAACCTCTTTCAAATGCGACTTCCGCAATGGTTTTCCCTTGTTCAAAAAGCTGAAAAGTCAGCACCTGCGAAGGAACTTTTGCAATTTTCATACTGACTTCCTTGTCATTCTTTTCATCTAAAAGCTTAGTTTCTAATAAATGAGCTTCTTTTAAACTGTTCAGATATTCTTCAACATCTTCGAGCCAGTTTCTAAATTCTTCGTTGTATTGTTTTAATCCTTTTGCGCCTTTTATTTCAGCATAAAATTCTTTTAACGGACTGAAAACTTTATCTCTGATTTCTGTAAAAAAGAAGTTGACCGCCCCTTTTGTTTTAGCCTCAATCTCAGACCATTCTTCTTTTTGATCGATGAAATTATTTACTTTTTGAGAAATCACTTTTTCCAGCTTTTCGAAAATTTTCCCTAATTGGGTTACTTCATGTTTTAGCTGAATATATAATTGATTGGTTTTTACTGTATCAATACTTTTTGTCGTGATTGAAAGCTTGTTCCACTCTTCCACTTCATTCAAAATCCATCTTGAATCAACGGTACGAAGGACTTTTTTAATGCTGTAATCATATTTTTCCTGATTTAAAATAGCCTCCACATTATCATTCGCAAAAGTAGATCCCTGAAACTGTAGAATTCTGTTATCTTTAAAAATAACTTCAGGGGTAATTTTTGATTTCAACACAATTCCTTCCAACGTTCGGCAACGTGACAAAGCAACATACACCTGACCTGCTGTAAAACTTTTTCCGGCATCGATAATCACTTTATCAAATGTCAATCCCTGACTTTTATGTATAGTAACCGCCCAAGCCAGTTTTATAGGAAACTGTTCGAAGCTTCCCAAAACCTCCTCTTTAATATTTTTCTCGGTGTCCAGAAAATATTTTTTCTGTTCCCAAACTTCTCTTTTTACCGTAATTTCTCTTTCGCTGCCGTCGAGAACTACTTTAATTTCGTTTTCATCTAAAGCAGAAATTTCACCTAATTTTCCGTTGAAATATCTTTTCTCCCCGGAAATATCATTTCGGATAAACATAACCTGAGCCCCGATTTTCAATTCTAAAAACTGTTCGTTGGGAAACTGATTTTCTTTAAATTCTCCAAAAAGTTTCGCTTCAAAAGTAGTAGGATCAACTTTTATTTCCTTTAGTTTTTCCTGATTGATCTCATCGGCCATTTTGTTGTGAGAACATAAATAGACATAAGATTCAGTTCCTGTTTCAAATATAGGATCGTATCTTTCATTAAGATGTTCGAAATCTATGCTTGCTGTATCACCATCACGGATTGCATTCAGAATATCTAAAAAGCTTTCGTCAGATTGACGGTAAACTTTTGTTAATTCAATTGTCAGTAAAGGAACCTCTTTTATTGCATGGCTGTCGAAAAAGAAAGGAGAATTATAAAACATTTTTAAAATATGTTCATCTCTCACCACCGGCGGAAGCTGATACAAATCTCCGATGAACAACATTTGAACCCCTCCAAAACGCTGACTGTTTCTTCTGATGAATCGTAAAGAAAAATCCATCATATCCAAAACATCAGCTCTTAACATTGAAACCTCATCAATAATAAGTACCTCAACTTCACGTAAAAGTTTAAGTTTATCTTTTCGGTATTTAAAATGCGGCATCAGATCGGCAATATTATTCGCCAAACTGGTATCGATACGATCTGTAGTCGGTAAAAAAGTTCTTAAAGGTAGCCCAAACATCGAGTGAATGGTTACTCCTCCCGCGTTGATCGCAGCAATTCCCGTAGGAGCCACTACGATGTGCTTCTTTTTTGTACGTTTTACAAAATCGTTCAGGAAAGTTGTTTTTCCTGTCCCTGCTTTACCTGTTAAGAAAACACTCCTGTTGGTATACTCTATTAAGTCAAAAAAATGATTGTTCATCGCCGGCAAAATTACGGAAAATGAATTTGAATTTTTTATCTTGGCACAAGTTTTGAGAATTAGTGAAAAGAAAAAGTTTATTTTATGAAAAAATTATTCATTCTGGTTCCCGTTTTAGTATTATTTTCAGTTTTTGCATTAAATTCATGTAAAGCAAAAGTTGACCCTAATACTAATTTACCTAAAGATATTTCAGAAAGGCCTGCTGACGAAAACAGTCAGAAATACGATCAGGCACAATTAGATAAACTTAGAGCTGAAATTGATGCAGAAATTTCAAAAGAAAAGTGTACAGATGTAACTACAAATGAATGGAAGCCTGCTCCAATTGGATCTAAAGCTTGCGGCGGTCCGAAATCTTACATTGCTTATCCTGCAAAATCAGAAGCTCAGATTCTTCCAAAAATTGAGAGTTATAACACAAAAGAAGCAGAATTTAATAAAAAATACGGAATCACATCAGACTGTTCGTTCGTAGGAGAACCAGCAGGAATCAGATGTGTCAACGGAAAAGCAGAGGTTGTTTACCCTGTAGAATAAAATAAACACTCGAACTCGAACAGGAGTTTTCTCACTAAGGATTTTTAAAAAAGCATTGTCAAAATTGACAATGCTTTTTTGTGAATTATTAAAATATAAATGGTCAATTTTGCTTCGCAAGTGAATTAATTATCCTAAAAATTGACCACGAAGTTAATTGACTCGCAAAGCAAAATTGACCATTCACACTCAACCTATCCTTGAACTTCTTTCACATTATCTTTATACCATGAAGAATATTTTACATAATTGTCCGCAATTCTGTTCACTTCTCCTTCCAATAACTGTGCAGAAATATCTTTAATTTTTCTAGCCGGAACACCTCCCCAAACCTCACCAGACTTGATGTGAGTTCCCTGCGTCACCACAGAACCTGCTCCAACGATAGAATTTTCTTCTACAAGACAGTCATCCATAACGATAGAACCCATTCCGATCAGTACATTATCCTGAATCTTACATCCGTGTACGATTGCATTATGCCCAATCGAAACATTATTGCCAATAATTAAAGGAAATTTTTGATACGTACAGTGTAGCATTGCATTATCCTGCACATTTACTTTATCTCCCATCTTGATGTAATTCACATCGCCTCTTATCACTGCATTATACCAGATACTGCAATCTTTTCCCATCACAACATCACCAATAATTGTTGCTGTTTCTGCCAAAAAAGTATTTTCTCCTATTTGTGGTGCTTTTCCTAAAAGTTCTTTTATCAGTGCCATATTTTTATTTTGAAAATTTGAAAAATGAGCCGATTTAACAATTAAATTTTTACTTCACGATTTTTAAATGATGCTGATAGCAAAAATCTAACTTCTAACTTCTGGCTTCTAACTTCTAAATCCGTATTTTTGTATCTCAAATTTAACGAAAAAATGCATACTATACTTATAGAACCAACCGAAAACCCTAAAGTGATGAAATTTGTAGCAGACTACAACTTGATTCCCGGGTCTTTGGAGCTGGACAGAGATTCTGATATTTCAGAAATTCCTTTGGCACAAGAACTTTTCAATTATCCTTTTGTTGAAAGAATTTTTATTACAGCAAATTTTGTAGCGGTTGCAAAACAAGACACTATCGAATGGGAACACGTAATTGACAGTCTGAAAAATGTAATTGAAGACGAATTATTGGCTAACCCTAGAGTTTACCTTCAAAAGAAAAAGGAAATGTATCAGATCTATGCAGAAATGACTCCAAACCCGGCGGTGATGAAGTTTGTTTCAAGCAAGCTGTTGTTGGAAGGTTTTGTTGAAGTAAAATCAAGAGAACAGGCGGATGGAGTTCCTTTGGCTCAGGCTATCTTCAAAGAATTTGACTTTACTAAAGAAGTTTTTATTTCTGATAATTTCGTAGCGGTAACAAGAGATAATTCTGTGGAATGGCACCAGGTAATGATGGCTGTTCGCGGATTAATCGCTGACTATTTACAAAACGGCGGTGAGATTTCAAATATCGAAGCGCAGACACACGAAAATCCTGTAGAAAAGATCATCAACAGAGACTATACGGATGATGAGCAGAAAATTTCTGATATTTTAAATGAATACGTTGCTCCTGCTGTAGAAAACGACGGTGGAAAGATTTCTTTAATGGAATACGTTCAATCTACTAAAACAGCAAGAATGCTTTTACAAGGTGCTTGCTCAGGATGCCCAAGTTCTACCGCTACCCTGAAAAACGGAATTGAAAGCATTTTAAAACAATTCGTACCCGATTTGGTAGAAAGAGTGGAAGCTGTAAACGGATAAAAAACATACGTAATTAGTAATAAATATTACTCATTGCCAATGACTCATTATTTATATTTATGAAAGGAATTCTATTAGTAAATCTTGGTTCGCCAAGATCAACGGCGGTAAATGATGTAAAGGAATATCTTGACGAATTCCTGATGGACGAAAAAGTAATTGATTATCGCTGGATTTTTCGAGCGCTTTTAGTTCGTGGAATTATTTTAAATACAAGACCTGCAAAATCTGCAGAAGCTTATAAAACGGTCTGGACAGAACAAGGTTCACCTTTGATTGTGATTACTGAAAAAATTCAGAAAAAACTTCAAAAACTGGTAGATGTCCCTGTTGAAATCGGGATGAGATACGCTCAGCCAAGTATTGAAGCCGGAATTCAAAAATTGGTTGATAAAGGTGTTACCGAGATCGTACTTTTCCCATTGTATCCGCAATATGCGATGAGTACAACGGAAACGGTTATTGATAAGGCGGAAGAAGTTAGAAAAAAGAGCTTCCCAAATATAAAGATCAATTATATTCAGCCTTTTTACAACAGAGAGATCTATACCGATTGTTTGGCGGAAAGTATCAGAGAAAAACTTCCTGAAAACTTCGATGCGTTACAATTTTCTTATCACGGAGTTCCGGAAAGACACATTTATAAAACAGATCCGACGAAAACGTGTAATTTAAACGATTGCTGTTCTCGTGAAAATAATCCGAGTCACCAGTTTTGCTACCGTCATCAATGTTTTGACGTGACCAATTCTGTCATTAAAAAATTAGGATTACCTAAAGAAAAAGTAATGGTTACGTTCCAATCAAGATTAGGAAACGACAAATGGATGGAACCTTACACCGATGAAACTCTTGAAAGTATCGGCAAAAAAGGAGTTAAAAACTTAGCTATTGTTTGTCCGGCCTTCGTTTCAGATTGTCTGGAAACACTGGAAGAGATTTCGGTGGAAGGAAAAGAACAGTTCTTGCACGGAGGTGGCGAAAATTTCCACTATATCCCGTGTCTGAACGATGAAGACCGCTGGATTGAAGTCGTGAAAACTTTGTGTGAAGAAAAACTCAATGAATTCTATTTAGTTTAAAATATAATAACCTTCGGAAACGGAGGTTATTTTTTTGTGTAAATATAAGTTGACATCATCCCGGGTTCAGAATCTTTCAATCAATATAATTTCTTCCTGTCCCATTGTGGGAAAGCTCCAACCTTTTTTAATTCTCTTCGTCCCATGATGGGAATTGTTAAACCAAAATAGTTTCTTCCCATTCTAGTGATGAGATGGCTTCAACTTATATTTTGGGCTAAAATCAGGCTTATATACCTTTATTTAATAGATGCTTCGACTCCGCTCAGCATGACATCGCTACAAATTACCGTAAAATAAGACAGTCAGTATTAGAGGTGTCATGCTGAGCGGAGTCGAAGCATCTTTTTTCACTAATCTTTTATGAGATTGCTTCACCTTCGGTTCGCAATGACGGCTCTTGAAAGAACGACTACAACCCTAGCCCGGATTGCAGCGACATCCTTTTGGGTTGCGGGCGGAGCGAAGCGAAGCCCGTAACCCAAAAGATACAGCGGAAAGCTGGAAAAAGCTTCAAATAAATAAAAAAATCAATATTCCCAACAACACCCCTGTATTTTAATTGTAAAATTTAAAATAAATACAAAAATATAAACTATACCCCCTATTATTTTTAAATAAAATTATAAAATTTAAATATTTTTATTAACTTTACCCTATCAAAAGAAAAGCATTAACCATAAAAATTTAAAATGATGAATGCAACTGCCGAAATTTTAAAACACAAGATCGAAAGCTTTACCCCTGAATTGCTTGAAACTTTGGCAAGAATGGTAGAAAAGCTAGAAATGCAGAATAGATTTTCAGTTCCTCAGTTTCAGATGGATGAAGTTTTATATAGAATTCAGTTTCACAACGAGAATCCGAAGACAAAACTTGATTTTTATGAAAATATTTCTGAGCTGGAAAAGAATTTTGCCTGATGAAAGTATTTTTGTCCTCTATTGCAAAGAACGATATAAGGCTTCTTATGAGAGTTTTTAATGCAGAAAAAGAACATAAAGGAGCTTATTTTCTGGAAGATCTGAAAGAATCGATCCAACAAATTGTGGAAAATTCTGAAGACCCCGAAACAGAACTCCAACAAATCAGCATGCAGAACTTCCCTGTTCACATTCACTATATTTTTGAAGACGAAGAAAGCCTGTTTATTACTGCAATCTTTAAGGAGATTAATTAAAAAAATGATTAAATAAAATATTAGCACATTTTTCTGTACTATTTTATATGTAGAACCTTATAGGAGTTGACACTTATAAGGTTTTTTATTTTCTCACCGGAGTTCTGAACTCGCCATACCCCATCAATCCATCATAATTCCTTCCGAAAGGTGCATAATATAAAAATGCCTGATACAGGTTCTCCGTCTGCCAGAAATTACCGTTTACTTCACCAAAATTCAATGAACCGTCAGGATTTTTTGTTGCAAGAATATAGTTATAGAAACCTTGTTTCAGGAATATTTTAGCAACATATTTTTTCCCTGCTACATCATATTGCATTTGGTTTTCTTTGCTTGGCTGAAAATTATTAAAACCTCCCAACACATAAATTTCTTTATCCACAGGATCAGACTCCAGAGAGAAGTACACCCAAGAATAATCTGCTTCTCTTTCTGCATTTCTTTCAAGCCCGATATCGTTTCTCCTGTAATACCAGGCTCCGTTTACGTCCGGCTGATATTGATAATTCAGAGGAAAAGCCCAAACCGGATGAAGATAGGTTTGATTCACCCCGTCTTTCAATTCTGTTGCCAGAACCATATCTGCAGGCAAATTCATGTTTTTGTTATCGAAATAATAGAATTCATTATTTCCGGGAAAAACAAGATTCATCTGCTGGAAAAGCAATTTATTTCCTAAAGTTGCACTTGGTTTTAAATTATTGACTGTAACGTTCGGATTGTTATTCTGCATTACATTCAAACTCATTGAATTGACATTGGAAGAAAGATCTCCTCCTTTTGAAACCGCCTGTACCTCTACCCTTTGGTTAGCATTCGGGTTTCTTGCATCTGAAATTCTTGAAATATTTAAAGCTAAATTCGCATTATCTTCAACCACATAAAATCTTCTTTTAAAAAGTGGCTTTTCCACAGAGTCTTTATAAACGATCAACTCAAAATTTCCTGAAACTTTTGGCTGCATTTTATCATTAGGAAACGTCAGCGTATAGTGTGTATAAGCCTGTAATGTATTGAATGAATACTGAAATTTATCCACCATACCGTTTAAACTTCCATTGGCAAATTCTGTAAAGAAAAGATTATCATCCTGCCAGTTTCTGTCATAATGCTTGATTGTATATCTAAAAATATCGCTGGAATTCGTAAGATCATCAAAGCTTAAAACCAAGGTCTGATTAAGGTTGATCACCGGAGTTTCGTCATTCGTATGTGGGTTGAACAATTGTATACTTTGGATGTTTTGTCCAAAAACCAAACCACTCAAAGAAAGTAAAAGTATGCGCAAAGTTTTCATTATGACGAAGATAACGAAAAAATGGGATTTTCTCTGTAATAAATCTGTTTGACTGATCAATTTTCTAACTATTAATTGTGTAAAATTAATCGCTAAAATTAAAAAACAAATGCTTCAACTCCGCTCAGCATGACATTTCTAATACTAACTGCTTTATCGTAACACATTTTTTAACGATGTCATGCTGAGCGGAGTCGAAGCATCTTAAATAATTAAAACTGATTCTCGTGTTTTAAACAAGAACTATTATAACTAAATTTGTCCTAATAAAAAACATTCAGCATATGCTTCAGATTCAAGGTTTCGTATTCAATTTTGCAAGCGAAAACACTTATATAGTTTACAATGAAAACAAAAATGCCTGGCTGATCGATCCGGGAAATATGAATGAACAGGAAACAAAAGCAATCGACAGCTTCATTAAAGAAAATGAATTAAAGATTCAGAAAATATTGTTGACCCATGCTCATATTGATCATGTTTTGGGTTTACAGTGGGCTTTTGATACATTTAAAGTTCCTGTATACTTACATAAAGAAGATCAGGAAGTTCTGGATATGCTTCAGGCAAGCGGAATGAGATTTGGTTTTCAAATTGATCCTGTAAAAGTTGATGTAGAATATGTAAATGAAGGCGATGAATTGGAATTGGACGGAGAAAAATTCAAAATTTATCATGTTCCGGGACACTCTCCGGGAAGTGTGGTTTATCATAATGAAAATCAGAAATTCATGATTTCCGGTGACGTTCTTTTTGAACAAAGTATCGGAAGAACAGATCTTTACAAAGGAAATTACGAGCAATTAATTGACGGAATTAAAACCAAGCTTTTCATTTTAGATGATGAAACACAGGTTTTCTCGGGTCATGGAAATCCTACAAATATTGGCTTTGAGAAGCAGTATAATCCGTTTTTGAAGTAAGCTTGGCTGTTGTCCGGGAGAGCTTGAGCTTTAAATATCTCATAGCTACTCTAGGTTTTGGCTAAAACCAATTGAATTTTTTAATTTAAATAAACAGGCTAAAGCCCGTTCCTATTGATAAACAAAACCGTCAGAAAAAATCTGACGGTTTCTTAATTTGATATGAAAAAAAACTAATTATTTAGAAATCCAGTGTAATTGAAGCTCTTGCAGTAGCACCCATGATTGGTCTTGCCATAATCATTGAACTTCCTGACTGCTGTACAGATGGCGATCTAGGATCTCCTTCTGTAATTCCGATGGTATTGAAAACGTTGGTTCCGTCAACTGCAAAACGTATTTTACCCATTTGATAAGACATTCCCGCTCCAAATTCTCCAAATGCAGGCAAAGTATCCTGATTTGTCTGATCCTGAAAACGCTTACCGTAGTAATTGTAGCTTACATACGTTCTCCATTGCTTCGTAATATTTACGGCCGGCGAAATATTAAAATATAACTTCGGCATTCTTCTTACTATATTTCCTTCCAAAATACTTCCCGCTTCCAATCCTTTGTACTTAGGACTTTGAATTGTTCCGTTAAAAGTAAGCTCCACTACATTATCAAATAATCTTGCATATCCTTCTAGCTCAACCCCAAAGTTTTTGGTATTGGCAAAGATATTTTCTGAAGTTCCGTCAGAGAAAACATCCGTAAACGAAAGGTTTTTAAGTGTTGAATAGAAAGGAATTACAGCGATATCAAATGTTCTTGAATAATATTTATATCCAACTTCCAACTGATTGGTTGATACAGATTTCAAAGGCTGATCTGGCGTAGGGTTGGAGAAGTAATTATAATATGCTTCCTCATTCGGAGATCTGAAACCATTAGAAAAACGTGCATACACTGCGTTTTCTTTATTAATCTTATAATTTGCGGCAAGAGTGAAAGAAACTTTATCAATATTATAATTCCAATACGTGTATTTATTTCCTAAAACACTCATATTATCGTCCGCTGTTGTTGTTAAAAAGCTATGCGTTCCGTCTGTCGTTAATCCTGAATTATTCAGATTAGCAGTCGTTGTATTAGCAAAATTTCCTTTATAGTAATCATGACTGTAACGAAGTCCTGCATTAATGCTTAAATCATCCGTAATATTATAGTCTAAATTTGCATAAAGATCATTCAGACTTCCCTGAGTTTGTGTATCTCTCTGAAGGAAAGTCATATCTGTAACTCCATTATACGTTTTAGAATATCCAACACTGTTTGACGTTAATGAAGTATCAACTAAATTAAGAAGTTCAGGTCTGTCCGTTGCTGTTGCTAGAACATTACTCCAGTTCCAGTATTGGTGGGATTTCCAGGTTGATTTATAGAAACCTGCCGTTACATTTCCTTTGTCGAATTTATAATTGAACTGTAAATCATTCACAAAATTATCCATCTGCTTATCAATTGCCCAGAACCCTAGTTTTTGAACATAAGCAGGGTTTACAATTGCTCCTGAGCTTACTGATGAATATTGGAAATTGTTTCCGACAATTCCATTTGCTTTAGCAAAATCAGATGCCAATTGAGGTCCACCAGCCGGGAAAATCCCCGTGTAATTCATGTTGATATTGGTATATCTTGTTTTGTTTAAAACAGAGAAATTATTACCAAGATCATATTTAAATTCAGCTCCTAACACATCAACTTTCGGATGAATTCCATCTTCTAAATTTCTGTTGAAAAAACCTCCTCCCGCTTGAGGAATATTTAATTGACTGATCGCTCTGTAGCTGTACGTTCCATAATTAGCATCAAAACCACCAAATTCTTTTATATCATTTCCGTCTCTTACCAAAGGAATCGGTAGATAGAACGTGTTTCTGTCGTCTAGCTTTTTATAATAAATTTTAGCATAGCCTTTATCGAAAACGTATTTCAGATTCATTCTGATTTGTCCACCCTGATTGGCTTTAAAACCAGTTTTTCTGATTCCGTCATCACTTCTGTAGAAACCTCCGACATTGAAGAACAATTTATCCTGAACCAAGGCGCCTCCAAGATTTACGTCTGTACGCATTAAGCCGTAGGTACTCGTTTCAAGTTTTGCAGTTCCTTTAAAATCGTTACCACCTTCTTTTGTAATAAAGTTGATCAAACCTCCGGGAGAATTGGTTGCAAAAATAGATCCTGAACCTCCTCTCAAAGCTTCTAATCTGCTTACTGAATTATCAACGCGAAAGAAATTATCTGCATTGGCAAACTGCAAAGCTCCATCTTCGAAAACGGGTAACCCGTCTTCCTGAACCTGCACAAATTCATACGCACCTGCAGAAGGAATACCTCTTGCAAAAAGGTTGTTTCCGACCTCACCACCTGAAGTTTCCACAGCAAAACCAGGAACTCTCTGCAATAAAGCAGCCGCACTGATCGGGTTTTGCTTCTGAATTTCCTTTGCACTGAATGTAGAAATTGCGGTACTCGATTCAATTTTCTTTTTAGGATTTGAGTTACCAGTGATTACGACTTGTTCAATAGATGCCGATCTGGTAGAATCCTGTGGAGTTTCCTGGGCATACGCATTATTGAAGTAAAGCGTTGCAATACCGGCAATTAAAAAGATCGATTTTTTTTTCATAGCCCTATGATTTTTTATAGTTAGTTTTAATTTTGTTTTAATTTTAAGTAAACACCATTTGTCCAGCCGAAGCCGTCCTGATTTGGATATTCTCCACCTCCGGCAATCGTTTCTGTATCCAGAGCATTATATTTTTCCATTAATTTTCCGGTGTTGCTGTAAACTCTTTCAACATTAGAACACCAGTTATTTTTAATTTTCTCGGCCAGATCATCAAATCCATAATTTTTCATTGATTTAAAACCTAACCATTGATAAGGCGCCCAAGCATTCGGCAAATCCCATTGCTGTCCGGAATTTTTGGTTGTAGTAACCAATCCGCCCTGATACAAGAACTTTTCCTCTATATTTTTCGCAACAGATTTCGCCTGTTCGTCACTCGCTAAACCAAGAAATAAAGGATAAAGAGCAGCAATATGTTCAGACGGTGTTGTTGTGTGTTTTTTTGTGTGATAATCTTTATACATGTTTTCATCCCAAAAGTATTTATCGATCATCTGTCTTCGCTTTGCTGCTCTTTGAGTAAAGTAACTTTCCTTTTCTGTTAAATTTTGTAGCGCTGAAGATTTTGCCAATGTTTTTTCTAAATGCCATAAAAGACAGTTCAGATCAACCTCGGCAAGGTTCAGTGTTTCTATTGTTTGTATCGTTTCGCCATCTGCAAACCATCTGCTGGAAAAATCCCACCCCGATTCGCAGGCGCTTCTTATGTTTCTGTAAAATTCGTTTCCTGTATTTTCGCTGTCCTCAATATCAATTAAATAACTTTCAGGACGAGGTTCGTTTTCTGCATCGTAATAACGGTTTAAAACATCTCCGTCAACTGTTTTTACAACTCTGTTTGTATTCGAACCATTTTCTAAACTTTCTTCACCATTCATCCAGAAAGCGTATTCTTTTTCCAGTGTATCGTGATATTTGATGTAAATATTTTCATCTTTTTTAGTTTCAAAAAGCAAATCAAGCATCAAAGAAAAATACGGCGGCTGAGAACGGCTTAAAAAATGAGTCCGGCTCGCATTCGGAACAAATCCAACTGTCTGAATTAAATACGAACAGTTTTCAATGATATTTTCCATCATTTCCACTCTTCCCGAAACCTGCAAACCAAGCATAATAAAATAGCTGTCCCAATAGAAAAACTCATTGAAACGCCCTCCCGGAACCACATAAGGCTTTGGAAGTTGTAATAATGTTCCTTTTTCTTCGTAAGCAGTTCTTGTCAGTTCATCCCAAAGTTTTTCGATATGTTCGTTAATTGGCAACTGCTTTTCTCTCGTGATCGAAATTTTAGCTCCTAAGAAATCGAAATTTGACATTACAAAAGCTTTTAAATCAAAATCTTCTGTGTCTTTTTCCTTTTCATATTTTGAATTAATTTCAGCAATAGAAAATAATGGAACCGCATCTGTCATCATCTTTTGATCTTCAAAAACTTTAGATCTTTGAACATCATCAAAAAGAACCTGAATTTCGTTTATGTAAAGTTGATTACTCATTTTTATTTTTTAGGATTTATTTTTAATTTATTCATGAAAATTGCAGAAACAATCAACATTGAAAGTGGAATTAATGAAAGGTAAAACGCCTGCTGTCCGCTAAATTTTTCAAATACAAAACCTGTGATTATCGAACCAATTGTTCCTCCTATTGCAGAAAAAACGACAATCAAACCAGACATTGCACTGTGTAAATATTTTGGAATTGATGCCAAGATCACAGAATTAATACTTGGATAAATCGGAGCTAATAAACCGCCCATTAATGGAAATAAATACACAACCAATGGAGCGTTCAGCCAAGTTGTTCCTGTGTCGATATGAATATTGTGAGTTAAAGGTAAAACCAATAAAATACTTATTGCAAAACCAATCACACAAAAGGAAACAACGTAAATCCAACTGAATTTTTTCGAGAAAAAGCCCGATAAGAATCTTCCCAACGCAAAAGCACCCGCCAAAACCGCACCCGCCTGAATACTCATCGAAGTTGGAACTTTTAGGATTTCTTTATAAAAAGTTGGTGTCCACGTTTGGAAACTCTGTTCTACCAACACAAAAAGAAAAGCACATAATAAAAAGAACAACACTTTTCTGTAACTGAATAAACTTGCGCTGTTTTTAAGATCGCCAAGCAAGTCTGTTTTTTCGCTTTTTGCTTCATTTTCATTCAATTTAGAAAAGAAAAGAAACAAAAATGATAGTGTGGAAAGTGCACCCAACACCCAATAAACATTCAGCCAATGGGTAGATTTCGGATTATGGTCGTCTATAAATAAGCTGAATAAAACATTTCCAACCAGTACCCCAATCATGAAAAATCCTTCCAGATATCCCATAAAACTTGAGTGCTCTTTATCTGTATTCGTCACCAATCCGATGGATGTGAAAACCGAAATTTTAATTAAAGCGAAAGAAACTCCAACAATCGTAAACAGTAATTTGAAAAACCAGAAATCATTAGAAAAAGGCATTACAAAACACATACAGCTCACCAAAAACAATGCGATCAACATTGATTTCTTGATTCCTATTTTTGGTAAAAAAGATGCCAAAATGAATGAACAGATTGCAATCGGAAGGTCTTTGAAACCCTCCAAAACACTTGCAGAAGATTTCGAGATCCCGAAATTTTGCTGCATCTGTAAAATTACCGTTCCCACAGAATTCAAAAGAATAGCGAAAACGAAATAGTTTAAAAATAAAACCGCCTTTATGTTGAAATTTTTCATTAAATAATTTCTTGGTGGCTAAGATAGAAGCATTTTACTTAACGTTAATTTAACATAGTAAATGAATATTTGAACTATATTAATATAATTATTATTTTAGTCGATAAAATACGATTAACTGAATGAAAGTTACATTTGAACGAGTGATCCCCGATGAAAAGAGCTCTTTTCGCACAATCCATAACAACTCCCCTATTTCGGAATTTAAATGGGAATACCATTACCATCCCGAAATTGAACTCGTGTGCGTGATTTCGGGGAACGGAACACGCCACGTTGGTTACCACAAAAGCAATTATACGAACGGCGATCTAGTATTAATTGGTTCTAATATTCCACACTCCGGATTTGGATTGAACTCTATTGATCCGCATGAAGAAATTGTTTTACAGTTCAAGGAAGATATTTTGCAGTTTCCACAACAGGAAGTTGAAGCAAGATCTATTAAAAACCTTTTGGAGCTTTCAAAATATGGGATACAATTTCATACTAAGGTCAAAAAAGCGATGCTTCCAAGGTTAAAATTAATGCTGGAATCTGAAGGTTACAAAAGATATTTATTGTTGCTTGAAATTCTTTTCGAGCTTTCAAAATGTTCGGATTATGAGCTTTTAAATAAGGAAATCATGCCTTACACGATTATTTCAAGAAATAAAACCCGTTTGGAAAATATTTTCACCTTTGTTGAACACAATTATGACAAAGAAATTAATATTGAAGATGTTGCAAAACTAGCCAATCTCACCCTTCCCGCTTTCTGTAATTTTTTCAAAAAAGCCACACAGATTACGTTTACAGAATTTGTAAACAGATATCGTATCAATAAGGCTTGCTTGCTGATGGCACAGGATAAAAGTATCTCAGAATGTAGTTACAGTTGCGGCTTTAATAATGTGACTTATTTTAATAGAATGTTTAAAAAGTACACCCAAAAAACGCCTTCTGAGTTTATTAAAAATTATTCTCCTAGTAAAGTAAATGTAGATTTGAAGGTTGAAAATGAAGTTAAAATCAAGGCTAGTTTTTAAAGCTAAAATTGTGGATAACTCTGTGGATAACCGTGTTGATAACTTTTACAGCTAATAACTCGAACATATTAAATCCAACATAAAAGCCATAATTACAATAAATTAGAATAATATTTTCGTAAAATATAATTTGTGAACAATATTAATTAAAAAAGCTGCTCAAAAAGAACAGCTCTTATTTATTATCATCAAATTGCAAAGCCATCAACCGACAACCCGCAACCATCAACTTAAAATTTATTTCCATTTAATATTACAACCCATGCTCGGTCTTTGGATATCTTCCTGAGGTTCGCCTAATAAAAGATTTTCAAAAGCAATAATTAAATCTTCACCCGTCACATCTTTATTATTTCCAGGTCTTGAATCATCCATTTGTCCTCTGTAAATAAGATCTAATTTTTCATCAAAGAAAAAGAAATCCGGTGTACAAGCCGCTTCGTATGCTTTTGCGATCGCTTGACTTTCGTCATATAAATAAGGAAAATCAAAGTTCTTTTCGATTTGGAATTCGATCATTTTCTCTGGAGAATCATCCGGATATTTTTCTACATTATTAGCGTTGATCGCGATGAATTCTATTCCTCTTTCGTTATAGTCTTCATATAATTCGTTCAATTTATCAATTACGTGAAGAACGAACGGGCAATGGTTGCACATGAAGATCACCAATGTTCCTTTTTCACCTTTCAAATCATCCAATGACTGAATTTCATTACTTTTTGAAGGGTTCGGAAGCTCAAAAAAAGGAGCTTTTGTACCCAATGCGATCATATTTGAGGGAGTATTCATATCTTTTTTAGGCACAAAGATAAATATTTCTTTTATTATATAGGTAAGGAAGCTTGAAGCGGGAAGAAAGAAGTTATATAAATTCAAAAACAATGATGATATAATCGACCTAGGCTATTTATCCTATTAATTTTTACAATAATTTCAAAATTACCTACTTAAATTCCCATTCCTCCTGCATTCATCTGTTTATACAATCACTTTAAAACCATTAGTCAGTCTTAAATAGTAAAATACATTTGGAAGATATACTTAAAAGTTTGTAGTTTTGCTAACACTGTTAGTAAAATAAAAATCATGGGCTTACATGAGCGTCGTCAAAGAGAAAAAGAATCAATACGTGCCAATATTTTGGATGCGGCTTTTTCTTTGGCTAAAACGGAAGGTTGGGCCTCGCTTTCAATCCGTAAAATCGCAGACGCTATAGAATACAGTGCGCCAGTAGTTTACGATTACTTTGAAAACAAGGAAGCTATTCTGTATGAAATTTCACTGAACGGTTTTCATTGTCTGCACATAGAATTATTAAAGGCTCAAAAGAAGCATGATACTCCAGAAGAGCAGATTACAGCTATTGTTGATGCTTATTGGAAGTTCGCATTTAAAAACAAGGAATATTACCAGCTAATGTTTGGTCTGGGAATGCAATGCAGCGGAAAAGGTTTGATGAAAGAAGAATTTTCTTCATTTCAGGACATGATCTACGATTGTACTTATGAGATTATTAAGAAAAAAGGCTCAAATCCTGATAATGCTTGTCACTCCTCTCATGCTTTATTTTCAGCAGTGCATGGCTTAATTTCTATTATGATGATGCGTAACGATGATATCCCTTCTACAATGAATAAAACAACATTAGACGAAACGGTTGCGGCTTTTGTTAAATCTTTGTAAATTTTTTTTGAACCAAAAATTAACAGCGTTAGGAAAAGTAACACGGAATAATTAACATTATTCAAATTTTTTAAAATTAAAAAGAAAAAACTTTAAAATGAAGACTAAATTCATAGCATTACTTTATGTAATTTTCTTTCCTTACCATTAACACTGTTAGGAAAAATAACACTACACACATTATTTATACATTTAAAATCAACATTAATAAAATTGTAATCATGTAAACAATAATCTAATCAATATTACGAATTCTGTAATTTTTTTTGAACCAATCATTAACACTGTTAGAAAAAATAACGGAATTTAAATTAAAAACAATACTACTTAATCTAACACTTCATTAAAAATTTAAACTTAAAATGAAAACACTTGCAAAAACAAGGATTATCATACTAATTTCAAGTATTATCCTTTTACAGAATTGCACCAAGGCAGCCGAAGGATCAAACGCTGCTCCACCTGCACCAGAATTGCCAGTTTATACCGTAATCACATCTCCTGCAACAGTTTATCAGGAATTCCCGACAGCTTTAGAAGGGAAAAATAATGTAGAGATCAGATCTCAGGTTGACGGATATTTAGATAGAATTTATGTAGAGGAAGGGGCTTATGTAAAAGCCGGACAACCTTTATTTAAAATAGATTCAAGAGCTTATGGTGAGCAAATGAATATGGCACAAGCCAATTTACAAGTTGCCAACGCAAACATTCAGAAAGCTAAAGTTGAGGTTGACAGACTTCAGCCGTTGGTAGCTGCAAAAGTAGTTTCTGATGTACAGATGAAAACTGCAAAAGCAAATTATGCAGCAGCAGTAGCCGCAGCAGCTCAGGCAAAAGCTTCTGTGGGCGGAGCCAGAATCAATGTAGGATTTACTACGATCACAGCACCAGTTAGCGGTTATATCGGAAGAATTCCTTACAAAAAAGGAAGCTTAATTTCAAGAACAGACCCAAGTCCACTGACTTTGTTATCTGACATCAGCGAGATTTACGCCTATTTCTCTTTAAGCGAACTGGATTTTATTGCTTTTCAAAATAAATATCCCGGAGCAACTTTAAACGAGAAACTGAAAAATATGCCAATGGTAGACTTGGTGATTGCAGACAACAGCACGTATCCTGAAAAAGGTAAAATGAGCATTGTCGACGGACAGTTTGACAAAAGTACAGGAGCAATCAGCGTTCGCGCCGTGTTCCCGAATGCAAACGGAACGTTGAGAACAGGAAATACCGGTAGAGTTCGTATGCCTCAGTTATTCACAAGTACGCTTGTTATTCCTCAGGAAGCAACTTTTGAAATCCAGGACAAAACCTACGTTTATGTAGTTGGAAAGGATAAAAAAGTAACCGGAAAACCTGTAAAAATCTCTGGAAAAACAGAAAGCTATTACTTCATTTCAGAAGGTCTTGCTGTGGGAGATAAAATCGTATTTACAGGAATCGGAGCATTGAAAGACGGTGTTGCCATTAAGCCAAAAGTTATTTCTTCTGATAGCCTTTTGAGAGCAAAACCTTTGTAAAAAATCCTTTTCAAAAAACAGAAGACTTAAAAAAATAAACTTCTTATGTTAAAACAATTTATAGAAAGACCGGTACTTTCAACGGTCATCTCCATCATACTCTTACTCTTGGGAGCGATGTCGGTTTTTAACCTTCCGGTGACCTTATTTCCGGATATTGCACCTCCAAGTGTTCAGGTGACGGCATTTTATCCGGGAGCGAATGCAGAAGTTGTTGCCCGTTCGGTAGCGGTTCCTATTGAAGAAGCGGTGAACGGAGTGGAGAACATGACGTACATGACCTCCAACTCAAGTAACGACGGATCAATGACCTTGAGCGTATTTTTTAAACAAGGTTCTGACCCTGATAACGCTGCGGTAAACGTTCAAAACCGTGTATCAAAAGCGATGAGCCAGCTTCCGCAAGAAGTTGTACAGGCGGGAATCTCAACGCAGAAAGTTCAGAACAGTATGATCATGTTCATGGGACTTTCAAGTGATGATCCAAAGCAATATGATGAACTTTTCTTACAGAATTACCTTAAAATTAATGTAATTCCACAAATTCAGCGTATTCCGGGGGTTGCTCAGGCTCAGGTTTTCGGAACGAGAGATTATTCAATGAGAATTTGGTTAAAACCAGACAGATTAGCAGCTAATGGTCTTTCTCCACAGGAAGTTTTAGCGGCTATCAAAGATCACAACCTTGAAGCTGCTCCGGGACGTCTTGGACAGGGAAGTAAAGAAACTTACGAATATATTTTAAAGTATAAAGGTAAATTAAACAAAAACGAAGACTACGAAAACATTGCCATTAAAGCCAATAATGACGGTTCATTTTTAAGATTGAAAGATCTGGCGAGAGTAGAATTCGGTTCATATACTTACACAGCCGCGAACAGAGTTGACGGAAAACCGGTTGCAGGTTTCGCCATTTTACAAACTGCAGGTTCAAACGCCAACGAAATTTTAACTGAAATTGAAAAACAGGTTGATCAGTTCTCAACAACGCTTCCAAAAGGAGTAAAACCGATCATCATGTACAACTCTAAAGATTTCTTGGATGCGTCTATTCATCAGGTTGTAGAGACTTTAGTGATTGCATTTATCCTGGTATTTATTGTAGTGTATATTTTCCTTCAGGATTTTAGATCTACATTAATTCCTGCAATTGCGGTTCCGGTTGCGATTATCGGTACGTTCTTCTTCCTTCAATTATTTGGTTTCAGTATTAATATGTTGACATTGTTCGCATTGGTACTCGCCATTGGTATTGTGGTGGATGATGCAATTGTCGTCGTTGAAGCCGTCCATTCCAAAATGGAACAGACAGGAATGCCTGTTGAACAAGCAACGACGAATTCCATGAGTGAAATTTCCGGTGCCATTATTTCGATTACATTGGTGATGTGTGCGGTATTTATTCCGGTTGGCTTCATGCAGGGGCCTGCGGGAGTTTTCTACAGACAGTTTGCCTTTACTTTGGTAATTGCGATTATGATTTCAGCGGTTAATGCATTAACATTAAGTCCGGCTTTATGTGCATTATTATTAAATGATCCTCAGGGAGAACATGGCGAACACGGTCATAGAAAAGGTTTTGGAGCTAAATTTTTCAATGCATTTAATGCAAGCTTCAACAAAATGACCAGAAAATATATTTACAGCCTTAAATTTTTAATTAAAAACAAATGGGTAGCCGTTTCAGGTTTAGCGCTTATTATTGCTGCCAGTATTTTCTTAATTAATAAAGCTCCGACAGGATTTATTCCTACCGAAGATCAAGGTTTCGTGTTGTATGCAGTGAATACACCTCCGGGAAGTTCATTAGAAAGAACGCACAGAGCAACTGAACAAATCGATAAGATTGTAAATGGTGAAAAAGCCACCAACCACCTTTGGGTAGCTGATGGAATGAACTTCATCAGTAACGCCAACGCTTCTCCTTATTCTGCAGGTTTTATTAAATTGAAAGATTATGACAAACGTGGCGATATGAAAGATCCAGATCAAATTGCCGCAGCATTGACCGGAAAAGTTGCCCAAGTGAAAGATGCCAACGCATTCTTCTTCAACTTCCCTACGGTACAAGGTTTTGGTAACGTTTCAGGGTTTGAATTTATGCTTCAGGATAAAACCAACGGTTCTTTCGAGCAATTGGGGACTACCACTCAGGCGTTTATCGGAGAATTAATGAAACGTCCGGAAATTGCATTTGCCTTTACAACGTATGCAGCCGGAAATCCGCAATATACAATTGATGTTAATGCTGATAAAGCCAATCAATTGGGAGTTTCTATAACAGAATTGATGCAGACAATGCAAATTTATTACGGAAGTAGCTTCGTTTCAGATTTCAACAGATTCGGGAAATACTACAGAGTAATGGCTCAGGCAGATGTTCCTTATCGTACGGATGCGAATTCTCTGGAAGGAATTTATGTTAAAAATAATACGGGCGAAATGGTTCCTGTAAAGACTTTAGTGACTTTAAAAAGAACCTTCGGACCTGAAACTGTAACAAGAAACAACTTATTCAACGCTGTTACCATTAACGGAACTCCAAAACCTGGTTACAGTACCGGAGATGCGATTAAAGCGGTAGAAGAAGTTGCCAAACAATCACTTCCACGAGGTTACGGTTACGAATGGACAGGTATTACCCGTGAAGAGATTAAAACTGGTGGACAAACAGCGTTTGTTTTCATGTTAAGTATTTTATTTGTATACTTCTTATTGGCAGCTCAGTATGAAAGTTACATTCTTCCGTTTGCGGTTATTTTGACGGTTCCTACAGGGATTTTCGGAGTATTTGCTTTCACAGGATTAGCCGGAATTGATAATAACATTTACGTTCAGGTTGGATTAATCATGCTCGTCGGATTATTAGCCAAAAATGCGATTCTGATTGTAGAATTTGCCGTACAAAGAAGAAAAGCAGGAAAATCATTAATTGAATCTGCTCTTCAGGCTTCAAGATTACGTCTAAGACCAATTTTGATGACCTCATTTGCCTTCATCATCGGTATGCTTCCATTGGTTTGGACGCAGGGTGCGGCGGCAAAAGGTAACCACTCTATCGGTATCAGTACAGTTGGCGGGATGTTTACAGGAGTGGTATTCGGGATTTTCATCATTCCGGTGATGTATGTGATCTTCCAATATTTACATGAAAAAATGCCAAGCAGAAAACAAAAAAGACTGTTAAAACAAAAACAACAGGAAGAACTTTTAGCAACTGCTGATTAATAAAAAATGAATTACAAACTTTGAGAGATTTAAATTAACAAAAATAGAGCAGCAACTATTCAAACTACCATCATAAAAGCAAAGTATTTTCTCCTACTAAAGACATCTTTGTTTTAAAATAAAAACTCTCAAAGTTTTGTATTCAATTAAAAGTTTAAAAATTATGAAATCGCCATCACTTGGAAACGAAAATTTCAATAAAATCCAGCGATTACATGTAACCTTTTAATAAAAATAAATATCTCCATATGAAAAGAATAAAGAATATTTTTCTCACATTTATATTGGCTATAGGCTCGGTTTCATGTGTCTCCAAATTGGCATATGCAGAACCGGAGCTTGAGCTTCCAGAGAAATTCCAATACACGGCAACGGCTGATACAGCGAGCGTGGCAAATCTGGAATGGAAACAATTTTTCAGCGACCCTATTTTACAGGGTTTAATTGAAAAAGGAATTACCCATAATTATGATCTTCAGATTGCTTTAAAACAAGTCGCTTCTTCACAGGAAAAACTAAAACAGGCAAAATATCTTCAGTATCCGGATGTTGGTTTTGCGGTTTCGGGACAAATTTCGAAGCCTTCAAAAAACAGCATGAACGGGCAGAGTCTTAATTTATTTTTAGGTCAAAGCCATGTTGAAGATTACAATGCAGCCTTCAATCTTTCTTGGGAAGCTGATATTTGGGGCAAAATTAAAAATCAACAAGAGGTTTCAAGAATGCAGTATCTGCAAACTTACGAAGCTACAAAAGCAATTCAAACGCAGGTTGTTGCAGCAATTGCTCAAGGATATTATAATTTATTGATGCTTGATAAACAATTACAAATTGCAAAATCAAACTTAGATTTAAGCACAAATACCCTTTCTCTTACAGAAAAATTATGGCAAAGTGGCGATACAACTTCATTGGGGGTTCAGCAGGCTACTGCTCAAAAGCAATCGACAGAACTTTTGATCACTCAACTGGAGCAAAATATTGCCATTCAGGAAAATGCATTGAGTATTTTGGTGGGTGAAAATCCAAATAAAGTGAACAGAACGATTGAAATGTCAGACACTTCTTTACCTCAAAACATTTCTACAGGACTTCCTGCAGCGATGGTAAGCCGTCGTCCGGACGTTCGTCAGCAGGAATTGGTATTGTTGGAATCCAATTCAATGGTAGGAATTGCTCAGGCAAATATGTATCCGGCATTGAAAATCACAGCTAACGGTGGCGTAAATTCATTTAAACTTGATAACTGGTTTCAGATTCCGGCTTCATTATTCGGATCTGTATTGGGAGGATTAACTCAGCCTATTTTCCAGAAAAGACAATTAAAAACCGATTTAAATGTTGCTGAAATTCAGAGAGAGAAAAACGTGTTAGCGTTCCGTCAATCTGTTTTGAATGCAGTAGGTGAAGTTTCTGATGCCTTGGTTTCAAATGAAAGCTTAAAAGTTCAGGAACAAAAAGCAACCGAACAAGTTGCAACGTTGAAAAACGGAATTAAAAGTGCCGAAATGCTTTACAAAGGCGGAATGGCAAATTACCTGGAAGTAATTACAGCTCAGGGAAATTCCTTACAGGCTGAACTGAATCTTGCGTCCGTAAAAAGACAGAGATTAAGCAGTATTGTAGATCTATACCGAGCTCTAGGTGGCGGTTGGAAGTAGTCAATTAAATTAATATTGTTTGAAGTGCGGTTTTTCGGAATCGCACTTTTTTTGTTTTAATTGAACCGTTTATTTTCCGCTCGCACTGTCATTCAGAGCGAAACGCAGTGAAACGTGGAATCTAAGCTATGTTTGTAAAGATTCTTCCTTCGTCAGAATGACAATTGAACCATTAAGATTGCATTTATTTTTAAACGCAAAGTTTTAATATAGGAAAACTAATATTTGAGTGAGCAAAGAAAAGCGACAAAGTCGCTGACGAAGCTAGCTTATTAAGAATCAATTGCATTGATTCAATTCTTTGCTCCCTTAAATATGCAAAATTGAGAATAAATCTTTGCGTTAAAAAATTACTTGCCAAGTTCCTGATTAATATATTCAATCAACCCATCAAAATCCTCCTGAGAATATCCCAATTGCAAATAATGAATATCATCCGCTTTTCTATACCAAGTCAGTTGACGTTTTGCATATCTTCGGCTGTTTTTCTTGATTTCAGAAATGGCAAAATCCAACTCCCATTCTCCATCAAAATATTTGAATAATTCTGCATAACCAACCGTATTTAAAGCAGTCAATCCTTTGAATTTCTCCAGACTTTTCGCTTCTTCCAACAAGCCTTTCTCCATCATCATATCTACTCTCCTGTTGATTCTGTCGTACAGTTCTTCTCGGGGAGCTTCAATTCCGATTCGGATCACATTAAAATCTCTTGAATCCTGTGAAACAGCAATCAATTCAGAATATTTTTTATTCGTTTGCCAAATAATATCAATAGATCTGAAAAGTCTTCGATGATTATGAAAATCTACCACTGCAAAATACTCAGGATCGAGTTCTTTCAGGATTTCCTGTAATTTTTCAATTCCTTCGTTATCCAGAATCTCCTGAAGTTTTCGTTGATTCTCTTCATTAGCTTCAGGCAAATCATTCAGTCCTTCAATCAATGCTTTTTCATACATCATACTTCCGCCAACCAAAATGACGGTATCGTATTTTTCAAAAAGTTCATTGAGTTTTTTTAAGGCATCTTCCTCGTATTGTCCGATAGAATAATATTCCTGAACAGAAAGATTTCCAATAAAATGATGAGGTGCTTGCTCTAATTCTTCCTGCGAAGGCGAAGCTGTACCGATTTTCATTTCCTTAAAAAACTGGCGCGAGTCACAGGAAATGATCTCTGTGCTGAAATGGTTAGCCAAATCAATGGCCAATCTTGTTTTTCCAATTCCGGTGGGTCCTACAACAGAAATTAAGTTTTTCTTTTTCACAGCGCTAATTTACGAAAATTGATTTTTTATTTTCCACCACAAAAGTCACAAAAGACTTTCTTTGATTTTTAGATATTTAAAAGCTCAAAAAAGCAGAACGTAAACTTTTTTGCTCTTTTGAAAACTAAATATTTCTAAACTTTTCTTTTGTGACTTTTGTGGTTAAAATTGAATATAGTGAGAACACATACACTTAAATGTTTATCTTTGTACGACAATAAAAAACTATGATTTTATCAATGACCGGTTTCGGTAGAGCCGAAGATGTTTTTGAAGGAAAAAAAATAACCGTAGACGTTAAATCTCTGAACAGCAAAAGCTTTGATTTAAATATCAAAGTACCGTTACGCTATAAGGAAAAAGAATTTGAGATCAGAAAAATTCTTAACGACAGAATCATCCGTGGAAAAGTAGACTGTTATATCAATATAGAGAATCTTGAAGAGTCTAACGATGTGAAAATCAATAAAAAACTAATTGATTCTTACATGAATGAGCTTCGAAATATTGCTTCTGATGCTCCGGAATTTGAGTACCTAAAAATGGCGGTAAGACTTCCTGATGCGATCACATCAAGACCGGATGAACTGACGGAAGGCGAATGGGAATCTTTAGCAAAAATTGTTAATAATGCTGTTGACAAATTTGAAGATTTCAGAAAGACGGAAGGGAAAACCTTACATCAGGAACTTGAGAAGAATATTAAAAATATCGACAAATATTTATCCGAAGTCATTCCTTTTGAAGAAGTGAGAATTCAAAGTGTAAAAGAACGTTACCAAAAATCTTTAAAAGAGTTTGAAAACGTTGATGAAACACGTTTCTATCAGGAAATGGCCTATTTCACAGAGAAATTGGATATTGCTGAAGAAAAAGTAAGATTAACTCAACACTTAAAATATTACCTGGAAGTAATGGATAATGAAGATTTCAACGGAAAGAAACTAGGTTTTATTTCCCAGGAGATCGGAAGAGAGATCAATACATTAGGTTCAAAAGCCAATCACGCTGAGATCCAAAAATTGGTCGTGATGATGAAAGATGATTTGGAAAAAATTAAAGAACAAACGTTAAACGTATTATAATTAGTTGCTAGTTAATAGTTGACAGTTTCTTGATAAAACAAGCAACGAGAAACAAGCAACCAACAACCATATGAATAAAGTTATCATATTTTCAGCGCCGTCAGGAAGCGGAAAAACTACATTAGTAAAGCATTCTTTGAAAGTATTCAATGAGCTTCAGTTTTCAATTTCCTGTACAACAAGACAGCCAAGAGGAAGCGAGATACATGCAGTGGATTATCATTTTTTAAGTCCTGATGAATTCAGACAGAAAATTTCGGAAGATGCTTTTGTGGAGTTTGAAGAGGTGTACACTGATAAATATTACGGTACTTTAAAATCTGAAGTTGAAAAGATCTGGAATCAGGGAAAAGTAGTGATCTTTGATGTTGATGTAAAAGGCGGAATTTCTTTAAAAAAGTATTTTGGAGAGAAAGCCCTGTCAATTTTCATCGAACCGCCTTCCATTGAAGAATTGGAACGAAGATTGATCTCCAGAAACACAGATGATGCAGAGACTATCAAAACCCGCGTAGAAAAGGCAGAAGAAGAAATGTCTTACGCAAAAGAGTTTGACAAAATCGTGATCAATAACGATTTGGATATTGCAAAAGAAGAAATAGAAAGTTTAATAAAAAAATTTATAGAAAGAAACTAGAAGTTAGAGATTAGAAGTTAGTAAAAAATGCCGGCAAATTCCGGAGCAAATCTAACTTCTAATTTCTAAAATCTAACTTACTATAATCAAAAAACATTGAGGTTGATATGAGTACCGAAACATTAGAAAAAGCTAAATCTGCGATTCCCGTAAGAGGATTTTTGGATATAAAAGATTTGGTAATTCCTCAAGGAGAAGAATTGGTGAAGGCCATTCTTAAATTGAAAGAAGAGAAAAATGCGGTTATTTTAGCGCATTATTACCAACCTGGAGAGATTCAGGATATTGCTGATTTCCTTGGAGATTCTCTGCAATTGGCAAGACAGGCAAAAGATACCAACGCTGATATGATCGTATTCTGCGGAGTACATTTCATGGCAGAGGCAGCGAAGATCTTGAACCCAACTAAAAAAGTAGTTCTTCCCGACACCATGGCGGGATGCTCTTTGGCAGACGGTTGTTCAGGAGAAGGTTTGAGAAAAATGCGTGAACAGCATCCTAATGCTTTGATCGCAACCTACATCAACTGTAACGCTGAAACAAAAGCTGAAAGTGATATTATCGTAACAAGTTCAAACGCCGAAACGGTAATTGAAGCGTTGCCAAAAGACCGACCAATTATTTTCGCACCGGATAAAAATCTAGGAAGATATTTATCTCAAAAGACAGGTCGCGACATGATCCTTTGGGATGGAAGCTGCATCGTGCATGAAGCATTTTCCATGGAAAGAATTGCTCAGCAATTAGCTGATAATCCTGATGCAAAACTGATCGCTCACCCTGAAAGTGAAGAATCAGTATTGAAATTAGCTCATTTTATTGGCTCTACTTCTGCTCTTCTAAACTATGTTGAAAAAGAAGATTGTCAGAAATTCATCATCGCTACAGAAGAAGGAATTCTTCACGAAATGAGAAAACGTGCGCCACATAAAGAATTGATTCCAGCTTTGGTTTTTGATGAAAGCTGTAACTGTTCAGAATGTTTCTACATGAAACGTAATACAATGGAAAAGTTGTACTTATGTATGAAATATGAATTACCTGAGATCCTTATCGACGAAGAACTTCGTTTGAGAGCATTGAAGCCAATTGAGGCGATGCTAGATCTTTCGAAAAGTATAAAATAAATGAAAAAAGTATTTTCAATTATATTTTTATTCATCGTTATTTTTGGTTTTTCGCAAAATCAAAAACAAGCCATTATTAAACAAGCTAATGACATGAGGAAATACTTCATGGAAAAAAATTATAATGCTTTTAGTAATTACGTTTATGATGGGGTAATAAAAATGTATGGAAATAAAAAGAAAATGATTGAAGCTTCTGTGGATGCCATAAATAAGATGGAAAAAGCAGGTTATACTTTTAAAGATGTTACTTTTTCTGATGCCTCAGATATTATAAATAATAAGACTGAATTACAAACTGTAGTTCATCAAAAAATAGAAATGGAAACTCCAAAAGGTAAAATTTTAGGAGACTATTACTTAGTAGGTATTTCTAAAGATAATGGAAAGCTCTGGAAATTTATTGATACTGTAGGAAAAAACATCTCAGAGATGATAAAATATTTTCCGAACTTAAGTTCTAAGTTAAATATTCCGAAGAAAAAAATTACTTCTCAATAGCTAAAAAGTAATTAAAAATCAAAAGCACTGTAAAAACAGTGCTTTTTTTTTATTAAACCATAGGTGCATAACAAGTTCCTCCCGGCTTTCGCCAACATCCCCATCCTCCTGGACGGAAGCACACATAAGCTTCACCGCCGCATGCGTCTATCTGAACTTGAGTGAAACCTCCTTGAATTTTCGTTTGTTCTGCTCTAGACAATTTTTTTAAATTTTTCATAATTTATTTGAGTTTGATTGAGTTTAAAATATGAAATAACGTTTTAATAATAATTTTCAGTTATTGAGGAAAACAATCCATACTTACTAAAACTTTTGACTTACAGCACGACGGCAAAGCATCAAAAGCTTCGCATGATCTTGGAAACCCCGGCCCGTAAGGTCCCGGAGGGCACACATAATTGCAAGTTGCACCACCATTAATTGATTTCAGATTTTCTCTGTTAATTCTTTTTAGATTTTTCATAGTAATTTTATTTTGATATTTGAACTAGTTCGAAGCAGTCCATACTGACAAGAACACATTTTCTGCAAGTCTCCGGAAGCCCCCAATATGCTTCACAAGAATGAGTTTCATTAGGCCCAAAAGCACCTGTTGGGCAACCATTGCAATGAGTAATTGGAGGTACTCCTGCCCCATTAATTTGTTCTAAATTCTTTCTGTTTAATCTTTTTTGATTTTTCATAATAATTTGATTTAGTTTTGCTTATAAATTTAGTAAATATCTCTATTAAATCACACTATATTGAAAAATAATCCTTTACCTCTACATTTTGATATTTAAAAATAATTTGTACATTTGTTTTACAACAATGAAATTTACACGAAACATATATGATATTTCTGCTCTGAAGTTTTCTGCTTCTGAAGCATCTTCTGTTTCTACGATTACAACTACTACCCCATAACGGGGTACATTTTCACATATTATCACCGGCACCAGTGCTCTTTTTTTAAAGAGTGAAAAAATTCTATTGTCAATAATTCAAAATCAAAAAAATGATGAAAGTCCTCAAATTCGGCGGAACATCTGTAGCCAGTTCAGAAAATATTCTGAAAGTAGAAAATATCATTAAAAAAGAATCTTCACAAAAAATAATTGTTGTCGTTTCAGCGCTACATGGCGTAACAGATCATCTGATAAAAGCAGCTGAACAGGCCTCTAATAAAGATGAAAGCTATCTCTCAACCATCAAAACAATTGAAGAGAAACATTTAAATCTTGTAAAAGAACTTATTCCCATTCTAGAACAGAGCGCATGGTTAAGTTTTGTAAAAAAACATTTTAATGACATTGAAGACCTATGCAACGGAATATTTGTTTTAGGTGAATTTACAGATCGCACCAAAGACAAAATAGCATCTTACGGAGAATTTTTATCGTCAAATATTATTGCGGCAAGATTTAAATTTGAAAAATTAGATTCCGTCTGGATGAATTCTGCGGACTATATCATCACAAACAGCAACTTCACCAATGCAAAAGTTGATGTTGAAACCACTGAAAGAAATTTAGTTAAATATTTTAAAGAAAATCAACAGCAAATAACTGTTGCTCCCGGATTTATTGCTAAGGATCAAAACGGAAATATAACAACTTTGGGAAGAGGGGGATCAGATTATACAGCATCAATATTCGCGTCGTCATTAGATGCAGAAGAACTCCAAATATGGACTGACGTGAGCGGAATGATGACTGCAGATCCCAAGCTTTCTTCCAATGCCAAGGTTATTCCGAAAATATCTTATCAGGAAGCGATGGAGCTTTCTCATTTTGGAGCAAAAGTTCTTTATCCACCAACAATTCAGCCGGTTATGGTGAAGAATATTAATTTAATGATTAAAAATACTTTTGATCCCGAAGCTCCGGGTACTTTGATATCTCATAACATTAAAATTTCAGAAGGTGAAGAACAGCAAATCGCAGTAGGAATTTCAAATATGAGCAACATTGCCCTTCTTACTTTAGAAGGTAGTGGAATGGTTGGAATTCCCGGTATTTCAGCAAAACTATTTCAATGTCTTAGTCGTGAAAAAATAAATGTAATCCTTATCACTCAAAGCTCTTCGGAACATTCGATTACAATTGCAATCAATGAAAAAGACACTTTCAATGCAGAAAATGCCATCAATGCTTCATTTGAGGATGATTTAAAATTAAAAAGAATTTCACCTCTAAAAATAGAATCGGGACTTTCAATTGTCGCTCTGGTCGGAGAAAATATGAAAAACCGAAGCGGTGTAAGTGCCAAAATGTTCGGCTGTTTGGGAAATAACGGGATTAATATCAGAGCTATTGCTCAAGGTTCATCAGAGCGAAATATCAGCATTGTGATCTCAGAAAAAGATATTAAAAAAGCTGTAAATGTACTTCATGAAGAATTTTTTGAATCAGAAATAAAACAGGTGCATCTTTATATTTGCGGAACAGGGAATGTTGGCTCAAAACTGATTCAGCAGATTTATAATCAGAATAAATATCTGCAGGAAAATCTTTTGATTAATTTAAGAATTGCAGGAATTTCAAACAGCCGAAAAATGGTATTTTCGGATCAGGGAATTTCACAAAATGAATTGAATGAAAAACTAGAAAACGGTGAACAAGCTTCCATCAAAAAATTTGCAGAAGAAATTATTTCAAGAAACCTTAGAAACTCAGTTCTTGTAGACGTAACAACCAACGCACAGGTTCCCGAAATTTATGAAACTGTATTAAAAAGATGCATAAATATTGTTGCTTGTAACAAAATTGCCGCCTCTTCCGATTTTGAAAAATATAAATCATTAAAAAATATCGCTAAAAACCACAATCGCAAATTTTTCTTTGAAACTAATGTGGGAGCAGGTCTGCCTATTATCGGAACCATTAATGACCTGATAAGAAGTGGCGACCAAATCACTTCCATTCAAGCCGTATTGAGTGGAACATTAAATTTTGTTTTTAATAATTATGACGGTAGCAAATCGTTTTCCGAGATCGTAGCCGAAGCACAAAAACAAGGTTTTACTGAGCCCGATCCAAGACTTGATCTGGCAGGAACAGATGTTGTGCGTAAAATTTTAATTCTGGCAAGAGAAGCCGGATATTCACTTCAGTTTGATGAAATAGAGAATATACAATTTCTTCCTCAAGAATGTATGAACGGAAGCGTTGATGATTTTTACAGTATGATGATTCAATATGAGGATCATTTTAAAAAAATATTGGATGGAGCTAAAAAAGAAGGCAAAATTTTAAAATATGTTGCCGAATTTAAAGATGGAAAAGCCAAAGTAGGCCTACAGCACATCGCCCCGGAAAGTGACCTGTTTCACCTTTACGGCAAAGATAATATTGTCATTCTAAAAACTTTACGATATTCTGAGCAGCCATTAGTCGTAAAAGGCGCAGGTGCCGGCGCAGAAGTAACAGCAAGCGGAGTTTTTGCAGATATTGTACGTTCAGTTTAAATAATAAAATATGAAAAAAATAAAAATAAAAGTTCCTGCAACAGTCGCGAATTTGGTTTGCGGCTTCGATATTTTGGGGATGGCAATCAACCAGCCTTATGATGAAATGGAAATAAAATTACTGGAAGCTCCCGACATTGTTATAAAACACACAGATAATTTCGGGCTCCCTGAAAAAGCGGAAGAAAATGTTGCCGGAGTCGTCCTTTTAAAAATTCAGGAACATTTAAAGCTTAAAAATGGTTTTGAAGTAACTATTCATAAAAATATAAAACCGGGAAGTGGGCTCGGCTCCAGTGCGGCTAGCGCCGCCGGAGCCGCTTTTGGAGCCAATGCTTTATTAGGAAATCTTCTGTCTCAAAACGAAATGATTCATTTTGCAATGTTTGGAGAAGAATTAGCCTCCGGAGTGAGACATGCAGATAATATTGCTCCGTGTCTTTTGGGCGGAATAACATTAGTGAAATCAGCCGATCCTATTGATGTTATCCCGTTAAACTGTCCCAATCTCTTTGTTGCAGCGGTACATCCGCAGGTTGAAGTGAAAACATCTGATGCAAGACAGATCTTAAAGAAAAATATTTTGCTTAGAGATGCTGTACAACAATGGGGAAATATTGCAGGATTGGTAGCCGGAATTGAAAAAAACGACCATGCTTTGATCGCAAGAAGCCTGAACGATGTCATTATAGAACCTGTCCGAAGTATTTTGATTCCGAAATTTGATGACGTTAAAGCTAAAAGTTTACAGCTTGAAGCTTTAGGTGGTGGAATTTCCGGTTCCGGCCCTTCTATTTTTATGCTGACAGAAAAGGAAGAAACTGCACAGAAAATTGCTGAAATGATGAAATCAATTTACGATGAAATTGATATTGACAGCTTCGTGTATGTCTCAAAAATCAATCCCGCAGGAATTGAAATCATTAGTGAAGATTAGAATTAACTCAAATAAAACCAAGACAATGATTTATTATAATTTAAAAGATAAAAAAGAACAGGTTAATTTTAAAACTGCCACTATTAAAGGTCAGGGAAATGAAAAAGGCCTGTTTTTTCCCGAAAACATTCCTCAGTTTGAGAAGAATTTTATTGAAAATTTAACTCAATTCTCTGATGAAGAAATTGCATTTCGATGCATGAAAGACTTCGTTGGTGATGAGATCCCTGAATCATTATTAAAAGAAATAGTTAGAGAAACAATCAATTTTGAGATTCCATTGAAAAAAATCAATGATAAAATCTCTGTTTTAGAACTTTTTCATGGTCCTACACTGGCGTTTAAAGATATTGGGGCTCGATTTATGAGTCAGTGCCTATCCTATTTTTTAAAGGATGAAGATAAGAAAGTTACCGTTTTGGTAGCAACTTCAGGAGATACAGGAGGTGCAGTTGCTCATGGTTTTTATAAAACTCCGGGAGTAAGTGTGGTGATTTTATATCCAAAAAACAGAGTGAGTCCGGTTCAGGAAAAGCAACTGACCGCATTGGGAGAAAATATTTCAGCCATTGAGGTTAACGGAACTTTTGATGACTGTCAAAATATGGTGAAACAGGCTTTTTCTGACCAGAAAATTAACTCAAATTTATTTTTAACATCAGCCAATTCCATCAATGTAGCGAGATGGCTTCCCCAGCAGATTTATTATCTTTTAGCTTTAAAACAATGGCAAAAAAATAACAATGAAAATCCTGTAATTTGTGTTCCGAGTGGAAATTTCGGGAATATTTGTGCAGGAATTTTGGCACATTTCAGAGGATTACCTGTGGAACATTTTATTGCGGCCTGTAATGAAAATGATGTTGTTCCCAATTATTTAAATACTCAAAAATTAGAATATAAAGATACCGTTGCAACACTCTCAAATGCGATGGATGTTGGGAATCCAAGTAATTTTGTGCGGATTTTAGAACTTTTTCATCATCAATTTAATGATCTCAAAAATAAAATTTCAGGGTATTCCATTAATGATAATGAAACTTTAAAAACCATTTCGGAGGTTTACAAAAATCACGGATATACGCTGGAACCTCACGGTGCAGTTGCTTTTGCTTCGTTAGAAAAATATTTAGAAGAAAATCCTGATAAAAAAGGCTTCATTCTAGGTACGGCTCATACTGTAAAGTTTCCTGATGCGGTAGAAAAAGCTACCAATATGAAAATTGAAGTGCCAGAATCATTAGCTGAATTAATGAAGAAAGAGAAAAAAACTGTTGAAATTAACGCAGATTTTGAAGAATTAAAACGATTTTTGCTTGATCAAAATTAAAAACAATGAGCAAAATCTATCTTGAAGATATAAAAATATATGCCCATCATGGAGTTCTGCCAGAAGAAAATATCATCGGAACTTACTATATATTGAATCTGGAACTTCATACGGATTTATGGAAAGCTTCAGAATCGGATGATTTGAAGGATACTATTAGTTATGCTGATATTAACGCGATCGTTCACGATGAAATGAATATTAAATCTAAATTGTTGGAACATGTTGCAGGAAGAATTATTTCAAAAATTCATGAAAAATTTTCTCAGATTTCTTATATTAAATTAAAAATCACCAAAACTGCTCCCCCAATGCAGGGCGAAATGAAAGGTGCAAGTATTGAACTGGAAAAAAGTTTTAAACCTGAAAATTAAAATATCCTTATTTTCGTATTCTAAAAGCATAAGAAATTGAAATTCATTAAAATATTATTTCTCTTAACGTGTATCCATATTTTTGGACAAACCAATGTTGATAATCAATTGGCGGTTTATAATTTTCCGAAGATAAAATCCAGCATTACGATGCCGGTGACTATCCCACTTTCGGAAATCAATAACATGATCAACGCTTCTGTGAAAGACCTCATTTATCAGGATGATTCTTACACCGATAACAACAATGATCAATTCAAAGTAAAAGTCTGGAAAACCCGCGCAATCCGCGTAGTTGGAGGGACTAATCAAAATTTACTGATTGAGGTTCCGTTGAGAATATGGGCAGAAAAAGGCATCGGAACTTTGGGAGTTTACACATATCAGAATACCACTTTTGAAACGGTAATGTCTTTCAATACCTCTATAAGTTTTAAAAATAACTGGACCATTGTCACCAATACACAACCTAACGGTTTTAAATGGGTTACAAAACCTGTTCTGGATTATGGCAAAATTAAAATCCCGATTACTTCTTTAGTTGAAAAAAGCTTAAAAGAGCAACAGGAGAAATTCTGCAAAACGCTTGACCAGCAAATGGCTACGCAATTGAATTTTCAGCAATATGCGATGATGGCTTGGAATGTTTTTACACAACCTTTTAATATTTCTGAAGAATACAATACCTGGTTGAAAGTGACACCGATCAATATTAATATTACTCCATTAAAATTTTACGGAAACCAGATCGACACCAATATTGGAATTGATGTGTATTCTGAAACTTTTACAGGAAGCAAACCGGAATCTTCACAACCTATAAAAACAGCGAGTAATTTTAACTCAATTCCTGTTTTAGCAGATAAATTTTCACTTCAGACAACAGCTAATATTCCTTTTACGGAAGCCTCCAATATTGCACGAAAAACTTTTTTAAATAAAGAGTTTGATTTAAAAGGATCTAAAGTAAAAATCACTGATATCAGGGTGTATGGGTTAGATAATAAAATCATGATCGAAGCTCAAACGGACGGCTATATAAAAGGAAAAGCCATCATTTCCGGAATTCCTGTGTATGACGAAACCAAAAGAAAAATTGTTTTGTCTAATACCAAGTTTAAACTGAAAACCATGAATATTCTTCAAAAAACCGCTTCCGTTTTATTCCAAGGGAAAATTGTGAAGATGATTGAAGAAGAATACGGAATTCCTACTCAGGAACTCGAAGAAAATTCAAGAAAAAGCATTGAAGAAGCCTTTAATAAAGAATATTATAAAGGATTGAATATGAGAGGAAAGGTATTCAGTCTAAAACCAACCAATATCCTTTTAAATCCAACAGGAATTACCGCTGTTATTGACATTAATGCAACTTTAAAATTGATCGTCAACGGAATGTAAATTAAAAAAACTAAATTTAAAACTATAAACTAAACCATGAGAAAACATTTAAGAATCGTAGAAGATCACAGAGCAGATAAAGGCCTGAGAATTGCCAATTATTTTATAGATCTGATTATTTTTTATATTGTATATTTTGTAATTATTGGTATTTTATTGGCTATAAGCCCTTCATTTAATGGGTTTGTTTCCAATATGTCTACTATAACTGACAGGTTGTTGCTTATTGTTTCATACATCCTTTATTCGTTCCTTATTGAAACATTAACTGGCGGACAAAGCATCGGAAAACTGATTACAGGAACCAAAGTCATAATGATTGACGGAACAAAACCTACTGTTGGTAACTTTTTTGTAAGAAACTGCATACGTGGAATCATCATCATCGATCAGCTTTCTTTTTTAGGAGATAACGGATTTCATGACAACTGGAGTGATACAAGAGTAATTAAAGTGAAAAATTATATCGCTGAAAAACAGGCAAAAGACGATATAAACAGCCTTGGAGCAAAAGAAAATTTATAAAAAATTTTTGTAGCGTAATATATTTTGTTATATTTGCACACCTCAAAAATGGTAAACCATGGTACTTTGGCCGAGCGGCTAGGCAGTGGTCTGCAACACCATCTACAGCGGTTCGAATCCGCTAGGTACCTCATCGCCTTTCTATATAAAACTGAATATCAGTAAATTATAGAAAGGCGTTTTTATTTTGTGTCCATATTTGTGTCCATATTTGTGTCTACAATTCAAATAAACAGATTATTTGATTCTCTCTTTCACGAGATTGTGTTATATAAAAATTTAATCTAATAATACGTTTAATCATCTTTACAATTGTTATAGCACTCTAACTTATTATCCAAACGTTATGTTAGCTTAATAAAAAATCTAACTCTTATTAGTTACTCGCGCGTGCGTACTGGTCAGATTTCGGATCAATCTCAAAACTTGGGGACTAGGCAAAAAGTTTAGACAACCTGAAGAGGAAAAATGCTTTATCCCGCACGCCTCTTAATTGTACTCTGAAGTTTTTTATTTTAGCATTGAAAGACTCGGCGGAAGCATTCGTGCTTCTTCTTTCAAAATAATTGAGAATCTCATTGTAATGATTCATTATGGTTTTTCTGAGCACTGAGAAAGCTTTAAATCCTGATTCTTCCACCTCTTTAAACCAATGTGCCAATTTCAACAGTGCAACGGATTTTTGAATGTTTTGATTGTAAATTTTCCTCAGGCCATCAGATAAATTGTACGCTTTTTCTAAATCAGGATATTGCGAGAATAAGAT
>NZ_FPKW01000059.1 GCF_900114875.1 Chryseobacterium limigenitum
ATTTCGGCTAATTCTGTCTTTTATAGTTCAAATGTCTACAGCGGGAGAGAGCCATTTACTTATTTCCTTAACGGAAATCTGAATCTCGGCTTGTACAAATGGTCAATGCCCATATCATACAGCTTTACCAATCAGGGAAGCCAATTGGGTTATCAGGTGCCATTTAAGTTTAATCGTATTAGTATCGCTCCAAAATACAAGTGGGTAAAAGCCTATATTGGAGATGCCAATATGACTTTTTCTCCCTATACATTCAATGGGCTGCTATTTACTGGTGCTGGTTTGGAACTGACTCCGAAAATACCATTGAAAGTTGCTTTAATGACAGGAAGGCTCAACAAAGCTGTAGAAGATAACGGAAATCCCAACACCATTCCTGCGTACAAAAGAATGGGATATGGTGCTCATTTAAAATGGGAAAAGGAAAAATATAAATTAGGATTAATTGGATTCTATGCAAAAGATGATGTAGGTTCTCTGAGTACAGCACCTGATGCAAAAGGTGTTTTGCCACAAGAAAACTTGGTGCTTTCAATGACCGGAAGTTTTAAACTCGATAAAAATCTTGAGGCTTTTGGAGAATATGCTAATACTTCTGTCGTTAATGATTTAAGGGCAACAACCAATGGCTCAGTAAAGAAAGGTATTGCCTCCAGATTTCTTTCGCCCAATTCTTCTATGGAAAGTTACTCCGCTTATAATACAGGAGTCAACCTTAAACTAAAAAAAGGAATGATAGGTGTTCGATACGAAAGGATTGATCCCGGATACAAAACTTTAGGAGCTTATTATTTTAATAATGATTTAGAAAACATTACGCTCAATTCTTCTTTCACAATGCTGAAAGACAGGTTGTCTCTTTCTACAAATATTGGAAGACAAAGAGATAATCTGGATAATAAGAAAGCCAAACAAACCAGCCGCTGGGTAGGTGCAGTTAATGCCAATCTGAAAGCCTCGGACAAATTGATGATTACCGCCAGTTATTCTAATTTTACCATGTTTACCAGCAGACAA
>NZ_FPKW01000055.1 GCF_900114875.1 Chryseobacterium limigenitum
ACCATAAAATAACTTCCTGATTGTAAAGAGAAGCTTCCGAAACCTACTTTCAGACCAATCATATCGGTTGGTGTTCCGATATGCATATACCATTCACTTGGTGCAATATGTACGACCGCCCATCCTGCTCTTCCATTCGGTCCGATACCTGCAATAATGCCATTAGCAATATTCACAAAAACGTCTAAGCTTGCGTGGAAAACACTGTTGTTGAAATCATAGTTCATAGCCAGTTTGGCATAAATAGCACCTTTCACATCTTTGGTTACTGGATATTGTTCATCAACCACTTGGGTATCCAGAAAAGAATTAACGTGGGTATTGTCTTTCAGCTCATTAAGAAATTTATTGTTACCCGTCATTTCTTTGAACTTATCCTTGACTCCCGCTAAAGGATCTCCGGGAATCAGTTTAGATAAATCAGCCATAACCAGTGCCTCTCCAATAAACCCAACATTGGCTAAACCACCATTTGGATTGGTTGACATATTAAAACCAGCCATAATACTAATTGCATTTTTGCTGGCAACAGATCCATAAATACCCGCTCTCAGTGCCAAACCAACTGTATTATCCGGTTTCAATACCAAAGCTTTATCTTTATATGCAGGATTCAACGACATATCCCTGTCCGGAATCATCCTGTAAAATGCACCACCCGTAAATCCGGTAATGGTCAATGCTGATGCCTGAATTTTAAGTCCGTCCACAGAGCCTTCAAATCCCCAATACCGGAAAGTACTGAATCCATAAGCTGCATTTACATTCACTTCAACCTTCAACTCTTTCAACTTTGCATTCAGATGTGCCGTAAAACCATCTCCATATAAAGGGTCATTACGCATAATCTGGAATTCTCCTGATACGATTGCGACTCCAATGTCCACATTTTTAAGCCCTAACTTGGTAAGATTGAATCCATCATACTTCCATCGCTGGCGATTGTTTTCATTAACAATCAAACCGTTTATTTTCATTCCTCCTGATGCGGAGAATCGTTCTTCCTGTAATCCCACGGTTATTTCAAAACCCAGATTAGCATAACCATTGTCTGCTTCGACGAAAATATTCTTTATACTTGCAGGGAAACCTACTAGTTTTTGTTCTCCTTGTACTCCGAAATACTGAGCAGTAATATAAGGAGCTTTTGTCTGAAGGGTTAAATTTTGAAATACTACACC